>NZ_SZNH01000062.1 GCF_005869855.1 Nostoc sp. PA-18-2419 | reverse complement strand
TTTGAACCTATAAATGTCTCTAATTCATCTAGTTCTCCAACTTCTGGTATAGCATCTTCTTCTGGTACGTCTGGCAGCTTTTCTCCTATTTGTTTTACCCAAGAAATTATAGTAGTATGATGTACACCTTTAACCTGTTCAATCCCACGAAAACCGATACCATTAAGATACATTTTTAAACATTCTTGTTTAAGTTTCTCTGAGTATCCTTTTGGCGGATCGTACACATCAATAAATTGGCGCTCGCAGTTATTACAGATGTGATTTTGTTTACCTCTCCGTTTTCCATTCTTTCTAATTTCCGTAGACTCACAGTATGGACATTGCACAGTAGATGACCTCAATTCATCCCTCTATTATGCAACACCGATTTTATTAGTGGGATAGGTTGGTGTAGTATTCAGCCCAGATGGCAAAAAACTCGCCTCTGCTAGTAAGGACGGAACTGTGATTTTATGGGATTGGGATCTAGATCTGCTTATGGAGGATACTTGTAATTGGATGCAAAATTATCTCAATAATCTGAATTAAAGAGAAAAAGATCAAAAGATTAAAGATCCTGATGAAAAATTATGTAACAACATATACTAACACTCAGTAAGCACAGCAACACTACTTAACCAGTTTTCACCATACAACCCTCAACCCAACTACTATCAAATATCAATTCATAAATTCGATTATGAACTTTCAACGCACCCTGTTGCTTAACCACTAATCCCGACAACAGCAACTCCCTCTCTTCTGGACTATCAACAACACCCACCTGCCCATAATGGAGAATTTGCTGATATAGTTCTAATAACCCAACAGGGTAGAGAGTATTTTTGAGGATGCGATCGCGGATTGTTCGCAAATGCTCAGGCTCATCTTGAGACTCCCAATTGTCAATAATATGCGATCGCACCAAATTCTCCATCCAAACTGCTTCAGAGTTTGTGGGTATTTTCGATTTACAACTACGGATAATTTTACAAAGCTTTTGAGTTAAAAAAGGTTGCCCATTTGTCCAAGCTAATACTTCTTTTAGCACTACTTGTGGATTCCTAACTTTTGGTGTTAATCCTTGCAGCAAAGGTTGAGCTTCATGTAATTGAAAACCATTTAATTGAATTACTTTACCAATATTAAATGGCGTTCTTTGATAATCAGTAATTAAATCTGAGGGTGTTGCTACACCAAAAAAAGCAAATGTTAAACGTCGATATTCTGGGTTAAGAGTGCGTTGATTATAACAAAAACGAATCAATGCAAAAAAATCATTAGTAGGAAAACTTAACGCTAAAATACTATCAATTTCATCAATAAAAATAAAAATATTTTCGTTGTCAACTTGCTTAAGTAATATATCTTCAATAAATCGAGCTAAACATTGGATAAGTGATAAATCTTTTTGCTCATCCCACCAACTTTTAAAATTAACCTTACCTAGCAAATCAAAATTCTGCCACAATTCCACCATTAATCCTTTATACCATTGAGTAGAAGTAACGTTTTCACTACCTAAACGAGTAATGTCAACTGCTGCACAGCTAAATCCTTCTTGTTGAAGATAGTGTATCATCTGTACCATCAAGCTTGATTTACCCATTTGTCGAGCGTTTAAGACATAACAAAACTCTCCACCTTTTAATGCTTTATAGAGGTAACGGTCTGCGGAACGCACTACATAAGTGGGTGCATCCATAGGTAAGCTTCCCCCAACTTGATAATCAAAAGTTGAAGATTGTTCCGCACTTCTGAGTAGAGTATTTTCAAATATCAGTTCTGCTTGTGTAGCTTTAAGAATTACTAAGGTTTGTGATAACTCTTGAGTGCGTTCACTAACTTTTTGTTCTAAATTTTGGTTTGATTTTGCTAATTCTTCTTTTGCATTTTGTAAAGCCAGATTTTTTATTCCTAACTCCCAAATTAACTGCGTCCGTTCTGCTTGTGACCGTTTACGTTGTGTAATATCTTGAAAAGCAGCTATAGCATAGATAATTTTTCCCTTCTCATCAAAAATTGGCGTAGCTGACACCTCTAAAGAAATAATATTATCAGCTTGGTGAATTTCCATATCATCGACAGTAATACTCTTACCGTTCAATGCTTGCATAATCGGCTGCTGTTCTGTGGGATATAACTGTTTACTCTCTGACATATAAACTTGATAAATCTCACTCAATTTTGAGGCTGTAGTTTCTGGTATAATTCCTTTACCAAGTATTTGTTGAGCGGTTTGATTGGCATAGAAAGGTTGACCACTGCCATCAACCACAAAAATGCCTACTGGGACAGCTTCTAAAAATTGAGCTAGCTTGGCTTCGCTGGCACGTAATGCTTCTTCTGTCTGTTGGCGTACCGTAACTTCTTTTTGTAGACAACTTAATAGCTCTGCTTGAGCTTTTCGTGCTAAAACTTCCTGTTCCTTAATGCCTTTCATTTTCTGCACATGTTGCAGAGTTTTGTAAGTGGTAATTTCTAAATCTTGAAAGTTAATTGGTTTAGTTAAAAAGTCAAAAGCACCTTGATTCATTGCATATCTGATATTATCAATATCACTATAAGCGGAAATAATTACTGCCTTAATCATGGGATATAACTCATTAAGTTTAGTTATTAAAGCTAACCCATCCATTTGAGGCATAAAAATATCAGTTAATACTATATCTATATCTGGCTCTGCTTGTAGTTTGTCTAACGCCTCAATTCCGTTACGTGCAAAAAACAAATTAAATTGCTTTTCTCGAATTTCTTTTCTAAATTTCTGGCGGAGCAAGAGTTCTAAGTCAGACTCATCATCCACAACCAGTATTTTAGCTGGCATAGTTTTTTAGTTGATTAAACGTATTTATAAATTAAGTATTTTTTGCTTGAGTTGATTAAATTCAATTGGCTTAGTAATATATCCATCAGCACCATACTGTTTCGCAGTTAAATAATTATCTTCATCATCATAAGCAGTAATGATAAATACTTTCAACGCTGGATAATTTTCTTTAATCAGTTTGAGCATTTCTAAACCATTCATCCCACGCATATTAATATCCGTAACAATTAGATTTAGGCAATTAGTTAGTTTGTTTTGTAGAGATTCCAGTGCTTCCTCTGCTGAAAAAGCAAAATACAATTTAATTTGATTTTCTTTAAGTTCTCTCCTAAATTTTTGTTGAAACAAGAATTGGACATCTTGTTCGTCATCTACAACCATTATCTTCATTTACTTTTTTCTTGACAAATTGAATAAAATGTGATTTGTCAGAAAGCTATTAAAATACAACACCTATAGAATATTAACGTTAAAACTAGAGAATGTTATGCAAAAATGAGGCTAATATTAATCAAACTAATGTTACACAGCCATATAATTTTTCTTTTTAAAATATAAATGCATAAATATGTATTTTATCCAGAATATAAAAGTAAGTTTAATGGGTTTTGTGGTTTATCAATGATCGCTTGAACATCAATTGGAAGTCCCTTACAATTACCCAAGCAGTTTTCAGGCTATCTCTTCTCACCAGTAGCCTTAGGCAAGTTGATAATAAATTCAGTATAAATATTTACTTCGCTATTGACTTTTATTTTTCCTTGATGCTGCTGGACAATAATATCATAAGTTATGGATAGTCCTAAGCCTGTGCCTTCACCAGTAGGCTTAGTAGTAAAAAAAGGGTTAAAAATTTTATTTATTAGCTGTGGCGGAATACCTTCACCGTTATCATGAACGCAGATTTCTACTTGCTCGCCTAAATCTTTTGTACTGACACAGAGCGTAGGTAAAAATTCCTCAGCGATAAACTCTGTGTTTTCTTGAAAACGCATTTTCTTTTGATATGCTGCATAACAACTATTATTAATTATATTTATCAAAGCGCGACTAATATTCTGTGGTACGACATTTATTTGACCAAGGCGGCGATCATAGTCTGTTTCTATAATTATCTTAAAAGCAGTATCCTTGGCACGCATTCCGTGATACGCTAGGTCGATAGCTTCTGCCACCAAAGTGTTAATTTCTACTTGTTGGCGCTCACCACTTTGCCCGCGCGAGTGCATGAGCATTGCACTAACAATATTATCTGACCTTTTACCATGCTCATAGATTTTTTGAGCATTTTGTTTGAGATCGTTTAAAATTTCTTCTATATATTCTTTGCTCTGGGAGTCTAAAGAGTCTTTTTGATTTTCAATTTGTTCTCCTAACTCCTGAGCCAATTCTATGGATAGTTCAGCAAAATTATTTACGAAATTTAAAGGATTTTTGATTTCGTGAGCAATACCAGCTGCTAAAGCTCCCAGCGAAGCTAATTTCTCTTGAGCAATAATCTGAGCTTGTGTAGCTTTCAGCGTTTGCAGAATACTTGCCAGCTCTTCATTTTTCTCCTGTAATTCCTGAGTTCTTACCTTTACTTTTTGTTCTAAAGTCCGGTTATAATCCTCTAACTGCTCGTAAAGACGGGAATTCTCTATGGAAATGGCAGCTTGAGCTGAAAGAATTTTTAAAACTTCGACACGCTCTGGAGTAAATGCACCAGCTGTTAAATTATTCTCTAAATAAACAATGCCACTCAATTTACCTTGATAGAGTAAGGGAGTACAAAGAATTGATTTAGCTTGAGTGGCAATAATATATGGATCGTGAGTAAATTCTCCTTGATCAACTGCCTCATCTAAAACTACATTTTTATGTGTGTTAAATACATAGTTGATGATAGAAATTGATAAAAGATGTCTTTGGCTATCACGATTAACAGAATCCACTGGAACTGATTGTAGTGTAGTAACTTCTTGGGCATCAACTACGCCTTCAGCCTCAATGACTAAACTACCATTTTTATCAAGAATCAATAAACCTTTTTGAGCGCCTGCATTTTCAATGATGATATTCATCAATTTTTTGAGCAGCTTGCTGAGAATAATTTCATTAGTTAAAGTTTGGGATGCTTTAATAACTGTTGTTAAATCTAACACTTTTGTATTACTGTTAGTAGTAAAGGAAGTAGTATTGATAGTTTCAGCACCCGTTCGTTTTGTTACTTCCACAAAAAAATGTGAGTATTTGGATTCTAAATCTTTAACTTTAGCTGTTGCTCCCCAGTAAGCATAACAATGGTGTGCATTTTTCATGTATAACTGTCCTATCTCCTCTTTGGCAAGAGAGAGATAGAATTCTGCCGCACGTTCATAAGCTAGAGCTTCTTCATGAATAAATCCCTGCTTTTTAGCTCCTTGAATAGCTTTTTCATAAAATTCTTGGGCTTTCCACTTCTGTCCTAATACTCGTGCTTTCTCTGCTTCTATCAACTCATATTTATGTTGACAATTTTCTGGACAACAATCGGCCCATATCTTCATTCTCTCCTGATTTAATGATACTTTTTCTAAAAATTCATCTCGAAAAACTTTTTCTCCATCAAAGCAACAAGCAAGTAAAGCAAGCGAATAATAAAAATTATGTTGTATTGCAACTATATAGGAGGCAGAACTATCTGAATTATTTTTTGCTTGAATAGCATAAATAACAGCTTGGTCATATTTATGAAATAAATAATATAAAATTGTTTTTATTAAATAAGCACTAAACAATAGCCATACTGCTTTATTTTGAGTCCATTCTTTTAGCATTTTTTGCTCTTCTGCTAAAGAATTTCCAATCACTGCAAAATTTTCATTTTGCAAGTCATTTATTAAATTTAAAACAATAATTCTACAGTTTTTCATATAAAAAATTGTATATTGTTGTTTCAACTTGATATTTAAATCAATATATTCTTGATATTTATAATTTAATTCTTCAAGATTATACCCACTAAACATTAAAAATAAGCAATAAGCTGAAGCTGCATAAGAAGTATACTCTATATGCCCTGTATCAAGTCCTATGTTAATAGCTTCCTGCAATGTTTCAATTATGTTACCCTGACGAATTGGTTCTTTCCAATGTCGAACAAAACCACTAGTATAATGGAAAACAAGAGGTTTAGCTTCTTTAATATCAAATTTTTCTAATAAGTTTAAAGCTAATTGACCAAATCGATATCCAGTATCAATATCTTGCATCATTCCACACAATAACTTCGCATAAAAAGTATAAACACTAGTAGCTTGAGGTGGATTGCCATACTTAATACAAAGATTGATCGCAGTTAATGTTACTAGAGAAAATAAAAGAGGATTACTAATAATTGCCGCAGTAGTAACAATCATTAAAATTCTTACAGCTGCAAGTTTGTATAAATCTGTCATTATTGGTAAATCAGACAAATCCTCAATTTGCCTATTTTGCAACAATAATTTTATAGCTTTTTGTTCTTGACTAATATGATTACTATCTGGGATTTGAGGTAGATGAATTCCTAGTTGTGCTAAAACCTGATGTGCAATGTCTATAGCTGATTGCATTTCAATTGTAGCAATATGTGATTGAATTTTTAGCTCATAAGTTCTTACTTTATCAAGAATAGATTTGGCTCTTTTAAATATAATATTAGATAAATATTCAGCTTCTTCAAACTGAGTATTCATATATTGTAATTCTACAGCTTCTACATAAAGAGCAAGTGTCAATTCATATCGATTATCCCAACTATTTACTGACAACAATTTTAAGCCAATCTCTATATATTTAATAGCTGTTTCGTAAGCAGCTGCATTTTTAGCTTTTCTAGCAGCAATTAAATTTAGATGAGCTAGCTTATCTTTTTCTATTTGAAGAGTAATTAAATATAAACTAGTATTTAGATGATTAACAATATTAAATATATTTTCTTCTAATTTATCTTGTGTAGTATTCTCTAATATAAGTTGACCTACTTTAAAATGAACTTCTTGCTTTTGCTCATTTGGGATTAAACTATAAGCAGCTTGCTGAACTCGGTCGTGCAAAAATTTGTAGGATATAGAAGATGGAAAATCAGGCATAATCGCAGAAGATGTTTTTGAGCGATCGCTCCCTTGTTCTCGCCAAAGAATTGGAATTTTATACGCCTCACTCAGAGGTATAATTAAGCCTTCTTGAATAGCTGGTAAAAGTTCAATAGCTATATCAACAAGAGATTTTTTACTGACTACAGAAAGTACATCTAAATCAAATTGATTTCCGATACAAGCAGCTAACTTTAAAGCTTCTTGGACATTTCTATCTAATCTCTCAATTTTACTAACCATCAAATCAACTACGTTATCAGTTATCTCTACTTTTTTAATCTCTGCAATATTCCATTGCCAACGACGAGTACTAAAATTAAATAATAAAAGTTTTTGTGTATATAAAGCTTGAAGTAGCTGATTCAAAAAGAAAGGATTACCATTAGTTTTATTAAATACTAGTTCCGCTAAAGATTTGGACTCTGTTACTGAGCAGCCAAATGTATCGACAATTAATTCTCCAACATTTCCTAAGTTCAATGGTTGGACAATAATTTTACTTATATTAACACCAGAATTTTGAATTTTATCCAAAGTTTGCATCAAAAAATGAGTGGGACTAACTTCATTATCTCGATATGCTCCAATCATCAACAAGTGTTGGCTATCGATATTACTCATAAATAATTCAATTAACTTTAATGAAGCTGAATCTGACCACTGTAAATCATCTAAAAAAATAACTAAAGGATGTTCTTTTTTTGTAAAAACACTAAGGAATTTTTGCAAAACTAAGTTGAATCGATTTCGGGATTCGGTTGGACTTAAGTGTAGTACTGAAGGTTGTTTTCCAATAATTAATTCTACTTCTGGAATAACATCAATAATGACTTGACCATTAGTTCCAAGTGCTGCTAATAATTTTTGTTTCCATGTGTACAATTGTGTTTGGCTTTCTGTGAGCAACTGCCGAATCAATTCTTGAAATGCTTGTATAAAACAAGTGTAGGGAATATTTCGCTTAAATTGGTCTAATTTACCAGAGATAAAATACCCTTGTTTCTGGACAATTGGTTTATGAATTTCATTTACTAAAGCTGACTTACCGCTACCAGAATAACCACCTACAACAATCATTTTTGTATAGCCTTTGCTAACTACCTCAAAACTTGTTAATAGCTGGTCTATTTCAATTTCTCGACCGTAGAGTTTTTGAGAAACTTTAAACTTATTTGAAATATCTTGGCTTCTTAAACTTAAATCTGAAATCTGTCCTAAATTCTGTAATCGTGTGAGACAAGTTGTTAAATCTGCTATCAGTCCCCAACTACTTTGATACCTCTCTTCTGAAGTTTTCGCCATTAATTTCATGACGATACTTGAAACAATTTTAGGACAGCGTTCTTCTCCTACTAAAATATGGGGTGGTACAGGTAATTGAGCTATATGGCAATGTACCAACTCCATAGGTTCAGTTGTTGGAAAAGGTAATTGCTGAGTAAGTAACTCATAAAAAGTTACTCCTAAAGAATAAAAGTCAGTTCGGTAATCTATCACCCGATTCATTCTGCCAGTTTGTTCTGGTGAAATATAAGCTAGGGTTCCTTCTAAGTGTTCCGGATTGCGAATTATCGGGTTCTCTGTTGATAAGATGCTAGAAATGCCAAAGTCAATAATTTTCAGTTGTCCGGTTTTTGGATTAAAAACGATATTCGATAGATTAATATCTTTATGAATAATATTGGCAGTATGAATAGCACTCAAGCTTTTCGTAATCTTGATGGCAAGTGCCAAAAACTCAGTTAATGTAAACTGTTGTTTTAGCATTAATATTTTTAGAGAATCACCACCAAAATCCTCTAAAAGCATGACTAAACTATTTTTATATCTGTGTAACTCATAAGCTTTGATTGCCGCATCCAAATTTAGAGAATGGGTAATTTCATATTCTTGTTTATACCTAATGAGTTCTGACGGAATAGGATAATCTTCTTTAAGAATCTTCAAAATTACAGGCTGACCATTCTGACTACGTATAGCTCTATAAACTAAAGAGTTAGAGCTTTCATAGATTTTGGCTATAATTTGGCAGCCAACAATGGCATTCATAATTTATATTTATTATTTTTGAAGCGGTGCTTTAAACTGACTTTTCACAATATGTGAAAAAGGTCATTTTGATGATTTCCCAAATCCTGATTTCTCCGTTAGCTATTTTCATTAACAAGGAAGTTATTGAGAATTTACTTGTGGAAAAAGCCACACTTTTTTGGGGCTTGAGGACTTCCAATGAAAAGTCAAGTGCTTTAACTACTAATCAACTTAATTATATACTGAGGCAGAAGTGTTGAATGTTAAGAAAAATCCAATAAAAATAACCCAAGATATGATATTTTGGGGCTAAGACTTAAAATATATTAGTTTGATTGTAATTATAAATTCATTTCCCAAAATTGTCAAAGATATTCAGAAAAGCCTGTGAAAAAACGATTATTTTAGTATTGAACAGTCGTTTCTTCTTTGAATGCTGGCTATCCTATGCTTATGCTGGGATGTTGAACTAAAATTACGATCAAAACTATTTTGTGCATGGATGTTTTGCAGTGTAAAACTCCGTCTATGGTACGCAAAGAAATTTATATTTATTTGCTGGCTTACAATCTACTTCGTTGTTTAATGTGGTCGGCTGGAACTACTTATGGTACTCCTCCAAATCGCTTGTCATTACAAGGTACTCGATATCATTTAAACAACTTTATTTTCCAATTGTTAGCAGCAACTTCAACAAAAAGTCTCCGAATTTATCAGACTTTACTGAAAGTTATTGTTCACAAAGTAGTTCCCGAGCGCCCTGCAAGAAGTGAAGCACGAGTCCGTAAACGCCGCCCGAAAGCTTACCCCTTAATGATGAAACCCCGGCATGAATTACGCCAACAATTGCAAACTGCTTAAACCACAAGTGTTTCCGCTTTTCTTAGTGCCACTCGGCACTATATCTTACATTTCTACAATTTCATTGTCACCGTTTTAACTTCGGTGTATTGCTGTAAGCCATACTCGCCGAGTTCACGACCCATTCCGGACTGCCGAAACCCTCCAGCAGGGGCCGCAGCATCGAGGACACCGTAGCAATTCATCCAGACGGTGCCTGCTCGGACATTATTGGCAATCGTGTGAGCCTTGGTGATATCCTTAGTCCAAACTCCTGCTGCGAGACCATAAGGTGTGCTATTGGCTTGCTCAATCACCTCATTAATGTCCCGAAACTTGAGAATACTCATTACCGGACCAAATATCTCTTCCTGGGCAATTTTCATATGATTCTGGACATCGGCAAAGACGGTTGGCTCAATAAAGTAACCGCGATCGCCTCTTTGATTGCCACCACACAACAGTTTAGCCCCCTCACGAACTCCTAACTCGATGTAGCGCATCACGTTGTCAAATTGTATCTTGTCTATCTGTGGTCCCTGCTCAGTCTTGAGATCGAACGGATCGCCAACTATACGTCGTTTGGCCCTTTCAACACTTTTCTCTACAAACTCGTCGTAACACTTTTCTTCTACAAAGACGCGCGATCCTGCCGTACAAACTTGCCCCTGATTGAAGAAGAGCGCAAGATGAGCTCCCTCAATTGCCTGCTCAATATCTGCATCCGCAAAGATAATGTTGGGGCTCTTACCACTAAGGTGATACGTAACACGCTTGAGATTACTATGAGCTGCCGCTTCTAAAATCAGCCGTCCTACTTCAACTGATCCCGTAAAAGTAACTTTGTCAATATTCATATGCCGAGCAATAGCCCCACCTGTTGTTGGTCCATAACCAGGGAGGATATTAACCACACCGGGAGGGAAACCAGCTTCGAGAATTAGCTCTCCTATTCGTAGTGCAGATAATGGAGTCTGTTCAGCAGGTTTGAGGATAAGGGTGTTGCCAGTGGCTAAGGCTGGTGCCATCTTACACGCCTGTAGTACGAGCGGGAAGTTCCAGGGAATAATCTGACCAACTACCCCTACTGGCTCATGTCGCGTGTAGCAAAAGTAAGGACCATTAATAGGAATTGTCTTACCTTGAATCTTATCTGCCCAGCCAGCATAATAGCGATATATAGAGATAACTAGGGGCAGATCTACGTTCAGTGATTCATTTAGAGGCTTGCCATTATCTAATGTTTCCAACCGCGCCAGTTCTTCTTTATTTTGCTCAATCAGATCAGCTAGTTTGTAGAGCAATTCGCCTCGGCGAGTGGCAGACATTTGTGTCCAATCTCCGGTAGTAAAGGCTTTGCAAGCTGCCTCTACTGCCCGATCAACGTCGGAAGCCTGTGCTTCTGCTACATCACAGATTACTTCCCCTGTTGCCGGATTAATGGTTTCAAATCGTTTTTCAGAAACACCCTCTACCCATTCATTATTAATCAATAATTGGGTTGGTCCGATCTTAACCTGTTGCTTCGCTCCTATAGCAATTACCATAATAGTTTCCTTGATTTTTATTAGGCTAATCTTAACTTTTACTTTTTTGGCTCTTTAGCCTTAGACTTTTTTATTCCAGTCTATAAAAACGAGCGGCATTATCCCAGAGGATTTTTTGTACTATTTCTTTGGGTAGCTGTTCCAGAAGTGCCTGCTTGATGTCTAAAACATCTGGCTTTTCTTTTAGCTTTTCTTCTTGTCTTCCCCAATGGACGTGGGGATAGTCAGAACCAAAGAGCAATTTATCCGAACCAATATACTCAATGACCTGCTCCAGGTAAGGTTCTCCTAGCTCAAGTCCAATAAAACATTGGCGACGGAAATAGTCTGAAGGCGGCATCTTGACGTTATCTTTAACTTCCCAGTAGTGGCACTCGTACTCTTCATCTAGTCGCCACAGCCAATACAGAAGCCAACTACAGCCTGATTCTAGAAATCCGACCCGAAGTTTGGGATGACGCTCCAAAACCCCGCCTTCAATCAAGGAGAGCAAAGCCATCATCTGCTCCATTGGATGAGAGCAAGCCCGTAGGGCAAACCGAGTGTGAAAGCGATCAGATCCAGTTGTTGGTAGACGGCTATGAGTTCCTTCATGTATTCCCACTGCTATTCCTAATTCTTCACACGCTATCCAAAATGGCTCGTAGGCAGGATCGCTCAATATCCGCCCTTTGACGGGGTTAGGGCGTAAACACACTGCTTGACAGCCAAGCTGTATAATGCGATGCAGTTCTGGAACCATTTCTTCCGGAGCATGAAGATTGACTAGACCCACTCCCTTGAGTATATCTGGGGCATAGCTGCAAAATTCTTGATATAACCAATTGTTGTAAGCACGAGTAAAAGCTCCGGCTAAAGAAGGCTTCATGGTATCCATTGCCAGAATGAATAGCCCAACAGTGGGATAGATGAATGATACATCTGCTCCCATCTGTTCCATTGTTAAGACATGCAGCTTATTGCTAAAACCATTGAGCCTAGCCTGTGGGTGAGCCTGAAGAATTTGTTGAGCCCATCGGTTAGCTGCTTCAACGGAAACTTGACCGTAAATATCCTCACCCTGAATTTTCCTATCGGGTGACGGGGCAAAATCCTTATAGCCAGGTTCCAAATACTTTTCCCATATATTTAAAGGTTCAAACACATGGGTGTCTGAATCAATAATATTATATTTTTTGTACATAGAGCAATTAACTCCGGTAATTTTTTGAATTTCTCAACCCTTTTAGCTTCATATAACTATTTCCTTGTTTTTTCTGACCTAATTAAAGTCTTTTATATTAAGTGATAACCTGCCATTACATCCACATTGGAAAAGGATTTAGTTGATGTTCCAGGAATGGCTCTTTCAACCAGCCCATTTTTATGGGAACCTCATACAGTCGCCCCGAACCTAGCCGTTTCCACCAGTGACGCATTCCTGGAATTATTACCTTGACTACTTTCAAACCGATATCGGGACGAGTCTGATCCAACACCAGCATTTCCATACCGTTAGTTTTAACGATTTGCTGGCAGGTCATTACATCTTCTAGCAGATCATCACGTTGAAATTGCAAATAATTAGCACAAACTTTGGTGGTGATACTTTTATCAGGAACCAGATAAGATTGATTTTCCAACGTTGCCATTTTCCACCATTGAATAGGAAGGGAATCTGAGGAGGAAGGATACTGAGTGCTACCATCCGACTTAGCAAATAAAACGTAAGGAAGACTCTGGTTCATTTCAGTCAATGCTCTACTAATGGCAATCTTGGCATCAAAATGGGCACCAAACCCAAGGATAATATCTTCTACTTTTTGATCGCTTCTTCGGCTGATAGCAACAAAGGCAGGAATATTTAGATCGCTAGTGATATCTAAAACCCAAAGTTCGCGCTGCAAGGTCTGATAGTAGTTTTTTAAGGTTTGGAAATAGGAATCGGCGAAGCTGTCCAAATCTACCTGCGCTTTCTTGAGGCGATTATACCACCATAAAGCAACACAGTCTCGCTCGACTAATTCCATGAATCCTTGCAGAATGGCTTCTTCTAATGTGTTGCCAGCCGCACTACCATTGAGATCGGCCCAACAATAAGGATCTGGGAGATTAGGATAGTTGAAGTAGCAGTAAGCTGTTGGTAAAAACTTAAATTGCTGATTAGTTAATGACCAAACAGGTGTCCACTCAATTTCTTGATCTTCATCAAAAGGTTCTGGAACGCGCTGAAACCAGCTATAACACTCTTGATTCCATTGATGGCGATGTTCATATTGCTCCTGGCTGAATTTCATGCAGGCATTGGGGTGAATGGCTCGATCTGCGATTTTTTGGTAACTTACTGTTTGCCTGATTTCATCGCCTTGAAACACGTGGGAATATCGCTCAATCGCTTCACAAAATCCACTTGCCTTCGCTTGCGATTCTGTTCTCCCTTTCCCCGCACTTCTGCCGCTAATGTTTTGCTGTAATGCATTGAGGTCATCAAAGATTGTGGCGAAATGATGACTTGCTACATACGTATGAATTAAACCCTGCGGGTCTTGCTGGCTCTTCCTTAGTTCTCGGACAACGCCCGTCAAAGGACTAATATGGTGTTGATATTTCCGCAGGGTTTCTTCGGGAGATATGGAACGATGCCCTCCATCGGCTGTAAATGTCTTCTGGCAGTGTCCTAAGATTAGAGGATCAGGTTCACGGTTCAAGCCATTAGCGATCGCCCCACAACTTGAACACTGAGGACGCTTGACCAGGATATGGGATTGTGTTTTTAAAGAAAGGGTATCGTAAGTAACGATTCTTCCTTCGATGTGGGCATTCTCTCCTTGAACAATCCACTTAAAGAGTTCGGTAGCTGCCATACTTAAGGCTATTTGGCCGGTAGTGGGAAGACCGCCGAGGGGGGAAATTAAAGGAGTAGTTCTGCTATGTTGATGTTTCGCAATAAACTGTTCCACAGGTCGGTTATCTTGCAAGCGTTGAGCGAGGCATTGCCAGCAACCAGTTTTCCCTGGAACAAAGATAGGACCTATCCAGAGAATAGTTCCAACAGGCTTGACTAGCATCCAGGGTCGTGAAAGGGTTAAGGCTTTCTGGTTAAAGCGTGCCAAGCCATCTTTGAGATAGTCATCGGTCAGAATGATCTCAATCGCGCCTTCCTCTTCGATTTGAAGATGGAGAGATTCAAGAGCGGTTTTGAGTTCGGACGTGGGCAGATTTGAGCAAAATGACCTAATCCCTACTTTAGTTGTTTGCAGCCGATCATAAGCGATATGGGAATCAATCCCTAAATGTTCGCAGAAGATGGTGAAGTTGGATGGCAAGGAAACAGTACCTTCGGCAAGGTAGCCATTCCGTTCCATCTCCATCAGAGTATAGTAAATCTCCGTTAGAGGAAACTTCTCTGACAGCCAAAGCTGATTCACAATTTCGTCCACTGTATTTTGACCATCAACCAGAGCAATGAGCCGTTGATAGAGGTGACCTCTGAGTAGAAACGAACCTCTCTCAGACAACAGCAGAAGAACTTTGTCTTTCTCTAAGGTTTCAACATCAAGTGAGCGAAAACGCTGCTCCAATCGCGGCTTATTGTACATACTATCTAAATCGAATGGGTTGCCGCTAAATTTACCGAAACAGTACTGTTTCTAATTAGAGATTATTGAGCAAAACCACAGTTTAATTCACTAGAATTAAGCTAAAACTAAGAATTTATCTAGCCATATCTTAACAAGTTAAAGGTATCCAACGGCTAATTTGAACTGGACTAATTCCAACTGGAGTGTAGGGTTGTTCACCATCTGGACTATTGACCCACTCTTCTAGAATCTCAGGATTATTTGTTAACTCAGCAGGAAGTTCTGTAGGGTATGGGATTGTTATATTATAATTAGTAAATTCACCTGCATCTTCTTTTGCAAAAGACGTAACTTTTGCAATAGTTAGTTCACCAATATATACTACTCCTGTAGAATTCGGTTCAGGTGTAAGCTCACATCTGTCTATCTTAAATGTGGCGTATTCAGCATCAAGCTCAGAGAGGAGACCACGATCCTTGAGAAAAGACTTCACTTTATGTGGATCGCCCTCAGTAAATACATCTTTAGCCTCACTATCACCGTCACGTAGCCAGGACTTGGCAATAAGTTGAGATAGTTTCTTAGAAGGCTGGAGAACATTAAAGGGAGACCCATTTTCTTTTACCTTTGTGGCTAGTGGGGCTAGTTGTTTCTCTATTTCTCCCTTAGTAGGAGTTAAGATCGTGTCCGATTCCGTTTCAACCAGAGACCAAGGAGGTTGATTAGAGTCGGAACTAATGAAATTTATTATTCCATAAATAAACTTAGTCAAAGAAGAAGGAATCTTATCATTAGGAGCAAGATTACCAAGATAAAGAAGATCCGCAAGGTGTTGGTTAGAAACACCAAAAATGTTAAATGTAAAGTCTTTTAGATCTATAACTTTTGACGGTTTATTTGGATTTGTTTCTAAAATTGCAACAAAATTAAAGAATTTAGCCTCCTCCTCGCTTACAATCCTCTCATTGATCAGGAATTGTGTGATTTCTTCATCAGACCGAAGATTTTCGCCACGTAACTGGGCTATTGCAATGCGCTGAGAGAGCCTCTTATGAGTTTCAAGATAATTTAACGCATTCGGTGAATTATTACTCATCATAATCTCCTACTAGGGAATCACTATCATTAGACAAAAAGCTTTTGACTCTCAAAATATCACCGATACAATTGACAACTAGGGGTCGCTTTATTGTCATGTATCTTAATCAGTCCTATGCTATTTAATTTGTAAGCTGGTATAAGAGCTAAGTATACAGGATCAGCGGCACTTATGCTGTTATTAAGGGCACTAGCTAATTCTGGTTGCTCTTGCAGTATTACCCAATGGCGCTGCAAGTGATGATTATAAATTCCGGCTGCTGTAGGGGTAGTTTCCAACAGATGCGCTCATGTCCATCTCCCAAACAATAAACAGTTTTACTGATGTTTTAGCTGTTGACCCAATTAGTGAGTCTGAGATTATCTTGAAAAATTTATTTATGCTTCAAAAAGCTAGCTGTTTCCAAAAATCAGCCCACTAATGATTAGCCCGAATTACTTGTAAAGCAACAATACCTTCGCCAATTTATGAGGCTTGGGAATGGGCTTGAACAGAGTGAATACGACCTAAACCTATGAGCTTATGAAAAATCTTGGCCAATAAAATAGGTCTAGGTTTTTGAGGAAGCATTTTTATCATTTTGTGAACATATAGAAAACCTCGGCAGTATGCTTTTAGATCAATAATGCTGCCTGCGGGGTTGTGTTGACGGAAATTAGCCAGAAGGTGATGGGACAAATTGACCATAAAAAAAGAGAGATTTGCCGCGTTAGTCACTGCCGTTTGGCTCTTGGTCATGAAATCTTCTAACCCCCAAAATTGCTTGGCATCACGGAAGTTGAACTCGATCTGAAAACGTAGCTTGTAGTAGTCGATGATTTGCTCGTAGGTCAAATCTAAACTAATCTAAATTCGCTTAACTACAATTAATAATATCTATTTAATATTTTATTCCAATGTAGAATATTAAAAAATACATATTTTTTAATAATTATAAGTTCTATAAATTTTACAAGATTTTTATATTAAATATATGAGTTTTTGTATGAGAAAAATATGTTTTCATTTCCATAATATCTATTATTTAAATATGATTAAAAACTAATACTAAAACCTAGCAGTAATTATCTGTAACCCCAGCTTTGAGCCAATATTTTTTTATTCAGTGAGAAGCTTTGGCTGAAAATACTGTCGATATAACTGACAACTAAGTGTGGCTTGGTTATTATTTAACTCGATCAGCCCCATACTGCTTAACTTATAAGCAACAATAGGTTCCAATAGCATTGGTTCGGTGGAATTCATTACAGTAGCAAGAGCGATCGCTAATTCAGTCTGCTCTTGCAAGGTTGCCCAATGACGTTGCAAGTGGTGAACATAAGGCCCAGTGGAAGTAGGAGCACTTTCTAGTAATTGTGGGAGAGTTACCTCCCCACGATTGAGATGGTAGAGTGCTATGTTCACTAATGCGGGATGTCCCTCAACCAGATCCATAAGTTGTCTAGCTTCATCCCCATCAGTCCAGTTAATTCCATATTGCTGGGCCAACTGTTGCACCTGTTCTAAACTGAAGCTGGTTAATTTAATTGGTAAGCCGACATTGAAAGGAGACTGCTGAAGTTGGAGAGGAACATAAATTTCAGTTGAGTGAACTATGATTAGGCGCAGCTTTTGCCAGATAGGTAATCTTCTGGCATCTTCATACCAAGAACGCAGCAGGGGTAAAAAATCCTTAGCGACTTGGGGATACTCAAAAATCTGGTTGACCTCATCCAATGCCAAGACCAAAGGAGAATCAATCTGCTCTAGTAAATAATTTTTGATATACAAACCACAGCTAACTTTGCTACCAATATCATCATCCCAGTAATCATCTAGTTTCGGCTCTAACTGAAGCTGACTAGTGACGTTGGCACATAGCCAACGCAAAAAACGATTCAGGTTACTCAATATTGCTTGGTCGGTTTGTTCCAGATTTAAGCTAACAGTACGGTAGCCCTGACATTCCGCATAGTCTAGAGTCCTCAGCAGTAGTGAGGTTTTACCCATTTCTTTGGGAGCTTTAATCCGCACCAATGCTCCTGGCTTTCTAATTTCTGCATAAACCTGCTCCTCAATAAAATAGCGTTCCAGGTAGATGGGAGAATCAGGCGGAACTGCACCACTGGGATAGCGAGGTGAACACTCTTGACTAGAGTCTGAGGATAGTCCTTTGACCTGCTGTCTTTGTGTTTTCATTAATGGCGCTGTTTGGGAAGCAGCATAAGACTCCATCAGCATACGACAGTTTTTTTTAGTCACACGCTGACCAATCAAATCAGAGAGCCGTTTACACAACTCTGGGGCTACTACATTTGTCAAGTATCCAGCACTGTAGCCACCTTCTTCAGCAATTTTGTTATAGGTCTGATATTCCCAGATGCCGCGAAGAATGAGAACTTCTGTGGAATTGAGTGGACGATTTTGGCTCTCCACCAACTTGCGGTTAACTATCTCAATCAGAGAATCAAGGTTCATAGAGGCTCAAAGCTCATTTTGTGCCTATAAATTGACCTGTCCATAATCAAAATACCGTTTTTTGGCATAAAACGGAGTAGAGATTTATAGACACAAACAATTTTTTTAAAGATTGGTTTGAAAGTCTTATGTATTATTAGTTAATTATATAACAATACCGTTGCCAATTTACGAGGGTTCAACGCCTGTAGAAAGGGGATGAATACGACCATTAGCAGTGAGTTGGGCAAAATCTGGGTTAATAAAATAGGCTTAGGCGTAATAGCCAAGCATTTTTAATATTTCACGAACATATTGAAAACCCGATAGTAAGCTCTAAGATCAATAATCCTAGAGTCGGGATTGTGTTGACATAAATTATACAGAAGGTAATAAGATAAGTTGACCATAAAGAATACTAGATTAGCTGTATTAGTCACAGCAGTTTTGCTCATATTCATAAAATCTTCTAACCCCCAAAACTGCTTCGCATCACGAAAGTTAAACTCGATTTGAAAACGAAACTAGACTAGGAAACGCTATATTCCATTGATGACAAGCTTTTTGCTTCCGCGATCGCCGTCGAACTCATGTCCCATTAAGTCTGTTTTGCAAGCTGCCAACCCTCACAGAGGTCATGTAATTTTAACCAACCTCGCCACAGTACCTAGATACCAGTTGGTGTTTTGCTTCGATGTTCTAGGTAGCCACCTTTCTGGAGCAACAGCTTCAACGGCCCAGCTAAGTGTTAGCACTTTAGGGAGTTTGGGAGACTTAGAGCCTATCCATAAATAAAAATCCATGTTAAAACTCGGATCAAGCCCCTGTTAAGAAGGAGTAGAAAGATGAGTTTGACGCAATCATGGGAAGTAAGCGATGCGTTTTGGGCGATTGTAGAACCGTTGATACCGCACAAGCAACGACAGGAAGATAAGGAATACAAGCGGGCTTATGGCGGTGGGCGAAAATCCTTGGATAAGCGGCAAATCTTTGCCGCCATTGTTTATGTTCTCCGGACAGGGATTCAATGGAAGGCATTGCCTAAGGAGAAGTTTGGCAGCCCAAGTGCAGTACATCGGTATTTCCAAGAATGGCGGGATGCTGGTTTTTTCGTTGAATTGTGGTGT
>NZ_SZNH01000090.1 GCF_005869855.1 Nostoc sp. PA-18-2419 | reverse complement strand
CAAGCTCTATCAAAGCTTCATCAAATACGCCATCGCATCGGGAGATTAATTCGGATTTGGGTTGATGGTGGCTATCGCGGTCAAGATTTTACGCACTGGGTGATGGATGTTTATCGCTGGCTGTGGAGCGTTGTTACACGCTCTGAAGAACAGAAGGGTTTTGTTGTTCTTCCTAAACGGTGGTTGGTTGAAAGAACTTTTGGTTGGTTCAATTGGTCTCGTAGACTAGTAAAGACTATGAGATTTTACCTGAAACGACAGAGGCTTTTATTTACGTTGCAATGATTCGCTTAATATTAAAGCAACTTGCGTGATTAAAATTACCTATCTAAAACTTTTCAGACATCCTCTCAGACGCTCCTAAC
This sequence comes from Nostoc sp. PA-18-2419, assembly GCF_005869855.1. Classification (GTDB taxonomy): domain Bacteria; phylum Cyanobacteriota; class Cyanobacteriia; order Cyanobacteriales; family Nostocaceae; genus Nostoc. The sequence continues at coordinate 4,049 of NZ_SZNH01000090.1, read as the reverse complement.
GTCGCTACCGGTTCGCTATCGAAAAACTCTCTGCTATTGGTGATCACAACAAATGCTTAAGCTCTCAATTCGATTGTTACTGCACTACCTCCATTATGGATTTGTACCCTTATTAGCCTAATTCATCCCCCAAATATGCAACGCCATTTATTCCGTCTTACTCAATGCCGCTCTGGCTGCGATGTATATTTCTCCACTCTTTTGGAGGTCTACTGTAGAGCTGGCGAAACTGGCGGATGAAATGACCTGGATCTGGATAGCCCACTGCCGCAGCAATTTGATTCACGGCTTGGTCAGTCTTTAGAAGTAAGGCTCGTGCTTCCGTCATCCGGCGCTCAACAATCCAGTTGTGTATAGTCCGTCCAGTTTTAGATTTCACCTGATTGCTTAAGTAAGCCGTAGAGTAACCAACTGCCTGGGCTACATCGTACACAGTAATGTGTTGACTATAATTGGCTTCGATGAAGTCGAAGACTTGATTCACATGAGAAATCGATGGCCAGAACGAATTCGGGACTGCTTTTTGTTCCAAGATCTGGCGAGCCTCTACAATCTCACGGCAAGATTGTTCTTTCGCTTCTTTCAATTCAGCAGTCAACTGTTTGACTCTGGATTCTAGCTCTTCAATTGATCTCTTTAGGTTTACTTCTAACTGCTTACTTTTGCTGATATTGTGAGCAAAAATACAGCCATACTCCTTGCCAACGTATTCCAGATAAGGAAGAGGATAGATAACAATGTTTTCTACCAGAAAGCTCGAACCTTCCTGAGTCCAGCACACAGATTCAAAAGTGAAAGAACCTTGTTGCCGAATTTTTATCCAATACTCTGTCCAAACTTTTGCTGAAAGGTTAGGGTATATGTCGTGCATAGTCATGGAGAGTAATTGCTTACAGGAATACCCAGTTAAGCTACAAGCTGCATCATTGATAAATAGAAACTGTGCGTCTGTACCCACCCGGAAAACCGCAGCTTCGACAGAAAGCTGTAAGTTCTTTTCTCGCTGCAGTGTGACTTGAGAATTATGTTGCTTTGAAATGCAGTTGCCAAAAACCATAGTTCTAAGACTAGCCCTTTCAAGGTGTGTTATTTTCCAGCTTTTTCTGGTTTAGAATCTTAGCAGTTGAGACATGAGGTCGATTTTTGAGATAAGTCCGCTTTGGTTGAGGTTTTTTAAGACCTTGCGGATGACGGCGAAAAGCTCTCAGCTTGACATGGCCTGCCAAATGTTTGAAAAGTTGCGATAATTCTGTGAAGGTGATGTTGTGAAAAACACATCATATGTATTAATCTGGCAGCAGAGATTTTCCGGCAGGACTTGAAATAATGTTTCGAGTTTCCAATGTTTGCGGTATATTTGGGCTATCAATATTGCATTTGCAACCCTCGCGCGAGTACGCGCGCCCGCTATGCTATCAGACGGCAGATTTGTCAGAAGAAAAATTTCTCTGTCCCCGTCATGATTAGGCTGGTTCAAGCAGACCTTAATTCGTCGTGCTTTTAACAGTTGACAATCATCAGCACTCAAAACTATATTTTGCTCAAATACAGTACCACTACCGCTTTGACCTACTAACCATAAATCATCAGTTGCTTGCCAAGGCATACTTTGATGTTGTCGAATAATAAAGTAGCCTTTGTGAGCGCCAACACCGAATAAGAACTTGAGCGTGCAAAAATTACGATCCGCAATCCGAACATCATCTTCCTCAATCGTTGGTAATACCTGATCAAACAAAGAACACTCTTGGGCATGACTATCCTCACATGGGAATACGTCTACTGCTGGCATTACACTTGCATCGAGTACTACAAGAGATTGACCTGGTAATGGAGTGCTACTAATGTCACACAACACTTCCAAACGATGTTCACTTGCTGTGATCGCATTACCATCAATAATTTTTACTCGATAACCTGGTAACAAATCAGGCATTGTGGCATTGAGGTGTCGAATCGTAGCTTCCATTTGACCACCAATCTCTGTGACTAGCTCCTTACTGGTGCTTGGTTCGATACCATTGCTCTTGTTGTATACCGAAGTGACTGAAACACCTATCTTTTCAGACAAGGCTTGGTGGGCTGCATGTATCCATGGGTGGACTCCACAAACAACCAAGTTCATTAAATTTACAACTGTGGAGAATAGTAACTCTCGAGTGTATTGAGTTTTTGCACTACGTTCAAATAGGTCATTCAGAATTTGGGGACATAAGACTTTTTCTAAAAGCCCACGAACCATCACGGAAACTGGACTCTCTTTCACAAAACGCTCAAACACCTGTCCTAGCAACATTTTTTCTCCACTTAACAGATTTGCACCTACTTTTATACCAAACTACAAATCAACCCATCACACAACACCTTCAAAGGGCTACTAGTAAGACTTATACATTGACAAAAATTGATTTAGTGCATCAGACTTATTTGCTGCCACTCCTTCTTTAATTAGGTGCAAGTAAAATCAATTTATTCACTAGTAGTCTACCAAAGCAACTTTGCTAGGTTAAACTCGGATATAAACGCTGCATTTTTCGGCGAGCATCTTTGGTTTGAAAACCCTAATAGACACTAGGGCGTGTCATCAATTAAGCCAAATAACAGAAGCAGCTAGATAAATTGCACCTAGAAAGTTTGTAGCGCGTTTGTCGTAGCGTGTTGCGTAGGCGTAGCCCGCCCTAGGCATTGCTCGGTACTGCTTGAGTTTGGCAAAAAAGTTTTCAATCTCGTTAACGGGCTTTGTATAAATCTCGATCATAGTTACGAGGTCTAGTAGGGTTGCGTTTGTGAGGAATTACTGCTGTTTTTCCCTGTGCCTGAAGTCGCTCTATTATATGGTGTCCGGCAAATTACCCATAATTAAGCTGCTATTTCTAGCCACCAGTGAAAATTGGTTAAGCCATGTATAGTAATGGACAAGACTGTTAGGACGTATACTGAGTAGGTCAAAGAGAAAATTGAATACAGTCGATGCCAAAACCCTATAGTTATGATTTAAGACAAAAAGTAATCAATGCGATCGTTTTAGATGGTATGACCAAAACTGAGGCGGCGCAAGTATTTAAAATCAGTCGCAACACCATAAACCTATGGCTGCAAAGGCAGGCACAAACTGGAGACTACCAGCCTAAGCCAACTCGTCCCCAAAGAATAAACGCCAAAATCACAGATTGGGATGAGTTTAGCCAGTTTGCTCAAATGCACGGGGACAAGACACAAGCGCAAATGGCACAACTATGGTCACCTCAGATCAGTCCGAGGACGATTTCACGAGGGTTAAAAAAAATAGGTTGGTCTCGAAAAAAAAGTCTTATGGCTACCGAGAACGAGATCAGGCCAAACGTGCCATTTTTATGCAGCAATTAGATTTAATCCCAGATTCCCTTCGAGTGTATGTAGATGAATCAGGAATGGATGCACGGGATGATTACGGTTATGGCTGGTGTCAACGAGGCCAAAGGTTTGAAGCACTCAAGTCAGGACGCAGAACTCTTCGGGTCAATATGATTGCTGCCTACTGCCAACAAAATTTGATCGCACCATTTACTCTAGAAGGAGCTTGCAATCGTATAGTTTTTGAAACTTGGATTTCCACTTGCTTAATTCCTGTACTCCAACCAGGACAGGTGATTATTCTTGATAATGCCACTTTTCATCACCCAGGACGTATTGCCCAATTGATTGAGTAGGCAGGCTGTCAGTTATTGTATTTGCCTCCTTATTCTCCAGACCTCAACCGCATTGAAAAGTGCTGGGCTTGGCTTAAATGTCGTATTCGCCACATCTTATCCTCTTGTGTTGATTTACGACCAGCAATCGAATCTGTTCTCAAATCTGCTGTGTCCTAACTCTTCTGGCAACAGCTATATCTGTGCCATAAATTTACGTTTAGCTGCACCTTTTAGTTAAAATGCAGTTTCAATTAACAACTTTTTCTAGGAATCAGTTAATACTATAGACACAGGCACCTTTTGCCAGACTCAAAAACAAGCCTCATGATCCAAATTACTACAAAAGGGGGGCGAAGGGCTGCCCTCGGCAGCCCTTCG
>NZ_SZNH01000012.1 GCF_005869855.1 Nostoc sp. PA-18-2419 | reverse complement strand
GGTACATACAAATAGTCAGTTGCCTCACAAAAAACCTAGAGGAGGTAAGTTAACCAAAGAGCAAAAGCAATCTAACCGGACTTTAGCGAGTCGTCGAGTCCTGATTGAACATGTTAATCGGCAGTTAAAAGTTTTTCGGATTTTGAGTCAGCGCTACCGTAATCGCAGGAAACGTTTTGGATTGCGCTGTCATTTAATTGCTGGGCTTTATAACTACGAAATTCAAAAAGCCTAAATTCCTGTTGAATTTAACTCAATCCTCCACCATACCACAAAACTTTTTTGCAAGAGGTCTATTCTTCGTTTCACGGGCTAGAGAAAGTCCATTCTTATCAGCAGCATCCGCAATAATTCCTGACAGCATAAAATAATTGCCATCCGAATCAGCTATACGGAATTGAGTTTTTTCATGTTCGTAACACTCAATTAGAAGTGTTTCAACGAGCCGACGAATAAGTACTGATGCACCATCATAAAAACCGTATTGAAAACAACCATTGACCTGAAAAGCTATTTTTTCGATATAACCCCTTGTATTCTTCCATATTTCTTCTGGTAGGTAACCATGCTCTAAATCAACGTCAGCAGGTGGTCTTTCAAGAATTGGTACAAGCCAGTTTTTAATAGTACTCCGCTCAGTTGGTTTGAGCTTGAATCCTGCATTAGTTTTGGTTGCCAGCTTTGTCTTAACAATCGCTTCTTCAAGTTGTGTTGGATTAGGATTGCCAAGTCCAGTTTTATAGATGATACGTGCCAACATACCTGCCTTTATATAAGTACCTGGTGTTGCACAATCATGGAACCATAAAATAGCTAGAGCGCGTTCGGCGTTCGACAGCTCAATCTGATTGAGTCGAATACAAAAATCTTCTATTTCCATCTACCATCTCACAAATCTTTTTTTCCTTTGGGAGCAGGTAAGTCATGGTCAACCAAATTCTCACCGTGGTTGGTAATTTTAATGTTGCTTCGCTCCGAGGTATCAACCCATCCTTTCCTCGTCGCAGTCTCTCGAATTCTTTGAGGCATATTCTTTGGTGTCCGTAGTCCGACATCCTTAAAGCATGTAAAAATGTGGTTTGGTGTTATTTTGTCTAGCTCTAGGACTCGCTTCAAGTAATAAACTGCCACAGTAATAGCTTGCTCTTGATTTTTTGGATTTTTCTGAGAATGGAAGTCCCGATATGAAGGCTCGCCTTCTGGTCGTAGGTTTAAATCTTTGACAATTGTCATTGTGGGAGGCTTGTACGAATTCTTCTTCTGTTTCGAGTTTGTAGAAACACTCGCAACACTGACATCTTCCTCTTCGTCTTCTGTGTCAAGCTCTTCGACAAGCTCATCTTCATCACTAGGAACCGCAGAAGCCGATAAAACCTTTATCGTTTTTGGAGGAGACTGAAAAATTTTGTTAGCTGCTACGTTAATTACCTGTAAACCTTCTTGAATAGTTTGATCATCACCCTCAACCTCTGCGAAAAATACACGGATGCGCCCACGCTCTCCTTTGTTTGCCATTTTCCTTACTAAAAAGACTGTAATCAGTCAGTATAGCTTCAATTTTAATCAGTTTGCTAGTATGAGCTTATGAGCTTCACTAGATTGTTTAAACGGTAACTTCTTACTTAAGAAACTTACAAAATAAAAAGCCCGCTAATGCGGGCTTTCTAAATCTATCAATTAACTTTATTTAACGTTTCGCTAACTTCTTCGACATCTTCCGCAGACGAATCGATTGTGGTGTAACTTCCACCAATTCATCTGGGCCGATGTATTCCAAAGCACGCTCTAGGCTCATGTCTATCGGTGCTTGCAGTTGCACTAGTTCATCGCCACCAGCGGCGCGGTGGTTGGTTAACTGCTTGGTCTTACAAACATTCAGTTCCAAATCTTGGGGACGATTGTGTTCGCCGACAATCATCCCTCTATAAACTTTAGTACCGGGAGTAATGAAGAACGATCCTCTATCTTCGGCATTTCTCATGGCGTAGAAGGTAGCAACGCCTTCTTCAAAGGAGATTAAAACGCCTTTGTTCCGGGCTTCAATGTCGCCACTGAGTTGACGGTAGTCGAGGAAGCTGTGGTTCATGATGCCTTCGCCACGAGTCATCCGCATGAATTCACCCCGGAAACCAATCAAACCACGGGCGGGAATGACAAACTCTAACTGAGTGCGATCGCCACTACCCGGTTGCATATCTTGCATTTCGCCTTTGCGTTGTCCCAGGCGTTCGATAGAACTACCCACAGCATCAGTAGGTACGTCTAACACCAACAATTCGTAAGGTTCGCAAGGTTGTCCGTTGACTTCGCGGTAAATTACCTGTGGCTGAGATACCTGAAACTCGAAGCCTTCGCGGCGCATGGTTTCAATTAAGATACCCAAGTGCAATTCGCCACGACCGGAAACGAGGAATTTATCGGGAGAATCGGTCTCTTCAACCCGTAAAGCAACGTTGGTTTCTAATTCGCGGAACAAGCGATCGCGCACTTGTCTTGATGTCACTAACTTGCCTTCTTGACCTGCAAAAGGTGAATCGTTCACCGAGAAGGTCATTTGCAAGGTTGGCTCATCTACTTTAATTAATGGCAGAGCTTGCGGTTCATTGGGGTCTGTAATTGTTTCGCCAATGTTAGCATCTGCAAAACCAGCAACAGCCACAATATAACCTGCGGATGCTTCTTCCATCTCCACCCGCTTCAGCCCTTCAAAACCTAACAATTTACTGATTTTAGACTTAACAATCTTGCCACTTTCTGTAACCAGTGCTGCTTGTTGTCCGGCGCGAATTATACCGTTGTGAATTCTGCCAATCACAATTCGTCCGAGATATTCTGAATAATCTAGGGTTGTGACTTGCAATTGCAAAGGCTTATTGATGTCGCCTACAGGTGGTGGAACATGGTGGAGAATCGCTTCAAATAAAGGTTGCATGTCTACTGCTTCTGCATCCAAGTCTTTTTTGGCGTAACCTGCTAGACCGGAGGCAAACAGATAGGTAAAATCACATTGGTCTTCATCTGCACCTAATTCCAAGAACAGATCCAATACTTTATCAATTGCACCGTAAGGATCGGCTTGGGGACGGTCGATTTTGTTGACGACAACAATGGGACGCAATCCTTTTTCTAAAGCTTTTTTGAGTACAAAGCGGGTTTGCGGCATGGGGCCTTCGTTAGCATCGACAATCAGAAGACATCCGTCAACCATGCCGAGTACTCGTTCTACTTCGCCACCGAAGTCAGCGTGTCCGGGTGTATCAACAATATTAATCAGCGTTTCTTTATAACGAACCGCTGTGTTTTTGGATAAGATTGTAATTCCCCGCTCCCGTTCTAGGGCGTTGGAGTCCATGACGCAATCCGGAACGTCTTCACCTTCACGGAAAATGCCGGACTGTTTGAGGAGCGCATCAACCAGGGTAGTTTTGCCGTGGTCAACGTGGGCGATAATGGCGACGTTGCGAATTGGGAGCGTCATAGAAGCTTTTGGTGAACTTTACAGGGAGTTTTTAGATTTACATTTGAATGCTAGGCTTTTCTAACAGAATTGGGGGCGATCGGCAAATTCTGTAAAGAACCTTTAATAATTCTAGCGTAATTGTCACAATTGCGGTGAGTTCTATCCAAGTGACAATGGCGGATGTGCGGTAATTACGACGTGAATGGGATGAGAAAAAAGCTTCTATTAGCAGTAAGTTAGATTTATCAGGCTATTGTTAACAGTAGACATTAATCGTGGTATAGATTAAAGGCGATTTATTTGTGCAAAATAGCTCGTTCGAGCGGTTGGTTATGCTTGTCTGGGTTGAGAAAGTCACAAGCAAGAGTGCGATCGCACCTTTAATTGTTATTCATATAGAAACGTTGCAGCACAAAGTTTATACTGAATTTCCGGTATAAATTTAAGATGTATTTTAAAAATTAATCAAATGACAGCGATAAAATAATTATGATCTGCTGCCTAAATCCTAATTGCGAGAATCCCCAAAATCCTGACGGAACAAATTTTTGTCTCAGTTGCGGGACAAAGTTGATACCCCTGCTGAGAAATCGTTACCGGATTAGCGCAGTGTTAGGAAGAGGAGGGTTTGCACGCACATATATCGCAGAAGATATAGACAAGCTCAATGAACAATGTGTTGTTAAGCAATTAGTTTTAAGTCAATTTTCTGGCTCTCAAGGTACTGAGACACATAAAAAAGCAACTGAGTTGTTTGAGCGAGAGGCCAAACGTCTCAAAGAATTAGGGCAACATCCACAAATTCCCAATTTATATGCATATTTTAAGGAAGGTGAATATCTATATTTAGTGCAGCAATTTATCGATGGGGAAAATCTGTTACAGGAGTTAAAACAGCAGGGGGTTTTTGATGAAGCTAAGATTCGAGATTTTTTAAATGATTTATTATCTATACTGTTAGCGATACACGAACAGGAAATAATTCATCGAGATATTAAGCCAGAAAATATTATTCGTCGTCACAGCGATAATAAATTAGTACTAATTGATTTTGGAGTGTCAAAGCAAAAGAGGGATTCAAATACTGGACTGGGGACAATTATTGGTTCATTAGGTTATGCACCTATTGAGCAAATGCAATTAGGCAGAGTTTTTCCATCTAGCGATATCTACAGTTTAGGAATAACTTGCTTTCATCTATTAACTAATATTTCTCCATCGAGTTTGTGGATAAAACAAGGTTATAGTTGGACTTCTAATTGGCAACAGCATTTAAAGCAACAGATCACTCATGAATTAGAGCTAGTTATTCATAAGTTACTGCAAGAAAATCACGAAGTACGTTATCAGTCTGCACAGGCTGTATTACAAGATTTGAGCAATTTACCACCTTTAAGACATATATTACCTCCTACAGTCCTTTGGCCTTCCCGATTATTAGAAGCAGAACCACAAGTTCAACACCAAAAAACTGAATTACCATTATTATCTAATAATAGATTATTATTGTCAGCAATAATTGCTGGAACTGGTAGTTCGTTCTTAGCGATCGCTCTGATTAGTTTCATCGGAACTACTTGGATTAGCTCAGGATTGTGGTTGCTAATTTTAGGAATATTAGTATTTATTCAATCTCACTCGTTGGTAGAAAAAACTTATTTAATTATTATTGCTATTATAGCCAACTTACTTGTGGTCTTAGGTTTCAAAAATTTGCTAACTCAGAATCTTCTTCAATTTGGTATCAATGGACTATTGCTTGTAATCTTACTCATTCTTCTTGCAGGGTTTTTGACAGTTATTATTGTGCTTATATCTGAAATTCTTAATAAAATTATTTCTCAATATTTTTAAAAAATTAGCAATAAAAACTCACTAATATTATCTTACAGTTATAATAAAATTATCMAAATTTAATTTTTTATTTATAATTATGASTYTACTTCATTTTTTAACAACYTATGACAAATAAAAAAGAAAACTTGAGACTGCTTATTTCTTTRGGAATAGCTGGAATAATGGTAGCAGTTATTTTTTGGTTAATTAGTAAACTTTCTTCTACTATCATCCCATCATCAAACCCCACATCAACTTCATCTTCCTTACCAAATAAACCTTCATTAATAAATTTGGGTACAAGGATTTTGGTAAAAGTACAAACTTCCCCAGAAAAAAGTGATGGAGTTAAAGCTTTTGGGGAGAAAGATTTCTCCACCGCTGTGGAAAAATTTACTACATCTTTGAAGAATAATCCTAACGATCCAGAAACTTTAATTTATTTAAACAATGCAAAAATTGCGCGAGATAATTCAGAAACATTAAAAGTTGCTGTGATTGCACCATTTAATTTTGATGCTAATTTAGCAGAAGAAATTTTACGTGGCGTAGCTCAAGCTCAAAATGAAGTTAATCACCAAGGCGGAATTAATGGAAAGAAATTGCAAGTTGTAATTGCAAGTGTTGAAAATCAAGAAGATTTTCCCAAGCTAGATAATGAATTAGTTGATGACAAGAGCTTTGTAGCCACAGTGGGTGTGAGACAAGATGCCCCAGTTTATAATCAGAAAGGTTTGGTGTTAGTCTTTCCTGTAGAGCGCCCCACTCAAGCTGAAAATCCAAATAACTTAGAGCAAAATTCAGCAAATAGTCAGCAGAATACTGATAAAAATAATTACTTATTTCATATAAATCCGCTATATAAGAATTTAGTAGATACTCATGCTCGTTACATTGCTCGACAAGCAAGAAATATTGCTATTTGTAGTGATTATCTTCGCTCAGTAAATAATTCAACTTCTTCATCTAATCCAGTACTTGTAGAACAGTACAGTCAAGCGCTGGAAAAATATGGCAGTAAAGTTATTAGTACGCCTTGCAATTTAGCAGATAAAAATTTTGACCCGAAAGCTTTTGTGGATAAAGCTATAGAAACAGAAAACGCTAATGGCTTTTTACTAATACCTTCAATCAGAAATATATATTTCGCTAGTAAAGTTGGACAAGAGATTAAAGGCAGAAAACCACTGTTTGCTTCTGAAATTATGTACAGTGCAACAACTTTACAAAACGGCAAAGATGTCGAAGGAATGGTATTACCTGTATATTGGCACCGTGATGCAAATAAAAATAACCCATTTGCAGAAAATGCTTTTCAGCTTTGGAATGCACGGGTAAATCAGAGAACAGCGGGAGCTTATGATGCGATGCAAGTAATTATCACTGGTTTGAAACGAGATAACACCCGTGAAGGCTTACAAAAAGTACTGTCTAATCCTGATTTTTCAACTTCTGGAGCTACAGGAATGATTATGTTTTCACCTTCAGGCGAGCGTCAAGGAGAAGCTTTGCTAGTCAAAGTTGAGCGTTGCGAGCGTTGTTCTTCTGGGACTGGTTACGATTTTGCCCTCTTGAATAAGAAGTAATTCCTACCATTGATTGCCTAAAAAAAGTTCGTACATCATAGAAAATATGGATGATTTAAAAAATAGCCTCTTTTACATTAGATTTGCTCAATCTGGATATCACAATCTTCTCCGACACTAATAATGCTATTTTCTGGACAAGCAATCCAATTACCTATAAATAGAGGTTCGGATGCAATGATAACAGATTTGGGAAAAGTCGGATCGTCTCGTATCCAGTAAAGAGATGGCATCGGTGAACTGGTAGCAACGCGAGAGGCTATAAGGCGATGTCCGTCACTAAAGATTACATTGAGTGAGGCTTGTAGTTGATAGCGTTTTGCCATCTCTAAGAGTGTTAATAATGTGGTACGTAAAACATATTCTAGAGGTCGATGCTTGTTAATTTGACTATGTGAAAGTAACAATGCAAAAATGTGTTCGGAGTCAGTAGTACCATTAATTATTTCATAGAAATCGGGAGTTAAAGTACTGCGAATTTTTCTGTGTAATGTTTTGCGGAAATTATCAATTTGGCCATTGTGAATGAATACTATTTGTTGATAGTTAAACGGCTGACAATTAGCAAAATCTACAGCTTGGCCTAGTGTGGCGCTACGGATGTAAGCAAGTATACACTTTGATTCAATGTAACGGCTGAGACTGTGTAGGTTGATGTCATTCCAAATAGGTAGAGTATTTTTGTAGGTAAAAGGTTCGATATCTTTTTGACTATGATACCAACCTACACCAAAACCATCTGCATTTACTATCCCAGAAGTCATTTCGCAGGGTTGATAACCCTGGACTATCAATGAATGTTCTGGTTTATACAGAAGATATTCCAGAGAAATAGGCGAACCGAGGTAGGCAAGTAAACGAGACATGATTCAAGTATTTGCTCCCAATAGCTTTATAGAATAAGTTTTTTTACTGAGAATTAGCTATATTTTTCATAAATTTGCGCTATTCTCGTTAGCAAGTGCTGCCTCATGTTACCTTATTAACTTCTTTGTTATGCAAAACATTTAGTTTAACAATGTTTTACGTAAACTTATATGACAGGGATTTATAAACAATGACTGATGACTAATTCAATGATGGTAATTTTCCCATATAAACATAATCAAACATGGGTATTTGATGATGAACGGATGGAACTAATCCAAGAACCATTTGTCAGTGGTATACCCGAAATGATCGATATTTTGGTTGAGGATATTGCTAATGTTGATGAAGGCTTTAAACTTTTATTTTCTGCAAATCTGTTTCCTGGTTATCAAGCTGAACTAATTTGGTTGAGAGCAGAGTATAACGGTCATTGGTATTACTGGAGTAAAAACAACTTGGAAGGTTGGCTATGTCCAGCATTGTTAAAATACTTCAGCGAACCGCCTAAAAAAATATATTGCAAAGCTGAAAGTCTTTATTCGTAGAGAATGTTTGAAAAGTCTTAACTAATTTTATTACGTTAGTCTTACAAGAACTCTGTGAATGTTTGCCTAAGATTTTATATGGATATTTTACCACCTATCAGGACAATAATTGAACAACAGCCTTACCCGCTTTTATTTGCGACGATTAGCGGTTCTCACTTATATGGTTTTCCGTCACCCGATTCTGATTATGACTTGCGTGGTGTACATATTTTACCAATACGAGAAGTGGTGGGATTAAATACTGGGGCTGAAACTATTGAAATATCAGAGATTCGTGAATCTTTAGAAATTGATTTAGTAACTCACGATATCAAAAAATTCTTTTTGCTGCTCCTGAAAAAGAATGGTTATGTGTTAGAGCAACTGTATTCACCTTTAATATTAAAAACTACACCAGAACATGAAGAATTAAAAATTATTGCCAAAGAGTGTATTACTCGTCACCACAGCCATCATTACTTTGGATTTGCTGCAACTCAATGGAAACTTTTTGCCAAAGAACAACCATATCGAGTCAAGCCACTACTTTATATTTATCGAGTAATCTTGACTGGTATTTACCTGATGCAAACAGGAGTGATTGAAGCCAATTTAGTTAAGCTCAATGAAGTTTTTAATTTACCATACATTCCTGATTTAATTGCCCAAAAGTTGGCAGAGGCAGAAAAGTCTATTTTATCAAATGTTGATGTAGCTTTTCATCAACAAGAGTATGAACGATTACGCGATCGCCTGCAAGAGGCGTATGAAACAAGTACGCTACCCGAAGCACCTGCGGCGAAGGTAGCTTTACATAATTTGCTCCTAAGGTTGAGAGTTAAAAGTTATTAGTTAGGAGTTGTTAATTCATAACACTTGTAACTCCTAACTCTTGACTTTCTTTTTTTACAACTTTAAATTCCAAGCCGCAAAAGCTAAAGCACCCCAACCGGCAAGAAAGGCGACGCCACCTAGTGGTGTAATTGCTCCTAAGGATTTTATACCAGTTAAGCTCAGCGCATATAAACTTCCTGAGAAAATAGCAATACCAATGATGAATAACCATCCACTGGCTACAAGAGTGGGTTGAGGAAATTCACTGCGACTAATTAGTAATGCTACTAAAAAAAGTGCCAGAGCATGATACATTTGATAACGAGTACCAGTTTCAAAAATTTCTAGCGATCGCTCACTAATTTTTTCCCGCAAAGCATGGGAAGCAAAAGCACCAGTAGCAACTGACAAACCACCTAAAACAGCAGCTACGCTCAAGAAAATTTGCGTCATTAGACTTAGCCGTAAGTTAGTAAGATAGTCATTGGTCATTGGTCATTAATCATTAGTAAATAGCAAATAACAAAAGACAAATGACAACTGACACAGGACAAATGACAAATGACAATTAGACATCAAAATGATATGATACAGCCCCTTCTTCATTCACTTTGAAGTTTGCATTGAATTCTTTAGCTTTTTCATCTAAATATTGCCTAGCGTCGGTTGGGGGGAGTTGTGATTGCATGGCAAAGCCTAAAACAGTCACGCGTCCATGATTTTGTTGTAGGATCTCATAAAAAAGAGATTGCAAGCGATCGCTACGTTGTTGATGAAGTGCCTTTTTCTCTTGCCGACTTTGACGATACAATCCCAATGCTAACCATACACCCAGTGTCAGACTAGGTACACCAAAAATTAAGCCACCAACAACAGTATTATTATCTTGATAAGTAGCATTTGGCGCAGAAAAATCATACGCATCTTTTACTTGTGTATACTTACGCGTAGCAAATTTATCAATTGCTGCTGATGCTGATAGCGTTAAAAACATGAATCCGAGTGTCAGTAGCCAACCCGCAGCCAATTTTTCAGCAGTTTTCATAGTTCCACTTCAGATTTGAACTTTGCTAAAAATTCTAACTTGACTTTCCCAGAGGTTCCAGTATATCAATCTACTCCCAAAGAGAGTTTTTTAGTGAACGCACCGAACTTTTTGGTGTGCTTTGCTTAAAAAAGCAAGGTTACTAAGCGCGTACAAGATAGCACAGTAATCATGTAATATTTTAATATACTTAATTCCCTGTAAAAATTCGGCGTTACTAGTTTCAAGATGATTGTGGGACGGGCATTTTGCCTGGTTCAACGATTTTATCATAGCTGAGATATCCATACTACAAAATTATAAATACTATCTCGTAAATATATAAAACTAAAAATTAAACATTAATTACTCTAGAATTAGCAAAACCCTAATGTCTCCAAACTCACAAAATCCTTACGGGGCAAACCCTTATATTATTGGTCCTCCTATTGTAAACAAACATCAGCTTTTCGGTCGAGAAACTCTTTTGAGGACTATAGAAGATAGTTTGCAACAGAATGCAAAATTTATTCTATTACACGGTCAAAGACGTATAGGTAAATCTTCTGTACTCAAAAACATTCCTCTTTTTATATCTCAAGACGAATTTGTTTTTGTACCTTGTGATTTGCAACATCATAGTTATTCAACTTTGGGTGAAATCCTGTATGCGATCGCTAATGCTATTGTTGAACGCCTTAACATAGACAATACTGTACTCGATACTCTAAAATCGAGAGATTTAGATAATAATCCCAAACTTTTTACCCGGAGATTTCTATCTACGGTTTATGATATACTGGGCAATAAAAAACTAGTGTTATTGTTAGATGAATTTGATGTTGTTACTCAAAATAATACAGAAACCGCTTTTGCATTCTTACGTTTTTTAGAAAACTTAGTTACACAAGACGAAGAATTATTTGTGATTGCAGTAATTGGCCGATACTTAGATTATATGCCTAATTTAGTGCAATCATTTAGAGGTGGAATATATCAAGAAATAGGTTTAATTGATGACGAAAGTACTAAACAACAGATTACTCAACCTGCTGAAAATATTTTGCTATATCAACAACCAACTATAGAACAAATTATAAAATTTTCAGCAGGACATCCTTATTATACGCAAGTTTTATGCCATGCAATTTTTAATCAAGCAAGGGATGAAAGTTATTCAAGGATTATACCAGACTGTGTAAATGATGCTGTATCCTTAGCAATTGAACGTGCTGAAGGCGGATTAGCTACTATTTGGGACGGACTAAGTATCTCTGAAAAAATAGTAATTTCAGCAGTTGCCGAAGCTCAAAAAAATACTACAGAAAATCCTTTCAAGTTACTTGAAATCTATGGGATAGTGCTAACCAATCCTTTACAAAAAGCTATTAAATCATTAATTAATAAAGGTTTGTTGCATATCAATCCAGTGAAAATAAAAGTAGAATTAGTCCGCCTCTGGTTACTGAAACGTCATTTATTAAAGAATGAAATCAAAAGTTTAGAAGCACTGGAAGAAGAAAAAATCAGCCAACTATTGTCTATAGCTCGTACTTGCTGGCAAGAAGGAAGACAATCAAATGCATTAAATTTGTACGAACAGGTCTTGCAGCTAAATCCTAATCACTTCAGCACTATATTAGAGCTAGCAAAAAAATACTTGGAAGTGCAAAGTTTTGACAGAGCTTTAGAACTTTACCAGCGAATTTACAAATTAAATCCAATAGGCTATCAAGAAGAATTTATAGAAGCATTAAATCAATATGGACATTGGTTGATAACTGAAAAACAATATCTGTCAGCAAAGCAACAGTATGAAAAGATTTTACAGATTCAATTGGGAAATACTTTAGCTCAACAGAGATTAGCAGAAATAAAAGCTTATCAAGCTAAAACTAATATAATCACTATTAATTATATTAATAATTCAATAAAGCAAAACTATAAATTAATTATAGTAATCTTGCTAGTATTAATTGGAGGTAGTATTGGATGTATACTTTTTTTTAGTCAGTTATTTAGTAATTGCCCAGTAGGGCAAGAAAAATCTTCAGATAGACACTGTATACCTTCGACTAATCCTACTCCTAACCCAATAAATACTCCAATTAGCAATGTAAGTATAAGCCGAGGTGATCGCACTTTATTTCCAGACATACAAAATAGCGATCGTGACCAAGGTATTGATAGCTTTAATAAAGGTAATTACACACAAGCAGCACAGTACTTTGAAAAAGCTGTTAAAAATAATCATAATGATCCTGAAGTACTAATTTACTACAATAATGCTGTTGCCCTTCAAAAACGTAATCCTTTAACTTTGGCAGCTGTAGTACCAGCCAAGAATAGAACCGACCCTGCTAAAGAAATGTTACGTGGGATAGCGCAGGCGCAAAATCAATTTAACCAAAAGGGCGGATTAAACGCTCGATTACTAGAGATTGTGATTGCTGACGATGATGACAAAGAAGATAAAGCTAAACAAGTAGCTGAACAACTAGTAAAAGATAAATCAATATTAGGAGTTATAGGGCATAATTCTAGCCACGCTACTGATGCAGCCTTATCAACATATACATCAGTAAATTTAGCAGTCATCTCACCTACTAGCAGCAGTACAAAATTTCAAAGCCCAGTCTTCTTTAGAACTGTAAATTCAAACGCAGTGACTGGTAAAAATTTAGCGGAATATGCCTGGAAACAAAATTACAAAAAAGTAGTAATTTTTTGTAATCCTGATGAGACATATAGTAATACTATGAGAGAAGAGTTTAGGCATAATTTTAAGGGAGAAATAATGGATGGCGGCGAAAAATGCAATCATAATTTAGCCGCTCCAAACTTCAATGCAGATACAGAGGTGCGAGACATTATTCTAGCTAAAAATCCGGCTCAGGCAATTGTATTATTTCCAGATACAGAGCATCTTGAAATTGCTGGTAAAATTACTAAAGCTCATAAAGAGTTGATAGACAAGTTGCAACAAACAAAAAATAAAAATATTCAAAAACTTAATTTATTAGGAGGTGATGTTCTTTATGACAACAACTTTTTGGATAATTATAGTGATGCTTTAGAAGGTTTAGTTTTATCTCCACCTTGGTTTCGTGACGCACCAAACTCAAAAGAATTTGCAAAAAAAGCTAAACTTCAATGGGGTGGTGGTGTTAGTTGGGCTACAGCCACTAGCTTTGATGCTACTCAGGCTTTTATTAAGTCTTTCAGGCTATCCCAAAATCCATCTCAAGAAACAGTTTTGAAAAATTTACCCCAAGTCCATCTTTCATCAAAGGATACCTCTGGAGACGAACTTGTATTTGATAAAGACACTAAAGAAATGAGCAGAAAAGAAATACTAATTACAGTTCAAAACGGTAAATTTGTTCTCATACCAAAATAGAGTTTTGAAAAACTTAACAATAGCAATGTGAACTAGTCAATCAATATGAGTATAATAGAAATTATGCCTAACAACTACAAAGAACAATAAGTAAAAGTTTTCCTGATTTCTAATTATGCTTTGTGCTGCAATAACTTATAGGAATATGGCTAACAAATCACAGACTGCTTAGTTGACCAATCGCAGATATTATTATGATACAACTAAAATCTCAGAGAAACCCTTATGTTATCGGTCGTCCGATTAGCGAACCAGAAATATTTTTTGGACGACAGAAGCAACTAGCATTTATTGAAGAAAATCTGAGACAAGGTGAGAAAGTTATATTACTGCATGGTCAACGACGAATAGGCAAGTCATCTCTACTTCAAAATGTCCCTAAACTTGTTAAAGTAGATAACTCTGCTTTTGTCAGCTTTGATTTAGAATATCATAGCCAAGAGAAATTAGAAAACCTCTTAGAAAATTTAGCAGAAACTATTGTCGAACAATTAGAAATACCTCCTGAGAAAATAGCAATACCAAAAGCTCAACAAATACAGGAAGAAAAAGAAATTTTTTGTAATACTTTTCTACCTCAAATTCACGAACATCTTCACCAGAATAATTTAGTATTACTTTTAGACGAATTTGACGCTATAGATAATAAACATATCGGTGTAGAACTTGAATCATTATTTAAGCAATTAAAAAGCATTGTCTATAAAAATCCGAGATTATTTGTGATAATATTTGCTGGGAGGAAACCAGCAGATATCCCAAATTTGCTCGAAATATTTCCCAAAGTACCGATCGCCGAAGTTGGATTACTAAATGATGAAAGTATTAAGCAGCTGATTATCGAACCGGTTGGGGGTTCTTTGAGTTACGAACCAAATGCGATACAAGCAATTGCAGATTTATCAGCAGGACATCCTTACTTCATTCAAATCTTGTGTTTTGCGGTTTTCAGTAGAGCTAGGGAACTGCAAAAATGGGAAGTTGTCGAAGAAGATGTAAAAAATATTATTGATAAGGCAGTTGAGTTGGCAGAAGCGGGTTTTGCATGGTACTGGGAGGCTTTATCTATACCTGAGAAGGTAGTTTTTTCTGCGGTGGCTGAGGCGCAAAAAGTAGCTAGTGAAAAAAATGACCAAGTGCTAGAAAAAGACCCATTGATGCTACTTAAAAGTCATCATGATGTATTGTCAAGAGATTTGCTAGAAAAATTAACCAAAGAATTAGCATTAAAGGGTTTCTTAAATGAGCAAGGCAATAAAGTAAAAATAGAATTAATCCAGCGTTGGTTAATACAACGTCACCCCTTATGGCAGGAAATTAGAGAATTAGAAAAATTAGATAAACAAGAAGTTAGTTCTACTCCCGAAACCTTTAATCAAATACCTTTAATCAGCCAGAATCAAAAGCAAAATACTATTATTCAAAGCAGTGTTTTGAGTGAAGATTTCCAGAAGTCTGAAAAAGATGTATCTTCCGTTAAACCTTCTAAAACTAAAATTAATCTGAATAGAGAGGAAATCTGGTTAGTTTCCGGAATTCTTCTTTTAGGAGCAGCTGCGATCGCTTCCTTCATCATATTTATTTATACTCCCAATCACAGCAATAATCAAAAACAAAACTCAGCACCAAATGCGACATCTCCCAGCCAATAGTTAGTATTAGCGGTGCGTTAGACACAAGCCGTAACGCACCCTACTTACTGAATGCAACTCGGTATCACTTACGCGTAGCTTCCAGTAAGCGGGAAAAATAAAAGCGAGTTTTAGTCATCGCTTGACGTTGCACACAAAAGCCGTTATTCTCCAAGATTCTCACTACATCAGCCTCACGATGCAGATATGCACGAGTAGCTTTACTCGGGCCGGGAAAGAAACTGCCAATTTTCTTGAGTATAGTCAAAGCGCAGGTCTTTGGCGCAAAACTAAGAATTATCCGTGACTGTGCTAGAGAACAGAGGTGAGAAATCATTTCATCGGCTTTTTCTTGGGGGTAGTGGATGAGAACATCCAAGCAAATAACAGTATGGTAACTACCACTCAATGATTCCAAATCCTGGACAGCAAAGGTAGGATTTCCGGCATTTCCCAAGGTTTGCTTGGCTCTATCTTTGCCTTCTTCCACCATTTTTTCAGAAATATCGCTTGCATAGACTTTGGCACCATCGACTGCTAGCGGGATGCTGAGACTACCCACACCGCAGCCAGCATCGCAGATTGATAGTTCTGATAAATTGTTATCAGCTTTTAGCCAGTCGAGAACTGTATCCACCGTTTGCTGGTGTCCATTGCGGATGTCCAGCTGAACTTTGTTGACTTCACCATCGCCGTAAATCCGCCTCCAACGGTCAAACCCTGTGGAATTGAAATACTCGCGAACAATCGTTTTATCGTCGGCTGCGTTCATAAACTTTGATTTTTAGGGGTTCCCAATGCTTAAAATTATCATTGATAGGAACCCATATGAACGCTCTTCCAGATTTTTGCAAATATAGTTAATGTATAAGCGAATAATACTCAATGATGTTTGGGGACACGAAGAGTTTTGAACTATACTTAATGCTTAATGACTAATAATTGTTGATACTGGTTGCAATTTTGTTTGATAAACTTTGACTAATCTATCAATACCTTTAAACCGATAATCTCCCATTTCTTGGAAGTCCGATGGTTGTGAAAGCATTCTATAAGTGGCTTCACTAATCACGCATTCACTCGGAGGACAAACTCCTTCCATGCGAGCTGCCAGATTAATTGTTGCGCCTAATGCTGTATAATCTACCCTTTGCGAACTACCAACATCTCCAACAACCGCTTTACCACTATTAATTGCAATGCGTAATTGCAGCGGTTCTTGCCAAAAATTATTGGCATTGAGATGTTTCAGACGAGCGAGCATTCCCTTAGCAGCAGTTACAGCGCGATCGGCGTGATCTATTTGCGGTTCTGGAGCGCCAAAAAATGTCATGATACAATCGCCAATATATTTATCTAAAGTGCCGCCGCAAGTAAACACTTCTTTGAGCATTTCTTCAAATAAATTATTTAATAGTTGAGCGATCGCAGTTGGTGTTAATCGTTCAGAAATTGCTGTAAACCCGACTAAATCCGCAAACAAAATACTGATTTCACTTTCTGCTGGTGCTAAACGACCATCTGGTAATGCGCCTACAGATATCAACTGCTGTACAACTGCTGGGGAATGATAGCGTTCTAGTCGGTGACGAATCATTTCTTCAGTTTTAAGTTTCTCTGCTAGTAGCCAACGCTGGACGCTAGAAGCCACAAGGTTTGCTAAAGCTGAAAAAAAGCTCAGTTCTTCCTCGCCTTCATTTGCCCAATGGTAAGAAGAAAGATTGGCATCGGCATAAAGAACGCCAACAACTTTATTTTCATCCCATAAAGGCACTGCCATTGCACTGCGAATGCCTTTGACTAAAATACTCTGTTCGCTAGCAAACCGTTCATCCTGATGAGTATCACCAGTTTGAATAACGACTTTTTCTGCAAATACTTTTTGACAGATACTACGACTAATCCAACTACCATCAGCAGAAAGATGTTGCTGTTGGGTAACATTTCTAGTAGCAGCATTCACTAACTCTAAGTGCCCACGACCATTGACATCAATTAATAATGCCAAGCGATCAATACTATCAAGATAACGAAATACAACTTGTTGCACCTGGGAAAAAATCTCTTCTATAGACGCTGCCGCACAGAGATTTTTCGCTATATCAACTAAGTCTTTGAGACGGGCAATAGTTTTATCTTTATTGGTGATGTTGCCATCTTTACTATCAGCTGCAATCCATTGCTGTTGTAATTGTTCAACATTGTGAAGGATTGTTCTTTGCTCATTAGTATCCGAAGTTGATGCATACTCTGGTGTCGATGTTGATTGTGAAGCAGGATTTGTCAGCAGCACTACTAGGTTAACATTACCCAACCAAACGACATCGCCGTGATGTAACTCTTGGGGAGAGTTTACCAGATATTTATTGACTTGCGTGCCGTTTTTGCTGCCCAAATCTTCAATAGTCCACATCCCCTCAGTCGTTTTTAAAATCCGGGCATGGTTGCGGGATACTCCAGCAAAAGGTAAGTACAAATTACATTCCGGCAAACGACCAATCGTAAATACATCTTGGTCAACTGCGATCGCTGTCTCGGTATCTCCCTCTTGTAGGCGTAGGGTGAGTTCAGTCATGAGTGTGATAGATCCATTGAAGCTACGGGTGCGAGCAACTCTTGGGTAAGTTATACCTTAAAGGTTAACTCTTCACCTTTTCTTTATGACACTGTTAACTGCATTCCGACAACTGCGTGTATTTAATATAACAATAAATTTGAGGTAGGAGCGGTTAATTTATCTGGTATTTTCCAGCTTGTGTACTCATACTGCTACTAAACTACTACTCAAGTTAAGTATTATTGTTGAGATGTTTGATAATATTTAAAGGAACTCCAATAAATAAATTATCCTGTTTGAAGTTGCTGACCTACACCCTTGTTGTTGACCATTCTCCATTCCCCATCCTCAAAAAAAAATCTGAGAGTCAAATGATAATGTCCACCAGCGATCTAAAATGACACTGTTAATCGGTAAATAAAAAGTCAATAAGTTCAGCGTATGGTGCGTCAACGCTCAATTTTCTCATTTGTTTTGGTATTATTGGCCACATTTCTCATTAGTTGTGGCAGGCCTGGTGTCGCAGTGGCACCTCCAACGTACACAGAAACGCAAATTGCGAAAATTCAGGAATACGTTCCGGAAATTCAAGCTGTGCGCGAGCGCTCACAAGAGTTGCAGACCTTTATCCAAAGAAAAGATTGGATTAACGTGAGTAACTTTATACATGGTCCGATAACAGAAGCAAGGTTAAACCTGACTTATGTCACTCCCCACCTTCTACCCAAAGACCAAACCGCAGCACGTCAAATAACGCGAGATTTATTTAACCACCTGGTTAAAGTTAATCAAGGCGCTTCCTCTGGCAACGGTGAACTTGCTTCGAGTAACTCACAGGCTGCTTTCAAAGACATTGACAAATTCCTCGAGTTGCTTCCTGAGACAACCACTCAATAGAAGCAAGTTAAGATGAGCAAAGGGGCACAGAGGGATGAGGGAGATGAGGAGATGGGCGAAACTACGCTCACCACCCCATCACTCCACTTCCCACTCCCCGATTCCATCTCAAACAAGCAATGAGTCATGTAGTTATTATCGGTTGTGGTGTGGTTGGAGCTGCGATCGCTTATGAACTCAGTCAAGTAAAAGGGCTGAAAATCACAGTTTTTGATCGGCAACCACCAGCACAAGCTTCCACGGGTGCTGCACTTGGTGTTTTGATGGGCGTAATCAGCCAAAAAATCAAGGGCAAGGCTTGGCTAATGCGGCAAACTAGCATCCAACGCTATGAAACCTTGATTCCAGAATTAGAAGCTATAACAGGTAGCAAAATTCCTTTTAACCGCCAAGGAATTCTGATGCTGCTCTGTGATGCCGCCAAGGAAATCTCAGCATGGGAAAGGTTAGTAGAAACTCGCCAGTCTCAAGGATGGCAGTTAGAAATTTGGAATACTGCTCAACTTCAGAATATCTGTCCTCAGGTCGATTACCAAAAAGTTATTGGCGCTGTTTATTCTCCTCAAGACCGTCAACTCGATCCAACTGCCCTGACATTAGCTTTAGTTAAAGCTGCCCAGCAGAATGGTGTAACTTTCAAATTTGGTGTAGCTGCTTTAGATAGCCAAACTTCAACGCCTGAATCTTCGCCTAAATTTTGCCATCGTCTTGAGACTACAGAAGGAAAAATAGCTGCTGATTGGTTTGTAGTCGCCGCCGGGTTAGGTTCAACGCCACTGACGGCAAAATTAAATCAGGCGATTGATATCCGCCCTGTGTTAGGGCAAGCTTTACAAGTACGTGTAGGGCGTCCATTAGGCAATCGGGACTTCCAACCGATAATCACTGGTAATGATGTCCATATTGTTCCTGTAGGTAGTGGAGATTATTGGTTAGGTGCAACAGTGGAATTTCCCACCAACGGCGATGAAATACCGCCAAATCAACAACTGTTGGAATCTGTTAGAGAACAAGCGATCGCATTTTGTCCAGAATTAGCCACAGCAACTATTCTCCGCACTTGGTCGGGGTTACGCCCTCGTCCTGAAGGACGCCCAGCCCCAATCATTGATAAGTTGCCAGGATTTAGTAACGTTCTTTTGGCTACCGGACACTATCGCAACGGCGTTTTACTAGCACCCGCCACAGCATATGCAATTCGTGAGATGATTATTCCTCAGGGAGTGGGGACTGGGGACTAGAAAAAAGTTTTTCTATCCCAATCCCTAATTCCCAATCCCAATCCCTTTTATAAAAAACCTTTTCATCTTTGCGCCTCTGCGCCTACCCTTTGCGAAGCCACTTCGTGTCTATGCGTGAGGCTTTTAAATTCCAAATCTATAGGAAAATAGCGTGTCAATAACAGAACATAAAATAAACGTAGATTCACTAGAATGGTTTTATCGGGAATCTTCACCAATTGGCAGAACTGACTTAACGCCAGTATTATTGCTACACGGCTTAGTTTCACAAAGTTATAGCTGGCGTAATATTATACCTGCTTTAGCGAATCAAGGTACAAGAGCGATCGCCCCAGATTGGATTGGTCACGGCTTTTCTGCAAAACCAGAAAAACGAGATTTTGCTTACACTCCTGATGCTTTTGTCACAGCTTTATCAGGATTTATCAAAGCGTTAGAACTCGAATATTTTTCCTTAGTTGTAGAAGGCTTTTTAGGTTCTGTCGGACTACAATATGCTTTGCGCCATCCAGAACAAATTGCCAATATAGCTATCTTAAATACACCTATTTCAACTACTGCTAAATTACCTTGGAAAATTAAACAAATGGGTTTACCTTTGGCTGGTGAAGTCATGACCCAAGACCCGCTCTTAGTTGACCGAACACTAGAAGGTGGTAGCCGTTATCGCATAGAAGATAAGGATTTAGATATTTATCGAAAACCGTTTTTGACCGCTTCTGCATCTGGTCGAAGTCTGTTAGCAAGTATTCGCAATTTGCAACTTGATTCAGCAATGACAGAAATTGAATCTGGCTTTCAACAATGGCAACAGCCAATTCTGATTCAATGGGGTATGATTGACCCTTGGTTACCCGTAGATGTTGCAGAAAAATTTACAAATTCGGTATCCAATGCTGAATTAATAAAACTTAATAACGTCGGACATTATCCTCAAGAACACTACCATGAGACTATTTTAGAAGACCTTTTACCCTTTGTACGTCGCAAAGATACTCATTGATAATATACCTCTGGCAAAAATCGATATTATAAAAATGAATGTCAGAATTTAGAAGTCATAAGTTAGAATTCTGACTCATTTTTATTGCCATTAAAAATGCATCAAAACCACACTGATGGAGATTAGAATTCATGGCTTATTCATGGTTTAAAGTATTTCATATTGTCGGATTTGTAGTTTGGTTTGCCGGTCTGTTCTACCTGGTACGTCTTTTTATTTATCATGTTGAAGCTAACGAAGAACCTGAACCAGCGCGAACGATACTAAAAAATCAGTATCAAATTATGGAAAAGCGCCTCTATCATATCATCACTAACCCAGGAATGTTTGTGACCATCGCTATGGCCATCGGCTTAGTCAGCACTGAACCAGAAGTGTTAAAAGAGGGTTGGTTGCATATCAAACTGCTGTTTGTGGCCATTTTAATTGGCTATCATCATTACTGCGCTCGTTTGATGAAGAAGTTAGCAGTAGATGAATGTTCCTGGAATAGTCAGCAATTACGTGCTTTAAATGAAGCACCGACAGTGATGTTGGTAGCGATTGTCTTACTGGCTGTATTTAAAAATAATCTGCCAACAGATATCACTGCTTGGGGCATTTTTGGAATGATTATTTTAATGGCAGTTACTATTCAACTTTACGCCAAAAAACGTAGGCAAGATAAAGAGAAGTTGATGGCGCAGATAGGGCAAATTCCCCAAGAGCAAAGTTAGATAACATTGCCTAGGATATTTCAGATAAAGTCCGGGCAAAACATTGTTCATTTATTTGAACCACATATCTTGTATGGGCACGCTAATGCTGTGCCCCTATACTGTGGTCTATATTATTTATCAAGCCAGTATTTATACGTAACTAATTTTAGGTTTACAAAAACGCAGAAATCAGCTTCCAAGTAGTCTGTAATGCATAAAATATTAAAAAGTTTTGTATGAATAAATAATTTTTTTGTATAAAAAGTTTAAAATCTTGTAAAACTAAAGTAGTTTTGTCATAACTAGAAAATCAAAGTTATTCTTGGGTCTTTAACAAAAATGGCAAATAAAATACTACTTAGCCTGCAAGATTTAAAACCAGAATATCAGAGGCTTTGGGATAGCTGCGAAATTAAGCCAGATAAACTTAAAAATGCTCAGAACATAGTTGCGAAAATCAGTGCAAATCGCCCTCGTTACGAAGTATTAGAGCAAAAAATTAATGTGCCTTGGTACTTTGTTGCAGTCATCCATAATATGGAATCTTCCCTGAACTTTGGCACACATCTGCACAACGGCGACTCGTTAAAAAAACGTACTGTCCATGAACCAACTGGCAGACCACTAGCCGCCCCGAGCAACGGCTGGCAGGTGGGATATACCTGGGAAGAAAGCGCGATTGATGCTTTGACAATCAAAGAATTTAATCAAGTCAAAGATTGGAGTTTGCCAGCACAGCTTTGGCAGTTAGAGAGATACAACGGTGTTGGTTATAGAAAATATCATCCAGAAGTTCTTACACCTTACTTGTGGTCAGGGACTAACCACTACAACAAAGGCAAGTATGTAGCTGATGCCAAATGGGATGCTAATGCAATTTCTGACCAAATAGGCATAGCAGCTTTACTAAAAGTTTTGATAAAAGAAGCAAATCTTAACATTCAACAAGACGTGGTGACTGCGTGAGGGAGAAAAGACGCGGGGACGTGAAAAGGGAAGTATCCCCGTGTCCTTGTGTCCTCATTTACTTAATTTGCGGATGAGCATTTTGTCCATCCCAACACACTAAGGTAGGCGTAGGCGTGGTTTGAGTTTGGTAAGCGTTTTTGATACCAACCCAATTACTGGCAATTGGCATTCGCCAACCAGTTCCAAAGGCGCGGTCGGTAATTTTTAAGCCGGGGGGTGCTTGTCGGCGTTTAAATTCAGCACGCGCTACCATTTGAATTACTCGATTGACAATTACGGAGTCGTGACCGGCTGCAACAATTTGGGCTGCTGATTGGTAATTATGAATCAGGCGTTGTAAGATATCGTCTAAAATTTCGTAGGGCGGTAGAGAGTCTTGATCTAGTTGACCTGGTTTGAGTTCGGCGCTGGGTGCTTTAGTCAAGACGTTGTTGGGGATGATTTCCTTATTTTGATTTAACCAGTGGCAAAGTGAATAAACGCGGGTTTTAGGAACATCTGCAATTACTGCTAAGCCGCCATTCATATCGCCGTAGAGGGTACAGTAACCGACCGCCATTTCTGACTTGTTACCAGTAGATAAGAGAAGATAGCCAAATTTATTAGCGATCGCCATTAATAAATTACCCCGAATCCGGGATTGAATATTCTCTTCTGCCAATCCAAATTCTGTATCTGCAAATAAATTGGCTAAAGTGCGATCAAAGCCTTGCATTAATTCGCCAATTGGTAAAGTATCAGTTTTGATTCCCAAATTTTCGGCTAATGCTAAAGCATCGCTAATAGAATGTTCGGAACTATAAGGCGAAGGCATGAGAACACCTAGCACATTTTCTTGACCGAGTGCAGCAGTGGCGATCGCTGCTACTAGCGCCGAATCAATCCCGCCACTCAGACCCAAAACTACTTTAGAAAAGCGACACTTGCGGGCATAATCTCGTACTCCCAAAACCAAAGCTTGCCAGATTTCTTCATCTTCTGACTCATATACAGGTGCTAGAGAACTCAGTTGCAAATCTCGCACCGCTTCGTCAAATTCAATTGCTAACAAATCAGCTTCAAAACCACGGGCGCGACAGATAATTTCACCTTGACGATTTAAGGCAAAACTACGACCATCAAAAATTAAATCATCATTTCCCCCAACCTGGTTAGCATAAATAATCGGTTGTTGGAAACGCACTGCGCTATACTTGAGCATTGTTTCACGAAACTGTTGCTTGCCCGCAGTATAAGGAGAAGCAGACAAATTCACAATTAAATCTACACCCAGAATTGCTAAATCAGCAATGGGATTTACTGCATAAGTACGTTTGCCCCAAAATTCCTCATCATTCCATAAATCTTCACAAATAGTGACGCCAATATTGATATTATCTAAGGTAAAATAATTCGCTTGCAAGCCTGGATCGAAATAACGACGTTCATCAAATACATCGTAAGTAGGTAAAAGTCGCTTGTGAAAAACTTGTTTGACTTCGCTATTTTCTAGCAAAGCAATGCTGTTAAATAAACTTTTACCACCATTAGTATGTGCATTAATATTTTGTTCAACAGTTCCTACCAACACCGCTAAATTTGCTGGTAAATCCTGAGCTAAGTTTTGTAAAGTTATATTCATAGCTTCCACAAAACTAGGATTTAGTAATAAATCTCGTGGTGGATAACCACACAAAGAAAGTTCTGGTGTGAGCAACAAACGCGCACCGCCAGATGCAGCGCGTTGTGCCGCTTCTAGGATTTTTTGGGCATTTCCTACTAAATCACCAATTGTCGGATTAATTTGAGCGATCGCAATTTTCATATTAGTTATTAGTCATTAGTCATTGGTCATTGGTCATTGTCTCCCCATCCCCCTCATCTCCCTGATTAAATAAACACCAAAGGTTTATCTTTTAAGGGGGCAAAAGCTTCGGCATCAAACTTATATAAACTAGCCGGACGACCAGCACCCCGCGAGACTTTAATTCCGGTATCAGATAAAAAACCTAACTTGAGTAAACGCGCCCGAAAATTAGAATAGTCAGAAAAATTGTCACCTAAAACTGTGGCATATAACTGATATAAATCATTTAAAGTGAACATTTCTGGCAACACTTCAAAAGCCACCGGACTATACTCCAATTTATTTCGCAAACGCCTATGTCCATAGGTCAAAATTTCATTATGATCGAAAGCTAATTGTGGAACTTGTTTAACTGGATACCAGGCTATACCTGTAACGCGATCGGCAATCAATTCGGCTTCTTCAAATCGCACAAGGGCAAAATAACTAACTGATAGATAACGTACACCATAGCTATCGGTTGCTTCCCGGGGGTCGCGATTCGGCCCTCCAAAGGTATAAAGTTGTTCCAAATAGAGGTTGTTGACCTTAATTTTCTCTGCCATAATGCGATATGCGGCATCTTCCAAAGACTCTCCTCGACGCACCAAAGTACCGGGAAGACTCCAATGATTTAAAAATGGTTCTTGCTGTCGCATTACTAACAGAACTAACAGCCGATTTTGTGCAGTATCTACAGAAAAAATTACATTATCAACACCAACCTTGAAATCGGCCAAAGGTTGTTGGTTTAGCGGAGTTGAAATCTTTTTTTGCTGGCGTCCTGGCATTTGTATAAATGCTCTCGATTAATATAAGCAACTACAGGGGGAGTCAGGGCTTGGGAATCTCCATGTTCGCGGTAGGCTGTTGAGGAAATATCTAGACCAGTTAGACTAGCGATCGCCATCTTGCCTCCTAACTTTTGCACTACCTCTAAACTAGACTCATCTATTGCATATCCGGGTCGCGGTACAATCAATAGTTGCACTTCCTGTAACAAATCTTCAATGCGATACCAATTTGGTAGCTGAGTAACTAAATCTGAACCAATTACTAAAGTTAATTCAACGTTCTCACCCCAATGTAATTTGGCTTTCTCCACTGTTTCCAGCGTTCTCAAGCTACTCAATTCTTGCTCCAAAGCAATATTGTGCCGTGGTGTGTCTATATCCGCAATCAATAATTGCAGCATTGCCGCCCGATGCTCTAAAAGTGTTTGATGGGACTTAAATGGATTATCAGCTGCCCAAACAGCTACTCGGTCGTAACGTTCAGACAACCAACCCAGAATTTCCTGATGTCCAGTAGTTGGCGGATCGGCACTAGTTCCAAATAAAGCAATTCTCATAGTAATTCGTAATTCGTAATGACGCTCGTTCCTCGCTAACGCTTCGCTATCGCTGCGCTAACGTAATTCGTAATTAAGACTTTTATGTATGTGTTTGGTGCGCCTGTGCGGTTCGTTTTCTTGTTTTGTCAATTAACTGTTGTAGCGCTGACGAAATTTGCACTTCTACAGCTATAGGACGATCTAAGCGCCGTGTCTGTTGTGGCAAACTGGCAATTGAGGCAGCAGTACGCTGACGAATTGTTTCTACAGTCTCCGGCGGTTGCAACCGTTTACCCTGCTGGACTACTAACTGTAACAATGCTTGTTCTTCCAAGGAACTTTCTTCTAAAAGTCCCAATTTGTCTGCTTTTACCTTACCTCCTGTCAACGAGCGAAAAATCTGCTTGCGTCCTGGATAAGTTATCTTGCCACTTGACTGCTTCATTACTGGGATGCCGTCAATGTCTACAAGTTTGTAAACTCCATTTACGGGAGAACCTGTAACTAATCGCGTCCCCAGTCCGTAACCATCAATTTCAGCCCCAGCAGCTTTGAGTTTGGCAATTTCCCACTCATCCAAGTCGCCACTAGCAAAAATTGGCACACCAGGAAGTAGCGATCGCACCTGTTTTGATAAGGTAATTAAGTCTCCTGAGTCCAATCTCACTCCTGTTAATTGCATTTCCCCGGAATTTACTTTTGCAGCTAAGCGTTGAGCAGCAGCAATGGTATCGTAGGTATCAATCAACAATGGCGCACCCGGAAAATATCGATGAAATGCACTAAAGGCTTGTTCTTCAGTACCTTCTACTGCTGACAGCGCCATCACTAAGGCGTGTGCCATCGTACCACTTGGCTTTTGTCCCAGTTGTAGCGCTGCTAACACATTGGAAGTGGAATCCAATCCCCCAGCCAACGCCGCCCGCGCCGCCCATAAAGATGCTTGAGGACTAAATGCCCGTCTTGTACCAAATTCTAAAAGTGTTGCTGACTCTCCAGCTACATCCCGCAAGCGTGCTGCTTTTGTAGCAATCAAGGTTTGGTAATTAATAGTATTTAAAAGATAAGTTTCCACTAGTTGTGCTTGCCAAAGCGGTGCTTCAACGCGTAACAGTGGTTGATTGGCAAACACAGCCGTTCCTTCTGGGACTGCCCAAACATCCCCTGTAAACTTGCCTTCGGCTAACAACGACCAAAAGCGATCGCTTGCCCCAGCAAAAATTCCTGTCGCTTGTAACGCCGCAATTTGCGATGAATTAAAGCGAAATTTTTCTAAATATGCTAACGCCTGCGCCAAACCCATTGCAATTAAATAACCAAAATTAGGAGGCAAGCGTCTAACAGACAACTCAAAGCTTGCCTGTCGTTGTTCTATACCTTCACCTATGTAACAAGCCGCCATCGTCAATTGGTAAAGGTCAGTTAGCAAACTGTAGTCATCTGCACATAGGTTTAGTTCTTGATTCTGCTGGGTTTGCTGCTTATTTACATAATCTAAATCTGAGAAAGTTGTCATACTAGAGCTTCCTTATAAGAACGCTTCTTTTATTTATGGTAATATTCACCATAAATAATGTCAACTCCCAGTGAATGTATTTCTGAGATTAGTGTACAAGTATGAATCTACAGGCAGATTTATATTAACTTCATTAATTATTTAATATTTTTTAATAGTAAAAGTGCAGCATCTCTGGCTTGATGCCAATATTACGTTTTGATAAATTCTGGCTTCTGAATGGTAGTTGCTTTGATAGCAGGAAGCCAAGAGCGAACAAGTCAGCAAACCCCTCCAGCGCACTGCCTCCTCCTGAGTGCTAAGTTTTTAGGAAATAGTTGTGTTACAATTAGAATTAAGAAAAATTTTTGACTTTTTGAAAAACTAAAGTATTGCAAACTTATCTGAATAAATATTGCATATATTTTCAATATATTGAGAGTTGCAGCTAGCTAAGAAAATCAGAATTAGAGTAGAGGTATCACGATTAAAGCGGCTCGAAAATTAGGAGTCAAATAATATGACTATTTTCAATATTTCCCAAATGCTTGCTAATGTGACCCAGTATATTTCAGAAGCGGCAATGCGGATTTTTGGCCCTACTGATGATGCCTATCCTATTATTGGCGTACAACCTTTTACTGGTGAGCCTTATAAGAAAGGTACAGCTGATATTTGGTAGATGGTGATACAGCGATAATATCAAGCGTGTAAGGGAACTCCAAAAAATAATATCATGTTCGGCTAATCACTTGTGATATCTTTGAAGTGAGTGTAACGAAGTGGAACTAAGCAATCACTTGGTCTGTGCGACCCCTTGACTTAATTAGCAATGATAAGTATTCACCCGAACATGATATAAATTGTCCAATTTTAAGTTGTTGACTGATGACTGTGAACAGTGGGATATTTTTTGTTTATCAGTCCTGAAGAACATTTACAATTAGGGCTTTGACTCTCCCCTTTCTTGCAGGAAGGTGATTATTCAAAGTTTGTGCAGTATTTTTTAATTACTCGCCTGTTGGGCACAGTTTACTCAGTAATCTTAAACAGATTAACCTGAATGTTCTGTGCTTATTTTAATATCATAATATAAAACAAAAGACGCAAAAGAATATTTTGCGTCTTGGTTTTGGGATTTTGAAAATTAGAAACTGAACGTAGTTCTCAGGGCACCAATAACAACATCATCATTGTCATTGTTGTGATCTGGGGCTGTTAGCCAAATGACTCCTGGAGTAATGGTGATATTGTCACTGAGCTTATATTGGTAGAATGCTTCCAGATGATAAGATGTATCGGCATCTTCAGCTAGTCCTGCCAGGGTAGAATTTGTTACTTTAGGCTCCATACCTGCAATAATACCTGCTAAGCTGCCTTTTGTACCCAGGTCAGGAAAGCCAAGGGTAACAGCATAGTTCCAAATGTCTACATCTCCGCGGTTTCCTCTCAAGCTTCGGCTATTTGTGTATCCAGCCCAACCACCTAAAACTATCTTGTTAGTAATGCCAATGGATGCTTGGACACCGTAAGAATTACTAGAAAATCCGACTTCTTCTTCCGGTAAACCCTGGATAGCTGCTATATCTTGGAAGGTAGCTGCATTGCTACCTGTGAGTAGTGGTTGGTTATAAGAATTGATGTAAGTTAAACCAATAGAAATGCGATCGCTTGGTTGAACCGTCAACTGTGCCAACGCACCGTAAGAACCATTGAACAAACCATTATTAAATGTAGGGTTATTGGCTGTACCACTCAAATACCCTAGACTTAGCCCTAATTGTTGGCTGAAGTTATATGTTATTCCCAACCCTGCACCATTTATCTGATTATAAATTGGGTTGCGTGTACCAAAGGTGGATAAAGCCCCTAAAGAACCATCACCATCAAACAGATTAATCGTATTGGTCAGGTCATCTGCTGCACCTGCATTAGCAAGAGCAATTACCTCTGTGTTTTTGCCCAAGGGAAATTTGTAATACAGTGCATCGATGCTGGTATTAGTAGTACCATCCTCGCCAGCAAAAAATAAATTGCCCTCTGGTGTACCAATATTAGGGCTGAAAATATTATCAGCCTGAATTCTAGTGAACAGCGTATCTTGCCCTGTAAAGCTGGTAACTAATTCTATCCGCGCCCTTAGCCCCAAAGTTGTATTCTTTTCTGTAATTTCTGCACCGTTAACTGTATTTCCTGACAAAACATCGCTGACGACTGTAACAACTTCCCCTTGCAGTTTGGTTGTGGTGGAAAACCGATTTGCTTCCACCTCAGCAGTGCGTGCTTCTACTGCATCGACACGACCCCGTAGTGTCGCCAGTTCGGCTGAAAAATCTTGTTGTAGCTTTTGTAATGTAGCTAAATCTTGTTTGTTAACTAAATCGCCCGTGGCTGTCGCAATTAATTCGTTAACGCGATCAAGACAAGCATTCAAACCAGCAGCAAACTCATACCGCGTCAGTGCCCGATTACCACGATAAGTGCTATTTGGGTATCCTGCAATACAGCCATAGCGTTCTACTAATGATTGCAACGCTTGGAATGCCCAGTCTGTAGTTTGTACATCTGACAACTGAGACACTGAGGTAACTTGCGCGGTTGTCTTATCTTCAGCTATATTCTGAACTTTTGTGTTTGGACTAGTTATAATTTGCGGTTGATTGATTTGGGAAGTGTTCGATGTTTCACCTGCAAATGCAGCAGTATTCATAAATAACATTACACTGCATAATACTGGACTAGTTAGCAGATATTGACAAAATTTTTGCATTTTTCTCCTCACACTTTTTTATAGTTCGCACTCACACCGCATTTTTTCAAGCACATTATTATTAAAAACTCGTCAGTAATCTTATCAGAAGTACGCAAGATTGGGCATTTTATTTTTTGGAAATCTCTTGTTAACAAATTATGTCAATAAATTTTAATTATTTTGGCAAAACCTCATTCCTAGAGGCAGTCCTACTGAATAACTTATATCGTGATTATTTACACAGTAAATACTTAAATAATATGTGTAGTTTGATTGAGAATGAGAATTATTATAGTAGAATAAGTATCATTGTCAACAAAAATTGTGCGAAGGCACAGTATGTATAGATTTTGAGGAGAAAACACCGTGATGGGGAATCGCAGAATATCTAGAATCCGCAGACAGCAAAGCGGCATTGTGTCATTAGTTGCTGTGTTAATGTTGTCAATGGCTGGCGGTTGTAGCCAATCAAATCAAAATCAAGGAACAGCTGCTCAACAGTCGCCCCAAGCACAGGAGGCTGCATCTACACCAACAGTGCAGCAAGGAAAAACTAAAGTAGTGACGACATTTTTGCCGATATATTTGTTTACTAAGGCAGTAGCTGGAAACGTTGCAGACGTAGAAATTTTAGTGCCACCTGGTACGGAGGTACATGAATATCAAGCGACACCAGAAAATGTCAAAGCGATCGCCACTGCCAATGTATTAGTAAAAAATGGTTTAGGGTTGGAGGAATTTTTAGAAGATACTGTCAAGAATGCCCAAAATTCTAAATTAGTAGAAATTGACGCCAGTAAAGGTATTAAACCCTTAAATCAAATTTCACCTGTTGAGAAAACTGGGAAAAACGAGGAAGATAACGACCACGAACACGCCCAAGGTAATCCTCACGTTTGGTTAGATCCAGTTTTGGCAAAACAGCAAGTAACTAATATTCGGGATGGATTAATTGCTGCTGACCCTGCAAATAAAGCTACTTATCAGACTAATGCTGCGGCTTATATAAAAGAATTAGAAAATTTAAACAGTGAATTTCAGCAAACATTACAAAAAACTCCGAGTTGTACCTTTGTGACCTTTCATGATGCATTTCCATACTTAGCCAAACGCTATAACCTCAAACAAGTTGCTGTAGTAGAAATTCCCGAAGACCAACTTTCACCAACTGACGTACAAAATGCCGTCAACGCTGTGAAAAAGTATAAAGTTAAAGCCTTATTTAGTGAACCAGGAGTAGATAATAAATTACTCACAAGTCTTTCAAAAGACTTGAAGTTAAGTTTGCGTACTTTAGATTCTCTAGAAACAGGTCAAACAGATCCACAGCATTATTTTCAAGCAATGAAAACTAACTTACAAACTCTAGAAACGGCATGTAAATAAGTTTGTCTGTTGTCAGTTGTCATTTGTCCTTTATGAATGACTAATGACCAATGTCAAATAACCAATGACCAATGACCAATGACTAATAATATTCCTATTTTGAAAGTAGAAGGATTAACTGTTCATCAAGGCGGTTATCTAGCTGTAAAAAATGTTTCCTTTGAATTGTCGCCAGGAACAGATACAGCTATAGTTGGCCCCAATGGCGCGGGTAAAAGTACTCTGATCAAAGCAGTCTTAGATTTGATACCTCGAAGTGCTGGTACGATTGAAATATTGGATCGTCCAATTGCAAAGCTAGGGCATCTACGTCAGTTGTTGGGCTATATGCCACAAAACTTCTTCTTTGACCGCAGCTTTCCAATTTCTGTTAGAGAATTAGTGGGACTAGGATGGACAAGTGAAGGCAAAAGGCAAAAGGCAAAAGGCAAAAGGGGAGATTCATTTTTTTTGAGATTGCGAACACAAGAACAAGAAAAATCGACAGCAATAACAGAAGCTTTACGGCGAACCGATGCTTATCATTTACAGCATCAAGCTATTGGTACTCTTAGCGGTGGTCAGCTTAAACGTGTGTTGTTGGCTTATTGTTTGGTGAGGCAACGCAAACTGTTAGTACTAGATGAAGCTTTTGCTGGGGTTGATGTACAAGGTGCCGCAGATTTTTATGCTTTGCTAAATGAATTAAAGCGGGAAGAGGGTTGGACAGTATTGCAAGTTTCCCATGATATTGATATGGTGAGTCGTCATTGCGATCGCGTGCTTTGCTTAAATCAAACCATTGTTTGTACTGGAAAGCCGGAAATTGCCCTTTCTCCGCAAAACTTGTTAGCAACCTATGGCCCGGGGTTCAGTCGTTACCAGCACGATCATAATTAATTTTGGAGTTACAAGTTAAAGGGAAGTTGAAAAAATAAATTATTCAGTTGAAAGTTGCTGACTGTTGAGTAATGACCCTTGWCTTTGAACAGTGGAGTATTTTTTATTTATCAGTCCCAAAAGTTAGGAGTTTAAAATTTCAAAMATAATATAAAATACATTACGACCTTGCTTGTAAGAACTTATTAAAGACATTGCCCATAAGTATGGATTTGTTCAATGATTGCCACATAGATTGGCTAGCGATCGCCAATAGTAATAACTTAGTAAGCTTATTACAATACCCGTTTATGCAGCGGGCGATCGCAGGTGCTTTGTTGATGGGAATACTTGGTGGGATGCTGGGTAGTTTTGTCACTTTGCGCCAGTTGTCTTTTTTCAGCCACGCGGTTGGTCATGCAGCATTGGTAGGTGTGGCGTTGGGTGTGCTGTTACAGATAAATCCTACTTGGATGCTGCTACCTTTTACCTTAGTTTTTGGTGTTATAGTCCTTTACTTCATCGACAAAACCGACTTAGCTAGCGATAGCGTACTTAGCATAGTGCTATCTGGGGCATTAGCGATCGGGGTAATTCTCACTAGCTTAATTAAAGGATATCGTGGCAACTTAATGGCAGTGCTATTCGGGGATATTCTGGCTATTGATGCCACAGATTTGATTTTGACGCTACTGGTACTTTTAGCAGCCTGCATATTTTTGCTATCAACTCTGCAACAGCAAATTTTATTGACACTTAACCCAGATGTAGCGCAGGTTCAAGGTGTTCCCGTCCAATTATACCGCTACTGTTTTGTAGTCTTGCTTTCACTCGCCGTTGCTGTAGCAATTAAAGCGGTTGGCGTTTTACTGGTAAATGCTTTTTTGGTCATTCCCGCCTCTACCGCCAAACTAATGAGTCACCACTTTAGCCGCTTTCTAATTATTTCAGTAATAGTCGGTTCCATTAGCAGCATTATTGGTATCGTTGTGTCAGGTCTTTTCAACCTTGCTTCTGGCCCGAGTATTGTGCTTGTCCAGTTTCTACTCTTTCTAGCTGTTTTCATCTGGTTAAAGTTTGCCTTGAAAGTTGCATAAACAATATTTGTGTAGGCTCTTGCAAAATCCTTTTACCTTTGCTATCTTAAGTAATCGTGGCTCAAAAAGCCTGCGCCGGGATAGCTCAGTCGGTAGAGCAGAGGACTGAAAATCCTCGTGTCACCAGTTCAAGTCTGGTTCCTGGCATACTTTACAGCAATAAACACAACTGACACAGTGACTCAATTGACACAAAAACTGACACACAAAGTATTCAGTCAACGGTATAAGTATACTTGTAGAGTTTTATCCTTAAATTCTGATAATGGTGATGAGATTTTTGTGTCAGTGTGTCAATTGAAATAGTAATGAGCAAAGTTTTAGCGATCGCAGGTAACATCACAAGCTTCATTTATTATGAGCAATAATACTTACTTACTATATTTATATAGATATATATATTCATGTGAAAAAGGATATAAGAATTACATATAGAATACATTTGTAAAACTTATATACTTCACACATGAAAATACCTACCACATAAATAGTAGTAGGTACGTATAAGGTGATGAGACTTGTATTAATTATAACAACGTAATGATATTGTCATTTTTCCCAAGGATGTTTTTTATCATCTTCACCAAATATCAGTAAAAAAGGACTATCAATATTTACTTTTGTTGAAGTGCTTTGTAGCATTCCAGTGTGAAAAGGTTGATACAAAGTATTTGGCAAATGTCCGTAAGTAACTAAAGTAACTTCGTGATCGTCAATGCTGTGTACTTGCCAATTTCTTCCCCAATAATGAACAAATTTACCAGGTTGTAAATCATCTTTTCTTGCTTTTCTTGCCACCTTGCTGTTCTTCCCATTGTTGTAACATTTTATCTATTTCTTCAGGTGTAGCTTGGCGATCGCGTCCACCGTCATCGGTCGTAAAACTACCATCGTTGTTAACTCTTGTTTTACTCATTTTATTTCTTTGAAAGTCATGCTACTAAGTTTCAACGTGTACAAGTTTGTTCTACTAATGGCTTGAAAACTTTTTTAACAGTCCTTGCAATACCATTTATCAACTTTCTTCCCTGACTTCAGTGTGTTGTATCCATTGCGATAAGCGTTGAACTGATTACACTTGGGACACTGTTTATCATTTGCCATTACGGTAAACCTCATCTATGCGTAAGTTGTATTCATTAGCAATCCTTCGTGTGGTGTGAATGAGTTTATAAGCACCTTGAATATCCATCTGATGTACTTGACGCAAATAAACTTCAAGCCTCAAAAGCTGTTCGTTTGACGCTGTTTGAGGATCTACGTCATCCCAGAATTTGACTATATAATTAGGTAGTTCGTAGTGTTCCGTATGTTGGAGTATCTCAGCCTCTAAGAATAATGTTTTTCGTTTCTTAAGAGAACTGACAAGTAAGTTAATTATTTCGTTTTTCATAGTAGATGTATACCCTCTGTCAAAGTGCTATATTTTAGTAACATTTTTAGTGTTACCTGAAGTAGCATTAAAAGTGCTATCTATAGGTAACACTCTGCAAAGATGGTCATCCC
Source organism: Nostoc sp. PA-18-2419 (assembly GCF_005869855.1). Classification (GTDB taxonomy): domain Bacteria; phylum Cyanobacteriota; class Cyanobacteriia; order Cyanobacteriales; family Nostocaceae; genus Nostoc. The sequence goes on along the minus strand of NZ_SZNH01000012.1, from coordinate 143,641 downwards.
CTTAGAAAATCTGCCAATAACTCATGTCTTTCAATTTCGTCGTCATCTGGAAAAGTGATATCTGAGTAGTCTTCAAAGACTTCATCCGACACCAGAGTGCATTTGTCGCTATCCCAGTAAAACTCTTGCGGCTCAAGCTTGCTGAGTGCTATCGATACAAACTGTTCAGCATACAGACCATCCATCATTCGAGAATATTCCACTTGCTCGTCACACAATATATAGATAGGGTCAAACTGAATAAGCTGCAAAATAGAGCTAGTCAAGCAAAGATAAAAGTCCATAAACTCATCAACATCGCTATCGTATTCACTGATTGTGTAGTCAAGCCATATATCAGGAATCAATAGGATGTTGTCACAAACGCAGTCCTGAGCAAGTCTATATTGTTGATGCAAGTCGAATATCCGTTTCTGGCTTAAATCTTCAGTTCTGAATATGGCTATCTTCAGGCTTGCAGATTTGACCACTTCAAACACTACTCGCAGTTGTAGCGCAAGACAAAAGTTACTAATGATGTAATTAGGTTTTATTTTGTTTGCTAGCGAATTTTTAAACCAAGTCCAGAATTCTTCATCAGATGAGAATTGCTTCCTATCACGGTGATAATCGATAGCGTCTTGAGCGCTAGTGTCTACCAATGAAGATTGACTAAATTCACACTCTGGCATGTACCAATCCATTGCATTGGTATCCGTTGTCAGTTGATGTTTATTCTGAATGCAAGGCTGTTCGCTTACTTCGTATTGTTCAGCTTCCCAGGCATCCATAAGACTGCTATCGCATTGCACTAACTTAAGCTTTGGTGTTGGCTCAACTGTAGACCACCCATAAGCGGGTATGTCTTCATTAGGGAAACAATCGTTTTCAAATTGACCATTGGAAATATCGACTGCTGGTATGTTTCCTATATGTCCATCACGCTCGAACTCATGTACTACCACTAGTTTTATTCCAGCGTTAGCAAGAGAATTCATCTGGATGGATGAATGTGGTGCTACAAGGGCGTATCCATCTCTTAAATCTTGCTGTAACACTTTACTTACTAGCAAGGCATCATTCCCATCAATACGATAAAAGTCACCACCATATATGGATACACACTGTATTGTCGTAGGTTGAAATTCTGTTTTATGCTGATTGATTGGATGCTCATTGTTAACACTGCTATCATCTATCTGTTCAAGTAATAGCTGTAACTGTTCTTTTAGTGCTAATCGATATGTTTCTTTTTGTGTTAATTTGCCATATTGGCGAATAATCTTAGGCTTGATATCAAATTCTGTTGCCCATTCCTTGTACGATGACATGTCATTACCATACTTGCATCTATCTAAAACAAACATCAGTCTTCCCTTGTTGTATGTCATAGTTTTGTATCCTTTCTGCTTTTACAGTGCTATTTTTTATTTGATGTACTAACACTAGCTTATGCTATCTACTTTGTCATCTGGTAGCACAAAAAAAATATCCTAGTGCTATATGTCAATATTTACTTACAGTAAAATACGCTCTGAGCAAGGGTTTCAGAGTTTGTGAGTATATTTGCTGTGGTAAAAAATCTTGCTGTTTTTGCGGGGAAAGGTATACCCTGCTGGAAAATGCTACTTCAAACTAACACTCTGAGTGCTACTTTGAGTGTTACTAAAAGTGCTACTTACGAATAGCACTTACAGAGAGAAAGGGGTTATCCTGTTTTGCCTTCTCTAATATTTCCTTGGCAAGGATAGCTTGCTTGAATACTTCAGGGTTAGCGCTATAAAAAGCCTTAGCCTCGTTCACTAGTGCTGTGGAGACTTCCTGCAACTCTGATTGCTTGGCTCTCAGGGTGTTTTCTATGTCCTTTATTTGTTGCCTGATGGAGGCTTCTGTAGCGAACAGTTCATTAAGTCGAGATTGTGTGACGGCTGGAAGTTGGGATTGTTGTGACTCGGCGATCGACGAATAACTACCAGTTTTGCGGATAGCTGGAATGACCTCGGATGTAAGCCATTTCTTAAAGCGCTTAGCTTGCGGTTTGCGACTGGTGAGAACGAGTGAATACAAGCCAGACTCATTAATACAAAGTACTTCTCTGTTTTGACCTGATGTCGGTATTAACGATACCAGCTTTTCATCGTTGTCTAACTTGGCTACTGCGTCACTCACGTTAGCGATCGCTAATACTTTGCAGATATCAGATGCTACCCACCAAGGATTATCAGCAGTGCCTACAAAGCGGATGTCGTGTGACTCAAAGTTGAAAACGGATAGATTTGTCATGCTTTTTACTTTGGGTTATCCCAAATTTCTTTTATTATCCCATTGCTAACACATAAATATCCCAGTTGACAACTGTTTGGGATAATAGAATATAATTGTGGGACACCTTAATGAGGGACACATGAAAAAAGAAACGATAGAACATCGTATTAATGTAAGAGTCGATGCCGAGATAAAAGAAGCTTTCTTGCGAAAAGCGGAATCTGAGGGCAAAACTGTAACAAACGTCATCTTAGAGCTTGTAAATCAATACTTAGGTAGAGATGCACAAACCAATGAGTTAGCAGATATAAAACAACGGCTTGAAGCTGTAGAGAGAAGCCTGATGGGGGAATTGCTAGCCTGAGAACAGAAAATCAGTCTCTCAGGCAGGTAATCGAAAACACCAAAAATATGCTCAAATGAAACCCGCCAATAGAATGGTGGGTTTTTTACATATCAAACATAAACTGGCACTATGTAGCCTTTTCCTACTTCCGTGATGACATTTAACTTGTAGGTAGATGCAAAAAATTGAAAATTAGCTTCTGTGTTAATTTTCACGGTATCCATTGTAGGTAGTGGATAAGTATTCAGTCTTTCCCCATTTGCAGCATTGCTCTCGGCGTTAGCAGCTATTTGTGCAATGGCACAAGCTTGCAAGAAAGTGGCTAAAAATTGGCACATACTAACGTTAATTGGCAATACTTTCATACAGGCAATATATTCAGCAATTTCAGCATTTGAACACTTAGCGTGAATTTGTTGAAATGTCAGATCAGGAGTAATAGTCATGCTTGTCTGTAAAATAGCTTAATTCTTTGACTAGATTAGTTTTCCCTATTTTGCAAAAAAAATCTTTTATAGAGATCTTGACGAATGGGATAGTAGTGGGATAGTTTTGGAACACAATACCCAACCAACCAGATACACGCAACTGCTACCAACGTGTAGAGATGACGATGCATTCTGATGGGTAAGTGGTTACATTGCATCCATACCAAAATCGTTCACACATATGGCAGTACTACAATACGCTGAAATGGTAGGTTTCCTAAAAGGTCAACGCTTAGCAGGTGTACAGTTGAACTGTAAACTTTCTGGTACATACGATCAGATCAAAGCAGAATACGAGCGCTTGACGAGTGCTATTTCAATTGAGGAAAGTGAAGAGCTAGAGATCGAGGTCACAGGTGAAGTAGCGTTATTTACTGAAATAAAAGTACTTGAAAGATTAACTGATGACGAAATAGAAATTCAAATAGGTGATGAATGTCGAGCAATTAAAGTGTACTGGGATAACGACACAAACACTGCCACTAGCTTAAATCAGGAAGTAGCAGTTGTCAGTGTTGATGGTGCTACTCGTAAAGTGGAAACATGCAAGCTAGAGATTTTTGACAATAATGGGGCTGATGAGTGCTATCCACTAACAAAAATGTCAGGTAGCACAGAGTGGCTGTATCCTGACGCAAAAACCAAGGTAACTCGTATTCAAGCTTGGATAAATGATACCTGGAAGTGGGTAGAAGTGCGCCCAAACAATCAACAAACTGATATTCTTGTTTCAGCAAGTATTACTGCATGTAGAGAAGTAGATGATAATAGCCTTGGCATCACTAAGCGATATCCTATTGCCGCGTCATTTACAAAACTTGCCAATAAATGGGTGCTTAATGGTAATGCATCAGCAGAAATTACGTGGATCTCGATAGCACAAGAATCAATTTATCCCAAGATGAAAATAGGGGATATGGTCTACTTGCAAGGCGAGTATGGTAGTGCAAAAGTAGCAGCGTTTCAAATTGTTGACTTACATTACTCGCATCTTTGCCTCATGGCATCAGTGAAGTGTATTGTGCCTAGTCCTCAATGGCATAGAGAAACCACTACTGTAGTGCCATATGTGCAACTTGTAGACACAAGGAAAGTGCATAAATGAGAGTTGGTATTGCAATCTTAATGCTACTCACTGCAATGGTATCAACGGGTGAAAAGTGCTGTCATCGTGGCAGTGGACGGATAGATAACTGTATTAAATCTACAAACAACAATGAGTATGACGCACACTCTTTTTTCTTTTGATTTTAATGGCTTTTCTATATCACTGGAATTCAAACTTGCTGATATGTGGATAGGTGTATATCACACTCGAACGACATACATAATGCATGTTTGGATATGCATAATTCCTTGTTTACCTATTCACATTAGGCTTTGGTAAACAACAAATTGATGACAACCGTGATGGTATGACATCTTGTCAAATGAAACAACTACTCATAAAAGGACATCAATAGTATGGCTAACGTAGCACTAGAAGCATATGCGGGTTTCGCTCAACACTCATTTGTATCTGACGAGAAAGTGTGGGCGGGTTTAAAACTCAATAAGGGCGGTGGCAGTGATGGTAAGTATGATTTTACCGGAGATAGTTTTGTCCTACAGACAAGCGTATTTACTGGATTAATTGATGGTGATGACTATTGGTTAATGGCAGTACTTGGCGCTGGTAGTTGCAATCCCAAAGGTGGAACATTTGAGTTTAAGGCTTGGAAAGCTGGTACAGACGGGGCAAAAGGTAGTTTTGATAAAACTGCGGCTGAAGCGATCGCTATTCAATGGCAGAAAGACGGATGTTTTGCAGCTATCCACTGCAACGATATACCAGTGCTTAAGACAATGGTCAAAGTTTTGCACGAGGCGAAAATTATCGCAAAACCTGGCAGTGGTGAAATAACAGTAAGGCTTAATTCTGAGGCTACCGACATGTGTCCTCAGCTAGAAACTGCCTTGAGTGAATTCTGGTTTTATTTACTTGCTCACGAGGGCAATACACCCGATACTGACGATCCTGCTTACGCGGCGGCGGGAGTTATCGCGGCGGCGGGCTTGATGAGTATGCCCTGTTTGTCTAGTGAAGACTTACCGTCTGTGCCTTTGTACGACTTATTTGGCAAAAAGAACGGTGTCAAAGTAGAGTGTTTCCCGTTTTCCGGCGAATTACCTTCTTACGATGCCGTGACAGTGACACTGCCTAAAAAGGAAGAAAAGAAATCTCGATCCGGCGGCGGGTACGGGGCGGTTACTGTTGACCCCAAGGCTGTGCTAGAGGCGCGTGAGAAGTATTTTATTACTCAGCTTGCATTGCACGATCCAGAGGTCAAAACCCTTGCTGATGCAATCAATGTTGTGACAACTCCCAAGTCTCCACTTGCTGCAAAAGCTGAGTTATTGCTCAAAGTGATGGGTCAATAGTACCCCTGTTGCCAAAGTGCTATCTCAGACTAACACTCTAGATAGCACTCAAAGTAACACTTTTTATGTTAGTTCAGAGTAACACTTTCACAAAAGGGATGCATGAGCAATAAAAAATACAAAACAATTGTAGTAATTAACAAGTCAAGATTTAGACTTTGCGATATTTCAGAATTCGGCAAAGTAACGATATTAGGTGGTTTATATCCCACGACTTATCAAGTGAACATTGAAGACATTGAAAATGTGTTTGTAGAAAATTGGTAACACTTGAGTACGCAAAATCTATTGATTGTCGCGTTGAATACCATTATGATCACGAGGCTTTACATTAATGAACAATGTACAACATTCAATGAACTCACAAGAACACTACACACCATTGCACATCATAGAAATGGTACGCGAGGTATTGCATGAAATAGACCTTGACCCTTGCAGTAGTGATCTAGCGAATGAAACGATCAAAGCAAAACGATATTTAACAGTACATACGTCTGGACTGGTGAGAGAGTGGACTGACTTTTGGGGTACTCCAATAAGTGTATGGTGTAATCCGCCCGGTAGTCGTCACATTAAACCATCATTACCCATGCAATTTTGGGAACGCCTTACAAAGGAAATTGATGAGGGCAATGTAACGCACGCGCTATATCTCGCATACTCATTAGAGCAATTGCAACAAGCACAGAAAGCAGGATACCCGCCAATGGCACAATTCCCGCTATGCATACCACATAAGCGTATAGCGTTCATCAATATGGATGGTAATCCACAGCGATCGCCAACACATGGCAATGTCATTGTGTATGTACCTGGCATAATCGACAACACATCTGGTTTCAAGCGTGTATTCAGTCAACTAGGTTACGTCAAAATCTAGGAAGCATATGCAACATTCGCCGTCAGAAAGACTATCCCAAGCATCAGACCTTAATCTTTCTACCTATAACAGCTTGTTGCTTGCGTTACGTGACGATATACCAAGCGTAAAGGCAGTCGAAATACAACAGGCATTACATCATGTCTGGCAAGCCCGACAATCCATACGCAAAGCAATTGACGCAAAACCCGGCGACATTAACAGAGAGTACGAATAAGGAGATAAGTATGTTAAATCGTCCAATTGTCAAACTTACCGCAGAAATGATACCGGGTTTTGAGATACTACAAAGTCCTCAAACCTTAAAATACCACTGGCAGTGGGATAACCTTGAGAGTTCGTATGTAGAGCATGGTGAGGACGGCTTCAAAACTGCTTTTCTTGCACTTGTACACTTCACTAATTATTTAGTGAATGAGAATCGCTTGTGGTGTTCTTATGCAAATAATTGTCACCAAGATAGCACTGAGTGTGAGTGCAAAAATTATTTTATTCGGATAGAGAATAATGACATCGATGATGCTACCGAAATTACGAAAGATATCATTGCTGAATTTCAGTAATTACACAACCGGATATCAGTAATTGAATCAGTAGAAAAGGAGGGAATAGCATCCCTCCGTAACCAAAATCGTTCACACATATTTCTTGCATGAACACCAAACAGTATAAATCCGAACTGGATAAAAGCATTTTCCTTGGCAGTGGACAGCAACAAAAAATAGCAGAATTATTGGCACAAGTGGAAACTAATACCAAGCTGAGTGATGATGATAAGCTTGAGATTGAAACTTACGCACGTAGCATTAACGTAGTTCCTGCAAGCAAAGAACTGCCACACGATAAGGGAGTGCATGTACCAGATGAACGCCGGAAGCTTTTCCCTAGATATGAATTTGATGATGCGCTAGAATTCCCCGATGGACTCAAAGAATATAGTTTTGATGAAAATTGCAACGATGTAGCAAAGAAATATGGCACTTGGCTGTTAGAGAAGTACTTACCTACTTTTCATCCAATGCCCAATCAAGAGCATCAACATCCTATTGCAGTGTGTCTTATGCTACTCAACTGCAAGGCTGTGTTATCTCAAAAACAATGCATACCAATTCCCTATTTTTTGGGTATGAACGGTAGCGGCAAAACTGAACTTGCCAAGGCGATCGGACAACACTATCCAAAAACACTGTACATAGAATTTCGTCCCAACAATACTGGTGCTGCTATACGTGATACGCTTGATAACTATTTTGGCAACGGCGAGCCGGGTTTTGCTCTGTTTGATAATCTTAACCCTCGCACTGCGTTGGATAGATGGGGAAGCCACTACGATAGCTTTCTTGCTAACTGTGAAGAGAGCGCTTATAGCAGAATATCTACCAACGGGAATGACAGTGGTAGCGCAAAAAGCTTGTTTAAAACTTATTGCTACAAAGCTTTTACTAGCGTATGGGGACTGGAGGATCAGAGCGCTGGTGAGTTTGGTGAAATAGCACGCCGTTGCATAGTGCTACGCTTTCAGCAGTCTAAACCATTTGACACACGTACTATATATGATTGGGAAGGACAACAACGCATATTCCAGCGTATATGGGGTGAAGAGTTTGTTGCACACCACAGAAAAGACTATGGTAAGTTGTTGGGACAGTTGGCGCGATTGAAGCCTAACGAAGTACCCATTGATGGTAAGGTCTGGATAATTTGCCAAGTACCTATAGCAGTAGGCGTATATTGCGGCGTATTTGCAAATATCAATGAGGGTATAGCGCACTTTGCAAGACACTTTGAGTATCTCAAAAAAGGTGGTAGTAGCGCTGTCGGTAGCGCCTTGTCGATAGTTTTATCCAAGTACGTCAAGGAAGATTTGCCACGGCTCGCACAAGAGCAAATAAGCAATCCTTTTGCAAGTAAAAAAGGTGGCATTGTTGGTAACGTCATTGCCCAAAAAGACTTGATAGATCACGTGACTGACAAAACAGGTTTTCAGGTGTCCAAACAGCAATTTGATGAGGTGATCATGCTGATGAATAACTTGGGGTATGTCTATGCTCGCGTAGGAACAGGAATGGGTTTTGTTAGGGATAATACCCTATCTGCTTAAAAAATGCTATCTCTAGGTAACACTTTTAGTGCTATCTAGAGTAACACTAAAAATGCTATGTACAGGTAACACTTTAGTAGGGATGTATGTACAGAGTTGAAGTAAAAGTTTATGGCAATTGGTACAAAGTTAGGTTGAGTAAGGTATCAAAACTTTATACGCTTTTTAATAAAGAAATATATTGTGGCGCTACTCGACTTAATCGCATTCAGGATATTAGAACGGTAAAGGTATGAACTACCAACAAAAATACTCAAATATTAAGCGCGTATATCATGACAGACAAACAGGGCTTACTACTTATGAACGCATCGACAAACACCAAATATGTTTTGATAGCACGTCAGAATTTAAAGCTTATATCCTCATGGAGGAGCATTTTAGTGCTAGTCACTTTCAAATTGAGATTCATCCAACGCTTGCTATTGGTAAATCAGAGTGGGAGATCGACTTCTCGATCACAGCGCGTCAAGGTAACACGAGTGCGTGTGTATTGCTTGCAGAAATAGTGAATAGTATTAATGGCACTTCACACAATTCAATCAACAAAATATTTGTGGAGTACAAAGGATTTCAAGATAAAAATTTTGTCAAAAAAATGTCGAATGTAGTCATTTCAGCGCCAAATTTCAGTAAAAGCATAATACTGGTAAGTGATTATGACAGTGCATTTGGATGTTATGACAAAAATAGGAAGAGATTCTATTGTCATCCTATTTTATCTATGCCACTATTTAAAAGTATTCTTGAATCAATTCTTTAGCACATATATGACAACAACTATGTCACCCAAAAAACCTGAAATCATCCACACTTCTAACTACGCTAACCTTGGCAAACATCATTGGAAAGCTTTTACAAGTAGCACTGGCAAGTACGATCCAGGTAAAGCAAACTTTAAGCCACGCATTGAAATGCTGTCACCTAATGGATGGGAACGGAACTTTTACGATCATGACAAACAAACAGTAATTACCGTTATTTACGATCAAGAGTACGTGTACGAACACTACTATCAAAAACTTGTTGTATCAATGGGCTGGATGGACAGTGGCACACTTGATGAGGACGTGTTGCAGTTGTTTTTTAAGGCATTTTTTGAGTACTGTCAAAATGTCGGTCAACGCGAATATTTGATAAAAATTGAGCAACGAGCGCAACAGCTAGCAATCGAGTTCCCAGGTCAAACGGCTGAGCAATGGAAAGCAATATTAATTCAACAGGCAGTAATCCCCAAAAAGGAAGAGGACACACCACAACCAAGTGATGTATCCTCAGAAATAGCTGAAACGAAAACAGAAAGAACGTCAGGGCGAAAAAAGACTAACTAGACTTTGCTTCTAGCCTTGATATTCTTTCCCCGAACTCATCTATACGATTGTCAATTCTATCAAGCACTACAGACATTTTTTCTGTGGTGCTTTTTAGTGTATCCATATCCTTTTCGATCAGGATAAAAGCACGATTGCGTTGAGATTTTGATTCTTCTCTCAACCTTGCCATACTCGATCGCTCTTGCAGGTAAAGCACGAGCAACGATATAAAGGCTGGGATTCCTAGTGATAAAGCCATTTCAGTCATTTTATCCATACAAAAGTTGTTCCTATGCTTGGTTAAGCCCTTGGAAAAAGTTCCCCCCACAAACAACTTTTTACGTTATCTGTAGGGGGTGTTGGAAAGTGTTACTCTGTAGTAACATCTTGAATGCTACCTAGAGTAACACTTTTAATGTTAATAGATATATTTTATTGAGTAACACTTTAAGTGTTAGTTTGAGTGCTATTTTAAGTGCTACTTTGAGTGCTACTTTCTAGGAAGGGTATACACCTACCTTTTTTTGGATAATTTATTAAGTAAAGCTTGAATACTTGCTGAACGCTGTAAATCCGTCTTTACAAGGGTTTCAAGGCTATCGAGTGTTGCACCTTGGTTAGTGCCAATATATTCCCACACTTGCAGTCTTACGTCTTTGTAGTAACGCTCTGGTGAGTAAGAGAGTAAATACTTGTTTTCGTTAACAGATGGGAAAGTGGTAAACCTATGAATCGTGTATCGATTCAACACTACTTTTATCTGTTCACCTTGAGCCGCCCCCGCAGTGCCAAACGGAACAAAAAACGCTTGATATAAGTACCCTGCTTTATACCAATTAGGATTAGCAGATTCGCTGGTGAGTATGAAAGCAATTGTATTATGTGTTAGCACTACATCGGGTTCAATAGGCTGCATTGGGAGTGCTTTGCCATTATTGTCCAGTATTGCTTTGCGACTAACATTAATAATTTGCTTCCACTCACTAGCGATATCGTACATATCTCACCTACTTTTTAACTTTCCCACCATCGGCTTGAATTTTTTGCTCTAGCACTGACTGACTCACTGATGCGATATTATCGGCATCAGCTGTTGCTTTCTTAACAATTCCATATGTGCCGCCGCCGGGTAGAGTGAAGTAGGGAAAGATTTCGCTTGCGCTTGGCGTACCATCGGCAGAAATTTTACCAGATGGAATTAATTCACCCAAAGCATCGGAGATTACTGGAATTGTTGCCCACTTGGGGAACGCAAAGCTTATTGTATGCGTTTGAGTCTTCTTAGGATCGCTTGGATAAATACGCTTACCAGTCCTGATGACTACCCGTTTTTGTCCTACACTCTTTCTGATAGTGAATGTGTAGTCAGCATTTTTACCGTCACTGTTCGCCTTACTTTGACTCAACACTGTGCCATCGGCAAGCGTGAATACTCTCGTACCACCCTTGGCTGTGCGCTCGATATTGCCAGTGAAAATAGCACTATCAGGAATATCTAAAAAGCGTACAGTACTCAGCCTAGTAGCAAACACACCATACGCTTTATTCTTGACTTCACCCGTTCCAGTGCCGGGTTTGTCCATGTACAGTGGAAAAAATACGTGTTGCAATGGCTTATCTGCCATGTGTCCCCCATTTTAAAGTGTGCAATAGTAGGGAATTTCACCCTACCAAGTTTTTGAAAACTAACGATTATGCATAAGCTGCAACAGAAGTGCCCAATCCTGCGGCAGATACAACGTTCAATTGGTAAGTACTAGCAAAGCTTTGTAACCCAGAGGTGGTATTAGTCTGTACAGTTCCGGTAGTAGGCAATGGGTAAGCATTCAATAGTTCACCATTAGCAGCGGTGTTATTTGCAGCGTTTTTAGCAATCTGAGCAAGTGCAGCACCTTGCAAAAACTTAGCCAAAAATTCGCTCATGGTAGCGGTATTAGGCAGTGCATCCATACCGGATACGTAATCAGCCACATCAGAATCTACAATTTTCGCAGCAATTTCAGCCAATGTTAAATCAACAGTAGCAGCCATATTTCATTCCCTTTATAGGCTATGTGTAAAATCACGTTAGCGCTGTCTATAAGGACTGTCAATGCCTCTGAAAGATATTTTTTGATGTTTTTGAGGTAATGACTAAATAATATTTTTCTGATAGGTTAACCAATAGGAATATTTTTCTCTTCTGGAGGCTTGTATGTCACTGGATACTTTCGAGATAAAAACCAAGGTGATGATAACGTTGGACGCCAATACAGGCACATCCGTTAAGCCCTTATTCGTCCATACCCCATACACTAAAGCAGGCTACCGAGTCATCAATGAATACTTCGAGATATCCAATCTCAAAGCAATCTCATGGATATACTCTTTACCTGAGGTTGAGTTTCCAGTGTTTGAGTTAGAGGATACCGAGAGCAAGCAATTGTTGACCGCTATCAATCTTGAATGGAAGTCAGAGCGTATTCAACTAAATCTAATGATGAGCGTTGACGGCAATAATACCTGGGAACGAATAGCGGCTTATTCATTGCTCAACAGTTCACCCTACCCTTACCGTGAATATAGCCTCGGTGACCACAATCTAGGCGAAAACGCAATGATAGGATTGCAGCAAAAAAATGTTACCTTTGGTCTATTGCAAAATGGCAACTTAGGAAGCGATAGAGTAACAGCTTTTGCTGATTTGAAACGAGTTATAACACTTGAGAAAATTGTTGATACTAGCGTCAAAATTGCCAATAATATCACCACAATCGCTGCAACAATAGTCAACGCCAATACCAATAGAAAAGGGCTGACATTTTTTAATAGCAGTAATCAAAATATCTACATCGATACCAATCAAAGTGTTAGCACTAGCAGTTATATGATGGAACTTGAACCCGGTGATTATTATGAGTCACCATCACCAATTTACACAGGTAATTATTACGCCGTAGTAGCAACAGGTAGTACCGCAATAGACCTCAGGGAGTTTGTCTGATGTTTGCTAATTCCCCTAGTGTTGTTAAAAAAACAGCATCCCAATTAGTAGAAAATTTGAAAGATTTTGGTGGTAGAGTCCCTAAAAAATTGGGTGATTACAGTTCAGGTTTAGTTGATGTTGTAAAAAACTTAAGAAACACTCAACTTGTCTATGACGGATGTAACGCTGGTGTGAGAGTAGGCGACAGTAGAGAGGTTAACTTTTACCGCAATAAATATTGCAATCCCAAAGCGCAAAAGGGGGTAGTACCAGACATTTCATTCCTAGAAGATGAGGAGCAAGCTATATCTTATTGCGCTAATGGCAATCAAATGTACTCAGCGATCGCTGACAGCATCAACGAAGTCGTTCCAGACAAGAATGGCAATCTAGTACCGTTCTCACTTCCGTCGGGAACACCTGTTAGTGTTTGGGCGATCGCCGAAAAACAAAACGCTATGAATATCCTAGACCTTGTTCGTCGTGGATGGGATGAAAGTAACGGCGTCCCCAATGCCAATAGATATAGAAAAGCCAGATTTACTTATAGTTATACCGACTGGAAGACTACTAATGTCACGTCTATATCATTAGCAATTGCAACAAAAACACCATCAGGAACTATCAGCTATATCACCAATGGACAAGGAATAACGTTACTGCAAAGACTGACTACTATCACGCTAGAAGGTGAAGCAAAGTATGTCGGCTCGGATAATTGGCAGTACGTAAAAGGTGGCTCGTATACCTGGCTCAATACCAGATTTCAAGCACCACCATGTCTACCACCATTTGAACCACCACTAATCAAACCAAAGGAATGTAAATGTATGTGCTGTGACGATAGCCTTTTGAGACTTGTACTAAAACGTATCGGCAATTTACCCGCATCGGTTCCCGACAATTTCACAAAGCAAGAGCCAACAATGATAAACGTTGAGTCACTGGCAGAATTAATGCTGTGGCAGATGCAACAATTAGATGCCTTGATGGGTGCTTATCCAATAAAGATAAAGGTTGAGGACACTGACTTAACAAAGGAAGGCAATCAAGAGCAAGAGATAGTATTGCCCAATATGGCAGAAACCTTGGCAGAACTTGTGGGAACTTTAATTACAGTAAAACGCGATACTCACGCAATTCTAATTACAGCCGTAAAAGCAATGGCTGAGGCTGGAATGTCTAAGCAATTGGGAATAAAAACACTCGATGTTTCACTCGCCAATGCAGAGTACCTTGGATACAAACTAGACCAAGTTAAGCGCAAGATACCATCATTGTTTACACCGGGCGGTAAAAACCTAGAGGAAACCCTAAAAGAAAAAGAAGTAGAGATAATATCTTACGAAAACAAGGATAAAACCGATCTACAGGATGACTTGAAAAAGTTACTAACAATGGCTGCTAGGTGGAACGCTCAAAACTGGAGACGGGTAGATACCAATAACACTGTCAAAAGCTTGAAGGGAATTTTAGCTGATAACGTGAAAGACATCACGGACGCCGCCAAAGGTGGTAAACAAGATGACTTTAATGATTTTACAGAGCGCTGTGAACGCGGCTTCATCGATATTTCAGGGATAACTGATACAGAACATCCCTGGAGTAGACCTTATAAAGAACGTCCTAAAATACGCGAAATTGGTACAGATCAAGGGCGTTACAAGAGTGATGGTAGTGAGAAGAAAGAATGACATATACAGATGTCATCTCCAGATGTCATTCAATGATGAGGGTATATGGCTATAACATTTAATCTTGAAAAACTTACCAGCAGAGTAGTACGCAGTAAGGTTGGAACGCGAATAATTAGAGGGATGGAGGAATATAAAACGAGTAATGGCTCAACTGGCAATGGGGCACTAGATTTTGTAGGTTTTGTATTTAATGCATCATGGTCTTTAACTGGTTTTTTACTAGGAAACATCGGAGGGTATTTTAAGTTTAGTTGGACTACATTTTGGTCATGGTTTGTAGCTACAAAACAATTCCTCTGGAATTTCAACTGGAATGCCACAGATGAACAGCTTGATGCATCTATCAAAAGTCGATGGACGGCGTTAGCAGGGCAATTGGGCGGAACCATTGGTAATGCATTGGGTTACATAGCATGTGGCATTGTTCCAGCCGCCGCAATAATGGTTTTTAATGAACCGTTGGGAGCCTACACGCTTGCAAGGGTAACTGAGGAAGCGTTAGAAGAATTTCTAGAAAATTTTGGTGCATTGCTCAAAAGTACGCTACTACTTGGCACTCAAATCTTTATTACTGAAACATTCAAGAGTGTTAGGAAGCTTATAAAAAGTAACAGCAAGCTTGTTAAAAAATACTTTGGCAGCAAAGCCGAAAAAGCTGTACAAGCTTGGGGTGAAAAAAATAGTAAACCCTGGAGTTTTGCTAACGCCAATGAAGAGTATCTCGATAAAACTTTCGGTGAGGAAGGCGCGGGTAGAGAATTCGCTGAAGAACTTCAGGAGGAGGCTGACGAGGCTTGTGTAGAAGCCGGGTATGTAGTAGCTAATTCTGTTGATACTTGGTTATCCCAAGACATGCTAACGCAACGTCATACGCCGCCAATGGGTGAAAACAAATATGTAGAAATTGTTCCAAACAGAGAAGTACCTGACGAGCGTATTGTGCTTGGTGGAAGGGAAGAACTTTTAAAGCCCGTAATAATTCAAACATTGGCAACACACGAACAGTTTAACGGTCGTGACATGGGGATTATTTATGGCTCTATCCCTGCTGATATGCCAGAGCGTAGGCATAGACCCGAAGTAGTACTGAAGTTTTATTGCAAGCAAAATAAGAACCCTAGCAAGGGCGCGATTACAGATGCATTATCAATGCAAATTGCATTCAGATTAATGAATAAGGGTAAGGAAGATTTCGCCACTGATGAATACCTTAAAAAGCTTGCTAACGCTATTCACAGAGAGTTTGCTACACCACCACTCAAAATTGAAAAAGGAAGGCAAACTTATACTTATTCAGACTTTGAAAAAGGGTATCAATTTAAGCTTGACGTAAAGAATGAAACCGAGGCTAAGCGCATTATCAAAAAAGTGCTAGATATTCAACAACATAAGTTTGATGATGACAAATTCAGAGTAGGAAGTAAGAAAGCTAATGGAGTAATTCAGACCATACCCGACAAAGTAACTATCAGAGGAAAAATAGAAGAAATTCCAATATCAGGCAAATCAGGGATAGTGACATTTCAATATGCATATCTTAATGTGGGCGTCAATGTTCCACCAATAAACCTTATAGACCTAACAGGAAAGAAAAAAGATGTTGTATATAAACCAAGTTGAAGCTAACGAGTACGAAGATGTGACAGTCTCTATAGGTCAAGTGGTGAACTATATTGATGACTACGGAATGCAGTCTGAGGGTGAAATATTGCAAGTTGATACTGACTTAAATATGCTTTGTGTAGTGTCTGGACACATCATCTCTCAAGTCTCTTGGATACACGCTGATCAACTTATTGACGAATAGGAAATAAAACAATGCCACTTTGGAAGCAACCGATCGAATTGAGTGTAGATTTGACAGAAATAGAGACAACGGTAGAATCTTTAGACACAAGGTTGATAGCCGTTGAATCGAATATTGCAGATAAGATATCTTTGCCAACAATAACAAAAAACATTGCAGCAAATACCGATTATTTTATCGGTATCGACAACAATGGACAGTTTTATAAGATATCTAAAGCTGACTTATTAGCAGGTTTGTCTAATGGTTCTATCGATAATGGTAACGGTAGTGGATACATTGCTGGAGTATCCGCACTATTGCCTTTTAACAATTCTATTGCTGATATCAAGGGCGGGAATATTGTCATCAATGGAAATGCACAAATAAGCAACGAACAAAGCAAATACTATGATACAAGCTTGAGGTTTAGTGGTAATAATTCACAACTTGTAATGACATTGCCGCATGGAAGTTTTAACGGCGATTTTTCTGTTGAATTTTGGTACTTTTTTACAGCCTTAGGAAACGTCGATCAAGATTTATTCGGCACTAATGACTTTAGTCTACTTGTGGAATGGGATGGTAGCGAGAGCAAGCTAAGGTTTAAGTGTGGTTCAGTAAATCTTTATCCCAATAGCAATACACTTGTTATTAATAATTGGCATCACTTGAAATTTTCGCGCCTAATCGGTTCTGTTTACATGTTTATTGACGGCGTGGTAGTCGCTAGTAGTGCTATTGCAGTATCTAGTTTTACTGAAAATATTTTAATAGGAACCGTTGTACCGGGTCGTAATGCTACAGGATACATGAGTGAATTTAGATCCTCACTAACGGGAATATCGTCGTCGTTCTCACCACCTACTAATGCGTTACCAGTGACTTAAGGTGTCACTTTACAACAATACCCCAAGATAGTATTACTACTGCTTTGGGGTATTTTATTAAGTATTCTTGTATTGCTTTATTACTATTATTTTTATCTTGGTAAATATACCCTGCTGGAAAGTGTTAGTCTAAAGTAGCATGTTTAGTGTTAGTTTGAGTAACACTTTTGATGTTAGTAAACATATTTTGAGTAGTAACATATTTAGTGCTACTTTGAGTGTTACTTTAAGTGTTACTTTTAATGCTACTTTGCAAGGGGATGTAGGTTACCTTAGATATTTGGCATTGTAATATCGCTGACATCACCCAAATATCTTTTGCTGATCATGTTTGGTGAATTACCTACCCACTTAGCTACCATTACGCTATCAATACCACTTCTAACCATCATTGTTATAGCGGTATGCCTCATTTGGTAAGGGTTCCTGTATTCAATATCTGGCAAGGTTTGAAGTACTGACTTCCATGCTCTATTAGCAAAATTATGCCAGTCAATAAGACCACCTTTTTTAGCAGGAAACACAAAGTTATCAAGAGAACATTTTTCAGGCTTAACGCCAACAATGACAGACTTTAGCTGCTCATTTACCGTGATAGATCGCTTTGATTGTGTCTTAGTACCTAACTCTATTTCACCGTTGGCTGTAAGCTTCTGACAAAACGTTATCTTGTTTCCTTTGACATGTTTCCATTGCAGTGCTAGCGCTTCCTCAGGTCTACAGCCAGTAGTAAATAGGAATTCTATCAAAGGAGCGTAGTAGCTATAATTTACGCTTGAATAGAAAGCCTCAATAATCTGCCTACGCTCATCATCACTAAATGGGTTGATGTCATCCTGAGTACTTGATTTTTTTGTTGATGGTATCAAGTTACGAAGTCCGTCAAAAGTGTTCGATTGCAGCTTTCCACTAGCTACACCCCATTTACAGCAAGCATTAATCAGTTTCCACTGTTTTTCAATACTACTAGTAGACTCACCCTTGTGATCGTTAACTAACCAATGCATCACATCAACAGCGTCTCTCACCAGCTTGTGAGGACATTTCCTAAGCTTGTTTTTGATGCGGTCGTAATCAATCATGCTATTGGACTTAAGTGTCTTGGACTTGAATAACGTGTAATCCTCAAACAGTTGCAGTAAGTTGACAGCATTTACTGACAACCTTGCGGAGTCAATCTCCTTTGCTTCCTTGGCATCACGTAACGCATCTTCCTTGGATCTGCCTTGTAATGCATTGGGTTTGTACTTTGTCAAGGTTGGGTCAAAATAGCCATTGATGCAATCTTGACGTACTCGATAAGCTATTTTTTCTGCTGTGGCAAGCGCTGTTTTGTCTTCATAGCGACTACCAGGCACAGGATTAAAACTGTATCGTTCACCGTTATAGGTAAACCGTAAAATAATATACCCGCCTCTATTTAGTGGTGTAATTTCTCTCACTCACTTTTCCTCTAATTTTCAGCTATTCTGACACACAACTGACACAAAAAGAGTAGATTAATTACACACTATTACTAAAATCTATACAGTAAAAGCTTTACAAGCATTATTGAGGCAGGACTGAAAATCCTCGTGTCACCAGTTCAAGTCTGGTTCCTGGCATACTTTACAGCAATAAACTAAGGATTTTTGTCCCAAAGTCATAATTTCCTCGTAGTCAAACTTTAGTCAGAAGATTTTACAATTTTTTGATGACCCAAAATTCGCGGAACCTGGGGGCGGTTGCTTTTATTTACCATCAATTCAAAAGCTCTTTGGTGGTGCTGGTGGCTAATCCAGTGATGATAAAGTTCGCTATGCACCTTGGCGGAATGCCCCATTTGCTGGGCTGCCAGGGAAATGTCTAAGCCAAATTCTAAAGTACGTATCGCCCAACAGTGGCGCAAGTTGTAGGGGGCAAAGCCAATGGCATGGCGATGAAACCAAGTTGTAACCACGTGACCGATGGCGGCGTTGGACTGGTTTAAGTCAACTTCTGGTAAAACCACGTTTTGCAACTCGAATTCCTCAAACCATTCTGGAAAGCAAGGCCACACAGAGCGCGATCCAGTTTTAGAATTTTCGCTGACATTAATGATGTAATCCCCTTGGGCGATCGCTCGAAAATCGAGGCGAAACACTTCATGGTTGCGTAAGCCGTAAGTAGCGAGCATTCCATATACCCAGCGCCAGGAATCTGATTCAATCTCATAGAAATGCTTGGCGATGGTTGCATCCGTTGGTAAATCTCGCGGCGTCACCAGTTTGGGGCTATATTTTCCTTTGTAAGGTTTGAGATTAATTTCTACCTGGGCAAATCTCGCTAGGGCTGAAAGTGCCATACAAGTGCGCTTACGGGTTTTGGTATCCGGTGCTGTCGCCACTACCGTTTTTAAAATATTCTCAGCACTGAGAATTTCTTTTTGAGGCAGTTTTTGAAATATTCGCCAGTAGTCTACTACCCAGGTTGTTTGGCTTTGGTGATTCCGCTCGCGAGTTTGAAAATAATACTTCTCGAATCGTTGAATCAGGTCTTCGATGGTTTGGGACTCCAGCGATTCTCCGGCGGGTATTTTTAAATAAGATTCCCACTGAAAATTTTTACAAGCGATTAACCCGCCCAAAAGCCTTGCTTCAGCCTCGGCTCGTTTGAAACCTTCCTTACTTGCATATATCCCCAGGGCGATTCGTTGCTGGTACGGTTTATTTTTGGTGGAGTTTGGCTTTGGTGGCAAGGTTGCCCGCAGATAAAGGCGATTATGAATTTGCTCGACGCTGACGCCAATTTGAGCAATCCTCAGCCGCTCGTTAATCTTGGCAAGTACGTCATCCATTAGTCATGCGGTATATTTTTATGGTTAAAATCTTCGGCTAGTCCGGCTATGCTGTATCGCTTTTTATCGCTTGCATAGCCGTAAATAACTTCTTTGATGACATCGGGTTGGGTGTCCATCAGCGCCAAACAATCATCGCAGGCGACAGCAACCGCCCCATCACTCGGCAAGCCACAGACTAAGCAACCCCAGCCCGTACCAAGTACAGGAGCTTTCTTTGGCAGCATGATAAGATTTCTTACCGTTTCCCCAGTGCAGCCGCAGCCACAGCACGTCCCCAGATCTAGCAATTCCTTGTCATAACCTGGGTCATCTTCACCGAACCCTATAAGGTAATCGCAACGCCCACAGGCATAAACCCCGTCTCCTACATGCTGCCACTGGCTACAGTTGCACTCAGGGCAGCAAAAATCCAATTCGACTAGTTCATCGCTCATTCTTCTAAAAAATCCAATTTTTTGGGCTTTAAAAATTTTGTCTACAGTTGTCAGAATGCCTATGTTATAACGATTTCAGCCGTCTACAGCCCAAAATTTTGGCTCGAAAAATTGTAGACGCTGTAGACGGTCTATTAATGGGATGGTGATGGGGTGTCGATAGCCTCAACCAAAACTCCTAGTAATGGAGACTTGCCAACGAATTCGCCCCGAAAGCAGTGTTGGCAAAGTGTAGGCGAACTGTAGACAACCTGTAGACAATACTACGACCACTTCCAGCCGAGTCGATCGCCACTGCCTTCCACTTCTCCCAAGCCCCTGTCAGCCATTGCTGCAAAGATGATCCGTACTTCATCTGGCTGCATCCCGTCAAACAGTCGGCTGGATTGCAGAAGTATTCGAGCTTTCAAAACCTCACCTGGGTGCTGTTGTCCCCAGTTAAGGATAAATTGCTCGTATTCGTTGAGGTCTTTCGAGAGCGATCGCGCTTCATCATCTCGGTGGCTGTCGGTGATTTTGTCCTTGATCGTTCCGGTTCCCCAGTTGCTCAAGTCAAGCTCACACGGGCAATCATCGACCAAGAACCGCTTTTTGCCACCAGCTTTTAACCACTGCTCTAGTTGAGGATCTTTGAGCTTAGTCCTGGCGTGGTCGCGGGCGAATTGACCCAATCTCACCAGCACAAARCAGCTGTAGAGCGTGTCTTTATCRCCTTGTAGCCCAAAGTTCTCAGCAGTRTCATTTTGGGCGATCGCCAAAATAAACTGTTTGTACCGCCGTCCCCGCTTGGCGTGTTTTTTCAGCCAGGGGGCGGCATTATCACATTCCTCCACCAAAATGGGGAATTCTTCGGCAATTAAAAAACGTTCGCGTCCGGCGATCGCGTTATCTCCCCCTTCCCCCCTAAGCTGAACTAGGTCTTGCAGGCTTTCTAAATCTTTGCCCATTGCGGCATCGATGGCGTTGAAGTTGCCTTTTCGCCCAATCACGTCGCTCTGTTCGAGCCATGACCAGTCATCTGGCTTAGCGTCACTGTCGTAGACGATGACTCGACCACCGATTTTAGAAGAGAGAAACTGAGTAAAAGTTGACTTCCCGTCGCCCGTGCCACCAACGAGAGCGACGTGCTTCTGCTTCTTCTGGATGTATTCAATCGGGTCAGCGATCAAATTCTCTGGTTGCCAGTTCGCATCAATGCCAACAGTGAGCGCTAACTGTGCTGTGGGTTGAGTTTGGGCTTTGGCCCATAACTGGAAGTTCGCCCGCGATGCCGACTCGATGTCGCCCAAACTTTGAGACAGTTGCTTAACAGTATGTCTTTGCCGTCGTCCTGTCTCTAGTGAAATGACTGCTGCACCTAGTATCCAGGGTTTGTATTGTCTTTCTTTCCCCTGGAGCGATACCCCCAGAGACAGTAAGCCGCAGCTGACAATCAAAGCTCCCCAGGACGACCAGTTCGCACGAGTGTACATCTGCAATTGCTGGTGTAGCTGTGATGGGTGTATTGCGGTCATAGCCCCAAAATTACCCCCAACGCCACTAGAAAGGCGCGAAATGTCAATTCTTCGTCCACGTCTGGCACTGCTTGTCGTAAATAACACATGAGGGCGCCAGTTATTGCTAAAACTCCTAACACCCCCAAGCGTATAAAACTGGGTAACGGAAGCGATACCCAACAGCTGGTTAAAAGTGCGGGAATTGCCACGGATGCGGCGACAGCATAGGCCATGTCTGCCAGAGTGTCTGGGAAGGCTATCGCTTCAATCCACCCCTTTTTAAATTTCTCTAGTTTGCTGGTTTGGGGACTGGGGACTGGAGAATAATCAGAGCTGCTCGGCACTTCAACTACAATTTTTGGCTGTTCATCTGGCACGATTCACCTCACAGTTGACCCGAACAATGTCTACAGTGGCTCTCAAACACAAGGCCGCTATTGGCATGAGCAATAGCAAAATAATTAACGCTCCCATTGCTTCCCCCAGGGCAGATGTAATGCGTGATGGTTCTTTCATGGATGAAAGCCCCACGAAGGGGCTTGTTGGTTAATCGAGTAAGCCATCAAGTATGGCGTTGAAGTTGTAAACGGAGTTGTCTGGCTTCGAGTCCGGTTCGGGCATCGGCTCTAGGCTGGCGGCGATACCTTCCTTGATTTGAGCTTCGCAAGCGGCTAGATGTAAGTCACAGTCCAGTTCATGGGCTGCAATCTCTGCTTGGGATTGATACCAGTCAGAGGGAAAACTGCTAGTCTGCATTTATTCGCCCTGCCCAGTAGTGTTTCATCGCTTCTTGTACCGCTTGTTGGTCTGAAGAAGTTCTCCCTAATTCAGGTTTTCCAGCTTCGTCTTTGGCTACCACTTCAGAGGCTTTTACAGCTACATTTACTGGAACTCCCTCGTTGACTAGGGCCCTAAGCGATGCTCGATAAAGGTTTTCGTTAAACATCGCTTTGTCTCCAATCGCTGTATTGCCCCTCTGTTAAGCCTACACGGTGAATTTGATTGCTTGGGTATTGTCGATCGGTCATAATTCAAGTGGGTAATTTTTCTCGGAAAGTTAGCCAACCTACTGGGGGCGATCGCGCGTTCTTGGCAGAGGTGGATCGCCCTTTAAAAATCGGCTTTGCTGGCAGTGGTGCTGTTGAAAAGAGTTACAAGCCATATCTGCCAAGTCTTTCGTCTTGTTGGGCTAACTTCAATCGGCTGACGGGTGTCGAGACAAATTGCCCGACCGTCGTTGAGTTTGACATAAAGGCTTTTCCCCGTTTTTGACCGAGAAAACAGTTGACCGGGTTCTAAAGTGCCAAACCCTACCTGAGTTCTACCTACTACGTACTCAGCTTGGTGGGAATCGAACCCCTCGGAGAGCGGATCGTCAGCCATCTCCTTCCACTCTCTCGGTTTGCCCTTGCGTTCAGCCCTACTAGTAGTCGTTTTGCCGTTTGTAGTGGCTCGATCTGTAATCTGTTGGTCAGTCATAGCGCTTCATTAGTGGTTCACGAGTTAGTCGATAGTCGTTCATTAGTGGTTCACTAGTGGTTCACGAGTTAGTCGATAGTGCGTGAATAGTCGCTCAATAGTGGGGTATAAGGTTTTGGCTCAATTGCTTGCACAGTAGTTGGTTCAGCGTTTTCTTGCTCTACGGCTGCCGCAACAATTTCCTTTAATAAGCCAAGAGCGATATCGGCTGCTAGCTTTAGCTGCTCTTGGTCGCCGAGCAAATCGCACAAGCTAACTGTGTTTTCGGGAATGTCGGCAAAATCCCATTCGCTCCATTGATCCCAAACAGAGGTTTTTTCCCGCCAAGCGAGGAAGATTAAAGAAGCCAACCCTGTTGTCTGCGAAAGGGTGAAAATGGACATTTCTCGTCGAATAGCGTCTGTTAGATTCATGTTTGTTCACTTTTAATGTTGTTCATCGGTTGAGTTTGGGATATCCAGGGTTTCTCGCCCTGGATTTGTAATTTTCAAAGGCTGGAAGCTCATCATCTGAGAGGAGAAGTAAATCCACATCGCTTGGGCGTCATCTCCAACCAAAATGAGTGGGTTATCTAAATCACCAACAAAACAAATCAACAGCCTCCCTTCACTATGTGCAATGGTGGTTACGTTTTCAAGGTTGATGATTATCTCGTCATCTACGCGGACTAAGTAAGGTTTGTTAACCATTTATTCCTCTATTTCGCTCCTAACTTTGATTTGGATTTGGGCTTGAATTTCAGGGGAGTAATTCTGCTCAATGTAGGCTTTGGTTCCTGCCAGGTCGGCGGGGTCAGGTTCGGTGCTGCCGTTTGCTACTGGGTTTACCCACCACTCGTTCCAGTCTTCGATGTCTGTCTCATTTGGTTTTATGTTTGTCATTTACTCTGTGTTGGTTGTCGGTTGTTGCAGACTGGGCACAGCCTTGGGCTGTTGTGCTGGCGTTTGAGTTGTCGCTCTAGGCTTCGGGTTCCGTTGCTCCAGTGACGAACGAGATTTAATTCGATGCCACTAGCTATGGCGGCTCGGCATATTTTGGCTCCAGTTCCAGCTTTGTGCATGGACAGTCTTTTCTTTAGGCTTAACCCGGTGTATCCCAGGTAGTGCTGTGCTTGTCCCCTCCCTTGTGTTCCTATTGGTTTAGAAAAATGTAGTAGGTAGACGTAACTCATCTTGGTTGGTTGTCGGTTGGCGTTTCCCCTAGCAGGTCTTTGGCGTTCGCTCAGTGCTGGCAGGCTGCTATCTCTGCCTGGTTTGGGGATTGGGTGTTAGGTATTGGGCATCAGGTACACAAGGCTACTCACGCTGGCAGGTCTTTCTTTTGCTCAATGCTGGCAGGCTACCATCTCTGCTTGGTTTGTATGAGTAGATTTTATGGATTTCTAAAAATCCAATATTAGCAGTATTGCATATCTGGATACCTATAAGCAATAATGGATTTCTGGATATGCAATAATTGGGGTGTCGAGCATGGAAAGGAAAAATGGCAAGAACCGGTCGCCCAAAATCGGGCAGAGAAGTTATAGGAGTGAGCTTAAAAGTGCATCCGGAAGCGTGGGAGCTATTTCAGGAACTAGCACAGACTCTGGGACTTACAAGATCGCAACTTTTAGAGAAAATAGCGACAAATCAGATATCGATATCTCAAGACAACGCTCAAGTAGCGGAATCACTGGGGAAGTTGTCGGCCAGCTAATTGAGGAGACAGAGAAACAACTGTCCTACCACGAACAGCAGGCTGATTTATTAAGAAACAGACTCAAAGAGCTAAGACAGATCCCTGTCAGCCTTACAGATTTAAACGGACACAAGACTGAATAAAGCCGTCCTAACCATTGTTGGCAGGACGGCTTTATTCATGGATATGTCGCCTACTACCATCAGCAGGCGACGCATCTGTGACTATACTTTCAAGTCAGAACGCAGGTCATCTAACGGTGATTTTGACTCACTGGTACTGGAAGGTTCTTTTCGAGAGACTTTTGGTTCGTTAGGCATAAACTCTAGGCGAAATCGGACTCTCCCGGCTTGCCATCCCCCACCGCGCACCAACAAAACTTTACAGGCTATTCCATTACCGATCCAGCCGGACAGATGCCCTGCCAACCAAGTTTTCAGCAATGAACTTTTTATTTCATTGACTGTTGCTGTCGGAGCTTTTGAAAAGCTGTAATCTTCCGCGCCAAAACAGACAACATCATCATTGTCTAAAACAATCTCGTCACTCATTTACTTTTCTCTTTTGTAGACAACATGGCGGCTCAAGCGCCAACTTGATCCGCTTTTCCTAAGTTTTTCCAACGCTCGAAGAGTCAAAGCCTATGAATGATTGACTATTGGGTATCTAATTGCGATCGCAGATCAGCGAGCGGTGAGCTTGGATCTTTTGGTTGTATCGCTTCTGGTTCATCAGGAACAAACTCAAGTCGAAACCGGAATCTTCCTTTTATCCAGCCTCCGCCATTGACTCGCAAAACCTCGCATTTAAACCCTTCTTCTGTAAACCATTTGTATTCGGCGCTAGGATATCTACCCGTGCCACATGCCCAAGAACGAATACGTTCTATTAATCCTTTTAATTTAGCCATGTCGGGGGTTCCAAAACAAAGTCCACCAGAATTTGACACAACATCTTCATCACTCAAGCCACCCCTGTCTTCAGGGTAGCCAAGCTGATATTTATTACTCATTTTGATTTTCTCTTTCGTAGACAACATGGCGGCTCAAGCGTCAACTTGATCCGCCTTTCCTAAGTTTTCCCCAACATCCAATACCCAATGACTAATACAGACCCAGCCCAATCAATCCGCCCCTTGGTGGAGTTTATAAAAATCGAAATTCCCAGCATTTGCGACCAGCACGCCGAACTCGTGGCTAATCAGTTAGTCGCCGGACTGCCTCACTTATTTGCAATCAGACCGGAGATTTTTCCCTACGCCCTATCGGCAGCTGGACAATCTCAACCCAGACTCATCAATGACCAAAGAGCCAACCTACCCAAACTTTCATAACCTGATAAACCAGACAAACGCCCAAATGCAGCGCTTGGGCTGGACAGAAGCCGACGGACGAGAGCATTTGCAGAAATTTTACGGGAAGCGATCGCGCTTGCAGTTGACCGAAGAGGAATTAGATAACTTTCTGCTTTTCTTGCAACTGACCGACACCCCAGAGTCAACACTCAACAGTCAAAACCCAACAACCAATAACTAATGACCAATGAATATAGAAAATACAAATAACTTCATTGAGCGGGTACAGGCTGCTAGTGATATTTGCGGCAAGGAGTTAGCAAACTTTGTTGAGTACATAGGAACCGTTGACCCAGGACTCGACTTTTCTCAAAGAACTATGGTAGCCGCAATAATTATCAACCAATTACCATCTGCTTTTCAAACTAACCCGCAAATGCTCGCCCAACTCAAAACACAATGTCAAACGATTAAACGGTAGCAGCCTATCTATTAAAAAATTTAGCGATCGCGCTTGCAACTGACTGAAGATGAACTGGATAACTTTCTGTTGTACTTACAACTCACCGACATCGAGCAGTGAACACCTAACACTAAGTCTAAAAAAAAATGTATTTAATGCAACATGTTAAAAATATAGCTAAGGAATAATCCTGACATGCAAAAAAATAAAAAGTTTGGAAAATTAAGTGGATCATCTGGATCAGCAGCGCTACACCTTCTGCTGCACATTTATCCTAGCCTGATCCAGATAGCTAAAAAAATTCAGATTTTTTTTCATGTTCAAATGCAGCCTTTATATTTAAGGTAATTTAAATCACGTTTAACCAAAAGCGAAATCATCGTCCCTTCATTAATCCACAACACTATCACTTGAGGTAAAAATCATGACATCCACAAAACAAAAAAGGGCGGCTGCAACCACCCAAAATACTGAATTAATAACATTAAATAACAACAATACCACTAACAATTATAACACAAAATCCCCAGAACATATAGATAAAAAACACTGGGAAGAGTGGTTACTTAGTGGTGTTAGTGAAAAGATAATAGCAAAAAATGTTCGCTCAATTAAAGACTCCTTAGAAGTAGACAAACTCCTCAACAGAAACAATAAATCAAGATGGAAACACTCTAACAGCCTGATACCTTGCTGGGCAGTTAGCGGTGTAGATCCGCAGACTGGAGAACCGACATTGCTTGGCGTCCAGGTAAAACCAGATACATCAATACTGAACAAACAAGGAAAGCTACAAAAATATATTGGAGCATCTGCATATCAAGCTGCACCTCTATTTTTAGATATTGATATAGAAGGATTCTGGCAACAAGTCATTACTGACTTATCCAAGCCAATTATTATTACTGAGGGTGCGAAGAAAGCAGCAGCAGGGCTGTCAATTAACTACACAACAATTTCAATCCCAGGTGTTTCTACGTGTAAAAAGAATGGTAGATTGCACGAATTACTCAAGCTATTTACAGGGTTTGGCAGAACCTTTTACTTATGTTTTGACAATGATATCGTTGTCAAAAAACCAGTACAGAACGCCATGTTGGGACTAGCTAAAGACTTAAGCGCTACTGGTTCTAAAGTCATGGTTATCGAGTTACCACCAGGTGAATTAAAAGGCATGGATGATTTTATTAACCAGAACGGTAAAGATGAGTTTGACAAATTATTTCACAGTGCCAAAACTGTTGAAGAGTGGCGCAAAAGCCTAGAAGAGTTATGGATTAAACAGCAACTCGAAGAAGGTGAAGAAGAAAAATGCAAGCTCAAGCGGCAATTTGAAATAATCCGCGATGGCTGGGGCGAAGGGCTGCGGCTCAATCAAATGAAAAATCGAATTGAACTAGCGGGGCAACCACTAGATCTAGACCAGATTCGCTTGCATATGGTTTTAGAGTTTGGCGAACAAGTGCCCATCGGCGATGCTCAAGCGATCGTGCAAATGCTTGGTGGGCAAAATGCCTATCACCCGGTCGCTGACTACTTAGAAAACGTTGCCGAACTCTACTCAGACGTTGACATCAGCATCCTCGACAATCTTGCTACTCGTTACTTTGGCAGTGATAACGAACTGCATAACATATATATGAAGAAAACGCTCTTGGCAGCAGTGGCGCGAATCATGAAGCCAGGATGCAAGCTAGATGCAGTGACTATCCTAGTTAATCCAAAACAGGGAATAGGCAAGAGTACTTTTTGGCGAAACTTGTTTGGCGATGATTGGTTCAGCGACGACATGGGAGACGCCAACGAGAAAGACGAGCGAATGAAAATGCATCAGTTTTGGTGTCTGGAGTGGTCAGAATTCGAGAATGTTTACAAAAAGAAAGATGTCTCAGCCTTAAAAAAATTCATCACCACTAGCACTGACAGTTATAGAACCCCTTACTCTCGCACCGTCAAGGAATATCCCCGCAGATCTATCTTAGTTGGAACCACCAACGAACAAGAAATACTCGCCGACCCGACAGGCAGCAGAAGATTTTGGGTTATCCCAGTTAAGGGCAGAATCCCCGTAGAACAGCTAACTATAGAGCGCGATCGACTTTGGGCAGCTGCCTTTGCCCTCTATAAAACTGGGGAAGAATGGAAACTGACTGACGAGCAAGAAGAACAGCGCGAAGAGTTCAACAAGCAATTCCAGGTAGTTGACCCGTGGCTGGCAAAGATTCAGGAGTACGTGGAGCATAAAAACACAGTTACGCTTTCTGAGCTATTCACCCACTTAGACATAGAAGTTGCAAGACAGGATGTAGGGCTATCCAAGAGAATTGGCGCTGTCATGAACCGATTGGGGTGGGCAACTGAGCGCAAAAGGTCAGCCGGTCATTGGGTAAGAATCTTCACCAAAACTCAAAAAGTCGATTTCTTTGCAGATCAACCAGGCACAGCACCACCTTCAATCAGCGAAGGCGATATAGTGTCAAATACTACTATGCAGGAAGATAGTAATTTATCTGCAAAAAAACAGCAAAATCAAGTGGATCATCTGGATCAGTCCAGAGACACTGTAGAACAAGAGCTAGAGACGATAAAGCCAACCACTGATCCAGATGATCCACTTAATTTACCAAAATTTTTAGAAAATATTACTCAGGAGAATTTCTATAAAAAACAGTATGTTTGGTCACTCTCACTTGCTCTAGAGGTACGGATTTATCGGGTCTACCCCTCTGTTAAAAAAGCTGATGTAATCATTCCTGGGGAACCTTTCGACAAACTCCGGCTGCCATTTAGCGACCTTTGCCCCGTTCAGCCTAAGTTTCTGCCTGCTGATGAGGTTGAAGTACTGCGCGGAAAGCATAAAGGACAGACTTTGATAGTGGATTTCATAGACAAAGGTGAGTACTGGCTCAAGAAATCAGCCAAAGGCTTCCAGTCTAGGCTTGGCCCGTTTGACCGCGATGATTTGAAGCTGGTACGCGCCCGTCAATGACAAGGAAGATGAAAAACGCGGTCGCCTTCGACTTGGAAGTGGGGCGATCGCGATGAGGTAACAAATCCTGTAATAATTTTCAGCATATTGCCCATAGGCAGTTTTGTCCTGCTGATGATTTTAAAGATTTGTATAAATTATTTTTCTAATATATTCAGTACAGCTACTCAGGTTTTTAAAAATAGTTTGGGGGTATGACTTCCGGTTTTACCCTTACAGCAGGTAAAACAGGTATATTTTAAATTTCAAAAATCAGCAGTGTCCACAGAATCCAGTCTTTACAGTATGTTGATTCAGTAAATTACTTCCTTTTTTACATAAAAGAGGAAGATTTACGAATTTTTCACCTCCGCATACAACAGATTTATTGCACCGAAATTCGCGGTTAAATCAATGGCAGGTGAAATTGTATTAGCTAATAAAGAAAAGATAGTCCTAGCAGTCAATAGGAATAATTACAGGTCAGTAGTTTCCGAAGTCCTAGCAAATAGAAACTTGATTGAAACTAGAGATATTGGAGACTTCGTAGGTTTACCAGTTGAAGACTATGTTCGCGCCAAAGTAGAAACAATAAAATTAAGCGTATTTTTCTTCAATTTTCAACAACCACCATTTAGAGAAAGACAAGGATTTAGATTTGTTCGGGTAACCTATAATATCCCCGATGTAAACAGAGCCAAACTAGATTGGCTGACAATTAAAAATGCCTGTGGAGGAGCAGAGGGTTACACCTGGGGAAGATTCCGAGCCACTGCAAATCTAAGCAATGGCAGACAGATGCAAGTCTACGGCGGCAGTGACGAGACAGCTGCAAATATGTTGCGGTCGCTGGCAGCATTCTCAACTGCCAAAATACTCACCATGACTGTAGCCGAGGAAAAGAAAGAGGGGAGACGGGCAGAAAATAAAAGAATGTACAAAGAGACAACACGCGTATATCCGGCATTTTTTAGTGTTTTGAATTTTGAAAAAGTAGTAGTAGAGGAACAAAGAGAATACTCAGGTTTTAATGCTACTCTTGCCGGAGATTTTCGGCGTAGCCGGACAAAAAAAATACCCCTTTGGGTGAATAAAGAGCCTTCAACCGCCAGAGCAATTATTATTGAAGCGCTCCGAGTTAGAGGAGTAAACCAGCAATAGCGATTAAATATGCCATTATCCAAAAAAAAGCCAACAACAAATAGCGGTCTTCAAATACCAACTTCCATCAAAACTATTGCTGGAAATAATGATTACGTATTGATGGTTGATAGTAATGGGATACCTTATAAAATCACTAAAGCCAATTTCCTAGCAGGGTTATCTAGTAGCGGCGGAAATGGAAATACTAGCAGTGACGATCCATATTTTAGTGATGTATCTTTATTGATGCCTTTTGATGGCTCCATAGTCGATATAAAAGGCAAGGCTATTACTGTAGATGGTTCAGCAGTAATCAGTACAGAACAAATTAAGTATGGAAGCTCTAGTATTAAATTTAGTGGCAGTAATCCGAAATTATCTACAGTATTAGAAACTGGAGCCTTAAATAACAATTTAACTTTAGAATTCTGGTATTACTTCAACGCTTTAGGGACAGCAGACCAAGATTTATTCGCAACAAGTGACTTGGGCTTGTTAATAGAATGGGACGGAGGCGAAGGGAAATTACGCTTTAAGTATGGCTCCACTAATCTCTATCCTTCTACTAATAACTTAACTCCAAATGGCTGGCATCATTTAGCATTTATTCGCAACGCTACAGCTATTCAGACTTTTGTTGATGGAATTTCAATTGCTTCTAGTACGATTACTCCACAATCTTTCACTGAGAATATTCTGATTGGAACTGCGATTAATGGTCGAAGTGCTAATGGGTATATGAGTAACCTGAGGATAACCAAACAAGCTCGATACAGCGCTAATTTTACGCCTCCAACTCAAGCATTCCCAACAATCTAGTAGATAAATGTGCAAACGCAACCAAGGATAAATACTGGTAATGCTAGAAAAATTAACAATTAAACAAAAAATAGCTGTCACACTTGACCACAATAGTGGAACTAACGTTGTGCCAATCTTTAATTACGTTCCTTACAGTAAATCAGGTTACAGACTAATTGATGAATACTTGGAAATCAATAATTTAAAAGCAGTTAGTTGGATTTATAATCTGACTCCAGTTGCATTCCCAGTTTTTGAGTTAGACGATAGTGAATCTAAACAATTGCTTACAGCGATTAACTTAGAGTGGAATTCCCCACGAATCCAACTTGATGTAGTTTGTCAAATAGGCAACGCTCAAGACTGGCAAAGAATAGCAGCCTACTCCCTATTAAATCCCGACCCCTACCCCTACAGAGAATATTCTCTAGGCGACCATAGTTTAGGCAACAATGCAATGATTGGCTTACAAATCCGAGACGCCAACTATGGTTTACTGCAAAGTACTACGGCTGGAGAAGATAAGGTAGTAGCTTTTTGTGATTTAACACGTCAAATAACCATTGAAAAATTAGTAGATACATCCGTCAAAATAGCGAATAACATCACCACTATTGCAGCAACAATTATCAACACTAATGCTAATAGAAAAGGTTTGACGTTGTTTAATAGCAGCGATAAGAACGTATTTATAGATAGTGTTTCAAGTGTTAGCACTAGCAGTTATCTAGTAAAACTTGAACCTGGGGATTATTGGGAATCTCCCGCACCAATCTATACAGGTGCTTACTATAGCATTGTGGATTCTGGTAGCACTGCAATAGATATCAGGGAGTTTGTCTAAGATGTTTGCAAATAGTCCCGGTGGTTTATTAGCAGAAAAAGCGAAATCCTTTTTTATAGATGCCGTGCAAAACAGTCCTGCTAATAAATTTTTTCGCGACCAAGCACCATCGATTTATGAATATTTACAAGACATAGCAATTGCCAAACTGATATACGACGAATGCACAGTAGGCGTAGAAATTAATGACAGGTTGCTTGTTTGGCGAAATCCAGCATGTCAGCCACGCCAACCACCACCGTTGCCTCTCCCATCTTCACAACCAGTACAAGAAGACTTTAGTCCAGTTTCGTGTAGTTCAGGACTACCAGCATTGAGCATTTCTCACTTACAGCATTTTCAAAACTCTGAATATAACAATTCCATTGTTAGACAAATAGATTGCGAAATACTTGAAGTTGAGTACCCAAAAGAATATCACTATATTTCTGATAATCACCAAGTTGTTTTTCAAGGGGCAAAAGTTACTGTAGGCGTCACAATTCAAACTACAGGGGATGTAACCGAAAATATCAAACAAACATACACAATATTTATCCAGGTTCAAATACCGATGATTCCAGAGACCCGTATAATTATGCTTCTTACAACGAAGGCACAGAAGAATATACGCTTTTTGGATTTGTTGGCGTACTAGGTAGCGTCGTCGGTTTTGCAAGATATAACGCTCAACCAGTATCAAACTTCCGCTGGAAATATCGCGAACAGTATTATCAAGTTGCCTACGTTGACAATGACGATTTGTTAACTGGTCAAATCGGAATTTATCGCCAAGTATGGATTATTGAGAGTTTTTGTGGCAACTACAAAAAGCCTCCAGCACCACCACCTCCACCACGACCACCCAAGAAAAAGGACTGTTGTATGTGTTGTCCAGGGCAGCAAAATAACGATGCGTTACTCAAGCTCATACTAAAACGCATTGGGTCTTTACCCGCAGATGTGCCAGCCAGCTTTCTAACTAAAAAAGGAGTCCAACCAGCACAAATCAAAAAAGTTGAAAGCCTCACAGATTTTATTGCTTGGTTTGCTGAAAGATTTGATGAAACTGTAGGCGAATTTGAAATTACTATTGAGGTAGACGATGCCGATTTAACCAAAGAAGGTAAGCAAACACAAACTATTCGGCTGCCAAATCTAGCAGAATCAATTGCCGAAATGTTTTCAATGATGATTCATTTCAATATTAATAATGAATTGATATTGAATATTGTTAATCGCACGTTGATAGAATCTGGACAAATTAAGCAAAGTGAATTCAAGACTTACAGCGCTTTAAATGCACTTATAGATTACGTGGGATTTCACACCAGTTCGGAAGTTCAAAAAATGCCACTCAGTTTTACAGTTGGAGAAAAATCTTTTGACAAGTTCTTGAAAGAATCAGAGCAGA
This sequence comes from Nostoc sp. PA-18-2419, assembly GCF_005869855.1. GTDB lineage: Bacteria > Cyanobacteriota > Cyanobacteriia > Cyanobacteriales > Nostocaceae > Nostoc. The sequence continues at coordinate 109,697 of NZ_SZNH01000012.1, read as the reverse complement.
ACGTCTCAGTATTAACCTACAACGAGAAAGAGACTCTAATTGCAAAAATGCAATCCCTTCTGCAAGCAGCTGCAATCACTAGAGCCGTGCATTACAAACGCACGGGTGGTAATCAACAACAGATTGCTAGCAAACTAAAAAGTGATTTACTGACACTGCTGGGTGAAAGTGGCACTATCACCGACCAAGTAAAAGCCTTCATTAAAAATCTGGATCAGGTCTACGATGGCATCAATAATCAACCTCAGCAGTAGGATTATCCGTGCTACTGCTGTTCCCAATGGCAAAAGAGTCGTTTTAAATTCAGCATCCGGTGAAGGTGGATTTTTTGGTTTTCTAGGGTCTAATGCCCAATCGCTACTAAAAGGTTTATTTTCTCTGATCTCCCAAGGATTAGCTTGGACATTTACCTCTATTTGGACAGCAATAGTAGTCGCTACCAGTTTCATCTTTAATTTTAATTTCAACATCACTGATGCCGAAATCCAAGCCCAAATTGACAATAGCTTTGTCACCATCGCTGGCTTACTAGGTCAGGCAGCAGGAAAGACGCTCGGATATCTTGCCTGTGGTGCTTTGCCTGCTTTAGGAGTTTTCACCATCAGTCCTACAGTTTTTGAGGCAATTGCCCCAAAAATAACAGAGGAGCTTCTAGAACAGCTAGCGAGCGAATATTCAATAATTATCTATCAAAGCTCTAGACTGCTTTTAAACTCTGGATTCTTGTGGCTATATGGTAGTATTCGCCGTGCTTTCCGGGGCAGCGATAACGATTTGAAAAATCGCCTAGTAGCAGCTGGTGCCAATGAAGAGAAAATCAAAAAAGAACTAGAAGCTAGAAGTAAACCGTTTGTTCTTTCCCAAAAGATACAAGAGCGTATTGACTCAATTGGGGGTAAAAAGACCAGAGCATTTGTTGACCAGGCTTACCAAGAATTTGGTGTAGCTTGTACGGAAGCTGGCTATGTAGTGGCAGGTGCTTTGGACTCTTATATTTATCAAAAGAAGCTTGCGACTAACGAAAATCTAATTGAAATCCAATTTGACAACAATAATAATCCTGTTGTTAGAGAAGTTACTACAGTAAATATTCAACCACATTAATAATTGGTTTACCGCTAGAATTGATGGAAACTGTAAAGGGAATAGTTGCGCTACCACTAAATACAGCGTTGTCTCCATCATAATTAAAGTTTGTATAATTATTTGCGGCTGAATTGCTAGTACTATCAGCTTCTTTGCTTTGTAAATAAGATGCTATTTCTATTAATGATTGGGCGGCGGTAGAACTTTTAAAAGTTCCACTAGTACCACTACTAAAACCTAAATTTGTGAGATATTCGCTAGCGGTTAGTTCTATGCTGCCTGTAGCCGTAATTGTTGGGACAGAAGGAATACTAAAAGAAATCGCGACCGAACCCGTGTTCACATTAAAATCAAGGGTTACGTAATTACGCTTACTAGGATTAATTGTTGTATCCGCTTCGCCATTTTTAAGAAAAGTTACGAGTTCAATCAGTGCATTTTCGGCGCTGGTTGATTTTAAAGTGCCGTTAGTTCCAGGTGTTACGGAGGTCATGATTATCTTTGAAAAATCGTCTAATAAAAATGMAAACCCAAAGGGTTTATGTTATAACGCGAGGCTGAAAAACATTATATATTCAATTTTTTCTTGGGCAGTATTAATTTAGACCCTCATACTTGAAAGATTAAAGATATGGCTCGACGATTCAATAATTTAAAATCAGCCTTAAAGTACCTGCGTCCACCAGGAGCTAATGAAAACTCTGTAGTTCCAGATGCACCAGAAGGAACCCAATTGAGGAAATTTCAGGACTTTAAAGCGGGCAAGGTAGTTGTTAAGGTTACTCGCAATGCAGACAGCCTCCCTGGTGACGAAACCTCTTGCTCTCTCAAAGCTTTCGCTGATTTGAGTACCTCTACTACCAGATACTTGGTTAATATTTCAGGCAGAGCATTATCCGGTATTGCAAATACAGGCTTAAATGCTTCAGATGATTTAAATATTGATACGACTCCAACAAATAATGTGGGGTTGGAGAAAGTTAAAGGTTTTGTGCCAGCTAAAGCTACTGTTTCAGTTGTCCCAACAGGTGCCGGTTCACCAATTCAATCGAAAATAACTGGAAATAGCTACAAAAAGAAAGCAATAAAAACCTATACTTATCCTTTTGGTATTGGTACAACACATAACACCTACAAAAGTGTTAAGGCTGCAATTATTACTAAGGTTACAGCTCCAGGGACTAATCGTGGTGTTTCTTTCAAACCTGAGAAATTTTAATTATGCTTGAAGACATTCTCCAACTGAGGATTGTCACAACTGAGGGAATGTCCGAGAGTGAATCATTAAAACTAATCGAGCAATTAGAATGTGCAGAGCTTGCTCAAAAACGTTTTATCGAAGGTTCGATTAGCTTTGAAGATTATTTAGACATTTTAGAACTGTGTGAAGTTGATATTGATGATTATTTGGAAATAGTCGAGGAAAATCTTGAAGGAGAAAAAATCTTACTTTAAGACTTATTCAGAACTGCAACTAAGCTTAAAAAGTAGTTAGTATGGGCGACCCAGTTTTACAACTTGGTAACTCGAATAACTGGGAGAGCGTTTATACAAGTTCAGCGAATGCAGTAGTTAGTGCTGATGGTCAAAGTTATAGACCAATTCCCACAATTACAATTCCAATACTGCTGGATAAGCACATCATCGCAGTTTCAGTTACTTGTAGTACTGCCAAGCCGACTTGGTATTTTGGCGGTTTTATTAACCAAAAAATTGCTTTAGGAATACTGGTTGGAGGATTGCCAGATTCGGAAGCTGTGCAGAAGCGCAAAATCTGGCTCAATCGAATTACTTTAATTATCTTTCCGAAGCTGACACAAACGTATTCACTTTCGCTTGATGTTCCTAAGTGGTTTCAAGATGTCAGTTTTAGTGTCTTTAAATATATTGGCACTGAATCTGATACTACTGAAGACTTAATTAATCAAATTATCAACGTAGATTTACCACGGATTGAAAGCAAAATTGATGCTCTTTAAATTCTCATATTTAGCATCAATTTGCTGTTTTCTAATACTCAATAACTTTTGCCAATGCCCACTACATACAATGATTGATTTAAAAAATTCAATTGATGTACTTTTAGGAATTTTTGCGCTGGTTGCTATTGTTTATCGCATTAGCCATATGGAAGCAGCAATTTATCGAGAAATCGATAAAGTTTCAGATGAACTTAGAAAGGAAGTTCATTTAATTCAGATGGATTTCTTTACACACAAGACTGATTATACAGTTCGTAAGGAATGGCAATCTGATATAGCACGCGGACTAAAGCAGATGATTAAGCATAAGTCCAGCAGGCTGAATTTTCACATTATTGATATCCAACGCCACCTAGAAAAACATACTGGGTTTATTATTCGCTCTCAGCCTGTCGCTGACCCAGACGAAGACGAAAACGAAAATTAACTTCTGAGCCTGGGAATACTATCAACACGTTAATGAGCAGTAATTCAAATGTCTAAATCAACTCTCAACACTCTCAGTACAATTTTGGGTTTAGTTGCCGGCGGGTCAACTTTGCTCGGTGGTACTGGTGTAATTAATCATCAATTAGCCTCAACGTTGACTGGTCTTGCTACAGCCGTGCTGGGCTATTTAGTGCAACAGCCGGCTTCTGGTGGCGAGCAACAACCCCAAAAATAAGTCGCCGGGGATTCACTCTAGCAATTTGTGGGAATGGGGAGTGGTCATAGAGGTTGCTATCTTTTCCCGTTAAGTCTCTTTTGCAAGCTGCCAACCCTCACAGAGGTCGTGCAATTTTAACCAGCCTCGCCACAGTACCTGGATACCAATAGGGGTTTTATGTCGATGTTCTAAGTAACCCCCTAAACGAGCGATCGCTTGCACAGCCCAACTAACTGTAAATGTCTTGGGTAGTTTGGGTGATTTAGCTTTCAAAATGCGGATCTCAAGGGGATTGAGGATAACAATTGCATCGGCAGTTGGCTGAGTGCGGTGTAGATAAGTCAATTGCAACAATTCAACAGCAATTACACTTAAAAAACAATAGTATTGTCTTGATCCCATCAGCGGCAAGTCTGTATCGTTCTACTTGACACCCTGATTTTAAAACTTTCGCCTGGAGGATATCTGTTTTTGCTGCTGAGGCATAAAGGAGGCATGAAGTGCACTTTACTGAGCTAAATCATGACGGGCAACTCCGCCAGCTTGAGAAGCGTGTTGCCCAAGCTATTGCAGGCTACCCTCTCTACGGGGTGCGCTATCGACTGTTGCAATACGAGGACAACGCGGTATACCGTCTTACAGACGGCGATGGGAAAGACTACGTTCTTCGTCTCGGTGCCCTTGCCGGACACGATTCTGCTAGACAGCTCTCTGAGATGAAGTGGCTGGAGTGGCTTGGGAGTAAGGCGAAATTTCCAGTTCCGCTGCCGGTCGTCAACTGCGACGGTCAGCTAGTGACAGATCTACCCACCGCTGATCCAAGCGAGCCACACCTCGCAGTAGTCCTGCGCTGGGTTGAAGGCGAACATCCGTCACCCCCCATTGAACCTACATTTTTCTCCCAACTTGGCGAGATCACTGGACATATGCATCTCCTCGCTACGCATTTCTCAGTACCTGTGGGCTTTGTCCGACCAAGTTGGGATTGGCATCAACTGTTCGGTCCTTTCTCGGTATTCGAATCCAGGCTGTCAGGAGGCGGATCTCTTGAGGTTAGTAGTGTCCCTCTCGAAGATGCGCAACTCAATATACTCGCGTCTGTACGCAACGTGCTGTTGAACGACCTGCACAAGCTTAGATCAAGCGAAGATGCTTGGGGCCTTATCCACGGTGATCTGCATCGCGATAATATCCTTATTCATGATGGCGAGACAGGTGTGATTGATTTCGACGATTGCGGCTGGGGTTTCTTTCTCTATGACGTGGCTTCAGTGCTCGACTCGACTTACCGTCGCCTTGCTCGCAATCTAGGGGAGTACCAACAGCTGCGTGATGCCTATCTGACCAGCTACGATCGCATTCGCCCCCTTCCCACAACGACATCGGCACAGCTCATGATATTTAAAGCGATGCGAGACCTAGTCACCCTCAACTTCATCCTCAGCTCTACAAACTCTGAGGTGCTCGCTTGGGGACCACCCCGAGTTCAGTCGATTATGGAGCAGTTGAATGCGTATCTCGATGGCTCTTCTCGTTTCTGTATCTAACTTGACTCGTCAACCTCCCTAACTTTTCAGGGGATGTGGAAAAGAAAATGCGGTTCCACTGCTAAAAATTTCTGACAGTGCTTTGCCAAATCCAAAACTAAGAGCATAACCTATCGACATTGCGCACTCATTCAATCGGCGGTAAGCGAAGCCATGCCGTCAGGCTTATCGCCTAAATCACAGGTTGCAAAATTTTTCTCCCACTAATCCAGCATTGCTTGTCACCTTTAGCACCCAATTTCAATTACTTTACCGTATTTGCGCTGCTGTTTCTTAAATCCTTTGCCAGCAAGCTTTTCAAGACTTAACAGGAAAAGTCAGATAGAGGTTGTGCTACAGTCCGGCAAGGCGCATACGATGTAGTTTCAGTAGCAAAACCTCACATAGGAAATTGAGCAGTGGTAAAAATCAAGCAAGTTTGGCAGAGTTTGATTTCTAAGCCCCAGCAGCAGCTAGAAAAAGCTGAAGATATTGTAGAGTCTGGGGCAGAGGTTTCTAAAGCTGTCCTAGAATTTGCGATCGCCCTCGGTGTACTAACTACTGCCCCAGCAGCACCAGTAATCGCTGCTGGGTTATCGTTTGTAGGTATTGCCCGAAAAGGCTTGACATCACTGCGCGAGAAAACAAATAAAGAGTTTGAGATCGAAGAATGGGTAGCTCTTGCTTGCCCATTAGCTTATATAAATAGTTTTAATGCTTTAGTACAGAGAAATGTTTGGTTAAAAAGTAAGCTGAGTGCAGAGATAAAAGAGCAGGAAGTTAAACCTCAGTTTAATCAACTCAAAGAAGTAGAACTAAGTAATAGTGAAGCTAAAGAAGCACTGACGGATTTTTCAAATTCAATATTAGGGCAAGCATTAAATCAAGAATTATCCACTTACCTAGAAATAAAAGGAATTAGTTCGGAGGTTGCTTCCCTAGTTACAGGGTGGGTTGCATGGGACACGTATAACTATATAAAACAACTTTTATCATACGAGCCAGAAGATGTAGTCCAAGCTTTAAATTTGGCTATAACGGCAGCACCAGAAATAAGGGCTAATGAGAAATACGCCAGCATAGAGTCATACCTGAAGGAGCAGATATCACCCTCACCAAGAGATCCAATATTAATTGAGCGGTGGAAGGTAATAGGTGAAGATTTTACAATTCCTAAGATTTATGTATCTTTGGAAGCTGAGTTGTTAGATAGCAATGATAAACCTAAACAAAATAAATCGGCTGTTAATTTAGAGAATTGGGTAAAAGAGCAACTGAATAAAGCTGAAAAAAATGACCAAGTTATTTTTATTCAAGCAGGCCCAGGCCGAGGGAAAAGTGTGTTTTGTAAAATGTTTGCAAATTGGGTCAGAGAACACCTTCACCCAGTTTGGACACCACTATTAATTAGACTAAGAGATATAGATGCTTTTGAACCAAATATTGAAAATACTCTTCGTGCAGCTGTTAGAGAAAGCTTTACCAATCGCGATGATTGGTTGAGCGACCGCAATACTCGATATTTATTTATACTAGATGGTTTTGATGAATTACGTTTTGAAGGAAGAACAGCCAAAGGAATTGAAGATTTTATCGGGCAAGTCGGAAATTACCAAGCACAAACAGGATGTAGGCACAAATTTATAGTAACTGGTAGAGAATCGGCTTTACATGGTATTGAGAATCGGATTCCTACCAATTTAGAAAAGGTAGAAATTGCTTTAATGGATGACCGACTCCAAAAGCAGTGGTTAGAACAGTGGGGTGCATTATTTGGACAAGATAAAGCAGAAGGATTTCAGAAGTTTATAGAAGCTAAAAATTGTCCTGAGCGTGTTAAAGAATTAGGGCGAGAACCACTGCTATTATACCTTTTAGCAGCAATGCACCGAGATAATGAATTAACGATTAAAATGTTTGAAGGTGCTAGCGGCACTCAGGCGAAAATAATAATTTATCAAACGATGCTGGATTGGGTTTTAACAAAACAGCGCCCAGAAAAACTTAATCAGCAACTTACAGAATTTGATACAGAAGACTTGCGGCTTATTTTAACTGAAGCCGGATTATGTGTTACTCAATCAGGGAGAGAATGGACTTCAATTAAAACAATCGAGGAACGCCTCAAAAGTGATAAATCAGCACGAGAGATGTTGGAGAAAGCTCAACAGAATCTTGGTGAAAATCCCTTAAGAAACGCGCTAGCAGCATTTTATTTACGACCAGCAAAAGCGTCTGAGTCAACAGAGGGTGCTGTAGAATTTATTCACAAAAGTTTTGGTGAGTTTTTATGCGCTCAAAAGATAGCAGAAAGTTTTGAGAGATGGATAAAAGTAGAACAGAAAGGTAAGCGGGAAATATTTGTCATTAACGATGATGAGCAGGTAGCAAAAGAAATTTATGACTTACTAAGTTATGGTGGATTAACACAAGAAATTGTTGATTATTTAATTGCTTTAATTGATGCAAATAAGCAATTTCAGCATCTAAAATTATTTGAACGCTTGGAATATTTTTATGAATGTTGGTATCGAGGAGAATTTATTAATGCACAGTCTGAAAGTTTGCCTCTAAACCAGATGCGAAAATTTCAAACACACAATATAACGTTGGGATTAAGAGAAGTAGATATATACACTGGTCTAAATGTGATTATTTTACTTTTAGAGTTACATCGTTATGTCAAAAATAAAGATGAATTAAAAGACAATATTGTTTTTTATCCCTGTGGTAAAGAGAACACTGATAATTTTGATAATCAGCGATTGCTTCTAATTGTTAATTACAGCAACAGCATTACTTTAAATACTTTTTCAGCAACTGTTGGTTATTTTCTCTCAGGCGCTCACCTCGAAGGCGCTAACCTAAGAGGCGCTAACCTCAATGGTGCTAACCTCAATGGTGCTCACCTCGAAGGCGCTCACCTCGAAGGCGCTAACCTCAAAAGCGCTCACCTAAGAGGCGCTAACCTCAATGGTGCTAACCTCAATGGTGCTCACCTCGAAGGCGCTCACCTCAATGGTACTAACCTCAATGGTGCTAACCTCGAAGGCGCTCACCTCTCAAGCGCTCATCTAAGAGGCGCTTACCTAAGACGCACTTACCTAAGAGGCGCTAACCTCGAAGACGTTAACCTCGAAGGCGCTTACCTCGAAGGCGCTTACCTCGAAGGCGCTTACCTCGAAGGCGCTTACCTCTTAGGCGCTAACCTCAAAGGCGCTAACCTCGAAGGTGCTAACCTTGATGGCGCTAACCTCGATGGCGCTAACCTCGAAGGTGCTTACCTCGATGGCGCTTACCTCGATGGCGCTAACCTCGAAGGCGCTAACCTCGAAGGCGCTTACCTCGATGGCGCTAACCTAAGAGGCGCTCTCCTCTCAAGCGCTAACCTAAGAGGCGCTAACCTCGACGGTGCTAAACTTAGCAATATTACTTGGGATGAGCATACAAATTGGAAGGATGCGCGAGGGTTGGATAAAGCACAAAACATACCTGAAGGCTTGCTTAATATAGCAAACTCAACTGCTCAACCCTCTGCCCTTCCAAACACTCCGCCTTCAGCTTGAAGAGGCACTTTCAAGGCACTTCAAAGGCAAGGTTTAGGCAAAAAATAACCATAAAAATAAAACCTTAGCGTATTTGCAGGGAATTAATCAAATTTCGTTCGGACTGAAAATCCTCGTGTCACCAGTTCAAGTCTGGTTCCTGGCATTTTCAAAAACCCTTGAAATCCAAAGATTTCAAGGGTTTTTGCTTTCTCACCCCTGAAAATAGAGAACAAATCTTTTAGTCTTGAGGTCAATTTTTGACGTTTTTAGATAGCTTTATAGATAAATTGGGTGTAAAAACCACATTGCTAAGTTCCCTACGCGATTGTTCGCCAAAAGGTTAATAGACCTCTTGCACTTATTGCTTTTTACAAGAGGTGGGAAAAGGGACTCATCTTAAAGGGGAAGGGAAAATACAAAAAAACCTTTCCCCCTTTTCCCGACTTATGCAAGAAGTCTAATCCATTAGATACTAGGTAAGTCTCCTTCAGGTAAAATGTTATCTATACTGAGTACCCACGGTATACCTTTGTCAATTGGAGAACTAACACTAATTTTAGCTCTGTTAGTAAATTGTTTCAATTTCTCAGTAAAATGGGGAACAGTTTTCATGATGTTGCGATAACTTTCCATATCGGGACAAATCATAATTAATGTCAGAATGCCACTATTAATTTGGAAATACCAATGGCAATGACATAACAAAACACGTGTCATGTTGTCGCAGGACAAGAAAAAGCTTTTTTTAGTTGCTTCTTCAAGTTGCCTGAATAGTATTTCACTGACTCTTATTGTTTGAACTGAAGGCAAATCATCTGGAGGTAGACAAGATTTAGTCATAGAATTTTAGCCTGTGGCAATATACAACAGCGATTTTTTGCACAAATATTGCAAAAAAATTCGGTCTTAATATTAGGACTTCTATTCAATTGTGTGACTCACCGGCCTTGAACTGGAAAAAGCTGATTCCTTACTCTCTGCTTATTGACAGGAGCAAATAAGTTTAAAAATTAAAGGTGATTAGTATAGTTAGTGTTATTCTTTTTGAGTTACAAGCCAAAGTAAATCTAACCACAAGCGCGGATAAGTTTCTTTCAAATTTGATAGGGGATCGCGCATCAAATTGTTGGCATTTAAACAAACAACCTCAACTAAACCAACGTATTCAGCTACTTCTCGAAGTAGGTTTTTCTCTGCTACTATTGCATTCATTAGTCTGTCAGGACAGTAAATACCAATATATCTTGTATGACAAATACACGTTTTGATATTTGCTCTTATTAAGTAAGGTTTAGGATTAATTACCTTTACATAGCACTGACGTAGTAATGCCCATACCCGTGGGTGAGCGTGTTCAATAATTACGCTAAATTGTTGGGCTAAGTCTTCCTCAGTAATCATTATTCTCTCCATTTCTGTAGCACAAACAACTATAAATTGCCTCTCATCTATTGCACATTTTGATAAATAGTCTATTGTGCAATAGATATCTGCATATTTATTTAAGTGAAAACCGTAATTTTTATTGAGGCAAAATTTACCTCAAAAAGTGAAATTGCTTAGTCATATATTCCTTACGGCTCATATATAGCTCACATATATTGGGACAGTGTTAACTGCTCAAAGCAATGCAACTGTGTTTATACTCAGCACTCGGCACTGGGCACTTAGCACTTTCCTATAACTCGTCTATCAAGAATCAAATCCTAAACCAATTTCTAAAACTGTATTCAGTGCTACTTTTTACCATAAAAGTTGGTAAGAGTCCAAATATGAAATAAGTCTTTTGTTGGCATAGGGTTGAGATAAGCATTTATTCTCTCACTGCTCCCCTGCCTTCAAAATAATGGGATATTTTTTATTGAAAGTCCTTTAGTAGCGAGATTAGGGAGTTTTGAGTCATATATAAACAGCCAAAAAACAGTCTTCAGCAAAAAAAATTGCATCTTGCAAGAAATTTGGCAAAAAGTGTGATATTCTTTGAATATAGGGAATCAAAACAGCGAAAGCACAGTAATGTCGTCGAAGAGGAATAATATAAACTCAAAGACCGTGCTTTCGCCTTGGCAGATTTAGTTAAATCCGCTACGGCTTTTTGAAACTCACAGAAGCTCAAGCCAATGAAGCAGGATAACGATCTCCGTAACAACTTGAAGTCAATTAGAACCCGCTTAGGCATGAGTCAACAAGATTTGGCAAACCTAGCTGGTGTTACCCGTCAAACTATAAGTGGTGTAGAGTCGGGACTATACGCTCCCTCAGTGGCCATCACACTTCGCCTAGCAAAGGCACTTGGCTGTCAAGTAGAGGATCTATTCTGGTTAGAGCGAGATTTACCTGAAATTGAAGCAGTACTTACCAAACCTCTTCCTACCGCTCAGCAGACGCGAGTCAGTCTGGCTCGTGTGGCAGGACAGTGGGTAGCTTACCCTTTAATTGGCAACGATGCTTTTCGCCAAGATATGATTCCTGCTGATGGAGAGGGTAAGACTCAAATCGGTACAGATAAAGTTCGAGTCCGTCTTTTAGATGATAATCTAGAAACACTGCACAACACTGTTGTGATTGCCGGTTGTGCGCCTGTGATTTCGCTATGGGCTAGAGCCACCGAACGCTGGCATCCCCAACTGCGAGTTCAATTTAACTTTGCCAACAGCATGTCTGCATTGCACAGTTTATGCCGAGGTGAAGCACACATCGCTGGGATGCACCTTTACGATTCCCAGACTGGTGAGTATAATACTCCCTTTGTTCGAGATGTTCTGGCAGGAAGAGAAGGAGTTTTAATTACTCTCGGTGTTTGGGAAGAGGGACTTCTAGTCAAGTCTGGTAACCCAATGGGAATCAGAACAGTGACTGATTTAGTGGAATCGGGAGTTAGTATTGTTAACCGCGAAATAGGTGCTGGTACTCGTTTACTTCTGGAACAAAAACTCGAACAGCAACAAATACCGTTTCATACTGTTGAAGGTTTTGACCATATTGTTCAAAGTCACCAAGATGTTGCCCAAGCAGTAGCATTAGGAGTCGCGGATGCAGGTATGAGTACCGCATCTGTAGCTACCGCCTTTGGACTGGGATTTATCCCTCTACATCAATCACGATATGACTTAGTGATTCTTAAGAAATATCTGGAAGAAGCGCCAGTGCAGCAGTTACTCAGTACTTTGGGCCATCGGATGGTTCACTCACAATTTGAAATTCTCGGCGGCTACGACATCAGCAAAATTGGAGAAATTGTAGCAACCGTCTAGAGTAGATTGCAATTATGGTTGGTTGTGTGGTTTCAAGAAAACTTTGCGTAAATTTGAATTCCTGTTGCGATCGCTCTTGTACAATTTTAGATTTTGAATTGGAAATTGCCTCCATTTCCCCAGAAATCATCTGATATCATGTCCGGCTAAGACTTCTAAATAAAAAATATCCCACTGTTCATAGTCAACAAAAGCCAGTGCGTTATCGGGGTTCCCCCGTTGTAGCAACTGGCACTCAACAGTCATCAACTTCAAACCGAATAATTTATTTGTTGGAGTTCTCTAATCATTTGTGATTGAAATCTCTTTGGAGTAATAAAGGTACGGTGACGCATCACCTCAAACCGTACATTCGATACAGTTTTGTCATTAATCAAGACAAATGATAACCAGAAATGCGATCGCCAATCATATGTATTCAATACTAAATGATTTTGTTGTACAGCATGGTGGGCGAAGTCCACCGTAGACATCGCCTCCAACGACCGTTCGCAACTGTAACTCGACAGTGTGAACCCAAAAACGAATCAAAAGACCCACCAAACAATTGCAGGAAAAATCATCATGTCCGACGACAAAATTAGACAAATTGCTTTCTACGGTAAAGGCGGTATTGGTAAATCTACCACCTCCCAAAATACCCTAGCCGCTATGGCAGAAGTGGGTAAACGCATCTTGATTGTCGGATGTGACCCCAAAGCTGACTCCACTCGTTTGATTTTGCACTGTAAAGCTCAAACTACCGTGCTACATTTAGCTGCTGAACGAGGCGCTGTCGAAGACATCGAACTCGAAGAAGTGGTAATCACTGGTTTCCGGGATATCAGATGCGTAGAATCTGGTGGGCCAGAACCTGGTGTAGGTTGCGCCGGTCGGGGTATCATCACTGCCATTAACTTTCTTGAAGAAAACGGCGCTTACTCAGACGTAGATTTTGTATCCTATGACGTGTTGGGTGACGTTGTGTGTGGTGGTTTTGCCATGCCAATTCGTGAAGGTAAAGCCCAAGAAATCTACATCGTTACTTCTGGTGAAATGATGGCGATGTTTGCAGCTAACAACATTGCTCGTGGTGTTCTCAAATATGCTCACACAGGTGGTGTACGTTTGGGTGGGCTGATTTGTAACAGCCGGAAAACTGACCGGGAAGACGAACTGATTAGCACCTTAGCAGCCAGATTAAGTACCCAGATGATTCACTTCGTCCCCCGTGACAATATCGTGCAACACGCCGAATTGCGCCGGATGACAGTGAACGAATATGCACCTGATAGTGGACAAGCTCACGAATACCGCACATTAGCAGACAAGATTATCAACAATACAAATCTCGCTGTTCCCACACCCATCGAGATGGATGAATTAGAAGAGTTGTTGATTGAGTTCGGTATTCTTGAAAGTGAAGAAAATGCTGCAAAAATGATTGCTACAGCTGATGCCCAACAAGAAGCTGCTAAAAGGCAAGAAGACGCCCAAGGCGAAGCACTAGAAGCACTTGCCAAAGGCAATGTGGAAATAGTTTCTGGTAGCTAAAAAGAAAGACTTTCGTTCTTGCTGATGAAATAGCAGAACTGACTGAGGAACGGAAGAAATTAAGTGGGTAATTAGCCCACTTTCTCTAACCATTAAAAGGATATGGAGGTTCTATAAATAAATCAGCAAAAACTTTCTGTGCAAATAACAGATTAATCAATCTCAATTGTGACTTGTGAATTCTTCAAGTTATTTTCAGAGCAATTAATCTGTTGATATCTACATGGTAAAACCGCTCTTGTGGTTTTTTGTTTACTCCTTGTATCAATTGGTTGGTCATTAGGGAATGAGGAATTCTCTTTCTCATTCCTTTTTATTTCATGCTAGAAGCAGACAGCCAAGTAACTAAAATTATTTCTCAATTTGGAAAATTCGCTACACCTGATAACTCTATCTATTTTCACTAAAAAAATGAATCCTCAACCGAGAAAAATCAATGATTCATTCAGTGAATCAAACGACGAAAACCAGCAGCAAAAGCAGAAGAAAAAAAAGCCTTCTACACAATTACCCCAGCCGGGAACTGCTCAAGGAAGTTGCGCTTTTGATAGTGCAATGATTACTCTAGTACCAATCACTGATGCTGCTCACATAGTTCATGGGCCGAGTGGTTGTGCTGCTAGTATTTGGGGAAACTACACTAGTCTCTCTTCTGGTTCAATGCTGTATAAAACACGCTTTACCAGTGACACAGATGAGAGTGATATTATCTTTGGTGGAGCAAAAAAGCTATACAAAGGTATTTTAGAATTACAAAGACGCTACAAACCGACTGCGGTATTTGTTTACTCTACCTGTATCACCGCTTTAATTGGTGATGACATCGAAGGAATATGCAAAGATGCTACTGAAAAAACAGGAATACCCACTATTCCCGTACATTGTCCTGGGTTTATTGGTAGCCAAAATTTAGGTAACCGCGTTGCTGGTGAAGCGTTACTAGAACACGTTATTGGAACTGCCGAACCAGATATTACCACACCATTAGATATTAACTTGATTGGTGAATATAATATTGCAGGTGCAATCTGGAATGTTCTACCGTTATTGGAGAAATTAGGTATCCGAGTTTTAGCAAAAATTACAGGTGATGCCGTGTATCAAGAAGTTTGCTATGCTCATCGTGCCAAGCTTAATGTCATACTCTCCTCAATAGCTTTAATCAACATAGCAAAAAAGATGGAGAAACTCTATGGTATTCCTTATATTGAAGAGTCTATTTATGGAGTAGAGCAAATCAATCAGTGTTTAAGAAATATTGCGGCGAAATTAGGTCATCCTGATTTAATAGAACGTACTGAAAACCTGATTGTAGAAGAAACTAGTGATTTAGAAGCAAAACTCACCCCTTATCGCATTCGATTGCAAGGTAAACGCTTAATCCTTTCGATTAAAAATTTCAAGAGTTGGTTGATTATCTTTGCTGCTCAAAAATTAGGTATGGAAATTATTGCTATCTGCACCCAAAATAATACTGAAGATGAATTAATTAGAATCAAAAGTTTCTTGGGTCAAGATGGCATAGTTTTAGAATCAGAAAGCCCAGAAGCTATCTTACAACTAATTAATAATAATCAAGCTAATATTTTAATTAGTGATGCTCGTTATCGAGATACTGCCCTAATAGCCAGAATTCCTTTCCTAGACATCGATATCGAACGCAATCATGCCTATGCGTGCTATAGAGGAATATTAGAAATGGCACGAGAATTGTATGCCACTTTTTACAGTCCTGTGTGGGAACAAGTATGCCGACCAGTTCCGTGGGATGTAGGAAAAACAGCCAAAGAAATTACGGGAGCATCCCCTACTTCATTGGAGGAAATCTAATGGCAATTGTTAGCGTTACAAGTACATCGGTTGCAGTTAACCCTCTCAAACAAAGCCAAGCTGTAGGTGCAACCTTAGCCTTTTTAGGCTTGAAGGGAATGATGCCTTTATTACACGGTTCTCAAGGTTGTACAGCTTTGGCTAAGAGGGTATTAGTACAGCATTTTCATCAGACGATTCCGCTTTCGACTACAGCAATGACGGAAGTTGCAACAATTTTAGGTGGTGAGGAGAGAGTTGAACAAGCAATTCTGACTTTGGTACAGAAATCGAAACCGGAAATTATCGGTCTTTGTACCAGTGGACTTGTGGAAACCAGAGGCGATGACATGGAACGTTTTATCAAAGAGATTCGCCACCGTCACCCAGAACTGGATTATTTACCAATTGTACTTGTCTCTACACCAGATTTTAAAGGTACATTACAGGATGGTTTTGCTGCCGCAGTCGAAAGTATAGTTAAGGAAATTCCCCAAGAATCCTCAAAGCAAAAGGCTTGTCCCACACAAATCACAATTTTGGCGAGTTCTGCTTTTACTCCCGGAGATATACAAGAAATTAAAGAGATTGTCACCTCGTTTGGACTGATACCGATTGTTGTCCCTGACCTTTCCGGTGTTCTAGATAGTCAGATACAAGATTCCTCTGGTATCATCGCAGCCAATGGCACTACTTTGTCACAGTTGCGTTCAATCGATAGTTCTGTGTTCACTTTAGCGTTAGGTGAAAGTATGCGGGCTGGGGCGCAAATTTTAGAAAAGAGATTTAATATACCTTACGAGGTGTTTGGCGAATTAACAGGAATAACAGCAGTAGATAAATTTCTGCAAGCATTGGCAGATATCAGTGGTGTCAGCGTACCAGAGAAATACCGCTATCAGCGGCGTCAGTTGCAACATGTGATGTTGGAGAATCACTTTTACTTTGGTTGTAAACGAGTTGCTTTAGCGCTGGAACCAGACTTACTATGGTCAACGGTTTATTTCCTGCAATCGCTGGGAGTTCAAATTCACGCCGCAGTCACGACAACCCGCTCTCCTGTACTGGAAAAACTGCCGATTCCTAGTGTTACCATTGGTGACTTAGAAGATTTTGAGCAGCTGGCGGTTGGTTCTGATTTGCTGATCAGCAATTCTCACGCAGTTGCGATCGCCGAACGCTTAAAAATTCCTCTCTACCGTCAGGGAATTCCCATTTTTGACCGTTTAGATTGCAATCAGTCTACCAAAGTTGGCTACCGAGGCACAATGCAGGTTTTGTTTGAGATTGGCAACCTGTTTTTAGAACAGGAGGCAATAGTTAAGCATTAAATGGAGCCGACTCTAAGTGTTCATCCCAGTTTTCAGTAATAGTGCCTTGAAAGACACTTGCTTGCTGTCTCTAGACCAAGGTTAGTTACCAGTAATTACAAATAATAGCTGTTATGTTTGTATTGTCATTAATTGCTTTGGCAATCGCTCTAGTTTTTTTTCGTATCAGTGCGAATATTCTCGATCAGATAGATCAGCTAATAAGCATATTGATTATCTTATTTTTCTTGAGTTTAAGTCTGATTTTTGCACCTTTAGTGGTCAAACTACTGATTACAATAGTTTTGCTGCTCACTAAACAACCAAAGCCTAGAATTAACGCCCCCTTCACTGAGTCCTCAATTAGTCAGAAACAAAAATTTTTTTACCAAAAATATTGGTAAGATGTAGCAGTAGATACAATCTTTTAGAACAATTTTAGCTTTGATAATTAGTATCAAGCCGTATACGTTATTTGTGAATATACCAACCAATGCCAGTAAGTTAGGCGCAAGCTTCTGCATTGACTCAAAATTAAGTCTTTCATTCTGATGAATCCAGTACAGCTAAGGCAAATAATTGTGAAGGCGAGTCGTGTTAGAAGAAAACTTCGCCGCCTTGATTTTACAAAATCTGTGGTGCCTGCGGCGGGCATACCCCTACTCTTAAACAAGCAAGGTGTTGGCATTAGCGTCCCTTGCGCGTCTCGTAGAGAAGTGGTAGCGAATCCTGTCTGCGACACGCTACGCGAACGAGCGCCAGCCTTTGGTAGAGAACCGTCTCCAAAAGTTGTCATTGCACCATCTTTGCTTACCTGGTTCGAGGTTCTTGGCTACACAGTTTTATTAGAGCCAGACATTGCTTTGGGTAAGTATCGGATCGGGCGCAGCAGCTATAAAGAGGTGATTTTGCACGATCGCCTTGATAGCGCTTTACAAAAAATTAACCCCACAAAACCGCCTGAAGCGATCGCCAAAGCTATTTCTCAAGTTACTTCTACACAGAGTTCTGACTTGTTGGAAAACAACTACCGCTTTCACAAACTTCTAACCGATGGTGTTGAAGTTGAGTACCTCTTGAACAAAGAAATAGTTTGTGATCAAGTACGGCTCATCGATGCATCTAACCTACTAAACAATGATTGGCTAGTTATTCATCCATTGACTGTAGTTGAGGGGAGCCATGCTCATTGTCCTGATGTGGTTGTTTTTGTCAACGGTTTACCCTTGGCAGTTATTGTCTTAATCGATCCAAGTTACGAACAAGCCACGTTCAAAGCAGGCAAAGAGCGAATCCAAGCCTACTTGCAAGAGATACCAAAGCTGTTTTACTACAATACATTATTAGTTATTACTTGCCAAAATCAGGCACGAGTAGGTACATTAACCTCGGACTGGCAAGAGTTTTTACCGTGGCAGACGATTGATGGTGAAGATTTTCCTGCAAAGGGCACAACTGAGCTAGAGGTGTTGATTCAAGGTATTTTTGATAAACGGCGTTTCCTAGAGCAAGTATTGCACTTTATAGTATTTGAGTTAAACGGAACCGACATCAGTAAAAAGTTGCTTCGCCGACCTTTTTGTACAACACCAAATCCCAATAAAACGTTCAACGAATAAGGAGTACTAGAATATGGAAATTAGCGCTCGTAACACATTCAAAGGAACTATTAAGGCAGTTAACACTGGAGCAATTAATAGTGAAGTCATCCTTGAAATCTCACCAGGTATAGAGATAACTGCAATCATCACCAATGGGTCTGTAGATAATCTTCAGCTTCAACCAGGAAAACAAGCACAAGCAATTATTAAAGCATCAGATGTGATAATTGCTGTATAAAGACAAGTATTGATAGTTGAACATTTATATAGCATTAACTTAATATTTTAAGTTACTTGAAATCTTGAGTTAATGCAGCACATTTTTTGTGTATTTTCCTATCAAAAATTAAATAGATATTTACCCGCTTGTGGTTAAAATTGCAATCCCTTGCAATACAACAATAAGAACAGTGACTATGAAAATTGGACTTTTTTGTAATTACGAAAATCATCATCAAAATGCTCGTCGCACCATGTTTGAACAAGTCGCATTGGTAAGACACGCAGAAAGCTTGGATTTTGAAGAAGCTTGGGTCACAGAGCATCATTTTAATGATTTCAGTGTCAGCCCATCAACTTTAGTATTAATGGCACACTTAGCAGGCGTAACTAACAAAATTCGATTAGGTTCAGCAGCATTATTGCTGGCATTTCATAACCCAATCACTATTGCTGAAAGCATTGCTACACTCGATAATCTGTGCAACGGGCGACTTTCCATTGGAATAGCTAAGGGTGGGCCGTTTCCGGAACAAAACAAGCATTTTGGTACTTCTGTGAGTGAATCTCGCTCTCAAACTCTAGAAGCAATGACACTGATTCATAAGCTACTATATCATACTGATGTGTCATTTAACGGTACATATTACCAGTGCGAAGGGGTAAATATTTATCCAAAACCTTTGCAGAAACCGATTTCAGTATATGTAGCAACCAGCGATGATCACGCACTTAAGTTTAGCGCCCTGAATTCTCTTGGCTTAATGGGAGGAACACAGTTTTCTTTAGATACTCTTAAAAAAAATGTTACGAAATATCGTACTATCAATTCCAGCGGTTCAGATCGACTGATGCTAGCACGGTTCTTTTTTGTTGCTCGCACAAATGAAGAAGCAGTCAGTGAAGCGTTGCCTTTTCTCCGCACTTTTAACCAGAGAATGAAAGCTTTTAAAAATAAAGTTCAAAATTCTGAGAATCACAGTCAACATGTAATGCCAATTAGTAGGCAAAAAAGCTCTTTTGATGAAAATTATTTGCTGGAAAACTCAATTATTGGTGATGTAACTACCTGTCGTGACAAAATCAAACGATTTCAAGATGAACTTAATTTAGACACTCTAGCACTCAATCCCTGCTCGTTAGACTTACAAAAAAAACTACAAAGTTTGACACTTTATAATCAAGAGGTGCAAACTTATGTCTAAAAAAGCTGCGATCGCCTAATTCCTAAAAACTAAACTTTCAATTGGTAGTGGACAAAATGATCCGGCAATGTTTACGCCCTGATTTTTGACATTTGTTGGGGCATAGCAAAAACTAATATTTATGCAAATGGTGAGTTACAATACCCTCCTAAAATACTCACGATATAAATTGCATCTGGGTATAACTTTGTTATCCTGTTGCTGAACTAATCCCATACTGTGCAACTTATAAATCTGCATCGAATCTAATTCCACAGGCTCAGGTGAGATGACCACCTTTGTTAACGCTTCCTTTAAACCTTGAGTCTCTTCCAAGTGCATCGTCTCCAAGTAACGCCGCAAATGATTACTATAAATTCCTGCTTCTGTTGAAGCATCTTTTAATAGCTGTTTTAGTGTTGTCTTTTGAGTGTAAACTTCGTACATTGCTAACCGCACCAAATAAGGATGTCCTCCTACTACATTCATTAATTCCTTTACCTGAATATCATCCCAATTCATTCCATGAAGGCGAGCCAAATCTATCACTTGCTTGTCTTCAAATTCCAGCAACGCTACTGGTAGTCCTGCATTAAAGGGAGATTGGTTAATATCTAAGGGAATATAAACTTCGGTAGAATGTGCCATCACTATCCTTAGTTGTTTCCATTGCTCAAAAATTTTTCCTTTTTCATGCCAGCTTCGCAGCATTCCTAAAAAGTCTTCAATGACTTGATTATAGGGAAAAATCCTATCTACTTCATCTAATCCTAAAACTAAAGGACAATCTATTGCTGGTAATAAATATTCCTCAAAATACACCGTGCAGTTATCATTGCTACCTAAAATTTCCGTATCCCAATAATCTTTTAATCGATTTTCTAACTTTAATTTCCGACCAACCATTAAACACAACCAGCGCACGAACTTATCCAAATTTGTTAAAATTGCACGCTCTACACTATTTAAATCTAAATATACCGTTTGATAATTCTGGGATTCAGCATGAGCCAAAATTCTGGTCATCAATGAAGTTTTGCCCATTAGCTTCGGCGCTTTAATCCGAATTAAAGAAGCAGGTTTGACAACTGTCTCGTAACAAATAGACTCTATGCTATCTCGCTCTACATAAAAAGGAGAACCTAGAGGAACCGAGCCTTCTGGAAATGATAGTTCCGCCAACGAGGATTTTAGCGGGACATTGGAATCGATTGGTGGATATTGTTGCTTTTTCCAGGCTCTTTCTAGCGCTCTTTTAAAATTACTCTTTGTTACCTCTTCCCCTAATGCCTCTGAAAGCTTTTGCCACAGTTGAGGGCCAACATCTCCTCTCAGGTAGTTTACAGAGAGATGATACTGCTCTGCCATCTTTTCATAGGTCAGACCGTCCCACGAGCCTAGAAGCACATCTATTTCAATATCTTTGGGATGTTCTCCAAAATTTTTGAAGACAATTTGCTCGGCAACTTGTTTAGCTTTTTTCCAGGTAAAGGCTGATGTTGAGTTCATGGATGTTGAGGAAGCAAAAATAACTTCTAACAATATCCTAAAGTAAGATGGCGGAATTCCGCAGGCTGAAGGCAGAAGGCATAAAAGTCTGTAATACGAGCTTTGTGTTGATTATTAATATTGTTGATTGGCGCTGTACTGTACTACCTATCCCTGGTAATTTTTCTTCGCTACCCATTTTTTCCTACTTTTATTTATTTTTTAGCCAGAGAATAACTGTAAATCCGTATTTTTTCGTACTTTGGTAGCAACACAGCCTCTCAAATCTGCTCCTCTACCCCTGATTTTAGCGAATATTTTCATCCTTATAGGCTTTTAAAGCTAGCTACTTCAGCCCAAAAACACCTGATTTTTCCCCATTGCACTATTCAGAATTTAATAAGAAACTCAATTACATAAATACAGGACTTACGCAACTGGCACAGCGATCGCTTATGGGGGTAAAGACAAGATACGTGCAAAATTTACCACGATGTAAAGTTGTGTAAAATAGCCACAGATTTAGCTTCTATATCATTTTTTAACCTCTCTAGATTGGGATAAAAAGGAAGAATAACCTCTATCCCCAAAAAATTGCAATTTTTACTTAAATTAATAAATATTTGAGGTCTGAATAATGGTTAACTGGAATCTTCCTTCTTTAAGTTCGCGGAATTTCAGTGAGAAATTTTATACTTTTATTGTTCCCATTGAAAATAATCAAAATAATTTTGCTATTTTTAACTGGGGAATTGAAAAAAAATTATCTCAAAATTTTAAATTTCTTCAACAAAATAATGAAAAGGTTCAAAAGATGTGTTTAGATCAAAATGAAACCTATTTATTTGAATATTTTTTGAATATTTATCAATCTCAATCTACTATTAAAAATCAGAAACTTTTAGCACAATGGCATTTAGTAGCATATTTAGAAACTCCAGCTTTTCAAGCTATTAGAAGTTTAAAATTTAAGAGCTTTGAAAATCCTCAAGAGACTTGGAACTATTATTTTTATTTAGCTAAGTTATTAGCTAATGATATGAGTTTTATTTTAAAGATTTTTAAAAATTATAACAAGGATTTACAATCTTTACAAGATTACTTTCAATTAACATTTTTCAATAAAATTAGAGATATTTACTATAAAGAAACAGGTGAAGGTAAGTATTCAACATGGTTTTTGCTGAAAAAAACTGGCAAAAAAGAATTAACTAAGAAATTGAAGGAATTAGGTATAAGCAATTCGCAAATTGAACCGTATTTAGTTGCCAGAGATTGCTTGTTTGAAGTTTATAGTAAATCAGGTCAGCGTTGGTTGTGTCCTAACGAAATTAATTATAAAATGGCTACTGAATTCTGCCAGCGTCATTACTTCCAGATTGGGCTAGCAAAATTTAAGAAGTTAATTAATATGTGTATTGTTGCTTTACAATATTCTTTTAAAGTCAGTTATATTGGTGAAGACATTGAAACTTATTTGTTTGAGTCTAATAAGGTAGACAATATAAGTTATCTAGTTCCAATAGAATCCGAAGTTACCACTGAGAGCATATCGGACTATGTTATAGAACTTAATCGAGTACTTCTGAATGAGCTACAATTATTAAAACAAGAGACTGATAACAAAGTAATGTTACTTCTAAAATATGGGTTGCAACTAGGTGAAGCAAGCATTGCGCTTAAAATAGGTATTAATCAAGCTACAGTTAATCGTCGCTGTTCCCGCTTACGAAGACAGTTACTAATGTCTACTGCTAAATGGTTGAAGCTTCGGTTTTCCATCGATCTCATCAAGCTAGAAAATTTAGATGATTACATCGAAAAATGGTTAAAAGATTATTATAGTAATCAAATTGAGTTAGTAATTCAAGAAGCCTTTAAAAACAGTCTCAATCCTGATACAAGGGAAGTTTTGGAAGCTAAATATTTCTATGACGTAAACCATAACCAGCAAATCGTCAAATCTAAAACTAGTAGCAAGCAGGAGCAGACTTTAATGATAGACTATGCCAAAAAGCAATTAACCACCTACTTGATTGACTGGCTCAAAACTCAAAATAAACTAGAATTATGTAATAATTGTGACTTTAAAAACATTGAAAAGTTTATTGAAAAATGGTTGATTAATGACTCAAAAAATAGTTCAATAAATTCAACAATAAAACGAAGTCTTTAACGAATGCAAAGTTTAAAGGAATTAATTTATCATTTTCCCAAACATTTATGGTTAGAAATATCTCACCAAGAGCAAGAGCTAGCCGAAAAGCACTGTCAAAACAACTCTAATAATGTTGCTTGTCGAAATGCTTATGTAAATTATTTATGTTTTAATAAAATCATCAGTTATCTGGATGAGGAAAATAAGTTAGACTCTGACAGCTTTTTAGAACACTTAAACTATCAGAGTAGATTAAGTATTTGGGAATTTGTAAATGGTAGTGTTGTTGAACTTAAGCAAACGCAAATAATTATTATTCCCAGTGAATCAACAGAAATTGATGATTTTAGCGTTCCTTTTGAATGGGTAGATATTGCAAGTTGGGCAGGTAATTATTATCTAGCTGTGCAGATGAATTTGGAGCAGGATGAATCTTGGCTGCGAGTATGGGGATTTACAACTTATCGAAGTATTAAGAAAGGCAAGAAAGACAATATCAGACGAACTTACTCTTTAGAACGCAAGGATTTAATAGAAAATCTTAATGTCATGTGGGTAGGAATGGAGCTTTGCCCAGAAGAAAAACCGTTTGTTGCTTCTTTACCTACTTTGCCTCCTTATCAAGTAGAGATTTTGTTACAAAAACTAGGTAAACTAACTCTTCATTCTCTCAGATTAGAAGTGTCTTTTGAACAGTGGGCAATACTACTAGCGGAAGAGCGATGGAGACAGCAGCTATATCAATTACGTTTGAAAGGCAAAAAAGAATGTCAGTAGACCGAATAGTTTTGCGCTCGCTGTCCGGCTCACTGTGAGATGAATGGCACTAAGAAAAGCAGAAACGCTTATCAATTAAGCAGTTTGTAATTGTTTACGTAATTCATGCCGGGATTTTGTCATTAAGGGATAAGCTTTGGGGCGATGTTTCTTGACTCGTGCTTCACTAGGTGTAGCTGTAGCGAACTGCAATCATCGTTGTTTTCAGCCAGGATTAAATGCAACTGAACCTGCTTTTCCTCTGTTTGAGCCAGGATTAAAGCTCTTCAAGAATTATTCAAGAATAATGTGTTATTTAACATCAAGTATTTGCAACTGAATTTGATAGATGATAGCTGACAGATGAGCCTGTCTCAATTAAGTGACCATCCTCCATATAAATAATGCGATCAGCAATGTCCAAAATACGATTATCATGAGTCACCATCAAAATAGTACACCCTTGCTCTTTCGCTAAATGTTGCAATAGATCTACTACCTCTCGTCCTGATTTGCGATCTAAAGAAGCTGTAGGTTCATCAGCTAGAATAAGCTGAGGATAGGTGATAAGAGCGCGTGCTACCGCGACTCTTTGCTTTTCCCCACCAGAGAGATTTCGGGGATAGTGATGTATTTTATGGGCTAACCCAACTTCCTTTAAGATCGCCTCGGCTCTAGCGTAAGCAGTTCTTTGAGAATAAGAGGGATGAAGTTCAAGAGACATTAGAGTATTTTGCAGAGCCGTTAAACATTGCAATAAGTTATGTTCTTGAAAAATATAACCAATGTTGCGACGGTTACGAATGAGTTGATTTTTACTAGCCCTATAGAGTTCTTGTCCCATCACTTTCAAGCTTCCTGCTTGGAGAGAACGCAATCCACCAATTAAAGTCAGTAACGTGGTTTTTCCGGAGCCAGAAGGCCCACTCAGAATAATAATTTCTCCAGCGTTAATTTCTAGGTTAATATCAAACAAGACTTGTTGTTTTAAAAAACCGCGACCAAAAAAATGGTTAAGCCCAGTCGCAACAATAATTTTTTGAGAAGACATCATAATTTATTTAAAGATATCTGATGGATTAGCATAACGGAGTTTATTAACAGCAAGTGCGCCGGAAATACAACACATAAAAATAGTTGAG
Source organism: Nostoc sp. PA-18-2419 (assembly GCF_005869855.1). Classification (GTDB taxonomy): domain Bacteria; phylum Cyanobacteriota; class Cyanobacteriia; order Cyanobacteriales; family Nostocaceae; genus Nostoc. The sequence continues at coordinate 84,455 of NZ_SZNH01000012.1, read as the reverse complement.
CAACAAATAAAGACAAGTCGATCAAAGTTCATGTAAATAGGTAATTTCGTAGCTTGTGTAGCCATATCATATAAACCCCAAGAAATAATTAAACCTGGGATATACCCTAATATGGCTAAAATAATAGATGACTGAAAAACAATTTTTAAAAGATATATATCTCTATAACCAATCGCTTTGAGAGTAGCATATTCAGCCAAATGATCTGAGACATCAGTATAAAGAACCTGATAAACAATAATCGTACCGACAACGAAGCTAAGAGCAGCCCCCAAACCAAAAATGAAGCCAATAGGTGTGTTATTTTTCCAATGATTCTTTTCCAAGTCAATAAATTCTTGCTTGGATAAAATCAAGACATCTTTATGAGGTAAAGTTGTCCTCATATTTTTAAGTACGCGCTCAACATTAGCCCCCTGTTTCAATTTAATAATGCCAAGAGAAATCAACCCTTTTTGAGAACGGGTACCAAAAATCCGCAGAAAGTTTAAATCGCTCGTGACCAAATGACCGTTATAACTAAAAGATGGCCCTAACTTAAACAGGTCACTAATTACTACCTCCCGTGAGGGGCCACCACCAGACGCTCCTACATCTAAATGAATCGGTTTTTGCGGATTAAATTTATCAGCTTGTATCCCGTATTCAGGTCGAGATAGGGCATCAAAAAGTAGGTTATCTTCTTGACGAATTTCTTTGAGATTTTTGCAGACTTCAGGTAAATCTAGAATACATCGCTCAGGATTGAATCCTATCGTCAGAATCATATATTTTAACCGATTAGTTGGGTTGGTTAACTGTGCTGCATCTAAATACACAGGAGCTACATATTCTACTTCTTCAAACTTACGAGCTTGATAAAGTCTTCGCTCTGAAAAAGGACGAAAGGAAACTAAAGAAATATATTGAGGACTGACTAAAATGATGTCTCCCTGCAAAACGTTATGTAAACGAGCGGCACTTTCAAATAAAGCACTACGAAACCCTAGTTGCATAAACATGAGCAGAACAGCAAAGCTAATTCCTGATAAAGCTACTACAAATTTGAATTTATTATAGGTTAGTTGTAACCAAGGCAAATAAATTCTATTTATCATATTTAGACCTCCTATTTAATAGAAATTTAAAGATTAATGCTAACCTCAACCTGGAGATTGGTTAAACTTTTGACTTGTTGACTATCTTTAGGAGACAAACGAATTTTCACTTCTGAAACTCTCGCATCAACATCTGCTGCTGGATCAGCATTAAAAATATCTTGTTTACCAATTTCTAAACCTGAAGAAATAACTGTTCCGGTTAATTTTTGTGGAAAAGCATCACTAGTAATTGTGGCTTTTTGACCTAGATGAACTTGATGAATATCAGTTTCATAGATTTCGGCAACAACATTCATTTGCTCTGTATAGGCCAGCTTCATGATTCCGCTATTGGTGGTATTGGTAGCACTGTTAATAGCTTCTCCTTGATGCGTATTGAGCTTTAAAACTTGACCATTAATCGGTGAACGAACATAGCTTAACTTCAAATCAGATTCGGTTTTTTTTAAAGCAGCGATCGCACTTTCCACATCAGCTTGAGCAACAGCAACATCAACAGGACGAACCTCACGAATCTGATCTAAAGTTGAACTAGCTTCCTGAATCTGCTTTTCGGAAGTATTAACCATTTGTTCAAGACTCAATTTCTCCTCTTGAATTTGCCAATTAAAGGTATCCATTGTTAGTCGTTTACTATCCGATAAAGACGTAGAAATAGCTCCTTCTTGATGTAAAAGTTCATAACGTTGATTCTCAGCTTTTGCATTGCTAAATTCAGCTTTTAAACGCGCAATTTTGGCTTTTTGAGTGGCAATTTGTCCTTGGAGATTTGCCTCTAAACTCGCCACTTTTTTATGCTGTGCTTCAATAGCCCCTGTTTTTGCCCCTGCCTTTACTTGCGCTAATTGAGATTGGGCAAACTTGACTTGACGTTTAGCTTGCTCAAGTGTTGCAACAAGGGTGTCATGTCCATCCAAAATAGCCACAACTTGACCAACTTGAACTTTATCGCCTTCCTCAACTAAAAGTTGAGCAATTCGGGTTCCACCTGCTGGGGAAGCTGCCAAAGCAATTACTTTCCCTTGCGGTTCTAAACGACCTAAAGCGGTGACTTTATGAGGTACAACCACAGGAGTTGCACTAGCGGCTAGGCTAGATTCTACAGGTCTAGAACGAGTCAGAAAATAGTATAAACTAACAATTGACAAACCACCAATCAACCCAATTAGTGCGATCAAATTGATTAAAAATCCCAGTCTGAGGCGAGGGGTCTGTGAGATGGTAGCCTTTTTCACAAGACAATCTCCTTTATGCTTTTAACTTTTAAATTTCTCGATTAACGTCTCAGTGGAGCAATCATCATTCGTAAAGAATAGGACTTACGCAATCACTCTCTGAAACTCTTATTTCTCCGTGTCCTCTGCGCCCTCTGTGGTTCGTTTTTTCATGATTTTGCATAAGTCCTGAATAAGTGAGAATTCAGATTGCTCCTAATACAGTGCAACTACAAATACTGCAACAAAAAAACTTGTATTTCTTGCATCTGTTAACTAACATCAAACATCATTACCAAGCTCCAACAGTAACAGAGCGATCGCGCCGCATAGGATAAGAAAGGAAATAATGCTGGCGAATATGCTCTAAATTACATGTCTGCGCTACCCCAGGCATAGCAAATAACTCTTGGAGGTAACGCCACAAATTGGGATACTCAACAATTCGGCGTTGGTTGCACTCAAATGCCTCATAATAAGCGCAATCAAAACGAATCAAGGTCACAAAAAAACACCAATCTGCTTCAGTAATAGCCTCACCACCAATAAAACGATTGTGAGCCAGAACTTGTTCCCAGTAATCTAAAGCAGCAAACAATTGGGCGATTGCTTCATCGTAAATTGACTGCGTTTGGGCAAAGCCTACACGGTAGACACCGTTATTGATTGGGTAAAGTGCTTGAATAGTCTCATCGATCGCCGCTTCTGTCTCACGAGTACAAAAATGTACTGACGATTCAGCACAAGCATCAAATTCCAAATCCAACATTCTCATTATTTCTAGAGATTCATTATTGACAATCGTTTGTGTCAATTGATCCCAGAGAACAGGAACCGTTGCTCTGCCTGTATAATTAGAATTTGCACGAATATAAATGTCCCGCAAGAACCTAGCATTGTTCACCGTGTCCGGTAAACACCCTAGTCGATCAGTGAACTCCCATCCATCCTTGCTAGCAACTGGATCTGCAATGGAAACCGAGATCGCCTTCTCAAGCCCCTTCAGCTTTCTCATCAACAAAACCCGATGCGCCCAAGGACAAGACAGAGTTACATAGAGATGATAACGATGAGGTGTCGCAGGGTAAGATGATGAGCCGTCTGCGGTAATGCGCTCCCGAAAAGTTGTCGGAGTACGCATATACTCACCTTTTTTGCTAGGAGGTTTACTTTCAATAATCCACTTTCCGTCAACAAAGTAACCCACTTTGTGTCCTCTGATTAATTTGGGACTGCTTCAACAATGCAAGTTACCTGCTCTACAGGTAAAAATCGCTTCAAAGCAAAGCCAGAACTACTCAGCAGAGAAGTAAACTCTTCTTGAGTTCGCTCCCGACCTCCAGTCAGAACAAGCATATTCAAATCTGTCATCCGGGCTAATGTTGGCTCTTGCTGATTAGATAAAACCATTTCCACCAGTAAGAGGCGTCCTTGTTCATCGATTGCACGGCGGCAATTGTTTAATATTGATAGAGATCGGTCGTTGTCCCAATCGTGAATAATGTTTGATAACACATAAGTATCACCTCCGGTAGGAACTGTTTCAAAAAAGTCCCCACCAACAATGTCACAGCGATCTAAGACACCGTAAGCTGACAATACGGTATTTGCTTGGGTGACGACATCTGGTTGATCGAATAGAACTCCTTTGAGGCTAGGATTTGCGGCCAGGATTAGCCCGATCAAAGTGCCGCACCCGCCACCAACATCCACCAGTCGTTTGCAACTGGAAAAATCATAGGTGGTAAGTACTTTTGGGTAGAGGAATGCAGCTAGTCCCGTCATCGCATCATTAAAGGTCTTGGCTACTTCTGGTTTGCTATGGAGATACTGAAATAAGTTGGTATTGTAGACGCGATCAAAAGCAGTATTTCCTGTTTGCACAGTCTCCAACACGTTACCCCAAGCTTGATAGAACTCCTCTCCCCACAGTAAGGCAAGGCTACTTAGTCCTCCTGCTGCTCCTGAAAGTAGCAGTGACCCAATATCAGTTAAGACAAAAGTCCCAAGACGAATTTCAGATACAATCCCAACGCTTACCAGTCCTTGAAGAAGGCGATACAGTACTTCTGGGTTCGCGTTTACTTTCTGAGCTAGAGCTTGATAATCTGTCGCATCTACTAACAAATCAATCACTCCCAGCTTGACCACAGCGTAGATAGATTGGGAGATCCAGGGAGCCGCAATCATTTTGATCAGTTCAAATTCATTACGTGTTTCCATTACAAATCCTTGCCTCTTGTAACTTTTGGTTGTTTTACTAAGTAATTCAATTTGGGTATTAGTAGCATCGGAACAGAAAACCGGGATAAGTCATATTACATGAACACTACAAAAGTTTTTAAACGCTCAAACCCTTACTTTATGGTTATGCAGTTACTTGGCTATTTTCCAAATGAGCTACTACAACCCTTCAGAAAATCCCCATGCAATAAGATTTTTCAGATCAACTCGGTTTTCTGTTCCAATGATTCTCATAATTGCTTCTTCAGCTATCGGAAATCTTCTAAAGAGAAGCCAGAGTAGGCTGATTGATCGTCGTGTCGATTTGGTCTAACCACCGAGTGAGTAACGAATACTCAGACAACACTGCTGATAAATCATCGAGTTGGGACTGTTTAATAATTTGCAGAATCGAAAAGACTGCCAAATCTGCGGCGGTGATCGCTTCATCGATTAAAAATGATCGCTCGCCAAGTTTCTGTTCCAAACACCAACAGGCTTCTTGAAAACGCTTCAGCCGCTCTGATGAAGGTAGTTGAGCAATGCCTTGGGCCTCAAGTCGTTTGAGTACCTTCTGACGGATAAGTGTAGGAATAATCGGGCGTAGTGGGGCAGGAAGGTTTTTAAAAGCGGCTGCCTTAAATTGGTTAAAATGTTCTAAGATGACCCAGCGAGAATAGACTAAAAACCAGTAAAAAGATTCGTCACTCCAGTCTTCTAATAAGAGCGTTTCAGCTCGTTTTTGTTCATCGGTTGGATACAACAGAGCGCGATTAGGGACTAGCTCGTCAAGCAAGTTTAAGATATTGGTAGAATCTTCAACGATTTGGCCATCAATTTTAATCGCAGGAAGTTTACCTCGTTTGAGCCAGCTAGGAGGGCGATCAACAACGGTGATCTGATGGTCAATTTGCTTATAACGCAGAGCTGCAATGACTTTCAAACAAAAAGGAGAAGAAGAGGGGAGGCCATTAATTCCAGACCAAACAAACACTTCAATTTTTTTCATGGCTAATCTTCCTAGAAAGTATCGTCACATTTCTTATTTCTACAACCCTTTGTTGAATTTCTTAAGATTGTTTTACACAGAGCCTCAACAGTGAATGTTTCAGTGAACCTTAATTGCTACAACTTAAAGACAAGGTTTTCCTGAAAGCAGGCAATTGCCTTATTGTTTGTAACCATACCCGTGTAGCAGGGTAAGCCTCTAGCGTCAGTCCACTGATGCAAAGTAAGGTGTCCAAACCCGGTGCATAAGCAATATCTGCTAATGTAAACGAGCCAAACAGGAAGGAGTTAGCTTGCTTTTGCAAACTCTGTTCTAAAAACAACAAGGCGTTATTTTTAAATTGAGCTAGTTCAGTCTCAATCCACGGTTGGTTTCTTTGCTCAACTGGCTTGCGGAACTCGCGCAAGATTCGAGAAATGTGAGGATAAAAAACCTGATCGGCATATACCGTACTCATCCGTACCTTGGCTCGCTCAACCTCATCTTGTGGTAATAACGGAGGTTCGGGGAATTTTTCTTCTAAAAATTCATTGATGACGGCTGAGTCGTAAATGATGTGGTCACGGTACTGAAGGACAGGCACTTGACCGTGGGGGTTCAGCCGTAGAAAATCTAAACTTTTTTGTTGTCCCTGTTCTAGGTTGACAATAATTTCGTCATAAGGGATACCTTTATAGAGCAGAACTAAAAGAACTTTACGGCTGCAAGAAGATTTAGGAAAGTAGTGGAGGGTAAGTTGATGCATTGCAATTCTTTGTAATGAAAATTATCCTACTAAAAGGGGTTTAAAACCCCATCCCCAATGCCAAAGCTTGTTTTGTGTTGGGGTCTAAATCCCCAGACGCTCGTTCGCGCAGCGTGCCGTAGGCAAGACTCGCTAACGCTTCGCTATCACAAAACGTAATTGCGAATTGTTTAATCAAGGGGTTGAGAGGCTGGTTGCCCCAGAAGAACCACAACACTCTGTCCATCGCGATCGCGTCCATTGACCAAGATATGATTTAACAGACGAGGCTGAGACTTTCCTACGATATGCTGACCTAGAGGTGGTACTTTCAGCGAACCTGTCTGCAAACAAGTCGGTAGAACAGTCTGCCGCTCTAAACTCAGACAAGCTAGCGCCAGGTCTAATGCCATGTTTGCCCCCACTAAATTGCCATACATGGATTTTGGGGAACTCATAGCCAACTGCTCATGGTTTCCGAAGACTGCGTGGAGAGCATGGTATTCCTCACCATCCTTTTCGGGCGTTCCGAACGCATCCAACAAAACATAATCAATGTCTTGGGGGGATAGCTGGGCAATTTCTAAGCAACGACGTAAGCACCCTTCTAGGCACATTCCCCTAGCGATTGCTAGAACTTCTGCGTAAATCTTGGCTCCCCGTGCTTGCGCCTGTTCCTGAGATTCCAACAGTACGATCGCTGCGCCTTCTCCTAACAAACAGCCATCTGCTTCTTGGCTAAAAGGTCGATATTGATTTTGTGCTGAGGTTTGCCCATCTTCTCGAAAGGCGTTTAACACTAAGGCACTCAAAGGGGACTCCGCACCGCCTACTAACAGGGCATCCAATCGCTGCCTTTCAATCAGCCACATCGATTGTTCGAGGGCTAGACCAGCGCTGATCCGTTCCCCGGCGATCGTCTTGCTGTAACCGCCAATGCTATACAAAATCGAGATTTCACCTTGAGGAGCTGCGGGAAACCAAGCTGTCGCCACATAAGGGTTAATCGCTTGCATACCCTCGGTGTAAAGCGGGTACATCATCGGTTCGACATAAGACCACCCACCCGTGCAGTTCCCCATCAAAATGCCAAGGCGATCGCGCGTTTGGTCATTTAAAGGAAACTGGGAATCTTGTAAAACTCCATTGACAGCAGCTAAAGACAAAATTGTAAACCGATCCAATTTTTTTAACTGACGCTTGCTCAGATTGTGGTCTAATTGGTCATCATCGACACAGGCAACCCATTGCTCAGCTGGCTCGTCGTTAAATATTTTTAGAGGTTGAAAAAGAGGAGTACCTTTAGCCAGAGTTTGCCAAACTGTTTCTAAATCGCTACCAGCAGGTGTAGCCAAACCAATTCCAGAAATAACGCAACGGTGTTGGTTAGACATTACCTACCTCCTCATATTTACGGATTACTAAGCTCGAATGAATACCTGAAAATCCACTACTAGTTTTGAGAAGGCAACGGCTCGATTGTTGACGAGCTTCATTGGCTACCACATTCAGAGGGCAGAGGGGGTCTTGTTGCGTTAGGTTAATCGTTGGTGGAATGATACCTGTCCTCAGAGAAAGAACCGAAGCAATGACTTCAATACTGTTAGAAGCTGAGAGGGGATGACCAATTTGCGATTTAGTAGATGTGACTGGAATTGTAGAGGCACGGTCTCCAAACAGATGTCTAAATGCATTGGCTTCCGCTACATCATTCTGAGGCGTAGAAGAACCATGAGCATTAATCGAGTCAATTTCATCAGTAGTAATACCTGCATCTTGGAGCGCTAATTGTACTGATTTAGCAATCCGCAGTCCATCCTGGGGAATATCTGTCATGTGATAATAATTATTGACACTGCCGAAGCCAGCAACTTCAGCCAAAATTGTGGCTCCCCGCGCCTGGGCATGGTCTAAGCTTTCCACTACTAAGATGCCACAGCCTTCAGCCAAAACAAAGCCATCGCGATCGTAATCAAAGGGACGACTCGCTTGCTGGGGTTCAGCGTTACGTAGGGAGGTTGCACCAATTTTACCAAAGGCAGCCACGGTTAGGGGGGTAATCGGAGCTTCTGTAGAGCCAGTTACTGCCACATCCACTACTCCTGAGCGAATTGCTTCTAGGGCGTAGCCAATGGCATCCAGTCCACCTGTGCAACCTGTGGTCACTGTTGTGTATCCCCCTCCCAAACCAAAGTGGCGAGCGAGACATTTAGCCGTGCTATTGAAGCCAAAGGCATCCAATAGAGAGCGAGATGCTGCAAAGGGCTGTATAGCTTGTAAAGGCTTGTGTCCTCCCCGACTTTGATGGACAAATGACTGCTCCATTTTGGTAATCTGAGCAATGGCTGTCGAGATAAACACACCACAACGTTGGTGATTCCAAGAACGCTCTAGGTTAAACAACCCTGCTGATTTGAGGGCTTCTTGAGTGGCAACTAGGGCAAAAAGCGTACTCCGATCTAGGGTAGGGGGTAAGTGAGGAATACTTTCCCAAGGATCAAAGTCATCAACAATCCCTGCCATTTGGCTTTGGGTTTGGGGGATTTTAAAGGCAGTAATCTGACGAACAGCAGAACGTCCTTGGCAACAATTTTTCCAAAACTCCCCTACACTTTTACCATTGGGATTAAGAGTTCCCATCCCTGTAATCACAACTTTTTGACTCATAGTCTTTACAGTTCCTTAGCAGTTATACGAAATCAAGCCAAAAGGGTAGGGTTGAGACGATTTTCTGAAAGTGCAAGTAATCGCTCTTGTTTGTTGATTTCTCGGCTCACCTGGGCTAAACCATACTCAATTTCAACAAGAGCTTTGAGTTGGTATAATTCCTGCTGTAATTGATCTAACTGAGATTCAATCTGTTCAAATGTCCAATTTGCTGGTAGACGAATTTCAAAAGTTACTTGAGTGTTGTCATTCTCTCCAGTCAGGTTGATATAAGCAGACTCCAGTCGATTTCCGATTAAAGAGTTAATAATCAGTTGTTTTCCAGCTTCAGTCTGAACTTGTTCGATCCAAGTTGTAGCTTCACCAAACTTGGTTTGGACAGCATAACGTCCCTGGTTAGCCGAACCAACTTGCAAGAAAAACTTCGTCCACCGGGGTAAATTGGGAACAAGGCAGAGAAAATTGGCAACAGAATTAGCAGTTGCCACGATCGAGACAGAACAAAAATAAACGGTAAAATTCATAATTACAATTTCTCAACTCAAAAATCTGTAATTTTGACTCTGAAACAAACTCTGCGTACCTTTGTGTTTTTAAACACAAAATGACACTCAACAAATCATTGCAACAACCCGACTCCAACCTGCACCACAGCGACGCAACTTAATCGGGAAACAAGCCACGGTAAAACCTGAATAGACAGGCAACTTCTCCAAATTAGTCAACCGCTCAATTTGGCAATACTCCCGTTTGCGTCCGTAAAGATGAGCTGGCCATAAGACATCAGAATCTTGGGTATGATGATAGTCCTCTAGCATCCGGTGAAAGGGTGGATCGAACCCAAAGCTATCAACTCCAATCACTTTGATGCCTTGATTGACTAACCAAGCAGTTGCCTCACGGCTAACTCCCCGAAAATCTGTAAAATACTCTGCCTTGCCCCAAAGTCGTTCAGCACCCGTCCGCACTAAAACAATATCAAAGGGTTTGAGTGAGTAAGCGATCGCTTCCAACTGGTGTTGAATTTCACTGCAACTCACGGGCTGATTAGCAGGGCCTCCAGAACAATCCAAGAGTACACCATCTCGAAAAAACCACTCTAGAGGTAATTCTTCAATCGTTTTGGCTATTTCTCCTGCACAAAGGGGGCCGTAGTGGGCAGGAGCGTCTAAATGAGTACCGGAGTGAGTGGTACACCGCACATATTCCAAGGACAAGCCCATTTGGTCAGGGAATGCCTGTCGGTCAATACCAATCGGTTTCCCTAGTATATCCGCTCCTTCAGCATGACTAACATAGTCGATTTCAACCGGAACTGGTTCACTAGGGGTTGGTTCTAAAGTCACACTTAAATCGAAGAACTGCATAATTCCCTCACCACAGTGAAATAATGGTCAGCATCTTGTTCAAGATTGTCGCTAAGTGCCATTAACTTGAGAAAGTAAAGCCTTACCAAAAGATCGACAACTTGATTGAGAGACAACCCCTCTGCCTGTCTCAATTTTTCCCAAGTCCACACTTGTCCAACTGTAGGTTCTAAATGCTGACGCCAATCCTCAAATGCGGGGCTACAGGGAGATAGCACTTCAATAGCATCATGCTCACCGCCTAAGAAAGCCAGTTTTTGAGAGACTTGACAGCACTCTAACCACTGCTCAAATAGTTGTTGATGGGCTGTCAGATTGTGAGCATATTGTTGTATAAAAGATTTTCTTTGTTTGCCAGCATTACGGAAAGCTACATAAAAATAATTCGGGAAGATCCCAAATCCAAATACGGGGTCTTCTGACCACTTACGCCCTCGAATGGGAAAGGAGACTTTGATATAGGTGCGATAGGGAGGAGATGTTGGGGCGAAACGGCGATCGCGATTGATCCGCATCACAGTGGTATTGACGCGATAGGAAACATCCAAATCAGGATTGAGCTTGGTGAGAAACGGTGCTAAAGACTCAATCAAATTGCGAATAGGGGTAACAACTTCAAACTGGTAGCGTTGACGCTGTTCATCAAACCATGTTTTAGAATTATTTTCAGCTAATGCTTGCAAGAATTGAAATGTTGGCTGACGAAGCGGGAAGGCAGTTGGTACAGATTGATACACAGATATAAGGCCTACTACAAAAACTCTCTTTAACTAATAGTTGCATAAGCTTGACGCGCTACTGTCATAGCGGAAGTTGGTGTAGTTAGCCTTGTCTGGTTTGTAGAGCCAATACCTGCAATTAAATTCAGGAAAGCCAAAGGTACTCCCCAAGGCAGATGCGGATCGGCACAGGACATTCTTAATTGCTGCAATGGTAAGCTATCTAACCAAGTTTTTGCTTCTTGTTGTCGCTGCTGGAACAGTGTCCGTAGTTGTTCGTCGTAGGCGGCAAAACCCTCGTGTGTCCAAGCCTTACCTTGTTTAAGACAAGCGGCTAAAGTGTCGGCGGCTATTTCTCCACTATCCATCGCCACGGCTACCCCATTGGAGAAGAAAGGATCGGCAAATACGCCTGCTTCTCCCACAATGAGAAACCCCGAACCAGAAAATTGTCGGCACGTCCAAGTTTTATTAATCACAGGTAAGACTGGCAGAACTTGCTCAGAAACAGCGATCGCTTGGGCTAATGGCTTCCAAGTGGCAATCAGAGAATAAAACAATTGGGTGCGATCGCTGTCATAAGCAGTAGCTTTGGCTTGAGCTAGCACTGTCACCACACTAACGCGATCGCCAAGCAATGGAGCAATTAAAATATAGCCACCATCGACAGCAATCACTGTCATTCCCCCATCAGGAAGCAATTCCTGAAACGCCGGATGGACAAAGTGAGAAAACACAGCAATCCGTTCATCAAGTTGGTTGCTTTCTTCTTTCAAACCCAGATAAGCAGGGATTAAGGAAAACTTTCCACTAGCATCAATTACAGCCTTGCCTTGATATTCCTGTACAGTTTCTGATGTTCGACAACGAACACCAGTAATTTGTTTGTCTGTTGAGATCAATGCTTCTACTAGGCTGGCTGAGGCGTAGGTAACTCCATGAGCGATCGCGCTATTCACCAACATTTGGTCAAATTCTGACCGATTAAGACACATCCCTTGATAGTCATTAGTGGGTTGACTCAGTTTGACTGTCATTTGGATGTCACAGGTATCATCTGGGACCACAAAACGAACTGGCTGAGGCTCTTTAATAGCTGTTGGAAACTTTTCAGCAATGCCTAGACGTGACAATAATGGCGATCGCAGACCAAAGCAAGTTTGAGGAATTTGAGGAGTGGGTTGGACACCCCGATCAATCATCAGCACGTCTAACCCTTGTTGGGCAAGAAGATTGGCAACTGTCGCTCCGCCTGGCCCAGCCCCAATGACAATAACATCATGAAATTCACTAGACATAACTAAGCACTAATAGTGTATATGAATGGGAGCATCCCATTTTGGAATATTTAGGTTGAAACTGGGATGCTACCTTAGTTAACTAATGCCGACTTCGCCGAGTAGATTTTATGCCGCTCTACTACTGAAATATTGTTCATAGTGATGCTGAAAAGTCTTCAGCAAGGTTTCTAGGCGTACCTGAAAAGATGCGTGAAATTGTTCTGTCCAGCCCAAATATTCTTCATCTGTTTCTGTGGGATGGCACAGCAATTCATACTTGCGTTCGGCAACAATCACACATCCCCCATCTGAGGTTGGGAATAATCGCCAAGCACCTTGATGAAAACTCATCATTGGTGGTGGCTCAGGATTAAAAAAGAGAATGTCTTGTCCACAACGAAAGCGGATGACACGCAGATTTTCTTGTCGCCCTGCTCGCTCTACCCACATCACGCACTCTTGATGGGTTCCATCGTCATATTTAATAACTGTTTGTGTGATTGGCTGCCAAATATTTTGGAACTGTTGCATCTGCCACAAGTCATTAAAAACCTGAGAGACGGGTGCAGCGACAGTAGCTTTGACACACAAGGTTTTCATTCTTATCTCACCCCCTCTAAACTGGTTTTAAACAGACCCAGATTGTGGTGTAGATAGCCGCGTAATTTTGTTTCTACGTCTTGATAAGCTGTTGCTTTGTCCTCATCTTTGGTAGTTGCGTCGGGAAGTAGGAGTTCAAACCAGCGTTGGGCTGTGACTTGAACCACACCTTGATGCTCCTCGAATGTCCAGCAACCTGTCATGCTTTTAAAACCAGGTGGTGGGACAGGCTGAAATAATTCAATGCGAGCATTAGGACAGCAAAAGCGGATACCTCGGATTGTCTCAGCCCCGTTAGGACGATCAACGGTCATTAAAAACTCTTGATGATAGCCGTCGTCGTAAAGAGTTTGCACGTCTAAGACATCTGGAAGTACCTTTTGCCAATTACTCAAATTGGCAAATGCATCAAACACCTTGTCGATGGTTTGTTCAATAAAAATGGTTTCAGCAATCACGATTGTCTCCCGTTTGCTACTATGTCAGTTTCGAGAATGCGTTTCCAGTTTTCTAGAGCAAAGTTAGCATGATTTAACAGTAGGCTAGATACTCTTTGTTCATAGTTACTTTCATCTTGTCCAAAGATATCTGCGGACTTTTCATGATTGAGATTCCAGTTGTGGAAGGTTATTACCTGGCATTGTTTGTCTGTTAGAGGAATAAATTGCCAACCGCCGGCATGGTGTTTAAGAAATGGTGGTGGTTCTGGTTGGAAAAATCCAATCTGCCGCTTGTCAGCATCGCACAACCGTACTGACCTGACTTTTAAAGCTCCAGCATCTTTCTCAGAGAGTACAGTCATGGTAAATTCTTGGTAGTTGCCGTCATCATAAAGCACATTCACTTGCTTAACGTGGGGCAGTAATTTCGGCCAGTCTTGGAGGTGAAATAGTGCTTGATAAACTGTTTCAACCTCGCGATCAATGACAATACTAGTTTGACAATTGAACTCAAAACCCTTATCTGTGGTCATTGGGGAACTCCGATAAACTGTTGGACAAACTGAGTTAATTCTCCTAGAGAAAAGCTTTTGCTCAAAATATTAGGAGGAAGTTCAACACTAAAATATTCTTCTAGATTGCAATGCAACTCTACAATCTCTTGAGAATCCATACCGATGTTTTCTCCTAGCATAGAAGAAGCATTTAGATCGGTTGTTTCAATGTCCATTCCTTTGAGAACACTCAAAATCTCTGCGATGCTCATCTTGTTTTCCTTGTCTGATTTATTTGTGAAATAGTCAAATCAGGTTATTAAAATACTTCACCTAGCCAGCGTTCACGTTTACTGGCAACTAAATCGACCATAGAGATATTCATTGCCCAGTTGGGTTGCTCAATGGCTGAGATGTCTCCCCAGAAGCTGGGGTTGACAAATTCTAGTAAGACGTTCATACGCCACTCTTTGCCTAATTCGGTCATGATGATGCGATCGCTGAGAATTTCGACTAATCCTTTATTTTGCAATTTCGTAACGATATCGCCAAAATCGTCTAAAAATTCGCAGCCAAACTGTTGGCGATAAGCGGCAAACTCAATGTCAAAATATTGGAAGGCAAAGATTGCGTAACGCTCTTTACGGATTCTAGGAGACATGTGGTTAGAAACCGCCGTAATCATGTGCTCACCTCGATTGACCGTCTCAATGTAACTGTCAACGTCTTTTTTGGTGCCGGTGCGGTAACTGTTGATAAAACTATATGCTCCCGCCCCAATGCCTAAAGCATCACGAGCTTCTTTGAACGTATACCAATTGTACGGGTTATCATACCCTGACTGAGCAAAATGGTCGAACATGTACATTTTGTACCCCAGCTTGTCAGCGTACTTCACCGCTTCCTGATACATACTCATTACATATTCAGAATCGGGGTCAAACACAGGAGGGACTTCTCCCTTTTTGATTAACATATCCTGCGGTGTCCCTTCATGGATGCGGTAGAGATAGATGGTGAAATGTTTAATATCGAGACTCTCCAACATCTTCAAATCACGTTTCCAGGCTTCAATGGTGTGACCTGGCATGTTGTACATCATGTCCATCTGGATATTGTTGAAGCCACGCTTATTGAGACCATTGATGGTTGCAAGGCTGGACTCCGCCGCATGGGGGGACCCGACAATACGCAATACGGTTTCATCAAAAGACTGCACACCAAGACTTACACGGTTGATGGGTGAGTTGGCAACGTAATCTAGCTTATCTTCGGTGAAGTCTCTGGCGTTGCCTTCTAATGTCAAAGAGTAGTCATTTGCCACCGGAAAGCTTTCAAACAAAGCATCAACAACGCGCTTAAGGTTGTAGGTTTTGAGAATTGAACCAGTTCCACCACCAATATAAATCGCTCGTAAGGAACCATCACGCCAGCGTGGATAACTACCCCAGCGACGAATATCTTTAATGAGCGCATCTACATACCGCTCTTCGTAATCAGCTGAATCGTTTTCACTTAATATCTGCACGAAGTAGGGACAAGCTTTACAGCGAACTCGACAGAAGGGAATGGAAATGTAAACAACATAGTCTCCTGCCGATTCGTTTAATCCTAAGTGCGATTGAACAAAATTGCTGCCTAAGGGATTTTCCCACATGGCAGGAGGGTATAAAATAAATGGGAGTCTACATTTCTCGGGATAAGGTTTGGTTCTGTTACTGTCTAAGGTCAACATAACTATCAATGATTTATTTCTATAGACAGCATTGGAAATAATCTAGAGATTTAATGCACAGAGTGAGAAACATTATTTATACCTTTTAAATAGCTGAAACTAGTACAGAGCTTGACTTATAGCTTTTTTTATGCAATTAATATAACTTTACATAGTCCAGCAAAAAGTTAGTGTTGTCGGCTTGTCACTGTCGCATTATTTCCAGGACTTACGCAACTGGCACAGAGCGATCGCTAATTAATAGTACATAGGTATTAGTTTAATCTGATTTTAAAAGTCTTGAATTCGTAATAGAAGCTGGTGTATTGAAAGCAAAGCATGAAATATTCATGAGAAAATAGGTAGAGGTTGTATGAGATAAATGTTGTTTACGGTAATGAGATAACTCAAGCTTAATTACTGCCAATACTTATTAAGTAGTCAAATTAATTATACGATGACCAATTTGGCAGAGGATTTAGAGACTATTAGTCATGATGCAATTAACTACTATTTGAAGAGAGAAAAATTAAGACCTCGATTACTTTGGGATAACGTGAAAGAGGTAGTTGAGCCTGATACCAATGGTTATGTTGGTTTGGGTTAGATTAAAGAATTTCCCCTATCAAACTGGCCAAACTGTTTATCAAATCAAGCATAATTTGCTGTCTAATTATTTAATTCAGCAACTAAAACGCCCAAGTATTCCTATGTGCTTGGTTTGATTTAAATTGTTGTGTGGCGGGGTGTAGCCCCGCCCGCTATTTGTGCCAGTTGCGTAAGTCCTGTGTTAATTCTCTGGAACGGGTGTTAACAGCCTGGGAATAAGAATAAGCTGAGTAATGATAAATGTTCGCTGTCAAATTTAACTTGATTTAGTACTAGTAGTAATCTCATTTYCCTMAATATTATTTGGACTAATTCTTAAAATGGAGAGTCCAGAGTTACCTTGTATTCAATTTTTAGAGAAATCGCATATGATTATTACATCTCATTACTTGAATTTAGAATTTTCTCAAGACATCACCACTCTCGTAAATCTTCTACGCTATAAAGCTGTTGTTCAACCAAGTAAAGTAGCTTTTACCTTTCTAGAGGATGGAGAAATAAAAAAAGCAAGCCTGACTTATGAAGAATTAGATCGGCAGGCAAGAGCGCTCGCAGTACAATTACAATCCTTGGGAGTTGCAGGTTCTCGTGCTTTGTTGCTCTACCCACCAGGACTAGAATTTATTGCCGCTTTCTTTGGATGTTTGTATTCTCAAACGGTGGCTGTTCCGGCTTATCCGCCACGACGCAATCAGAATCTATCAAGGCTGCAAGCGATCGTTTCAGATGCGGATGCAAAGGTAGCACTCACCACAACCTGAGTGTTGACTAATTTGCAAGGTCGGTTGGCTGAAAGTCCAGAATTGGCATCTCTGCAATGGTTGGCTACTGATAATGTCAACAGTCAATTGGCATCAAATTGGCAAAAACCAGAAGTGAATGCCGACACCTTAGCTTTTCTCCAGTACACTTCTGGCTCTACAGGTACACCAAAAGGTGTAATGCTTACTCATGGTAATTTACTACACAACGAGGAAATGATCCGCAGGTCATTCCAACATACAGAAGAAAGTTTAGTTGTTGGTTGGTTGCCGCTATTCCATGACATGGGATTGATTGGTAATGTGCTATAACCCCTGTATCTAGGGGTACCAAGCATTCTGATGTCACCTGTAGAATTTCTCCAGCAACCTTTGCGTTGGCTCAAAGCAATTTCTCGCTACAAAGCAACTACCAGTGGCGGCCCTAATTTTGCTTATGACTTGTGCGTTCACAAGATTACACCAGAACAGCGTCAGGGTCTAGATTTGAGCAGTTGGAGTTTAGCTTTCAATGGTGCTGAGTACATTCGTGCCCAAACGCTAGATCGATTTGCAGCCACTTTCGCAGCTTGCGGTTTCCGTCGAGAAGCGTTTTACCCCTGTTATGGTATGGCTGAAAGCACTTTATTTGTTTCTGGAGGTGGCAAAAAATCACCACCGATAGTTTCTCAGGTCGAGGCGGGTGGAGCTTATGTACCTCTAGACCCAGATTATCCAGATGAACGCTTGAGTTTCATGTTATCGGATGCTCAAGTGTCAGTACTGTTGACGCAACAGCACCTTGTGGCAGGTTTACCCAAGCATGAGGCTGTTGTCTGTCTAGACAGTGATTAGCATCGCCCAGCAAAGTCAGAAAAATGCGATCGCTGAGGTGACATCCCACAACTTGGCTTATACCATCTACACTTCTGGGTCTACAGGCAAACCCAAAGGCGTACAAATTTTACATAGTGCTGTGGTCAATTTCTTATGTAGTATGCGCCAACAGCCAGGAATGACGGCAGACGATGTACTTCTGGGAGTGACGACTTTTACCTTTGACATTGCTGCTTTAGAAATTTTTCTGCCAATAATTGTAGGTGCCCGCTTAGTGATGGCAAAGCGTGAAGTCACAATTGATGGTAAACAGTTGTTAGATTTGCTAATCGACTCCGGCGCTACAGTTATGCAAGCTACCCCAGCAACCTGGCGATTACTGCTAGAAGCTGGATGGCAAGACTCCCATAAATTAAAAATACTTTGCGGGGGTGAAGCTTTACCTCAAAAGCTAGCCAATCAATTACAAGCAAGGAGTACTTCCTTGTGGAATGTTTATGGCCCAACGGAAACTACCATCTGGTCGCTAGTTTCTCAAGTCGAGTCTCAAGAAGAATTGATTTCTATCGGTCATCCGATTGCCAACACTGAAGTTTATATCTTAGACCGGCACCTGCAACCAGTTCCCATCGGCGTACCTGGAGAATTGCATATCGGTGGCGCAGGTTTAGCGCGAGGCTACCTTAACCGTCCTGAGTTGACACAAGACAAATTTATCCGCAATCCCTTCTATAGAGGCAGGGAGGACTCGGGGTCCCCTCTGGGAATAGGGGGGAAAGGGCAGCAGGGGAGCAGAGGGGTAAGAGAAGACCAATTCTCTAATTCCGCACGGCTTTACAAAACTGGGGACTTAGTTCGCTATCTGAACGACTATAGTATTGAATACCTGGGACGTATCGATTTTCTCGTAAAAATACGTGGTTTCCGGATTGAGTTAGGAGAGATAGAGGCTGTACTCAGTCAAGAGCCAAGTGTACTCCAGACGCTAGTTATTGCCCGCGAAGATGTTCCTGGCGATCGCCGCTTAGTCGCCTACATCGTACCGCAGGAACTAGCACCAACAACTACTGAATTGCGTCGCGTTCTCAAAGAAAAACTGCCTGATTACATGGTTCCATCCGCTTTCGTCATGCTGGAAGCTTGACCACTGACACCTAATGGCAAAGTAGACCGCCGTGCTTTACCAGCTCCTCAAAGTTTGCGCCCAGAGATAGCAGTTAATTATCAAATGCCTCAAACCGAAACCGAAATCTTGATTGCAGCTATCTGGGAAAAAATACTTCAATTAGAAAAGGTGGGTATTAATGACAACTTCTTCGATTTGGGCGGTCATTCATTACTGATGGTGCAGATTCATCACAAACTGGAAAAGATTTTTTCTCAATTATCGATGGTTGAAATGTTTAAATACCCGACTATTCACTCTTTAGCTAAACGCTTAACCCAGAATTTAAATGAAAAGTCTGTTTCTGTGCCAAGTTACGAACAATCTCATAATCGTCATGTTCGCAGAACTTCTATGAATCAACAAAGGCAGTTAAGGTCTCAAAATCGTTTGTTGAGCAAATAATAAAGGCTTAACAGGTATAGCAATCCTATGTCATTTGGAAAAATTACTTTTTTCACGAACCGCCAAACAAAGAAAGTGTTTCATAAATAATTTAGGATTGCTAGAAGATTCTTGTTATATCAAGTCCGGCTAATTAGTTATAATTCCCGAATCTATGCATAAAACCCGAAAACCCCTCCCCTCTGCACCTCTGCCCCTCTACCCTCCTGCGGTCAAAATGATAAGTCTTTAACTGAACACGATATTACTCTGCGTACCTCTGAACCTGAAACTCTTATTTTCTAATATTTGTGCAATAGGTATAATTAATACCAAGGATATTGAAATGAAACTAGTCACAACGCTAAAAAACACCCAAAAGTAGCGTTTCTATTCACTGGACAAGGCTCTCAGTATTTAAACATGGGTCGTCAATTATACGAAACCCAGCCGCTCTTTCAACAAACCCTGGACTATTGTAATGAAATTCTGCGTCCCTACTTAGAAAAACCACTGCTACAAGTCCTTTATCCAGAAGAGGCTTCTTCACCTCTAGAGCAAACCGCGTATACTCAAACTGCCTTATTTGCTCTAGAATACGCCCTGGTGCAACTTTGGAAGTCTTGGGGAGTCGAGCCAAGTGCCGTCATGGGTCATAGTCTCGGCGAATATATAGCGGCTTGTGTGGCAGGAGTCTTGAGCTTGGAGGATGGACTGAAGCTAGTTGCACAAAGGGCACGCCTGATGCAGAACCTACCGCAAGCCGGAGAGATGGTAGCAGTATTTGCTTCCAAGACAACCATTCAGACAATTACAGCAATCGATGAGCAAAAAGTCAGCTTTGCTGCCTGCAATGGACTGTAAAACACAGTAATTTCTGGAGAAAAACAGGCAATTCAAGAAATTTGTATAGCGTTAGAAGCCGCAGGGATTAAGACTAAAAAGCTACAAACCTCCCACGCTTTTCATTCACCTTTGATGGAGCCAATGTTAGCAGAGTTTTGTCAGATTGCTGCGACTGTTACCTATAACGTTCCAGAAATCGACATCATCTCTAATGTTACTGGACAGCTAACGACTGAAATGCTTGCTCTTGAATACTGGTGTCGTCATTTACGTCAGGAAGTACAATTTGCCCGCAGTATGGAAACATTGCATATTTATGGTTATGACGTGTTTGTAGAGATCGGGCCAAAACCAATATTATTAGGTATGGGTCGTCATTGTCTGGCAGAAGTGACAGCAACTTGGCTTCCTAGCTTGCGTCAAGGACAAGAGGAATGGCGAGTTTTACTCCAAAGCTTGGCAGAACTTTACGTCCGGGGGGTATCAGTAAATTGGTTGGGTTTTGACCAAGAGTATGTGCGACAACGAGTTAATTTACCGACTTATCCCTGGCAACGTCAACGCTATTGGGTGGAAACAGTAAAAGTTGAGCGCAATCAAACAGTAGCAAGAAATGATAGTTTGATTTCTCATACAGTAATACCTAATAATAGCGATCGCCCTCAATCATTACGTTCTTATTTGTTGGCAGAAATAGCAAAAACCTTACAGATTCCTGTTGCTCAACTAGATATACAGCAATCTTTAAGTAGCTTGGGAATGGATTCCTTAATGTGTCTGGAATTAAAAGACCGCATTCAAGCTGAATTAAAGCTATAGGAATCCTATTTGATTTTTGAAAAAAATTACGAGATAATACGGATGAGTGTAAAAGTGTAATAGAAGACAATGAACGATCAGCATCTACAAACGGCAACACTACCTAGAGGAGTGGCAACTGCGATCGCTGAATTACAAGATTTTATAGCAGCTTGTCGTGATGCTCGTGAAGCAAGAAAAGCTTTGGCAGTCAAATTGGTTTACCAAGATTACTTGTACGAAAAAATTCAAGCTATTTTAGATGTGTCTTTAGGCTGAATAACAGCTTGGAAACAAGCCTATGAGCAGAATGTAATTAATGGACTGTGCTTGAACTACAAAGGAAGAAAAAGCTACCTGAGTGTTGAACAGCGAGAAGAAGTATTGAGTTGGCTGCAAACTAAGAACTGTTGGGAACTGAGTGAACTGGAGTACAAACTAGCTTTTGAGTACGACGTAGTTTATGATTCAAAACAAAGTTACTATGACTTGTTTGATGCCGCTGACATCAGTTGGAAGAAAACCACAAAGCTGAATCCCAAAGCCGACCTTGATGCTGTTGCAGCAAAAAAAAAGAGATTGAGACATTGCTGGCACATCACAAGCGTGGAAATCGAAACAGGAAAGTTGAGAGTACTGCTAATTGATGAATGCCATTTAATGTAGGGAGATTTAAGTGGTTACGTATGGGGAAAAAGTGACCAAGAAATAGCAGTCCCAGTTGTTAACGAGCGAGATAAGCAGACATACTATGGGGCAATTGACTATCTGCAAGGAAAATTAGTTCTCAAAGCTTATGATGCCGGAAATTCCAAAAATATTATTGATTACCTACAATATCTGCTAGCTGACTCTCCCGACCAGCAATTACTAATTTTTTGGGATGGCGCTAGTTACCACCGTTCTAAAGAAGTTCGAGGTTTTTTGGACGAGGTAAATCTTGGGTTGTCATCTGAACAATGGAAAATACATTGCGTTCGCTTTGCTCCTAATTGCCCAGTACAAAATCCCATTGAGGATATTTGGTTGCAGGCTAAAACATGGGTTCGACGTTTTTGTGCTTTAATTCCAACATTTTCTCATTTAAAGTGGATGGAAGAAGTGGTTTATCCGACACACTRCCTTTGATTTCGCTACTCTCCAGATGTACGGTGTTTTTTCAAAAATCAAATAGGAGTCCTATAGCAGTTCTAAATTAATTGTGAAAAAATACGAATAATAATATAGTAAAATTTTATTAAGTAGCGAATTATATTCGTCTAATTGTTTCTAAATTTATCATAAATGATTTAAGATTACTAGATTTGTCAAAATAATGCACTTTCCAATCTAACTGGCCCTAATGCATCAACTTGTTAATACAAGGACTGCAAAATCATGATAAAACTTGTTATGACGCTGGCAATGACCAAATATTATCATTCAGACTTTGGTTAATTTGTACAGTACAAAACTTCTGCATTATTAATAATGACGAAAGTATGGTGTCCATCCTTCTGGTGTTTAACACTAGCTTTAAAAATGTTGGTAATACTAGGAGTGTTAATTGCCTTCGATAAAGGTGGCGCTTTGGCTCATATTTCGCTTGATAAACTCCAAAGTGCTAACGGTTCGCGCTTCAGTTTCAACGTTAAAAGCAAGGGACTGTCTGTTAACAAAATTGAAAACGTAGGTGTGCGAGAAAGCTTGTTAACTAGCAAGCCTCAACTCCATCACAGCCAAGTAGGAACAATAGGCTCATTAAAATCGAATCAATTGACATCATTGCCAATTTTGTCTCAGGTTCTCGACTCAAAACCGCCAAAACAGCCAATCCCTATCCCGCAACCACGACTAAAACCTGACCTTGAGCTTCCTTTTCAAACTCCCCCTTCTGAAGAACGCTTAGACCTTCCCCAAACTATTATTGTGAGCAAATTCGAGTTTGATGGAAATACAGCATTTAGTGACAAAAAGTTAACCGAAGTTACTGCTCAATTTACCAAGCGATCGCTAACCTTTGCAGAATTACTTCAAGTCGAGGCTGCTATTACTAAACTCTATACCGATGCGGGGTATATTAATTGCGGTGCTGTGATTCCAGCTGGTCAAACCTTGTCTCAACAAGGGTCTGTCGTCAAAATCCAGATTATTGAAGGAGGACTAGAAGAAATTGCGGTCACGGGTACACGACGGTTGAACTCGAACTACATCAAGAGCAGATTAGCATTAGCCACAACTAGACCCCTAAATCAAAAGCGTTTGCTCTCAGCTTTGCAACTATTACAACTCGACCCCCTAATTCAGAATATATCAGCCGAATTGTCTGCTGGGTCGCGTCCCGAATTAAGTATACTGACAGTCAAGGTAGTAGAAGCAGACTCATTTCATACAGAATTTTTTATAGATAATGGTCGTGCGCCTAGCGTCGGTAGCTTACGCCGTGGTGTCCGGATTAACCAAGGAAATTTATTCGGTTTTGGGGATGCCTTGAATTTAGAATATATCAATACTGATGGTAGCAACGCTCTTGACTTGCGGTACAACATACCTGTTAATGCTCGTAATGGCACAATTACCGTTAGAGGTGGATTGACAAATACCGAAATTGTCGAACCACCCTTTGACCGCATAGATATTATTGGTAATTCTAATTACTTCGAGTTAGGTTTTCGCCAACCTTTAATCTTATCTCCCAACAAAGAATTTGCTGTGGGTCTATCCGCGTTACGACAACAAAGCAAATCTCAACTGCTAGGTAGTGGTTTTCCTCTTTCAGCGGGTGCTGATGAAAAAGGAGAGACTCGGATCTCAGCCTTGCAATTCTACCAGGAATATCAGCAGCGGAATTCTCGACAAGCCTTAGCTTTGCGCTCTCAATTTAACTTGGGTTTAGATATCTTTAATGCTACAGTCAACAATGACCCTCCTGATACTCGGTTTTTTTCCTGGCGAGGGCAAGGACAATACGTGCGAGTTTTAGCACCACAGACTTTACTAGTGATACGTTCTGACCTGCAATTGTCAACTCGCGCCCTTGTACCTCTAGAGCAATTTGCGCTGGGTGGATTATATAGTGTCCGGGGTTATCGACAGGATGTTCTGTTGATAGATAACGGCTTTTTTGCATCAGCAGAAGTGCAATTACCAGTACTGCGGGTAAAAAATGTTGGAGGAGTTTTGCAAGTAGTGCCGTTTATTGATTTTGGTGTGGGTTGGAATAGTTCCGGCAATCCCAACCCCAATCCTAATACCTTGCTGGGGTTGGGATTGGGTTTACAATGGCAAATGAGCGATCGCCTCAATGCTCGTCTTGATTATGGGATTCCATTAACTGATATTCAAGACACAGGCAGGACTTTACAAGAAGACGGTTTTTATTTCTCAATAGTGGGAAGTCCTTTCTAAAAATTTTTTGCCTAGAAATCTCTGATTAGCAAAAGTTTAAGAGTCAACAAACTAGAGATGTAATATCGTGTCCGGTTAAAGACTTATCATTTAGACCGCTCTAGGGGCAGGGGAGCAGAGGGGTACAGGGGAAAGGTTTTTGAGCTTTCTGCATAGATTCGGGAATTATAACTAATTAGCCATAACTAATTAGCCGGACTTGGTATAAGGGATGCGATTATAGCGCTTCTCAGTTGTTTGAAATCATCGGCTTGCATTGTTAATGTATTAGCTTGCATTGTTAATGCAAGTCAATGCATTGTTAATGCATCGGCTTGCATTGTTAATGTATTAGCTTGCATTGCTAATGCATCGGCTTGCATTGTTAATGCATCGGCTTGCATTGTTAATGTATTAGCTTGCATTGTTAATGCATTGGCTTGCAAAATTTAACTCACCTTAGTTCCAAAAATAGAGGTATGTGGATAAAACAGAGTAAGTAAGTCGGTAGAATAAAACCAAACTATGCCAACAAAGATTAACTAGACTAAAACTCTTTTTCCTCCTGCCTTCTGCCCCCTGCCTCCTGCCTTACCTCAACAATAAATTTTCCTAGCTACTTACTTAAAGTATCTTGTATTTCATGCAAATAAGAATCCCTGTAACTTAGTATTGTACCCCTCTGTTTCGAGAGTAGGGTGCGCCAAAAAGAAAATTCCCTCTTCCCCCTTATACCCCTACACCCTTAATTTTTAGTCAAAAGTTATGCAATACCTCAAGCGTAAGCTCCTGTCTCATCTACTTCTAACTCTAGAGGTGAATCTTGTGTTGGTTTTGTTGTCTGGTATTGTTTCTTGTTCGGTAAAAGCACAAATCATCCCTGATGGAACTCTAGGCAATCAAAATTCAGTTGTAGTACCAGATAATCTCAACGGCAGTCCCATCGATAGAATTAATGGGGGAGCAATTCAAGGAAGCAATTTGTTTCACAGCTTCCAGGAATTTAACATTAACGACGGAGCAAAAGCCTATTTTACAAATCCTGGTGGAATTAGTAATATTTTGACGCGGGTGACAGGGAATAATGCCTCGAATATTCTAGGAACTCTGGGAGTTTTAGGCAATGCCAATTTATTTTTCATTAATCCTCATGGAATTGTCTTTGGTCCCAATGCTCGTTTGGATTTAGGAGGTTCGTTTGTAGCTTCTAGTGCAGATAGTCTAGTGTTTGATAATGGATTGAAGTTTAGCGCTACAAACCCCCAAGCCCCACCACTTTTAACAGTAAATATTCCTGTAGCCTTGCAATTGAGACAAAATCCCGAAAGCATCGTCAATCAATCTGTTGGTCTTTACTTACTGCCGGAAAATACTTTAGCGCTAGTCGGTGGAAATGTCATTCTTGATGGGGGAAACTTACAGGTAGCTGGGGGTCGCATTGAGTTAGGAGGATTGACTGGTGCGGGAACAGTTGGTTTTAATATTCAAGAGTCCCAAGGAATACCAAGAGTTGCTTCTCTAAGTTTTCCCAATAATGTTGAACGAGGTGATGTGTCCCTCTCTAAAGAAGCAGTGGTGAATGTTGCCGCTGGAGGTGGCGGTAGTATTGCAATTAACAGTCGTAACGTCAATATTGAGGGAGGAGGTCGGTTATTAGCCGGAATAGCCCCAGGTTTAGGTTCACCTGGAACTGAGGCAGGAAATATTGAAATTAATGCCAGCGATCACGTAGTCTTTAGTGGCGTATCTGTCAATAGGTCGATTAGTGGAGCATTCAATCAAGTAGAGGCTGGAGCGCAAGGTAACTCTGGTGACATCAATATCAAAGCTAATTCTCTGGAAGTGAGTGATGGCGCTCAACTGAATGCAAGTACCCAAGGTCAGGGAAATTCAGGTACAATCCGAGCGATCGCCAGTGATCGAGTGGTTATTGATGGGCAATCTGTCATCGATCCGCGCAGCTCGCTACTGAGTCAAGTTAGAGAAAATGCCCAAGGCAATTCCGGCGGGATTGAGATTAATGCGGGTAGCGTTCAAGTAACGAATGGTGGTTTCCTCGATACCAACACTTTAGGCAGAGGAGATTCAGGGAAGATTCGCATTACTGCCGCAGGTCAGGCAGTCTTTGGGGGAGAATCTCGTTACAATTCCCTAAGTGCAGTACAAAGTCAAGTGGAAAACGGAGCTGTTGGTAAATCAGGCGGCATTGAAATTAACGCGGGTAGTGTTGCTATTACCAACGGCGCTCAACTTGGTGCTAGTACTTCTGGGCAGGGAGATGCAGGCACAATTGCCATTAATGCCCGCGATGGGGTAGTGGTAGATGGCGAATCCCAGAAAAATTTCTTGAGTACAGTATTTAGCCAAGTGCAACAAAATGCTGTTGGCAACTCAGGCGGTATTGAGATTAACGCGGGTAGTGTTGCCATCACCAATGGCGCTCAACTCAGTGCTAGTACTTCCGGACAGGGGGATGCAGGCACAATCGCTATTAATGCCCGCGATGGGGTAGTGGTAGATGGCGAATCCCAGAAAAATTTCTTGAGTACAGTATTCAGTCAAGTGCAACAAAATGCTGTTGGCAACTCAGGCGGTATTGAGATTAACGCGGGTAGTGTTGCCATTACCAACGGCGCTCAACTCAGTGCTAGTACTTCTGGGCAAGGCAATGCAGGCACAATCGCCATTAATGCTCGCGATGGGGTAGTAGTAAGTGGCGAATCCCAGAAAAATTTCTTGAGTACAGTATTCAGCCAAGTGCAACAAAATGCTGTTGGCAACTCAGGCGGCATTGAGATTAATGCAGGAAGTTTTGCTATTACCAACGGCGCTCAACTCAGTGCTAGTACTTCTGGGCAAGGCAATGCAGGCACAATCGATATTAATGCCCGCGATGGGGTAGTAGTAAGTGGCGAATCTATATATAACTTTCGCACATCTATATTGAGTCAAGTTTTTGACGGAGCAGTTGGAAAATCGGGCGGGATTGCGATTAATACTCCGATCTTAGAGGTAACGAAAGGTGCGTTTCTGGATGCCAGTACCAAAAGTTCTGGTGATGCAGGCGCGATCCGCATAGCTGCTAGCGATCGCGTAATCTTTGATGGGGAATCGAGCAAAGGTAACGGCAGTGCTGCAACTAGCGAAGTTACGGCTGCTGCTATAGGCAATTCTGGAGGGATTGAAATCAGTACTCCCATCCTGAGAGTAACCAATGGCGCTCAGTTAAATACTACTACTTTGGGAAAGGGCAATTCTGGCGCGATTCAAGTTACAGCTACCGATAATGTAGTTGTTGACGGCACATCTGGCGATCGCTCTCTAAGTTCCAGTCTTGCCAGTGAAGTCGGAATTGGGGCAACTGGAGCCTCACAGGGAATTACAATCACCACTCCTCACTTGCAGATCGGTAATGCAGGTTTTGTCAGTGCTAATACTAATGGAAATGGTAATGCTGGTAATATTAATGTCACGGCTAACAATATTGACCTCTTCAGTGGTGGACAAATCCGCACTAACACTTCAGGTAGTTCCAAAGCAGGCGATATAACGCTGAACGCGGCAAATAGCCTTATTATGTCTGACTTAGGAACCGCAGTATTAGCTCAGACTGAAAATACTTCTACTAGTACTGGCGGTAATATCGTGCTTGCCTCTCCCAAAAATGTGCTGATTCAAAATGGTGCCGAACTCTCTGTGAATAGCAGGGGAAGCGGAACCGGAGGTGATATAGATGTGCAAGCCAACTCTTTAACTTTGGATGGGGGAACAATCTCAGCCGAAACCGCTAAACAAACAGGCGGTAGTATCAACTTACAAATAGCAGATTTATTGCAGATGCGACGCGACAGCAAAATCACTACCAACGCAGGTACTCAAAGTCAACCAGGAGCAACTGGTACTGGTGGGAACATTGACATTAATACCCAATTTATAGTTGCCTTCCCCTCACAACCAAAGGGTAGCGATATAACCGCCAATGCAACTTATGGTAACGGTGGTCGTGTTGATATCACTGCTACTGGTATCTTTGGTATTGAATTCCGCGATCGGCCTAGAGATATGTTAAATGACATCACCGCTAGTTCAGAGTTTGGTGGCAATCCGGGAGTGGTGAACATCAATGAACCAATCGATCCCAGCCGGAATTTAGTAGAATTACCCGCAACTGTTATCGATCCCAATGACCAAATTGCCCAAAATCCTTGTAGCAGAGGTGTTGGCAGTGAATTTACCATCACCGGACGTGGTGGTTTACCTCCTAGTCCTAACGAAGACTTAAGCCAGGAAGCTACTCAGGTTGGTTTAGTTGAACCAGTTACAAGCGATAGGAATGTTAAACCACTACAGCAAACCTCCTCTCGGCATAATTTTAAATCCCAAATCTCCAGCCAAATTGTGCCAGCTCAAGGATGGGTATTCAACGATAAAGGGGAAATCGTTCTTACTGCCTACAATCCTACTGTTATTGGAACCCATCGTTTAGCTAAAAATTTAAGTAGTTGTCCTGGACGGTGAGAGGTAGAGGGCAGGGGGGCAGAGGAGGCATATTATGTCAGTAATTTCGTGAAATGATTGAAAATAGGTATTTTTCTTAAATAGCTTCACAAAAAGAAGAAGGTATGAGTTTGAAACAGCACGGATGGCGATGTCTACGACGGGCTGCGCCTACGCTTAGGGCATTTTTCTTGCCAAGTAATCGCTCCCCAAGGCGATCACTAATTTTGGTAGTCCTGTTATTTTTCTTGTCTGTGGGCGGAGTGCTGTTAAATGATCGCGTTTGGGCATCAATTGCGATCATTCAAACTCAGCAGGTTTTCGATTTGGTCGAACAAGGCAAATCGCTTTACGAAAACAGACAATTTGAGTCAGCCTTGAGCGTGTGGGAACAAGCTGCTGCGGCTTTTACAGCGCGAGGAGATAAACTTAACCAAGCAATGGCCTTAAGCAATCTTTCCTTGACTGCTCAACAACTCGGCAAGTGGGAGCAAGCTAAAGATGCGATCGCTACGAGTTTAAATATTCTTCAAACACAGGCAAAGACACCAGAGCGATCGCAAATCCTCAGTTCTACTTTAGACATTCAAGGACAGCTGCAACTAGCAGTGGGAGAATCAGAAGCAGCTCTTGCAACTTGGCAACAAGCAGCCCATATCTATCAAACTCTCGGCAATCAAAACGGCTTAACTAAAAACCAGATTAATCAAGCCCAAGCGATGCAAGATTTAGGTCTTTACCCCAGGGCTTGCAAGACTTTATTAAAAGTTTTAGAGCTGGATTATCAAAACTGCCAGATTGCCAAGGAAGAATTGCCAGCCTTAAAAGAACGTGTCAATAAAGGAAATTCTTCGTCCTTAAATATCTTGGCTTTACGTAGTCTCGGTAATGTTTTACGCGTTGTTAGTCAACTCGAACAATCGCAAACCGTCTTATTGACAGCTGGGCTATTAGCTCAACAATCAGGCGATTTACCAAATCTGGCTGCTACTTACCTGAGTTTAGGCAACACAGCGCGAGCCTTGGGCAACAAAAAGATGCAGTTGCAACAAAACAGCCAACAGCCGTCTACCCAGACTACAGACTGCATTCCAGTAGCTAGTACAGACAATGCTATGGAATTTTATCAACAAGCGGCTAGTTGCTATCGCCAAGCTGAATCATCTATTTCAGCAGACATCAAAAGCCAAGGGCAATTGAATCGATTTAGCCTCTTAATACAAACTCAACAATGGTCTGAAGTCCCAACCCTGCTGTCCGAAGTTACATCTAGCCTCAGTAACTTATCTGCTAGCCATTCAAGTGTCTATGCTCATATCAATTTTGCCCAGAGTTTGATGTGTTTGCGATCGGGACTGAGTGAAACATTAAATGCTCTATCCCCAATTCTGCAACTATGTAGCTTTGTCAAAAATGCATCTACAAGCGCTGGTGTTAAGACTCTTGAATCAGCAAAAATTCCTTCATGGTCGGAAATTAGCCAAATTTTACAAACAGMTCTCAATCAAGCCCAACAATTAAAAGACAGGCAAGCCGAAGCTGATGCTCGTGGTTATCTAGGAGGAGTTTATCAGCAAACGGGAAACTTGGCACAGGCACGACAATTAACTCAACAAGCCTTGCAGCAGAAATCTGCTTTTAATAGTTCTAGTATTACTTATCTGTGGCAGTGGCAGTTAGGACGGATTTATCAAACTCAGCAAGAGCAAAAAAACGCGTTGCAAGCCTACACGATAGCCTATGAAACTCTTCAGTC
Organism: Nostoc sp. PA-18-2419; assembly: GCF_005869855.1. Taxonomy (GTDB): domain Bacteria; phylum Cyanobacteriota; class Cyanobacteriia; order Cyanobacteriales; family Nostocaceae; genus Nostoc. The sequence goes on along the minus strand of NZ_SZNH01000012.1, from coordinate 53,906 downwards.
CTTGCGTCAAGACTTGATTGGTATTAATCCAGAAATTCAATTTACTTTTCGTGACACTGTAGAACCAGTTTACCGAGAGTTAGTCAATTTACTCTTACAACCCCTTGCTTCTCAACAGATACCAACAGAGATTAGTCAGGAGAATCTTAAGCAAGCTCGTGATGTCATAGAAGCACTCCAGCTAGCAGAACTGACTAACTTCTTTCGGGAAGCTTGTGTAACCAGCCAACCCCAACCAATCGACCAGTTAGATCCCAGTGCTGCGGTCATCTACTCGATTATTTTGCCAGATCGGCTGGCTGTGATTTTATCTCGACCTCAAAAACCCTTAAAATACTACGCAACTCCCTTAATGGCTTCTCAGCCGGGGGAAGTCGAGCGCGTCTTTGACGAGCTGTTCGTTGGCTTCAACCGTTACATCTCTGACTCAGCTGGAATTCAGGCACGACAAACTTTTTATGACTGGTTAATTCGTCCAGTTGAGGCAGAACTGCAAAAAGATCAGATTAAAACTTTGGCATTTGTATTAGATGGAGTGCTGCGCGGAGTGCCGATGTCGGTACTTTACGATCGCCAGCAGCAGCAATATCTAATTGAAAAATATAACCTAGCTTTGAGTCCGGGTTTGCAGCTGTTATATTCGCGATCGCTTTCTCCAAACAAATTGCAAACTTTAGCTGGAGGTTTGGTTGAGGCAAGACTTGGGTTTTCCTCACTGCCAGGAGTCAAACAGGAAGTTCAAGAAATTGCCGAGGTGGTGCCGACAGAAGTTCTTTTAAACCAAGACTTTACCCGCAATCGGCTGAAAGTTCAAATCAACAATGTCCCTTTCCCTATCGTTCACCTAGCAACCCACGGTCAGTTTTCTTCTCAAGCTGAAAATACCTTTTTGTTGACTTGGGATGGTCGCATCAATGTTAAAGAATTAGACCAATTATTGCAAGCACGCGATCGCCCCGGTCGCAGTCCTTTGGAATTGTTAATTTTGAGTGCTTGTCAAACCGCAGTCGGCGATCGGCGGGCGGTTCTTGGACTTGCAGGAGTAGCGGTGCGTTCAGGGGCACGTAGTACGTTAGCAACACTTTGGTCAGTACAAGATGAATCAACAGCCCAACTAATGAACAAGTTGTATTTGGAATTAAACAAACCTGGAGTAACTAAAGCGGAGGCACTTCGTCAAGCTCAACTGTTTGTGTTGCGATCGCCAAAATATCGTCATCCTTACTACTGGGCACCATTTGTCTTAGTGGGTAATTGGTTGTAAATAGCAAGTAGGGGATTGGCAATGGGGACTGGATTTTTGCAAGAAGTTTGCTTTATTTTCGGAATTGAGAATTTTTAATTGGTATCACTTTAAAGACGTTTGACTTTACCGGAGGATAACCGATGTTAAATAGTCAACAGTTGCTTTATTTAATTGCCGTAGGGTTGTTTCTAATTGGGACGCAAACCACAATTGCCCAATCAACTACAAATATACCCACGCCAACTAATCGTTCAAAAAGCCAGCAGATAATATTCAAACCACCACCAAGTCTGGGTCAGCCAGAATCTACATTATCAGCAGGGTCGCGTGGCAATTTACAATGTCCTCAAGATGCCACATCAACTACTACAGCATCCAACCAACCTGCTTCCATAGCCCTTGTGCCCTCTGACAGCAACTTTGGGTTAACGACAGCAGATCATCCAACATTTTTGGTATATTTACCGCCAACATCTGCCAAGCAAGTAATCTTAAGCTTGATCGCAGAAGACGATCGGGTTTATTCCCAAACCTTCATTCCGATCGCAGGTAAACCTGGGATTATTAGCCTCAAGTCAGCGGACAGCGCACCTCCTCTAGAAGTAGGCAAAAATTATCAGTGGGCTATGGTGTTGGTATGCGGGGAAAGACCTAGCCCTAACGATCCAGTAATTACCTCATGGGTACGCCGTGTAGCTTTGCCTCAATCTCAGAATTATCAAAAGACAGATCTAGAGCAGGCAAATGTTTACAGTCAACAAGGAATTTGGTACGATGCCGCGAGCGCCCTAGCTCGAATTAAAAATACTCAACCTAAGAATCAAGCCGTAGCAGATATCTGGACTAACTTTCTCAAGTCTGCTGGGTTAGATGCGATCGCTACTCAACCGTTGCGATTGGAGAATTAGCTATAGCCGTAGTCATATAGGTTAGGACATAATGACAAGCGTGAATGCTAGGAATAATAATGGTTCTACCTCCAGCATAGCTGCCTTGTCTTCGACACGCTACGCGAACTGCCTCCTGCTATAACTGTTTTTCTTCCAACTGTTGCTCGATCAAAGCTTGACGATCTTGGCTTTCTGACTGCTTGAGGTATTCAATTGCAATTGCTCCTGTCAGAGGACAATCTTGGTACAATTCTAAAAGTAGTGCCAAAGTCTGATGAAATTGGAGTTTTTCAAGTTGCTTGTAAGTAATTAACTCTAGGACGACTGCTGACCCAAAAAACCCTAACAGCGAAGGCACCATCGGAAGCCACCAGCCCCAGCAAAAGGCTAAAAAGCCAACTCCTACAAGCCCCGCACTGACAAAGACGATACTAGCAGCGATCGCAATTGAAGACCTCAACTGTCGGCTGATGACTGCTCCTAATCCCGCCCAGACTAAAATCCACAGCCATTCTATCGGGTCTTGCCAAACATGAAGTAAAGGTCTGTTATCCAAAGCAGCACTAATGATTTGACTGACAATGTTGGCATGAACAGTTACCCCTGTCATCGGTCGAGCGGAATTCAATAGACCGCTGCTGTAAGGCGTGTAAAGTACATCTTTAATGCTTTCAGCAGTAGTACCGACTAGAACTAAGCGATCGCGTAAACTATCAAAGGGAATGCGTTTCTCCAATACATCTGTTAAAGAGAAGGTAGCAAAATTTTGCTGATTTCCTCTAAAGTTTAATAAAATCTGATAACCTCCAGAATCAGCACGAACGTAGCTGCCATCATTGCCCTCAAATCTCTCAAAGACGGCTTTTCCCCAACGCAACCGCTGACGTTGGGGGTCGTTGTCAATTACTTCTGGGTTTATTCCTTCGTTGTGTAGATAGTGTTGTGCCAACTTCAACGCCAAACTGTAGCGCACTTCAGTTTTCGAGAAATCTACTGACAATAACGCCCGCCGCACCTTACCATCTGCATCTACCACCTGATCGGCAAAGCCTACTCTTTCTGGGTTAAGAGTGGGAGGAGGCGCGACAGTATTAATTTTCTTGCCGACGACTTTTTCAATTCCATATAAGTTAGGAGTTGATTGGAAGATGTTAACCAAGTCCTGATGTCCAGGTTCTACTGGCAAATCTCGATAAATATCTAAACCAATTGCTCTCGGTTTTTGGGCTTTAATATTAGCAATTGCCTCAGCTAAAATTCGATCTGGGATAGGCCACTTTCCCGCTTTTTTGATATCTTGTTCGTCGATAGTAACAATCGCTATTCGCTTCTCCGGTGACTCTAGCAACAGCCGCCAGCGAAAAAAACTATCGAGCATATTCCACTCGCTACCTTGTAATAGCCCAGCAAAACGCAGCAGCAGTATAGGTGCAGTTATACAAATGGCAATTCGTGGTATCCAACTCCAGCCAATTCGACGTTGTAAAACTTGCTGTTTGGCTTTTTGTCTGGCTTGTGCCAAAAGTTTGCTGGCTTGTGCTAATGCTTGCAGTGACGTTTGGGCTTGGCGTTTGGCTAAGTCTTGACTTGCAACTAAAAATTGATAATCTAAATCGCCAAGGCTTTTACCTAATGCCCAAGCTAAGGCATCTTGTAAAGCTTGTCCTTGCAACAGATAAGATTCATCTTGGCAGGCTGAGGTTGACCAAAGAGCGATCGCTTCTGCATAAGGTCGCAACTGTGCTAACTTTTGCTCAACCCAAGTTTGGTTAAACACAGCTTCGTAAATGCGGTTATATACCTTAAGTTTGCCTTGTCGTTCGACTACTAAACCTGAGAGTCGTAATTCGATTTGTTCGGGAGTGCCATCAACAGCAATTTCTCCATGCTGTAAAATCTGCTGATATAACTCCAACAATCTCCCCATACGTTGTTCGTTTCTGTACAAAATGCGATCGCGAATTGTCCTCAAATGTTCGGGATCGTCTTGAGATTCCCAATTTTCAACAATACGCGACCTGACTACTTGCTCGACCAAGGAAAATTTTTGAGCAGTTGACTCTAAAACTATCAACTGACACAGCTTTTGCGTGAGAAACGGTTGTCCGCCTGTCCATTCTAATATCTGCATTAAAACCGTTTCCGGATTGGTGACTCTGCCTTTCAAACCATCTATTAATGGTTGCACTTCCTCAGGCTGAAATCCTTGTAGTTCAATTGCCTTGCCAATATTAAATGGTGTCTGGTTCTTATCTTGAATTAGTTGGTTAGGATTTGCTACCCCCAATAGTGCAAAAGTCAAACGCCTATATTCATAATTAACTTCTCGTTGCTGAAAGAAAAATTTAATTAAAGCAAAAAAATCATCCAATGAGAAATTCTGACTCAAAACTCGATCAATTTCATCGATAAAAATAACTATATCTTGCTGAACCTCTACTAACAGTACTTCTTCAATAAATTGGTTAAAGCACTGCACTGATGAAAGCAAATCCCGGCGAGCGCGCCACCAAGTCCGCCATTGAATTTTTGAGTGCAGTTGGCAACTACTCACCAAAGATTGGATAATCCCTGCATACCACTTTTCCAAAGTTACATTCTGCGTACCCATTCCTGTCAGGTCAATAAAAACACAGACTATCCCTTCTGCTTGCAGCCTTTGCATTGTTCGCACTCGCAAGCTAGACTTACCCATTTGCCGCGAGTTCAGTACATAACAAAACTGACCCGCTTTTAACCCTTTATAAAATTCCGAATCGGCTTGTCGTTCCACATAGCTAGGAGCACTACTCTCAAGACTACCTCCGATTTGATATTCAAAGTTTAACTTAGCTGCTGTCATCAAGGTTATCCTTTACAAAGCAAGAATGGAAATATCTTATGCTTTTTTATAAAAGTTTGTTTTTCATTTATAAATTAGCTAAACAAGATTAACTTATCATTAATTGGTTTTTCTGTTTATCTAATTCCTAAAAAGCTGATATTATCAGACTTTCTCGAAATTCTTACCTGATTTTTACCGCTTTTTATTTATTCTTCTTGAAAAAATTAATTAGCCTAAATACTATCCGACTTTTTCATATTACAATGTTCTTAAAATCCATTTTATTTTGGATAAAAAATAGTTGTTCCATCTTTGGCTAACAACAGTTGTAGGTATTTAAAATCACCTTGTCACAAGATTGAATGGTAGTTTAAGGTAAGGCACAGATGTGCAAGCCACAAATTTACCTTAATTATCAAAATGTTTAAACTGTAGGGTATGGGGCAAAGTTTAAGATTTCGGCTTTATGGGTAGATGGTTGGTGTCAAAGATGTTTTATGAGGTTTACGGTGATGGTGAAGTATCAGAAGCGGATTTAAAATATTATGAGAATATATTTAGGTATAAAATTCTTGTACTATTCGTCCATTTGGAAGTGGAAGACCATCTACTAAAGGTTCAATAAAAAGCTGACCACCATCTAATTTTTTACGTATATATCCATGGAGTCTTTCAGGAAGAAGCGCAAGAATCCACATACTATTGTTAATATGAGCATTTGGCTTAGATTCGATATAATTGCTCCAAATTTAAACACTTATTTTTTGAGGAAGTTAAATTAAATTTTTAGCATTGTAGGGCAAACTCTTAGTATCCTTTGATAGCTCTTAATTCTAAGTTTGCAAGCTACTAAAGAAATTTGACCTTTTATGTAATATTCCCAACTAAATTGTGTAAATAACTACTAAAAAATTATTGTTGATTTGAAGCGAAATCACAATCGCCTGCAACTAGTCAATGCAGACAAATAATTTGTTAATCTAAATAACGAGCGCGGAGGGATTTGAACCCCCGACCCACAGAACCGGAATCTGTTGCTCTATCCACTGAGCCACGCGCCCTTAGTCTTTGATATTATAGCACGCTTGCGATCGCATTTGCAGCCGAATCGGCGATCACTTAAAGATAATCGGCGGGGTTGACGGGTGAACCATTGCGCCGCACTTCAAAGTGGAGATGAGGCCCAGTCGATAAACCTGTGGAACCAACAGCAGCGATTGCTTGTCCTCGTTCTACTGCTTGTCCCTCGGTAACATACAACTCACTGGTATGTCCGTACAGTGTAGTAATGCCTTTGCCGTGGTTGATAATTACAGCCTTGCCATAACCACCATACCAGCCAGCAAAAATCACTGTTCCAGAATCGGCTGCCCGAATTGTACTCCCATAGCTAGCAGCAAAATCTAAACCTGCATGAAAGCGACGATAGCCGAGAATCGGGTGCATCCGCCAGCCAAAGGGACTGCTAGTAGGAGCATCGCTAGGATAAGCTAGCATCCCAGTTCCTTGAATGATAACGCTTGTGCGGCTGTTGGTTTTTGCTTGCGCCGCTTCTGCTACCTTTTGCTGAATCAAAACTTCCAAATTTTTGGATTCTCTTTCTAGCTGATTTTGGGCTGCTTCTAAGGCGAGGCGATCGCTATTGAGGCGTTGAATTAATTCTGATTGTGATTGCGCCTGGGTTTGATAATCGGCTTTTTGGGCAAGTAGCTGTTCGCGAATCAAAGCAATTTCGTTTTTTTGCTGTTCTACTTCTGTTTTTTGCTGATTTATCGAGTTTGCTTGGTCGTTGAGTTTTCGTAAAATTTGCTGGTCTGCTTGATAAACTAACTTTAACTGATGACGGCGCCTGATAAAGTCGCTGATATTTTGACTTTGGAGCAAAACTGCCCATCCTTGGCTAGCTGGCGATCGCTGGAGATAACGCAATCGTGCTACTGTTGCTATTTGACGCTCCTCATAGTCACGTTGGGCTAGAGCTAAATCAGTTTCCAATTGCTGGAGGCGTTGGGTACCTTGTTCTAATCGTGATTCGCTCTGTTGAATATAGCTATCTGTAGTTTGCAGATTTTGTTTTAAACCAGTCAAGTGTTTTTGCGCCTCTTGTTGGAGATTTGTTAAGCGATCGCGTTCGTTAACCACACTCTGATGCTGCTGGTTCATTTGTTGCTGTTGTTGGCGCAGGCTATCAATAGAAGATGCCTGTACCGGAATTAAAGCCAAACAAACGCAAAAAATACAGTAAAATACAACACACAAACGCCAAAAAATCTGCTTTTTTTCTAGAAATTGCGCTCTCATAGTGTGCAGCCCAACTAAAACGATGCTTTCAAACACTATGAKGATTATTCCCAAAATCTGATTAATTCACCCACTGCAACACTATGTGTCGAATTGGCTTGGCAAGTTAGAAGGGCTTTATCGGACAGATTTTTGTAAATACTTTGGACTGAACCTGTATTTCTCACAAGTTAAATGTCCTGTCAGCGTTCTGGTGTAATGCCATCTCAGAAGCGATCGCATTTAGCACAAAATCTACCCTAGTTACGCTTCAACATTTTTTGACGCGTAATAACCCGAATAAAGTATTATAAATATATAACAACGCTTTAGCTAAGTATTTGCACTGCATTTCCAGAAGAAAATTACTCGCACTGCCCAAGTTCGATTTTATCTGAAGAGTATGTTCAAAAAGCATTGTATAAAATACCAAAAATCTCAAAACCTAACCTTCTTGCCTACTTCCTCACAAAGGAATAGCTTTCAAAGCTCTCTTCTAGACGAGAGAAGTTCAAAGAGAGTTTTTAAGTATATATTTTTACTTTTAAAATACCCTGTAACTAGATGGAACTTTAATGCTGGTTAATTAAGGCAGGCTATCCATCTTCATTGAGTATTGAAAGTAAGAGTAGACATTGGAAAAAGCAAGGAGATATTGGCAATATGTTAGTTTTTATAATCCCAATTAAAAGTCCAAAAGTAGCAACATCATGGACAGAATTATCCAAGATGTTTGAAAGATGTCTACGCTCAGTCTGCAATCAAACTTCTTCAAAATTTCACGTTATTGTAGTCTGCCATGAAATACCCAAAATTAATTTTCATCATCCCCAAGTACAATACATCCAAGTAAATTTTCCTATTCCCGGCTCAACCTTACCGGAAAAAATGATAGATAAAACTAAGAAGCTTGCTGTTGGACTATTAGCTGCCCAATCTCTACAACCAACACATATCATGCCTGTAGATAGTGATGACTGTATCAGCAAAAAACTAGTAAGTTTTGTTGCTCAAAATCCCAAAAGTAATGGGTGGTACATTGACAAGGGCTATGAATATGACGAAGGAAGCAGCAAAATCATAGTTAGAAAAGAAAAATTTTATAAATTGTGTGGAACGTGCAACTTAATCAATTACCGCTTGTTTAATTTACCTAAAAAAGTACTGTCTGATGAACCATTAACTGGACATGATAACTTTTTATCAGGACATCCACTTGCTAAAAAGGATTTAGCAGAGCGAGGAACACCTATTGAGCCATTACCTTTCCCAGGTGCTATTTATGTTAGAGATAAAATAGGAGAAAGCACTTGTTTGCAAGAACCACTATATGCTAAATTGAAGCGCAATCATAAAGAAGCTTTTCGAGGTATTAAAAAACTTTTATTTGCTCAATTTGATAAACATCCTCTTACAGAAGAAATTTGTAATGAATTTTATTTATACCCTTTAGGGAACTTTAAGAAATAAATTATCCTGTTTGAAGTTGAAGACTGATGACAGTTGAGTGTAAACAGTCAGATATTTTTTTATTTGTCAAATTATATGGGGCTAATCACTGTATGATTACCGCATCTGTGCAAAAACCAGGAAACCTTTTTTACCCTGCTAAGAATTCCCTATCCCTGCTCCTGTGGTCTTAATGATAAGTCTTTAACCGCACATAATATGACTAAACACTCTTGATTTAGCACTCCCAACTCTATGCCCATTAATTATTAGCTTTCCAGTTTGCCAAGTCAGCCAAAGAGCGATCGCGATAACGTCCATAACGCTCTTGTTTATTTTTGATTTTCATACCTAATTCTGGAAAAATTCCAAAGTTGGGGGGCATTGGTTGGAAGTGTTTGGGCGCAGCAGAACTAATAAATTCAAATAGCGCCCCCATCATTGTTGTTGGTGGTAAAGCCAACGGTTGTTTACCCAAAGCTAGCCGCGCTGCGTTAATTCCCGCTAAGCAACCACCGGCTGCGGCTGCGGTGTAGCCTTCAGTACCAATTAGCTGTCCAGCAGCGAATAAAGTTGGACGCCCTTTAAATTGCAAAGTAGGATACATCAACTGAGGAGCATTAATAAAAGTGTTGCGGTGCATTACTCCCAGCCGCACAAATTCAGCTTTTTCCAAACCAGGAATTAGCTGAAATATCCGCTTTTGTTCGCCCCAGCGCAAATTAGTTTGGAATCCTACCATGTTCCAAAGTTGACCAGCTTTATCTTCTTGGCGCAACTGCACTACAGCATAAGGACGTTCGTCGGTGCGACTATCTGATAAACCCACTGGCTTCAGGGGGCCATAACGCATGGTGTCTTCTCCCCGCTGTGCTAGTTCTTCAATGGGTAGACAGGCCTCAAAAAATTTTGCCGTTTCCCGTTCAAAATCTTTGAGTTCTGTTTGTTCAGCTTTGCACAGTTCTTCTCTAAACTGCAAGTACTGCTGTTTATTCATTGGGCAGTTGAGATAAGCAGCTTCACCTTTGTCATAACGTGATGCCATAAAGGCAATGTCGCGGTTAATCGATTCTCCGACGATAATCGGGCTAGCTGCATCAAAAAAGCTGAGGTATTCCATCCCCGTAAAGCGGTGCAAATCTTCTGCTAAATCAGGACTGGTTAAAGGGCCGGTTGCTAAAACTACAATTCCTTCACCAATAGCTTGCACTTCACCTCGGCGGAATTCAATTAAAGGATGACTTGATAAAGTTTGAGTCAAGTCTTGGCCAAATTGTCCCCGATCTACCGCTAGCGCCCCACCAGCAGGAACAGCATGTTCATCAGCTTTGGAAATTACAATCGAACCAAGTTGGCGTAATTCTTCGTGCAACAAACCAGCAGCGCGATCGCTTGCCATTGCCCCAAAGGAATTACTACATACTAATTCTGCCAGATGTTCTGTATGATGAGCAGGACTAAAGCGCTTTGGACGCATTTCATATAAAATCACTGGTACTCCAGCTTGGGCTATTTGCCAAGCTGCTTCTGTTCCAGCTAGTCCACCTCCAATTACTTGTATCGGTTGTTTTTCCATAGTTAACAGACTATTTCTCAAGTAAATCTTAAATAGGTGTGTTATGGGTTCAGCCTAACGCACCATGCGAGCTGGTGTGGGGAATGCAGGCTGAAATCGTGTTTTTTGTCAAAAATTTAGAGCGTCCTTTTAACATTTAGTTGATACATCTGAGCAATGCTGTACCCTAAAGATTGCTTGTATTTGAAGCAAGGTGCAAAATTTGCCGGAGGCTGCAATGGCGCGTAAACGATTGATAATTGAAATGGGGATGGGAGTAGATCAGCATGGACAAGAACCAACAGTAGCAGCATCTAGGGCAGTACGCAATGCGATCGCTCATAATGCTTTACCTGGTGTTTGGGAAGTAGCTGGTTTGAGTAATCCCAATCAAATGATTGTCGAAGTTCAAGTAGCAGTACCATACCCAGAAAAAGTTAGGCAAGAGGAAGTACTAGCTGTACTACCATTTGGTCAAAAAACTCTGACTCTAGAATCTGGGGGAATGGTAGTCCAAGGGCGAGCGATTCCGGAACTCAACGATCAAAATGACGAAATGTTAATTGCGATCGCAGCTGTTACAGTTCTAGTTGAACAATCTTAGTCATAATGAAGTTAGCGACTCGCCGCTAAACTATAAACATTGGGATAAAAATCTCTGGCAGTAAATTCAAAAATCAGTTATCAGTTATCAGTTCTCAAAGTTGGAGTTATAAATTTAAAAATGTTATCAGTGAACGATTAACAGCATTCGCTGATAATTTATTTACGATTCACAACTTAAAAACTATTTCCTGTTAACTATTAATTGTTGACTGATTTAATACATCACTCATATTCACCACTGCTAGTACAATGTCTCAAGAGCATAACGAATCACTTCTTCAGGAAATCACTAAACTTCAACCGAAACACTTTGCTGATTTAGTCAGATCTGCACAAATAATTTTCGATCCCACAGCGGGAGTTTCGGGAAGAAATGTAAAAATTGACTGGGAACAGTTCGGAATTCCCAGTGATGTAGCGGACAATCTCAAATCACTTGGTAAGCAGTACCAATATGCATCTCCTCATGTTCCTGCTGACGACGTTTGGAGTCAATTAACTCCCGAAACTCGTATTTGGTTCGTTGAAAATAAAGATAGATTGTGGCAATTTGAGGAAGCTTTCCCCGCGCTTGACGAAGATTAAATAAGAATTCTGAATTAGTGAATTCACCAATTCAGTTAACAATGAAAGTAGGTTGGGTTGAGCAACAGCAAAACCCAACATCCCCTGTGCCATCATTGCTCATAGAGAAACTACTGGGATGATATCAAACTTTGATACTGGTTAAACAGCATTGTTATTTAGTGATAACGTCTTATAATCTATAAGTTACCATCATCCTGAACTTAACTGATAACTAACTAAAACTTGTCTAATTGATGACTATTTCTTAACCAACACTAGAACTTTTGCCACTATCCACATGGTGACTGGTCAAAACCGAGTTTAAATAGCACTCAATAATCAAGGAGTGATTATTAACAATTATGACCAAAGATGCTCTACTGAGACGTCATCATTGGTGAATTTAGAAGTAAAATAATCTTTACGTTTGTTTTTAAGAGTTAGGGCGTCTACATCACTTTCGCTGCAATTCATTGTTAGAGTAAAAACAATTTATCAGTTAAAATTCATATTAGTATCAAATTAATAAAAAAGCTTATTATCGATGAATCAAAGCGTCAGTGTTGCTCCCAAGCTAGAAGAACACACTCATGAAAATCTTACTGCTACCAAACAACAGTTATTTGTAAAACAACCAATTGTCCTTGTCTTGGAAATACTTCTAGCATTGCCTATGGGCATACTCCTAGCAAACTTTCAAATTGGTGGAATTGCTTGGATATTTGCTGGGATTGCAGCTGGTACAGTGGTTCTGCAAGCATATCGAGTTTTCTATCAATATTCTCCCAAACCTAATCGCACTGCCAGAAAAGTTGGAATGGCACTTGTCGGCTTAACTGTCGGCGCTTCTAATGCTCACGTTAATCTAACTAATGTTGCTTCTAATATTCCCATCTTTAGTTTTCTCACCTTATTTCTGCTGTTGAGTGGCAGTTGCATTGGTTACATTTACTCGCGCCTCAGTAAAACCAACCTATTGACAGCAATGTTAGCCACAGTTCCAGGTGGTGTGGGAATTATGGCAGCGATCGCAGCTGATTACAATAAAGATGTTACCTTAGTTGCTTTAGTTCAAGCGATTCGCGTTACCTCAGTAGTTTTGCTATTTCCCTTCATCGCTAGAACCTTGGTAGGTAATTACTGGAATGTGCAAATATCACCTGTAAAAAGTGCTTTGCTCAATTTCGAGCCATCTCAAATAGGACTACTCTTATTAGTACTCCTAATTACTGCATTAGTAGTTTACCCGGCTATATTATTCAAAATTCCTGCTGGCGATTTTTTTGGTGCATTGTTGATTGGTATGGGGTTTAATCCTTTACTAAATTTACTGCCTTTTGTCAGTGATATTAGCTTTAGTCCGCCACCTTTAATTAACTTATTCGGTCAAATGCTGCTAGGAATTACTATTGGTGAATATTGGGGAGACAAACCCAACTTTACCAAGCGGACTGTCGGCTATGCTTTGATGTCTGTACTCATGACCCTCGCAACCGGAGCGATCGCTGCTATACTTGCCATGAAACTAACTTCTTGGGACTGGTTAACTTGTCTTTTAGTCACAGCACCAGGAGGCTCAGCAGAAATGATTCTAGTTTCTCTAACATTAAATCATAATGTTGAAATCGTCACAACTGGTCATTTAGTGCGACTAATTGCAATTAACAGTTCCCTACCTCTTTGGCTGTTTTTGTTTCGTCGTTTGGATAAGCAACTTTCAAAAGCAGCTTAATTCAGGCATTGGTGATCAAACAACCAAAAATCAGCGATAACTTGCTGCTAGTCTTGGATGATATCCTTAAGCCACCAGCGCAGCCAAAGAAATAGATATGATATTTTATCGAGTAAATTATTATAGATTCTCCATACATGAAAGCTTTCATCTGTTGTGTTACTCTGCTGTTATTTAACGGTAGCTTACTAGCTAACAGTGCCAGTAGTGCCAATGAATCATCTATTATTAGGAATAGTCTCAATGTTGCAGAAACTGTCAGTAGTGAAGAATTTATCGCTAACGGTACAGAACCTTTTTGGAGTGTTACTGTAACCAAGACGGGAATTGTCTACACTTCACCAGATGTGCAAAAGCAAACCTTCCCCTATGTTGCACCCCTAAAAGCACAGGCGCGTCCCGCAGACTTGGTGCGAGTCTACCGACTTAAGGGCAAAGGCAACAATATCTTAATCATCAAAAAAGTAGATACTTGTAGCGACGGTATGTCAGATCGACAGTATCCCTACTCGGCAATTTTTGTTTTGGGAAATAAAGTTTTAGAAGGTTGCGCCGAAAAAAAATGATGCCCCATTGCTTATTTTGTAGCAGGTGAAGTGTCAATTCGCTCGTTGAGTTCCCGAAGTTGTTGGTTTAATTGACTCTGTCGTTTGAGCAAAATTTCTAAATCTTCCTTCGTTGCTAAATCGGCTCTGTTTGCGGGAATAAGTTGATTTAGCTGATTTAGGCACCTATTCAAACCAGCAGCAAATTCATAGCGCGTAACTGGGCGCGAACCTCGATATGTGTTATCGGGATACCCAGATAAGCAACCTGCCTGGGGAAGTGTGTTGCGTGCGTCGCTTGGTGTTTGTGACAGAGTTTTTGATGGATAGAAAATAATTGCTGCTAGTGCCAAGCTAGTTGTAAGGGTGGCGAATGGGAGTAAGCCAGTAATTGATAATATGTTAAACATTGGTCCCAGTTACAAGCCATTTACTCCTTTACCTTATCAAATTAGTATTCTACTTTCAAACTTTAGCTTAATTGTTCAAGTTGAGAAAAAAGGAATTATAAATGAATATACTGCAATTACAAGGAAGAAATAGATAAGCCTTTAATTTAATTAGATTTTATTTTAAAATTGAAATAAAATAATAGCGCTTGCCTACATTAAGGTGAATGCTATTATTTTGATAAATCGATTTTCTGAGAATGTCGGCTAACGATAAGTTTGTGACATTCCATCAAACCTTGTTTGTTTCATAGTCCATATTATGAGCAATTGCTAATCATTTGAGCTACCTCTACCTAACACCTAAGACAAACCATCAGATAGATGAAGAGTAGGAGAACTGATGATATGTTGAGATGATGAAAAGCTCCTAGTAGAGTGGGTATGGAAATAAACATACCATATGCTGTAAGTTCGCCTTTAAGCGTTCTCGCAACAGTACCCACTTTGTGTCTACAAAATATAGCAAGCGAATTAAAGGTTAGGACATCTTGAAAGTGTGGATATTAAGAATAGCAATGTTTTACCTCCTGCCTCCAGCAAGAACTGCCTTCTGCCTCCTGCTATAGTGCCAAAGCCGAAAATATAATTGTCTTGACACTTCGACTTTGCTTAGTGTCAATTTCTCACTTATTCGGTAACAGTACTAGTAACTCTATTGTAAAAAAGTAACCATTATGATCGTTGTCCATCATCTCAACAACTCGCGTTCGCAGCGCGTGCTATGGCTGCTTGAAGAATTAGGTATCGAATACGAAATCAAGTTTTACGAGCGCGACCAAAAGACGATGCTCGCACCTGCATCGCTGCGTGAAGTCCATCCCCTCGGCAAGTCACCAGTGATTACAGATGGACAAGAGACGGTTGCTGAGTCGGGGGCTATCATCGAATACATAATAGGTCGATACGGCAATGGTCGGTTAATCCCGCCATCTGGTACACCGGAGCATGTGCGCTATACTTATTGGCTGCATTACGCCGAAGGCTCGGCAATGCCCCCTTTGGTGATGAATCTCATCTTCAATCGTTTTGGGGGAGGTGACAGCAGTGCAAACGACGCATTTATTGCGCCTCAAATCAAACTTCACTTTGATTATGTAGAAAGTGAACTTGGTAAAAGTATGTGGTTTGTAGGCGAAGAATTCACCGCCGCTGATATTCAAATGAGCTTTCCTTTGGAATTAGTCGCTATGGAAGCTGAACTCATCTCAAACCGACCAAAGATTAAGGAATTTATTGAGCGCATCCATGCACGACCTGCTTACAAACGCGCCCTTGAACGTGGAGGTAAATACGATTTTGCCTAACAGCATTCAATGATTATCATAGCCTGACAATTTATATTAGAAATATATCCACACGTGTAGTTCCTTAAAAACCTCAAAGCTGCTAATCTCTGGAAATAAGTTTTGATATTACTAGCAAAATTCGCCCACAAATTTGACTGTGGGTACAAATTAATATTTTACTAATATTGTCAGATATTGAAAGAATTACTTCATGAAAAAACAGATTATTAAACGTTGAAACTGCATAACAAAGTTATTATTAATTATGATCATGAACCGGAAAATTGTTATCCAGTGCATGGTTTTTTATAAATAACTGAGGTGATAAGCACCTATTTATTTATCATAATTATTATCATTACCATTAAAATTGGGACTATTGATTTTTGTGAGTAATTTGTTCTTTGCTAGTCACTAACATTTGAAATAAAGAGTCGGGTAGATGGAAAGACGCAAGAATTAATAATTAATACTCGGCTTCTCCTAACAAAGACGCTCTTGCTAGGTTGCTTAAGAGCAGGGGTAGGGGTACATACAGTACAACTGACCAATGACAAATGACTAATGACTAATGACAAATTAGCTTATTCTTTTGTTATCCAGATACAAAGGATGTTTTAGATGGTTGCCCAAATCCAAGAACTTGAAGCCCAGCACTGGGTTAAAACTCGTTCTTCTCTCGACCCCAGTGAATCCACTTTCCTAATCTGGAAAGGTAAAATTTACGCTTTTATCCCCGGCGAGAAAAGACAACTTTTGTTTAGAATATTTGGATTGAGTGTTAGCAGGTGTATTCCTACAGAAGAAGGAAGCTGGGATTTTACTTCTAGGGAACTGACTTACTACCTGAATCCACAAACAGAGGAAGTTTTGGCGAAATGGGAGAATCCTTGGACAGGTGAGACAGTTCCAGTCATCCACGTTGCGAATAATCCGGTGCAGGGTACTTTTAAGGGAAATTTTCCCGCACAAGTAGATGGTGATAGCACAACGTTCATCTTTGATATATTTCCCTATTACCCCAATCCCCTAGCAGATGATCGCCAATTTGCCGAATACAGCCCACATCCAATTTATCAGGCAGCAGAATTGTTTAAATTAACTGTGCCAACCGCAGATTTATTCAATCCAGCGCTCTGTTCGGTTTCTGAACTGAAACTGAGTTGGGATAGAATTGGTCAATGGCTTCCCTGGATGAAAATGGGCGAGCGCCCCGGTCAACTTATCTATAGCGCTTTTGGTAGCAAAGTCAATGATTTAACACAACTGCCCTCATTCCTGCAAGATGAAATTAATAACCGTATTCCTTTATATAAACAAGCGCCAAAAGCCTTTATTGATGGGGAAGACATGACTTCTTGGTTGTACTTCCAAAAACACTTTCAGGCTTACTTAGCTGGTGAAATCTTCCCGCTTCCCCAACCAGAAGAGTTTTGAAAAGGAGTCAGCCCCTGCGGGGAAGTACAAAAGTCAAAAGTCATTTGTCTCCCCACACTACCCCGATAACAGGCGGTATGACACTTGTCCTATTTTTTGTTGTACAATGCCAATCGATAAGAGGTAACCCTGATAACAAGAGGTTAGGTTCAGCAATGTCATTAATGATGCCATTGGAAGTCGCCAATTTAATTCGTGAGCTTCGGCAGCAGCTTGGTTTTTCTCAAGAAAAGTTGGCTGCTAAATTGGGGGTTTCATTTCGTACCGTGAATCGCTGGGAAAATGGGCGTGCAGTACCTTCATCTTTAGCTTTGAAGCAAGTTGAGGGGTTGCTGCACTCTATGAGTAATTCGTCAAAGGCAACAGTCCGTGAATGTGGCAGGGAGCTGTTAGCTAAATACTTTCAAGAATGAGGACTGGAAACCGTGACTCAAAAAACCAGGGCAGTAAACTCTCAAGACATCTTGGCGCGCCAAGGCGAGATGGGGCAACTCATGCGATCGCCTTGAGTATGAATGCTGGAGACTTCAACCAGCAGTCAGCATTACAAGCAAAATTTTTAGAGCATTTAGCAAAACCTGTAAAGCCGGAAGCATTAATTCGGGCGATCGCATTCCTAATTGGGAGAAGTGGGAATGGTTGACCAAGCATCAAGAAGCAAGACAAGCGATTGGTTGGTGGGTGGTGGGGAAATGGGCGATCGCATCCGCGCATTGGACTGGTCACAAACGGCAGTAGGGGCAATCACAACCTGGTCGCCAAGCCTGCGCTCAGTTGTCAACATGGCACTGGCAAACAGCTTTCCCATGTGCCTGTTCTGGGGGGAAGAGTATGTTCAGATTTACAACGATGCCTTGATTGCGCTTGCAGGTGACAATCATCCTGGGATGTTAGGCAAGTCATATTCAACAACTTGTGCCCAAGCGTGGGAATTTGTCAAGCCCCTATTTGAGCAAGTCCGCAATAGTTGCCAAGCTCTGACGTTAGAGGATCGGCTTTACTCAGTTTACCGACATGGCTATCTCGAAGAAAACTATTGCTTGAGTTCATTTTCACCGCTTTGGGAGGACAACGGTGAGGTAGCAGGCATTCTTGTTACCCAGACTCAGACAACAAGCAAGGTAATCAGTCAACGGCGGTTGCAAACGCTCGGCGACCTTGCTGCCCGTGCTTTAGAAGCGCGATCACCCGAAGTTGCCTGTAAAATTGCCGCTGAGGTTTTGGCAAGTAACTCCTTCGATATTCCCTTTGGATTATTGTATTTACTAGATGCTAGCCGTCAACGAGCGCAGCTGGCGGGCTGGGTGAACCTGGAACCTGGCACAACGGCCAGTCCAATGGAGATTGATTTAACTGCACAGCCGCCAGTATGGTCATTGCCACATTTGGCAATCCAGCAGGTAGACGATTTGCAACAGCGATTCGGGGATTTGCCGGGTGGTCATTGGAGTGAATCGCCTGTAACGGCTGTCGTCTTGCCCTTGGAAGGGCAGATTGAGGAACGCCCAGTGGGGTTTCTAGTTGCAGGTATTAGTCCCCGTCGCCCTCTAGATGAGGATTATCGGGAATTTCTGAGTCTGGTGGCAGGACAGGTATCGAAAGCGATCGCTAATGCTCGCGCTTACGAACGAGAACGCAAATCTGGGAAAGTAAATTCTCCCTCATCCCCTTTGGGTATTCCTCCGGCGCATCAACAGCAGGTAAGTGTTGGTTTAGAAACGTTTTATTCGCCGTTGGATGTCTGGTTTGAATACCATTGCTATCCACACCAACAAGGGTTATCCATCTATTTTCCAGATGTGAGCGAAGGCAAAACTGCTGAAGTTGCTTTGCAACAGAGCGAGCATGAGTATCGCAGATTGTTCGAGACAATTGATGAAGGCTTGTGCATTTGCCAAATGCTGTTTGACTCCGACGGAGAACCAACTGATTATCGAGTGCTTGAAGTCAATCCAGCATTTGAAAAAATAATGGGACTCAAGCAAGCCACAGGGAAAACGGCGCGGGAACTCGCCCCCAATCTAGAAAATTACTGGATCGAAATTTACGGTAGAGTCGTGTTAACAGGCGAACCAATTCGGTTAGAAAATCAATCTGTTGCACTCAAGGGGTGGTTTAATGTCAATGCCTTCCGTATTGGTGAGCCGCAAGAACACAAGTTTGCCGTCCTGTTCGCTAACATCACTGATGTCTACAACGAGCTGCGCTTACGCAAACAAGCTGAAGAATCACTGCGCCTAAGCGAGCAGCATTTGAAGTTAGCTTTAAAGACTGGAAAACTAGGTTCCTGGCAGCTAGACCTGAAGACCAACACATTGTCCTCCTCGGATCAATGCAAAGCAAACTATGGTTTTTTGCCGGATGCTGATTTTTCGCATCAAGTCTTAATCGAGCGGATTCACCCCCAGGATCGAGGTTGGGTACAGGAAGCAATTCAGCAGGCGATCAAACAGCACTCAGATTACGACGTGGAGTACCGCACTGTTTGGGACGATGGCAGTCTCCACTGGGCATTTGTGCGAGGCTGTACCCTCTATGACACCGACGGAACTCCGCTGCAAATGGTTGGTATGTCACTCGACATCACCGATCGCAAACAAGCAGAAATTGCCCTGCTTCAAAGCGAAGCCCGCCTCCGTGCAGTCGCCGCTAACTTGCCGAATGGAGCTGCCTTCATTGTAGATCGCGATTTGCGCTATCAACTGGCAGAGGGCAAAGCGATTGAGGAGGCAGGCATGACTTCTGCGGACTTGGTGGGCAAAACCATTTGGGAAGCCCTTGATCCAGATTTGGCAACCCACTATGAACCTTACTTTCGCCAAGCCCTCGCTGGCGAACCATTTAGCTGGGAGCATTTCAGCCACGATCGCCACTACATTTCTCATGGTACACCTCTGTACAACGAGCAAAATGAGGTTGAGGCAGTGCTGGCAGTTTCCTACGACATCACCAATCGCAAACAGGCTGAAACAGAACGAGAACAACTTTTGGCACGGGAACAAGCTGCACGAGAAGCAGCAGAGCAAGCAAACCGGATTAAAGATGAATTTTTGGCGGTGCTGTCTCATGAATTGCGATCGCCCCTAAATCCGATTTTAGGCTGGACAGGCTTACTGCAAAAGGGTAAACTCGACGCAACCCGTCAAGCCGAAGCACTGGCAACGATTGAGCGCAATGCCAAACTTCAGACGCAACTAATCGAAGACTTGCTGGACATCTCCCGAATTATCCAAGGCAAACTGTCCTTAATAAAGGCTCGTGTCAGTTTGACCTTTGTGATTTCTGCGGCTATTGAAACCGTGCGTTTGGCAGCCGAGGCGAAACAGATTGGAATCGTGCTTAACCTCGACACCACGGTTGGCGTTGTCTTCGGTGATCCTGCCCGCTTACAGCAAGTCGTGTGGAACTTGCTTACTAATGCAGTCAAGTTTACACCAAATGGCGGACGAGTGACCATTGAACTGCGGCAACTCAACGGACTGGCACAGATTCGGGTAATCGATACAGGAATTGGTATCAATCCGCAGTTCCTCCCCCATGTGTTTGAGTACTTCCGACAAGAAGACGGCTCGACGACGCGCAGGTTTGGGGGATTGGGATTAGGGCTAGCGATCGCACGGCAAATTGTGGAGATGCATGACGGCACAGTTCGGGCAGAAAGTCAAGGAGCGAATCAAGGTACTACCTTTATTGTGCAATTACCTACTATGCAGCAGACAATGGTGAGCATCTCTGAACCAACCCCCACCACAGCCCAGCCACAAGTACCTTTAGACAACATTCAAATTTTACTTGTGGATGACGATACTGATACCCGCGAGTTTCAAGCATTTTTGCTCCAACAAAGCGGTGCGAAGGTGACAGCCGTTGCCTCTGGTTTGGAAGTATTGCCAGCACTAGATCGGTTGATTCCCGATTTAATTATCAGCGATGTGGGCATGCCACAGATGGATGGCTATATGCTGATGCGGCAGATTCGCTCACGCCCACCCGAACGAGGAGGAAAGATTCCAGCTATCGCCCTAACTGCTTACGCCAGAGAGTTAGATCGACAACAGGCGATCGCCGCAGGATTTCAAATCCACTTGACTAAACCAATCGTGCCTGAGAAATTGATTAGTGCGATCGTCAATCTTTTGCATGAGAATAAAGTCTCATAACGCTAGATGTTAGTTTAAAAATATCATGCCAAATCGACCTTTATTTCTATGACTTACTACGTAATTTACGACGGAAATTGTAATCTCTGCGTTACCTTAGTACAATTGCTAGAAAACTTAGATCGGGGAAAGCTGTTTCAATACACTCCCATGCAAGATGAACAGAAACTTTTCGAGTGGGGAATTACAGCCTGTGATTGCGAACAGGGAATGATTTTAATCGATGGCAACAACCTTTCAAGACGTTGGCAAGGTAGTAATGCAGCAGAAGAAATTGGGCGGTTATTGCCAGTAGGAAGTATATTTGTAGACGCTTATCGGGCGTTACCGGGGATCAAGTGGGCTGGCGATCGCTTTTACGAACAACTCCGCGATCATCGCTACACTATCTTTGGCAAGCGTTCTAGTACTTATGAATCTGCATATTGTGTTGATGGTAGCTGCAAGCTGTAGGAGTGGATGAGTAGGTTGGTGTGAATATTTATCGTTGGGATGAGGCAGGAGGTAGGAGGCAGAAGGCAGTAGAAAAGAGGTTTTAGCCTATTTATTTTTTACTAACATAGTTTTGTTTTTCCATGCCGTTCCATTTAGCTGTCCTAATATAAGGAAACTCCAAGAATAAATTATCCGGTTTGAAGTTGTTGAGTGATGACTGTTGACTATAAACAGTGGGATATTTTTTATTTGTCAGTTCGTTTCAGGAGATGCTCTGAGGCAGAGAGTTGTGAATAATACAGTAGATTTCTCGCAAAACGGATGAATTAGATTCGCTCAGGCTCTAAGTTGAGTAAATTTAATCATTAGACAGAGTTCTGTACTAATAATATTCAGCCCTGGGATACTAGTAAAAAGTCTTGTGGAAAAATCATGATCCTATTTGGCGTGATTGTAAAGTTCATGTAACATGAAGTTACTCTGACGCTAAAATCCAGCGCATAACATTATTAGAGTGGAGAATCTCTGTGAGAATTGGTGCAAATTATTTGGGTAACGGAGAGTGTGAATTTACAGTTTGGTCTCCTACGTTAGATAGTGTTGCAGTGCGAATTTTGACGTCAGAACCGCAGGTAATTGCCCTTAAGCCTCAAGCAGAGGGATATTGGCAGACGAAGGTGAATGATGTATATCCGGGAACACTTTATCAGTATGTGCTAAACGAGGAAAACGCCTTTCCCGACCCGGCGTCGCAATATCAACCTGAAGGCGTGCATGGCCCATCTCAAATTGTCGATCATCAATTCGAGTGGACTGATGAAGGATGGACTGGGATTTCTGTGGAGTCGATGATTTTCTATGAAGTTCATGTCGGGACATTCACACCTGAAGGCACCTTCACCGCTATTATTCCCCGTTTACCCGAACTGCGAGAACTGGGAATTAACGCGATTGAAATTATGCCCATTTCCCAATTTCCCGGAGATACACATATTGAGCCTGATTTGGCATACCGGAACTGGGGCTATGATGGCGTTTATCTGTATGCTGTACAAAATTCCTACGGTAGCCCAGCCGATCTCAAACAACTGGTGAATGCTTGCCACGAAAACGGTATTGCTGTTGTGCTGGATGTGGTGTTCAACCACTTTGGGCCAGAAGGGAATTACATGAATCAGTTCGCGCCCTACTTTACCGAAACTTATAAAACGCCTTGGGGCAATGCGATGAATTTCGATAATGCCATGAGTATGGGCGTGCGAAATTATTTCATCCAAAATGCGGTTTATTGGTTGGGCGAATTCCACATTGATGCATTGCGGTTAGATGCAATTCAAGCAATTTATGACTTGGGAGCAAAGCATTTTTTGTGGGAATTAGCGGAAGCAGTTCATCATTTTTCCCAACAAGGGCAAAGATGGAAACGCCATTTAATTGCCGAAAGCGATTTAAATAATCCGCAAATAATTCGTCCAGCAGAATTGGGTGGATACGGACTCGATGCCCAATGGAGTGATGATTTTCACCATTCATTACATGCAGTTTTAACAGGCGATCGCCAAGGATATTATCAGGATTTTGGTACATTTGCCGACCTAGCAAAAGCTTATCAAGATACTTTTGTTTACGATTGGAAATACTCGCCCGATCGCAAACGATTTCATGGCGTTTCTTGCCGCGATCGCTCTTTGTCACAGTTTTTAATCTGCATTCAAAATCACGATCAAATCGGCAACCAAATGCATGGAGAACGCCTCACAGCGCGCATCTCTTTTGAAGGACTAAAATTAGCTGCTGGTGCTGTGCTACTATCACCTAATTTGCCGTTATTATTCATGGGAGAAGAATACGGCGAAACTGCTCCCTTCATGTACTTTGTCAGTCACTCCGACCTAGATTTAATTCA
Source organism: Nostoc sp. PA-18-2419 (assembly GCF_005869855.1). Classification (GTDB taxonomy): domain Bacteria; phylum Cyanobacteriota; class Cyanobacteriia; order Cyanobacteriales; family Nostocaceae; genus Nostoc. The sequence continues at coordinate 30,536 of NZ_SZNH01000012.1, read as the reverse complement.
AGCAGTTCGAGCCGGACGCAAACAAGAATTTGAAGCATTTCACTACGACGAAGATCCACCAGATCCCGAATCTGCAGAAACCTTCTTAAAGTGTAAACTCAACTGGGAATTACGCAACGAAGGTAACCACAAAGTTTTGTGGGATTGGTATCGCCAATTAATTAATTTACGCAAAACCCATCAAGTACTTCTTAACCAAGAGCGCAACTCTATCCAAGCCACTGGTGATGAAGATAAGCAATTGGTTATCGTGCGTCGTTCGTATGAAACGAGTGAACTAATATTTGTATTGAATTTTAATTCCTCTCCTGTAACTGTGGCTTTGCCAATTCAATATAATGCTCAGAAACTATTAGATTCAGCAGACACCTCATGGTCTGGGCCTGGTTCCCAAGCCCCTGAATCTCTATCTGCGGGAGAAGAAGTAAAATTGCAACCGATTAGTTTAGTACTGTATGAAAAGAGTTAGTAAGTTAGGGAACTACAACAAATAAGTTGTCTCATTTGAAGTTGATGACTGTTGACTGCCAACAGTGTGATATTTTTTGTTTGTCAGTCCCTTATGACTTAGGAGTGGGAAGACTAAAACTTAAAGTTCAGCTTCAAAGGTTCAACGTTGAGCTTCAGAGGTTCAACGTTGAGCTTCAGAGGCTCAACTTTCGAGTTCAGAGGTTCAACGTTGAGCTTCAGAGGTTCAACTTTCGAGTTCAAAGGTTCAACTTTGAGCTTCAGAGGCTCAACTTTCGAGTTCAAAGGTTCAACGTTGAGCTTCAGAGGCTCAACTTTCGAGTTCAAAGGTTCAACGTTGAGCTTCAGAGGTTCAACTTTGAGTTTCAAAACCTCAAACTCCCAACTCTTGTACAGACAAGGGTTAATCGCGTCTCTCCTAACTCACCACTTAGCACTTTTACGAGAAACAAATATGCGAATTCCAAGAGCAACTTATCGAATTCAGTTTACGCCTCAGTTTGGCTTTGAAAATGCAAAAGCGATCGCTGCTTATCTCTCAGATTTAGGCATTTCCGATTTATATGCTTCTCCGATTTTCAAGGCGCGCTCTGGTAGTACACATGGGTATGATATTGTAGATCCCACTCAACTCAACCCAGAACTGGGAACTAATGAGTCCTTTGATGCATTAATCAGTGAAATACAATCCCTGGAAATGGGTTGGTTACAAGATATTGTGCCAAACCACATGGCGTATACCAGCGAAAACGATTATTTGATGGATGTCTTGGAACACGGTCCAGATTCCAGCTATACTGAATACTTCGACCTTTCTTGGAATGTACCATTTGGCGATCGCCAAGAACGAATTCTCGCTCCTCTACTGGGAGATTTCTATGGTGTATCCCTAGAAAATGGACACATTCAACTGCAATACGAACAAAGCGGTTTAACTGTTAATTATTACAGTTTAAAGCTGCCGTTGCGGTTAGAATCTTACACAAAAGTTCTCACCTACAATCTCGGCAGACTCACACGCACGCTGGGGCGCAATCATCCCGATTTTATTAAGTTATTGGGGATTCTCTACATTCTGAAAAATGTCCCTTCAGAAGTTGCAGGTAAACAGCGACAAGACCAAATTGCTTTTATTAAAGGATTGGTTTGGGAACTGTACACCACAAACGATTCAATCCGCGAATTCATTGATGAAAACATCAAAACTTTTAACGGAGAACCAGGGAATTCTGAAAGCTTTAATCTGCTAGATGATTTACTCAACGACCAATTTTTTCGTCTGTCCTTCTGGAAGGTTGGGGCGGAAGAAATGAACTATCGTCGGTTCTTTACTGTTAACGAATTAATTTCTGTAAAAGTCGAGGAAGTGCGGGTTTTTCATAACACTCATGGCTTCATTCAAAACCTAGTTGAAGAAGGTAAATTTACAGGTCTACGCGTTGACCATATTGATGGACTTTATAATCCACTCCAGTATCTCGAAAGACTACGAGAAAAGACTGGTGATGTTTACATCACAGTTGAAAAAATTTTAGAACTTACGGAAGATTTACCAGAAACTTGGCCGATTCAAGGTACTTCCGGATATGACTTTATGAACTATATCAATGGCGTATTTTGTGAAACTGAAACAGAATCATGGTTTGATAAAATTTATCATGCATTTATCAGTACGAAAGCAGATTATTCATCAGTGGTAAAGGCCAAAAAGCAACTGATTCTAGAGAGAAACTTAGCAGGGGACATAGATAATTTAGCCGTGCTGTTAAAGAATATTTCCAGCAAATACCGCTACGGCAATGACTTTACCCTCAATGGACTCAAAAGAGCGATCGCGGAAGTTTTAGCACTGTTCCCAATTTACCGTACCTATATTACTCACGATGGAATAGGGGAGACTGATAAAGAGACTATTCAAAAAGTAATTAATCAAGCTAAAGAACAAGCACCTTTGTTGCAGCATGAATTAACTTTTATTGAAAAGTTGATGCTGCTAGAATTTGATAATTCTCTTTCGCAAACAGAACGCGAACAGTGGATATATTTTGTCTCGCGGATGCAGCAATACAGCGGCCCTCTGATGGCCAAAGGCGTCGAAGACACAACATTATATGTTTACAATCGGTTGATATCACTTAATGAAGTGGGTGGAAATCCCAGTCATTTTGGCATCCCTGTTGCTGACTTCCACAATTTTAACCAAAAGCATCAAGCAACATGGCCGCACACGATGAACACCACAGCCACTCACGACACCAAACGCGGCGAAGATGTGCGAGCCAGGTTAAATGTGTTGTCGGAATTGCCTGAAGCGTGGGAAGAACAGGTCAACATCTGGAGTCATCATAATCAAGGACATCGCAGCGTTCGCCAGGGATTTGCCATGCCCGATCGCAATGATGAGTATTTTCTCTATCAAACACTAGTGGGTGCGTTTCCTTTTGCTGAAGACGAACACGAATCTTTCGTGGAACGGGTGAAGGACTATATGATTAAAGCAATTAGAGAAGCGAAAGTGCATACTGCATGGTTGCGGCCTGATAATGGATACGAAGAAGCTTGCACTTCCTTTGTAGAAAAAATACTCAATCCTGCAATTTCCGGGCAATTTCTCGAAGCTTTCCATCCTTTTGGGCAGCGAATTGCCTACTATGGAATGTTCAATTCCCTTTCCCAGACTCTACTCAAGGCTATTGCACCCGGCGTACCTGATTTTTACCAGGGAACGGAACTTTGGGAATTAAGTTTAGTCGATCCAGATAACCGCCGTCCCGTGGATTATGAGCTACGACAAAGTTACCTCAGCGCCATTAAAAAGCAAATCAAAACCGACATTCTGGGATTGATTCCGGAGTTGCTCAAGGACAAAACCGACGGGAGAATTAAACTGTTTTTAACCGCACAATTACTCCAAGCTAGAAAAGATTATCTCTCCTTATTTCAAGACGGAGATTATCTGCCGTTAGAAATTCAGGGAACTCACGCTAATCATATTATTGCCTTTGCGCGACAATTAGAGAATCAGACAGCGATCGCCATCGCACCTCGCTTTTTCACTCGCCTGATTCAGCCTGGAGAAGATCCGTTGGGCGAGTCTGTGTGGAAAGATACACATCTGCAATTACCTTCTGGAAGTTCCTTGTCTTGGAGAAATGTCTTAACTGAACAATCTCTACAAGCCAAAGAAACATTATCTATCGCATCTGCTCTCGCCCATTTTCCAGTTGCTCTATTGGTAAGTGATTAACGGGACTGGGTACTGAGTACTGGGTACTGGGTACTGGATATTAGGAAAATAGTCCCTAGTCCGCAGTCCCCAGTCCTTAGTCCTTAGTCTCCACTCCTCATTGAGATATTATGACTACTCAATTAGCACTCACTTCCGTCGAGATTGACGCTCTACAAGCTCATATTAAAAAAACGTGGAAAACGTTAACGCGATCGCACGAGCATTTACTACAATCTGCGAAGGATACGAAGCTAGACCACAAAACAGAAAATCCGTGGATTGTTTATATTTCACCTTTGGAAGACTGTCCCAATATTCAAAGAGTGTTGGAGCGTATCCTATCTCCCCAGGAAATGCAAAAAATTGAAATTCGCACTTTGCCCAGTGAAGTCGAAGCAATTAAAGAGCATGGATTATTATACCTGCCAGGGCCTTATGTTGTACCTGGCGGTCGGTTTAATGAAATGTATGGTTGGGACAGCTACTTTATATTATTGGGACTTTTGCGCGATGGGGAATTGGAACTAGCTCAAAGCCAAGTAGACCAATTACTGTACCAGCTACAACATTACGGTATTATCCTCAATTCCAACCGGACTTACATGCTGTCGCGATCGCAGCCGCCTGTCCTCAGTATGATGGTTATGGCGCTATTCCAGCACACCCAAGATAAAGAGTGGCTCAGGTCAACGATACCCCTACTAGAACAATTTTACTATTACTGGGTAGTACCACCCCACCTGAATGCAGCAACCGGCTTATCTCGATTTTATGCTTTTGGGGAAGGCCCGGCACCAGAAGTTTTGTTCTCGGAACTAGATGAGCAGGGAAGAAGCCATTACGATCGCGTTAAGGAGTATTACCAAACTTTTGAAGTTGAGGATTATGACGTTAGTCTTTATTACGATCGCGAAAATGACCAACTGACCAAACTCTTTTACAAGAGCGACCATACCATGCGCGAGTCGGGTTTTGATATCACTAACCGATTTGGCCCCTTCAGTGCTGACATCCTCCATTACGCTCCTGTATGCTTAAATAGCTTGCTGTATCAGGTAGAACAAGACTTAGCCGAAATTAAAGAGATTTTTGGGTACGAACAACTAGCGCAAAAATGGCGCAAACGTGCAGATATCCGCCGCGATCGCATCGACCAATGTCTCTGGGATCAAGAACACGGACTGTATCTGGATTATCACTTCCAGAGTGGAAAACGCCGCCGTTATGAATTTGCCACCACCTTCTATCCCCTCTGGCTAGGAATAGCTTCCCCAACCCAAGCCAAGCGCTTAGTAGAAAATCTTTCTTTGTTTGAAGCCCCAGGGGGAATTTTTACCAGTACTCGTGTTACTGGTAACCAGTGGGATGCCCCCTTTGGTTGGGCCCCACTGACGTTAATTGCTGTTCAGGGACTTCACCGCTATGGATATCATACACAAGCTGATCGGATTGCCAACAAATTCCTCGCTATGGTAGTTAAAGAATTTGGGCGTCACAACACTTTAGTTGAGAAATATGATGTTGAGCGCTGTTCTGCTAACGTTTCCGATGAAATCTGCTTTGGATATAGTTCTAACGAAATTGGTTTTGGCTGGACAAATGGAGTCATTCTAGAACTTTTAGCAGTCTGTGGTAAAAAAGTTTAACAAGTGAAGCAATCTTAGAGACCTATGTTTGAAAGTCTATTCATTAGGCGTGGGGTATGAGAATAAGAAAAAGGAAAGGAGATAAAATTTTCCCCTTTCCCGTCTTCTGCAAGAAGTCTATATAATTCTTTAATTCTTAGCTACAGAGTTATGGAATTTCCCATAATTAGCTAACTGGGAATGAAATGGGCGATTATTTGCCCATCCCAAACTATTAACTCTTTTTTTAAAGATTAAAGCTTATTGAGAATTGGGTTGTTGACGACGTTGTTTGAAGTTCTGGTGGAATTGCTCTAGTTTTTGTTGCTGTTCGGGAGTTAAAACTGCTTGAATCTGTTGTTTCTCTGATTCCCGAATTTGGCGCATTTGGGTTTTCTGTGCTTCAGTCAGATTTAAGTCAGCAAAATTCTTTCGTCCACCTCGATGCTGGCCTGGTTGGCGTTGACCTGCTTGGCGTTCAGCTTGACGTGCTTGCTTTGCGGCTTCTAACTTTGCTTTTTGTTCTGGAGTCAAAACTGCTTCAAATTTAGTGCGGCTATCGCGGCGAATTGCCTGAATTTGGCTTTTTTGTGTATCAGTTAGTCCCAATTCTGCCCAAGGGCCTTTTGGTTTTTGTGGAGTTTGTGCGAGTAGCAGGGGTGAAGGAGAGGCTGTTTGAGCTACAACAGCAAAAGAAGTTGTAGTTAAGCTTAAAGCGATCGCTCCAGCAATTAATGATAATGTCTTGAGTTTCATTACTTATCTCGTGGTTTTTTCCTGTTTGGATGCCACCATCATAAGAATTTCTCTTCAATAGTCACATGAGGAGAAAGTCATGGTTATACCCATGACTTTAGTCATGATTCAATTATGACAAATGTGACTGAAAATAATAGAAGCTAGGAGTTAGGAGTTAGGAGTTGAAAATGACCAATCCTCTAATTCAAATTAAAAAACATCCTTTTCCATCTCTGCTTTATTTAGAATGGATATTATTGACAATTACTGCTTTGATAGCAGTTATACCACCTCCACCACCTCCATTACGGCGATTTCATCCTAAACCGATAGAATTCTCCATTTGTGGAACATTTCCAGATTTATCAATTTGTAATCTTTTGCCAGAATTGTCAACTTATAGTCTGATTGTTTTTGCATTAATGGGTTTATGGTTACCTAAAAATAACCATAAAAACAAGTTAATTTACACATTTTTCGAAATTATATTAATTTTAACAACTGGACTTTTTGGAGAAAGATTTGCTCGGCTTTTTCCTTTTTTATACATAATTTTAGTAACTCGCGGTTGTCTAATTTTTGAGTTACCTGGACGTTTATTCGTTACAAGTCTTGCATTTAGTTTATTTCTTTTAACTACACAATTAAAATATCAGTTATTCAGTTTTCAATCTTCACCACAGGCTCAAGAACGTTTTCGATTTTTGAGTTTGAACTGGTCATTGGTATTTGCTCTCAGTTTAGTTTTTGTATTATTAATGATGAATGCAGTGTTATCTGAACGGCACAGTCACCAAAAACTAGCTATTGCTAATGAAAAACTTCGCCAATATGCTATGCAAATTGAAAATCAAGCTACTTTAGAAGAACGAAACCGCATTGCTCGTGAAATCCATGATTCATTAGGACACTCTTTAACTGCTTTAAATCTGCAATTAGAAACTGCTTTAAAATTATGGCAATCTAATCCAATTAAAGCTGAAACATTTCTGAAAACAGCAAAAGAATTAGGTTCAAAAGCACTCAACGATGTTCGTCAATCTGTTTCAACTATGCGTTCTAACCCTTTACAAGAGCAATCTTTAGAAATTGCGATCGCTGGTCTTGCAGAATCTTTTCATCGCTCAAATGGTATTCTCCCAATTTATCAAATTAATTTAGAATATTCCTTACCACCTGAAATTAATACTGCTATTTATCGGATTACTCAAGAATCATTGACAAATATTTCTAAATATGCTTCTGCAACAAAAGTAAAAATAGAACTCACTACGATCAGAAGCAATTTACGATTAATAATTCAAGATAATGGTAAAGGCTTTGATTTCAGGCAAAATACTACTGGTTTTGGACTTCATAGTATGCGCGATCGCACTTTAGCACTTGGAGGTGAATTTAATATTAATACTACTCCTGGTTCTGGTTGCAAAATTATAGTTAATATTCCCTTAATGAGGTTGACATGAAGATTAAAGTATTGCTGGTAGATGACCAAAGTTTGATTCGTCAAGGACTAAGAGCGTTATTAGAACTAGAACCAGATTTAGAGATAGTGGGAGAAGCACAAAACGGTGAAGAGGCGATTAATTTGGTTACGGAATTTCAGCCAGATGTCGTATTGTTAGATATTAGAATGCCGGTAATGGATGGAGTTGCAGCCACGCGGGAAATTCAAAAACGTTTTCCTAAAACGAAGATTTTAGTACTCACGACTTTTGACGATCATGAATATGTTTCAGCAGCTATAGAAAGTGGAGCGATGGGTTATTTATTGAAAGATACACCTTCAGAAGAATTAGCTGTTGCTATTCGCGCTGTATATAAAGGATATACTCAATTAGGCCCAGGAATAGTCAAAAAACTGTTGACTCAATTTTCTAAACCTGCACCAACTCAGTCACCACCTGTACCATCTACTTTAACTGAACTTACTCCTAGAGAAAAGGAGGTTTTGCGGTTAATTGCTACAGGTGCTAGCAACCGAGAAATTGCTCAAGAACTTTACATTTCTGAGGGGACAGTAAAAAATCATGTTACAAATATTTTAAATAGGTTGAATTTGCGCGATCGCACGCAAGCTGCTATTATCGCAAATACATTTTTGTCTTATTTGAATGAGTATACATGAAAACTAAGACCGTATAGATTCGATGACTAATGACTGATAACAGTTAACAGTTAACAATTATAAAGAGTGTTTATGCAATTTAGACCCATATCAGTTTATGTCTGTCTTAAAGCAGCAATTACTTGTGCAGTCATGTCTTTTCCACCTCTAAGGTTAGTAAAAAGACATTGTACTGTATAAATTATTCCCCAAGGTATACCCCACCAACCTAAAAATAATGAAATTAATATAAATGAAAGGCTTTTTTTAAAAGTACTTTCACCAGCTTTAATAAAGTAAATTTTAGAACTACGTTTAAAGCTTAAAATTATTATAGAAAAGCAATAAAGAAAAACGACAAACTTAGCACCATTTGCTATTTCTTTGTTTACCTCTCCTACAGTCATTCCTTCTAAACCAACTATTTCTGACATTTCCCCTCAGTTACTTTGAAAAAATTAACTTATTTAAATAATGCAAAATATTCTTATTTTAAAATGCCTTGGGTCCCTTTGATGTTTCTAAATGATTTGGCTATGATCTCTTCACACGTAATATCAATCTGTGATTGAATTACAGTGATTATATCTTGAATTGAAGCACCATATACAATTTTCGCTCAACCATTCTAAATATAAGCAGTTGAACGCATCGGACAAGGTTCATCAGTTGTATATATGCTATAACCTTCTAAAGAGGGGTTTTTAAGTTTAGCTGTTAAACTACGAATGACGTTGATTTTTATATGAGCTGATGAGTCGTTGTCTCTTGTGACAGTATTATGAGCTAAACTACTTCGTTATCTTTAACAATCACTGCACCGGAAAGCGTATCATCTATTTTGGCTGATGCCAATGATAAACGCATAGAAAGAATATTGTGAGTTCATATAAGCTTGAGATAACCTCAAGATAATGATTCGCTATATCGTGTTTCTAATGCTATAACTATGAATTAAAATTGGTTAATGGTCGAATATGTTACTGAGTAGAGAAACAACAGATTTTTACTTAAAAGACTTGGAAACACCATTAGGTCAAGCCATTAATTTAACACTTGCAGTATTAATACTCATTTCCTCAGGAATTTTTGTAGCAGAAACTTATAATATTGCTGATTCTGTGCGCTTACAGTTGAGCATAGCCGATACTGCGATCGCTATCATCTTCTTAATAGAATATTTACTCSGTCTTTGGAGTGCCGAAAATAAAATWAAGTATATTTTTAGCTTTTATTCAATTATTGACTTAATCGCAATTTTACCATTATTTATAGGAATAGTGGATATTAGATATATTCGTTTACTACGATGGTTTCGGATTTTACGATTAATCAGATTTATAGATAGAAAAATTTTATTCGCTAGTATCAGCACCGAAGATGGTATGATTTTTGCGCGAATATTATTTACATTGTTTGCAATTGTTTTTGTTTATTCAGGCTTAATTTATCAAGTTGAGCATCCGGTTAATCCGGAAAAATATACTACATTTTTGGATGCATTTTATTTTTCGGTTGTCACAATGACAACTGTAGGATTTGGCGATGTGATTCCAATTTCTGGATTAGGGCGCTTGCTAACAGTATTGATGATTTTTACAGGAATTGCGCTGATTCCTTGGCAAGTGGGAGATTTAATTAAGCAAGTGGTAAAAACAGCTAATCAGGTAGAAACAGTGTGTTCGAGTTGTGGTTTGACTTTCCACGATGTTGATGCTGTATTTTGTAAAAGCTGTGGGACTAAGTTACCTAATCGAAGGGTTAATTGACCAAATATTATTAATTCATAATTTGTAATTCGTGAGCTTGCCGTCTTAATGGCTTGCGTCGTTAGCGCTAGCGGTAGCAATGAAGGAGCGTCTGCCAAACTCGTAAATCCGAAAGGTAATTCGTAATTAAAGAAGCTTCAGAACCAACACTGAATATAAAGGGTCAGTGGTTTATAACTAGTATACTTGGTAAGACAGTCACTGATTGTAATTATGAAAAACATATAGCTTACTTCTCATACCCAGGCAAGTATTATCAATTAGGAATTATATTGACAGGTGCTTTACCTGGAATTGGGTAAATGTAAAATAACATACAAATATATATTAGTATTATGATAATTTTATATCTTTAGAAGTAAGACTAAAATCAGATAAGCTTGCTTTAATAATTATTTGAATTTTATTTACTTAAAAGATAATCAATATTGCATCTCCATTAAATATTTTTAAGATTTTTTAAAGCATTTTGTCCTGAATTTTACAATAAAAATAAACTTAAATCCTGTTGATTACCTTTAAGATTAGATAAGAATACAGCACTTAAAATGAAGTGACTTCCAAATAAAACAATAACCAATTGCTGTGTAAGTAGGGGGCAAGGCGCAGGAAGTAGGGAGAGTAAGAAAAATATTATCTTTATTAGAAGTTCCAAAATAGTGCTTTGTAAAGTTTCCTAAAGTTATACTAGCTGCTATCTAAAAATACTAATTTTACAGGAGTCTATATGACTCCTATATTCATGCATTAATATTTTTCTGACTATTGAACTGGTCTGACTTCGGAATTTTGAGAGTCTTAGCTAAGGTTCCACTTTAGCGAAAAAATCTATTGAAGTACTAATAGGATAAAAAATGAGTATCAATAGTAATAATTTAGACAATATAAATACATTGACTTCTTTGAAAAACAGTCAAATTAACCAAACACCCGCTCAAAAGAAACTCTGTATTCATCAGATGTTTGAAATTCAGGTAGAGCGATCGCCCCAAGCAATTGCTGTAGTATTTGAAAATACCCAACTTTCTTATCAGCAGTTAAATCAACGAGCAAATCAGCTGGCGCATTATCTGCGTACTTTAGGCGTCAAACCTGAAGTACTTGTTGGTATTTACCTCGAACGGTCTTTAGAAATGGTAGTAGGACTGTTAGGAATTCTCAAGGCTGGAGGCGCTTATGTACCATTAGATCCGACATATCCATCAGAACGCTTAGCCTATATCTTAGAGGACAGCCAGATATCAGCGATCCTGACTACACAGCAATTAGTAAATAGCTTACCTAAATATATACCCCATATCGTTTGTCTAGATTCAGATTGGCAATTGATTAACCAGAACAACCAAGAAAATCTCGTTTGTAATACGACGCCTGATAACCTCAGCTACACAATCTATACTTCCGGTTCTACAGGACAGCCCAAAGGTGTAATGATTACTCATTATGGGATTTGCAACCAACTCACATGGCGACAAACAACTTTTAGATTGACTCAACTAGACAAAGTTTTACAAAACATTTCTTTTAGCTTTGACCCATCGGTATGGCAGATATTCTGGCCGTTGTGCTTCGGAGCGCAATTGATTATGGCTCGTCCTGGTGGAAATCAGGAMACTAAATATCTTGTTGAGTTAATCATTGAACAGCAAATCACCATTATCGCCTTAGTACCTTCCATACTCCGGGTATTATTAGACGAAAAGAAAATTGAGAATTGTCAATCCCTCAGACACATTACCTGTGGTGGCGAAGCTTTACCCGTCGAACTTATAGAGCGTTTCTTTACTAAATTGAACTTAGACAATGTTCTATATAATTGTTACGGTCCCACAGAAGCTTCCATTGATGCTACTTTTTGGAAATGCGATCGCATCAATAATTATCTCATCGCTCCCATTGGTTGCCCGATTGCCAATACACAGATTTATATCCTGAATGAGAATTTAGAACCTGTGGCTGTTGGTCAATCAGGTGAACTACATATTGGCGGCGCTGGACTTGCTCGCGGCTACCTCAACCGTCCTGATTTAACTAGTGAAAAATTTATTCCTAACCCTTTTAGCAAAGTGCCAGAAGCGCGATTGTATAAGACTGGTGACTTAGCCCGTTACCTTGATAATGGTAACATTGAGTTTCTCGGTCGTCTTGACAATCAAGTCAAGGTGCGGGGCTTCCGCATCGAACTTGCAGAAGTTGAAGCAATTCTCGCCCAACACGTTGGTATACAACAGACTGTAGTCATAGCAAGAGAAGACAACCCAGGTGACCAGCGACTCGTAGCTTACATTGTTCCTAACAACGAACAGACACCTACATTCGATGAACTACGCCATTTTCTCAAACAAAAACTGCCCAATTACATGTTGCCAAACTCTTTCGTACTCCTAAATGCTCTACCTTTAACTTCTAATGGGAAAGTAGACCCCTGTGCCCTACCTACACCTAACCAAACTAGACAGCAGTTAAAAGACTCTTTTGTAGCTCCCCAAGATGAATTAGAACTTCATCTGACGAAGATTTGGGAAAAAGTTTTAAGCATCCAACCCATCAGTATCAAACACAATTTCTTTGATATGGGAGGATATTCCCTACTTGCAGTTCGCTTATTCGCGGAAATCGAGCGGACTTTGGGCAAAAATCTACCTTTAGCTACCCTCCTACAAGCCCCTACTATTGAGGAACTAGCTAAAATTTTGCGTAATCCATCCTCGTTGGTGTGTTGGTCTTCCTTAGTACCAATTCAACCCAATGGTTCCAAACCACCTTTTTTTCTCATCCATGCAGTGGGTGGTAACATTCTCTCCTACTGCGATTTAGCTCGCTATTTGGGTTTAAATCAACCAGTTTATGGGCTACAAGCTCAAGGCTTGGATGGAAAAACTGCCCCACACACCAGAATTGAAGATATGGCAGCTCAATACATTAGAGAAATACGTACCATCCAACCTAATGGCCCTTATTTTCTTGGAGGTGCTTCTTTTGGGGGTATAGTAGTCTTCGAGATGGCTCAGCAACTCTATGCTCAAGGTGAAAAAGTGGCTTTGCTATCGTTGTTGGATAGTACTGGATTAAATAATTTGCCCACCACATTCTTTGATTTAATTTCTGTTCATTTAAATAACCTTGCACAACTTAAACCTCAACAAAAACTAGCTTACATTCACGAAAGATTAGAGTGGCACATCAGCAAAAGAATCCCAAAGCTGATTCGCCAATTTTTCTTTAACTTAAGTGATGCGGATCGTTCACCTCAAGCTCTGTACAATCTCAATGTTTTAGAAGCTAACGTCTACGCCAGCAAAAACTATGTACTGCAAGTTTATCCCAGCCATGTCACCTTGTTTCGAGCCAAATTAAAATCCTCAAAAGCTTACTTTGATTCTCAGGGGGGTTGGGGTGGGCTTGCATTAGGTGGGGTGGAGGTTTATGAAATTCCTGGAGACCACAATAGTATACTTAGAGAACCTCATGTACAAGTATTGGCAAAAAAATTAAAAGCTTGTTTAAAGCAGGCTCAGAGGCTGTGAATTAATCTTCCTATTTGATTTATAAATTTACTTTTTGGTAATAGGCCCTGAATGAATTGCCTACTGCTTGTTGCTTTAGCTCGACTTTATCCAAAACTAACAACTCAGTTTTTTTATCCGGCAAAAACTCTGGCTTTTTAATAAATACTTTTTCTACATTACAAATTATCGACGCTTCAAGTTAATACCAAAGAATAAGGTTATTAAACCTCTCCCCAAAACGAGGAGAGCAATGAAAACGGGGTTCTTCAGAATCTATCAAACTCACGTTCACTTAGCTTCACCAATTGAGTATCTAAATAACTTGCTTTTGTCATATAACATTTTGTGAATTAATAGAGGCCCTATAAGTGAAATAACATATCCCAAAATAAATTGTGTTAATGGATCAATTAGTCCAAATTTTACCAAGATAATTCTTGTAGTCGAACTAAAAAGTATATGAAGTAAGTAAATGCTCATACTAACTAAGCCTAAGTAAGTAAAAACGCCTGCAATAAATTGTGAAAAACGATTTAGGAACTCAAACATATAAAACGGCTTATTCAAAGTTGCAAGCATATACATTAAGCAAAAGCCTATAATACCGTTTATAAATTTAGCAACTAAGCTATAGTCATTAGCTAATAAGTTGGTAACTAAAAGCATTATTAAAACTAATAATAAAATTAATAACCAACTTAAGCTATCCGACATATTTTCGAGTTTTAAACAAATTTTTGATAAATGTGGAGCAATAACAATACCAGAAGTATAGAAAATATTAAAATAGCAGATATCTTTTAGTGTCCCTTTTAAGTAAAATGAAATTATAAATAATAGAATCGAAACTGTATAATATGCTATAGGATAATTAATATTTTTTATTAAAATAAAACTTAAAAAATTAGCAAATAATAATGCATAAAAAAACCAAAATATAAAGTTTGGAAAAAATACTGATTCAATCAAACCGAAAAAAGAAAAATTAATAACACCAGCTAAACAGCGAAAGAGAAAATAAAATGAAGACCAAAAAATTAAAGGTATGACTAGTCTAGTAAATTTCGAACTGACAAATTCGGTATAACTATTATTGTTACTACTAAAAATTTTAAAAGAAATACCTGAAGCAATAAAAAATATTGGCATATGAAAAGTATAAATAAATTTATATAGCCAATCTATATATAATATATCTTGCTCGTACAATTGCCGTATTCCTTCATATCTCCCTCCAATTACATGACCTAGAACTACAAGAGATATTGCAATTCCTCGGACAAAATATAAATCTTTAGATAGAGTTACTTTTATATCAGAATTAGCTTTTTTTTTGGAAATTGAAGTTTTTTTCATGTCGATAATTATGCGTAATAGCTAAAAAGCATTTACGTATATACTAAAATCTTATATAACTTAGGTTTTTACTTATTCGATTTCATCAAAACCAATCAGGTAAAGAAAAATTTTTGTAAGTTTACAAAAGTAACATTCTTTAATTTGAATCGAGTCTAAATTAACCAGTATCTAAACTGTTTGCCAAAAAATGACAAAAGCTCATTTTACTATACGTTTTTGACAAACGTATAATTTCCATTAGCTTGAGCATAGACAAGTGAGTATCCAAATTGCAGGATACTCGCTACTGACTGTTTGACTCTATCTTTATAGTTTGTATCTAAGGGGTTAAAGCATTCGTCGTATTCAATGCATAATATTTTAATATTCAATTTGTCCTCAATAATCGACTTTACGACCTGATACTCGGCTCCCTCAATGTCTAGTTTTAGTAAGTCGAGATGAGTGTGTGCGTTGTTGTGCATTACATTCACCAATCTATCTACCTGAGCCTCAAAGAACTCTTCTGTTTTTTGTAGATTTAAGGCAGAGTGTGATACGTGTGCTGGATTTTTTGGTGCATAAAACCGTAATTTTTCCTGTCGATCCCACAGCCCAATATCAAAGAAATAATACTTATGATAATCGCCAGCATGTTCTCTAACGTGCTTGACTGCACGAGGAGTAGGATCAAAAGCGTAGACGTAGCAGTTAAATTCCTCTATCAAACCCAAGTCAAATGTAATGTCTTCGCCACAACCAACGCAGTAGCATATAGAATCTGCATTAAGTAGCTCTTTAGGAACTACCCAGCCACCATAATCTGTACCTATATGTAATAAATCGTTGCGCGATAAGATTTTTGTACCAGTTATTTCATCTATCCTCAGTAGTTGAAATACGCGGCGAGATACTTTCTGAAATACCCCAGAAACCAGTCGTATTTTCACTTTATCCCTGCTCCATTTCTGAGTGATATTAACTTTATATTAGAATGCTTGTTACAAACAATAAGAGTTACTTGCCAAATACAAAATCTATCTCTAGGTATATTATTAATTATTTTTGATAGCAAATCTGCATAGAAAATGACTTTAAAAATGTTATAGTATAAAATAATACCTAAATCAGCAAAAAAATCAATTTTTTATTTCTTTAGGTATAAGTACAATTGAGTAAATATAATGCTACCTTCTTAAAAGAACCAGAGCAACATTTTTCTTGCGGATAGGACAAAAAGTATTTTTAAGCTTGGCTCAAGAAAAGTCTGAAATATTAAGGAATTTTTGATAAATGCCTACCTCAATGATTAATATTAATCTCCTATTCCTCTGTCTAGAATGATTATTAAGTGTCAGGGGTAGAAGTTTATTTTATTTTTGACAGAGTAAAAAATCAGATATAAAATTTTTGATAACTGATTAGTAATTCATCAAAATCTTTGAGTGTAATTAAATAACTGATGTTTGATTTAGGAGTTGGGCTTCGATGATTTTTGATATCTCAGTCCCTCCAGCTAACCTTATTAATGGTGTGTCTACCAATAAGTGAGGTCTAATTGCAGAATAAGTGTCACCAAAATCGTAAACGTTCAAAGCGACGGGCTATTTACTGTCCAATTCATGGATGCTACTTGCATAGTGTGAGTCAAAAGTATAAATTGTATGCCGACCGAGTAGAACAACTCCAACAAAGGGGGGTAGGACGCCAGAATGCACTAATTTTAGTGGCAAGTAAAACAGCTATTCCCTTAGAAGGAGAATGGTTAGAAGAATTTTGGTGCGATCGCTGCCAGCAAACAAAGTGGTATTACGTCAAAAAGTGTAATCGTAGCTATGAAGTGGCGATCGCACCCTCACAACTGTGGCAACAAGTAAGTGGCGTAATTCATCCTCATGGAAACCCTTCTGTAGGAGAGTTTACTAAAAGACAAGCTCGAATAATCTGCTATAACTGCACCAAGGATTTCCGGTGAAGAGTTTAATATCAATACAATCAATATCTTGCGATTATGGAGTCTAAACCCAACTTTGAAGAGATAGATTTTCAAAAATATCTACTCGTTTTACAACGACGCTGGCTAACTACAGTGGGAATTTTTGTAATAGCTACTACCTTCGCATCCTTATTTGCATACTCAATGAAACCATCATATAAAGCAGATGGAAGTTTGTTGATTAGGACGAATGAGACCTCCTCCTTAACTGGTTTAGGAGAAGCGATCGGCAGGCTAGAAACTTTAACTACTACAAATAATCCTTTAGAAACCCAAGCAAAGATTGTGACATCTGTTCCAGTTCTTCAGGAAACTATTAAAACACTTAATCTCATAGATAATCAAGGTGAACCTTTGAGAATTCAGGATTTTACTCAAAAACTTAAGATAGAAAATGCCAAAGGAACTGAGATTTTACAAATTTCCTATACAGATAAAGATCCAGTTTTAGCTGCCGAAGTTGTCAACCAACTGATGAGAGCTTATATCAAGAATAATATAGAAGCTAATCGAGCTGAGGCAGTTTCAGCGCGTAAGTTTATCGGCAAAGAAATTCCTGGCACTGAAGCAGCTGTCAGAGAAGCAGAGTCGAACCTACGTAAATTTAAAGAGGAAAATAAAATAATTGCTCTGGAAACAGAGACACCTTTAGCAGTCCAGACAATTTTCACCTTAGAACAGCAAATTTCTGATGCCCAAGCTCAATTTGTGAATGTTAATGCTCGGGTACAAAAATTGCAATATCAGGCAAGTATTGATTCACAGCAATCTGTGACCTTTGCCTCTTTGAGTCAAATACCTGGAATTCAGGAAGTACTTACTCAACTTCAAGAAGCACAAGACCAGTTGGCGATTGAGCAAACCCGTTTGCAGCCAACTCACCCTACTATTATCGGCTTGCAAGAAAAAATTATTGGCCTTAAGAACTTACTACAAACTCGTATAGACCAAAACATAGGGAGCAATCAACAAATTTCTCCAGAAAATTTACAGATTGGAGCACTACGCCAAACTTTAATTCAAGATTTTGCTACTGCCGAGACAGAACGTGCAGGATTAGCCGAACAAATTACTACACTCACTAATAAGTGGTACGCTTACAAAAAACGAGTAAATGTTTTACCGAGACTTGAACAGACTCAGCGCCAGCTTGAGCGAAAGTTGAAAGCGGCTCAAACAACTTACGAAGCACTTTTGACAAAACTGCAAGAAGTCCAGCTAGCAGAGAATCAAAATATTGGAAATGCCCGCATCATCTCACCTGCGTTAGTTCCAGATGAATCCTCAGGGCCTCGCAAATTGATAATTATAGGGGCCGGTGCTGTTCTGGGTGTGATGCTTGCTCTGATTGCTGCCTTTACTTTAGATTTAATTGACAGCTTTGTGAAGACGGTGAAAGAAGCGAGGGAATTATTCCAATACACCTTACTAGGGGTGATTCCTTCAGTGGGTAAGAATATCAAAAGGAGWTCTCTAGAGCAACAGATTCCCAGAATAATTGGTAGAGAAATTCCCCTCCATCCTGTTGGAGATGCATACCAAATGCTGCAAGCCAACTTACAGTTTCTAAATTCTGATAAAAAGCTAAAAGCTATTGTGGTTACCAGTTCTGTACCCAAAGAGGGCAAGTCTGAGGTGGCTGCAAATTTAGCTGTGACAATGGCTCAATTGGGACAACGAGTACTACTGGTGGATGCCAATATGCGCCATCCCATGCAGCATCACATTTGGCAAATGACAAATGCAGTCGGGCTATCAAATGTCATGGTTGACCAAGTTGCTTTAAATGTAGCCGTACAGCAAGTGATGCCAAACCTCTACGTTCTGCCTTCTGGAGTTGTACCTCCGAACCCAGCAGCGTTGTTAGATTCCCAAAGGATGGCTGGACTAGTCGGTTCTTTTACACAGGAGTATGATTTCGTAATTTTCGATACTCCTGCCTTGGCGGGAATGCTAGATGCTGCGCTTTTAAATAAATTAGCTGACGGTATCTTGCTGGTAGTTCGTCCTGGAGTAGTTAACTATGACACTGCCAGTGCGGCTAAAGAGTTTCTCAGACAATCAGGGCAACAAGTTTTAGGGATGGTAATTAATGGTGTGAATATCAAACGAGAGCCTGATAGCTACTTCTACTACTCTAGAGAATCAGTTGAGTCGAATTTGTCACGAAAATCTCTAACTGTACGCTCGAATCGATGAGAAATTATCGAAGTATCTTAAAGCGATCGCCATGCCCGATTTTTCATCATTTTGTTAAATAAACCACGAGCAGGTTTGAAGCTTATGCTAGGCAAATTGAAAGTTCAGCAGTTATCATTCCTAAAATCTCGCTCTGGTCTGGGTGCAATTATTGCAAATACAGGGTGGTTATTTGTCGATCGCATTCTTCGTATGGGTGTAGGTCTAATTGTAGGAGTTTGGATTGCTCGCTACTTGGGAGTACAGCAATACGGTCTTTTGAACTACGCCACTGCCTTTGTCGCCTTATTCAGTTCCTTTGCCACACTAGGCTTAGACAATGTAGTAATCCGGGATATTGTGCATGACTCATCGGGCAAACAGAATATTTTAGGGACTAGTTTCTGGCTCAAATTGTTCGGTGGAGTAAGTTCTTTATTGTTAGCAATTAGTGCCATATATGTGTTACGCCAAGATGATAAAATGACTATCTTGCTGGTAGCAATTTTAGGAAGCGCAGGAATATTTCAGGCTTTCGATACGATTGACTTTTGGTTTCAGTCTCAGGTGCAATCGAAGTACACCGTAGTTGCTAAAAATACAGCGTTTATTATTATTACTCTAATCAAAGTCGCTCTGATTAAGATGCAAGCACCATTGATTGCTTTTGCTTGGATGACAGTTGGAGAAATGGCGTTAGGTGCGATGGGTTTGGCGATCGCTTACAAGATTAAAGGCTACTCGTTGCGGTTATGGCGTTGGAGTTTTCCAGTTGCTAAGACTCTTCTCAAAGAGAGTTGGCCTCTAATTCTTTCTGGTGTGACAATCATGATTTACATGAGAATCGACCAGATTATGTTAGGGGAAATGGTTGGCGATCGTGCCGTCGGAATTTACTCAGCTGCATCTCGGATTTCTGAGGTTTGGTATTTTATCCCCACAGCGATCGTTTCTTCGGTGTCTCCAGCAATTTTTACAGCCAAACAAACCAGTGAAGAAGTTTACTATCAGCGCATCAAACAATTACTACGTCTGATGGTGCTGATTTCGATGACAATCGCCTTACCAATGTCATTCTTATCGGGATCGATAATTTCCATACTGTTTGGCGATGGTTATGCAGCTGCGGCAAACATATTGGCAATTCATATCTGGGCTTCTTTGTTTGTCTTTCTGGGAGTAGGAGCATCACCCTGGTTTATTGCTGAAGGCTTGACTCATCTTTATCTACGCCGAACTTTGATTGGTGCAATTATTAATGTGGTATTAAATCTATTTCTCATTCCTAGTTATTCAGGAATGGGAGCAGCGATCGCTACTGTAATTTCTTATGCATTTGGTTCAGTTTTAGTTAATGCTTTTCATCCAAAAAGTAAAAGAATCTTTAAGCTTCAAATGCAATCTTTCTTCAAACGACAATAATCTTATTTTTCCTAAAAAATATTTTTAAAACTAAAGTAATAATTAAAAATAGCTATGTTCACACCTGTTGTTTTTATCATTTTTAAACGTCCACACACCACTAAAAAAGTATTTGAAGCAATTCGTCAAGCGAAACCACAAAAACTTTTTGTAATTGCAGATGCAGCACGCAGCGATCATCCAGGTGAAGCAGAAAAATGTGAAGCTGCTCGTGCAATTATTCAGCAGGTTGATTGGGATTGCAAAGTTATCGCTAACTACTCTGATGTCAATTTAGGCTGTGCCAAAAGAATTAGTAGTGGCTTAAATTGGGTTTTTGAGCAAGTTGAGGAAGCAATTATTTTAGAAGATGATTGCGTACCTCATCCGACATTTTTTCCCTTTTGTGAAGAATTGCTTTATCAATATAGATATGATAACCGAATTGCCTCAATTTCTGGGCAAAATGTTCAGTTTGGGCGTAAAAGGACTAATTATAGCTACTACTTTTCACGCTATAACCATTGCTGGGGATGGGCAACCTGGAGACGTGCGTGGCAGGACTTTGACATCTATATCAAAAACTGGCCAGAAATTCAAACAGGAAATTTTTTAAATGATATATTATTAGACCCCAAAGCTGTTAATTATTGGAACAACAGGCTTCAGCAGGTCTATGATAATCCTCTAGGCACTGTTTGGAGTTATCAATGGACATTTGCTTCCTGGATACAAAATCG
Organism: Nostoc sp. PA-18-2419; assembly: GCF_005869855.1. Lineage (GTDB taxonomy): Bacteria > Cyanobacteriota > Cyanobacteriia > Cyanobacteriales > Nostocaceae > Nostoc. The sequence continues at coordinate 9,438 of NZ_SZNH01000012.1, read as the reverse complement.
TTTAGGTATTATTTCCAATGTCAACTTAATTTCTAATATTGGTTTTCAAGGTGATTCAACTAATATTAATTCTCAGCAAAAAAGTCCCCATGATAATATGCCAACTGAACCAATAGAGTTTCCTCTCAAGCATCCACCGTTTGTATTTCGAGATACTAAGGCAGATGATTTTACTCAAAGGACTTTATTTAACGAAACTCAGTGGCAAGTGTTCAAACAGAAAATTAAGAAGATACTGAAAGCTGATAAACATTAAGAATAAAAAAGACATTTTGATATTCTGGTTGCAGGCTATTCTCGATGGGTGTTTATTTTAAGAAAAAGTTTAAGAACACAGGCATATTTTAATGAATGCTTCATCTGTGGGTGTTTCTAGATATAATAAATTTCTCAATTACTTATACAGAAAACTGGAATATATTGGCGTTTTTGTATTGTTTGTCAGCTTCTTTGATACCGATCTGTTTTTTTTACGTGGATTTATCAATGTTATCAGCTACGTGATTATATTTAGTTTGATCATTTTTCGTTGGAAGCGATGCACTTATGTTGCTACAAAAGACATATCTTTACTGTTATTAGTTGGAATTACATTTTTGTCCATTTTCTGGTCTGATGTTCCAAGCTTTACTTTGGAAAAATTGAAGGGTTTACTACGCTCAACTTTGTTTGGAATATATCTGGCTGCATACTACAAACCTAAAGATTTGATGCAATTACTAGCCTGGATATTTGGTATATTAGCCGTTTTAAACATAGTAATTACTTTAGCCATGCCATCCTATGGCATAACTACAATCAACGATGAGTATTCATGGAGGGGTCTTTCTGCACACAAACAATATTTAGGCCGCATAATGCTTCAAGGAGCAATTTTATTTCTACTACTTACTGCTACTAATAAAAAGTTTCGCTGGATTATGTGGCTTGGATTTAGCCTGACGTTTGCTTTGATAGTGCTTTCTAAAAGCAAAACTGCTTGGGTTTGCTTTGCCATTTCACTGCTGATTTTACCAACCTTTTTAATTGCAAAATTATTTCCTAAATCTCGTGCAATTATATATTTAATTACTGTATTAAGTCTTGGTAGTATTGCCATATTAGCAATAGATAACCAGGCAAGTATTTACGGTGCTTGGGACACACTAATTGTAGATGTTCTTAATAAACCTCCCGATTTAAATGGGCGTGTACCCGTATGGAATTTAGCGATTGAAAGCGGTTTCAAAAGACCCTGGCTCGGCTATGGATATCAGGCATTTTGGGAAACCTCTGAGGGTGCAGCTATCAGAAACGTAACATGGGGACGTAATTCGTTAAGTGGTGACTTTCACTCTCACAATGGATTTATAGAACTTTTTTTACAACTGGGTTTTGTAGGATTAATACTATTTAGTATTAATTTTTTGACTCTATTAGTGAGAATCATGAACTTAATTTTCTCAACTCGAACCATAACAAGTTTTTGGATGCTTGAGTACATCATAGTTATGTTATTGTCTAATTATACTGATTTATTAACCTTTATATCGCCTCATACACTTTGGTCAGTATATGTTGCAATCAATCTATCGACTATTTATTGTCGAAATATGTTTAAATAATATTTAAATATTTATTATTAATATAAATTATATGAGTTAGATAATAAATGAAAGTTGTACTTTTAAATAGTTCTGATTTAAACGGAGGAGCATCTCGTGCTGCTTACCGTCTACACCAAGGATTGATAGGTATTGGTATTAATTCTCAGATGTTGGTGCAAATTCAAGAGAGTAACGATTCAACAGTTATTAGTCCGCAAAATAAAATAGGTAAGGAACTAAGTAAGTTAAGACCTCGTTTCAGTAGGCTACCACTAAAACTTTATCCCAACAGAAAGACATCTGAATATTCTTCTTCATGGCTTCCAGATAGAATTGCTGCCAAAGTTAAAAAGCTTGCTCCTGATGTGATTAATCTACATTTTATCTGCGAAAGTTATCTGCAAATTAGAACCATCGCTAGCTTGAAAAAGCCATTAATATGGACGCTTCATGATATGTGGGCTTTTACTGGTGGTTGCCATTACAATCAAAATTGCGATCGCTATATAAATTCATGTGGAACTTGTCCTCAACTGGGGAGCGATCGCAACTTGGATCTCTCCCGTTGGCAGTGGCAAAGTAAAGCCAAATACTGGAAAAATCTAGATTTCACGATTATTACTCCTAGTAGATGGTTAGCGAAAGAAGCTCAAGCTAGTTCTTTATTCAAATCTACACGAGTAGAAGTAATCCCCACCGCCCTTGATATCAATAAATACAAACCAACCAATCGGCAAATAGCAAGAGAGCAACTGAATTTACCTCAGGATAAACATTTAGTACTATTTGGAGCGGTAAATGGTACTAGCAATCACAGGAAAGGATTTCACTTGCTGCTACCAGCACTACAAAGTTTGAGTAAATCTGGATGGAGCGATCGCTTAGAACTAGTTATTTTTGGTTCTTCTCAACCCCTAAATCCACCAGAATTTGGTTTTAAATCTTGTTATTTAGGTAAATTTAATGATGATGTTTCCTTAGCTTTACTTTATGCCGCAGTAGATGTTTTTATCGCCCCATCAATTCAAGACAACTTACCAAATACTGTCATGGAAGCATTAGCGTGTGGTACTCCTTGTGTTGCTTTCAATATTGGCGGAATGCCAGATATGATTGAACACCTAAGAAATGGTTATTTGGCTCAACCCTTTGAAATTGAAGATTTAGCTCAAGGAATTGCTTGGGTATTAGAAGATAAAGAGCGGCGTCAAAAACTCTGCGATCGCGCTCGGAAAAAAGTTGAACAAGAATTCACTCTAGAATTGCAAGCACATCGCTATGCTTCTCTTTACACTAGCATTTTGAAAGAATATAATTCCAATTTTTGAGCAAGTTAAAATATATGTTTTCATCCCAAATTAAAAATAATTTAATTAATCAGAGTCTATGGCAAATTTTTATAATAATTGGAAAGTTGTTACGTAGCAGTTCGCGAGAACAATTGTTATTACCGCTGATTTTGAAAATACTTAAAATACGAATAGTAACAAACAGCGAACTACGAGCCGACGATGACAAGCACTATACCATTGCATTTGGTAATACAGAATATATAAAAACTGGCAACAGTTATGTTGTTGGAGAAACTCCAATAGGAATAAAAGATAGGTCTAATCAAGAGTTTACTTTATTTAAACCTTGGATATCTGAAGTTAATAATGCTGAATTGATAGGTTCTAAAGCTGTAGGTTTTAATGAAGATGGAAATATTATTTCGCCATCGACTTTGCCACCAAAAGAGTATTTAAATCATAGATTTGAAGGTGGATTACCTATAATAACTTTATTTATCAAAACTATACCTGAATTCAAAAGTATTCAATTTGATACAGTCTGTTCATTAGTCAATCACTGGAGCAAAAATTATTATCACTGGATAGTGGACTGCTTAACACGAATAGAAGGTGTTGAATATTATCAACAACAAACTGGTTATCAGCCTCTATTAATTATTAATTCTCACCCCACTTCATGGCAAATAGAGTCTTTGAAACTTTTAGGTTATCAACCAGAGGATTACATAGAGTGGAATATTTCTAAAGCAAAAGTGAAAAAATTAATTGTACCAAGCTTTCGACGACAAGGAGAGTGGGTAGCACCTAGTTCGTTATATTGGCTAAGACAACGTATCCTTAGTAATCTTCCTATTAGCAAAGGTAATCAAATTTCTTATTCACCGAATATATATATTTCTCGCGCCAAAGCATCAGGTCGGCGAGTAATTAATGAAGATGAAGTAATGGAATTTTTAAAACCACTAGGATTTGTCAGTTACAGTTTGGAAGGTAAGAGTTTTATAGAGCAAGTCAAACTCTTTTCAACTGCCAAAAATATTATTGCTCCCCACGGTGCAGGTCTAACAAATATGATATTTTCACCTAAAAATACAACTGTGATTGAATTTGTTACTCCTTGGGTTAGTTCAGGTTATTTTGTTCCATCACAAATACTAGGTTTTCAGCATGGTTGCCTTGAATGTCATCAGTCTTACAGCCAAAAGATTAGGGAAACAAGAGGTGACTTAATAGTGGATATTACCAATCTTAAAAGCCTTGTAGAGCAATTTAATCTATTAATTAAATCATAGTTTTTTAGTCAAAGTAAAAAACTATTACAGAAATTGATTTTTTTTAATTATGAAAAATATTCATGCCATTCAATCACTAAAATATATTTGGAACCATCCTAATACTAAAAACCAGCAAATCTTCTCAGTTTTAAAATATTTGGGATGGAAGCTATATAAAAGCTCGACTAATCATTATCTTGACATTCAAATATTACCAAATGTCAAAGTTCGTTGTTTTCCTGAAAGCCACTCAAGTGATTGTATCATTCACTGCGGACTTTATGATTACAATGAAATGAAATTTCTACTGCGCTATTTACGTGATGGAGACTCTTTTATGGATATCGGTGCTAACATCGGTATTTATACTTTGCTTGCTGCATCTAAGCTTCCTTTAGGCTCAATTTATAGTTTTGAAGTTTTACCAAAAAACTACGCTCGTTTACAAGAAAATCTTAGACTTAACCAATTTAAACAAGTTAAGACTTATGCAATTGCAGTATCCGACAAAGCTGGTACTACTGCTCTCAATATTGCTGAAGGAGATTCCATGCCTTTTATAACTGCTACTGCCACTAATAATACTATTACAGTTCCTACTGACACACTTGATAATTTACTTGATAATCAATCTCTTCCTAGCTTGACTCTTGCCAAAATGGATATTGAAGGAGCAGAACTATTGGCTTTTAAAGGTGGCACTTTGCTCCTCAAACAACAATGCCCTCATGTTTGGATTTTAGAGATAAATAATACAGTTGAAAACCTTGGTCATTCACAGCAAGATGTAGTGGATTTTTTAGAGAATTATGGTTATGGTTTATATCATTATGATGCTGATACAAATCAAATTATATCAATTAATTTAAAAACAAAAACAGGTCTTAATATTTTAGCGATCGCTGATGGTTATCTTGATTTTGTCCGTGAGCGTCTGGCTAATAATTGACACGATATCAAGTCAATAGATTTTTTTAGAGAAATAGTGTGATGAAAATTCTTCAAGTTCATAACGCATATCAGCATATGGGTGGTGAAGAAGTTGTCGTAGCTGCTGAGAATCAAATGCTTCAGCAGTATGGACATGAAATTCACCAGTGGATTGTCCATAATTCGAGCATAGATGATATCAATATTTTTCGGAAGGCGAAAATTGCTAAGGAATCAATTTGGTCTGGGGAATCTTACTTACAAACCCGAAAAAGATTGCAAGACTTTCAACCTGATATTGTTCATGTTCATAACACTATTCCTTTAATTTCCCCCTCTGTATATTCTGCCTGTTATGATGCAAGCATTCCTGTCGTTCACACTTTACACAACTACAAGCTTATCTGTCCTGGAGCTTATTGTTTTCGGGATAGAAGCGTTTGCCAAGACTGTATTGGCAAACCTATTCCTTATCCTGCCATTATTCATGGTTGCTATCGTAAAAGCCCAGCACAAACTACTATTGCAGTTGCAGGTTTAGTAACTCATAGATTGCGAGGAACTTATCAAAACAATGTAGATATTTATATCGCTTTGACACGCTTTGCCCGCCAGAAATTTATTGAAGGCGGCCTACCTGCTGAAAAAATTGCAGTTAAGCCTAATTTTGTGACCACTGACATTCAGCAAGGCGAACATCAGGGTGAATATGTATTGTTTGTAGGAAAACTAGTTCAATACAAGGGAATTGAAACACTCTTGCAGGCTTGGCATCTTCTTGATGAGCCAATTCCTTTAAAGGTTGTAGGTCAGGGACCGCTAGAAATTTTACTAAAAAGTAATTTACCAAATGGTGTAGAGTACTTGGGAGGTTTGCCAAGAGAAGATGTTTTGAATTTGATGAAAAATGCCAGTTTTGTTGTTTTTCCTTCTGAATGGTATGAAGGATTTCCCATGACTATTGCTGAAGCTTTTGCAACAGCTAGTCCTGTAGTTGCCGGTCGCTTAGCTGCAACTGAAGAAATTGTCAAAGATGGATTTTCAGGCTGGCACTTTACACCAGGAGATGCTCAAGATTTGGCTCGAACAATTAAGTTAGCTTGGTCTGAGCCTACAGAGTTACGACATAGAGGTGATTTAGCTCGTAAGCAATATGATGAATGCTACTCTCTTGAAAAGAATTATCAAATGACAATGAGTATCTATGAAACTGCTATTGCTTGGCAAAAAGGTCGTAAATCTTTGTCTATTTTCTAACCAGACTAATTCCAACTAATTAATAATTAAAAAATGAAAATATCAATCGTTACACCTGTTTATAATTCAGAAAAAACACTTGAAAGGACAATTTTAAGTGTTATCAATCAAAATTTAGATTCAGAGCTAGAGTACATTCTTATAGATGGTAGTTCAACAGATAAAACTTTAGAAATAATTGATAAATACTCCAATAAAATAAACATCATAGTTTCTGAAAAAGATAAAGGGACTTATGATGCTATGAATAAAGGTATAGCTCTTGCCACAGGTAACATAATTGGTATTATAAACTCTGATGACTGGTATAATGATGCAGCTTTAAAAAGTGTTGAGCAGGAATTTAGAAAAAATCCAGAAGTTTCTATCATACATTCGCCTGTTAAAAATTACTGCAAGGGTGAGTATCTGAGTACATTCATCCCGGGTAAATTAGAGAATATGCCCTTTAAGTTTACTATTGCTCATCCTAGCTGTTTTGTAAAAAAACAAGTATATAATCGCCTTGGTTTATTTGATTTAAACTATCCTATGGCTGCTGATTATGATTTTTTATTTAGAGCTTATATAGGGGGATATAAATTTGAATGCCTTGATACTCCTCTAGCCTCATTTTCACTTGATGGGACGACTGGTAAGCTGACAAATAAGCTGCGACTCATTCAAGAAAGTTGGCGAGTTTCTGCTAAATTTGTTGACAAAATGTCATCAGATATTAAGTATCAGCATTCTAACTTTTATATCAATTGGTTTTTGAGAGAATTAGCTACGCTTCCGATTAAATATTTCGATCCGTTCATCGCTATCAAAATTAAAGGCTTTATCAGACGAAAGATTGGGAAATTATATTCAGACCGATATGGAGCATGGTAAAAAAATTCAAATTTAAAAAATTTATTTTTTATTAAAAAAGGCAATAGGTAATAGTTAGAAGGCGATTAAAAGACTGAGAAATAAAAAAATATCTTATTGTTCACACCCAATACTCAACAGTCATCAGTCATGAATTTAAAATTTGCTTAATCCGTATTATCTATTGCTGAAAAAGAAATAAGTTGACAAATCAGGACTACCGTAGTGAATTTTCACATTCAGGCGAGCGCGACGTTCCTGCCCTACCAATCAAGGAAATGGTTGGCTGGGCAGGAACGCCGCCCCCTTCAGGAGCTAGACGTTTAAAAGTTTCAGGCAAAAACATAAACATACATATAACAGTCCTAAATCATTTATGAAAGATTGCTGCTGTTGACTGTTAATAGTTGATAGTCAACAACCACCACTGATATTTTTCACTTTCTCATTTAGGATTGCTATAGTGTATCGTTAGCTACATAAACGCTACATCATGTTTCACTAAGGATGACATTTAGATAGTAGGTAATTGCTATCAATAATTAATCCAACGCGTATACATTTGTGATTTTTAGAAGTGCTGATTGCTTATTTTTGGTTGCAATTAGTGCTTTTTTGATGACTTATTAACTCCAACACCAATACAAATTTATGAGCTATTCAACAAGGGTAAATATCTGCGATGTTGAAGTAGATAACTGCTCATTTGATCGAGTAGTCGAGGCGATCGCACATCATGCAATTTCAGCAAGTATTCCTAAATACGTTGTTACACCCAATGCGCAGCATATTGTGGCACTCCAACGTGATGCTCGTTTTCGTCTGATATATCGCCATGCTTTTTTGGTAGTACCCGATGGTGTTCCTCTTTTGTGGGCAGCTAAGCTTTTTAAGACACCATTGTCTGGTCGGGTAAATGGAACAGACTTGTTTGAGCATTTATGTAAAATCAGTGCTGACAGAGGACTAAAAGTGTTTCTGTTAGGTGGTCGTCCCGGAGCTGCCAAGAAGGCTAGACAGGTTCTAGAAGCAAGACATTCCGACCTCAAGATTGTTGGAACTTATTGTCCTTACTACGGATTTGAATCAGACCCAGACGAATTAAGACGAATTAACTTAGCTATTCAAGCAGCAGCACCGGATATTCTATTTGTTGGCTTAGGTGCGCCAAAGCAGGAGTATTGGATATACGACAATTACCAAAAACTTGGTGTTCCAGTATCCATTGGCATCGGGGTCAGCTTTGAATTAGTTGCCAACATGGTAAAAAGAGCGCCAAAATTCATGCAAAAAGCTGGTCTAGAGTGGTTTTTTCGGTTGATTATGGAACCAAAACGTTTATGGCAACGTTACATCATCGGAAATACCATCTTTATTCTGCTAGTATTTAAGCATAAATTAAGATTGTCCTGGTTTTCGCCAATACCTTTGCCCGAAAAAGACGTTATATGATTAATATCTTTGCCCAAAAAAAAGGATGAAAGGATAGAGCTAATTTAGTAATCTGCCAACCCAAAATGTTAGGTGGAGGTTGGGTAAAGATTAAAGGGAAAAGGGGAAGGGATGAATGGCACGAAGATAAGGCAGGAGGCAGGAGGCAGAAATAAAACAAAACAAAAACCTGGAAGTCTTGCAGCACAACGATTTAAAGCTCCTGCCTCCTGCAAGAACTGCCTCCTGCCTCACCCCAACAAATAGCTTTTCTTGGTGCCATTCGGGTAAGGGATAAAAAACCTTTCCCTCTTCCCCTTTTCCCCCACCAAGTTGCTTTGGCGTACTACTAGAACACCGATTCATTAATAAAATACCAGAGCGATAAACCCTGTTTTCAGGTTGTTTTAAGCAAATATTTGTTGCAATCTAACAAAACCTGATTTTTTGATCATGATTGTGAATAGTCTATCGGTGTTCTAGTGATAGTAGTAAACGTCTGAGGATAAAAGAGCATGACGCAGAAAAAGCGAGCGTTAATCACAGGTATAACAGGTCAAGATGGTTCATATCTAAGCGAGTATTTACTAGAACTTGGTTATGAAGTTCATGGAATAATCAGACGCACTTCCACCTTCAACACAGACCGCATCGACCACATCTACCAAGACCCGCACCAACAAGGCGTGCAATTATTCCTGCACTACGGGGATTTGACAGATGGAACAACACTGCGACGCATCTTAGAAGAAGTCCAACCAGTAGAAATCTATAACCTGGGCGCTCAATCCCATGTCCGAGTCAGCTTTGACT
>NZ_SZNH01000089.1 GCF_005869855.1 Nostoc sp. PA-18-2419 | reverse complement strand
CTAACTGCTCAACTACTGGTAAATTGCTAGTCCTGATTTTAGCGATCGCGCCACCTCCATGAGGCAAAGGTGTCACTTGTCCTGTATCTCGATAGCGACGAATTAACCTTTTAATGAAGGATAAGCTCACTTTAAAGCGTTTAGCCAGTTGGCGTTGTGACCCTTGTTGGGCTTCATAAGCATCTATCACACGTTGGCGTAAATCAGTTGAGTAAGGAGCAGGCATAACTATGAGTATTTTTGCTGCCTCTCCAGTTTACTAAATTTGTGGTCTATTCAATTGAAAAACGCTGTAAGACGGGTTTAGGGGAGGGGTCTTAAAACCCGCTACTCTTTCTCTGTCCTGAAAGAGCAGGGCTTTTCACAAATTTTTGTAATTGTGTATAGATCAAAGCCAATTTCCTACTAAGACATAAGGTGCCCAAAAATAAGGGCTTTTTTGTTTAGCAAATACAGTTAATTGAGCACGTTGAAGCGCTTGAGCTTTACTGATCCCAGTATTTAAATTTCGATAAAACTCACTCATGAGTTTAGCAGTCCATTGGTCGTCCACTGACCATAAACTTGCTAGCGTGCTGCGTGCGCCGGCTCGTACAGCTATCCCAGCTAATCCCAAAGCAGCCCGGCGATCGCCAACAGCAGTTTTGCAAGCGCTCAAGACAAGTAACTCAATGTTACCAGACCTATTTCTCTCGCCAACTCGTAATAAACTATCAAATTGCTTAACTTTCAGTAGCTTATCCCAAGTGAGAAGAAAAGTTCTTTCCGGATCGGAACTAAACTCACCGTGGGTTGCTAAGTGAATTATAGAAAAAGGAGTTGCAAGCAATTGTTTTTGTACGTTACTATCGAGAAATTGCTGATTTAACAGTTCTTCACTTTTAGGAATCTCAGTTTTAATTTCTCTAAGTTCTGCCGCTACATTTTTCAAGGCGGAGAATTTTTCACCTTCTATGGAACGCGCTTCCCCTAATCCGGCAATTAAGGCATTTAAGTGGACTTTTTGCAAGGGTTTAGGATTAAACAATTGTAAACCAGGAGTTAAAGCGATCGCATATTTCTCCATGAGATATTTATTTTGCTGCGGGTCGTACAGAACCCCCATCGGAATATTTCTTAATTCCCCATCCAGTACAAAAACTAAAGTAGTGATGCCACTATTAGATAATTCTTTTTCGGCTGGTCGAATTAACCAGTCATATATTTTTTGCGACTGTTCTTTGACTTCATAAGTGGCAGCAACATCTGTTAAAGATTTCCGTAGTGAAGTAACTGTACTCTCTACTTTTTCTTGAGTAACGTTAGTCGTATAGTGCTGTAATTGTTGATTAGGCAAGGTAAGGATAACATCGAAACGGTCTGGCAAAATAACTGAATAGATAACTGCTGCCTTTTCATCCTGCTCCACCACTTTGTCAATCTCTACAATTGGTTCCAAACAAGGTGAACGAAAAAAGTTGTTCAGTTCCGCAAGCTGAAGTGACTCAATGACTTGACGTGCCTGTTTAAGATTGTATTGACTAGTCTGTTGCTCCCCTTGTATATTCTCTGTTCGCAACTGTAACTCAACAAACTCCCGATAGATAGGTTCTACACTTTCCCGAAAAGAAAACTGAACATCTAAATTAGTAGCAACCAAATTACCACGTAGAGATTCTAAAGTTTTGTAAGCTGTATCATATGCTTCGAGCGCAGCTTTGATATTTCCTTGTTGCTTTAGTAAACGCCCCTGCTGCCATTGCCACTGATAGAGAATATCTGATGCATCAATAGTTTGAGCAATGAATAAGGCTTTTTGGGTTAGCTGTATAGCATCAGCTAACTGGTTATTCTTTTCATACAAGTGCCCCAAAGTTCCAAGAGCATAAGATTGGGCTTGCTGGTCTTTTAGGTTTTGGGACTGCTGTATTGCAGTAGACAAGAGTTGGGCAATATTTAAATTTGAGAAAATCGGCGTATTGATTTCCTGTGTTAAGTCCATTAAGATGGAGGCGAATTGAATTCGAGCATATACTGAGTTTCGGCTCGGAACTAATTTATTGATTTCAGTGAGAATTTGGTCAGATAAGGGTAAAGCTTGTTTGAACGTATTTATAGCTTCTTTTTTCGAGAGAAATTCTAGAAGTAGGCTAAGTTGATTTAGCTGTGCTTGAATATGCGTAGTAGCTACTGCATTTATAGCCGCTTGCTGATAAAAGTTGAAAGCAGCTTGAAATTCTTTTTGAGCAAGGTCTGAATTCCCTACCTGATGTTGAGTTTTTCCGACGGCAAAGGCTGTATTACCTAAACTCAGGAAAGTATCACTTATAGCTGTTGGAGATTGTAGTTGCTTCGCTAGAGTTAAACTTTGCTCTAAAACTGTTCGAGATGTATTGAAATTACCAATAACTCGTAAGACATTGCCAAGGCTATTTAACCCGGCAACTTTGAGCGATGAATCTGCAAGAGTGGTAAGGGTTTGTTGAACTTCAATTAAAGTTTTTTGTGCTTGGCGATAAAGCCCTAAAGCCTGCATAGCTTGAGCAGAGTTAATCCGGTTACGAGTTAATGCCGCCCGATCACCTATTTGCTCATATATATCAGCAGCTTTTTGCCAAGTGGACAAGGCGATTTCAGTTTGTCCGATTGCTAATTGTAATTTTCCTTGTATATCTAAAGCTTGGGCGATAATCGCATCACGGTCTTTTGAGCTATCTAAATTGTTTAACAGATTGAGACTTTGGGTAATTGCAAGTTCTGCTTGTGTCTGTTCGCCAAGCTGTTGATAAATTAAGGCAAGATTGCTTAATACTATAGCTTGATTAAGTTTATCTCCTGTTTTGTGAAAGCCAACAGCAGCTTGTGACAAAACCTGAAGTGCTTCAGTAAATAAACCTGCCTCATAGAAAGCTTTACCCTGTTCTACTAAGCTTTGATCCAAAGCAGGTGAGTTTTGAATCTGAGTTTGTGGAATATTTAGGCTGATCTGAGAAAAAGTTGCCATTCCAGGTGAATGAAAAATGCACACTATGGCTGTGACTAGTAGCAACAAGAAAAATTTCCTAAATCTCAAACCAGATTGTGGCATACGCAATAATACTGCTAATTTCCCCAGAATTCTTATACTACTTTGATTCAGTGATGGCTTTTTCGTCACTTTTAAGTTCTACAATCGGTACTGTTGCAAGTTCTGCTAAACCGATATCTTTTAACAAAAGTGTCCAATCCTCTGTAAAAATGCCTGAGTTGGGATTAGAACGACGCAAAGTAGCTAAATTAGTTAAAGCATCTTGCCAAATTTGGTTAAGAGCATAGGTAGCATATTCTCTTGATTGTGTCCTTTTTAACTGACTTTCAAGATAAGAATTTAACGGCAGACGCTGTATCCATGCTTTCACATAAAAGTACTCCGACATTTGCTGGGGATTGCCACAAAAAACTTTAAAATACCACTGATAGTTTTTGTTTATTTTGAGAGCAGACTGTGAATTATGTGGTAGGTTAATACCGAAAACACTAGCTTTTCGTGGTAGTGATAGAGATGTCCTGTAGATATTTTTGTCATTTTCATCTTGAAGTATAAACTCCCCAAAAATAGCATTTTTGGGTAATTCCGGTACATACACCCAAAAGGTTGGATATTCAGAAATTGTGAATGCTAAAAAAGACTTTGATTCGTCTGCAATTTCTTCACCAGGAACTAAAGCAGTGATTGGCATGTTCAATGGAGTGCAATCATCACGGCTTGTACCCCCTTTACGCCGTCCAGTAGGTGCGCCGTTATCTGGAAATTTTGGACGTTGAGATTGGATACGTATATTAACTTGGGGTTGGTTAATTGATTGAGCCAGCTTTGCTGAAACTCCTGTGGGGCAACTTACCAATCCCAGAAGTATTAAAGTCATAATATAAGTAAGTTTCATCAAAAATATAGCCCTTTGACAAAAGGAATATAAACGTTATTGACAGAAAAGAAACTAACTTTAGCCGATCAGTGAGAATGATAAATGTGGAACACACTAAAGTTTTATAAGCAGCTATGAAAGTAGGGCAAAGGCATGTAATTCTTTCAACTTTTAATGCTTAAGAATATTAATTTCAAATGGCCGAAACCATAGAATGTCCAAACTCTTACTATTAAAGGTTAAAACCCTTAAATGCGTTTGCGTGGCTATAAAAGACATTGCAGTAATTTACTAATCTTAACTACAACGTGAGTTCGACGGAACTAAAAAATGGCAGGAGGTAGTACAGGCAAATTTTTTGGGTAAATGTCAATCGAGGGTTTTTTAGGCAAATAGGTATAAGCAGCTAAACCAGCCATCAAGTTAACTAAAAAATTAAATGGACTACGATGACGAGAGTGTTCTATTTGACATATATTTTTCAAATGGTCATTGACTGACTCAATTACAGCACGTTTGCGTAACAGAATCTTATCAATCAGTTTTACCAAACGATTTTTCATTTTCTTCTTAGATTTTGTGAACTAACTGCAATCCGCGCTC
>NZ_SZNH01000061.1 GCF_005869855.1 Nostoc sp. PA-18-2419 | reverse complement strand
ACCCGATTTTACCTTTGCTAGCCGATACCAACTCTGGTAGGGTAGCTGTGCCAAAAATGACACTACCTAAGCAGCGATTCCAGTGGGCAGAAGATATCCCGCGTCACTTGAAGAAAGCTTGGGACTTGTATAAAGACCGCTTTGGACAGATACCTCGTGGTTTATGGCCTTCGGAACAGTCAGTAAGCCCCCAAATCCTTCCTGATATTATTCACCAGGGATTTAAGTGGATATGCTCAGACGAAGCAGTTTTAGGATGGACGCTAAAACACTTTTTTCATCGGGACGGGGCAGGGAATGTAGAGCAACCAGAACTTTTGTACCAACCTTATCGCCTGCAAACCCCAGCAGGTGATTTGTCAATTGTGTTTCGCGACCACAGATTATCAGATTTGATTGGCTTTACCTACAGTGCGATGCCAGCAAAACAGGCAGCAGCCGACTTAGTGGGACATTTGCAAGCGATCGCGAAAATGCAAAGAGACAGCCAAACTCAACAACCCTGGCTAGTTACCATCGCTTTGGATGGAGAGAATTGCTGGGAATTTTATCCCCAAGACGGTAAACCCTTCCTAGAAGCTTTGTATCAAAGTTTGAGTGATGAACCCCGTCTCAAACTCGTCACCGTTTCCGAATTTTTGGAAGAATTTCCAGCTACAGCCACCATTCCTGGAGGGCAACTACATAGTGGTTCTTGGGTAGATGGCAGTTTCACCACTTGGATCGGCGATCCTGCCAAAAATCGTGCTTGGGATTACTTGACACAAGCAAGAGTTATGTTGGCAAGTCATTCCGAAGCGACAGAAGAAAACAACCCAGAAGCATGGGAAGCATTGTATGCCGCAGAGGGTTCTGACTGGTTCTGGTGGTTTGGTGCAGGACACTCCTCAAATCAGGATGCCATCTTTGATCGGTTATTTCGAGAACACTTGTTTGGTATTTACAACGCATTAAATGAACCTGCACCGCCCTATCTTAAGCAACCAGTGGAAATTCACCAAGCACAGGGAAACCATAGCCCACAGGGGTTTATTCATCCAGTGATTGATGGTAGGGGTGATGAACAAGACTGGGACAAAGCTGGACGCCTAGAAATCGGCGGGGCGCGAGGAACGATGCACAATAGCAGTGTCATCCAGCGACTTTGGTATGGGGTGGATCACCTAAATTTTTATTTACGGGTGGACTTTAAAAGTGGCGCTGCACCAGGGCAGGATTTGCCAGCAGAGTTGAATTTGCTCTGGTTTTATCCAGAGAAAACAATGGTTAATAGCCCAGTTCCCTTAGCAAATGTGCCAAATGCAGCACCACTCAATTACCTTTTCCACCACCTTTTGGAAATTAACTTGCTGACGCAATCGATTCAATTTCAGGAAGCTGGAGACAATTATCAATGGCATCCCCGTACTAGTCGCGCTCAAGTTGCTTTAAATAGTTGTTTGGAGTTGGCAGTGCCGTGGGCAGACTTGCAAGTTCCTCCAGATTATCCGCTACGTTTGATTTTGGTACTTGCTGATGAAGGGCGTTTTTCCAACTATTTGCCAGAAAATGCTTTAATTCCGATTGAGGTGCCTTAGAATTTTTTTGATTTGTGTAAATCCCAAGACTCAGAATCCCCGGCTGGTTGGAAAAGTCGGGGATTTTGTTGTTGAGGCATGATTCGGTAGGACTATATAATTCAATACGCTTAATGTTGACCTACTTAGTAATTTGCTTAGCACTATTTCTAGTTAAGCGGATCGAAACGCTGCAAGATCAGAGCTATAAATACCATTGGCAAACCTACAGCTATACAAATCAGAGCTTGGGTAATTGTCAAAGGTGTAGTGTCAAATAACTGATTCATGACGCTCCACTGACTGAACAGACATTGTAAAGTCACTACAGCCACAATTCCGATCGCTGGTGCATAAGCTACGGGTGTGTGTTTACCCTGGATTCTGGTAACTAAAGATGGTAAAAACTGGGTAATGCTTAACAGGTAAAAGACTTCTGCTGCCACTAATCCATTAATCGCCATCGTGCGAGCTAAGGCTGCATTGCTTGTAGTTTGAAGTATCCATTGAAACACGCCAAAAATTACTATCCAATTGAAGATGGAAATCGCTAAGATGCGCTGGAGCAAACTACCTGATAAAAGCTTTTCTCTGGGGTTACGTGGTGGTTGCTGCATTACCTGTCCGGATTTGGGTTCAAAGGCTAAAGGAGCAATCAATCCTACTGAACTGACCATGTTCAACCAGAGAATTTGGATTGGTAAAATGGGAAGCGCGGTTGCCAGGAGAATGGCAATTAAAATTGTCATTGATTCTCCAACGTTGATCGGTAGCAAGAAAGCGATCGCTTTTCGCAAGTTGCGGTAAACTCCCCGCCCTTCCTCCACAGCTGCTTCAATTGAAGCGAAGTTATCATCAGTTAAAAGCATATCCGCAGATTCTTTAGCAACCTCTGCCCCAGCTATACCCATCGCTACACCAATGTCTGCTTGCTTGAGAGCCGGAGCATCATTGACGCCATCTCCAGTCATGGCAACAATTTCACCCTTGAGTTGCAACGCCTTGACTAAACGCAACTTTTGTTCTGGGGCAACTCGCGCAAACACCATGCCTTGTTCAGCCGCTTGGGCGAATTTTTTTTCATCCATGCGAGTTAATTGCTGTCCGGTGAAGACTTGTGCTTCAGTCGAGCAAATTCCCATTTGGCGGGCGATCGCAGCTGCCGTTAGCGCATGATCCCCAGTAATCATCTTCACCTGAATTCCAGCAGATTGACAGGCGTTGACTGCGGCGATCGCTTCTTCACGAGGTGGGTCGATTATGCCCTGAAGTCCTAAAAATACTAGTCCTTGGTCGAGATCGTGGCGTTCCAAGGAGCCTTTAGCAGCAACTTCTTTACTGGCAAAAGCTAGCACTCGTAAACCTTGGTTTGCCATATGAGCAACTTCCTGTTCCACTGCTCTAGGATTGAGCGCTGCCTGTTGTCCTTGAGCGTCAAGCATGTAATCGCATCGTTGGAGAATTGCCTCCACAGAACCTTTGAGATAAATCACATTTAGCCTTCGCTTAGCATCTAATTCATGCAAAGTCGCCATGTACTGGAATTGAGACTCAAACGGAATAGTATCTATTCTGGGTAATTCTTGCTCGAGATTTTCCTGTGTCAATCCTGCTTTATTAGCAGCCGCAATCAATGCTCCCTCGGTTGGGGTTCCGACTAAGTTCCACCGTCGATCTCGMCATTCGATGTGAGAATCATTGCACAGCAATCCTGCTTCCAAGGATTCCCAAGCAGCAATATGTCCATCTGCATTGAAATCAACGGGCTGCTGATTCATCAAGATTTCACCGTCTGGGGCATAACCAATACCGCTGACGGTATAGTGTTGCCCACCTGCATAAATATTTTGAACCGTCATCTGATTTTCGGTTAACGTGCCAGTTTTGTCAGAACAAATAACAGTGGTACTTCCCAATGTTTCGACGGCAGGTAACTTGCGAATAATCGCGTTACGTCGTGCCATCCGCGAAACCCCGATCGCCAACGTGACAGTGACAATTGCAGGCAATCCTTCTGGAATCGCGCTGACGACGAGAGCCACACTCGCTTTGAAAACATTAATCCAAGATTCGCCTTGTCCTAATCCAACTGCAAATGTTAGGGCAGCCAAACCTAAGATGACATAGAGTAGGGTTTTGCTAAATTTGTCGATATTTCGCGTTAGTGGTGTTTTCAAGCCCGTGCTGCTTTCAATTAACTGCGAGATCCGACCTGTTTCGGTAGCATCGGCGATCGCTACTACAATTCCTTCTGCTTGTCCAAAGGTGACAAAACTTCCTGCATACGCCATATTGCTGCGTTCGGCTAATGGTGTCTCCACAGTCAGCGATGGAGTTGCTTTCTCAACCGGAACGGATTCTCCTGTTAAAGCAGACTCGTCAACTTGTAACCCACGCACAGTTAATAATCGCAGATCCGCAGGTACTTTATTCCCAGATGCTAGCAGTACTAAATCGCCCGGAACAAGCTCAGTTGAAGCCAGACGAGTTTTTTGACCATCGCGAATCACAGTTGCTTCAGTAGTGACAGCTTTGGATAAAGCAGCGATCGCACCTTCTGCTTTCGATTCTTGAATATAACCAATAATGACATTAATCAGGGTGACAGCAAAAATTACTCCTGCATCTATCCAATCCCGCAACAGCAGCGTCACTACTCCTGCCGTCAACAATATATATAGTAGTGGTTGATTAAATTGTTCTAAAAATCGTAGCCAAGGACTTTTTCCACCTTTACTAGTCAGCTCATTTGCACCCATCTGTTCGTGGCGGGTGGCAGCTTCTTCATGGCTCAAGCCTGCTTCAGAATGGCTGGCTAAGGTTTGCATAACTTGTTGTTCTGCTAGAGTATGCCATTCATAGTTGAGTAAATCGTTTGTTGTTTGGCTAAAAGTATTTGTAGCGATCGTGTCTGCTGTCATCTTTATCTCCAAATTGAAAGAACCGTTAAACTAATTCGTAATTCGTAATTCGTAATGCTTGCCAAAGCCGAGAAGCAAGCTACGTAATTCGTAATTAAGATTCATCAGGTTTAATATGAAGTGTTCCTGAATCTGAGTATGAATTGATATTTTTGGATATAGCAAAATAACAATTATTTTGGTTATGTATGAGACTAATTCATACTTTCAATCAGCAACATTAATGTAGATTTATCTGTTTAAATCTGTAGCTTTTTTTAATTGGTGTTATTATGAGAGTCTTTTGCTAGGTTCATAAACATGCCACTCTCGCACACCCCAATAACGGAGAATGGATTCTGCTTGCTGGATTTCATCTACTGTTCCTTCTACCTTCACTACAAATTCTTCTTGAGTGGTTAGCT
This sequence comes from Nostoc sp. PA-18-2419, assembly GCF_005869855.1. GTDB lineage: Bacteria > Cyanobacteriota > Cyanobacteriia > Cyanobacteriales > Nostocaceae > Nostoc. Next base: position 15,858 of record NZ_SZNH01000061.1, on the reverse strand, counting down.
TAGGGAATGTAGCTTGCCTTTCGGGAGCAAACCAACCTTGAAAAGCACCGTAAACACTGCCGAACATTGCACTTGCTCCACCTGCTAGCAGTGTACCCACAACAGATTCAACTGCTAACGCCGGACCAAAACCGGGAATAACTAATACACCAAGTCCGGCTGTGAGTGCCAGGAATCCTCCAGCTGTTCCTCCTGTAATTGCACCAGCTTTGGCACCTTCGATCGGAGTCATGGGATGTTTATCTGCATTAGTATCCTTGTACAACTTTTCGCATTCAGAGTCTAAAGTAAACACAGAAATTTTCTCTGTCGGAAAGTCAATCGCTTTGAGTTCATCAAGCACCTGTGTAGCAGCTTGACGGGTAGAAATAATGCCTACTGCATTTTTAACTGGACTGAAATTCATAACAACATCTCCCATAAAAATAAGTAAGTTGAAAATGAAGCTTTATTAATCTCGAAATAGGAGAAAATTATAGTTTTGTAGTATGAGCATGAACCGTATTAGACTAAGTATTCGTTTTACGCCTTATTTGGATTATTTTCGTTTATGTGCTTCTATTCTAGGATTGCCGATAAATGTGAACGAAAAGTGAATAGTTCCTTTATCTACTCAGATTTCACTTTTGAATCACATTTATCTCTCAAGCTGAAAGACAATATATAGCAGTCCTAAATGATTTTGAAAGCTTGCTCCTTAGCTGTTGAGTGTCAAATGTTAACACTCAACAGCCATCACTGATATTTTCACAACTCAAATAGGAGTTCTATGTATGTGAACGAAATAATTGATGATTGGAGTTGTATATGAGCTTTAAGAAGATTTTGGTCGCGGTTAATGATTCACCTGCTACTGCAAAAGTGTTTGCCAAAGCACTAGAGTTAGCCCAAACGGACGCTGCTGAGTTGATGATTGGTCATAGCATTGAATTAGCATCTTCTAGCCAGGTGACTGTGAATTTAATAGAACTAGAAATGCAAACACAACAGGCACAAAGCTTACTTGAGGTCTATTATCAAAAAGCGAAAAAACAAGGCATTCTCGCAGAATTCAGTTATCAAACAGGAGATCCTGGGACTAACATCTGTGATTTAGCTCAAAGTTGGGGAGCAGATTTGATTGTACTTGGTCGTAGAGGACTTAAAGGGTTTGCCGAACTTTTCGCCGGAAGTGTGAGCAATCACGTTGTTCATCACGCTCGATGTTCTGTTCTGGTTGTTCAAGGTCAGTAATTCCCTTAGATGGACTGTGCTGATTGAATATGACAACAAAATATCGGGTTCTAGTTAGCAGGAATAGCCGCTTTAATTCTGGTTTTCCTATCAACTTGCACACATGAAAATCTACACTGAAATTGAAATTCAGGCATCTGATGAGCAGGTCTGGAACCTACTCACTGATTTTGCTAGTTTTCCACGTTGGAATTTGTTTATTCGTCAAATTAGTGGTTCGCTGAGTGAAGGGACACAGCTAACCGTTTATTTTCAGCCTCCAGGTACACATATTATGACCTTTCGGGCTACTGTGATTACAGTAGAACCCAATCGGAAATTGTGCTGGTCTGGGCATTTTTTAATCCCAGGACTATTGATCGGCGAACATAGCTTTATTATTGAGCCGTTAGCAAGCGATCGCGTCCGCTTCATTCAGCAAGAATCTTTCCAGGGCTTACTAGTACCTCTGCTGGCTCGTCGATTAAATATTGACGTTCGCCAAGGATTTGAAGCCATGAACCAAACATTGAAAACCAAGGCAGAACGCATTGAACTAGGAACTGGGGATTGGGAACTGGGGATTGGAGACTCTTAAGATTTCGGATCGATGTTATTCCACAATCTCATAGCGCACTAACTTTCTAACATCCTCACGGGGTAGACCTAGTTCTTGGGCAATTGTCGCTTCTATTTGGTTAAACTCTATCGTTGGCAGTTCTAATTCCAATCGCTTCAGGATGGGGTCTGCTGTTTCCACTTCTACCTGAGTAATTCTTTTAGTTCGGTTGACCGCAGCATTAATCAGCAACACATTGACTGATAACCGTGCTTCTAGTTGAGTATCTGACTGAAGTTTTTTCTCTGTAGAGTAGGATTGACTGAACTCCCCAGCAGCTAAAAAACTACAGCCAAACCAAAATACAATCGCTACTAGTGGTAAAGGCAACCAAAATTCTAATCCCAGCCCTTGCAGCCAACGTTTACTGATCCGCCACACATTGCACCTGCCTGTGATTTTTCCACGTTATACTTCATCACACATTGATTCTGACTGATGAAAGACGTTGAAATTGCTTTAATGCATTATTGTAAATAAGCTGAAGCTAACAAAGGTGATGAAAATCTTACTAGCAGAGGACGATCCAAAGCAATTAATGCCGCTGCAAACGGTTCTCTCCCAGGCCGGACACAACGTTGATGGTGTCAAGGATGGTGAAACAGCTCAATGGCTTTTAGCCCAAAAAGAATATGACCTGCTGATTTTGGATTGGATGTTACCTCGAATTAGTGGAGTGAGTTTGTGTCAACAGTATCGGGCGGCAGGAAAAACAGCTCCCATATTAATTATTACGGCAAAAGATACCACACCTGATAAAGTCATAGGATTAGATGCCGGAGCAGATGACTACCTAGTCAAACCAATTGATATCGTGGAATTCATGGCACGGGTGCGGGCATTGAGAAGGCGATCGCCTCTCTGGCAAGGAGATACTCTCTGCTTGGCAGACCTGCAACTTCATCTCGACAAACTGACTTTGGAGCGACAAGGAGCGCTTGTCTCCCTTTCCAGCCAAGAATTTCAATTACTAGAGTATTTCATGCGTCATCCCAGGCAAGTACTTAGTCGCAACCAAATTGAGCAAGCCGTATGGGAGTGGGGTAGTGAGCCAGAAAGCAATGCAATCACCGTTCTAGTTCGTAAACTTCGCCAACGTTTGCAAACATTAGCAGCAGGGGATTTGATTGAAACCGTTTACGGTATGGGCTATCGTCTCAACCCTCCAGAATCATCTTAAAATTTGATAACACCTGAGACCACAATAAGGGTAGTGCAGTTCAATCAGTTGAAAAAGTTGTAATTGATAATTACGAATTACGAATTACGAATTACGAATTACGAATTAGCATCAGTTGTGTTTAACCGCAGTCGTCGTAACTTAGCTCGTTGGTTTACCCTTTCAATGGGGTGCATTCTCATTCTATTTGCTGGAGTCATTTATAATCTTGAGGTAAAAGACAAGCTCAAAGCATTAGATCAACTGCTTTATAAAAGAGCAGAGCTAATGGCAGCCAGTTCGCAGTATCGGCTGTATCAAGGACAAAAACAAGTCGATTTGAGCAATATACCGCTATTGGGTAGTGGTTCTCACCCTGCTGATATTGAACTGATCTACGTTCGCTGGTATGAACCGAATGGCAAACTCAAGCGGTTTTTTGGTACTCCACCTCCAGAACAGTTAAAAACAGCATTTGGATTTCTCACTATTAAATCTATTGACCAGTTAACAGGTGAGGAGCTTTGGCTTCGTCAAGTCACGCTACCTGTTGGAGGAGGAAATTCAGTCATCGGCTATCTTCAAGTTGCTATTCCGCTGACAGAGACTCAAAACGATCTCAGACAATTTCAGTTAATGTTGACCTTAGCTGTACCTGTAGCACTGGGGTTTATTGGACTTACAGGTTGGGTGCTTGGTGGCATAGCTATGCAGCCTGTTCAGTCAGCCTATAACCAGCTGCAACGCTTTACTTCAGATGCTTCTCATGAATTGCGATCGCCCCTTTCGGCGATTTTGACCAATGCCCAAGTCGGGCTACTAATGGCAACAGACCGTCCTCAGCTTCATCCCACACTAAAGAACATTATTGATAGTGCCAAGTCGATGAGTACCTTGGTAAATAACCTACTACTGTTAGCTCGCCATCAAGGACAATTAACTCCACAATCGCTCAAAAAAGTAAATCTTAATAGTTTACTGGAGGATCTAGCCGTTGACTATACTACTATTGCTGCAAAAGCATCGATCCAGTTGATCAGCCATTTACCAGAACCACCTTTTAATTTATGGGCTGACCCAGATTTGCTGCGGCAAGCTGTTGAAAACTTGATCGACAACGCTTGCAAATACACTCCCTCAGGTGGAACTGTCTGGTTACGCTTAGAACCTCACTCAGATCGGGCAGTGATTCAGGTCATCGATACCGGGATTGGAATTCCAGAGGTAGATTTACCTTACATTTTTGATCGCTTTTACCGAGTTGACACAGAACGAGCTAGAGAAAGCGGCGGATTTGGGTTAGGATTGGCGATCGCTCAACAAATTGTCCAAGCTCACGGCGGTCATATTCAGGTGATGAGTCATGAAAATAAAGGCTCGACGTTCCAAATAAAATTACCGCAGATGGACATGCTTAAATCAGCTTTCACAGATGATCCTTCATCATAAAAATCTAAAGCAAAGCTAGCCAATATAAAAGTGACTATTAGTGAATTCAACTAGAGCATTTTCAAAAGGGGTTGTAAGAACTTTCAACACCAAATATCACTCAAGCGTACTGCTATATAACTGTTTGGATTGTACTTTTTGAATTTTTACTTAGCGAGTAGTAATCATTTGACAAAGTTTCAGTAATGTTACTGTTGCCAGAGAAGATTCATCGTAGAATTAAAGACACTTTAGAACAGATATTCTCCAAAAATGAATCGCTTTTCTCAAAAAATTACGGATTCTGACGATAGCACTTCACAACATATAAAGCTAAGCCAAGGGTCTGGTTGCAAGCAACTACTCCGCGATCGCTATAAAATACTTCAAGTTTTGGGTAGAGGTGGTTTTGGGATCACATTTTTAGCTAAAAATACCCAGTTGCCAGGGAATACCGTGTGTGTCGTTAAACAGCTATTACCAAAAGTGACTAGTCACCAAAGTTGGCAAAAAGCATGTATGCGCTTTGAAAAAGAAGCAAAAACCTTGGCTCTACTCGGTAGTCATCCTCAAATTCCCATGTTACTAGACTACTTTCAAGTGAATCAGGAGTTTTACTTAGTTCAAGAATACGTAAAAGGTTCTACTCTGGCACGTGAAGTACGACAAACTGGGACAAAAAGTGAAGCTTCAGTTAAACAGTTTTTACAGGAATTATTGCCAGTATTACGGTATCTTCATCAACATCATGTAATTCATCGAGATATTAAACCCCAAAATTTATTACGGTGTGAAGATGATGGACGGGTAGTACTAATTGATTTTGGTGCAATTAAAGAACAATTAATTGATACTTATGAAAACTCAATTAATTTATCTAGAAGTACCAGTTTTGTTGGGACTATGGGATTTGCACCACCAGAACAGTTTTCTTTACGTCCAGTTTATGCAAGTGATATTTATGCACTCGGTGTAACTTGTATTTATATGTTAACTGGCAAAAGTCCTTTAGAATTCGACCAAGACCCAAGTAGTGGCGAGATTTGTTGGCAAAAAGAGGTAAATATCAGTGATAATTTTGCCCAGGTTTTAGAAAAAATGGTGAAATTTTCTTTACACAAGCGTTTTCAAACTGCGGATGAAGTAATAAAAGCTTTAGCTAAAGAAAATTATTCGCCTAGCTTGGCAAACTGCCTAACTAACCAAAAATTACAAAAGAAAAGTATTAAACATTACGAAATTCCAGAATCCGAAATTACATATCACCAAGTTAACCATTCCCAAATTACACAACAAGAAAATTCTGATGTGTATTTACCACCTGTAGTCAGAACTGCTACTACAATTCGCAGATGGAAAGCAAGACTAAAATAAATAAGGCAACTTCAAGAAATAAATTATCTTGTTTGAGGTTGGTGATTGATGACTGATGACTCTTGAGAGCCAGTTGTTCAACAGGGGCAACCCTACGTTCGGGTAGCATCTCCGATACGAGAAGTTCTGATCGGAGGAAGCTTCTGCTCAGACAACTCTGGGCAACGCACTGGCTCCTTTTAAGTCTGAACAGACGGATATTTTTTATTTGTCAGTCTTTAAGGTTGTACAATTAAGTCAAGCAAGTATCAAATGAATAATTCATTATCGAAAACAGAAAATATCAAAAAGAAATTTAGTAAGAATTTTGACTATGTTTGAGAATCAGTGATGATTAATTAATCTAGATTATTGTTTAATACTTAGTAATCGATTGATTGCAAATATACAAGAAAAAGTACTAAAGTGAATACTTCTAAAAAAATTATTATTCAGATTATTATATAATCGAAAGAATAATTAATTCTATGGCTCTCGTAGTTTTCCACGAATGAGGAAGACTGATTAAGCTAAAGTGCTGAAAAATAGTATATCTTTTGATGAAGATTGTCATTGAGCATGGTTCATGGGGCATTGGACATTGGTTATTCACAAATAGCAAATGACAAAGCGCCAAGTATGAGCGGAGGTTTCTTCAGAGCAGACACCACTTGCTACCCTTCTGTTGACAAAGACGCACTCGCGTTCGGGAAGGCCTGCCTCAACTTTGTCAAAAAGGACAAATGACAAGTTCATGAGTAAATATACTATTTAAATGCGTCACAGCTTGCTATTTACAAACGCTACCTAGATTAAGTAATTCCCGAATCCCGAAAACAGGGTTTTTCTACCACAAGTAAGCGAGAGTCAATTCTTTTAAGGGTAAATACGGGGCAAACTTAGCTTAAGTTGTCATGCAGTCGCGCCTGTCAGATCATGATCTGCTGCTTAAATCCCGATTGCCCAAATCCCCTGAATCCCAATGGAAAGAAGTTTTGCCAAAGTTGTGGCATCCCACTGGTGTCGCTTTTGAGAAATCGCTTCCGTGTTATCCGAGTCCTTTCAGATGAGGGGGGATTTGGCAGAACTTATCTATCAGAAGACATAGATAAACTCAATGAACGCTGTGTCATCAAGCAATTAGCTCCAAAATTCCAAGGAACTTGGTCGCAAAAAAAGGCGATGGAGTTGTTTGCTCAAGAAGCGCAGCGACTACAAGAACTCGGGGAACATCCCCAAATTCCGACTTTGTTGGCTTATTTTGAGCAAGATGGCTGTTTGTATTTAGTGCAGCAGTTTATTAATGGAGAGAATTTATTAAAAGAGTTGCAACAGCGCAAGAAGACCTATAGTGCTAGGGAAATTCAAGCTATTTTGCTGGATTTACTGCCTGTAGTCAAGTTTATCCACGATCGCAATGTGATTCATCGAGATATCAAGCCAGAAAATATCATCCGGCATAAAAGTGATGGGCGATTAAGCTTGATTGATTTTGGTTCTTCAAAGCAATTTACAGCCAGAGTTCAAAATAAATCTGGCACATCTATTGGTTCACATGGTTATTCCCCTCTAGAACAAATTCGAGATGGTAAAGCTTTAAAAGCGAGTGACTTGTTCGGTTTAGGGGCTACCTGCTTTCACCTACTAACAGGAACTTCCCCATTTCAATTGTGGATGGAATCTGGGTATGCCTGGGTGAGTAATTGGCGGCAATATTTACGCAGTCCATTAAATGCTGAATTGGACTTGGTAATAGACAAACTTTTAAAAAAAGACATCCAACAACGGTATCAGTCAGCTGATGAAGTTCTTAGAGACTTGGTGCAAAAACAACCACTCGCACTGCCACCAGCCGGGAAGTCAACTGCTACAATTCCAGTCACTAAAGCTTCAGATTTATCAAAAAGTTATGGCTTAGTAAGAATTTTAATTTTAGTAAGCGCTTTGATTATGCTGTTTGGATTTAGCGAATCTTGGTATAAAAATTTTCGCCGGATTCAAACTAGTTTGTCTTCTAGGCTAATTGGGCATAGTCCGAGCAAAAATAACCCGCTTGTTGATGAAGCGCCAAAAATTACCTTGGGCAAGGTTTTCTTAGCTAACAGCCTCCAAGGACACCAAAACTCAGTTTTATCTGTCGCCATCAGTCCTGATGGTAAAACTATCGCCAGTAGTGGCGACGACCGCAAAATTAAACTTTGGAATTTAGCAACTGGAAAACAAATCTCTTCACTCAACACTTATTCAGGGCAGGTGAATATCGTGGTTATTAGTCCAGATGGCAAAACTCTGGTGAGTGGTAGTGATGACAGCACCATCAAAGTTTGGAATCTGGCAACAGGACGGCAAATTCGCACTCTGAGTGGTCATTCTGACTCAGTTCATGCCTTAGCGATCGCTGCTGATAGCCAGACCCTAGTTAGTGGTAGTGATGACAACACCATCAAAATCTGGGATTTAGTAACTGGAGAGCAAATTAAAACATTAATAGGGCATACATTCTGGGTGCGTTCAGTGGCTATCAGCCGGGATAGCGTGATTCTAATTAGTGGCAGTTTTGACAAAACCATCAAAATTTGGAATCTGACAAAAGGATATTCAATCCGCACCTTAGAGGGAAATTCTCAAACAGTAACAAATGTCGCTATTAGCCCGGATGGTAAAACTTTAGCCACTGCTAGCCGCGATCGCACTATTAAACTCTGGAATATCGCCACCGGAAAAGAAATTCGCACCCTAGTCGGACATACCAACACAGTCACAGCCGTAGCCTTTAGTGCCGATGGTCAAATTCTTGCTAGTGGTAGCCGCGATCACACCATTAAACTTTGGAATATCGCCACAGGAGAAGAGATTCTCACATTGGTAGCGCACACCAATACTGTAACATCTGTCGCCTTCAGTCCTGATAGCAAGACTCTTGTCAGCGGTAGTGACGATAATACTATTAAAATTTGGCGGTTGTCTGAATGAGGGGCGCAAGGGAAGCAGAAAAGCAGGAGGGCATACGGGAAAGTGCTGCAATTTTTCCTCTGCTCCCTGCCTCTTGGCAATGGCTTAAAATATTAGCTATTAGCTCTTAAACTGGGCAATGGATACGATTGAGGTTGCTTGAAATCGGCAAATTCACAAATAGAATTAAATGGGCAAAAGCGGCAGTGAGAGCCAGGATTCGGAGGAAAAATTTTACTAAAATTACTAGTTTCTTCTTGATATTGTTGTAAATCGTACTGATGTTTATGGGCAATGCTTGCTAATTCAAATTTTAAAGATTTTAATTCGCTATTATTAATGCTAATTAATTCCGATTTTTTACAAATTTCTAAATTATAAAATGAAGCGACAGCTTGTCGTCCGGGGTAAAGATAACGAGCAGCGAGTAAATAAACTAAAGCCTGTCGTTGGTCAAAAGCCGATTTACCAGTTTTGAAATCTAAAATGTGTAAAGTGCGATCGCTTTCAATGAAAACACAATCCATAGCTGCATATAAGCGAAAGCAATAATCATTTTGTTCAATCACAATCGGTTTGGGAAAACCTTCGTCGCCAGGAGTTAATTGGATAATATTTTTATTCAAAAGCAAGGGAGCATCATGATATTTTTTTAAAATTTGTAGCACCCTTTGTCGGACTTGATCGCTTGAGTTGCTTAATTTTAGTAGCTGGGCAACTTTTTCTACACCATCTGATTGCAGCAAAAGATGTCTGTGATTATGAAACTCATAAACGCCTTTTTGGGCAAGTATCCCAATCCGCTGCGGTGCAGTGGCTTTTGCTAATAGCGCTTTGACTTGTGGTTCGTGTTGCCGTGCTTTGATAAACCCGCGTCTCATCTGGCAATGCCAGCGTTCTTGCCCTGACGCTGGGGCAACTAAAGACCAAAGGTGATAACTGGCAAAAGGTCGATCAGGGGTTGACATTGCTCAGAAACAGTGAGAAAAAGTACGGTGGTAAGAACTATCTTTGACAGTATCCGCTGAAGATAACTTCCGAGGATACTTGCTGCTACACACGCTTTGCGGGAAGCTTTTAATAGTACTGATGATGTACCGGAGCAAGTGGCAAAAATGAGCGCTAGTAGCAATTCCAGCAAGATAAAATTTGGTACCGATGGATGGCGAGGCATTATTGCCGATGACTTTACTTTCCCCAATGTGCGGAAAGTAACAAGAGCGATCGCCAGTTACCTCGAAACAGCCTACACAAAAGATAGACCAGTACTTATTGCCTACGATACTCGGTTTTTAGCTGACCAGTTTGCCCAAACAGCGGCCCAAGTCTTGGCAGACTTAGGTTGGACAGTAAAAATTACCGATCGGGATTGTCCTACACCAGTAATTGCCTACAACGCCCGTCACTTAAATTCTGCTGGGGCGTTGATGTTTACTGCTAGCCATAATCCAGCACCATACTGTGGAATTAAATATATCCCCGATTATGCTGGACCTGCCACTCCAGAGATTACTGATACTATTGTGGCAAATATAGAAAGTGCATCGGATCATCTGCCTAATAGCAACCGATCTGATTTAATTTCTACTTTCGATCCAAAGCCAGATTACCTGCAATTTATCTATACGCTGCTCGATGTAGAACGAATTAAAAGCGCGAATTTAAAAGTAAAATACGATGCTCTTTATTCTACATCTCGTGGTTATTTAGATGAAGTTTTGCAACATAGTGGCGCTCAGTTAGAAAGTTTCCATACTTGGAGGGATGTATTATTTGGCGGTGGGATGCCTGAACCCAAAGGAGAACAATTAGTTGGGTTAGTAGAAGCAGTAGTCGGAGATCGCGCAGATTTGGGTTTGGCGACAGATGGAGATAGCGATCGCTTTGGTATTGTGGATGAACAAGGAACTGTCCTCACTCCGAATACTGTGCTGTTAGTTTTAGCACGACATTTAATCAAAAATAAAGGTAAAAGCGGCGCGATTGTCCGTACTGTCGCTACAACCCATCTGCTAGACAATTTTGCGGCTAAATATGGGCTGCAAATTTATGAGACACCAGTAGGCTTTAAATATATCGGTGAAAAAATGCGGGAGACCACCGTACTGATTGGTGGGGAAGAATCAGGCGGATTAAGTGTAATTGGCCATATTCCTGAAAAAGATGGTGTTTTAGCCGATATGCTAGTGGCAGAAGCCATTGCTTATGAAGGCAAACCCCTAAGTCAGTTAGTAGCAGAAGCGATCGCCGAAGCCGATGGCCCACTTTACAATACCCGTCTTGACTTGCACCTCACCGAGTCTCACAAAACCGCTGTCATCGACTCCTTTACCAAAAATCCACCCACAGAGGTAGCAGGAATAAAAGTCAAGGAAGTCGGACGTAAAGACGGGATTAAACTCTATTTAGAAGAAGGTAGCTGGGTCTTACTACGCCCTTCCGGTACAGAACCCTTGGTGCGCGTTTACCTAGAAACCAACTCTCCCGAAAAATTGACCCAAATCTCTCAAGAGTTAGAGAATGCCATTGCTAAGCTAGAAGCAGTAGCAGTTTAATTCAGTCAGAGTTAAGAATCAAAGTTAAGAATTATGAGTTTTGAGTTAAGAATTGTAAATTAGCAATTCTTAACTCTTAATTTATAACTTCAATCGATATGTCAATTCTTAACTCCTTACTCCTGACTTAAATCGAAATATGAGAACTTTAGCTCCTTTATTGACAACCGTAGTTATAGCTATTTGGGTAATCGCGATCGCGATTATTTCAGTTCAAAATGCCACACCAGTATCGTTAAATTTCTTAACATTTAAATCAATACAAATACCAGTGGGTTTAGTTTTAGCTTTTTGTGGGGTTATCGGGCTAATTAGCGTGGCATTGCTGCAACCCCTCTGGGATCTTGCTGGTTCTGGACAGGGTAATTCTCGATTAGAAGATGATGCAGAATTTTTTGTTGATGATGAAGATTTTTAAGTTTTGAAAAAACATACGAAAGTACATGCTTATATCCTTAGACCAATTTCGGGGATGTTGCAGCATACATAGCCGTTTTAATAATTTCTGCATCACTCATCTGTCTGCGACAATCTTTATCATGGGCGATCGCGCTCTTGTATGAATGAATCGAGAAGACTTTGACGCACCAATTCCACGTATAGCCGTAGTCATATAAGTTAGGACATAATGACAAGCGTCAATGTATAGGAGCAGTAATAGTTTTACCTCCAGCAAGAACTGCCTTCATCCGACGCTCTCTACGAGACGCTCTTGCTAGCTTGCTTCTCTGTAAGAGTACGTGGACACGGCTTAGCTGCACTATCCTGCCTCCTGCTATATTAGCCCTAACGTCTAGTGCAACTATAATAGAGCCTATTTTATTAACCAAGATTTTTGCCAAGCTTAGTATTAATGGTCGTATTCATCCCGTTTCTACAGGCATTGAACCCTCGTAAATTTGCAACGGTATTGTTTCTTTGTGGGAATTCATACTCCTTGCCTTATTGTTACAGGTTCCAAAGTCTTCTACACTGACTGAAATAGGTTTTAATTTTCAATGGCGGCTCCTCATGACGGTTAATGATACTGAGTACATTAGGCAAGCTGAAGCCACTCGTGTGCAAGTACTAAGCGAAGCACTTCCTTACATTCAACAATTCGCCGGTCGTACTGTTGTTGTTAAATACGGTGGCGCGGCGATGAAAGATAGCACACTTAAAGACCAAGTCATCCGTGACATTGTATTCTTATCTTGCGTTGGCTTGCGGCCAATTCTAGTCCACGGTGGTGGTCCAGAAATCAACAGTTGGCTAGATAAATTGGGAATAGAACCGCAATTTAGAAATGGTCTGCGAGTTACCGATGCCCCCACAATGGATGTAGTGGAAATGGTTTTAGTCGGTCGAGTCAATAAAGAAATTGTGGCGCTGATTAACCAAGCTGGAGGGTTGGCCGTAGGACTTTGTGGCAAAGATGGTAATCTGATCACAGCTCGTCCCCAAGGTCAAGAAGGTATCGGTTTTGTAGGGGAAGTCAGCAATGTAGATATCAAAATTTTAGAAACCTTGGCTAGTAACGGCTATATTCCCGTAGTCTCCAGTGTCGCGGCAGATGAGACAGGACAAGCCTACAACATTAATGCTGATACTATAGCTGGAGAAATCGCCGCAGCATTAGGAGCAGAAAAGTTAATTTTATTAACCGATACCAGAGGTATCTTAAAAGATTATAAAGACCCATCTACCTTGGTTCCAAAAGTAGATATTCGGGAAGCTCGTGAGTTGATTGCTGCTGGTATAGTCAGCGGTGGTATGATTCCTAAAGTCAATTGTTGCGTACGATCGCTTGCTCAAGGAGTACGGGCAGCACACATCATTGATGGTCGCATTCCCCACGCTCTATTATTAGAAATTTTTACTGATGTTGGGATTGGAACGATGATTCTTGGTTCGCAGTTTACTTAATAGGAGCTCTCCCCAAGGCGGAAGTCAAAAGTCAAAAGTCAAAAATATTAAACCTCTGGTTACGAATCAAAGAAACACTTAATAAATCAAAAGCTTGATTTGATCAGCTTTAGGCATAGTGTTTCTTAAGAGTCGTGAGTGATGAGTTAGGAGCTTCGCCAAAGACTCCAAAAGCTGTGGTGAAGAGTTGCAAATTGTTCTCTTCACACCTCTCCACCTCCCGATTGGTGAGTTTCGACTACGCTCAACTACCGCGAAGTCGAACTACATCTTCCTCATCAAGCTACTTCCCACTCTACCGGGGATAGGTAATAATAACCCGTGATCGCCCGCCACTAAATGGTGTACGACGCCATGAATTGTTTATAATCACCGGATTAACTAGTGTTGAGTCGCCAATTGCCGGATTAATCAAAGTTGGATTAATCAAAGTTGAATTTCTTACCCTCTGTCTGACCCCAGGATAAGAATAATTATTGTAGTAATCAGTGCGTTGTGGCATTAATCCTGTTGCCGGATCTACAGGCATGGGTGTGGGAATCGGACTACCATAAATGAAGGAACCAACAGCAGGCGATTGCCTAAATCCAGAACCACCATCAATTATGATGATTTGGGCGGATGCTGGAGCGATCGTAGCGCTCATCGCTGCTAAAGATATACCAGCTCCTAGCCAATACAATTGTAAATGCTTGATTTTCATCATATTTTGATAACTTGATATTTGATACCGGAATTTTTAACGACAAAATAGCTACAGCTACTTAATTAAAATTTTAGAAGTTTATCTACTTTCAGGTTGTCTACCTATGAAAAGATTTTAAAAAGATTGCTGGACTTGGCAAAATAAAAACAGTGGTAATTTGTGTGCAGAACGTGAGTGCAGAAAGTATAGAAATTGCTAAAACCCGTTACCAGACTGGGAAGATTGCCTTTGAAAATGGGCAGTACCGCCAAGCCGTAGAAAATTTAGAAAAGGCAAGCGCCCTGTTAGTTCACAATTCTCGTCTTGGGGGTGAAGTAGATATTTGTTTGGTGACTGCTTATGAAGCAGCTGGACGTACTGATGATGCGATCGCTCTTTGCGAAAGGCTCAAGCGCCACCCGCATTTTGAAATTAGCAAACAAGCACGACGGGTGCTTTATATTTTAAAAGCACCAAAGCTGAAAAGACCCAGCGAGTGGATGACTCAAATCCCCGATTTAGGCGCACTACCCGATAACGAACTTAAAATTTCTATTGCTGCTAAATCTCCTAAATCTTCTGTGCAGCAGAAGCCTAAACCTAGTGAGCCAGAATTTGTTGACCTAAGTCAGGTCAATACCAAAGATAATCGCTTTATCTGGCTGACGGGGTGACAAGGAGGCTAGAAGGCTGATTGAATAAGGGTCATAGCACGTAGACCCCGTTGAAAATAGGGAAGTTTACTAGGCTTGAGATGCACAAGTGCGATCGCCAAATCTGACCAAAACTCCATAGCACCTACCCATAAACACCCATATAATCCAATCCAAAAAGTACTATGTCGGCGTGTATAACGCTTTAATTCTTGAATGCGACCAATATATTGTTGTAGCCCCATTTTTCGGGATTTGCGACCAGCTAAAACTGCAATTGTGTAGGCGATTGCAATCAATAAAATTAGTGCAATTAATCGTTGTCCAGTTGCGTAGGTTGATTCCAAATTATAACCACCTGTTTTACAATCTTTAAACATAGCTTCGATGCCACTCCGCAACTTAAATGCTTTAACGGCATCTGGAAGACTATCAAGGTTCGTTAACAAAAACCACCCAGAAGGCTCAAGCTTACCACGGTATTTGCGCTTGTAATATCCAACCAAATTAAATTTGGCAAAACCTTTCTGTTTGGTAGCTTGAATTTCTGGCAGAAACAATGAGATACCAGGATTTAATTCTAAAGATTGTAAGCGTTGGTATGGCTGTTTTTCTTGTCGAATATAAGTGCTTTGTTTTTGACGCAATACAAAGCCAATTTCCTTGGTCTGTAACCAATTCGCCAGTTTTATACTATGAAACTCTCTATCTCCCAGCACGAGAATTTGATATCCCTTGAATAACTGCAGCAATGGTCGTATTAATTTTTTCTGCTCGCCTAAATTACTACATCCTCTTTTGGATAACAATAGCCAATTAACAGGTATTGCTCTTTTTTGTTCAATTAAACTAATTACAAATACATTTTGTGAACGCCACTGTGTTCTATCAATAGCGAATATCAGTCTTTTTTCTCCTGTTTTGAGGCTATTTTTTACCCATCGTTTGATGAGAGGAAACCATAAATATGGAATTGACAACTGGGGTAGTAGTAAAAATCTTTGAATACTCCTTCGCCGACTTTCAAATCTTATGGGTTGCGGAAATACTGTTGCTAGCTTCTCAATTGTCACAGTTTTATGAAATTGCAATAGCATCAGCAAGATTTCTAGCATCTTGTACTGCGTAGGTGTCAGTACATTTTCAAAGCAAGTTTGGTAGAATTTAGGTAACATTATCATTTGATAGGTCTTGTTGAGAATACCTGACCTATCTTTTTTTACCTCAAAACGGTCACGCTCTTTTATTTGCTTTGTTTCAGCCCCTTTGTCACCCCTTCAGCAAAACGGTCACGCTCTTTTATTTGCTTTGTTTCAGCCCCTTTGTCACCCCTTCAG
>NZ_SZNH01000060.1 GCF_005869855.1 Nostoc sp. PA-18-2419 | reverse complement strand
TGTAACGGGTAAGCCGCTTGCAGCGGAGGCCGGGGCCATGATTTTCTCCAGGGGCGGCAATGCGGTGGATGCGACTTGTGCCATGCTGGGTGCGGTATGTACCATGTGGGATGTATTGAGCTGGGGAGGTGAGACGCAGGCCATCATTTACAATCCCAAGACTGGTAAGGTTTTATCGATCAACGCATTGGGTTATGCGCCGACTGGCGCCACCCCTGCATTCTTCAAATCCAAGGGTTTCAACTTTCCTCCTGAATATGGTCCATTAGCGGCGGTGACGCCTGGTACGCCGGGAGGTTTGTGCTATATGCTGGCGGAGTATGGGACCATGAGTCTGAAAGACGTATTGGCGCCGGCGATGGAAATGGCGAAGGGGTATGCGATCGAGGCTCAGACGGCGAATAGCTTTGAGTCGCAGAAGCGGCGATTGAAGGAGTGGCCGTATAGCAAGGCGGTTTTTCTGACTCATCCGGGGGAGAAGCGGGAGGCGCCGGAAGCGGGGGAGATCTTTGTGCAGAAGGATTTGCTGGCGACATTGACCAAGCTGGTGGAAGCGGAGCAGGATGCGCTGAAACATAAAAAGAGCCGGAAGGAGGCCATCTATGCGGCCTATGACAGATTCTACAAAGGGGATATTGCGCGTGAATTTGTGCGGGGGTGTCAGGAGCAGGGGGGCTTGATTACGATGGAGGATCTGGCTGGCTGGAAGCCGGTGGAGGAAGAGCCGCTGCATGTGAACTATAAGGGGATCGAGGTCTACAAGCTGCAACAGTGGTCACAGGGGCCTTCCTTGCTGCAGGCCTTGAATATCCTGGAGAACTTCGATTTGAAGTCGATGGGTTACAATAGCAGCCGGTATATCAATACGGTCTATCAGGCCATGAATCTGAGCTTTGCGGACCGGGACTTCTACTATGGGGATCCGGCTTATTCGCAGGGGCAGCCGATGAAGGGCTTACTGAGTAAAGAATATGCGGCGGCGCGGGCAAAGCTGATCAATCCGGACAGGAATGATCCGGCGACCTCTCCCGGGGATCCCTATCCGTATGAGGGGCGGACCAATCCTTTTACGGAGCTATTGAAGGCGCGGGGGCGTATGGCGGCTGGTGGTGGAGTGACGCCGGGAAATGCGCCGAGCACGAGTGGGGCGATGAATGGGGCGGCATTTGTGGGAGGATATGGAGAGGCTGTGGCGCAGGGATCGATTGCAGGGATGGACTTGCCGGGTGCGGAGCTGATGAGCTCGGGGGATCTTGCCATGCTGTTTGATCATGGGGGGCCGGCCGATCAGGAGGGGTTGTATCACGATCGTTTGTGGCGGGGTACGACGACTATCGAGGCGGCGGATGCGGAGGGTTGGGTTGTGTCGGTTACGCCGAGCGGAGGTTGGACTCCTGCGTGTATAGCCGGGCATACGGGTGTGGGGATGAGTCAGCGGATGCAGAGCTTTGTACTGGATTCGATCATTGATCCTTTTAATGTGGTGCAGCCGCATAAGCGGCCCCGTGTGACTTTGACGCCGAGTCTGGCGATGAAAGAGGGGAAGGCTTATTTGTGTTTTGGGGTACAGGGAGGGGATACGCAGGATCAGAACTTGTTGCAATTCTTTTTGAATATCGTGGAATTCGGGATGACGGTGCAGGAGTCGACGGAGGCGCCGAATGTCAATACGGATCAGCTGTGGCTTTCGCTGGGAGGGGAGAAGCTGGAGGACCGGCGGCCGCGACCGGGGCATATCCTGTTGGGGAATTCTACTCCTCCGTGGGTGCGGAAGGAGCTGCGGGATATGGGATATACTGCGGCTTATGGGGACCGGACGAGCGGGCCGATCAATGCGATCTGGTTTGACTGGAAGCATGGCAGCCTGTGGGGAGGGAGCAGCAATAATGGGGAGGATTATGGGATAGGGTGGTAATGAGTTATGAATTATGAATTATGAGTTATGAGTTATGAGTTGGGAGCTATGAGCTGGGAGCTTTTGGGGTTAAAAGTTAAAGGTTAAAGGTTAAAAGTGAGGATGTTATAGGGGGCGCAATAAATAGTGCGGGAAACGGTGCAACATTTTTGTGGAAACTGAGTCATAATAGAATCAGATCACCAAAACTGCGCCTATACCATGCTTAAGAACTTTTTGAAAGTCGCGTTCCGGAACTTCCGGAAGAACAAGGGGTTTTCCTTCATCAACATTACCGGACTGGCCATCGGGATGGCCAGCGCGATTTTGATTCTATTGTGGATTTACAATGAAGTCAGCTACGAGAACTTTCATGTAAACAAGGATCGGATCTATGAGGCCTGGAACCAGGCGGAGTTCAGTGGGAAAACGCACAGCTGGAATACGACGCCTATGCCTTTGGGTGCGGCTATGCAACGTGACTTTCCGGAGGTGGAGCATGTGTCGCGTGTGAACTGGGCCAATAACTTTTTGTTCAGCGTTGGGGACAAGCGGCTGATGGAGTCGGGAAATATAGTAGACTCTTCCTTTTTGCAGCTATTTACCTTTCCTTTATTACAGGGGGATGCTAGCCGGGCTCTTATAGAGCCTTTTTCCATTGTCATTACGCAGTCGCTGGCCAAGAGCCTTTTTGGTGATGAAGATGCGCTGGGGAAGACGGTACGGATCGACAACAAAGATGTTTTTAAAGTGACGGGGATTCTGAAGGAATTGCCTATCAACAGCCGTTTTTCCTTTAAATGGCTCATTCCCTGGAGTTATCTGCGCTATCGGGAGTGGGATAATTCGAGCTGGAGTAGTAATTCGACACGTACTTATGTTATGCTGAAACCGGCGGCGAAGCTGGCTTCGATCGCGCCGAAGATGAAGGTCATCAAAGAGCGATATGACAGTTCGGCTAAACATTGGGAGATGTTTTTATATCCGTTGAGCCGGTGGAGGTTGTATTCACATTTTGAGGGCACGGTAGAAGATGGCGGGCGGATCGAATTTGTGCGGTTGTTTGGGATTGTGGCGGGGTTCATCCTGCTGATTGCCTGTATCAACTTTATGAATCTGAGTACGGCGCGGAGTGAGAAGCGAGCGAAGGAAGTGGGTATCCGTAAGGTGGTAGGAGCGAGGAGGCAATCGCTGATCGGGCAATTTATGGGAGAGTCGGTTCTGCTGGCCCTGATGGCGGGAATATTGGCTGTGGGGATTGTACAATTGAGTCTTGGCGGCTTCAATCAGCTGACTCAAAAACATCTTGTTGTCGAATATGGGAATGGATGGTTTTGGCTGACCTGGCTGGGGTTCATCTTATTAACCGGGGTGCTTGCGGGGAGCTATCCTGCCTTTTTTCTTTCTGGTTTCAAGCCGGTGACAGTGCTGAAGGGGACTTTTAAGAAGGCGCATGCGCTGGTTGCACCGCGGAAAGTGCTGGTGGTTATTCAATTTAGCTTTGCGATTATTCTCATCATCTGCACGCTGATCGTGAAGCAGCAGATCAATCATGCACAGGACCGGGAAGTAGGATACAACAAGGCGAATCTGATCTATCACAAGCTGACGGGCGATATCGGGAAGAACTACGAGCTGGTTAAAAACGAGCTGCTGTCTTCGGGGGTGGCTGTGAGTGTTTGTAAGACAAACAGTCCTTTGACGCAGATAAACAGTGACAGCTGGGGGTTTGAGTGGGAAGGAAGGCCTGCCGATGACAAAACGGATTTTATGATGGTGTCCGAGGATCAGTCGTTGATTGCGACGACGGGTTTGCAGCTGGTGGCGGGACGTGACTTCGATTTGAAGGCTTACCCGACGGACTCAACGGGGATGATTCTGAATGAAGCGGCGGTGAAGGCGATGCATTTTACGCATCCGATCGGGCAGATCATCCGGTATGGGGATATCCCCTACCGAGTGGTAGGAGTTGTGAAGGATTTTGTCATGCATTCGCCTTATAGTCCTATCAGTCCCATGATTATCCAAGGGGCCAAGTCAAATTGGTTCGACGTCATCAACATTCGGTTTTCGGACAAGAACACTACCGCTAAGAATCTGGCGTTGGCGGAGGGGATCTTTAAAAAATACAATCCTCAGTATCCCTTCGAATACAGCTTTGTGGATGAAGAATACTCGCACAAGTTCGATGAAGAGAAGAGGACGGGTGCGCTGGCGGCGGTATTTGCGGGGCTGACGATCTTCATATCCTGTCTGGGTTTATTTGGGTTGGCGACCTATATGGCGGAGAATCGTATCAAGGAGATCGGGGTACGGAAGGTGCTGGGGGCATCGGTTTCGGGGCTAGTGGGATTGTTGTCGGCGGACTTTTTGAAGCTTGTGATGATTTCCTTTTTGGTGGCTGTGCCGATTGCGTGGTGGGCGATGCATAAGTGGCTGGAGGGTTATACGTACCGGGTGACGATACAGTGGTGGGTTTTTGTGGGGACGGGGATTTTGTCGGCGGGGATTGCTTTGTTGACAGTGAGTTATCAGGCTGTGCGGGCCGCCATGGCTAATCCTGTGCGGAGTCTGCGAAGTGAATGATCTTTTAAACTTATATCCATGATCATAAACTTTTTCAAAGTTGCGTTTCGGAACTTTCGGAAGAATAAGGGCTTTTCCTTTATCAATATTACGGGACTGGCTGTGGGGATGGCCAGTGCGATTTTGATCTTGCTGTGGATTTATAGTGAAGTCAGCTATGAATCCTTTCATGTCAAGAAGGATCGGATTTATGAGGTTTGGAACAGGGCGGAGTTTAGTGGGAAATTGAACTGCTGGAATTCGACGCCCAAGGTGCTGGCTTCGGCGATGCAGCGTGACCTTCCGGAGATAGAGCAT
Organism: Nostoc sp. PA-18-2419; assembly: GCF_005869855.1. Taxonomy (GTDB): domain Bacteria; phylum Cyanobacteriota; class Cyanobacteriia; order Cyanobacteriales; family Nostocaceae; genus Nostoc. The sequence goes on along the minus strand of NZ_SZNH01000060.1, from coordinate 16,126 downwards.
GTGGTGCGGGTGAACTGGTATAACAGTCATCTATTCAAAGTAGGGGATAAGCGATTGACTTCCTTTGGGAATGTCGTGGATTCGCTGTTTCTGGATGTCTTTACCTTTCCTTTGCTGGAGGGTGATGTGCGTACTGCTTTACGGGAGCCGTATTCGATTGTGATTACGCAGGAGCTGGCGAAGAGTTTGTTTGGGAATGAAGATGCTTTGGGCAAGACGATTTTGATCGACAATGACGACAACTACAAAGTGACAGGCGTATTGAAGACCTTGCCGGTGAACAGCCGGTTTACCTTTAACTATTTATTGCCGTGGAGCTATTTGCGGGAGCGGGGTTGGGACGACAATAGCTGGGGGAATAACTCGACGCGGACTTATGCTTTGCTGAAACCTTCGGCTACGCTGGCGTCGGTAGCTCCAAAGATCAAAGTCATCAAGACCCGGTATGACAGTGCGGAAAAGAACTGGGAGATGTTTTTGTATCCGTTGAGCCGGTGGCGACTGTACTCGAGCTTTACGGGCGGTGTTGAAGACGGAGGAAGGATCCAGTTTGTCCGGTTGTTTGGGATTGTGGCGGGATTCATCCTGCTGATTGCCTGTATCAATTTTATGAATCTGAGTACGGCGAGGAGTGAGAAGCGGGCGAAGGAAGTCGGGATCCGGAAAGTCGTGGGGGCCGGCCGTGGATCGCTGATAGGGCAATTCATGGGAGAATCGATCTTATTGGCATTGCTGGCCGGTGTAATTGCGATAGGTATTGTGCAATTGAGTCTGGGTGGTTTCAATAAACTGACGGACAAGCATCTTGTTGTTGAATATGGGAATATATGGTTTGGGTTGACGTGGCTGGGATTTATCTTGTTGACCGGCATTTTGGCGGGCAGCTATCCGGCGTTTTTTCTATCGGGTTTTCAGCCGGTGAAGGTGCTGAAAGGGACATTCAAGAAGGCGCAGGCGGTAGTGACACCGAGAAAGGTGCTGGTGGTTGTGCAATTCAGCTTTGCGATCGTGCTGATCATATGTACGATCATTGTCAAGCAGCAGATCGATCATGCGCAGGAGCGGGAGAACGGTTACAGGAAGGCGAATCTGGTCTATCATTTTTTGACGGGGGATATTTCCAAGAACTATGAACTGATCAAGCGGGAGCTGATCTCATCGGGTACGGCTGTCAGTGTTTGCAAGACGAGCTCACCGCTGACGGCGAGCTATAGTGATACCTGGGATTTTCGATGGGAAGGAAAGGATCCGAATGACAAAACCGATTTCAATCGATTTACGGTGGATCAATCGCTTGTTGCGACTACGGGTATTCAATTGGCAGAGGGCCGGGACTTTGATTTAACGGCTTATCCGACGGACTCGACTGCGGTATTGCTGAACGAATCGGCGGTGAAGGCGATGCATTTCACGCATCCTATCGGTCAGATTATTATGGACAATGATGTGACCTATCATGTAGTGGGTGTGATCAAAGACTTTATTTTGCAGTCGCCGTATACGCCAGTGACGCCGATGGTGGTAGAGGGGGCTTCGAAGCGTTGGTTTGAAGTCATGCATATGCGTTTTTCGGACAAGAACAGTACGGCGCAGAACTTGCGGCAGGCGGAGGCGATCTTTAAAAAATACAATCCGGAATATCCTTTTGAATACAACTTTGTCGATGAGGAATATTCGCACAAATTTGATGAAGAGCGGAGGACGGGGACATTGGCGGCGTTGTTTGCGGGCTTGACGATCTTTATTTCCTGTCTGGGGCTATTTGGCTTAGCGACCTATATGGCGGAGAATCGTATCAAAGAGATCGGGGTGCGGAAGGTGCTGGGGGCGTCAGTGGCGGGGCTTGTGGGGCTTTTGTCGGAGGACTTTTTGAAACTGGTGATTATTTCCTTTTTGGTGGCTGCGCCGATTGCATGGATGGCTATGCATCAATGGCTGGCGGGGTATCCGTATCGGGTGATGATACAGTGGTGGGTGTTTGCGGCGGCGGGATTCTTGTCGGTGGGGATTGCGCTGGTGACGGTCAGTTATCAGGCTGTGCGGGCGGCGATGATGAATCCTGTGCGGAGTCTGCGGAGTGAGTGACGATATGATGAACGGTGAGCAACGTTTTTGAGGGATGGGGTGTCATAGAGGGTATTACTTTTACTATGAAAAGAATAACCCTACACTTTGCAGTGGCCGTGCTGGCCTTATTTTCCTGTCAATTGAGCGCCGATGCGCAAACCGATAGTGCCCGTGTTGATGCGGGGCAGCTGGTGCTGAACAAGCGGCTGACGCAGGGAATCCGGATCAAGGGAGAAGACCTTTCGAAATTACCCTTTACGAATTTGGCGGATGCTTTAAGTGCCTGGGCTTATGGCGTCTATATGACACCGGGAAACATCATATATGTGGTGGATGGGAATCCGCTGGCGGATGTGAATGCATATAGCGTGTATGATATCGAAGAAGTGCTGATTGTGCAAAATGCGGCAGTGGAGATGAATACGGCGCCGGGGCAGGGTGTTATTGCGCTGGTGACTACGCGGCGGAAGTTGCGGCCGGGGATTGGATTGGAGCTTGCGTTGCGATCGAGTCTGGTTTCACAGCCTGCGGCCAAGACGGAGCCCTATACACAATATTATGCGGGAATCACCAGGGCAGCGGGGAAGCTGATTTTTGGATTCTCTTACGAATATCTTCATGATGTATGGCCGCCGACAAAGGGGGATCATATTTCCACGTCGACCCCTTTTAATCTGGACCGGCAAAAGGTGAATGGTTGGGCCCGTTATCAGGCGGATGTTCATAATTTGATTGAGCTGACTGCCAATTTTACCTGGCAGCAGCTGGATTCGGTCAGGGCCACTCCTTACTACGCCTCGATTGTCGATGGGAGCAATCATGAGAAGCAGAACCTATTTACTCCGCGCTTACGGTGGCAGGGCCGCTGGGGCGGGCTAAGCCAGGAGCTTCAGGCCGGATATGTTGCGGGATTGCATACTGCTCATGGCATCACCAAGAACTATCCCTTCGACAATTTTACTGAGCTTGTAAGCCAGACTTATGCTGCACAGAGTCATACCGATCACATTTTTATCCGGGAGCGGATTGCCTATGCGTTCGCGGCGAAATCATGGGTTTTCGAGCCTGCATTGAATGCGTCTTATGAGCATATCATCGACAGGAATGATTACGGTTCTCTCACGAACTCCGGCAGCGCCGGAACGTCTTCGACCTGGCAGAAGGGGCATATTTGGCTGCTTACTCCCAGTCTGGCTATCCGGTACAAAGACGTATTCGATTTGCAGGGAGGTATCCTGGCCAATTTGACGGGCAAGCCGGCTTCGGGTTTACAAAAGTATGAAAAGGTATTTCCTTTCGCGAGTCTGGGTGTAGATGTTCTTCGTCTGGCAGACGCCAGCCGTACCTCGTCGCTGAAAATCTTTGGGTCTTATGCCAAGCGTACTGCCTGGGGGTCCAACGATTATCAGCTGAATGATTTGAATAATCAGAACACTCTGAACCATGGGCTACCGACTCTATCTACTGTCTATTATGGAAGCGGAGGTTTTTCGGCGTCGTTTGGAAGTCCCAATTTCCCGGCATTCTGGGCCTGGCATGCTGGTGCGACCTATTCGGTGGCCAAGGACCGTCTGCAGGTCAGCTATTCATTTGAGCGGCGGAATGAATTTGAATACTTTTATCTCGTTACGCCCGGGGGATTTGTCTATCTGCCGCTGAACTGGACTACTTCCATGCATTATGTGGCTGTCGATGGTAAGATTTTCTCGGGGGGTGGTGTGAACTGGCGGTCAGGGCTACACGCTACGATCTGGAGCAATGACCTGCACGACAATACAAACGATTCTTATTATTCCGTGAGTCCAACGGGAGACTATATGCGTGGGTCTGCGGTCACCTCTGTGACTGGTGGGTGGGTGAACCGGATCGATGTGATGGCCGTCTCTATTGGATTGGATCTATTGTATCATATCCATGAATCGGTCCCCAATGACGTGACTATCCAAAACGGGTTCCATCAGGAAAGCTATTTCAGTCTACAGAACGTATATGTTGCCTGGCGGGTGCCGATGGCGAAGGAGAAGGCGCTTGAGCTTTATCTGAGCGCGCGAGGTGTTCCGCAGAATGACAAGGGTACGTATGTGGATAGACGCCGCTTCGTTGGTGTGGGTGGGAAGATGAGTTTATAGGTCTTTCTATTTACCGATTACTCCAGCGGAACCATTTGATGCCGAAGATGGCGAATACGATGGTGTAGCCTAGTGTCATGAGGAGGGCGATCCAGCTTTCGTTGTTCCAGGTTTCGGGTTGGAGGCCGGCGGCCACGATCATTTTCACTGTTCCGTAGGGAGAATACTTTGTCAAATCTTTTACGAAATCACCCAGCATTCCCAATCCGCCGAACATGCCGATGACGATGAATGCAAAATAAACGAGGCGGGCGGTAGCATTTACCATTTCGGGGTTTTTGATGAGGCCGACGATGATCTGGCCGAGTGCCAGGTATACGGCGCCGCCGATGATGGCCATGCAGAAGCCGGTGAGATAGCCGGTGAGGCTGATATTGATGCCGTCGACCTGTTTGCCTACGATGAAGACAACGATGGTGACGATGAGGATCATGAGTAATTGTACGGCGAGCCGGCTTGCCATGATATTCCAGTTTGAGGCAGGAGCTACGCGCAGGCGTTGGAAGATGCCTTTTTCGCGATCTCTTGCGATGGAGTTGGTATAGCCCATGAGGCCGATGGCGGTGAGTCCGACTGTGATGCAGTTTGATAGGACGTTGGCTGCGCCTATTTTGTCTACGAGACTTTTCCAGGACACCAGGATGATGCAAGGAACGAGGATGACCATCATGGAGGCGCGGCGGTTACGCCACTGTGTGGTGAGGTCGGCGCGGAGGAGGCTTTTGAAGACGGCGGTGTTGGAGGGAAGGAAGGTCATACTGAGGGAGGTTAATAGTTAATGGTTAAAAGTTAAAAGTTGAGACCGAGTTAAGAACGGACTTCGGAGCCGGTGAGGCCGATGAAGACGTCTTCGAGGGTGATTTTGCCTTTTCGGGAGGCGGCGACTACTTCGGGTTTATCGCGGTTTTTGTCAATGAGGGATTGTGGGGTATCGATGGCGATGATTTGTCCGTGGTCGATGATGGCGATGCGGTCACATACGGCTTCGGCTTCTTCCATGGAGTGGGTGGTGAGGAGGATGCCATGCCCTTTTTCGCGCATGCTTTCCATTCTGACCCAGAGCTGGCGGCGGGATTGTGGGTCGAGGCCGGTGGTGGGTTCATCGAGGAGGATCAAGGGAGGGTGGTGGATGGTTGCGATGAGGAGAGACACGCGTTGCTGCTGTCCTCCGGACAACTGTCCGAAGCGTTTATTAGCAGAATCGAGGAGCTTTACATCCTGCAGAAGCCCATTGATTTGTTCTTTTTCCAATGTCACCCCATAGATGCCTGCATACAACCGGATGATCTCGCTGATAGTGAGCTCGGGTTGAAAATTTGTGGCCTGTAGCTGCACGCCCATATTGGCTCTGGCGTGGAGGGGCTGTTCGATGGCGGAATAGCCGGCGACGGAGATATGGCCTGACTTCGGTGTGATGAGTCCTTCCACGGCTGACAGGGTGCTGGTCTTCCCGGCCCCATTGGGCCCCAACAAACCAAAAATCTCTCCGGGGCGTACCTCGAAGTTCACATTCCGCACTGCGTGGAAGTTCTTATAATATACGTTGAGCTGGGCAACTTCCAGAACGGGGGCGTGGTGATTCAACGATGGGGATAGCCGCGGCGCGGACTCCTGCTGCAACTGTTCTGTGATTGTATTGCTCATGGTAGAGAACGTTTTGTAGGTGAATGCTAAGTTAAAGGCTTCCTCTTCATTCCACAACGGCGGGGCGGCGATTTTCCGGGGAAATCCGGTAAATGGGGGATAATGGGCGGTCAATGCACTCTTAACATTTACATAATATTAATAAGCGAGTTTTGCGGTGGCTCTACATATATGAAGATATTTTGTAATATACTATTATTAGCCCTTTTTCCTCTTTGTATCATTGCTCAGGACAATGATCATAATGAATTGGCCTATACTCAGCGGCTGAGCAAGCAGTTTCCGGATAGTGCGTTCACCTTATTAAAGGAAATGTACAGTCAATCAATTGCTGCGAAGGATCCTTTGCGTACGGGGATTTGTCTGCAGCAGATGGGGCAGATTTCCTATTATCTGGGCAACTATCCGCAGGCGCTCGATTTTCACAGCAAAGCGGATAAGCTTTTCCGGGAGGTTCACGATCGGGAACGTGTAGCTGCGAATCTCGGGGATATGGGGCTTCTTTATTATTATAACAGGCAGCAGCCGCTGGCTCGTCGTCAGTATGAGGAGGCCTTGTCGATATACCGGGAGACGGGGAATGTGGAAGGGCAGGCGGATACCTATGGAAAGGTTGGGCATCTGTATGAGAAGCAGCAGCGGTATGACAGTGCTTTTTATTTTCAGCGGCTGGCATTGTTGCAGTATAGCCGGATTGCGCATAAAACGGGGATGGCGAAGATTTACGAGAACATGGGTAGCATCTTCGAGGATCTGGCTAACTATGACTCTTCCCGGTATTATTTTGCGCGGAGCCTGGAGCTTTATAATCAGGCGGGGGAAGAAGTTGCGAGTATAGAGGTCGTCAATAATCTGGGGGACATTTTGCGGAAAACGGGGCATTATGCCGAGGCGATTGTGCAGACCACGAAGGCGTTGCAATTGTCCGAGCAAACGGGAGATCTTTATGAGAAGGGGGCTGCCTACCGGGATCTGGGGAAGGCCTATCATCTTTTGGGCCGGGAGGATAGTGCCTATCATTATCTGGAACTTTCCCGCAGGGCTACCCTGGATGTATATTCGGTGGAGAATAACAGGCAGACGGCTTTTTTCAGCGTACTATACGATATCGATAAAAAGAACGATGAGATCCAGCATTTGGAAAATGCGCGGAATATTACCATTATCACGACCGTATCGGCGGTGGTTGTGCTGGTATTACTGGCGGTTTTAGCCTGGGTGGTTATCAGCCGGCAGCGGTTAAAGATCAAAAATGAGCAGCTGACCCGTCACCAGGACAGGCAGCATTACCAGATACAACGGGAGCTGATGCAGGCGGAATTGCAGAACCGTCAATTACAGGAGGAGCGGTTGGTACAGGAGCTGGCTGTCAAGCGGAAAGGGCTGACGAGTAGCACACTGCATGTCATTCAGAAGAATCAGCTGCTGGAAGATCTGCGAAACCGGCTGTCTCTGCTGGTAAAAGACGACAAGCGGGATCAGAAAAAGCAATTGCAGCAATTGATCCAGCTCATCAATCTGAACTTCAATCACGATCAATATTGGAATGAATTCCGGGAGACCTTTGAGCAGGTGCATCAGGAGTTTTTCGATAATGTGAAGAAATATGGAGAGGATTTGACGGGGAATGATATGCGTTTGCTGGCCCTGATCAAATTGAATTTAACCTCCGGAGACATTGCCACGTTGCTGGGTATCTCACCTGATAGCCTGCGGGTCTCCAGATATCGTTTGAAGAAGAAGCTTTCTTTGGATAGCAGTGAGAGCCTGACTGCTTTTGTACAGTCGCTGTGATGCTTTCTGGCGGCTCGTAACAATTTGGTAATGGAGGGTGTGCTTCGGATGATAGTTTTGGTAATCAATATTTTATATCCTGTCTGTTAACGCTGCTGCTGCCTTGTATACGCCTGCCGAAACCTTGTTCCCATTTTGTTCACCCGTGTTTTTCGAGAATCTTTTGCTGGTTTTGCAGCTTTGCCCCCGAAGCTTAAAAACTAAAAACTAGCTAATATGAAGCGACTACTTTTTCTGTTGTTTTTATGGGGCGGCGGTTGGCTGACTGCCCATGCGCAGGATGCGGCCCTGAGTGGGACCGTGACTGATCGGGTTACCGGAGAGCCTCTGCCGGGCGCCTCGATAGAGATCAGCCGGAAGGACGGGGAAGGTGGTAAGAAGAAGGATATCCATTTATTGTCGGGTTTGAATGGAACCTATGTGTGGAGGGTACTTACTCCGGGGAAGTATGAGGTATCGGTTAAATATGTGGGTTTTGAAAGATTTTCTACTATTGTGAATCTGGGGTCGGAGCCGGTGCATCTTTCCGTTGGGCTGGAATCTTGGAAGGCTGAGCTGACGACGGTGAGTGTCACGGCGGGCAGCCGTGGGAGTGAAAAATCTTCGATGTTGGCTGACCGGCGGGCGGATATCGTGCAGAATTCGATCTCATCGCGGGCGATCGAGGTTTCTCCTGATTTGACGGTTGCGAGCACTGCGCAGCGTGTTTCGGGAGTAACGTTGGAGCGGAGCACGAACGGGGAGGCTCAATATGTCATTATCCGTGGTATGGACAAGCGGTATATCTATACCCTGGTCAACAATGTCAAGATACCCAGTCCGGATAACAAGAACCGTTATGTACCGCTGGACATCTTTCCGGCGGACATGCTGGAACGTTTGGAGATCTTTAAATCCCTGACGCCGAATATGGAAGGGGATGCTATCGGCGGGGCGGTGAATATGGTCATGAAGGATGCTCCGTCTCAATTTACCGTTACCGGTAATGTGGCATTCAGCTATGCGGATCGTTTCTTTTCACAGGACTATACGAAATTCGATAAGGGGCCGAGCTTGAGCCGGTCGCCGCGGGACACGCGTGGGGACAGCTATCAGGCGACCATGGGTGACTTTCCGAACAATATGTTCAGCCGGAGCACGAGTCACAACCCGATTGGGTCATTGGGCGGGGTGTCGGTTGGCGGCAGGCTGTTTGGCGGGAAGCTGGGTGTGCTGGTAGCCGGTAGCTTTCAGAACAATTACCGGAATGTGAACTCTGTCTACTTTGGTACGCAGACTTCGCAGGCGGACGGAAGTGCTCAGCTGAGCGACGTGCAGGCGCGTCATTACTCTATTCAACAGGAGCGTACAGGTCTGCATGCGAGATTGGATTACCGGTTTGATGACAACAACAAAATCAGCTTATATGCCGCCTATTTGAACCTGATGCGGGAAGAATTTCGCTATTCGAGCGATACCAATCTCCTTTTGCACCGGGTTGGGCCGGGATATGGCCGGGTAACGAACAGCTATCGGGATCTTTATGATCAACAGCGGATCGTGCATACGACTATCAAAGGCGAGCATCGTTTGGGAAAAGACTTCTCTCTCGATTGGACGGGTTCTTATTCTAAAGCGACGCTGAATCGTCCTGATGAAGGTACCTTGAATGTCGATGGGGGTGTGGATCAGGATCCGGTGACGTTGCAGAAAGTCGAAACACCGCCTACATTGCTGGAATCCTCGCGTGAGTTTACGCACAGCACCGATGAAGATAAGAGCGGCTATCTCAACCTGCATTACAAGACATTGATAGGGGAAGGGGTTGTCAACTGGTCTGTCGGGGGCATGTACCGGGACAAGAATCGTGTCAGCACCTATGATGAATATACGCTTCGGCCGGACACTGCCCGTGCGACGCAATATTACTATGGAGACATCAATCAAAACTACTTCTATGTCTTCAATCCAGAGGGTACCTCGGACAATGCGCTGAACTATACCTCGCATGAAAAAGTCGGTGCTGCCTATGCGATGTTGAAAGGGGAGTATGGACGGTGGCTGATCACGGGCGGGGCGCGTTATGAGCATACCGATCTGGGCTGGTCGAGCAATGTGCCGAAGACAAAAGAAGGTAAGACCGGTACGGTGAGCTACTATGATGTTTTGCCCAGCGGCAGCATTAAATACACGTTGACGAAAAAGCAGGCGTTGCGTTTGTCCTATTACTCTGCGATCAGCCGTCCGAACTTCTATGAAGTAGTTCCGCATATTGGCGGAAGTCCTGATGCGGACATCCAGGAGGCTGGTAATCCGAATCTGAAGCGTACCACGGCCGATAACTTCGATCTTCGTTATGAGTATTATCTGAAAGGGCTGGATCAACTACTGGCGGGTGTATTCTACAAGCACTTGAAGAATCCTATCGAATATGCGCGGACTACGGAAGCTGTCGGCAGCTCGACTGGCGGTACGAATGAATTTATCGTGCCGGAGAACTTTGGAAATGCCCGGAACTATGGAGGTGAGATCGATATTACCAAATACTGGCGCTGGTTTGGCATCAAGGCGAACTATACCTATACGAACTCTTCGATCACAACCGACAAGACTTTGAACTACAGCATTACGGGTGGAACCACCTCGAAGACAGTCAAACAAACGAGGCCGCTGCAGGGGCAATCGAAGCATATTGCGAATCTCTCGCTGTTGTTCAAGGATGACAATAAGCTGGGTTTGAATGCGCAGCTGGCCTTTGGCTATACGAGCAAGCGAATCGATCAGATCTCGCAGTACTACAACAACGACATCTGGCAGAAGGACTTTGAGCAGATGGACTTCTCGGTAGAGAAGCGTGTTTCCCGTCACTGGTATATCTATGCGAAGATCAACAATATCCTGAATACGCCCTATGAGCTGGAATTGCAGCAGCCTTATGTGGGTGGGAATGGCGCTAACTCCGCTCCGTTTCAGCAAGATGGCAAGAAGACCTTTGTGCGGAAGGACACCTATGGGGCGAACTATCTTCTTGGGATTAAATTTAAAATGTAAACCTTTCAAACCAACTATCAATCATGAACAAGCAAAATATATTGGCGGGTGTGGGTCTGTTTCTATCAGCGATGCTATTGCTGACGGCCTGTCACAAATCTGAGGACGTATATGTTAGTCCCAGTGAAATAGAGGCGAGTCATCCCATCACGAGTGATACCTTGACCGGATCTGTAGCCGGTACCTTGCTGACGGGTAAGACCTACTACTTTTCGAGTGATATCACGGTCAATGCGGGCGACACCTTATTGATGCAACCGGGATCCAGGCTGATTGCGATTGGGGATGGGAAATCGACGGCTACCAGTCCGCAGATTACGGTCAATGGAAGCTTTATCAGTCTTGGGACTTCTACGCAGCAGAACTATGTCACGGTCGTAGATAGTCTTCGGAACACCTCGAGCAACGGGAAGGGTATCTGGGGTGGTATTCAATGTGGGGAGAGCAGCGGGGATGTCATCATCAAATGGACGCATCTGGAATTTGCGGGTGGCCCTGCGGGTGCTGCTGCGGATCCCAATGTCTTTTCGGCAGGAGATCCCCGGAACAGTCTGAGCTATACCAACATCAATGGGAACTTCATATTGGAAGACAGCTGGATCTATGGTACGACGGATGACGGCATGCGGATTCTTCATGGGCATATCAGCATCATGCGGAATACTTTTGAAGATTGCGGGACGACTGGTGGTGAAGCTTTGAATTTGAAAAATGGGGTTGTTGGAGACGTTGGTTTCAATCTGGTCATTGGTGCTGCGACCAATGGCTTCAAGGTGAGCAATAGTGGTGGCGGTTCGGTGCAGAACAAGACCTATCTCTACAATAACACCATCCTGAACTCTGGTTTCCGTCAGCTGAAAACGGGCCGTGGCGGATCCATCGACTATGAAAAAGGAGCGCAGGGTTTGATCTACAACAATGTTATCGTCAATTGCCGCTTTGGCTTTCGGTTGACTCCGGATGCGGATACGGTGAATACGCGTTACAACAATCAATTCTTTTACGCCAATGCGCAAACGCTGATCAATCAATTCTATGCTACGGATGGAAAGGGGAAAGTGCAGAGCGGGGACATTATGAGTGAGACTCCGAAGGACAACAATCCGCGTTTCAAGAGCTATGATGTCGATCAATTCGACTACTCTACGGTGACGCCGCCGCTGGCTATTTCGGCCATGCCGACTGCGATTGTGACGGATCAGGGATATGACTTTACCTTACTGACCAGCAGTCCTGCCTATCAAAAGGGCACAGCCAGTGCCTTTCAGCCGCAGAAGACGGTTCCTCAGGGGGGCAACTATGGGGCGACGACTATGCAGCCGCATATAGATATGGGCGCCTATCCGGCAGATGGAAGCGGTAATCAGCATTTTGTATCGAGCTTGTCGAAATAGACTCTATGAGAAAATTCAATTTACTTCTAAAAGCTGCGGTGATGGCCGCGGCTTTTACCTCTGTAGGGCAGGTCGTGGGGCAGCCATTGGGGACGAAGACCTTGTATGGGGGGGCTGCGGCTGCCGGGGCTTCCTCGGCTGCCGGGAATGCTTATACGCAGCCTCCGGCTGGGTATGCTCCTGTATTTATCGATTATGTAGGCCGTCATGGGGCCCGGTTTTTGACTAAGGCTGGGCCTGAGATTGGATTGCAGCGGGTATTGGGCGAAGCGGATCGGGCCGGTGGGTTGACGGAGCTGGGGCGGCGTGTTTTGTGGGCGGCTGGCTTATTGCGGGATGCGGCGAAAGACAAATATGAGCAGATTACGATTTTGGGGGCAGAAGAGCAGGCGGCGATTGGGGAGCGGATGCGGCTACAGTATGGGGGTGTGTTCAGGGGTCGGGGGCTGGAGGTTGTGACGACCTTTAAATTGAGGACGCAGCAGAGTGCTGAGGCTTTTTTGCATGGATTTGGGGAATATGGAGGGGCGCGGCGTTTCGTGCGTCTGCCGGACAGTCTGGATGTGAACCTGCGGTTTTATGATTTATCGCCGGGGTATACCCGATATAAGAAGGGCGCTTTGATTGCGCGCTGTATGGATACTTTGGAGCGGGATGGGCGGAATGAGGCCGTTGTGAAAAGTGTGTGTGGGCGATTATTTTTGGCGGGTGCACTTCCGGGTTTGAAGGATGGTTCCGCGCTTGTGGGGGATTTATATGATTGCTATGCGATATCCGGATCGATGAAGGGAGAGTTGCGTGAGCCGGGCGTGCAGTCGGCATTGGGAGCGGCTTTTGGTGCCGGGGATTTGGCGTGGTTGAGTATGGTGGATGGGGCCGGTGATTTTTTGGAGAAGGGGCCGGGATTTGACAGTCTGGGCATCCAGGTGGGTGTTGCGGCTCCGTTGTTGGTGGACTTTGTGAAGACGGTGGATAAGGCTGTTGACGGTGACGCGGGGCCGGATGCGGTGCTGCGGTTTACGCATGCGGAGGCGATCTCGCCTTTTGCGGCGTTGATGGGGATTCAGGGAGCGAGCGAGGCTTCGCGTTCGATTTTGAACTATCGGAAGCGGTGGCAGGCGGAGGCCGTTATTCCTTTGAGCGCCAACATTCAATGGATTATATATCGGAAGAGCCGGGGAGATGCGCTGGTGAAAGTCTTGTTGAATGAGCGAGAAGTATTTTTACCTGTGAAGGGGTATGGGGGGAATGGGCCGTACTATCGGTGGAAGGAATTGCGGGGATACTTTATGGGGAAACTGAAGGGACTTGGAGTTCGACCGGGGGATGATATGCTGCGATATTTGGCTGGGTTGAAGGAAGAACGGTAATGGAGAATTGAAAAGAAGGATTAAATTGGGAGAAATAAAAACAGCCTTATGCTTATGCGCAAGACAATTCTCCTGAGCTTTATCCTAATGGGTGCCTTACTTTTTGCAACCGGTGGCGGACTGCAGGCGCAGACTCTTCAGAATACATCCTTCAAACTGTATGTGGATCAATTGAATGATACGATTACTTTGCATGTTGTGAAGGATTCGAGCTGGGTGACGCAGGGGAGAGGGGGAGTGGTGGTGCGGTCGCTTTTTACGGTTTCGAAGGATACGTTAACGATGCAGGATTATGAGGGGCAATATGCGTGTCCGGGGCAGAAGGGGGTATATACTTTTAAATTGACTGAGAATTCCCTAACGATGTATTTGGTGGCGGATCCGTGTGATGGGAGGGTGGGGACGATCAATGGAGCTAAATGGATCCGGCAATTATAGCCGGATCTTTTTTTTGTGGGGGATTTTTGGGGGGATGGTTTTGTGGGGATGATTTTGTGGGATGGGGATGGATTTAGGTGACTGGGGATGGATTTTTTATTCTACAATAAACTACTGCATATGAGACTCTCTTCCAACCTGCGGCGGCTTGCGGGCTGTCTATTGATTTTCCTTTTTTTATTGATGATGGGGGGCCGGGTATCGGCTCAGGGGTATGACAGTGCGCGCGTGGAGGCATTGAAGGCGGCGGCGTTGGCTGGTGTATCGGCGCGGGAGAAGGCGGTGCAGGAGATGGTGGATATGGTATTCAGCTTTGGGGAATTGGGGTTTCAGGAGGTCGAGACGAGTAAATATCTGACGGGGATTTTGCGTAAGAATGGGTTTACGGTGGATACGGGTATTGCGCATATTCCGACGGCGTGGACGGCGAAATGGGGGAGTGGGAGTCCGGTCATTGCGCTGGGCAGTGACATCGACTGTATTCCGAAGGCTTCGCAGAAACCGGGTGTTGCTTACAAATCGCCAATTGTGGAAGGGGCGCCCGGGCATGGAGAGGGGCATAATTCGGGGCAGGCTGTCATCATCTATGCGGCCATTGCGGTCAAAGAACTGATGGAGAAATATCATATTCCGGGGACGGTGGTCATTTGGCCGGGGGTTGCGGAAGAGTTGCTGGGGAGTAAGGCGTGGTATATCCGGGATGGGATTTTCAAGAATGTGGATGCCTGCATCTTTACGCATGTGGCGGGGGCCTTTGTGACGCAATATGGGGATCTGGGGTATAATGGGATGGTTTCGGTGCGTTTTGATTTTGATGGGGATGCGGCGCATGCGGCTGGTGCTCCGTGGCGTGGGAAGAGTGCGCTGGATGCGGTGGAATTGATGGATGTGGGCTGGAATTTCAAGCGGGAGCATTTGAAGCCAACGCAGCGATCTCATTATGTGATTACGGATGGAGGTGATCAGCCGAATGTGGTGCCTTCGAAGGCGAGTGTCTGGTATTACTTCCGGGAGCGGCAATATGCGGATATTATGTCGATGTATCAATCGGCGCAGAAAATTGCGCAGGGGGCTGCTTTGATGACCGACACGCGGATGCAGTATCATATTTTGGGTGCGGCCTGGGCGCCGCATTTCAATCAGCCGTTATCGGAGGTGATGTACCGGAATATCCGGCGGGTAGGGATGCCGGTGTGGAGTGATGCTGACCAGCAGCTGGCTCGTGCGGTACAGAAGCTGGTGGAGGCGCCGAAGGTCGATTTTGAGGATGGGTCGCCCATCGACGGACTAAAGACGCGTGTAGATAGCCCTTTGCATGGGTCGGTTCCCTTTTCGATGGGGGGCGGTTCGGATGATATCGGGGATATTTCCTGGAACCTGCCGACTGTGCAGCTATATTATCCTGCGAATATACCGGGAACGAAGGGGCATCATTGGGCGGATGCCATTGCGATGGCTACACCGATTGCGCACAAGGGGTCGCTGGCTGGGGCCAAGGCGACGGCATTGACGCTGATCGATATGCTGACGAATCCGGGTTTGATTGCTGCTGCGAAAGAATACTTTGTCAAGGTGCAGACCAAGGAGCAACACTATGTGTCCTTTATTGGGGAATCGGATCCGCCTTCTATTTTTTTGAATCAGGCGATTATGGAGAAATACCGGCCGGCGATGAAGAAATTCTATTATGACCCCTCCAAATACAAAACTTATCTGGAGCAATTAGGAATTGTCTATCCGACTTTGGAAGCGAAACCATGAAATTCGGTTCGAGGGGCGAGCCGGAGCTGACTGAGCGTATGGGGGCGGATCAGGATGCTGCGGGGAATTGAGAGACTCTGGCTTATCGCGAGGCTGATGCTTATTGCGAGACTGTGGCTTTTTTCAAGACTGTGACTTATTGCGAGGCCAGGAAATAAAAAAGCCGCCCCAACATGTGCGGGCGGCTTGAACATTTATGTAAAGTCTAAACCTAAGTGACTTGATTATAACTTTGTAACTACCGTGTTCTCGGTGTAAGTACGTGTTACAGAGAACTGGCGAACGATTTCGTTGTCACCGTTGCGGATCACGAAAGTGGGGTGAATATCAGCCTCTTCTTTCTGGAAAGAAACGGTTTTGTTGAAATGAGCGTCGCTGAATTGTTTGCGGTAGAGGACATCGCCTGCTTCGTTCTTGATGATGAGCCAGAACTTAGTGGCGGTGGGGTTTTCGAATTCAACGCGGAATTGAACGCTGGATTCGTTGCTACCGGCTACCG
>NZ_SZNH01000059.1 GCF_005869855.1 Nostoc sp. PA-18-2419 | reverse complement strand
TGTAATTCTATCTTTAATTCGTTCATCAAGCCTATATCTGCTTAATAAATTTTATACCTTAATTTTAGTTTTAACTAATTATTTGCTATAATTAAGACTAAGTAATTAACATTAGTCGCTTTACTTCTTTTTTTTAAATCCTTAAATAGCTTGCTAGTAATCTTTTTGAGATATCTCATCAAGATAAATTGTCCTATCAATCAGTATAGCAACGGACAATAAAGTCACTTTGTACTTAAATATAATTTTTAGCGATCGCACCTTTTTTGCCCAACCTCACCAAATCGCGTTGCTCCCCTCTTGCCGTGATACTATCTCTGAGAGTGCGATCGCTTGCAGACGCTGACTTATCATTGTCTTCTCTTACACCTGTTCTACCAGCCGTATTCTCTCTTAGTTTTGTTCAAAAATCAAATAGTAATCCTATAAAACGGTATACTTTAGCAAGTCTAAATTTTTTCACTTGAGTATATCTAGAAATTCYGGCAAAGGTTTTTTGTTAACCACAGATTTATAAACCTGAATCAACTTGTCAGCAGCACGATCCCAGGTATAGTTTTGGAAAATGAACTCACAGGCGCGATCGCCCATTTCTTTCGCCTGCTGAGGATTACTTAAGCACTCAATCAAAGCATTAGCGATAGCGTTGACATTAATCTCAACAATATGGGCAGCTTCAGCCTTGGCAGCTTCAGGGAAGTTGCAACCATGAGTAATTATACAGGGTAATCCTGAAGCCATACCTTCTAAGATGGACATGCTGAAACCTTCTGAATAAGAAGGAGCAACATACAAATTTGCAGCAGCTAAAGCAGCATATTTTAATGCTCCACTCACCATACCAGTAAAGGTAACAGCATTTAGACAACCTGCCTGCAAAAAGTAGCTCTGAGCTTTGTCGATAAATCCGATATTATCTGGACCTGCTACAACTAGATGTGTGTGAGGAAACTGGTCATGGACTTTGGCAAAAGCAGGAGCTAATAGATCTAAACCTTTTTTAGGGTCGATACGACCAAGAAACAAAATTAGAGTTTTACCTGTAGTCTCTGGAAACTGCTGATAAAAAATCTTTGGATTTGGGAGTGTTTCAAATTCATGACGATGAATTCCATTAGGAATAAAAACAGTATTTTTAAATTCGAGATAGTTGATATTCTTTAGTTCTAAAATAGACGTAGCTTGGATAGCGCTAGAATTTTTTATCGCTAGATTTTCAAAGAAATTATAGTAAATTCTTTTTTTCCATGCTTTGTAGGATAGTGCCCAAGGTTCTAACATCCCATGAGGAGTTACAATGTAAGGAATTTTGAAATATTTACATATTGAGTGAGCGACTGAAATCATCGGAGCAAAAACTGTTTGACTATGAACTATATCATAATTCTTTACATTCTTAAATAGCCAGTTAATTAAAGATGGACTAATTATAAAATCATCTTGATACCAGGAATAAAAATACTGCACTCGATGGTTTTTATCATTAATCCATTCATTCAGTAGTACGTCTAAATTTTTAGAACCATTAGCATGTGTTGTGACCAGATCGACACTAACACCTAGATGACCAATTCCTCTTACTAGCTCTGTGACAATTTTCGATGTTCCACCATAAGTTGCTCCGATATAAGGAGCAATAAATAAAATTTTCATAGCTAAATTAACAGGACTTACGCAACTAGCACAATTAGTCTCAGTGTAACGAATAAAAGAATACTAAGTTCGAGATAAAAAGAGCTTAATACAACATTTGATTTTGGTATTCTGTGCCTATACTTTTATTCTTTTGCATTAACTAACAGGAGGCTTAAGACGTAGGTGAGCGAACAAATCTTTAAACACATTTACTGAAGCTTTAGAAGCCTTCAGAACAGCTATATCTTTTCGATTTTTTGATCGGCTAACCATGAATCGTGACGTGTTTGCTGGGAATATCGTCAGTTTAGGCTTCATTTGGGCTTAATTTTTGTCTAAGTCCCGTTATGTGCTTAGTTTAATTAAATTGTTGTGTGGCAGGGTGTAGCCCCGTCCGCTATTTGTACCAGTTGCGTAAGTCCTGATTAATATAAAATTTTTGAATTGGGATTTTATTTGAATATTATTCCTATATCAACAGCTTTTAAAAGACCATCAGCAAAGTTTTGAGGAGCATAATTATCTACAATCTTTTTGCTGAAGTATCCCATTTTGCTTCTAGAGTCTAAATCCATTTGATGGATAGTTAACAAAGCACGAGTCATATCTTCCCTACTTTGTGGATCGAATAACAGACCATTTTTGCCATTGTCAACAAGTTCATATGCAGCTCCCACAGTATGGCTGCATAGAACTGGCAACCCAGCGGCACAAGCTTCGTTCAACACTAAGCCCCATTGCTCTTGCAACGCAGGATGCACAAAAGCATTTGCCAAGCCATACCAATCTCCAATTGCTTGGTAAGTAATAAAACCAGGTAAATGAACGCAATTTGATAATTTTTGCTCAACAATTAGATTGCAGATCGAAAATTCTTCTTCTCCACTACCACAAATTACAAGATCCCAAGCTTGTTCATCTCCAATTTTTTGGCGATAAGTAGCAAAGGCTTCTACAAGCCGAAATAGGTTTTTACGTTTGATTAAACGGGTAACAACGAGAAAATAAGGTTTAGCTGGAATTTTTGGTTGTCTGTGTCTAGCTTTAACAGGATCGAGTCTTGCTATCTCTGCTTGCTGAGTGAAATAATCATTGTCAACTGCATCGTAACCGAGAAAAATCCGCTCCTGGGGCAAGCCTAACTTAATCAGATAATCACGATGTAGTTTACCACCCACAAGGGCAGCATCATATTTTCTGACGTAAAGCCAAGATTTCAACTGCTCTTTCCACCACTGGCGCTTTTCGTCATCCCATTTACTTTCACTCATGACAATGGTAGGAACCTTGTGTTTTTGACACCAGGTAAGTGCAGCACGAGATATCGGAAATCCCCATCCAGGAATAGCAAGAATATCTGGTTTTAGAGCATTTAAACAAGAGGGTATTAAAGATGCTGCAACAGTAGATTCTTGAGTTCGAGGAGTTAAGGAAGATGTTGTCGCTATTGGCAACAAAGTTTTTAGAGGAAATGTAATTTCTTGCTCTACATTACCCCAAGGATGTTCTTTAGTATTATCTGTAATTTGAATTACGCTGAGTTTCCAGCCTTTTTGCTGACAGGCTGTGTAGACAGTACGCAATCGTGCTGCGTGATAACCTCCAATATTGTAAAAAATTACAACTATATGCATAGCTATTAATGTTTATAATTTTTAAACTGAGTTGTTCAAATAAAAATGACGTGTTAATAGATAACTCGGTCTAAAATATTTTTGTTTTATCCAGAGAAGCAAAAAACATGGCCAAAAAGCCATGCCAAACCAAGCATAAATTCCAGGCAAGTCTCCGCCACGTAAAAGGGGTATTAAGCAAGCACATAAAATTGCCCGAACTAGAATACTGGCAAAGGGATGAATTCTTGTAGTATATCGGACTATAGAAGCAAATATTTTCCCATAAACAATTGAAAAAAATATAATTCCTATAATTCCACCCTCTGCATAAAATGAACCTAATAATGATGGTGAAATTCCGAGAGTTCCTTTGCTTTGATTAATAGTGATATTAAGTTTATTCATATAACCACCGACTGGCTTTTCCGGCCACAAAGCTCTAGG
Source organism: Nostoc sp. PA-18-2419 (assembly GCF_005869855.1). Lineage (GTDB taxonomy): Bacteria > Cyanobacteriota > Cyanobacteriia > Cyanobacteriales > Nostocaceae > Nostoc. The sequence goes on along the minus strand of NZ_SZNH01000059.1, from coordinate 17,681 downwards.
AATAGGACGCATCAAAATTTCTAAGTGCTCCATACCCCAAGAGAAGTCTAAACGTTCGGGGTACACTTGCTGTATCATCACAAAACCATCAAGCATATTGGCATCTTCAGCACTAAATGCCCGCTCCAAGGCTGCCTGATTGACTGCATCTTCTGCTAATGTTGTGTTTCGCATCGCACCAGCCACTGCAAAAATGCTAATAGCCAAGATAGCAATAATAGTAAAAATAATCAAACGAGTTTTTGGTCGATAGGAAGACGACAAAACGATCGCACTGGCGAGCATCCATCCTAAAAACTGGAAGCGACTGTTAGGACTAAAGGTGTAATAAGACACACCCACCAAAATAGAAAAAGCCATGATTTTAGTGCGAATTGACGAAAACCCGCCAAATTTCCATACACAAAGGATTAAAGTAGCAATCCCTACTAAAACCATTGGAAACAAGTATAAGTAACCACTAACATCAAAAGCTAAGGATTGTCCTGCTGCTAGTTGTGCACCTACCTGAGCGCGAATGTACAAGACTATAGGTAGGCAAATTAAGCCAAAATTAATGACTTTAGGAGACAGCCACTGTAAAAAGGGGCGATCGCTAATAGGTTTAATAACTGGCAGAAATTGCTTTTGGCAGAACATATAAGCTCCTATTAAGCAAATTTCTCCCAAAACCATGTAATTTAAGGCAATGAGAGCCGCTTCTGTTGTGATGGAATTAAAGCCACCTAATTTACCAAGACTTACCCACTTACCAAAGCCGCTAGTGACTGCCCAATATCGGTAGGAGCTAATGTAAAATAAGAAACCGCCAATCAATAACGGCAGTTCGTCATTTCGCCACAACATCCAAATCCCACTAAAAACGATCAGTCCAATTTGGATGAAAGCTAAATCGGGAAATTCAAACAACGGCATAAGGTAGAGCTAAAAGAGATTGCTGCAATTGTGACAGGCTAAAACAAGAAGTATCAGTGGATTGTTTGGCGAAGGCTTTTAATTGCCAAGGATTATTCAAGCAAAACTTGAGAGCTTGGGCGATCGCTTGCCCACTCACTTCGGGTAAAATCAATCCGTTAACTTGATTTTTTATTACCTCACCACAAAATCTGGAAGTAATAATTGGCATTTTCCAAGCTTGCGCTTCTAACTGGGTAAGTCCAAAACCATCAGAAAGGGTGGGAAACAGCAAAACATCTGCCTGCTGATAGTAGATAGCTGTACTACTTCTAGAAACTGAACCAATCCACTGTAGTTTATCGTGAGATGGCTGGGATATAGAAATGCCTTGAGAACCAACTAGCCAAAATTCTATAGGCCGATCTCTGAGAAGTTCAGCAGCTTCTATTAGTGCTGCAAGACCTTTTCGCAAAATCACTTGTCCCAAAAACAGCACCCTCAGAGGACGTTCATTTGAGAAAACAGTGGGGTAAGTTCGCACAAAATTATCCGCTTGTTTGGGTGGTTGATATGCAAGGGGAATAATATCAATTTTATACTTAGGGATACCTGCTTTCTGTAAGGCTTCGCTCGACCAGAGCGAGTTAACTACAATTGTGTCAGCCAATGAACATTCTTCTTGCCATCTAGTCCAATAGTAAGATGGTGCTGGTTGCCAGTTCGATTGATAAGTAGGATGTCTGGCGTGTTCTGCCATAACCAACTTTTCCTCGAATGGCCCTGGATCGATTTGACCAAGGATAGTGCGCCAACCTTTAGCCTTGGCATAGCGGAACAGTTTTAAAGCGGCGTAACTGTAGGCAAAAAAGGTAGGAGGAGAATTGAGACTAGAGAGTTGGGCGTCAAGCTTGTATAATAACTGAGTTGCATTTTCTTGGAACCAATCATTGTGGGCAACGATTTGTTCCCATCCAGTCTTTTTTTGAATTTTTTGAGCTATTTCAAAGTGAATCAACGAACTATTAAAGGCGTGAACAGACGCTGGGGCTAAATCTGCATGGAATCTTTCTCGTAGATTAACTAACAAAGGTTTAGGTAGTCTATTTAGTATAGAATGAGGCGGAAGCCATGTGTCTGTAATAAAGTGGGCTAATTGTCCAGCCTTATGTAGGGATCGGGGAATGGCATAATGCTCACGCGCTCCCAGTTGGTAACAAATCCAAGATGAAAGTTTTTTAATCATATAGCAAGGGACTGGCTAATAGAGACTGAGTGAAAAGTCGTTTAGTCTATAAGTTTTATTATCTTTTAAAGTTATAATTACTAAAGCTTTTACTATATATAAAATATTATTTTTTAAATAATTATCCCCTCAAGAGTTAGCCATTTATCTTCAATCTGGAGTGCAGAAAATGACGTTCACATCCTAAGAACAAAATATGGCAAACCAATAAAGTGAATAATCCTCCCCCAAGGGCTAAGAATCCATATACTGGACGACCATCTAAAACTTTAAAAGCCCATGCACTAATAAATGTAATAATAGGGAAATGACAAATATAAATAGTATAAGATTCTATGCCTAGAATCTCAAAATATTTATGAAAAGGATGTTTACAAATTGATAATGGTAAACTTATTATTAATAGAACTAAAGTAGAACCTAGTACAGCATAAACCAAAATCAGTAATAGTGATGCTAGAGTGAAATGTGTAGTGATAAAAGCGACTATTAACAATAAGCTGTTAATCCAAATATATTTTTTTGTAAAAATTAACTTTTTTTGAGATCCAATTTCTGCTATTAATGCACCACTTAACCATATTGGATAATGAATTAAAACTTGAGTAGCAAAACTTGGTATGAATAATAATTGTCCTAAAACTGCAACAACTACTCCTGCACCATAAGCAGCCAATGCTCCTAAATAACGAAGCTTCAACCACAAAGGATAAAGTAGATAGTAGATAACTTCATAAGCCAGAGACCAAAGAGGGCCATTACTGCCAAAGTCTTTTCCCATGCTACTAGGTAACATGAATAGTGCAGGAAGGATAGAAGTTACAGAAAATTCTTTTTTAAGAAAGTTTTGATCGAGTAAAAGATCGCCAGTTAAGGAAGTGTAAAGTGTGGGATATAAAAAACGACCCACTAAATCTAAAATAGTTGTTAAAGCAAGAGCAAGAATGTAAGGAGGTACTAAGCGGTGGCAGCGACGACGGAAGAAGTTTATGACATTTAACTGAAAAGTTTTGCTTTGAGCTAACTCCTTAGACACCCTTAAATGAATAAAAAGACCGCTGAGAACAAAGAAAATTATTACAGCTTCATGCCCATATCGTAAGCTTGCAGAAGCAGAAACCAAAATTTCTGCATACCAAGAGTGGGGATATTGAGACCATCCACTATTGCCTATCCAAAGAAGCCAACGACAATGTCCAGCTAATACATAAATAGCTAAAAAGCCACGTAAGGCATTAAGGCTTCGGAGATTTAGAGATAAAATATGCTTTGGAAATTCTAGTTTTTGTAATTCTGTCATAGGAGTTTTTTAGAATTAGAGTAAAGCTCATAACTCAAGCAAGAATCGAATAATATATTCTCTTGAAGAAGTAAGTGTTGATGGATGGGTAGTGATGCATAGTAATGATTTAGCTTTGGAAATTAGCATTATAATGATGAATATTAATTCCTTATTATGGTGGACCATCAGCATTAGAAGCACCCTATATTTACAGAAGTCAAGCAAAAAATAGTACTTACTCTTTTTATGCTTATCCTACTGTCTATGTAATTAAAAAGGATAAGCGACTTACCTTAGCTATTAAAGCTGTTCAACAAGAAAACACTTTAGTTGCAATTATCACGTATCTTTTAGCAATGATTGAGCCTTGAAACTTAAGAATTGAGCGATTGTATTTAGATAGAAAGTTTTTTTGTGTTCCAGTAATTCGTTGGTTACAAATTTTAGATATTCCTTTTGAAATGCCAGCTATCATTCGCGGCAAACATGGAGGAACTAAACAATTAATTAGAGGTAGGCGAAGCTAGAAAACCTGTTAAAAACGGACAAACCAGTGCCCAAGCAATACCGATCACAGTTTGATTATACCGCACCAAAATGTCACGCCAAGCAAGAAAATAAAATAATTCTCTATAGCGCCATATATCTTTCCAATATTGCTGGTCTGTATGTCCAGCTTCAATCACTAACTCCTGTTGGGAGACAATTTTTGGACAACTCATAGTTCTTGATTGAAGATTAATATGTTTAACAAAATGGTACTAATAATACTTAACTTACAAACTGGCAACCTTTAAGACCTTGATAACCAACCTGTTTAGCGCTCTTACGCGTAAACTCTCCAACAGAAGGGTTCCCCAGAGAATCAATCACTCCGGTAACTTGCTCCCATAGTTCTTGTGGTGCTACCAAAATTTCATAACTACGATCGCCACACTTGCGAATGTGATACCAAGTTGTTTGCTGACACTCTTCAGACCAAAAAGCTTCTAACCATTCACCTTCTATAGGTACTGCGGTTTGAGTTGCTACTAACATCAACGCATTCCGCCGACTCATCCCTCGTTGCTGTAATTGACCTGCTTGGTCAGCAAACATTTTATACTTTTGACTGACGCTATGGATATAACAACTATCAATATGGCAATAAATAGCGCGTCGTTTGGAACGTTTCCGATTTTGGTCACACCTTCTGTGCAATTTCACCTCCTAATATAAACAAAAACTACGAGCAAGGAAGGCTACGTTGAAGGGACTGAGATCTATAAGACCATCGAAGCCCAACTCCTAAAAAATCCAGCAAAAATATTCAATTAATCCTGACCTGCTTACTTTATATCGCTTTGAGGTATAGTTTTTACCTCATCAGAGAATAAGGCCTTCTCTAAAACACTTAAGTACTGTTGAGAAATAACTTTAGGTGTGAAATGCGATCGCAAATACTGACGACCAGCTTTGCCCATCTGCTCTCCTATTTGGGGATCTCGATTCAGAAAGCGAATAAATTGCGCTAGACCTTGACCATCTCCATTGTTGAATGTCCCACCACAGTTGGCTGAGGCTATCATTTCTTTAAGATATGAAGTCTCGGAGCAAATTACTGCTATTGGTCGCCCAGAGGCTAAAGCTGAATATAGTTTGCTAGGAACAATTAAACCCTCTGTAGTTGCATCTACACTCACTAGTGATAGATCGCAAGCTGTTAAGGAATAAGGTAACACCTGCTTTTCTTGATAAGGTAGAAACGTAAAATTGTTTAGCCCTAACCGATTTACTCGGGTGATTAATTCATCGCGTTTGGTACCACCACCAATACAGACAAACTTAATTGACTCATCTTGCAGTTGCTTTGCAGCTTCCAATATAGTGTCAATATCGTGACAGCGCCCCATATTGCCAGAATAGAGTACGGTAAATTTGTGAACTAGGCTATATTTCCAAGCAAACCAGTTTTCTCGCTTGGCAATCGGTACGATCTCTTCTGGGTTAGCCCAACTGTGAATTATAGAAATTTTCTTAGCTACTTCCTGACAATGCACTACTACGTGTTGTTTCATCGCGGGGCTAAGTACTATAATTCCCTTGGCTTTTAACCAAACCTGTTTGTTAATCCCACGCCACAAGCGCACTAACCAATTACCTTTTGAAATTACGCCTAGTGCGATCGCTATATCAGGATATAAGTCATATAATACGCATACATAGGGCAATCGAAACAATAAATAACCTAGATATCCGATAATTGGCAAAAATGGGGGAGCAGTAGTTACTAGTAATATATTCTTGTAACGCCAAGCTTTGAGCAGATAGAGCGTAGCGCGTAATGTATATAGAACGCCATTAACCGCTTTTCCACGAATCCTTCCCGGCCAAAGTTGGGCAGTACGCGATCGCTGAATTCGGATTTGGTCAGCCCATTCAACTGCTGAGGCCGTATGAGATCTAAATGCATATCCTGGCTGACTTGTAAATACTTCAATATCTACCCCTCGCTTCCCTAACTGTTTGACTAGTTCTTCGAGCAACTGCCCTGTTGCTGCATAATCCGGGGGAAAAAATTGCGTAACTACAGACAATTTAATTGATTTTTGAGTTTTTATAGTAGATTTATTCTTTGTATTTAACTGACTAGAAATGGATTGCAAAAAACTTTGATTAATCCATTTATTAAGTCTCATAGGCTGTGTCCTTGTTAGGAAAATAAAGATTTTGGTTTATTTAAATACTTGCTTAAATAAACCAAAATATTAATTTTTATTCAATTGACTGACTAAATAAATGTTTATATTACAGCCAAGTTCAATCAATAAATTAGGTTTCAGAATTATACTAGGAGACCATTTATAAAGTAAATCTTTAAACAACAAGACGACGTAACATAGATCCAAGTCATGACAGTATATATAGCCGCTTCACTCATTTGGTGGTAGACGTTCATAATCCATAGAGAGACAATGGTACTGGTTAAACCAACCAAATCTTCTTTCGACAACAAGCGCGTTTGGGCAAAATCTGAAATTCTTGTTCGGTACGCCGTATGACTTCAACGTGAGCTTGGATCATCAGCCAAAAGAGGATGTCTGAAAAGTAAGAAAGCCCACGTAACGGTATCCTGTCAGTAGAAAAAATACTTAAGTATGACAGCGTTACGAGAGCCATGAATCCATCGTACCCAAGTAATATGACTTCGGAGCAGTGGGAACTGCTATCAGGACTGATTCCTGCGCCAAAAACTGGAGGTCGAAAACGTAGTGTCGATATGGAGGCGATCGTTAACGCAATCTTGTACATCTTGTGTGCGGGTTGTGCATGGCGAATGCTACCAAATGATTTTCCCAAGTGGAAAACTGTATACCATTACTTTCGACAATGGCGAAAAGATGGAACATGGCAGGCAATTCACGAGCGRTTGCGCTTGTGGGTACGTGTAAGCCAAAATCGGGAACCATCGCCATCTGAGATGATTATGGATAGCCAAACAGTTGAAACAGGAACGATGGTCTCAAAAGATGTCGGCTTCGATGCAGGTAAGAAAATTAAAGGACGTAAGCGGCACAYAATCATTGATACCTTGGGCTTGGTTATTGTTGTGGTAATCACAGCCGCTTCGGTAAGTGAGCAACCGGGCGCAAAACAAGCTCTATCAAAGCTTCATCAAATACGCCATCGCATCGGGAGATTAATTCGGATTTGGGTTGATGGTGGCTATCGCGGTCAAGATTTTACGCACTGGGTGATGGATGTTTATCGCTGGCTGTGGAGCGTTGTTACACGCTCTGAAGAACAGAAGGGTTTTGTTGTTCTTCCTAAACGGTGGTTGGTTGAAAGAACTTTTGGTTGGTTCAATTGGTCTCGCAGACTAGTAAAGACTATGAGATTTTACCTGAAACGACAGAGGCTTTTATTTACGTTGCAATGATTCGCTTAATGTTAAAGTAACTTGCGTGATTAAAATTACCTATCTAAAACTTTTCAGACATCCTCTAACAGTTCCATTCAAGCGTAAGTAGCTAGTACTCATTGTGGAGCATTCGCTTCACTGACAATGACTTTCAATAACAGTCCTAAGCTATCAACCAGATTCTGCCGCTTTCGACCTTTTACCTTCTTGCCACCATCAAAGCCGTACAGATCCCACTACATATCAGTTAAATCTGTGTAATAAAACTTTCATGCTATGAACAACTATGTAAATAGACTGTGTATAATAATATATTTTATCGTTTCTATAACTCCTTGATTCTCGTTTTTAAATTTACTTTATAAATAGCCTCTAAGCTGTTACTGCTACTATACCATTCTCAATTTTGCTTAAGTTACTAATATACTGCCGTTTCATATAGCCTGTAGTACGACCTTGTTTTGGGTCTTCAGTCTTATCAACTATTAAAATAAGTGAGGCTCATTTAATACTCCTAGCATTAGTTCTAATCTTCGCTTCTTTAATAATTCTACTGAGGATTAACAATCAAATTTTTATAAGTCATAATCTATCTGTAGTCAGATATAAAATTTGATTGTTACGATATGATATTTCAAGAAGAAATCAAGTAATTTATAAAAACTTTATATTTATCAAATATATTTAAATCTTTACTAAATTCACGTTTTATCACTTAACAAGTAGCTAAGTAAATAAATCGGCATTAATATTTATTGTTAAAATGAAAATTTTAGGATAGTTTAGTTTTATTATGTCAATCTCGTTATATATAAGATTATCAACTCTGTATTAAAGAATAAATATGAAAATTAAATCATAAGTTTATCGAATTAATATTTTATCTAGACTTGGTTATTGCTTAAAGAAACTACCTTACTGAGGCTTTTACAACCCTTTCTATTTAATCTTGCCCAGTGTATTATTGAATACCGAGTACATTATGGAAAATTCTTCTCAATCCTTCAGTTCTGATAATAGTAATAATTCTGTACCTCCATTTCCTCAAAATCAACTTGTTTCTGAAATAACCGAACAAGGAGATGACAGAAACTTTCAAGAATTTTTAAGTCTTTTACAGCGACGAGCGCGAGTCATGGCAAGTGTAACGCTTGCTATGATGACAATCGTGGTAATTAACTTGGTGCTCAATTGTAAACCCCCACAGTATAAAGGCAGTTTTCAACTCTTAGTAGAACCTGTAAATGATGACACTAAGCCTGTGGATGTTGTCAAAGACAGTAACTCACAGATATCAAGTTTAGATTATGAAAGCCAAATCCAGATTCTTAAAAGTCCTGAACTGTTAAGAAGTACTCTTAAACTGTTACAGCCTTCCTATCCAGATATTAACTATTATTCTTTTTTGAAATCTCTAAATATTACTCGCTTAGGTGAGACGAAGATAATACAAGTTAGCTACCAAAGTGCCAATCAAAAGCAAACTCAAGTTGTACTAGAACGAATTGCTGGAAATTACTTAGATTACAGCCAGGTCAGGAGACAAACTAAGTTACGTCAAGGGCTTCAGTTTGTTGAAAAACAACTACCATTAAGACAGAATCGAGTAGATCAATTTCAAAAAGAGTTGCAAGTTTTTCGACAAAGATATAATTTTAATGACCCCGAAACCCAAGGGACACAAATTACTTCAGAAACTATTGAATTATCTCAAAAAAGACAAGCAATTGACATACAGTTAGCTCAAGCTCGTGCTAATTCGGCTATCCTAAAAGAAAAAAATGGAGCAATGACAACGTTAAATAGTACTCCTTTATATCAACAATTGATTAATCAAATACGCGAATTTGATGTTCAGATTGCTACAGAATCAACTCGTCTACAGGAAAATAACCCAACTATCCAAACATTGAAAGAGAAACGAGATAGTCTTTTACCTTTATTAGGTCAAGAGACACAGCGCTTATTGAGTGTAAAGTTTGCAGAAATAGCGATACAACTTCAGATCTTAGAAGTACAAAGCCAAGAACTCACTGTAATAGAACAGAAACTTGCACAACGACGCAATCAACTGCCAATTTTAACACGACAGTACACCGAATTACAGCGTAAATTACAATTTGCAAATGAGAGTTTAAATCGGTTTTTATTAACACGTGAAAATCTCCAAATTCAAATATCTCAATCTGAGCTTGGTTGGCAATTACTTCAAGCACCAACTACGCCAGAGATTCCTCTTTCTTCCTCTAATAACCAACGCAATTTTATCTTAGGATTAGTTGCAAGTATCCTTTCAGGAATTGGTACGGTTTTACTGATAGAAAAGTTAGATAATACTTACCATACTGCTGATGAGCTGAAAACAAAACTCAAGCAGCCATTGTTAGGAAATATTCCTTTTAAAAAGCAAGTTAAAACTAAGCAAAACCGCACTTATAATCAAAATATTCCCTTAGTAAATATACCGAATTATTTTTCTCAAAAAATTGCTGAGTTGGGTATTTTACCAGATCGAGAATATGGCGACTCTTCTACTAAATTTTTAGAAGCTATACGGGTACTTTATACTAATATTCAACTACTCACTTCTGATTGCCCAATTCGCTCTATAGTTATTAGTTCAGCTATGCCTGGTGATGGTAAATCTACAGTTGCCCTCCATCTAGCTCAAATAGCTACAGCAATGGGGCAACGAGTCCTACTTGTAGATGCTAATCTTCGTAAACCCACAATTCATGATTTATCAAATTTAAATAATTTATGGGGATTAAGTAATTTAATTTCTACAAACTTGCCAGTGGGAGAAGTAATGCGACAACTACCTTCTATGAACCAATTATCTGTAATCACAGCTGGACCAATACCACCCGATCCCACAAAGTTGCTCTCATCTCAAAAAATGAGGCAACTAATGGCAGATTTTCATAATAGTTTTGATCTAGTGATTTATGATGTCCCTCCCTTAGTAGGATTAGCTGATGCTAGCTTGATAGTACCCCACACTGATGGGCTTTTGATAGTAGTCAGGATTCATAAAACAGATTCCTCAATGCTAAAAGTAGCTTTAGATAACTTGAAAATTTCTCGGTTGAATATATTAGGTATAGTTGGTAATGCTCAGAAAAGGGTTGTGTTGCAAAAACTAGGGCTGATCTAGTGTGCAATTGCTGGGAAGGAAACTCCTAGACGCTGTGGTACTAATGTTGTAAGAACCTATCCCACTAATCTCCAAATATGATAGCCTATTTCTGAATTGAGAAGGACAAGCGATGGCAGGACGTTTCGAGGAGTTAAGCGATCTGGAATGGAAATAATGTTCCAGATATTTTTCAAAATCTAGCTAAAAAAAGCGTTTTCATTACTCTCCACTCAGAAAAAATATATGGAATACTCAATTTATATAGGCCTATTGAGATAGGTTTGCATAGTAGACTAACAAGCTCAACTTACTTACATCCTTATTAAGCTTTCTATTCTACTGAATACCAGTATTAACTTATTTGGGATATAAGGTATGAGCCTGTAAATAGTTAGTCTGTAGGTGGTTATAAGATAAAAAATTCTAATTTTTTAAATTAACAAAAGCAATGATATCAAACTCAGTAAGGGATTTACTTTTCAAACTGCATTATCAGTTTAAAGGTGTTTCATTTAAGATTGGTGAACATACTATTTGCCTTGACGAGTCTTTGAGACGTTGGAATATAATGTCTGAATTAGCAGTTCAAGAGATGTTAAAAAAATACTTATGTATAGGTAATACATTCATTGATATTGGTGCAAATTTTGGACTGCATACACTGTATGCTGCCAAATTATTAGGCACCCAAGGTAATATATTTGCCTTTGAACCCGTTCCATCAAACTTAAAGTTACTACAAAAAAATATAGCTTTGACTGGTGTTAAGCAGCAAGTAAAAATTGTTCCTAAAGCTGTATCAAATTCATTTGAACCATTTTTACAATTTTACCTTCCTGTAAATGAAGTAGCTGTGACGGCTTCTCTCGCTCCGAAAGTGGGAAACTTTAAGCATATGCAAGTTGCAAATATCCGTTTAGATGATTATTGGCACGATATAGATTTACCGATTCAGTTAATCAAAATTGATGTAGAAGGGGCAGAATTAGAAGTATTGCGTGGTGCAGAAAAATTACTTAAGGAATGGAAGCCAAACTTACTAATTGAAGTTCATGGATTTGCTTTGCCTAATTTTGGTACTAGTGTAGAGGAATTTCGAGACTTTTTAACAAGCCTTGGTTATAAGGAAAAATTGTTGTCAGGAGAGCATTTCCTTAATGAGGAATATTTTCAAGCTATCTACTTACAGTAACTAGGGTAATCATCTATCTTTTAGGCAAGATTCTATGAGATTTGGTATTGTCGTAACCACTATTTATGATGGTGACTTCATCAATGACTATTATGACCACTTCCTCGCTAATGGTGTTCTAGAGAAAGTCAATTTCTACCTAGTGGGCGATTTATCAACGCCAGCCAGTTGCCGAGAGCAAGTGGAAAAGTACACAAAGCAGGGGCTACCTTGGTATTATTTGGGCCCAGAGGAGCAAATAGAGTTTCTCAAACCTTTTGCGAAACTTGCTACTGAAATTCCTTGGAAGACTGACAATCGCCGTAATGTTGGGTTTCTCATGGCTTATCGCGATCACTGCAATCCGATTATTGCCATTGATGACGATAATTATCCCCTAAAGGATTGGCCTTTTCTAGTAGGACATTCTGCGGTTGGTCAAGAAGTTTCTCTATTGACAGCAGTAGGACATAATAACTGGTTCAATTTATGTTCCATGATGGAGGTTGATTGTCCTTCTTTAGGAAGTGGAGAAACAGTTTACGCCAGAGGTTTTCCTTATCAACGTCGTCATTTTGCCTGTTCCCAAATTAATGCTGAAATTTCTACGGGAATTGTTGCTATTAATGCAGGTCTTTGGTCTGGCGACCCAGATGTTGATGCTGCAACTAGATTGGTAACTCGCTGTATTGCTAAAGAAAAATTTACTAGTGATTATTTACTAGCTCCAAATACTTTAATGCCCATTAATACCCAAAACACTGGAATTATTCGAGATGCTATCCCAGCTTACTATTATGTCAAAATGGGTCATCCAGTTGGGGGAATGAAACTAGATCGTTTTGGTGATATATTTAGTGGTTTCTTTGTGCAAAAGTGTGCCCAAGCAGCGGGGCATAGGATCAAAGTTGGCTCACCCGTTGTTGAGCATCGCCGCTCTGCTCATAACCTCTATGAAGACCTTTGGAATGAGTTGGCAGGTATGGTCGTCATTGATGATATGTTGCCTTTACTAGAAAGTCCATTGTCTCCTTCTAAAAACTATAGTGATGCGACAGTTGAATTGGCAGAGCGAATTGAGGAATGGTCAGCAAAGCAAGAAGGATTTCTCTGGGATGATTTCTTAAAAAATTATTTCAAAAATGTGGCTGAGAATATGAAGCTATGGGTAGAGGTATGTCGCCAATTAAACTAATGTTTACACTCGTTACTACTGTATTAAATGACCGGGAAGGATGTGCTGCTTTCTTTAACCAAATGGAAGTACAGACTTGTCTACCTGATGAAATTGTTATTGTAGATGCTGGGTCAAAAGATGATACTTGGGAATTCTTGCAAAACTACCAACCCAATCGACCTTATTCATTGAATGTTATTCAAGAAATTGGCTGTAATGTAGCTCGCGGTCGAAATTTAGCGATMGCCCAAGCAAAACACGAGATAATTGTTTCTACAGACATTGGTTGCAGTTGGGAACCCCAATGGTTGGAAGACTTAGCTAAACCTTTATTTGCTGATAGTCAACTAGAAGCAGTAATGGGTAGTTGGCAAGTTCGTCATCAAGACCTAAAAAGTAGTTGGGCAAGGTCTGAACATACCTTACTTAAGGGACTAAAATTTATTGCCAATCCCACCTCTCATGCTTCTTCACGCTCAATTGCCTATCGCAAGTCTTTATGGGAGAAAATTGGAGGGTATCCAGAAGATTTAACTTTAGCAGGGGATGACATGGTATTTTCTCTCCTGTTACATCAAACAACAAATCGTGTGACTTCTGCCCCCATCCCACGTTGTTACTGGGAGCGTCCTGTAACCTTGAAATCTTTTTGTAAAGAAGCTCGCCGTAACTTTCGTGGTAGTGGAGAGGCAGGTATTTGGTTAGATTATGGACTTCTGATAGGTGGGAGGCTGTTAGTAGAGCCTTTACTACTACTTATCGGTTTAGTCTGTTTAATTTTTGCTTTGCCAATTTGGATTGGGTCACTTTTCCTGATTGGTTTTCTACTTAGTATGAGTCTACGATTATGGCGATTAGCATCAACTATATGGTGTTTGAACAACACATATGAAAACTCAGATATATGGTTGCAGATTTTGGTGTTTGAATACCTAATTAAATTTTGGGGTGTAGTCGGCTATTGGGAAGGATTTTTGTCCGGATTGCAGCATTGTCAGGAATGCAGACACAGACTTCGTAGTTTAAAATTCAAAACGGTTGTCTGATGAAACTTCTCTACTACTCGCCAGCTAGCTACGGTGGTATCGCTGATTATGCCCATGAACAAGCCAATGCTTTAGTTGATTTGGGAGTAGATGTTATTTTACTGAGTACTTCTAAATACAGAACTGGTAGGAGAGAGAAATATAAAGTTGTTCCCATCTTGCAGGAAATAGCTTTGACTCAACCACTACCTCATAAACTTTTAAAAACCATTTATTCTAGTGTCGTAATTCTGAATAATTTTACTCAATTAGCTAATTTTATTGAAGAACATAATTTTCAATATGTTGTACTTGGTTCTTATGTAGAATATTTAGCACCTCTATGGTCTGGTCGCTTGAGGCATTTGGTAAAAAGAGGGGTTGTTTTTGCTGCGATCGTACACGATCCTGTGCGTGATTTTGTTGTCGGCCCTCTTTGGTGGCATCGTTGGTCTATTGCTTGTGGTTATTCGTTTCTTTCTCAAGCCTTTGTGCATGAATCTATTAACCTAGATACAGTTCGACTCATGCCTCAATTACAAACAACTGTGATTCCTCAGGGAATATATCGCTTTGCTGATGCAAATAAGTCACGCCAACAAATGCGAGTCAGTCTTGACCTGCCGCTTGATGCCAAAGTTATGCTAGCTTTTGGACATATAAGGGATAACAAAAATCTCGATCTCGTGATTCGGGCAATGGTTAATTTTCCCAATTTATATTTAATTGTAGCAGGCAAAGAACAGTCATTAGCGCAACGACCTATAGCTTTTTATCAAGAGTTAGCCAAAATATTAGGAGTTGCAGAACGGTGTCGGTGGGAAATACGATTTATTGCAGATACAGAAATTGGGAACTTTTTTGCAGCTAGTGATATTACTATATTGACTTACAGTAGTATTTTTCATTCTGCCAGTGCTGTTTTGAATACTGCTATTAATTATCGTCAAACTTGTCTTGCTTCATCTGGTGAAAGTTCTTTACGCTCTGTAATTCAGAAGTATGATTTAGGAATTTGGGTTGAACCAGATGATATTGATGCAATAAAAAATGGTATCACAAGGTGGTTAGAAAGTCCCCCAGTTCCCAAATTGGAAAAGTATTTTAAGGATAATTCTTGGGCATTGAACGCCAATTTATTAGTTAGTTCTCTACCGATATTTTTCACAAAGGTTTAAACTATTAGCCGAAAACGTTTATGCTACTTAAACTTGAAATAAAATACGACGTTCACATACTGTTGTAATTCGTACAGTGTCTAAAATGCTCAAATCCTAAGCTTGATAAAGGTTTGGTAATAGCGATACCTACGGCGGCAAGCTACGCACCACTTGTGATAAATACTGGTCTAGATATTAAAGCTTAATTTAATCACAGCTTAAAGGGAAAAACTATGTTATTAAAAGTGTTTAATTGTCAACTCCCTGAAACTTTTGAACTATTTACAGATAAAGTCATAGATCGTGGTTGGGTTGGGGAGATAGACAAAAATAGGCGCTGTATCCAAGGCGGTATTAGTCGAATGGAAGCCCGTACTTTAGCAGCAATTATTTTGAAATATAATTGCAAAAATAGTTTTGAGACTGGTGTAGCTCACGGTATTAGTACTTTAGCAATTACACAAGCTATTGTACACAATAATGGTTCCCACTATGGAATTGATCCTTATCAATTTTTAGAACATGAAGGTGTTGCTTTATCACTTTTAAGAGAATATAATTTACTATCTAATTTTACTTTATGTGAAGGACCAGCGCACTTAGAAGCTCCCAAGCTTTTCAGCTTACCAGAAAAGTTTGATTTCATCTTTATTGATGGTATGCATACTTTTGATTATAAATTTGTCGATTTTTTTTATGCCGATCATCTTCTAAAAATAGGTGGATTTTTAGTTTTTCATGATTTGTTATTACCTTCAGTAAAAAAGATTTTTCGATTAATCAAAAAATCATATAATTATAATTTTTTCACAACTAGCTATCTACAGCCTAGTATAGCTAGTAAAGTTAAATACACAGCAGTAGCTTTTATCAAGGGTAAATCATATTGGTATGATTGGCCTAATCATTTTTGTAATTTGCTAATTTTACAAAAAATTGCTAATACAGAGCGTTCTTGGAACTATTTTTATAATTTTTAAATCTATATAATTTTATAACTACTAACTTAGCTATAATTTTTAGAAATGGCTTTTAAATATGATATTTATTTCAACATCTTTTTTATATAGTAATTTAAACTTATCAATATTAAGATTATGCAAAATAAGCTGATTGTGGGTAGTATTCTCAGTCATTTCTACAATCACGTACTTACAAAATGTCCATTTTGTAATTTGAGAATGTCTTATCTGAAAACCTATTTAGCAGAGGTGGGAAAAGGTAGTTCTGTACAAATGAGATGTCAGTTTCTCAATGGCAGAAAAATTTATTTGGGCGATCGCAACATAATTAATTTCGGCTGTTTATTTGATGGTCGCCATTACCAGATTCGGATTGGCTGTGATGTCTCCATTGGCCCTGAAGCTTCAATTTTAACACTGGGACACGATCCGCAATCATCAAAATTTGCAGACAAGGGCGGAGATGTGATCATTGGCGATCGTTGTTGGATTGCCTATCGTGCAATTATCTTACCAGGAGTGAAAATTGGTGAAGGAGCTGTAGTCGGAGCCGGTTCAGTAGTGACAAAGGATATAGAACCATATACTGTGGTAGCTGGTAATCCAGCCCGATTCATCAAGAAGCGATCGCCCGACTTACATTACACCTTAAACTACCAACCGTGGCTAATGTAATTGAGCTACATACCCCTCTTCTGTCACTCTCCGAGATAAGCAAGTAGTAAATAAGTGAGATCATCCAGAAGCAAAAAACGGTTTAAACTGGTTCATGGCACAAATTAGATGATTAAATACTAGCAATAAATGAGAATTTGGGAAAATATCTAACCAAGGATAAATCAGCCAAGATAGTAAAAGAGGTTGGACAATTAAATGAAGATTATTAAGAGTATTCTTCCATCCCGAATCATGATTCCATTGTTGATGATGAGAAAAATCTACACAATTAGCACAACTAGTACCTGTCACCTCAGTTTCAATCTGAAAAGATTGATTTAAGGCTAACAAGGCTAGGTAATTTAAACTAATCATTGTGTAAACACAAAAAATAATTTCCCATCACTTCTCTATATGTTGAAAATTTGTTAAGCGATAATCTGTCCAGCCGAGTTCCTGTTTACATTGTCGAAACCCATATTCTACTCAGGTTCTTAATCCATATAAATCGCCTAAAGTTTTTTTGAGATTTCCTTGAAGATTCGTTATAACAAATGAAGTAGAATTCTCCGGGATGGTTTCTGGGTCAGTAGTTATTTCTCAGTAATTTATGGCTCTTCTTTTACCATAAATTATTTCCCTAATGTATCTAGTTTCTGATTTTTGGTTGCTAAACGTTTTCTCAAATTTACACCACTTATTCGCCCTAACGCTCTGCCCTGATGCAAGCCAGACTCCGTGATTACTTCTAATATCATGTCCTGTTAATTAGGGCTTGCTGAAAAAGAAAGAAAAGGTGACAGTCTGTAGAAGAAAAGACCATAGAAGTATATTCAGGTGCAAGGAAAGAAGGTAAAATAGCCCAAAATCCTTGCATCACAGTGGTCAGTTTCAACACGCTGTATCTGAAGTTACTATGTACCGAGAATCAGAATCAACTCCAATTCCACCAGAAAGTTTTGAACTGCCATTTGAGGGAAAGTTATCATCAGATAATCGTTGGGTGATCATGGCTGATTTAATACCCTGGAAAGAATTTGAGTCAGAATATTCTGCCAGATTTTCAA
>NZ_SZNH01000088.1 GCF_005869855.1 Nostoc sp. PA-18-2419 | reverse complement strand
CGGCTCTATGGACGTGCAAAACGTGGTGAGCGATTGTACGACTCTTGCCCCCGGAATCGAGGAAAAAACATCTCGTTAATTGGGGCGTTGAGTATGGATGGACTAATTGCCACTATGAGTATTCCTGGCAGCGTCAATACCGATGTATTCTTAACCTACATTCGAGAGATTCTGACACCTCAATTGTGGGTGGGAGCGGCTGTAGTCATGGATAATCTACCAGTACATCAAGCCCTGGTAATTCGAGAAGCTATTGAAGCTGTTGGTGCGCGGCTTGTCTTTTTACCTCCCTATTCGCCTGATTTGTCTCCTATCGAATTGTGTTGGTCAAAACTCAAACAGTGTTTACGTACTGCAAAAGCCCGTACTTGTGAGCAACTTAACCAAGTATTAACACAGATTGTGACTGAGCATATTTCCTCCGATGATGCTTGCGGCTGGTTTGCTCATTGTGGTCTATTCATTTGAAAACTGCTGTAAGAATGATTCCGAGTTTTTTTTAAATTCAGATACCAATTTCTCTTCTTGCTTATGGCTTTGAGGGCGAAGCACTTTTAGTTTTGCCCCTAATCGATATCGAACCCAGGCATAAACCGTTGCATACTCTATATCTTGTCCATGTTCTTCTTTTAACCACTCAACTATTGCACCATAGCTACTAAAGCCTTTTCCTGTTTTTAACTCCTCTAAGAGTGCTGCGATCGCAGCATCATCGATTTTCCGTTTTGCTCCTGGCGCCTTTTTGATTTCTAATAAGCCTGATATTCCATCAGTTCTATACTTGTGCAACCATCTGGTGACCGTTGAAGTATCTTTTGCCAAGCGTCTTCCGATTTCTTGCTGCTCCTTAACTTGCCCGCTTTTTATCCACCACAGCATAATAAGCTTTTCTTTCTGGTTTCCTAAATTCGCTGTTTGTAGACGTTTTTTAAGTTCTTCTTCGCTCTCTGCGATTTCAATCTTAAAAGGGCGGCTCACGGTTATTTTTATTTATCAAATTTGTTTTCTCCATTATATGCAGCTTCATATTAAATTGGTATAGAGAGTTACTGTTAAAGTAAGTGGTCTACAAAAATCAGCATTGTATTAGTTGAAAGTCGCTATATTTTGAGGAATTAAAATTTTTGTCTATAGCCGCCAAAAACGCGTCACTGAGAGCTTTTTAGCCGTCTATATCCCAAAAATTAGCGCCGTTAAACTATAGACAGCGTAGACAATCTGTCTACAAAATAGGAGTGAGATATTAGACCTCTTGCAAAAGTCATAGATGTCTGAGACAAGTAAGTGAGAGTGAGGTAGCATCTATGACTTACAAACAGGTAAAGAGCCTAAACCCACTTACACCTTTATACTTAGTCTCAACAGACAATCTTTGTGCGTAAGTTGTGTTATTTAACTAAGTCTTTGACCTTATTTATAATACTCACTGGGTCGATGCCTTGATGTGGATACTGTTCCCATAAACCGCCGCAACCTTCCTTATGAGTGCCAAGATGAGCGTATTTGGGAGTAAACCCGCGCTCTAACAGCCAGGAACCAAAACGGCTACCTAATCCGGTTCGCCGATTGAATGCTTCTACTACAAGGACAAAAGGAGCTTTACCGACTTTTGCGATCACTTCTTCATCAATAGCATTCAAGGTTGGTTTATTAATCAAACCTACATCCAACCCTTCCTGTTTGAGCCGTTCCACTGCATCAACGGCACGGTACAGAGCATCGCCAAAACTAATGATATAGCCTTGTGTTCCTTCTCGAATGACCTCATCTTTACCAGGGGTAAATTTATAGTCACCAGCAAAGAAGTCGTTACCATTACTGTCAAGAATATTCGGCACTTTAGAACGAGTGGAGAAAATAAACCGCAGTCCCGGCTCAAAGAACACAGCGTCTACACAAGCTTTCATCTGATTACTATCTGCGGGAAAGAACAGCTGTGTTGCTTGGCCATCATCCAAGCCGTTGTCAGCAAACATGTTGTTTATACCGAAGTGGCAGGTGTTATCTGCCATGTCATCGATACCTGCGTGGGAAAAGTGGCAAAGAACATTTGAGTAGTTTAGCCGTGCCATCGTAATTTCTGAGATGCACATTTCTAAGAAAGCGCTGAAAGTTGCAAAAATTCCTTGCTTTCCTTCCTCCATGCCAAACCCAGCAGCAGCAGAGAAGTTACCCCGTTCCATAATTCCAGAGGAAATGAAAACTTCCGGGTATGTATCGTGAATTTTCTTGAGTCCGCAGGAACCTTCCAAGTCACTATCGATAACTTTGACGCTTTGTTTGCGTTCTGCTTCACTCATCCGGCTTAAGACATCAACCACTGCTTCACCAAATACATTGCGATTAGCGCCCCATTTATCACCAGAACCAACAAAAGTATAGCTTTGCTTGGGTTTTTGAATGTTTTTTAGACATTCGACAGCAGCTGTATGTCCGCGTGATTCCAGATATTTTATCGCCAAGTCTACTGGAATGACATCGTGACCGTGAGTGGAGCCTTCTAACCCTTCAATACCAGGACACATGGGGCGTTTGTTGACCAGAGCGATCGGCCCAGGAGTATTTACTGCTTCGCAAAGGCGACGATATAAATCGTCTAAGTCTTCCCCGTCTCCTTCTAGTATCTTTAATCCGTGACCTTCTAAAGTTTTAGCGACTGTAAAACCGGGTAGATATTTGGATGGATGTCCGGCAATGGTGACATCGTTATCATCAATAATTAACTTGACATTGAGATGTTGAGCAACAGCCAAGCGGGCGGCTTCCGCGTCGTTGCCTTCTTGCTGCGAGCCATCAGAACCAAGACAGAAAACGACCTTGCCAGGATTTGCTAAGACCACACCATTAACGTAAGGCCATATATGCCCCAGTCGTCCAGTACTAAACTTCACACCAGGAGTTAATTTTAGTTCGGGATGTCCTGGTAAGGCAAAGTGTGCCTCACGATAGTGTAGAAGTTGGTCGGCTTCTAACTCACCATCTAGGGTTGCCATCAAGTACTGGGTTGCGGCTCTATGTCCTGCTTCATCGAAGAAAATCGGCACAAATTTATCGGCTGCTCCCCGAAAAAATGCATCGAGAATCATCACCTCTGGTACTGTGTCGTAAGGGCCACCAGTGTGACCGCCTACTCCTCTAGCAGCACCAGTGGCAGTAAACAAAACGATCGCATCGCGGCACAGTTGAATGTTTGCTTTAAGGATTTCTCTTTGCTCGTCTGTGAGAGTTGGATTTGCCGGATTGAGAGCCAGAGGTTTATAAGCACCGAGATTAATGGGAAATTGCGTATTAGTAACTGTCATGTTTTATGCCTTTTATTTGAAATGTGGATTGATAATTATCGACAACCTTCGTGAGCGATCGGGCGAATCAAATGTGTTTTTGCTTAAATTATTCCATCCTTTTGATTAGCGAGTGGTCTACGAGGAATCATGTAGCTTAGAGACTTCCGTTACTACAAGGGATCGGCTAAAATCATTGAACTCTCCTTATGCACGAATATGCTTGAATTTATTTAAACCCAAGGAAAAATATGCAACGATCCGCATAGCTATAAGTATAAACTCACAAACGTGCAATTTCAAGGGCAAATATGCAATTTCATGAAAAACCTTCAATGCTAACCGCAGAGCGGCGACAATTCATCTTAGAAATTCTGCGTCGTGATAAAAAGGTGCTGTCATCGGAACTCAGTGCTGTGCTAAAGGTTTCTGAGGATACGATTCGTCGGGATTTGCGGGAATTAGCCGAATCTGGTTTTTTGCAACGCGTTCATGGTGGAGCGCTTTTGACTTCTCCGGCGATCGCCAGTTATGCAGATCGGCAAAAACAAGCACCAAAAGAAAAAGAAGCGATCGCCCGTGCGGCTGCAAAATTAATTTGTACGGGGCAAGTGGTAATTTTAAATGGCGGTACGACAACTCTCCAAGTAGCCCATCATTTACCCTTAGATTTACAAGCGACAATCGTCACAAATAGTCCTCCAATCGCCGTTGCGTTAGCAGAGCATCCCCACATCCAAGTTGTGATGTTGGGCGGACAACTCTACAAAAAAGCTTTAGTAAACGTCGGTGCAGCTACAATTGAGGCATTACGGATGATTCGTGCAGATTTGTGCATGTTGGGTGTATGTAGTCTGCATCCAGAAGTTGGTATTAGTGTGCCGAATTTAGAAGAAGCCCATGTTAAACGAGCAATGATTGCTGGAGCAGCGGAAGTAGTTGGATTAGCGACAGCAGAGAAGTTAGACACAGCTGCTCCTTATGTAGTCGAGTCGATTCATGCATTAACTTATCTGGTAACTGCACCAACTGTATCTAACAAGATGCTAACTGCTTATAAAGCTTTGGGTTTAACCATTGTCCAGGATGAATCCAGTGATAGTACTTATTAACAAGAATTATTCGGACATGATATCAGTACCTAAACGTCGGCGTAGCCCGCCGCAGGTATCGCTCTGATTGTGTTACAAAAAGCAGGGATTGTCTGGTAGAAATGCGGTTGTGCTAATATCCCTCTTATGTGATTTTCCTGAAGGGGTGACAAAGGGGCTGAAACAAAGCAAATAAAAGAGCGTGACCGTTTTGAGGTAAAAAAAGATAGGTCAGGTATTCTCAACAAGACCTATCAAATGATAATGTTACCTAAATTCTACCAAACTTGCTTTGAAAATGTACTGACACCTACGCAGTACAAGATGCTAGAAATCTTGCTGATGCTATTGCAATTTCATAAAACTGTGACAATTGAGAAGCTAGCAACAGTATTTCCGCAACCCATAAGATTTGAAAGTCGGCGAAGGAGTATTCAAAGATTTTTACTACTACCC
>NZ_SZNH01000087.1 GCF_005869855.1 Nostoc sp. PA-18-2419 | reverse complement strand
TCAATTTCGCCTAATTCGATACGGAAGCCTCGAATTTTAACTTGATTGTCAATTCGTCCTAAATACTCTAACTCGCCATTGGGCAAGTAACGCGCCTTATCCCCTGTTTTATATAGTCGTGCTTGAAGGTTGTTGCCAAACGGGTTAGAGATAAACCGTTGTTGTGTGAGTTCGGGACGATTGAGATAACCACGCGCCACCCCAGCACCACCAACATACATCTGGCCTGGAACACCAATCGGCACTGGCTGTAAATGTTCATCTAGTACATATAGCTGTAAGTCGGGAATCGGACGACCAATCACACTGGCAGTACCATCCAAATCAGCTTTGCTCAATGGACGATAAGTGACGTGTACAGTGGTTTCGGTAATCCCGTACATATTCACTAATTGGGGCATTTGGTCGCCGTGGCGTTCAAACCAAGGTTGCAAACTCGATAGTTCTAAGGCTTCCCCACCGAAAATTACTAGGCGTAAGTTCAAATCGCCAGCAGTTGCTTGAGATTTTTCAGCTTGAATCAATTGGCGGAATGCCGAAGGTGTTTGATTGAGAATTGTGACTTTTTCAGTAGACAATAACTCATACAAGGATTCGGGCGATCGCGTCACTAAATAAGGTACTACTACCAGTCGTCCACCATACAGCAAAGCACCCCAAATTTCCCATACAGAGAAGTCAAAGGCATAAGAATGAAATAGTGTCCATACATCTTGAGTATTAAAGTTATAGCAAGAGTCTGTGGCTGCAAACAGACGAGTTACATTATTGTGATTGACTAAAACGCCTTTAAACTAAGACGGTCTTGGGGATACACCGGGTCAAGTGGTACATAAGCTCCACCTGCCTTGAGAATTCCTAACAGTCCCACAATCATTTCTAAAGAACGCTCTACGCAAATGCCTACTAGTACATCTGCTCCCACACCCAAACAACGTAAGTAATGCGCTAATTGGTTAGCACGATAGTTTAATTCTCGGTATGTAAGTTGTTGACCTGCAAACACTACCGCCACCGCATCGGGAGTACGCGCTATCTGCTCCTCAAACAACTGATGAATACACTTATCTTGGGGATAATCTAGTTGAGTGTTGTTATATTCCACCAACAATTGATGGCGTTCTGCGATCGTTAACAGTGGTAATTCTGCAATTCGCGCTTCTTTATTTGCGACAATTGCTTGGAGTAAAGTTTGAAAATTTTGGGCTATGCGATTAATTGTCGTTGCATCAAATAAATCAGTACTATAACTCCAGATACCCTCCAAAGCTCCTGAAACTTCCCAGTAGTGTACTTCCAGGTCAAACCTGACCATTTCATCAATTGGTAAGGATATATCCTGGATAGTTAAACCTGGCAAATCCCAAGAAGACTGTGCGGTGTTATGGAGGGAGAACATCACCTGTACTAGGGGATTACGACTTAAATCTCGTTCTGGCTGTAGCTTTTCTACCAACATCTCAAAGGGCAAGTCCTGATGAGCGTATGCTGATAGTGTCGTTTGCCGCACTTGCGCCAAAAAATCTGTAAAGCTGGGGTTGGCAGAGAGATCGCCCCTTAATGCAAGGGTATTAACAAAAAAACCTATTAGCTCCTGAATGCTCTTGTTGTTGCGGTTAGCGGTTGGGGAGCCAACAACAATATCTAATTGACCACTGTAACGAGAGAGCAAGACTAAAAAACCTGCTAGTAGAGTCATAAACAACGTTGCGTTTGACTCTTGACTCAGTTGCTTAAGGCGTTGCGTGAGGTCACGATCCAGTTGGAAACGCTCAACTCCACCTCTGAAGGTCTGGACTGGGGGACGTGGTTTATCAGTTGGCAGTTCTAGTACAACAGGGGCATCCGCTAACTGTTTTTGCCAGTAAGCCAGTTGTCGATCAAGGACTTCACCTGTCAACCATTGGCGTTGCCAAACGGCAAAGTCAGCGTATTGGATGGGTAATTCTGGTAGTGGGTTGGGCAAACCTTGAGTGAAAGCTGCATATAGCTGAGATAACTCACGGTTGAAGATGTTCAAAGACCAGCCATCGTAAATGATGTGGTGCATCTTCAACAGCAGTATATATTCTTGGTTACTCAGTTGGAGTAGAGTCAGTTGTAATAATGGTTCAGCAGCCAGATCGAAGGGCTTGGATGCAATGGAGTTCGCTATTTGCCGAATTTGAGCAGTTTGTTCTTGGGCTAATAACCCCTGCAAATCATAGCAGGGCAAAGTTAAGGCAGTAGGAGGAGCAATTACCTGGACGGGTTTTCCGTCTACTGAAGGAAAAGTGGTTCTTAAGACCTCGTGGCGACGAACAAGTTCACTTAGGCTTTGCTCCAGTGCAACTATATTGAGCGACCCATCTAGCCGCAGAATCAATAGCATATTATAAGAACAACTGTCAGGCGAGAGCTGGTGCAAAAGCCAGAGTTGCTGCTGTGCAAAAGATAGCGGTAGTTCACCGTTCCGTGGCACTTTTTCAATGGGCAACTGATTAGAGGTTTTAACCTGCTTTGCTTGCTGTAAAAACAGTATAATTTCGGTTTTACGCCCAGCTATTTCCTGACGTAGTGTTGAAGTTAATACTCCTTCAGGTGCATGACAGCGCAAGCGATCGCCATCGGCCTCTAGTTCAATACTTAGGTTTGTCAGGTGACGAATGAATTCCAGGGTGCTGTTAGTCATGCTCAAAACTCCACTACCTCACTACCAATTTCTTTAACTGACAAATTTTGTGTTACTAAATTCACTGCTTCTATGTAGGCTGCTATCCCAGCTACTGTGGGAGACTCAAACATCATCTGTATAGATATATCAAGCCCAAAAGCTGAGTTAATCTCTGAAAGGACTTGGGTAGCTAGTAGGGAATGACCACCCAGATCAAAGAAGTTGTCCTTAACGCCAATACGTTCAACTCCCAGAACTTGACTCCAGATTCGAGCCAGTTGAGCTTCAATTGGGGTGCGAGGTAAAATAAAGCCAGTTGAAAGATTTCTTGTAGCTGTATCAGGTGAAGGCAGGGCGCGGCGATCTACTTTGCCATTGAGGGTTAATGGCAGGGCATTGAGGACGACAAAAGCCTGTGGCATCATGTAATCGGGTAGCTTTTGTTGGATATGTTCACGCAGCTGCGGTACTAGTTTCTGAACTAACTTGCCTCGTAGAGGATTGTTAGTATAGTCACTCCAAGGTTTGGTAGTGACTGTTGAAGTCTCCCAAAAAGCAATTTGTGCCTCAGACACTTCAGCTTTTCTCAGTGCAAGTGTCTGCCTCGAATTATGGCGGCAGAACACCACATCATAGCAACCATCCTGACTACTCTCCCACCAACTTAGGTTAACAGTGTAACCAAATTGTTGCCCCAACTTGTAAAACTGCTCTGGATTGACCCCCAGTGTTGGCTGTTGTGCTAGAAACTGCCGCAGTTGGCCCACTGTTTCTACAGCCGGGGGATGTTCTAACCATTGCCAAACTTGTAGTGCTTGCTGTACCCTTTGATTCGGTACGCGCCTGATTGCCAACACTTGGGGCTGTTCCTGTTGCAATCGATTTTGAATTTGTGTCAACGAAAGCTTGTCAAGTTGCCAATTTAACCAAGGAACTACTGTTCTTTGGGCATCAGTATCTACGTGCAAGGTAACATCATAACGGAATTGAGTTAACTCATTTTGAGCGTTACCGCCTTTGGGCTGAATCTCTACCCAAGTAATTTGAGGAAAGCGTGTCTGGAGGGCGATAAAGAAACTGGGGTCGATGACTAATTCTTCTTCAGCAGCAACACTCTGATTTACCATTCGCTGCCATTGGTCAACAGTTCTATCTTCAGCAGCTTGGAACAACTGCACGGCTGCATGATATGGCTCTAGTAATGGCAAACTGCGGATATCGCCCATGAATAGTTTACCCTGAGTGCCAATTGCTGCCATTGCTCCTTCTATTACCTGCAACAAATACTCAACACCAGGGAAATACTGCACTACAGAGTTCAAAATAACAGTGTCGAATTTAGCTTTAGGGATACCTTCAAAGTTGTCAGCCATTTGGTGCAATAGTCGCACATGGGCGAGACCATCAACTGTGGAGCATATCTGCTTAACGTGCTTGATTGCGGCAATAGAATAATCACATCCCCAATACTGTTGACAGTGCTTGGCAATGCGAGATAACAGTAAACCCGTTCCACAACCAATTTCTAGTACCCGTTGCGGAAAACCAGCCAGAATGCGGCTAACTGTGTTCTCAACCCACTCCTGCATTTCCCAATCTGGGATGGGTTGTCTGGTATAACTACTGTTCCAACCAGTAATATTGAACGTGAGGTCATCAGTGGATGCTTGGTTTTGGCTATAGGCTTGTTCATAGAGCATTTGCCAGTCACTAATGTACTCGCTCTGCCATTGGGCAACGTGCTGGGGTAATGTTTTGTGATCAACAGCAGCTACTAAATAAGCTACAAGACGTTTACTTCGACTTCGTTCAGTACAAGTATCTCCAGAGGTGTCTTCTCTGACGACGACTACACTCTCCTGTACTAAGGGGTGTTGATTTAAAACCGCTTCAATTTCGCCTAATTCGATACGGAAGCCTCGAATTTTAACTTGATTGTCAATTCGTCCTAAATACTCTAACTCGCCATTGGGCAAGTAACGCGCCTTATCCCCTGTTTTATATAGTCGTGCTTGAAGGTTGTTGCCAAACGGGTTAGAGATAAACCGTTGTTGTGTGAGTTCGGGACGATTGAGATAACCACGCGCCACCCCAGCACCACCAACATACATCTGGCCTGGAACACCAA
Source organism: Nostoc sp. PA-18-2419 (assembly GCF_005869855.1). GTDB lineage: Bacteria > Cyanobacteriota > Cyanobacteriia > Cyanobacteriales > Nostocaceae > Nostoc. Next base: position 60 of record NZ_SZNH01000087.1, on the reverse strand, counting down.
TCGGCACTGGCTGTAAATGTTCATCTAGTACATATAGCTGTAAGTCGGGAATCGGACGAC
>NZ_SZNH01000011.1 GCF_005869855.1 Nostoc sp. PA-18-2419 | reverse complement strand
CAATACCCAGGAGTCAGAGAAACTGTAGTTGTGCCATCTGACACTCAAAGTTTAATCGCTTATTTAGTTCCACAAAAGGAGCAAATACTGGCAATTAATCAACTGCGAGGCTTTTTAGAATCCAAGTTGCCAAGCTACATGATTCCAGGGGCTTTCGTATTCTTAGAAGCACTACCCCTGACTCCTAATGGTAAGGTTGACCGTAAAGCACTGCCCGTGCTAAGTCAGACACAGCTAATACCTGAATCATATTTTGTACCTCCTTCCACACCAATTGAGGAGATGCTAGTTACTATTTGGGTTAAGGTTCTTGCTATTGAGAAGATTAGTATTCATGAAAATTTCTTTGAAGTAGGCGGACACTCTCTATTAGCAACACGTCTAATTTCTCAGATTAGGCAGGTTTTTCAGGTAGAACTTCCTTTACGTTATGTATTTGAAAAACCAACAATAGCCGAGCTGGCTAAAGAGATTGAAAAAGCCACCAAGATTGGCTTAAGAATTGATACACCAGACATTGAGCGAATTTCATGTTTGCAAGAGTTACCCCTATCCTTTGCTCAGCAACGATTATGGTTCCTTGCCAATTTAAATCCAAAGAGTTCCTTCTACAACATTCCTGCTGCTGTTCGGCTACAAGGCGAATTGAACCTCAAAGCACTACAACAAAGTTTCAATGAAATTCTTTGCCGTCATGAAGCCTTGCGAACTAACTTTCAAACAATTGAAGGGCAGCCCCTAGCAATCATTTCATCAGCGACACTAGTACCTTTGCCTGTATTTGACATTAGTGAATTACCTGCAAATCAACGAGAAGTTCAAGTCAGACAGCAAGCATTAGCAGAAGCACAACAACCCTTTGACCTGAAGAATGACCTGCTGCTGCGGGTGAAACTACTACGGCTAAGCGAACAAGATCATGTAGTGTTATTCACAATGCACCACATTGTCTCTGACGGTTGGTCGATAGGTGTGTTGGTGCGTGAGTTGGTAGCACTTTATCAAGCCTTCTGTGAGCAACAACCCTCCCCGCTAGCTGAACTACCTGTTCAATATGTAGACTTTGCAGCTTGGCAACGACAATGGCTACAAAAAGAGACGCTACAATCCCAGCTATCTTACTGGCTGAAGCAGTTACAAGGGGCACCAAAAGTACTGGAATTACCCACAGATCATCCACGTCTTCCTGTTCAGGCTTTCCAGGGTGCGACCTATTCATTTGAGCTATCCGATGAGTTATCGATAGCCTTGAATAAATTCAGCCAGCAGCAAGGAGCTACCTTATTTATGACCTTGCTGGCAGCTTTCCAGACTTTGTTATGGCGCTACACAAGCAGTGAAGATATTGTGGTCGGTTCACCCATCGCTAACCGTAATCGGGCAGAAATCGAAGGGTTAATTGGATTTTTTGTCAATACTTTGGTACTACGAACTAATTTTGCAGGTAATCCTACCTTTGAGGTGCTATTAAATCGTGTCCGAGAAGTGGCATTAGGAGCCTATGTACATCAGGATTTGCCTTTTGAACTATTGGTAGAAGAACTACAACCACAACGAGACTTAAGCCACGCACCACTATTTCAAGTAATGTTTGTGCTTCAAAATGCACCAATGTCGGATTTAAAGTTGCCTGGTATAACTTTAACTTCTCTGGAAATTGAAAGTAGTAGTGCCAAATTTGATTTGACTTTAGAGATGGCAGAAACAGCACAGGGACTATTTGCCACTCTGGAGTATAATACCGATTTATTTGAGGAAAGGACTATCAGCCGGATGGCAGGACATTTACAGTCCTTGCTTGAAGGTATTGTTGCAAATCCCCGGCAGCGGCTTTCGGAGTTACCACTATTAACACAACCTGAACAACACCAGTTCATGGAGTGGAATAACACGCAAACTGAATATCCCCAAGAAAAAACCATCCACGAGTTATTTGAAGCGCAAGTGGAAAGAACACCGGACGCCGTAGCGGTGGTTTTTGAAGATGAGCAGTTAACCTATGGTCAACTCAACGCCAGAGCCAACCAACTAGCACATTATCTACGTACTTTAGGTGTAAAATCAGAAGTATTGGTGGGAATATGTGTAGAGCGATCGCTTTGGATGGTGATTGGACTATTAGCCATCCTCAAAGCAGGTGGCGCATAYGTACCACTAGACCCTACCTATCCTCAACAGCGTCTAAGCTTCATCCGAGAAGATGCTCAAATATCAGTATTACTAACACAGCAGCACCTCAAACAGAATTTGCCCCAACATCAGGGTTTTGTAGTTTGTCTAGATAGTGAGTGGCAAACAATAGCAAAGCTTAGCCAACAAAACCCAATCAGTGAGTGTACAACTGAGAACTTGGCTTATATCATTTATACATCCGGCTCAACAGGTCAACCCAAAGGGGTGTTAGTTAATCACAGCAATGTTGTTCGTTTACTAGCAGCAACTCAATGTTGGTATAACTTTAATCAAGATGATGTCTGGACATTATTCCACTCCATAGCCTTTGATTTCTCGGTTTGGGAGCTTTGGGGTGCATTGGTATATGGTGGAAAATTAGTAATAGTACCATACTGGCTAAGTCGTTCACCACAAGAATTCTACAAATTATTGTTGACACAGCAAGTCACAATACTCAACCARACACCATCAGCTTTTTCACAACTGATACACGCAGAATCGTTGGCAAATATCAGTAAATTAAACCTGCGAAAAGTGATTTTCGGTGGAGAAGCATTGCAACTTGAGAGTTTAAGACCTTGGTTTGAACGTCATGGYGACCAGTTTCCCCAGTTAATTAATATGTACGGCATTACAGAAACAACCGTGCATGTGACATATCGTCCGTTAACGATGCAAGATTTACAATTAGGATCCGCAAGTTTGATTGGGCGTCCGATTGCTGACTTACAAGTTTACTTATTAGATAAATATCTACAGCCAGTACCGATTGGTGTACCAGGCGAAATGTATATTGGTGGTGCTGGTGTGGTACGGGGCTATTTAAATCGACCACAACTAACACCTATTAGATTTATTCCCCATCCTTTTAGTAGTAAGCCAAATGCACGTCTTTACAAATCTGGTGATTTAGGTCGATATTTAGCCAATGGAGACATTGAATATTTGGGTCGTATTGACCAGCAAGTCAAAGTCCGTGGTTTCCGCATTGAGTTGGGAGAAATTGAGGCACTGATTAGCCAATACCCAGGAGTCAGAGAAACTGTAGTTGTGCCATCTGACACTCAAAGTTTAATCGCTTATTTAGTTCCACAAAAGGAGCAAATACTGGCAATTAATCAACTGCGAGGCTTTTTAGAATCCAAGTTGCCAAGCTACATGATTCCAGGGGCTTTCGTATTCTTAGAAGCACTACCCCTGACTCCTAATGGTAAGGTTGACCGTAAAGAGCTACCTACACCTGATACAGCACGTCCCGATTTGGAAGCAGTTTACCAATCACCCCAAACCGAGATAGAAAAAACTATTGCTAATATTTGGCAAGAGATACTGAATATTGAGAACATAGGAATTGATGATAACTTCTTTGAACTTGGTGGTCATTCATTGCTTTTAATTCAAGTTCATAACAAGTTACGTGGAATATTTAAGAGCGATTTATCTGTCCTCGATTTATTTAGATATCCAACTATAAGCTCTTTAGTAGATTATTTTCATCAAGTCAAAAATGGAAACCCATCTTTTGGTGTAACAGATATTGTCAGTGAAAAAATTGAAGCTGGTAAAGCTAAACAGAAAAAGCGTCTTCAAAAAATGAAATCTATTGAAAATATTTAAGGATGGATCGAATCGGCTAGTCAAAAGCAACTAAAAACTTACCTGTACATAAGCTAGGATTATTACTTTTTTCTGGAAGTCATCTGCCAACAGAAAAATTTAATCCTGTAAAACTGTTGACAAAATGCTCATCATCTGAGATTTTTACAAATAGACCTCTTGCAAAATTCCTTCTTTGCGTTCTCTTCTCTGCGTTTCTGCGCCTCTGCGTGAGATAAAAAAATATTTATGCAAGAGGTCTAATGTATATTAGCTAATAAATATAGCTAAGCAATCGTGATATTCACAGATTGTTTTGGAATTCTTCAACTCCCTTTGTGAATAAAAGCTGATAGATACTTGTAATTAATTCTCGATTAGCTGTAAAATATTTTTTCGGCTTGATAGTAATTTATCTCAATTAATAAGCAGCTATTTGCTGTGTAATTGGCATTATTCTTTCAGTCAGATGATATTGATGGGTGTGTGGAGTAGTAAATGAACCCAAAGCTGTTACCAAAAATTTTCTTTGTAGTGAGTTCTATTTCGTTTTGGGGTGCAATGAGCGCCACTGCTCAAGAAATACCTAAGCAAGAGGTACAAAGTAAGTCTGTTGCATCTGTAGTTCATAATTCCAAGTTAATCAGAGAGATTCGCCAACTGTCTCAGATAGAGCATCCCAAGACTAACGCCCAAATGCTAGTGCAGTCACCAGCACCCTCATCAGAAATTGTGCAGGTTATAGGAGTTAAAGCTACTCCCACTGACAAAGGTGTGGAGGTGATTTTACAGACTTCCAAAAGCGCGCAACTGCAAATCACAAATCGCAGTACTGGAAATAACTTTATTGCCGATATACCTAACTCACAATTACGTCTACCAAATGGTGATGCTTTTACATTTCGTTCAGAAAAACCGCTTGCAGAAATTACTGAGATAACAGTTACAAATCTTGATGCAAATACTATCCGAGTGACAGTGACAGGTAACACAGCGTTGCCAACCGTTGAGTTATTTGATGATGATACAGGTTTGGTTTTTGGGGTAGTATCTGCTGCAACGGCGGCGCAGCCACCAAATAAACCAGCGAGTGAAACACCCCCGCAGACACCACCATCCGCACAGAGTGATCAGCCGATTGAATTAGTCGTAACAGGTGAGCAAGACGGCTATAGCGTACCTAATGCTAATGTGGGCACCCGAACTGACACACCCTTGCGCGATATTCCCCAATCGATTCAGGTAGTGCCGCAACAGGTAATTGAAGACCAGCAAGCAACTCGCCTCACAGAAGTATTAAAAAATGTGCCAGGTGTTGTCACAGGAGGTCGAAGCCCTCGCGATCCTTTCAATACCATAAATATTCGGGGTTTTAGTGCTTTGTCACAGACTCTGCTCAATGGAGTACAAGACCGTTCAATTGGGTTTGTCGGGTTTGGCTCAAATATTGAGCGGGTTGAAGTGCTTAAAGGCCCCGCTTCGGTTCTATTCGGTCAAGGCGGACTCAGCGGCCAAGTCAACTTAGTTACCAAGCAACCATTGCGCGATCCTTTCTATTCCGTGGAAGCCTCTGCTGGCAACTACAATGCTTATAACAGTGCAATTGATTTATCCGGCCCGTTGAATGACAGTAAAACGGTATTATATCGTCTGAATGCTTCTGCTGGAACAACCGAAAGCTTTATTGATTTCTACAATCAACAGGAATATCTAATTGCACCTACTATAAGCTGGCAAATTAGTGACAGAACAAAGCTGACTCTAGAAGCAAGTTATTCCCTTACACAGGGTCCCTATGATTTTGGGATACCAGCAGTGGGAAGTATACTACCTAACCCCAATGGCACAATTCCTCGTAATCGTTCTCTGAGTGAGCCTGATTTGAATAATGCTGCTAACGGTGCATTTCGGATTGGCTATAACTTTGAACATCGCTTTAGTGAAAATTGGCAAGCGCGGAGCGTTTTTCAGACTTCTTTGTATCACCTAAGACGAAATATTCTCGCTCCTTTGGGATTAGAAGACGATTTGCGTACCATAGATAGAGGCATTGAGAATTTTAAAGATGATGAAAATACTTATAATTTAGACAATTACGTGGTCGCTAAGTTGGCAACAGGTGGTATCAAGCATGAGCTAGTTGCTGGATTTAACTTGAGCAGAACTGACACTACTACCAGTGATGTTTTCAGTGACACTACTACTCTGGATCTTTTTAATCCTGTGTATGGAAATGTTACAGAAAATTTCCTTCCAGATTTTAATTACGAAAGTAGGCAGCAACAATTAGGTTTTTACCTTCAAGACCAAATCGCCCTAGCAGACAACTTAAAAGTACTTTTGGGTGGGCGCTTTGACATTGTCAATGCACAGTTTAGAGATTTATTAAATCAAACAAGCGACTTCAAGCAAGCAGAAGCTTTTAGCCCCCGTGTTGGCATTGTTTACCAGCCTATTCAACCGCTTTCATTCTACGCCAGTTATAGCCGTTCATTTGATCTGGGAGCATCTGCATTCGGTACAGGTTTACCGGAACCAGAACGAGGAACGCAGTATGAAATCGGGGTTAAAGCCGATTTGACTAACCGATTAGCTGCAACCTTGGCATTTTATGATTTGACTCGCACAAATCTACCAACCTCAGATCCAAATGATCCTCGATTAACAATTCTAGTTGGGGAACAGCGCAGTCGGGGGATTGAATTTGATATTTCTGGGGAAATTTTACCAGGGTGGAATATCATTGGTGGCTATGCCTACACTGATGCAATAATCACAGAAGATAACAACTTACCAGTAGGTAATCAACTGACTAATGTGCCAAAACATGCGCTTAACCTCTGGACAACTTACGAAATTCAATCTGGCAGCTTAAAAGGATTAGGTTTCGGTCTAGGAGCCTTTTATTACGGAGATAGACAAGCCGACATCAACAACACAGTTGAGTTACCTAGTTATATCCGCACAGATGCAGCTATTTACTATAAGCGGGACAATTACCGAGCTGCGATTAATATCAGAAATTTGTTTGACACTGATTATTTTGTTTCTGCACAAAACCTGAATCGGATTATACCTGGCGATCCTCTGACAATCCAGGGCACAATTACCTGGCAGTTTTAAGCAAATCTTTTAGTATCCTACGCTTCTATATGATCGCGATGAAGCGTAGCACCTTCACTTTAATTGAACAATGCCAAAACTTTCTTAGGTGGTCGCCTCCTCTTCTTAAAAGGTTATTCGCACGCAATATTATATTATGATCAGTTTTTGAAGACAAAATGAGAATAACTACCATTACTTGAAAATGGCTCGTTTTAGATCTAAATATCATAGTAAATAGCTTCTGATAAGTAACACTGATAAATCTCAAAGTTTTGATACTTAATCACGATGTCTTATCTGTTGCTAATGCTAATAATTATCGTTATGATAATTTAGGCTAATTAAAAAAGTTGCAATTAAAACGATAAAATTAGCTTAAGAAATCATTAGTATTTAGGTAGTTTCAATAGTTGGTTAAACTAATCATTGTGTTTAGTTTAGTGAACTAATCAATAGCAACCTGGCTTAGATCGTCTATACCATTGGTTAAAGAGGCAAATCTAAAGACGTGTAAATTTCCGTCCTGTGGCAGCATTGAGTAGTACGAGAAACGGTAGTTGCAATTTGTTCTTGAAAAACAGATTCTCAAAAGCTTAGTAATCTATTTAGTTATTCAAAAAAAGCAAACCCTGACAATTTTGGTGCTACGCATCTTTTGAAAGTCGAAGCTGACAATGTATTAGATATCTGACTACATTAATCCTGTCAAAGTTGTAATTAACTAACTGCCTTCTTTACGAGATGCTATGCGAACAGACAGCGAACGTATTATGAAGACGCCGAAAAAATAAATAGAAGCTTTCATATTTTATTTAGGATTAGTGTAGAGGTATTTAGCTAATTTTTTAAGAAAGTCAAAAAGAAAAATCTTTTAGTGTAATAAATATTATCAACAAAAAAAAGATAAGCTGGTAAATATCAAAAACAAACCACCTTTAAAAAATTAAATATCTTAAAAAGATTTAAGGATTAAGCGAACTTATGAGTGCTGCGATGCCTAATTCTCTGAATGGTTCAGAAATAGCAGTTATCGGCTTAACAGGGTGTTTCCCTGGAGCAAAAAATATTGATAAATTCTGGGAAAATCTCCAACAAGGTAGAGAATCAATCTCTTTTTTCACAGACGAAGAACTGTTGTCATCAGGCATAAGTTCATCTACATTAAATGACCCTAACTATGTAAAAGCACACGCTATATTAGAAGACGCAGAATTATTTGACGCTTCATTCTTTGGTTTTAATCCTAGAGAAGCAGAAATTACCGATCCCCAGCATCGAATTTTTCTAGAGTGTGCTTGGTCGGCTCTGGAAAGTGCTGGATACGATTCGCAAACTTATAAAGGTGCTATTGGTGTTTATGGTGGCTCTAGTTTGAGCAGCTACTTACTTAATATTTATCTAAATCAAAATATTATAAATTCTATCGATCCTCAACAACTGACAATAGCAGCTAATAAAGATTATTTAACTACTCGCGTTTCTTACAAACTAAACTTAGAAGGCCCAAGTTACGCAGTACAAACTGCCTGCTCAACTTCATTAGTTGCTGTTCACTTAGCTATCATGAGCTTGCTCAATGGTGAATGTGACATTGCTTTAGCTGGTGGCGTTGCTATTAATGCAGAAAGAAAAGCTGGCTATATGTATACAGAAGGAGGAATAGCGTCTCCTGACGGACATTGCCGTACCTTTGATGCTAGGGCCGAAGGGTCTGTGGGCGGTGAGGGTGTGGGCATTGTAGTGTTGAAGCGATTAGAAGATGCTTTAAACGATCGCGATCGCATTCATGCTGTAATCAAAGGATCGGCAATTAATAACGATGGTTCATTGAAGGTAAGCTACACAGCACCCCGCATCGATACTCAAGCAAAGGTAATTAGAACGGCCCAAATCGTAGCCGAAGTAGAACCTGAGACAATTACTTATATTGAAGCTCACGGTACAGCAACAGTTTTAGGCGATCCCATCGAAATTGCCGCCTTGACACAAGCTTTTCGCTTTAGTACCCAGAAGAAAGGATTTTGCGCCATTGGTTCGGTTAAAACCAATATTGGGCATTTGGATACTGCGGCTGGTGTGACGGGACTTATCAAGACCGTCTTAGCCCTGAAGCACAAACAAATACCAGCCAGCTTACACTTTGAGCAGCCTAATCCAGAAATTGACTTTGCTAACAGCCCCTTCTACGTCAATACTACACTTGCAGAATGGCACACAGATGGCACACCTCGACGTGCAGGAGTTAGTTCTTTTGGGTTAGGGGGAACCAATGCCCATGTAATTCTTGAAGAAGCCCCAATTGTTCAACCTTCCAGTTCCTCTCGTCCTTGGCAGTTGTTGATGTTATCTGCCAAAACCAGTTCAGCATTGGAAACGGCTACTACAAATCTAGCTAATTACTTCCAAGAGCATCCCAATTTAAACCTCGCCGATGTAGCTTATACATTACAAATTGGGCGTAGAGCTTTCGAGCATCGGCGCACAGTTGTCTGCCGAGATATTCAAGATGCTATCAACGCACTTCAAGATTCCAAACGAGTTCTCACCACTACTCACAAAACTCAGGAACGCCCGGTTGCCTTCATGTTTTCTGGACTGGGAACTCACTACGTTGATATGGGTCTCGAACTTTATCAAACTGAGCCAACATTTCGTACTTGTGTTGACCAATGCTGCGAACTCCTCAAACCCCACCTGGGTCTAGATTTGCGAGATGTCTTGTATCCCAATAGAAATAGTGAGAATGGAAATAAATCAAATACTCTCTCTGGTGGGCTAGATTTGCGAAAAATGCTCGGTCGGGGAACCCAACCAGCAGATGTAGCCACGCAAAAACTCAATCAAACCGTTTATACCCAACCAGCTCTGTTCGTGATTGAATACGCTTTAGCTCAATTGTGGATATCCTGGGGAATTCGTCCTACGGCAATGATTGGCTATAGCATCGGTGAATATGTTGCAGCAACTCTAGCAGAAGTTTTATCTTTGGAAGATGCCTTAACCTTGGTAGCTAAAAGAGCGCAAATGATTCAACAGTTGCCTGAAGGAGCAATGTTGGCAATTGGGCTTTCAGAAGAAGAAATACAGCCCTTATTGAATGAGAAGATTTCTCTATCTGCAATTAACGGCTCATCGTTGTGTGTGATTGCAGGTGCTACTGATGCTATTGAGGAAGTAGAACGACGGTTGAGTGAAAGAGGTTTAATTGGTAAGCGTTTACAGAGTTCTCATGCTTTTCATTCTGTAATGATGGAAGCGATCGCACCTAGCTTTTATAATTTAGTTCAAACATTCACTCTCAAGCCACCGACGATTCCTTATTTATCCAACGTTACCGGAACTTGGATTACAGCAACCCAAGCAACAGATGCAAGTTATTGGGTACAGCACCTCTGTCAAGCAGTACGCTTTGCTTCGGGAGTGCAACAATTATCACAAAAAGATAATCCGATTTTATTAGAAGTTGGCCCCGGTCAGGCATTGAGCAGTTTTGCACTGCAATGTCTAGAAAATGAGGATAGAACAACATCGGTGATATTGCCTTCCCTGCGGCATTCCTACGAGCAACAATCAGATGTTGCATTTTTAATCAATACATTGGGTCGCCTGTGGTTGGCTGGGGTAAAAGTAGACTGGTCTGGTTTTTATGTTCAGGAACAACGCGGCCGCATTCCCTTACCGACGTATCCTTTTGAACGTCAGCGTTACTGGATTGATGCTAACCCTGAAGTTAATTTGGCAACGCCATTACAGAAAAAAACTAATATTGCCGACTGGTTTTATATCCCCTCCTGGAAACGCTCTCCACAGATAACAGCAAAACCAGCACAAAATTTATATCATTTAGTATTTATTGATCCAATTGGTATAGGTTCCGAAATAGCCAAACAGTTGGAATTACAAGGGCATGATGTCATTACTGTGACTGTTGGAGAACAGTTTACACAACTGGGGCGACGCCGTTACGCAATTAATCCCCAAACAAGTAGTGACTATGATACTTTGCTCAAAGAACTTGATGCATTGGATTTAAACCCAAATGTGATTAGCCATTTTTGGAGTCTTATCCCCAACGCCCAGGGAAAATTAGCTCATCAGTTCTTTGAAGAATGTCAAAATAATGGATTTTATAGTTTACTTTTCCTCGCACAAGCCTTAGGAAGACAAAAAGTTACCGATAATATCCAAATTCTAGTTGTTAGTGACAATGTGCAAGAGGTAAACGGTGACGAAAACTTATGCCCCGAAAAGGCAACTGTCATCGGACTATGTAAGGTGATTCCTCAAGAGTATCCTCATATTACCTGTCGTAACATTGATGTGGTAATTCCATCAGGGACATACCAAGAAAATCAACTCATAGACCAACTTTCAGCAGAACTCACCCATCAGCTATCTGAGAATATGGTTGCCTACCGTAGCAAACATCGTTGGGTGGAAACTTTTGAACCAACACAACTCCAACAACCAGATGAGCAAACAATTCCCCTAAAAGAAGGGGGAGTATACTTAATCGTTGGTGGTCTAGGAGATATTGGCTTAGTACTAGCAGAATATCTCGCCCAAACAGCCGATACCAAGCTAATTCTCACCGGGCGTTCTGGTCTGCCAGCAAAACAAGATTGGTCTCAATGGTTAGCAACTCACGATGATAGCGATGATATCAGTTGCAAAATTCAGAAAGTACAAGCATTAGAAGCATTGGGTGCAGAAGTTTTGATTTGCCGCGCCGATGTTGCCAATCTCCAACAAATGCAAACAGTAATGACTGAAGCATCAAACCGCTTTGGTCAGATTCATGGGGTAATCCATGCAGCAGGGATAAAGTTATTTAGCACTGTTCAACAAATAAGTAAAACTGAATGTGAAAGTCAATTCAGTTCTACAGGTTATGGATTATTTGTATTAGAAAATATCTTACAAGGAAAAGAGCTAGATTTTTGTGTAGTCATATCCTCATTAGCATCTGTTTTGGGGGTTATGGGCATGGCCGCCTATCCAGCAGCGCACATATTCACTGATGCTTTTGTACATAAACATAACCAAACAAGCCTTTTCCCGTGGCTGAGTATTAATTATGGCGATTGGATTATTCAAGAATCCTCACGATCAAAAACCTTACTAAAAGGTGGGGATTCGATGATGTCAAAACAAGAAGGCCTTGAGGTTTTTAAACGTGCCTTATCTTTAAATAAATTTACTCAGGTAATCACATCTACAGTAGATTTGCAAACTAGTATCAATAGATGGATTAAACTTGAATTAAATCAAACTGAAGCACAAAAAGCCAGCTCTGCTTCACTTTATTTAAGACCTAATTTAGATAGTAATTATGTTGCTCCGAGAAACGAGTTAGAGCAAACCATTGCTAACATCTGGCAAGAACTCCTGGGTATTGAACTTATAGGCATTCACGATAACTTTTTTGAATTAGGAGGAGATTCTGTTCTCGGTATTCAAGTTAGTGCGAGAGCCGCTAAAGCAGGTTATCGACTTGCTCCTCAGCAATTGTTTGAACACCAAACAATTGCCGAACTAGCAGAGGTAACAAGTACAAAACAAGTTGTCCAAGCAGAGCAAGGCTTAGTAACTGGTTTGCTGCCTCTAACACCTATCCAGCATTGGTTCTTTGAACAAAATTTACCAGAACCGCATCACTGGAACATGGCATTCTTTGTAGAGGTAATGCAAGTTCTCGATCCGGCTTTGTTAGAAAAGGCATGGCAGTATTTATTCATACATCACGATGCACTTCGGCTGCGGTTTATCTCCTCTGAATCTGGTTGGCAGGAGGTGAATAGTGGTTTGGAAGAAGTAAATTTAATACATAAAGATTTATCGGCATTGTCAGCCGAGATGCAAAAATCTTCTATGGAAGCGATCGCCACGGAACTACAAGCTAGCTTAAACCTGTCAGAGGGGCCAATTGTCCGGGGTGTACTTTTTAATTTGGGTGTCAACTCCTCAAACCGCTTGTTGATTATCATCCACCACTTGGCAGTGGATTTCGGCTCGTGGCGAATCTTACTAGAGGATCTTGAGACCGCTTATCAACAGCTTAGCAAAGGTCAAGCAATTCAACTGCCGCAGAAAACCACCTCTTTTAAGCAGTGGTCACAACGATTAAAGGAATATGCTAACTGTGAAAAGTTGCACAAAACGTTAAATTCCTGCCTCAGCGAACGTTACAACCAAGTTTATCCCTTACCGATAGATTATCCTGGAGGCATTAACAATGTAGCATCAGACCAAACTGTTTCAGTAGGATTAACTGAAACTGAAACTCAGGCATTACTTCAGGAGGTTCTAGGAGTCTATCGAACTAATACACAAGAAGTTTTATTGACTGCTCTTGTAGAGACTTTTAAACAATGGACAGGCAAAAAATGGCTACTGTTTAATACTGAAGAAGATCCGCGGGACGCAAGTATTACTATAGATAATGTGGATATATCACGGACAGTAGGTTGGCTGACTACTCTTTATCCTGTGCTGTTGGATTTAGAAGGCGCTGAAAATCTTGGGGATGCATTGAAAACTGTTAAAGAGCAGTTTCGTGACATTTCTAGTAGAACCATCGAGCCGGGAATGCTACGCTACTTGAGTGAGGATACAACACTTATAGAGAAAATGCGATCGCTTCCCCAAGCAGAAGTGTTTTTTCTCTATCTTGGTCAGTTTGGTAAAAGCTTCGACCAAGCTTCTATGCTCAGACCAACTGAAGAATCCACTGGAGCGTTGTACAGTACTAAAGGAACTAGTCCCCATTTGCTAGGCGTAACTGCATGGGTTAATGAAGAAGGTCAGTTAAGACTGGAATTTGGTTATAGCACAAATTTGCATCGACGCCAGACTATAGAAAAACTAGCTCAGAGTTTTGTCGAAGTACTCAAATCTTTAATCGCCTACTGTCGCTCCCTTGATGCAGTGGAGTATACTCCTTCAGACTTTTCGGCAGCAAACATCAATCAAGAAAATTTGAGTAGCCTGCTGGCTCAGATTAGTCAGTAATACAGGAGGAATTTTCTATGAACCAAAAGAATATTGAAGATATATATGAACTTTCACCCTTACAACAGGGTATGCTTTTTCACACGCTGGTTGCACCAGATTCGGGAATGTATTTTGAGCAGTTCTGCTACTCTTTAAAAACTCAAATTGATGTTCCAGCTTTTGAGAAAGCTTGGCAGCGAGTTTTAAACCGACATCCGATTTTGCGTACTTCCTTCTACTGGGAAAATCTTGATAAGCCATATCAAGTGGTGTATCGACAAGTAGATTTGCCTTGGGATTTTCAAGACTGGCGTCAAATGTCTTTAGCAGAAACAGAAAAGCAATTAGAAGTTTTTTTAGCAGCAGATCGCAAACAAGGCTTTACACTTTCTGAGGTTCCACTTATCCGTCTGACATTAATTCAGGTGGCTGACAACACTTATCAATTTGTTTTCAGCTTTCACCATATATTGATGGAAGGGTGGTCTTTAACATGGCTATGGAAAGAATTCTATGAATTCTATAATGCCTTTTGTCAAGGTGAGGATTTAGATCTCGAATATCCTCGTCCCTTTAAAGAATATATTTCTTGGCTACAGCAGCAAGATATCTCAAAGGCGGAAATTTACTGGCGCGAGATGCTTAGAGGATTTACAGTACCGACACCACTAATGATGGACAAAGGCGGTACTTTCTCTAGTGAAGAGGAAAACCATGATTGTCAACAAACCCTACTCTCGCTAACAACGACAGATGCCTTGAATTCCCTGGCGCGAAAGTATCACCTGACCCTAAATATCCTACTTAAGGGAGCTTGGGCTATACTTTTGAGCCGCTATAGCGGTGAGTCAGATATAGTTTTTGGAGCTACATCTTCGGGCAGGCCTACGGAATTGGCAGAAGCAGAGTCGATGATGGGACTTTTCGCCAACACATTGCCGTTACGAGTAGAAGTAGATAGTGATGCTTTGCTGATACCTTGGTTGAGAAAGCTGCAAATTCAAGAAGTAGAAATGCGTCAGTATGAATATAGTCCACTGATGCAGATTCAACAATGGAGTCAAATCCCTCGTGGGTTGCCATTATTTGAGAGTCTTTTAGTTTTTAATAACTATTTAGTAGATGATACTAGTGAAAAGCTAGCTCAAAGCTTGGTTATAGGTGAAGCTCGGGTATTTGAAAAGACAAATTATCCTCTTACCCTCCAGGTATATCCTGGTTCAGATTTATTACTATCAATTGCCTATGATACTCGTCGTTTTGATAGTGCGACGATTAATCGGATAATAGGACATTTAAAGACTTTGCTAGAAAGTATAGTTGCTAATCCCGAACAACAACTTCGAGATTTGTCCTTACTGACTGCACAAGAAAAATATCAATTGCTGCAAGAGTGGAATGATACAGAAATTGAGTATGCTCAAGAAAAGTGCATTCATCAGTTATTTGAAGCGCAAGTAGAACGCACACCTAATGCAGTCGCAGTGGTGTTTGAAGATGAAGAATTAACTTATGGTCAACTAAACACCAAAGCCAACCAATTAGCACATTATTTGCGTTCATTGGGAGTAAAACCAGATGTATTAGTCGGGATTTGTGTAGAGCGATCGCTCGATATGATTATCGGACTATTAGCTATCCTCAAAGCAGGTGGTGCTTATGTCCCGTTAGACCCAGCATACCCCCAAGAACGCCTAACTTTTATGTTGGCAGATGCTCAAGTGCCAGTGCTGCTAACTCAACAAAAATTGCTAGAAAAACTGCCAAATTCTGGTGCATCGGTGGTTTGCCTCGATACAGATTGGCAGATAATTCAAATGGCAAGCGACCAGAATCTTCCAATAACCTTCTCGCCAGAAAACTTAGCATATACAATCTACACTTCTGGCTCCACAGGTAAGCCAAAGGGAGTAATGGTCAGTCATGGCAACGTTGTCAATTTCTTTACAGGAATGGACAATAAAATTGGCAGCGATCGCCCAGGTACTTGGTTAGCAGTTACTAGCATTTCCTTTGATATCTCAGTGTTAGAGTTGCTGTGGACACTGACACGCGGTTTTGAAGTTGTAATTAATGGTGATTTCAGACGTGCTATTGCGACTGAAGTAGACCAAATCACAGATAAAGAAATGGCATTTAGCCTTTTCTATTTTGCTAGTGACGAGCTACAGGCAGGCACAAATAAGTATCAGTTACTACTTGAAGGTGCTAAGTTTGCCGACAAACAGGGCTTTGCGGCAATCTGGACTCCAGAGCGACACTTTCATGAATTTGGCGGTCTATACCCAAATCCCTCCGTTGTCAGTGCAGCGATCGCCACAATTACAGAGCAAATTCAAATTCGTGCTGGTAGTATTGTTTTACCGTTACAAAACCCGATTCGAGTTGCTGAAGAATGGTCTGTAGTTGATAACCTTTCTGGAGGCAGAGTTGGTATCTCCTTTGCTTCTGGTTGGCACGCCGATGATTTTGTCTTAGCACCAGACAGGTATAGCGATCGTTTCCAAATCATGTTTCGTGACATCGAAACTGTCCGCCAACTCTGGCGGGGAAAATCAATAACCCTGCCAGGCGGTAGCGGCAAAGAAGTAGAAGTAAAGATTCATCCCCAACCGATTCAGCCGCAAGTACCGATTTGGGTTACAGCAGCCGGTAGCCCCGAAACTTTTCATAGAGCGGGTGAAATTGGTGCTAACTTGCTTACCCATTTACTCGGTCAAAATCTAGAGGAACTAGAGGAAAAAATTGCGATTTATCGTCAATCCTGGCAGGAACACGGTCATGTGGGAGCAGGTCAGGTGACGCTGATGATTCACACCTTTGTGGGTGAGGACATTGATATTGTGCGAGAAAAGGTGCGGCAACCTTTCTGCGATTACTTGAAAAGTTCTCTGAGTTTGTGGAAGAACTTAGCAAAAAGTTTAGGTGAGGATATTGATGTAGATAACTTTAGTGCCCAAGAGCAAGAGCAATTGCTGAATTACGCTTTCAATCGTTACTTTGAAACGAGTAGTTTGTTAGGCACACCCAGCACTTGCTTGCAGATGATTAATCGACTCAAGGCTATAGGGGTAGATGAGGTTGCATGTCTGATTGATTTTGGCGTGGATGTGGAATCTGTGTTGTCTAGTTTACATCATCTAAATACAGTCAGAGAATTGAGCAACAAAAAAATAGATAAAAATGACACTAGCAACACCGACTATTCCTTAGCTGCTGAAATTGCAAGACACAATGTCACACATCTGCAATGCACTCCGTCTCTAGCAAGAATGCTAATTCAGGATAATAAAACGTTGAGTGCAATGGGTTCGCTCTGTAAATTGATGCTTGGTGGTGAAGCGTTACCAATTTCTCTAGCAGAACAGTTGCGTACTCAACTCTCGGCAGAAATTCATAATATGTACGGCCCCACAGRAACAACTATTTGGTCTACAAGCTATAACCTCAAAGAAACCAGCAATATAGTACCAATCGGACGCCCAATTGCCAACACAGAAATTTACATTCTTGATCGCCATTTACAACCAGTACCTATTGGGATTCCTGGTGAACTCTACATTGGCGGTAAAGGTGTGGTGCGTGGTTACTTGAACCAACCACAGTTAACTCGAGAGCGCTTCATCTCCAATCCTTTTAGCACAAACCCAAACAACAAACTCTATAAAACTGGAGACTTAGCACAGTATCTACCAAACGGTAACATTGAGTTTCTCGGTCGTGTAGATCATCAAGTAAAATTTCAGGGATATCGCATTGAGTTAAACGAGATAGAAACTGTTTTGAGTCAATATCCTGCGGTAATGGAAACTGTTGTTGTCGCCCGAGAGGAGCAACCAGGAAACAAACGCCTAGTAGCTTATATTGTTCCAACACAACAACCACAAGGCATTACACCCGCACCAAAAACGCAAGTGTTGACCGAGGAAACAATAGTAAATAAACCCACCTTTTCAATCGGCGACTTACGAGCATTTATCAAAGAAAGGTTACCTGAGTACATGGTACCCTCAACCTTTGTAACCCTCAACGCCCTACCTCTAACACCCAATGGCAAAATAGACCGCAATGCATTACCTGCACCAGAAACTTTCAGACCAGAATTAGAAGTATCTTATGTAGCGCCGAAGACCGAAGTGGAAAAAGTGATTGCATCTATTTGGCAAGAATTACTTCAGGTGGAAAAAGTGGGAATTCATGATAATTTCTTTGAACTTGGTGGTCATTCATTGCTATTAATTCAAGTTACTAGCAAGTTGCAAAAAGTATTTCAACGAGATTTCACCTTGGTTGATATGTTTCAATATCCGACCATCAGTAACCTGGTTAAATATTTTAGTCAGCAATCGAGTGAAGAAACATCTGTTTCCCGACCTACTCATCATCCAGAGAACAGAACAGCTTCAGTACAAAGGCGAAAACAAGTTAGGAAAGAGCGCCGAGCAGCAATCAAGGAAAAAGATTTTTAGTGTCACACGAATACTGGAATATTGATGACCTGTAGAATCAAATATTTTAGAGTCAAGCAGGCATAACATTCTGACTACAAAAACAAAGTAAAAAATCTTGCAACCAAATATGACATCAAGCAAACAAGAAATGCTAAATAAAAATTCCTTTTTTGAATCTGAGCAAACATTCGATAATGGAATTGAAGAACAAGTAATGCAATTGTTTGCTTCATGCAATCAAGCAATTTCTATCGAAAAACAAATCGATGAAATAACTGATAGCTGGTCGCAAGATTTTTTAAACGCTATCGATTCTAATACTAATATTGATTTAGAGTTACTATTAGAAAAGTTTACTGATAGTAAGATTCCCGTTCAGCCTAGCAATTTTGAAAGCTATCTCAAATACATAGGCAACAATGTTGTTGCTCATTCAATACATACATCTTCGCCACGATTTATTGGTCACATGACCTCGGCACTTCCTAGTTTTGTACGCCCTTTGGCTAAATTGATGACGGCAATGAACCAAAACGCCGTCAAAATAGAGACAGCCAAAGCCCTAAGCTTTTGCGAACGCGAAGCTTTGGCTATGTTGCATAGACAAATTTATAATTTTTCTGATAATTTTTACAATCAACATATTCAAAATAATTTGAGTACACTGGGAATTTTGGTTTCTGGTGGAACAGTGGCAAATATTACAGCAGTGTGGTGTGCGCGAAATGCTTCACTAGGCCCCAAAGATGGATTTCTTGGTGTAGAAAAAGAAGGTTTAGCAGCTGCTTTAGATTTCTATGGCTATAAAGGAGCAGTAATTATTGGCTCTGACTTGATGCATTTTTCTTTTGATAAAGCTGCGGATTTAATGGGCATTGGTACGAATAGTTTGATCAGAATCCCTGCTGACCGTAATAATCGAGTTGATATACAAGCACTGCGTCAAACTGTTGTCAACTGTCAAGCCAAAAACTTGCTGATTATTGCAATTGTGGGAGTTGCTGGGACAACAGACTCAGGTGGAGTTGATTCCCTGATAGATATCGCAGAAATTGCACACCAAGCCAATGCTCATTTTCATGTAGATGCTGCTTGGGGTGGGCCGCTAATTTTTTCTGAGCAATATCGATATAAGCTTGCTGGTATAGAAAAAGCCGATTCAGTCACTATTGATGGACATAAACAACTATATCTACCAATGGGTATTGGGATGGTCTTTTTTAGCGATCCACATTTGGCTGGAGCGATCGAAAAACAGGCTAGTTATACCATGCGTAAGGGATCGTTTGATTTAGGTAAACGTGCTTTAGAAGGTTCTCGACCAGGCATGGCTTTATTTTTACACGCCGGTTTAAAGCTGATTGGTGTTAAGGGATATGAGTTTTTGATTAATGAAGGAATCCGAAAAACTCAATACATGGCTGCTTGTATTTCGGCTATGCCCGAATTTGAATTGCTGGCAGAACCAGATACTAATCTATTAACTTATCGCTATATTCCAAAACGATTTAGAAGAGTACATAGTATAAACCAATTGACAGATATAGATAATCAAATTATTAATAATTTTAATGAATGTTTGCAAAAATCTCAGCGTCAAATTGGTCATACTTTTATTTCACGAACAACAAAAAAAGATATCAAGTTTGGCAGTGAAACTCCGATAGTTGCTATGCGGGCAGTGATTGCTAATCCATTAACTACAGAAGAAGATATTCGTGCAGTTTTAAATGAGCAGATCGAGATAGCTGCCAAAATCCAAATTTAAATTTTCTTAAATATTAAAATCCCACATTCTGTTTAGTTTTTTTAATAAATTAAGATGATAGAAATGAGTAAATTAGATAAATATGAGAACTTAATTGACCAAGATGCAATAGCTATTATTGGGATGGCGGGGCGTTTTCCTGGTTCAAAAAATATTGATATTTTTTGGCAAAACCTACGTGATGGTGTAGAATCAATTTCTTTTTTCACAGATGAAGAATTACTATCTGCTGGGGAAGATCCATCATTGCTCAACGATCCTAATTACGTGAAAGCAAATGGTATATTAGAAGATATAGAGTTATTTGATGCTGAATTTTTTGGCTTTTCACCTAGAGAAGCTGAAATTACAGATCCCCAGCACCGCCTTTTCATAGAATGTGTTTGGGAAGCTTTAGAAAATGCTGGTTATAATTCGGAAACTTATAGCGGTCAAATAAGTCTTTTTGCCGGTGCATCTCCCAATATGTACCTCCTGTCAAACTTATATTCAAATCGAGATTTAATAGAATCAGTAGATAGCTTCAAACTTTTGCATGGAAACGAAAAGGATTTTTTGCCTACACAAGTTTCTTACAAATTGAACTTGAGAGGGCCAAGTATAAATATTCAAACTGCTTGCTCGACATCATTAGTTGCTATCCACCTAGCCTGCCAAAGTTTACTAAATGGTGAAAGTGATATTGCTTTAGCGGGCGGTGTTTCCGCTACAACAATGCAAAAAAGTGGTTATCACTATCAACCAGGAGGAATTCATTCTCCTGACGGACATTGTCGAGCTTTTGACGCACAAGCAGAAGGAACTATTGATGGCAATGGTTTAGGTGTAGTAGTCTTGAAAAGATTAGAGGATGCCATTGCTGATGGTGACTTTATCCATGCAGTAATCAAAGGTTCAGCTGTTAATAACGATGGTTCTTTAAAGATTGGATATACAGCCCCTAGTATTGAGGGTCAAAGGGAAGTAATTTTAGAAGCTTTAGCTTTAGCTGAAGTCGAACCTGAAACTGTTACTTATGTAGAAGCACACGGTACGGGAACTGTCTTAGGAGATCCGATTGAAATCAAGGCTCTCACACAAGCTTATCGTGCTAGCACAAATAAAAAAGGCTTTTGTGCTATTGGTTCAGTAAAGACTAATGTCGGGCATCTGGATATAGCAGCAGGTGTAACAGGATTTATTAAAACAGTCCTGGCACTAAAACATAAACAAATACCACCTAGTTTACACTTTCAAAAGCCAAATCCCCAGATAGACTTTGCCAATAGTCCCTTTTACGTCAACGCTAAATTATCGGAGTGGAAAACTAACGGAACACCACGCAGAGCAGGTGTAAGTTCTTTAGCAATTGGTGGGACTAATGCCCATGTGATTTTGGAAGAAGCTCCAGTGATTGAGGCTTATAGTCCTTCTCGTCCTTGGCAATTGTTACTGTTCTCAGCCAAAACCAGCACAGCTTTAAATACTGCAACAGCGCAACTGGGCGAGCATTTAGAGCAAAACCCCAATATTTCCTTACCAAATGTCTCTTACACCCTACAAATAGGTCGTCGAGCTTTTGACTATCGTCGTGTCATGGTTTGTCACGACCTAGATGATGCAGTGAAATTGCTTAACAGCCAAGACCCGCAACGTATTTTTAGTCTCCATAATGAGCCTGGTCACTGTCCGGTCATTTTCATGTTTTCTGGACAAGGGTCGCAATATGCAAATATGGGTCGGGAATTATATGAAGTAGAACCGACCTTTAAAGAACATGTAGATACTTGCGCTCTAATATTGCAACCCCACCTCGGTCTTGATATCCGCTCTCTACTTTACCCCAAGGGACAAGATACCGAAACTGCATCTTTGCAACTACAACAAACAGCCCTCACCCAAAGCGCGTTATTCGTTACAGAATACGCCTTAGCTCAGTTATTAATGTCATGGGGTGTGCTACCAGAGGCGATGATTGGTCACAGCATCGGGGAATATGTAGCAGCAACCATAGCAGGTGTATTTTCCCTAGAGGATGCCTTAAAAATTGTGGCAAAAAGGGGACAGTTAATGCAACAACTACCTTCTGGAAGTATGCTAGCAATTAGGCTTCCAGAAAAAGATGTACAATTGCTACTATCGGCACAGCCGTTGTATAAAAAATCTCTCCAAATTGCAGTTATTAACAGCCCATCATCCTGTGTTGTTTCTGGAACAAAGGAAGCGATCGCACTACTAAAAAATCAATTATCCTTTGAAGAAATTGAATGTCAACTGTTGCATACGTCTCATGCGTTCCATTCTGTAATGATGGAACCAATACTAGAAGCATTTATTGAAGCTATCAAAACAGTCGAATTAAATCCACCACAGATACGCTTCATTTCTAATGTTACTGGTAGTTGGATTACAGATGCACAAGCCACAAATCCTAATTACTGGAGTCAACATTTACGACAAACTGTGAGGTTTTCAGATGGGATATCGCAACTATTGGGGCAGTTTGAAGGCGTCTTTTTGGAGTTGGGGCCGGGGCGGACATTAAGTACGATTACGAAACAACATTTAGATAAAAACACCAAACAACAAGTACTAACTTCATTAAGTCATGTCAAAGAACAACAATCAGATGTTAGCTTTTTATTACAGACATTAGGTCGGCTATGGCTTTCTGGTGTAGAAATAGATTGGTCGGGATTTTATACCCACGAGCAACGTTATCGTTTACCTTTGCCGACTTACCCATTTGAACGACAAAGGTACTGGATTGAACCTAATAAGCAAGGACAAAACGAGCGTCACACTCCACTATCACTGGCTAAAAAACCAGATATAGCTGACTGGTTTTATATTCCTTTTTGGAAACCTTCTTTACCCCTCGTACAACTCGAACATCCAGAATTAGGATTGGAAAAATCCTGCACTTTGGTGTTTATGGATGAGTGTGGCTTGGGTAACAAGTTAGTCAAACAACTAAAAACACAAGATCAGGGTGTAATTACTGTAAAAGTTGGTAAAAATTTTAATACAGTAGATGAATCTCAATATACTATCAATCCGGAAAGCGATCGTGATTACGATGTTCTAATTCAGGAGCTTTTTAAACAAAACAAGTTGCCAAAAACGATTGTTCATTTATGGAGTGTCACACTTAACAGCGAACAAGAATTAGAAATCGAAAAATTAGAAAAAACTCAAACAACAGGATTTTATAGTCTCTTATTTCTTGCCCAAGCTTTAGGAAAACAAGAAACTACTGAGGAAGTAAAAATCACAGTTATTTCTAACAACCTCCAGTCAGTGACCGGAACCGAAATGCTTTGTCCAGAGAAAGCCACTTTGCTCGGACTAATTAAAGTTATTTCCCAAGAATATTCAAATATCAATTGTCGTAGTATTGATGTTATCTTACCCCATATAGGCAGCTGGCAAGAAGAAACACTTGTAGAACAAATACTAGCAGAACTGAGCGTTGATGATTCTCAAAAGTTAATTGCTTATCGAGGTAGCAATCGTTGGGTACAAAGTTTTGAGCCTGTGCGTTTTGAGCAACCTAAAATCCAAAAGCCTCGATTACGAGAAAAGGGAGTCTATTTAATTACAGGTGGACTTGGAGGTATTGGACTTGTTTTAGCAGAATACTTGGCTCGAACTGTACAAGCAAAACTGCTGTTAGTAGGACGAACAGCTTTGCCCAAAAAAGATGAGTGGGAAAAATGGCTATCCACCTATGAGGAAACTGATAGCACTAGCAGTAAAATTCGTAAAGTTCAACAACTTGAAGATTTAGGTGCAGAAGTTTTAGTAATCAGTGCTGATGTCAGCAACATCGAACAAATGCGAAGTGCTATTGCTGTTGCTCAACAGCAATTTGGTCAACTTAATGGTGTNACTAGCAGTAAAATTCGTAAAGTTCAACAACTTGAAGATTTAGGTGCAGAAGTTTTAGTAATCAGTGCTGATGTCAGCAACATCGAACAAATGCGAAGTGCTATTGCTGTTGCTCAACAGCAATTTGGTCAACTTAATGGTGTGATTCATGCTGCTGGGGTTGCTGGAGGCGGTGTGATTGGGCGAAAAGCTCAAGCAGATGCACAAAGTATTCTCGCTCCTAAGGTTAAGGGGACAATAGTTATTGATAAAATTGTTAAAGATATTCAATTAGATTTCTTTGTCTTGACATCATCAAAAACCTCAATTTTAGGAGAATTTGGACAGGCAGATTATTGCGCTGCAAATGCTTTTCTTGATGCCTTTGCCCATCATAATGCCTCAAAAAAGGGGAGATTTACTACAACTATCAACTGGGATACTTGGCAAGAAGTTGGGATGGCGGTAAACACTGAATTGCCCCAACGACTCCAACAATTGCGAACAGAAAATCTTCAACAAGGAATATTGCCTGATGAAGGTGTAGATGCTTTTCTACGCATTTTAGGAAGTAAAATGCCTCAAGTTGTAGTATCTACGTCTGACTTATTGGATATACTTAAACACTACAATTCTTACAACGAAACCCAAGTACTCGAATTTTTAGAAACTGTCAATCCATCCAACTCCAAATATCCTCGACCGGAACTAAGTAATGATTATGTTGCTCCTCGAAATGAAATTGAGCAAAAGATTAGCAACATATGGCAAGATATTTTGGGAATAGAAATGATAGGAATATATGATAACTTCTTTGAAGTTGGTGGTGATTCTCTAATCGGGATTCAAGTTATTGCAACCTTAAATAAAGAATTTAATTCCAAGATTTCTGTTGCTAAGCTTTATGAATGTCCAAATATTGGTTCTATGGCAAAGATTTTTACTCCAGAAGAACCTCAGGAAAATACTTTTGAACAAAGACTAAGCCGAGGACAGAGAAGAAGGCAGATAAAAATGCAAAGTAACTAAAATATGTTAACTTAATTTCAATTTCTCTATATTTTATGAACCCTGAAATAAAACAAGAAGAAACAGCAAATATAGATATAGCAATAGTGGGAATGTCAGGTCGTTTACCTGGTGCTAAAAATATTGATGATTTTTGGCATAATCTTCAAAATGGTGTTGAGTCTATTTCATTTTTCTCCAATCATGACTTAGTAAATTTAAATCTCGGAGAAGATATTCTAAACAATCCCAATTATGTTAAAGCAGCACCAACATTAGAAGATATTGAACTGTTTGATGCTAGGTTCTTCGGTTGCAGCCCTAAAGAAGCTGAAGCAATGGACCCTCAACATCGCCTGTTTATGGAATGTGCCTGGTCATCTCTTGAAAATGCTGGATATGATCCAGAAACTTATAAAGGTTTGATTGGCGTTTATGCTGGTATAAGTACAAATAGTTACTTTTTTAATAATATCTACTCAAACGTTAATTTTATTAATGTTTCTACTAACTATACTTTAAATAAAGATTTTTTGACTACAAATATTTCATATAAATTAAACTTAAAAGGCCCAAGTGTAGGTATTCAAACTTACTGTTCTACTTCATTAGTTGCTGTGCATTTAGCCTGCAAAAGTCTACTTGATGAAGAGTGTGATATTGCTTTAGCAGGTGGAGTTACAATTGTGGTTCCACAAAAGTCAGGTTACTTATATGAAGAGGACGGAATTTTATCTCCTGATGGTCATTGTCGAGCCTTTGATGCTAAGGCACGGGGTACTATTTTTGGCAGTGGACTTGGAATAGTCGTCTTAAAAAGATTAAAAGATGCTATAGCAGATAAAGATTATATTCATGCAGTTATTAAAGGTTCAGCAATTAACAATGATGGTTCCTTAAAAGTTAGCTATACAGCACCTAGTGTCAATGGTCAAGCTGAAGTTATTGTAGAGGCTCTAGCAAACGCTGGAATAGATGCTAATGATATTTCTTATATAGAAACTCATGGAACTGGAACAGCAACTGGTGATCCAGTTGAAATTGCTGCACTTACCAAGGCTTTTCGTGCTTTCACACAGAAAAATGGCTTCTGCGCCATTGGTTCAGTAAAACCAAACATCGGACATCTAGATATCGCATCTGGAATAGCGAGTCTAATTAAAACTGTTTTAGCATTGAAATATAAACAAATACCTCCTAGCTTAAATTTTGAAGCTCCTAATCCAGAAATTGATTTTGCAAACAGTCCCTTCTACGTTAATACTAAACTTACTGAGTGGAAAGCTAACAAGACTCCCCGTCGAGCAGGAGTTAGTTCTTTAGGTTTTGGTGGAACTAATGCTCATGTAATTTTAGAAGAACCTCCAAAAATTCAATATTTTGATAACTCAAGGCCTTGGCAATTAATATTAGTATCAGCCAAAACTAGCTCAGCACTTGAAACTGCGACTACAAATTTAGTTACATATTTAAAACAATATCCAGATACAAATTTAGCCAATGTAGCTCATACTCTGCAAGTAGGTCGTAGAGCTTTTAACCATCGCCGAATGTTGGTGTGCCAAAGTGTTAAAGATGCTGTATATGTCTTAGAAACACTGGAGCAAGAACGGATTTTTACTGCATATCAAGAGCGTAGAGAACAGCCAGTCGTCTTCATGTTTTCTGGACAAGGAGCGCAATATGCAAACATGGCTAAGGAACTATACGAAATCGAACCAACATTTACTAAACACGTAAATAATTGCGCCGAGATTTTAGAACCCTACCTTGGGCTTGACATCTGCCATCTACTTTTTTCAGAGGAAGAAAAAATTGCAGCAGCTAGCCAACAACTACAGCAAACAGCACTTACCCAAAGCGCATTATTTGTGATTGAATATGCCCTAGCTCAATTATTGATGTCATGGGGTGTGCGACCAGAGGCGATGATTGGTCACAGTATTGGGGAATATGTAGCAGCAACCATTGCAGGTGTATTTTCTGTAGAAGATGCCCTAAAAATTGTGGCAAAAAGAGGACAGTTAATGCAACAAGTACCCACAGGAGGTATGCTAGCAATTAGGCTTCCAGAAAAAGAGGTGGAATTGCTGCTGTCTGCACAGACGTTGTATAAAAATTCCTTAGAAATTGCAGTTGTTAACAGCCCATCTGACTGTGTAGTTTCGGGAACAAACGAAGCAATTTCTGTGCTACAAAACCAATTATTTTCTCAAGGGATTGAATGTCGTCTGCTACATACATCTCATGCCTTTCATTCTGTGATGATGTCAGCAATATTGGAACCATTTGTGCAAGCTGTGAAAAAAGTGAAGCTCAGACCACCTCACATACGCTTCATTTCTAATGTGACTGGTACTTGGATTACGGATGAACAAGCTACAAATCCCGATTATTGGTGTCAACATTTGCGTCAAACTGTGAGGTTTTCAGATGGAATATCGCAATTAATAAAGCAGTTTGAAGGTATTTTTATAGAGGTGGGACCAGGACGAACTTTAAGTACGATTACAACAAAGCATTTAGATAAAAATGCCAAACAACAAGTACTAACTTCATTACGTCATGTCAAAGAGCAACAGTCTGATGTTAGCTTTTTATCACAAACATTAGGTCGGTTGTGGCTTGCTGGTGTAGAAATAGATTGGTCAAGATTTTATACTCACGAGCAGCGTCATCGTTTGCCTTTACCAACTTATCCTTTTGAGCGACAACGGTATTGGATTGAACCAAAAAAGCAAGGACAAGATGCTACTCCAACTCAAGTGTCACTGGCTAAAAAACCTGACATAGCTGACTGGTTTTATATTCCTTTTTGGAAGCCTTCTTTACCTCCAGTACAACTCGAACATCAAGAATTAGCATTTCAAAAATCCTGCGCTTTGGTGTTTCTCGATGAGTGTGGTTTAGGTATAAATTTAGTAAAACGATTGGAAAAACAAAACCAGGATGTTATTACTGTAAAGCTTGGTGAAAAATTTACTGTACTAAGTGATTATCAATATACTATTAATCCCGAAAATAATCAGGATTACAATGCTTTAATCAAAGACTTGATTGGAGAAAATAAGCTGCCAAAAACAATTGTTCATTTGTGGAGCGTTACACCTAATAATGAACAAGAATTAGAAATCGGAAAAATTGATAAAACTCAAATAACGGGATTCTACAGTTTGCTATATCTTGCCCAAGCTTTGGGAAGACAAGAGACTACAGAGAATTTTAATATTATTGTTATTTCTAATAACTTACAACCAGTAACAGCAACTGAAGTAATTTTTCCAGAGAAAGCCACTTTGCTCGGTCCAATTAAAGTTATTTCCCAAGAATATTCAAATATTAATTGTCGTAGTATTGATGTTATCTTACCCCATATAGGCAGCTGGCAAGAAGAAAAACTCTTAGATAGATTACTAGCAGAACTGAGGGTTGATGATTCTCAAAAGCTAATTGCTTATCGAGGTAGCAATCGTTGGGTACAAAGTTTTGAGCCTGTGCGTTTTGAGCAACCTAAAATCCAAAAGCCTCAACTACGAGAAAAGGGAGTCTATTTAATTACAGGTGGACTTGGAGGTATTGGACTTGTTTTAGCAGAATACTTGGCTCGAACTGTACAAGCAAAGCTGCTGTTAGTAGGACGAACAGCTTTGCCCAAAAAAGATGAGTGGGAAAAATGGCTATCCACCCATAATGAAACTGATAGCACTAGCAGTAAAATTCGTAAAGTTCAACAACTCGAAGATTTAGGTGCAGAAGTTTTAGTAATCAGTGCTGATGTCAGCAACATCGAACAAATGCGAAGTGCTATTGCTGTTGCTCAACAGCAATTTGGTCAACTTAATGGTGTTATCCATGCTGCTGGGGTTGCTGGAGGCGGTGTGATTGGGCGAAAAGCTCAAGCAGATGCACAAAGTATTCTCGCTCCTAAGGTTAAGGGGACAATAGTTATTGATAAAATTGTTAAAGATATTCAATTAGATTTCTTTGTCTTGACATCATCAAAAACCTCAATTTTAGGGGGATTTGGACAGGTAGATTATTGCGCTGCAAATGCTTTTCTTGATGCCTTTGCCCATTATAATGCCTCAAAATATCACAGATTTACTACAAGTATTAACTGGGATAATTGGCAAGAAGTTGGAATGGCGGTAAACACAGAAGTACCTGAACAACTCCAAGAATTGCGAGTAGAAAATCTTCAACAAGGGATATTACCTGATGAAGGCGTAGATGCTTTTCTCCGAATTTTAGAAAGTACAATGCCTCAAGTTATAGTATGTACTTCTGACTTATTGCATTATACAAAACACTATACTTCTTACAACGAAACACAAGTCTTAGAATTTTTAGAGACTGTCAATCCATCCAACTCTAAATATCCTCGACCGGAACTAAGTAATGATTATGTTCCTCCTCGAAATGAAATTGAGCAAAAGCTTGCCGATATCTGGCAAGAAATCTTAGGAATTAATGAGGTAGGTCTCTACGATAATTTCTTTGAATTAGGAGGAGATTCACTATTAATAATTCAACTTCGCAGTCAAATTAAAAAATTTTTAAATAAAAATATTCCAACTGCTAGCCTATTTGAATATTCAACTATCAGTGCTTTGGCAGAACATATTGGCAGAAAACAGCTTGAAGAACCGATATTTTTGAAAGCTGACGAACGTGCTAGCAAAAAAGAAGCGGCTATGCAAGAAAAAAGACAATTAATGAAACAAAGGAGGAAGTGGGATGGATAGCGAACAAATCCATGATTCCATCAAAGGCATAGCCGTAATCAGTATGGTTGGTCGTTTTCCAAAAGCCAAAAATGTTGATGAATTTTGGCAGCATTTGTGCAATGGAGAAGAGACGATTTCTTTGTTCAATGATGAAGAATTAAAAGCTTCGGGCGTAGACTCAGCTACACTAAGTAATCCTGAATATGTCAAAGCTGGTGCTAATCTTTCAGATATTGAAATGTTTGACGCTTCTTTCTTCGATTTCTCGCCTAAGGAAGCCGAAATCATGGATCCACAACACCGGATTCTGCTTGAGTGTGCTTGGGAAGCTATAGAAACTGCTGGCTATGCTCCTGGATCTGAGAAAGAGTTGACTGGTGTTTATGTAGGAAATTTTATTAACAACTACTGGCTGAGTAGATTAAGTGTCAACCCTGAGATAATCGAATCAACGGGTTCATTAATTGAATTAAACAATAGTCATCATTACCCAGCTACAAGAATTTCATATAAGTTAAACCTCAAAGGGCCAAGTATAAATATTAGTACGGCTTGCTCTACATCATTAGTAGCTGTTCACTTAGCTTGCCAAGGATTGCTCAACTATGAGTGCGATTTAGCTTTAGCAGGTGGTATTTCAATACAGTCTATACAAAAGCAAGGTTATTTTTATCAAGAAGGGGGGATGACTTCCCCCGATGGTCGCTGTCGCGCTTTCGATGCTAAAGCAAATGGAACTATTTTCAGTGATGGCGTAGGGATTGTCCTACTCAAGAGATTAGAGGATGCTTTAGCAGATGGGGACTGCATTCTTGCGGTGATTAAAGGTTCAGCTATTAATAATGATGGAGCCGCTAAGGTAGGTTACACAGCTCCTAGCGTCGGTGGTCAAGCTTCAGTAATAGCTGAGGCTCAGGCGATCGCTGGATTTAATCCAGAGACAATTACCTATATCGAAACTCATGGAACTGGTACAAGCTTGGGAGATCCGATTGAAATTAGTGCCCTCAAAAAGGTATTTGAATCCCGTACCAAAAAGAATGGATTCTGTGCTATTGGTTCGGTAAAGCCGAATATTGGACATCCAAATATAGCAGCTGGGGTGACTAGTTTAATCAAAACGGTCATGGCACTGAAACACGGTTTGATTCCTCCTAGCTTACACTTTGAACATCCTAATCCGGAAATAGATTTTGCCAATAGTCCCTTTTATGTCAACACCAAATTATTAGAGTGGAAAACTGACGGTAGACCCAACAGAGCTGGTGTAAGTTCTTTTGGTATTGGCGGGACTAATGCTCATGTGATTTTGGAAGAAGCTCCAGTAATTGAAGCTTCAAGTTCCTCGCGTCCTTGGCAATTGCTTGTACTCTCAGCTAAAACCAGTTCAGCCCTGGAAACTCTGACAGCGCAATTGTGTACTCACTTCGAGCAAAATCCTGATATTCTTCTACCGGATGTAGCTCATACCCTACAAGTTGGTCGTCGGGCTTTTGAGTATCGCCGTTTCATCGTTTGCGATCGCCAAGAAGATGCAATAAAATTTCTTGACAACCAAGACCCAATAGGTGTTTTTAGTCATCACCGCAAGCCTGGTCATTGTCCAGTGATCTTCATGTTTTCCGGACAAGGGGCGCAATATGCAAATATGGCTAAGGAACTATATGAAATTGAACCGACGTTTAAAAAACATGTAGATGCTTGCGCTTTTATTTTACAACCCTACCTCGGTCTTGATATCTGCTCCCTACTTTATCCCAAGGAAAAAGACACTGAAACTGCTTCAAAGCAATTACAACAAACAGCGCTGACACAACCAGCGTTATTTGTTATCGAGTATGCTTTAGCTCAGTTATTAATGTCGTGGGGTGTGCTACCAGAGGCGATGATTGGTCACAGTATCGGGGAATATGTAGCAGCAACCATAGCAGGTGTATTTTCTTTAGAGGATGCTTTAAAAATTGTCGCCAAAAGAGGAGAGTTGATGCAACAACTATCCTCTGGAAGTATGGTAGCAATTAAGCTTCCAGAAAAAGATGTGCAGTTGTTATTAGAATCAGAAACGCTCTATAAAAATTATCTCCAAATAGCAGCAATAAATAGCCCATCTTCTTGTGTTGTTTCTGGAACAAACGAGGCAGTTGCGAGACTACAAAATCAATTATCTTCTCAAGAAATTGAATCTCGGCTATTGCATACATCTCATGCATTCCATTCACAAATGATGTCACCAATACTAGAGGCGTTTATTGAGATAATAAAAAAAGTCAAACTGAATCCACCATGTATTCGTTTTATTTCTAATGTTACTGGTAGTTGGATTACAGATGCACAAGCCACAAATCCAAATTATTGGAGCCAACATCTACGAGAAACTGTGAGATTTTCTGATGGAATATCTCTACTGTTAAAACAGTTTGAAGGTGTTTTTCTAGAGGTAGGACCAGGACGAACTTTAAGTACTATTACTACACAGCATTTAAATAAAAATGCTAAACAACAGGTAATAAGTTCATTACGCCATGTGAAAGACCAACAATCTGATGTTAACTTTTTATTGCAAACATTAGGTCGGTTGTGGCTTTTTGGTGTACAGATTGACTGGTCAGGATTTTATACTCACGAGCAGCGTCATCGTTTGCCTTTACCTACCTATCCTTTTGAGCGACAAAGATACTGGATTGATGCTAAATCACCATCGCCTTCTTTAAATAGTAAGTCAGCAAAATTAGATTGTAAACAAGATATTACCGACTGGTTCTATGTTCCTTCATGGAAGCGCTCTTTGCTACGTAACTCATCCTCTGCTCAAATAGAATCTACACCAGACGATTGGCTATTTTTTCTTGATGAGTTAGGAATTGGGGAAAAATTAATCAATGCATTAATTAATCAAGGTAAAAATGTCATTACCGTTAAGCAAGGAGAGCAGTTTAAAAAACTAAGTGATAGCAGTTATATAATTAATCCACGCAGATACGAAGACTACAATAGTTTATTTAAAGAATTAATATTATTAGGAAAAACTCCCCAAAATATTATTTATTTATGGAGTATCAGTAATCTGGAAAATCGCCATCCAGAGAATTATTTAGAATTCAATAGTTTGTTGTTGATAACAGAGAACCTTAGTAAGCTAAATAGCCGCATAGAGAGCAGTAAAGTTAAGAGCGATCGCTTACAACTTTGGGTTATATCAAACAACATTCAAGAAGTCAATGGTAATGAAAAACTAGACTCCCAAAAAGCAACAATATTAGGTTTATGTAAAGTTATTCCTCAAGAATATTCTCATATGAACTGTCGGTGTATTGATGTTGCCTTAAAAAATCACCAAGGCTTTGAAGATAGATATGGAAAAGAAGGAAATTATTACAGTAACATTACCGACCAACTTTTAAGCGAGTTCACAGCTCTTTCCTCAGACTTGGTAGTTGCATATCGCGACTTATATCGTTGGGTACAAACATTTGAGCCAGTTCGCTTAGAGTCAGAAGTTGGAGAAAAAATACCGTTAAAAAAACACGGTGTTTACCTGTTTTTTGGGGGATTAGAAAGTATTGAAATTGTGCTTGCAGAATATATAGCCAAATTTCTAGAAGCACAACTAATATTTATCGAGGATTTAGATTTTCCAGAAAAGGATGATTTCTCGCAATGGCTCGAAGCTCACCTTGAAGAAGATGAAGTGAGTTGCAAAATTCAAAAGTTATTAGCATTGGAGGAATTAGGTGCAAAAGTATTGGTAGTGCGTGCAGATATAAGTAATTATCAACAAATCCACCAGAGTCTTGCACCTGAAAATATTGGTCAAATTGATGGGGTTATCTATTCGACTCGAATCAAGCGCGAAGATATATTTAGTTTGATTCCAGAAATTAGTAATTTAGAATTAGAAAAGCTATTTAAGTTACAACATCGTCAAATTACTGT
This sequence comes from Nostoc sp. PA-18-2419, assembly GCF_005869855.1. Lineage (GTDB taxonomy): Bacteria > Cyanobacteriota > Cyanobacteriia > Cyanobacteriales > Nostocaceae > Nostoc. The sequence continues at coordinate 224,910 of NZ_SZNH01000011.1, read as the reverse complement.
ATTAGAAAAATTCTTAGAAAATAAAAAATTAGATTTTTGTATTGTCTTTTCTTCTTTATCTTCTATTTTAGGAGGATTCGGATTAAGTTTATATTCAGCAGCTAATCATTTTATAGATACCTTTACTAACCAACATAACCGAACTTATTCTTTGCCGTGGTACACTATAAATTGGGATAAATTAAAACTCAATTCTGCTCAAGAGCAAAAAGTACTGCGAGGATCAGGGGTAGAATTAGCCATTACTCCAACAGAAACTATAGAAGTATTTAAACGAATATTTTCTTTAGATAAAGGAACTCAAGTTGTTGTTTCCACAGTAGATTTAAAAGCTAGGTGCGAGCGTACATTTGACCTTGACTCTCTACCAGATTCAAAATCTTCCTCTCAAATAGACTCATCCTCACTTTACTCCAGACCTAATCTTACTAATTCTTATGTTGCTTCGACAAATGAGTTAGAAAAACAAATTACCCAAATATGGCAAGAGGTACTTGGGATTGCAGAAATTGGTATTTACGACAACTTCTATGAGTTAGGAGGAGACTCCCTGATTGCAACTCAACTAATTTCTCGCTTGCGAGCAAACTTCCCAGTAGATTTACCGCTACGTGACCTTTTATTGCAAGCTATGATGCCTATCAAGCAGGCAGAAATGATTGAGCGACTTCTGGTAGAAAAAATTGAAGAATTATCTGAAGAAGAGGTAGAAATGCTTTTGGTTAATCATACATATATTAATATATAGAGAGTTGAAAAGAGAAAATGTTTCTCTTCTAAACGTGATAAAAAATCCTTTAATTTTCAGTTTTTCAAATTAATTTATTTCAAAAATTATTTATAAATAGGAAAAATAGTTTATGTCTTTGGCAACTAATTCTTTTATATCTTTAGCTAGCAATCCTCCAAATTATGAATCGGTTGCTCGCTTACAGAACGAATTTAAGAATAGAGATGAATTTATAGTGGATGGTGTAATACCTTTTTTAGAGCAAATATTGTTTCCATATATCTCTAAAGAAGCGCATATTCTCGACCTTGGTTGCGGTTGTGGACATTTAGTACAACAGCTTCACTTGAAAGGGTATCAAATGACTGGAATTGATGCATCTAAAGGACTATTAGGCTATGCTCAAACAAATGCACCTGACAGTGAATTTATCTTTGGTGATATACGCAACTTTGAGTTGCCACCTACCTTCAATGCTATTATTTCAATCGATGTTTTACTTTTCATCCTCAATAATGAAGACTTAACAGCCATCTTCAAAAATGTATATGCAGCATTACAGGACAATGGTCTGTTCGTGTTTTCGATACCATTAATAGAATTGATGGATAAGCAGACTCAAGAGGGTTCTTTCAATCATATCTATGTTAATGATGAATGTGCATTTATTGAATTATTTAACTATAATTCGGAAAAAAAGATGTGGAAAATCGAAGTTACCGGATTTGAATTAGTAGAAAAAACTTGGAAGCGTTCAGACACTACTTGGCTGAGAAAAGATCACTTATTCACAGATGTTCAATCGGCTTTAGAAAATGTAGGCTTCACTGAAATTAGTCATGTTGATGCTGGAGGGTTAGGAGGTAGCGCTTGCTTTGTTTGTTGGAAACATATCTAGCACAATAGTAAAATGACAAAGTTTTTGGTCTTCATGGTACTGCAATCATAATTAATAATTATTTACCTAAAAAAAGTTGCACTTAGTAACTCTTGAGATAACTTTTAACAATGGATAAACAATACTCTAATTTATCGCCAGCAAAAAAAGCTCTTTTAGAAAAATGGRAGGGAGGAAAATTTAAATCTGATACTATTCCTAAACGTCAAATTAGTGAGAATATTCCTTTATCTTTCTCTCAACAAAGATTATGGTTTATTGACCAACTTTATCACGGGAGTTATTTTTACAATATTCCTATCGCTTTTCAGATAAAAGGACAGCTTAAAATTACAGCACTTAGGCAAAGTCTGAATAAAATTCTTCAGCGTCATGAAGTTTGGCGCACAACTTTTAAACTTGTAAATGGAGAACCAATACAGAAGATTGCACCGCAATTAACTTGGGATTTACCCATTATTAATCTTGAGTATTTGTCTGATAAAGATTGGGAAGGAGAAGTTAAACAACTTGTAGCTAAAGAAGCAACAAAACCGTTTAATTTAGCTAAAGGACTTTTAGTTAGAGCAACTTTACTTCGCTTGAGTGAAGAAGAACACGTTTTGCTTGTAACCATGCACCACATTATCACTGATGGATGGTCTTGCGGTGTGTTCCTGCGCGAGTTGTCAACGCTATACGCTGCTTTCTCAACAAATCAACCTTCTCCCTTACCCGAACTCCCAATTCAGTATGCAGATTTTGCAATTTGGCAACGCGATCGCATTCAAGGTAAATTCTTAGCAACCCAATTAAATTATTGGAAACAACAACTCAGTGGTGAGCTACCTGTACTACAATTACCTACAGACCGTCCACGACCTCATGTCACTACTTTTACTGGTGCTAAGCAATACTTTACATTTTCTAAAGCTCTAACTGATGCATTGAGACAATTAAGCCAGCAAGCAGACGCTACTTTATTTATGAGTTTGCTGGCAGCATTTAATATCTTACTATACCGCTACACAGAGCAAGAAGATATCTTAATTGGTTCTCCAATTGCTAACCGCAACCGTACCGAATTAGAAGGAATGCTGGGATTATTTGTTAATACTTTGGTATTACGTAATAACCTCAATGGTAATCCTACTTTTTACGAACTTTTACATCGAGTTCGTGAGGTGACTCTCGATGCTTATGCACATCAAGATTTACCTTTCGAGATGCTTGTAGAAGAATTGCAACCCGAACGAAACTTAAGTCGAAATCCACTTTATGAAGTCATGTTTGTCCTGCAAAACAGTCCGGTATCTGTGCAGGAGGTTTCTGGTTTAACCTTGCGTACTTTAGACTTCGACAGCGGTACAGCTCAATTAGATATTTTCCTGTCGATGTTTGAATCCCAAGAGGGATTAACAGGATGTTTAGAGTATAATACAAATATTTTTGATTCAACAACTATTAGCCAATTTATTCGTCATTTCCAGACTTTATTAGAAAACATCGTTGTTAATCCAGAGCAAAATATCTGTAGTTTTTCACTTTTAAATAATTTTGAAAAAGAGCAATTATTATTTAAATTTAATCAAACTATTGCAAATTATAAAAATGCAGCTTTGCATCAATTATTTGAGCAGCAAGTTGAACTAACGCCTGACTCTTTGGCATTAATTCATCAGTCACAAGAATTAACTTATCGTCAACTTAATTATAGAGTTAATCAGCTTGCACATTATTTAGAAAAACAGGGTGTAACAACAGAAACTGTCGTTGCTATATGTCTAGAACGTTCTCTAGATATGGTAGTGGCAATTTTAGCTATCCTCAAAGCTGGTGGAGCGTATATTCCCCTCGATCCAAGTTATCCAGTTGAGCGTTTGAGTTTTATGCTTTCTGATTCTCAAGCATCGATATTAATTAGCCAACAGGAAATATTAGAGAAACTCTCACTATCTTCAGCTAAAACTGTTTGCTTGGATATCCACAAAGACGAAATTGCTCAAGAAAATCAAGAAAATCTCATTAGCAAATCACAAGCTGATAATCTTGCCTATATTATCTACACCTCTGGCTCAACTGGAACTCCTAAAGGCGTTCTTGGTACTCATCGCGGTACAGTAAACGGCTTACACTGGTTATGGAAAACTTATCCTTTTACCCCAAATGAAGTTTGTTGTCAGAAAACAGCTATTAGCTTTGTAGATTCTATATGGGAAATTTTTGCTCCTTTACTTCAAGGAATTCCTACAGTAATTATTAGCAATCAAACTCTACTAGACTCGCAGCTATTTATCGAAGCTTTGGCACATCATCGAGTTACCCGGATTATACTTGTACCCTCACTACTGCATTTATTTTTAGATAATTATCATCATCTAACCAAAAAATTATCACAACTAAAACTTTGGATAACTAGTGGAGAAGCACTATCTATTAACTTGGCTAAAACTTTTCGAGAATTGATGCCATTTGCAAAACTAATTAATCTTTACGGCTCATCAGAAGTTTCTGCCAACGCTACTTACTACGATACCAGTTTATTATCAGATCAAGCCAATAGTGTCCCTATCGGCCGTCCTATTGACAATACTCAAATCTATGTCTTAAATCACCATTTACAACTAACACCTATAGGAGTTGTTGGGGAACTTTATGTTGGTGGTGACGGATTGGCAAGGGGTTATTTGCATCGTCCAGAATTAACTCAAGAAAGATTTATTGATAACCCTTTTATTAAAGGAACTAAACTTTATAAAACAGGCGATTTAGTGCGTTATCTGATAGATGGTAATTTAGAATATTTGGGTCGCCGTGATGAACAAGTAAAAATTCGAGGATTCCGAATAGAATTAGGTGAAATTGCAACTGCGATCGCTCAACATCCAGATGTGCAAGAATCTGTTGTAATTGCCAGCAATGATACTCAAGAAAATCAACGTTTGATTGCCTATGTTGTTACGCATAAACAGGATATAGCTGCACAACTATTGCCAGATTTACAACAGAAGTTGCCTAATTACATGTTCCCATCTGCTTTCGTTGTACTGGATGCGCTGCCACTAACACCTAATGGCAAAGTAGATAAGCGTTCTCTGACCACAAATGAAGTTATCCGACCAAATACTACCCAATCTTTCGTTGCTGCTCGTAATTTTACAGAATTATCATTAGTAAAACTTTGGGAAAAGCTTCTAAATACTAACCCTATTGGGGTAACAGATAACTTCTTCGACTTGGGTGGTCACTCATTTTTAGCTGTACGCTTAATTGCTCAAATTCATGACAGATTTGAGCATAATCTTACCCTATCTACTCTTTTTGAAAACCCAACAATTGAAAAACTAGCAACCATTGTCAGTCAACCATCACGCCATAGTTCTAATTCTCCTTTAGTAGCAATTAACTCCAATGGTGACAAGATACCTTTCTTCTGTATACATGGTGCTGGTGGAGGTATTAATAACTACTTTATATTGTCTAGAAGGCTTGGTGAGGACTATCCATTTTATGCCTTAGAACATAACTTAGAGCAAGACCTACCTGAAATTATTTCGGTCGAGGAAAGCGCAACTCGCTACCTCAAAGAAATTCGTCGAGTACAACCAAATGGCCCTTATTTTTTAGGCGGTCATTGTTACGGTGGTACGCTTGCTTTTGAAATGGCGCAGCAATTACAAAGGCAAGGTCAAACAGTAGGTTTGTTAGTTGTTATCGATACGATTTTATCAGAAACACGTATTGAATCTACAAAAGATGACGATGCAAAATTCTTACTCCGGATGGCTGAATCGATAAAAACTAACAATAATATAGATTTTTCAATCCCTTTTGAGGAACTTCGAGTTTTATCATTAAATGAGCAATTTCATTTAGTAAATAAAAAAGCAAACTTTCTTTTTAGCGATACAGAGGTTGAAGATTTTTTTCATTATTACAAACTTTTCAAAGCCCATGTTCAAGCCATGCGAAATTATGTTCCCCAAGTTTATCCTCAATCTATAACTCTATTTCGAGCTAAGGAGGAGATTATTCATGACTTTGATAATCCAGAATGGAGTACTGATGACCCATTATTGGGCTGGGGTAAATATTATAGTCAACCTATTCAAGTAATTGAAGTTCCTGGCGATCATTTCTCGATTTTTGTTGAACCTCATATTCAAGAATTAGCGAAACATCTGAGAAATTGTATCGATAATGCTATGTATAAACTAAATAGATAATGGGAGTACAAAAGCTGATGAAACTACCCCCAGGGCCGAAAACTCCTTCTTGGTTGATAGGTCTGCGATTCGAGATTAATCCTTTTGGTTATATGGATGCTATTTCCAAACGTTATGGTGATATCGTCACTTTAATGTTTGGTTCTACACCAATTGTTTATATCAGTAATCCCTTAGGAATCAAGGAGATTTTCACAAATACTAAGGAAATTGCAGCTAGGGGTGAGTTGAACCAAGATTTCGCTTTGATGACAGGAAATCAAGGAGTTCTGCAATTAGATGGCTTAATTCATAAAAATCGGCGTAAGCTATTAATGCAATCTTTTCACGGAGCGCGAATGCAAGCTTGTGGGCGGCATATTTGTGAACTCACAGAAAAGATGATGAATAAACAAGTGATTGGAAAACCTTTTATTGCCTATCCAACAATTGAAGATATTACCTTACGAGTGGGTATAGAAGTTGTAATGGGTTTGGATAAAGGAGAGCGCTGTGAGAAAATCAAACAATTATTTGTATATGCGCTCAGAGTCGGACAGTCTCTTAGAGATAAGATTCTGGTGAATATTTTTGGACAACGAGATTTAGGTCAATGGAGTCCAGAGGGGTATCGTCTTCACTTAAGACGAGAACTTTTTCAATTGCTATCGGCTGAGGTTAAAGAACGGCGATCGCAAGCAGATTTTTCACGCTCTGATATGCTCTCGGATCTGCTCTTTGCTTGTGATGAAACAGGCGAAACATTGAGTGATGAAGAGGTACGTGACCTGTTATTATCGCCGATATTTGCGGCTGGTGATGCTTCTGGAACTGCAATTACTTGGGCATTATATTGGATTCACCGTTTAAAAGATGTTCGCTCGCGCCTGCTATCAGAACTCGATAGCCTTGGTGAAAATCCAGACCCGATGAGTATTGTAGGATTACCTTACCTAAATGCTGTTTGTAATGAAGCTTTGCGAATTTACCCGACTCAGTTGTTTGCATTTCCCAGGTTGGTAGAATCGACCGTTGAGGTCATGGGTTACCAGTTGAATCCCGGTACAATACTGATTGCTAATATTTATTCCACACATCAGCGCGAAGATTTATACCCTGCCGCAAAAGAATTTAATCCAGAACGCTTTTTAGAAAAACAATTTTCTCCCTATGAATTTTTGCCATTTGGCGGTGGTTCTCGTGTGTGTATCGGCGGAACTTTTGCCTTATTTGAAATGAAACTTATATTAGCAACTATTCTTTCACGTTATCAATTAGAGCTAGTTAGTAAGCGTCCAGAACGTCCCAAATATGGAGGTCTAATTTGTTACCCGGCTAGCGGTGTGAAAATGGTTATGCATAGTCGGCGTCAACATCAAGGACAGTCGCAGACATTCGTTGTCAGTTCAGTTTAACACCTCTCAAAAACTTAATTTTTATTAAAAATACTAATGAAACTACCTGATGGCCCAAAAACTTCTCCCCGATCGCTCGCTGATGAATTTAAGACCAATCCCCTTGGGTTCATGGATACTATGGGCGATCGCTATGGTGATATTTTCACTATTATGGCTGGTTCTACACCTTTAGTGATTGTCAGTAATCCAGAAGGGATAAAGCAGATTTTTACCAGTGCTAAAGAAATTACAGCTTCTGGTAAGTTGAACGAAGGTGGTGCGCCACTGGTGGGAAACAACGGGTTACTGATGCTTGACGGTTTGCGCCACAAACATCGCCGTCAGTTGTTGATGCCTCCTCTGCACGGGACTCGGGTCAAAGTATATGGGCAACGCATCTGTCAAGTAACAGATCGAGTCATCAACGATTTGGCACCAGGGCAAGCTTTTATTGCTTACTCTACAGTACAAAAAATTACTCTAGAGGTAATACTGCAAGCTTTGTTTGGTTTGTACGCAGGAGAGCGTTACGAACAATTTAAGCAAATACTTTCCAAGTTACTCATTTTTGCCCGGTCTCCCTGGCTGGGGTTATCTCTGGCTTATCCGTTTCTGCGAAAAGATTTAGGGCGTTGGACTCCTTGGGGATATTGGCTTGATCTCCAACGCCAATTTGACAAACTACTCTATGCTGAAATTACTGAACGCCGAGCAAAAGTAGATCCAACTCGCAGCGATGTCCTCTCTGAACTACTGTTTGCTCGTGATGAAACAGGTCAACCAATGACCAACGAGGATATACGCGATTTGTTTCCCTCATTACTATTAGGTGGTCAAGATGCCTCAGCCACCGCCATAACTTGGTCATTGTACTGGGTTCACCATTTAAAAGATGTTCGCGAACGATTGCTAGCAGAACTTGATACTCTTGGTGAATCTCCAGATCCGATGGCTATTGCCACGCTACCTTACCTCGGTACTGTCTGTAATGAAGCACTACGAATTTACCCAACTCAAGTAGTTACGTTTCCCAGATTAGTAGAATCACCAATTGAAGTCATGGGGTACGAATTGAGTCCAGGTACAGTCACTAGAGGCTGTATTTATTTGACACATCAGCGTCAAGACTTATACCCACAACCACAGGAATTCAAACCAGAACGGTTTCTAGAGCGACAATACTCTCCTTATGAATTTCTACCATTTGGGGGCGGTGCTCGCCGCTGTCCGGGCGAGGTGTTAGCGCTTTTTGAAATGAAGCTAGTTTTAGCAACAATTCTCTGTCGCTATCAACTAGCACTAGCCGATGAACAAAGAGTAGAAAAACCCAAGGCTATAGGTGTTAACTATCCCCCTGCTAGTGGCTTAAAAATGGTAATGCTTGGTAAACGCCAGCGCCCAGCAAAGCCACAGCAGTTCGTTGCTAATTCAGCATAAAATACGTTTCGTTTTGCAGTAAGTAGTTAGAATGTCAATCCTAAAAAATACCAAATAAAAACCATGATTGAAAAAATCGAGCCATTAGGAACAGGAACAGGAAAAATAGTATACAGTACTAACGATTGTGAAGATATTTTACACTTTTCTCAAGCGGAAATTCTCGATTTATTCAAGTCATCTGGAGTTATTCTGTTTCGAGGTTTTAGTGTAACTCCTATACAGATGAAAGCTTTTTCGGAAAAATTCAGTCATAGCTACCTTAAAGACCCCACCAAGGGAAGTCTTGACTCGGTTGATTTTGTTAACTCAGTAGATACCGGAATGGGTGCTAGTGCTGCTCATACAGAGCATGGTTCTAGTCCTTATCAACCCGATGTTATTTGGTTTTGCTGTACAACCCCTGCACAAGAAGGAGGTGAAACTTTATTTTGGGATGGTATCCAACTTTGGAAAGAAATGAGCAAAGATACCAAACAGTTATTTATTGATAAAAAACTCAAGTTTACTTTTGAAGATGTGCCATTAAATGTATTAAATCAATGGGTTGACTGTGGTGAAACCATTGATGATTGCAAGCAAGTCTTGGATCAATTTGAGAATTTTAATTATCAAATAAATGAAGATTCAAGCTTTTCTTTAAAATATCTTTGCTCAGCAGTAGTAAAAACCAAGTATGGGAATCAAGATGCATTTGCCAACTTCGCTTGGACAGCTCACGCTCGCGGATGGGAGATTTTTGAAGATGGTTCAAAGTTTTCTGAGGAAGTTGTCGATGAACTTGAGAAACTTTTCGACAAGTCTACCCAAGAAATATCCTGGCAAGCTGGCGATTTAGCGATGATAGATAATTCGAGATTTATGCACGGTCGCCGTGAATTTAAAGATAATCGACGGCAGCTATTCACTACCATAGCTAAAATTTTTGACTAATGGATGGCTAAATATAGTAATCCTCAAGCAGCTTTTTTTTAGGAGGAGTTTGAATTGCAAACTCAAGAGTTTGATCAACTTAAGACAACAGATTGCCGTTTTTGCTCGTTGGTTTCCAAAGCTAACAAAGAAGACCCCATTGGCACAGCAGGTACTTGTGACCACTGGTTGATTATGGAAATTCCCCAACCTTGGCCGCAAGACATCTATGAAAAAAATCTCACAATTAAAGCATTGATAGATTTTTTTCAAGAGGTCACCCTCAAGCATAAAATTAATATTAGACCAATACTAATTGCTCCAGATCGCGAGTATTCTCATCCTGGTTTTACCCGCGTGCTGTACTACTATCGTCCTGCCAAACTCTTTTGTGAGTTTGAGAAACAGGAATTTGTTGTGCCACACGAACAAGCAATTACTTTAGTAACGGCAATATTGAAACAGTCCATCCAACAGCCCAACAATTTATCAGAATTTCAGCAGTATCAACAACAAACCAGTCACATCCGCGAACTCATGGTTTGCACACATGCTCAAGTGGATCTTGCTTGTGGTAGATTTGGAACCCCCCTATATCGCCGACTAAGAAAGGAATATGCTCCGGCTGCCAAGGGAAATTTAAGAGTGTGGCAAACAACTCATTTTGGCGGTCATCAATTCGCACCCACCTTAGTTGATTTACCCCAAGGATGCTTGTGGGGACATTTAGAACCTGAAATCCTTGATTTACTGACGAACAGAAATGGTTCAGTTGCAGACTTGCATAAATTCTACCGAGGATGGACGGGTTTAACCAAGTTTGAGCAAATTGCTGAGCGCGAAATCTGGACACAATTGGGTTGGACTTGGCTCGACTATTTGAAAGTCGGCAAAGTGGTTGCTACTGAAGAAGTTCTCCAAGGACAAGAGCCTGATTGGGCAGAAGTACGTATTGATTATGCTACTCCTGATGGAGGCGTATCTGGTGCTTATGAAGCCAGAGTTGAAGTTAGTGGTGAGGTGATGAGTACACTTAACTCTGGAAAATCGATGGAGTTGAAAGCAGTGAAGCAGTATCGCGTTAGCCGTTTGGTCAAAGTTGAGTCAACAGCATCAAACTAAGAACCTAAAAATGACTTCCCAAAAACAATCTCAACTGACAAATGAGATCCTCCAAGGCAATCTCATTAAACTGATGTTCAAGTTATCAACTCCCGGTATTTTGGGAACGCTGTTACTCAGCTCAAGCACTTTTATTGATGCTTTATTTGCAGGACAACTAATTGGTGAAACTGCTGTCGCTGGTATATCTCTTGCTTCACCATTAACTTCTGTTATTCTTGGTTCTGCTTACTTAGTTGGCATAGGTTCTGCTTCTGTTCTTAGTCGAGCTATTGGTTCTGGAGATATTAAAACTCAGTCCAAAATATTTGGCAACTTAATCATAATAAGTATTATTATCTCCTTGGTACTGACAATCATTGGCTACAGTTTTGGTGAAGAATTAATTGTGTTCATGGGCGGAAGTGGTGAAGTTGCCTCTAATGGAGCAAAGTTTTTTAAGACTTATATGCTAGGTTCAGTATTTTGTATCATAGCTATTGCTGCTAACCATCTGATCAAATCTGAAGGAAAACTCCGATTAACTATGATATTTGCAGCTATTTTTGTCATTGTTAATATTATTTTAAATACTATCTTTATTAAAATATTTAATTGGGGAATTCAGGGATTAGCTTTTGCTACAGTTATTGCAATGCTTGTTTACTGTATTGCTATCTTAACATATTTCATTTCTGGTAAAAGTTCTATCCCAGTTCATCCTCTAAAATTAGTTATTGCAATAGATTTATTACCTGAGATTTTATCAGTGGGAATCTCAGAGCTACTAACTCCAATTATGAGTTTAATTCAAAGTTTTGTAGTTTTTAAATCTATCTCTCATTATGGAACCCAGAATGATATAGCCTTCTTCGGAGCTACAGAGACATTAAGTTTATTAGCATTCATTCCTCTGAATGGGTTTATGCAAGCCTTCCAACCTGTAATCGGTATAAATTATGGAGCAAAAAATTACCATCGGCTGAAAAAAGCTTATTTGACTTTTGTCGTTGGTGTCATTGCTTTGTTAATATTATTTTGGCTGCCTATGCAATTATTTCCCAAAACCTTTCTGGGCTTGCTCTTACCTAAGGTAACTTTCACTATTGATGATTTTATTTACTTTTGGATTCTTAATTTAGTGATACCATTAATGCCAGTTATTGCTTGCAGTGTAGTTCTTTTTCAATCTATAGGTAAAGGAAAAGTTGTTGGGATAATAGTTATTTTAAGAAGTCTAATTTTATTTATTCCAATGGTAATCATCTTATCAAGATTTTTTGGTTTAGGAGGTATATATTATGGAATAGTTTTAACGGATGTAATAATTTTGTTAATTGCAATTAAGTTAACTTTACAAGAATTTAATTATTTTAGCAAAATGGAAACCAAAACTTTATAGTTAAGAAAAAATTCTTGGATAGATTTATTGAAGTTTTATTTTGTAGATAAATGTCCTACCAATCGTGAGAGTTAAAAAAATGGTTCAGAAACAAAATGGTGCTGTTTTGATTACAGGAACATCCACAGGAGTAGGTCGAGCAGCAGCGCTCCTACTTGACAAAAAAGGATATCGTGTCTTTGCTGCGGTGCGTAAAGAAAAAGATGCTGAATCACTTAAAAATGATGCATCTGAGAATTTAACACCGATATTAATGGATGTTACTAAAGCAGAAGAAATTAAATTTGCTGCCGACATTGTTTCAAAATCTGTTGGCGATCGCGGATTGGTTGGATTAGTGAACAATGCGGGTTTCTTGGTGGACGGCCCTATCGAGTATCTTTCAATTGACGACTTGAGATGGCAATTTGAAGTCAATGTTTTTGGACAAATAGCAGTTACTCAGGCATTCTTACCATTAATTCGCAAAGCCAAAGGTCGGATCATAAACATCGGTTCAACAGGTGGCAAAATAGCTTTCCCATTCGCCTCTGCATTGTGTGCTTCCAAGTTTGCCTTAGAAGCATTTACAGATGCATTGAGAATGGAGTTAGAACCTTGGGGAATTGAAGTTATTTTGGTGGAACCAGGCTCGATTGCTTCAGCAGCGCCGGATAAGGTGGAAGAAAGCTTTGAGAAAAATTTTGCCAATATGTCACCTGAAGCTAAAGCTATGTATGGTGATGCCTACAAATTTTTTGTCGAGGGTTTGATTAAATCGAATCGCACAGGAATGCCACCCGAACAAGTTGCAGGTGCAATTATAGAAGCTCTGGAAGCTAGTAAACCCAAAACGCGTTATTTCTTGTCTAAAGAACAGATGCTTCTAATGCTTGATTTGATGCTGAAAAAAATTATGCCCGACCGCAGTTTTGATGCAATGATTTTAAAAGGTTGGAAGTTAAAAAACCAGAATTAAAGCTATCTCTTTGTATTAAAACCAAGTGAATACAAAGAAGGTAAGGTAAATTTAATTGCAATGCTTTGAGAATACCAATATTCAATAAATTTAAATAAAAATCATGGTTTTATCAGACTACAAGCCTGCCACCTTTGAGTCTCCCTTGACTGTACAACAATGGGTATACGCTTACTGGGTTTCACGATGTATTTATGTTGTTGCTAAACTTGGAATTGCTGATTTGCTCAAAGACGGTTCCCAGCACTGCAATGCTTTAGCTGCTGCAACAAATACCCACAGTGATTCTCTTTATCGAGTGTTACGAGCTCTTGCTAGTCTGGGAATTTTTGCTGAAACCCAACCCCAATGCTTTGAACTGACTCCACTAGCAGATTGTTTACAGAGCAATGTCCCTGATTCTATACATAATCAAGCAATCATGCGGGGTGAGGAGCATTACTACAAATCCTGGGGAAATTTGATGCATAGCGTGCAGACAGGGGAAAGTGCCTTTGAAGATTTGTATGGCATGAATTTGTTTGAGTACAACAAACAAAATCCTGTTGTCGGAGAAATCTTCCATCAAGGTGTCGCTGCGATCGCTAAAGAGGCACATATTCCACAATTGTCGGCTTATGATTTTTCGTCAATTAGCAAGCTAGTTGATGTTGGTGGTGGTACAGGTAGCTTTCTTGCTGCCATTCTCGAAGCTAACCCGACGATGACAGGGGTGTTGTTCGAGCTCACAGAAGTGATTGAGGAGACCAAAAATTCTGGCGAAACTGCATCTGTCAATGATCGCTGTCAACTGATAGGAGGTAGCTTTTTTGAGCCTATCCCCGAAGGTGGAGATGCTTACTTACTTAAGCATGTTATTCATAATTGGGATGATGAGCAAGCGATCGCCATTCTTAAGCGCTGTTATCAAGCTATGAAAGAACAAGGACGATTGCTAGTCATAGAGTCCATAATATCTCCTGGAAACGAGTTTTCTTGGACGAAGTTTGGAGATGTCAATATGTTGGCGATGTGCTCTGGTGGACGGGAGCGTACTGAAGCCGAATTCAGAGACTTGTTTGAATCTGCTGGGTTTAAACTCAGCAAAATTTACCCAACAGAAACCGATTTCAGCATTATTGAAGGAGTTAAAATATCTAACATTAACTGAAGCACGAGTCTGTCATTTTGATAATTGAAGAGGCTGAGAAATAGTAAACGAATAATTCGTAATGACGCTTGAAGAATCGCTAACGCTGCGCTAACGTAATTCGTAATGACGCTCGAAGACTCGCTAACATAATTCGTAATAGGTACAACGTAGGGGCACATATCTATGCACCCCTACAAATTTATGTACTTTATGTGATTGGGAATCGCTATATATAACACTCCTAAATAATTTGTGAATTATACCAATTTGAAAAAATAATATGACAAATACATCATCTGTAGAGACGCGATGAATCGCGTCTTAGAGGCAATTAATTTTTGTCTATTCCCTATTGCCTATTCCTTATTCCCTATTGCTTGCCTGAACAAGTAAATTTAGCGTTGGAATGTAGAGTTCAGTTTTTTCAAAATGTCTTTAACCCAAAAAATTCTTTCCCAATTACCCGGTGATGTTTTAACAGGGTTGGAGCAAAGCGATCGCATCTTAACATCCCTCAGAGAAAATACTGCACCTGTACCAACCTTAGTTACAGAAAGTCAGCAGCCTTTAGGCATTGTAGACTGGGATGTGCTGATCAGCGGTGGGACGTTGGGCATTTTAATTGGTTCGGCTTTAGCACTCAAGGGACTACGGGTAGTATTGATGGAACGGGGAATTCTCCGGGGAAGGGAACAAGAGTGGAATATTTCTCGTAAAGAGTTAGATGTGTTTGTGGAATTGGACTTATTAACACAGGAAGAATTAGAAACTGCGATCGCGACTCAATATAACCCTGCACGAGTCGGCTTTCACGGGGGTACAGAAATTTGGGTAGAGGATGTTTTGAATATCGGTATAGATCCTGTATATTTGCTGGCTACATTAAAAACCCGATTTCTCGCTGCTGGTGGGAAGTTGTTGGAAAACACACCTTTTACTGGAGCAGTAGTACATCCAGATGGGGTAATGGTAAATAATCAATTTAAAACTAGGCTGTTAATCGATGCAATGGGACATTCTTCTCCCATCGCCCAACAAGCACGTCAAGGAAAAAAACCAGACGCTCTTTGCTTGGTGGTAGGAACTTGCGCCCAAGGTTTTCCGGAAAATAGCTCAGGCGATTTGTTGTTATCATTTACATCTTTGCAGAATCAATGCCAGTACTTCTGGGAAGCGTTCCCAGCTAGAGATGGTAGAACCACTTACTTATTTACCTACATGGATGCACATCCCCAACGCTTAAGTTTAGCAGCTTTCTTTGAGGAATATCTGCGTCTTCTACCAGAATATCAGGGTGTGGAATTAAGTCAGCTGAAATTTCAACGAGCCTTGTTTGGCTTTTTTCCCAGTTATCGCCAAAGTCCCCTTAGAACTCCTTGGAATCACATTTTACCAGTAGGAGATAGTAGTGGTAGTCAATCTCCCTTGAGTTTCGGTGGTTTTGGTGCGATGGTGCGTCACCTAAAGCGTCTAACATTTGGCATTGAAGAAGCGCTGCAAACTGAACAATTATCTGCAAAAACGCTGTCACTCCTGCAACCGTATCAGCCAAGTTTGACTGTTACCTGGTTATTTCAAAAGGCGATGAGTGTTGGTGCAAATCAGAAAATTCCCCCAGAGCAAATTAATCAACTACTGTCAGCAGTGTTTGAGGAAATGCAACAACTGGGTACACCAGTGCTAAAACCGTTTTTGCAAGATATAGTACAATTTCGGGCACTCTCACAAGCACTGTTAAAAACCAATTTATCTCATCCAGAATTAGTTATTAAAATCATTCCCCAAGTTGGTTTAGGAAATTTGTTAGATTGGATGGTGCATTACGTAAATTTAGGTGTTTATACTACCTTGTTTCGCTTAAGTCCGATGTTAGAAAGATGGATTAAGAATCAACCAAGCAAACAACAATATTATTGGCATCGTTTAATTGATGCTTATAAATATGGTTCTGGCGGTGATTACTTAGACTAAACTTAATAATTTTTCGAGTCAGGAGTCATAATAATTGAAAATTTAACGGTTTAATACCTGCTGGATTTTACTTAAATTATCAAGCTTGGGTATTCAAGCCTGATTAATTCTGAATTGTGACGATGAAACTTAAACAATATGTGTGTGAGGATATTATGATTGAACGGAAATCTGTAGGAATCAAATACTTTGGCGTGCTGATTGGCTTCCTGCGCGATCGCCAAGGATTTCTAGAGGAAGTTCGCCAAGGTGCAAGATTACCAAATAAAATCATTTCTTTACTGGTTTGTAGTTCTTTATTCCTGGCTATCTATGGCGCAATCATTGGTGCATATCATAGCTGGATGCAAGCTTTGTCTTCCGCGATTAAACTTCCAGCCCTTTATTTAATCACACTGCTAATTTGCATTCCGACGTTATATTTCGCTAACATCATCTTTGGCTCAAAGCGAACTTTTGGACAACATTTAGCATTAGTATTAACTGCGGTTTCCGTAACTAGCGTACTTTTATTTAGCTTTGCACCAATTACCCTCTTTTTCTTAATTACTACTAATAATTACCAATTTTTAATTCTTTTAAATGTCTTCATTTTTGCACTCACTGGATTTATTGGTATTTCGTCGTTATATCAGGCTACGAGTTTAGTTTTAGAACAAGATAATGAAGGTAGCAAGACACGCCAGAAGATTTTACAGTTTTGGTTATTTCTTTATGCTTTCGTTGGTAGCCAGCTAGGATGGACTCTCAGACCATTTTTTGGCACACCTGATTCTGTCTTTCAATTGTTCCGCGAAAGAGAAGGTAATTTTTATCTCAGTGTGATTCAAGCTATTGGCTATCTCTTGGGAGTTCGTTAATTATTAGAAATCATCTGAGCAGCGATTGGCGAAATTTTAGGTTTGCGTTAATCTTACATCAAGAGTTGTGATAGCTAGCTCAACCTAATTTAACGTCAAATGTGATTACGAGCAAAACAAAGTGAAGCAAACTAATCGCAAAAATTCTATCTGCATTTTTCAATATTGACCTACTTACAAAACTTAATAAGCAGCAATTGAATGTGTGTATTTTTTACGACTTGGCAAATTGGCAACTATTGTCAAAATAATTGTGTTACTTTCAATACTATACAAGGTGTATTTGCACTTTCAAGCTATTAGACGGGTTGCAACCCGTCTTTATTTATCGCCAAACAAAGATATTTGACTAATGGAATTGACCAACACAATAAGTTAAAAGTCCTTGTGTTATATACAGTAACCATTAAAGAATAACATCAAAAGCGTAAACGCAGCGCACCTTTGCCGTCGCTCTTAAACCCAAAAACCCAGTCGTTATGACTGGGCTTTTGGTGGGCTATATGACCCCAAGGTTAGTTATACAAGTTATATATAAGTTGTTCGTTGTTCTAATAATGACTACAACGCCGAGATTACAAATTCCAGAAACTAGTTACGACTTAGGCAAGAATTCTCTAAAAATCTTTTAAAGGAAATGATTTACAAATAAATAATCGAATGGCGGCTTGCTAGGCCAATAGTAGCGTGGCAACGCTAAAATGTTGCAAAAAATTGTAGGTTGGATTTCCTTACGTCAACCCAACACCCTGATTTGCATTGGGTTTAGCAACGCGAAACCCAACCTACACCTAACGTATTACGCAAAGCGTCTCCTAGAGAAGTAATCACAACGTCTGTGCGATTACTTCACTTGGTTGGCAATGACAAGTATTCACCCGAACATGATATTAATCGTTACCATGCTTAACTGACTACTGCTTCAGCTTTTTGCTCTACTTTTTGTTTCACTGGCACATACGGCTTTTCTACACCCTGCGCGAGATATTCTGCTAGCTGACTTTCAATTTGATCGCGGACAATCTGGCGATATTCTAGAAAATGCTCGTTGTGGGCACAAGCAGCGAGGTAATGCTCAAAAACTCCGGGGTTACGTTTGAGAATACTAAATAAATGATGCCAGAATTTCCAACGGGTTTCGCGTTTGATTCCTTGTCGCCAAATCACAATTAACAAGGCTTTGACAATTAACCACTCTGGCATTTTGGCTGGTGCTTTCCAAGTTGGTAAACCCATCATCAAAAAACAGCGATAGGTGCGATCCAAGTATTGTACTGGGTCGTATAAAGTACAAAATGCCTCAATATATTCTCTGGCAATTTCTTCTAAAGGACGGGTGGGAACAAAGTTCATCAATGTTGTTTGGTTGATATTACCATCTTGATTTTCCCGCAGCCGCCCTTCTTTTTTCAGGCGATGCCAAAGCGCAGTATTGGGTAACGCTTGCAACATCGCAAAGGTAGTAGAAGGAATTGCTGCTTGTTCTGCAAAACGGACAATGCGATCGCCTGCACCAGTTTTTTCGCCATCAAATCCAATAATAAACCCAGCCATCGGGCGCAATCCAGCTTTGATGATGGTTTGCACAGCATCAGTTAGAGAACTGCGAGTGTTTTGGAATTTTTTGGTAAGTTGCAAACTATCTTCATCTGGTGTTTCAATGCCCAAAAACACCGCAGCAAAACCTGATTCAACCATCAACTCTAACATTTCTGGATCTTGTGCCAAATCAACTGAAGCTTCAGTATCAAATCGGAAGGGATATTTATGTTCTGCCATCCAGACTTTTAACTCTTTGAGCAACAATTTTACATTGCGTTTGTTGCCGATAAAGTTATCATCCACCATGAACACACCCCGCCGCCAACCCAGTTCATAGAGGAAATCTAACTCTGCTAACAGTTGGGCTGGGGTTTTGGTACGTGGTTTGCGACCGTAGAGAACAATGATGTCACAAAATTCGCACTGGAAGGGACATCCGCGCGAAAACTGCACCGACATCATGTCATAGGCACCCAATTCTAATAAATCAAAGCGGGGTATTGGTGTAGTTGTCACATCTGGTTTTTCTGTGGCGCGGAAAATCCCAGAAGTTTCTCCCCGTTGAACTGCTTCAATAAACATCGGCAAAGTGATTTCCCCTTCATCCAAAATCAAGAAATCTGCACCCACATTTTGCACTTCGTGAGGTACAGAAGTTGGGTAAGGCCCGCCGACTGCAACCAACTTACCACGCCGCTTTGCTTCCTGAATTTGGTCGAGTAAATCTTGTTTTTGCACAATCATCGCCGACAAGATTACTAGATCTGCCCACGCCCATTCATCTTCTGTTGCTGTACGAATGTTGCGATCTACGAGCTTAAATTCCCATTCTTGGGGGAGAATTGCTGCTACTGTTACTAAACCTAGAGGTGGTAATAAAACCTTGCGATCAACTAATTCCAAAATTTTTTCATATGACCAAAAGGTTTTGGGAAATATTGGATACACCAGCAATACTCGCATTTAGTATCAATCCTCACACTTTGATTATTATCCCAACTCTAACGAAAATAACGACTTATTGACTTTTGATGAAAGTTGTTTTAGTTTACCACTGATATCAAATAGCGAGTTGGTACAGACAAGAGTTAACCCTTGTCTATGGAGAGTGGAGCTTTTGCAAGAGGATGTGCGATTTACCCCATTGGAGAAACTCTCGCAATCTTAGCAAACCAAGAAAATACTCCCGGAGCTAAAAGCAATATGATATTCATGTAAAAAGCTAGACCGCGACTTGAAAAAAAGGAACTACAATTATGCTGAGGCGAACTTTTCCCTCGCCGGAAGCGTTACGACGCTTACCGTTTGGTCTAGCTGACATTGCCCTGATTCTGGGTACGTTAGTATTAGTAGGACTAATTGCACGTGTAGGAGCAGGTACATTAATCAGCTTTGTACCACCAGACGTTGTACCTAGTGTCAGCTTAGATCCACGTAATTTGCCTTACTATGCAGGGCGTTCGACCCTACGAATGTTTATCGCTCTGTTTTGCTCAACTTTGTTTACCTTAATATATGGCTACATTGCTGCCAAAAGTCGGCGGGCAGAGCAAGTTTTAATTCCCCTGCTGGATATTTTACAGTCCGTTCCTGTCTTGGGCTTTTTGTCAATTACGGTGACAGGTTTCATTGCTCTGTTTCCCGGTAGTTTACTGGGATTAGAAGCAGCATCGATTTTTGCCATCTTTACCAGCCAAGTCTGGAACATGACCTTTTCCTTTTACCAATCGTTGAGAACAGTACCACCCGAACTCGATGAAGCAGCAAGACTCTACCGCCTATCACAATGGCAAAAGTTTACAAAGTTAGAAGTACCTTCAGCTACCATTGGGTTGCTGTGGAACGCAATGATGAGTTTTGGCGGTGGCTGGTTTTTTGTGGCGGCGAGTGAAGCCATCAGCGTCTTGAACCAGAAGTATACGCTTCCAGGACTTGGTTCTTACGTTGCAGCTGCCGTTGCTAAAGAAGACTTGTCTGCTTTAGGTTGGGCATTACTAGCAATTGTAGTGGTGATATTATTGGTAGACCAGCTATTCTGGCGACCGCTAATTGCTTGGGCGGATAAATTCCGCTTAGAGACAAGTGCAGCCGCAGAAGCGCCAGAGTCTTGGCTTCTCGACTTGCTCAAAGCTGCGCGACTTCCCAGTTTGATTACCCAGCTATTGACACCAGTCGGTGAATTTGCTAGCAGCTTTCTGTCATCACTGACACCATCACGTCCAAGATATAATGTAGATCAAAATCAGYAGGTATTAAGCGATCGCCTTTACAAGTTTGTTTTATTAGTAGTAATTGGCGCACTTGTAATTACCGGGTTGCACTTTATTTTCACCACAGTCGGGTTAGGCGAAGTAGTCAAAGCATTTTTCTTAGGGTTACTTACCTTGGGGCGGGTACTGGTATTGTTGGTAATAGCATCACTAATCTGGACACCGATTGGTGTAGCGATCGGCTTTAACCCAAAATTAGCACGTTTATTGCAGCCTGTGGTGCAATTTTTAGCATCATTTCCTGCCAACTTCATCTTTCCCTTTGCCACCCTCTTGTTTATTCGTACTCACATCAGCATCGATTGGGGTAGCATTTTATTGATGTCCCTTGGCGCTCAGTGGTACATTCTTTTTAATTCCATCGCTGGAGCAATGAGCGTACCCACAGATTTGCGTGAAATGGCAGCAGATGTTGGCTTACATGGCTGGAAGTTGTGGCGTAAATTAATTATCCCCGGCATTTTTTCTTCTTGGGTTACAGGTGGTGTTACCGCTAGTGGTGGAGCTTGGAACGCCAGCATTGTGTCTGAAATCGTTAGCTGGGGACAAACCACTTTGACCGCAACCGGTTTAGGAGCATATATTGCTCAAGCGACTCAAGCAGGTGACTGGCCTCGCATCACCTTAGGAATTGGAATGATGAGTTTGTATGTAGTTGGTCTCAATCGATTATTCTGGCGACGGTTGTATCACTTAGCAGAAACCAAATACCATTTATAAAAAATCAATCAAGGCTTAATTAAAAGACCTCTTAGAGGTTTTACTAAGCAAAACCGTCCCTCCCGAATTCGGAGAGGGACAGACTTGAACTAAAGTTCAAGGCAGGGAGAGGGAGAGGTTCATCGAACTCATGTTAATTCACTCGCACTGATGACGCACAACTTCAGTCCTGCACAGTAAACCTGAGTAAAAAGTAGTG
Organism: Nostoc sp. PA-18-2419; assembly: GCF_005869855.1. GTDB lineage: Bacteria > Cyanobacteriota > Cyanobacteriia > Cyanobacteriales > Nostocaceae > Nostoc. The sequence continues at coordinate 203,197 of NZ_SZNH01000011.1, read as the reverse complement.
TAATTATGACAAAAATCACACAAACTACAGAGCAAGTACTAATCGGCGTTGAAGAGGTTAATAAAAGTTTTCCCCTTCCCGATGGCAAAGGCGAGTTTACAGTTCTGCGTCACATTAACGCCAAGGTAAATTCAGGTGAAGTTGTCGCTTTACTTGGCCGTAGTGGTAGTGGTAAAAGTACCCTGCTGAGAATTATGGCAGGCTTGATTCCACCCACCGATGGACAAGTGATTAGCAATGGCAAACCCTTACGTAGTGCTAATAAAGATGTGGCAATGGTTTTTCAAAGCTTTGCGCTGCTACCTTGGCTGACAGTACAACAAAATGTGGAACTGGGATTAGAAGCCCAAGGAGTGAATCGAGAATTACGACGACAACGCGCCCTCAAAGCTATTGACTTGGTGGGTTTAGATGGTTTTGAAAGTGCCTATCCCAAAGAGTTATCCGGTGGGATGAAACAGCGAGTTGGTTTTGCACGGGCATTTGTGATTGAACCGCAAGTATTATTTATGGATGAGCCATTTAGCGCGTTGGATGTCCTGACGGCTGAGAACCTGCGGGGTGAAATTGATGACCTCTGGAATGCTGGTAGTTTTCCGTCAAAAAGTATATTAATTGTCACTCACAACATAGAGGAGGCAGTATTTTTAGCAGACCGAGTGATTATTTTGGGAGCAAATCCGGGGCGCGTTCGTGGCGAAGTTGTTATTGATTTGCCACGCCCCCACGATCGCAATCACCCCCGTTTCAAAGCTTTAGTAGACTATATATATACGGTGATGACCAACCCAGAAGCCGAAGTCACTGGAGAAGTTACAGTAGCAGCCACTAAAGCACCAACAGAAACATCGAAATCACCTTATGCCCAATCGCTACCTCATGTACGAGTTGGTGGGATCAGCGGTCTTTTGGAATTAATTGTTGAGCAACCAGAAGGCAAGGAAGATATTCCTAAGTTAGCAGAACGGCTGCAACTAGAGGTGGATGACCTTTTACCGATTTTGGATGGCGCTGTGTTGTTGCGCTTTGCAAAAGTCACACAAGGTGATGTCCAACTAACCGACATTGGGCGTGACTTTGCTACCACTACGATTCTACGAAGTAAAGATTTGTTTCAGCAGCAAGTTTTGCAAAATGTACCTTTGTTGGTCAGCATACTACAAACACTGCGTGAAAAACGTAATGGTTCAATGCGCGCGGATTTCTTCCTAGATTTATTGGATGAACATTTTCCTCATGCAGAAGCAGAACGACAATTTGCTACCGCAGTTGACTGGGGTCGTTACGCAGAACTATTTGAGTATGATTCTAGGGAAGAACGTCTCTATTTGCCAGAGCCAATGTTGGCAGAAAGTGCTGAGTAAGCAATGCTGAGTTAGGAGTTGTTCTCTCCCCATCTCCCCTTATCCCCAGAGGGGGCCCCACCTTCCCCACCTCTGTTTCTCCTACACCTTATCCTTTATTGGTGGGACGATGCCAAATTTATTTAAACCTGTATCAATTTTCTTGAGTGTTTTCAAATCTTCTTCTAGTAAGGGATAGCTATTACTGTTAAACAAATCTGCACTTACAGGTTGCTTTTCCAAGAAACAGAAAGCTTGACGAAACTGATACGGTTCGGCTTTAATTGGTGCATCAAAGTGAGAAGGAATAATCCACTCGAAGTTCCAACTTGTAACTTTATCAGCCCAGTCAATGGTTTCTTTAGGTGCGCGGTTGAGAATTAGAGTCTGTAAAATTGGTGCTACGAATAACCGACCATTACCCCGCAGGGCATCAAACGATCGCTGCCAATCATTCTGCCATTTAAAAGGATACAATCCAAAATAAGCTTTTTTTGAGCGTTCTGGTGCTTTTAAGGCATTTTGGAACACCTGACCCCAAGGACGTATTTCTAATCTGCTTGGTTGAAAGTATAAAGTAAACAAACAGATGCGCTGCCATCCTTTGCAACGATTTGCCTGCATGTCTGCAATCATGTCACTAGCTTTATCCTTAGCATGAAATAGCAACGGATATGGATCTAATTGGACGATCGCAGGTGGATCTTCTGGAACTGAAAGCACTGAATCTGTTACCAGTAGAGTATGCGATCGCTTGTGAAAAAAAGCAACTTCCGCAAACCAACCAGTCCCAAGGTTGATGGGGCCGAGTATGGCATAATCAAATTCATCAGCAAAGGGTGTTTTGCTACTATCTTCTGGAAGCACCTGAGTTCGTTTGGCGGGAAAGCCAAGCCAGCTAAGGGGCAAATTTACCGGGAAACTCCATTGATTGGGGGCTACAAACACCTGTGCAGTAGGAAAGTATCTCGCAAAGGGGCCAACGAAAACCTTGTGTTCTAAACCGGAGACAGTTGGCAGGATGATGTACTTAACATTACCGTGTTCGGCTGCCAACTCATTCACAAGCCGGATGCACTCTGGGGTGGGCGCAACAGGCCCATAAATCAACAGACCCCCTGCTTCCAGCTTAACTACAGTCATGCGAATTGGCACAACAACGTAAAAAATGCCTTGAAGTTGGTCAAAATTCCAGATTGTGTCCTTGAGGACTTCTTTGCGGATTGTCCGCCGCTTACCATATGGGTAAAGTGGCACAAGAGGCCATAATCGCCAGGAAAAGTCCCTTAGATGAATCTGTTCTGCATTGACTATGCGTCCATCATCGACCACTGTGCGCCCCCCTTCAAATTGTCTGCTCAAATTTTAATAGGATATAGCTAGTTCTAAATAATTTGTGAAATATTTTTTTATAGCTGTCATCAATAACACATAATTCAGATTATTCTTTAATTTCAAAATCAACTTTATCGTAAATATCTAATAATGAGATTTCAAATTGAATTGAGGATAGGACTAAAATACTATTTTCACCTTCATATTCTGAAAAAATCCATTTTTTATCATCAGTTTTATAATAATGTTCTACATGCTTTTTATATTGGTCAATTAAAACATATTCTTGAAAACCGGGTATACTCCGATAAGCCGCAAATTTTTCATCTATGTCATAGCTTCTGGTAGATTTAGATAGCACTTCAGCAATTATCAAGGGATTGGTAATTGTATCTGTACGTCCTTGGGCAAATTCTAACGAGCCTGCAACAACCATGACATCTGGATATGTATAAATTTGTTTTTGAGGAATCCATAAACGTTGCTCAGCTACGAATACTCGATAAGGTTGTCACTTCAAAGCAAAATTAAGGGCTGGATAAAAATTACCAGCTATTTGATTGTGATTTGGTGTTCCACCTATCATCGGTATAATTTGACCATTTATATATTCATTACGATACTCACAAATGACTTCTAATTCTAAGTATTCTGTAGGAGAATATTGGCGTTGTTCTTGTAATTGCATAAGACCAAATAATTTTTGATTTGGGATTTAAGATTAGTGCAAAATTTACGCTGGWTTCCAAGTRCCGTGGAARCTGTGRGGAATMACRCTRGGTAATCCTARTTTACAAACKGGTTCTGCATCTAGRCGATCGCTATCAAATACCCAAACTTCACTACTATGAGAATTACCATCGTAGACAACAGTTAGCACCCAACCTTGTTGAGGGTTTTGGCTATCTTGAGCGTGTATGGGTTCGGAAGGATAGCGATTTTCTCCTAAGTCTGCTTCAGTGAGGTTTTCAGTCTTGTGATCAAAACGAGCGATCGCATTTACTATTTCTTGGCTAATATCCGTTCCTGAACGGAATGTTGACATATATGTATACCGAGAATCTTGCCCCACGTTTTGCTGTGGTACATTCGGAAATTCACAATGTCCGTTTAATAGTTGTTGAATTGACGTAACTTTGCCAGTTTGGGGATGCAGATGAACTCGCGTTAGTGTGCTTTTAGCTGGGGTGTGAGTCTCACCTGTAGCTACTTTCTTGAGATATTGATTAGTTTGAAAATCTTCATAACGAGCGATATCCACAATCACTGAGCCGCTAGCATCTACATAACCGTTAGCAAAATGCCATTGGAACCAAGGTTCGGTTTCTCCACGACTGACTACAGATAGGGTTTCTCGATCAATAACTAAAATCTGAGTTCCTAATTTAGGTTGCCACTCTAGCGAATCACTATAGTTGTTTGTCCCTATTAGCACGGGTAAGACATTCAACTGCACTGGCGGAAGGAAAAATACAATATACTGTCCTGCTAAAACAAAATCATGCACCAATGGTACACCATCTAGCTGGTATGCGGCTTGTTGGATAATCCGACCCGTGGAATCGCTTTTGTAAATATTAAGCGTTGCATTTAGTGCAGGGCTGATGCCAAAGTTAAAAATCTCTCCTGTTTGCTCATCACGCTTACAATGCGCGGAATAGTTTAATCCTTTAGTTAACCCCCCTAAATCATCTTCGCCCCAAGTTTCTAAAGTTTCTAAATCGAGGGCGTGGGGTTTACCACCTTCCCACAGTGCCAAAAGTTTATCTGCAAGTGCTAGCACCGAAGTGTTGGCAGCATTCTTGATGGGCTTTTGCCATTGATTCCAAATTGGCCCTGGTGCAGTCATGCCATAATTGCCGTAGAGTAGTGTACCTGCTGCGGCTTCTTCTTGATAGCCAGAGGTTTGCACGTAGCGATAAACTCCAGTGGCTCCTGCATCGGTAAAATTTACAGCAAGAATTGCTCCATCTCCATCAAACCAGTGTCCCATGTGAATGCCACCGCGTTCTAGCCGTGCGGGGCCATTGCGATAAAGCTTACCACGCAAGCCATCCGGGATTTTGCCAGAAAGAATTGGCAGTTGCGTAAGAGGAAATTCTGTTGCTGGTTCGGCGATCGCACCTGCCCAAGCTCTTTTTGTTGACTTTGGAGTAATTGTGTGCATATTAAATCATGCTCGGTTATCAATCTACACAGCTGCTTTCTACATTGTTGTATATTGGTGCGTTACAGCTTTAGCCTAACGCACCTTACTGGCTGACATTCTGAATTTTGCTATATATGAGGTAGCTCATAGTAACTGCTAGAAATAACTACTAAATTGAAATCAATCAATATTCCTAGTGGTTGAAAAAACTATGATTAGCCAACAAACAATAGATATTGTTAAATCTACAGCACCAGTTTTGAAAAAGAACGGTCAGCAAATCACAACTCGGATGTATGAAATTATGTTTCAAAAGCATCCAGAAATCAAAAAACAATTTAATATCTCTGCTCAAGCAGATGGTTCTCAGCCTGCGAGATTGGCTACAGCAGTTTATGCCTATGCTAACAAAATTGATAATCTACAAGCTTTAATGCCGATGGTGGAAAAGATTGCCCATCGTCACGTGCAGACGCGTGTTACACCAGAACAATATCCAATTGTTGGAGAAAGTTTATTGCAAGCAATCAAAGATGTTTTGCAAGAAGCAGCTACAGAAGAAGTGATGGCGGCTTGGACTGAAGCTTATCAGGCATTATCTCAGGTGTTTATCAACAGGGAACATAATATATATAATAAGTGAAGATAAAAATCACAGCTTGTCCATTCATAACTACAGAACTTTGTGTTATGACGACAGAATTTAGTACAGCATTTGATTAATTTGTAGCAAATTAAATTTGGCAATACTCTACAATGCCAATGCATCGAGATGTATTGTTAATGCTTGCCTCTGCAATGCCAATGCATCCCCTTGCATTATTAATGCGTGCCTCTGCAATGCCAATGCATCCCCTTGCATTATTAATGCGTGCCTCTGCAATGCCAATGCATCGAGATGTATTATTAATGCTACGTTTTTATCCAGAACTGTAGTAGGCATTCTAGAACACTAATCATATTATATCCGGCAAATTACTTATGATATGTCATTGCGAACGAAGTGAAGCAATCGCAGAGGTCTTGTGATTGATTCACTTCGTTCCCTACAGGAACGCGTTCCGCCAACGCAATGACAAGTGTTTAACCGGAGATGATATCATTTTTCTGTTGTCGATCAATCGCTTGGAACCAACAACATCCGCGCCTCAATCGCTTCCCAAGTTTGGGGCGACACCCGCACTGCTGCTTGTTTGCACTGGATGATGAGGTAATTGGCGTAAAGATAATTTTCTAGTGCTTTTATTTCTTCCTCTGATAAATCGATCATTTCTAAGGTGGCATTAAAAGCATTAAGCCAAGTTTGTTTGATGCACTCAATAAATGCCAGACGCACTGCCTGCACTTGTTGATTATCAAATCTTTTAGCTTTCAGTGCTTCTAATCGAGCAATAAGCACAGTAAAGTTAACTTGGTTAAAAATTTTTAAGTTTTCAAGCTTACTGGCATTGCAGATCGTGTTGGTGATGGCGTTGCTGTATTCAACGGCGTAGGAGAAGGAGAAGGCTATAGTGATGGTATTGGCGATGGCGATGCCATTACCGTAGGCTAGGACATTGGAGTAAAAGAAGGCATTGCTGATGGTGATCGCATAGGCGTAGATGTAAATGTTGGCAATAGCAACTGCACGTTTACCCACAGGTTTAAAATCTCCTGGCGATCCAGCTGTCACCTGTTCTGCCCAATTGAATAAAGCTTGTAACTTCGGTGTATTAATATATTTTTGCGCTTCCTTTTCCATCAGCACCAGCAAATCATCTGCACCACCACGCATCAATCCAGCTACCAATAAAAATACCTCTTTCCAGCGTTTATCTGTCAGGTGTTCAGTAACTAACTTCTCAACTTGGCGATGGTCATCAATATACTGTGCTGTTAAATATTCCTGTAGCGTTAGATGAGAGAAAGAAAAGACATCCTCAGCGCGTTCTACCAAAATTCCTTGTTGAACAGCAATAGCATTCAGCACTGCTTCCCCATCTAAATGCTGAGGTGCATTCAGATTACTCGCTAAGAATATTTTTATCTGCCCAACAATATCACGCTGTGAAAAGAATAGTCTGTCAGACTCAAAACCAAGATATGCAATCTCTGATAATAATATCTCTTCTAATTCTGTATGTAGTCCTTGATAAATCTCATCTCTGAGAATTCGCTTTTGTGATGCCCACTCCTCTAGCAATATCCGCAGTGCCTTCCGGTAAAGAACACTGCGATTATCTGGAAAACTTTGGGAACGATCGTAAACTAAACACAGAAATGTTAGCAATAAAGGTGTGTGCGCCAACTCTTTTGCAGCTTCATGTTCTGGTTTTTGCAATAATTCCCAACATTTATCGCCTGTATTCGCTTGTTTGTCTGGTTCACAATGAAACCAGTTATAAATAAATTGCTGAATTTGACTATCGTCAAAGTCTGCCATTGCCACATCGCTAAAACGGCGAAAACCACTGCGATAAGCCGCCGTGCGACAGGAGGCAATGAAGCGATTTTTATCGTACTTGTCAACAAAATTTTGAATTTGACTAATTGCCTCGGTTAAGTTTTTTGTTGGTACTTCATCCAAACCATCCAGCAAAATTAGTAACTTACCTTCTTCTAAAGCTTTAGCTGCAAATTTTTCGGGTGATGGAAAGCCGCAAGTACGAAACTCCTCAGCAATAAACTTTTCAATATCGATATTGCTGGATGCAAACCTTTTCAATTCGATAAAAACTGGAATGCAAGCGTGTTTAAATCTTTCTTTTTTACCTTTGAGTGCTTCTAGTCCCATCTTCCGTATAAATGTAGACTTTCCGGCACCTGGTCCACCTAGCACCATTAGATATTGCTTATCATTAGCAACTTTAATTCCTGCTTGTTTAGGAGCATCTTGAGATTGAAACCTTCGGCTTTTAGCTTGGCGATAGACTTTTTCTAAATTTTCAATAGATTCAAAACTTTGAATAGTATCATCATTTAAAAACTGTACTGCTGTGTAGACCGATTCCAGCTTTACAGGTTCACGCATTCCTAAGACTTTAAGAATACCATGCCGTTCTTCGTAGTTCTTTTCATATTGATTTGAGGCGGCAAAAATTAACTTCTTGGTTTTTTCATCCAGAGTTTTGCCCAATACTTCTAAAACCTGACCACTCATTTGGAAAAACATAGCAGCGACACCGCTAACGGCTGATATCGCCCAAGGTTCCATTCCTGTCATAAGATTATCAGTGAATATGTTTAAAAATTAAAGCAAAGTTGTATTATCCTCTAAGTTATATTATGACAACTACACCAAGCTTCAATTCCTGGGTTACCTGTTCTCAACCAAATCCTCAAGCAAACTTGCGTTTATTCTGCTTTCCTTATGCTGGTGGTAACTCGATGATTTTTCGCACATGGTCTAATAACCTACCTCGTAATGTCGAGGTATGTGCAGTAGAATATCCGGGACGGGGAAGACAGATGAGTTCACCACCGATTACGCGGTTAGAAGCTCTTGTAAAGGCGATCGCTCCAGTTCTTCTACCATATTTAAACAAACCGTTCGCCTTTTTTGGTCATAGTATGGGTGCGTTGGTTAGCTTCGAGTTAACTCGTTTACTGCGCTTAGAATATAATCTTAAACCGTTTCACCTTTTCATATCTGCTCGCCGCGCTCCACAAATCCCCCCGACAAAACCACCCATCCACGTTTTACCAGACCCGGAGTTACTCGAAGAATTACGCACTCTCAATGGTACACCCAAAGCAGTACTACAAAATCCGGAACTGATGCAGATATTCCTCCCGGTTTTACGGGCAGATTTTGCAGTTTTAGAAACTTATATTTACACTCCCCAACAACCATTGGAGTGTCCAATTACTGTTTTCGGTGGTTCCCAAGACCAAGAAACTAGCCATGAAACTCTGCAAGCATGGCGAGAGCAGACGATCGCTACTTTCTCATTACAAATGTTTGATGGCGACCACTTCTTTATACACTCTCATCAAAACTTATTATTAAAACTTATTTCTCAACAATTGCAGATGTCTAAGCATAGCTTGTAGTAAACATCGCCACTGTATTTATTAAAAAGCAAAAAGAGTGCTATACATATAGGACTTATACCATGTCCGTTTAAAAACTTATCATTTAGGCTGACGCCAAGACGCAGGGATACGGCAGGGCGATCGCATCTTAATTATAATAAAAACAACACCCTTTTTTAACTAGAAATCCGCTTCTCAACTATTAACATTAAGCCTTTCAATTTCCCATCTTCTGTAAAACTTTGGCTAGTACGATATTTATTATCGTTATTCACCAGATTAATCATTTCAGTTGCTAATAATTGACCTGTAGCTTTATTCCAGATATTAAAAATGATAATGCTATCTCCATGTTCCCGTGCAATAGTGGTGAAATTTGCCCATGCAGGAACATCTACTGCTTCTATTTCTATTTCATCATCACTAATTACCTGACCAACAAAATTGTTAGTGGCAATTCTACCATCACCATAACGGTAAGTATTGGTTTGTAGCCATTGATTATCAACTATCTTTTGTGTAATTTCTGCTTCAAAACGTTCTGTTTCTTGAGCATTCGCATCCATTTTAATCCAGTAACCTGACCAAGTGCCAATATGTTTGGGGAAAACCTGAAAATCACTCAATTGTTTTGGCATATTACTATTACACAGTTTATCTACCTATTTTTATTTATACATTAAGAGAGTACTTTCAAGTATTGAGCGCCTCTAAATATTGTTGTTGCTATATTGTGTCATTAAATAAAAAGAAATTAGGAGTCAGAATATAGAATTTTCCTGACTCTCTGAACTTCTTACACACAATATTTCTACTTTTTATTTTTGAGTAGCGATCGCTAACCTTGCTCCTTTCACCTGACGTACTTGATCCATTATCCCCACTATCTCACCGTGCAATACTTTTTGGTCGGCATTAATAATCACTAATGAATCTGGGTTAGAACCAACTAAAGTCCGCAGTCGTCCTGCTAAATCATTAACTGCTATTGGATCGCGGTTTACGCTGACCTGACCTTTTTCATCTACCGTAATGGTAATTTTAGCGGGAGTTTGCTCTTGCTTAGCCGTGGCTGCCTTCGGTAGATTTACTGGCAACCCTTCTGAGCGTGTTAAAAATAGCGTTGACATAATGAAAAATGTCAAAAGGGCAAACATCACATCAATCAGAGGTACTACATTGATAAATGGTAGTAAATCTGGTTCATTATCCTCTAGATCCATAAGACTTCTCCTGTTGTTCGTAGCGGTTATGTTGTTCATAGCGATCAAGGAAGAGTATTTCTAGCTGTCCCCCGAACTCTTGAATCATTGCTATCTGCCGTTGATATAGTCCCCGGAAGATACTGGCTCCTAAAAGCACAAAAATAGCCACAATTAATCCTGTAGCGGTAGCAACTAAAGCTTCACTAATACCAGCAGTAACTGCACCAGTTTTAGTAGCTCCGACATCACCAACATTCAGTCCAGCAAATGAGCGAATTAATCCTAAAATTGTGCCCAGAAGTCCCATCAGAGGTGCTAAACCGATAATGGTGTCAAATACAGCTTGAAATCGCTTGAGCAGAGGGATTTCTGCTTGCGCCTCGCTTTTCAAAGCCAAACGAAATTTTTCAGGATTCGGTCTTTCTAACTGTAGTCCAGCCAGAAAAATGCGTGCTACGGGTAAATCTACATTTTTTTGCAGCTTATCCACAGCACTAACGAGATTATCAAGTCGATAAAGATTTAAAACCTCTCGCACCACCCGGTTTTGACGTTTACCAATCTGTATCCAAAACTTCGCCCGTTCAATCATTAGTGCCCCTGCTAAGACTGAAAACGCCAACAGGGGCCACATGACCACACCACCTGCTGCAAATAAATTTTGAATTCCCATGTAGTGCCTCTAAGCGTCATCAACAATACAAACTCAGACTACCAGAATCTAGACAAAAACTGAAACTCTTTCTCAATAAAATATAAAATATAATGAAAAATTTTCAAATACTTAATACTATTATTTTTATTTAGTTATTTGTTCGTTTGTTTTAGATAAAATAATTTAATTTATTTGAAACAAAAATTAATTTTGTCCAAAAACTATGATATCGGTGGTTTAAAAAGATATTTTTGCTAGCAGAGGCTTGTGTAAGGTCGTTCCATAGTAATTTTAATTATTTACTTGATATTTGTAACCATGCATTTTAAGATGACTAAATTAGTGAGAATGGGTAGCAATAGCTATGAGCTTTTCCGGCATTACTGTCGAGCAACGTTCCAAAGAAGTTGAGGCTCTCAAGTCTTTTCTGGCTTACAGTCTGATAGGCTCACTGGCGCTGCATATCGGCGTACTGTCTTCAGGCATAGGTAATTATTTAGCGATAGCGCCTGAAGAGAATGATCAACCAATAGAGGTGGCGATCATAGATTCTCCAACTACGGAACCAGAAAAACCAGTTGAACAAATTCCAGAAGAACCCAAAAAACAACCAGAGAAAATAGAACCAGAGATTGTACAAAAACAGCCTATAGAAACTCCACCAGTCCAACAACTTATTGAAAAACCAAAAATTCAGCCTGTTCAACAGCAACCAGAACGGACTACTCAAAGACCACAGCCACAAAATAGAGAAATTGCTCCCAAGCCACAAGTTGCGGTAAAAACTGTTGCTCCTCGAAGCGGTGGTGGCGGTGGTGGCGGTGGCGGCGGTAGTTCAGTCCTTACAGGTAACTCTGGTAGTTCTGGCTCTGGCGTTGCTGTAAGTACTGGTTCAGGTACAGGTATTGGTTCGGGTACAGGTTCAGGAATTGGCTCTGGCTCCGGTAGTGGTACAGGTTCAGGAATTGGCTCTGGCTCTGGTAGTGGTATAGGTTCAGGAATTGGTTCTGGCTCTGGCAGTGGTATAGGCTCAGGAATTGGTTCTGGCTCTGGCAGGGGTATAGGAAATCAAGTAGAAAACCGTCCGACAGTAGCAACAGCGCCAATAGCGCCAGCACCTCCACAAATTAACAATTCAGGTAATGCTAATGGTCGTGCAGCCTGCCGTGAATGTAACGCCAAGTATCCAGAGGCAGCAAGACGGCGGGGTGTCGAAGGCAGAGTAGAAGTAGCTGTTGATACTGACAAAGAAGGTAATGTTACTAACGTGCGGATTGCTAAATCCAGTGGAAACCGTGAATTAGATGAAGAAACCGCCAGACAAGCACGTGATTGGAAATTAAAACCCTCAGAAGGTGGTAGACAAGGAGTATCTATTGCTACTGAATTTGCTATAAAAGGTTCGCGGCGATCGCGCCAAGTTCAAGAACGGCAAGCACAAAGAGAAGCAGAAGAGAGAACTCAGCAAGCAGCAGCACCCGCTAACTCCACACCGGAAAATCCAAGACGTAGACGACGAGAGTTGACACCCCCATCTAATGAAGCAACAGCCTCAAGACCAGCAGAATCTCAATTGAGTCGGCAGCTGGCACCTCAAAGAAGAGGAACTATTACCTCAGGCTCATCATCTGAAGCGAGGATAAATCGCACTCAAGGAAGTGGTAGAGACACTTTACGCCGCATCCGCCGTGAACGAGCGACCAATTCATCGCAAAACTCACAACCAACCACAAATCGACCGCAGCGAACACAAAACAGTAGCCAAAATAAGTTGCGGGAGTCTTTGCGCCGTTTACGTCAACAACCTCAATCGCAACCCGCTGCACCAAGTCAGCAGTAGAGCTACAAAATTGACTGTAATCTAAAATTGTTTTCTCATTTAGTTGTTAGTTGTCATTGATTCAGTGTTTTTCTGATTATCATTGACTACTAACAACTTTTTATTTTTTATTGCTGATGCGTAAGTTAGATTTTTTGTGAACTCCTAAAAGGTACGGTTATTGCGATCGCTTATGACTATAAAACCGAACCTGCTGAACTTGAATATCGATCTAGCGTTGATAGCTAGGAAACTTGAGATTGAGCTGAGCGAAATTTGAAGATTGCTTAACAGACGTATTATATTTAGTTGTTCGCCAGCTAAAAAGCTTGAAATCGAGCCACTAAATAGTTCATCTTAGAGGTGGTAGTTATGGCACTCATTCGTTGGGAACCATTCCGGGATATTGAACGCTTACAACCATTGTGCGCTCGTGAGCGTTGGGAACTATTCCAAGAAATCGATACCTTACAGCGACAAATGAATCGCTTGAAGACCGGACTATAGGTAAACAGCAGTCAATTTCTACTACAGGTACTTACACTCTCGATCAGCGCCATGTAGAGCGCATGGTGCTCGATGCACAGACCAACGCTTAAGAAGACCAAAAACACCACCAACAGATTGATACAAAGAATCTAGCAGATTCACTAATAATTAAGCCCATAAATAGCTGCAAGAATCGGGTGGTCAGGTGAGTCCAGGCCACCGCTCTCGAATTGAAGCACTAGTAAATGATTTATGGCAGGCAATTAATCAAGATAATAGCGATCGCATCAAATCTCTATCTAGTGAGTTACAACAAGCTTTAGTGCAAGTGGGTGGTGCAGGCAAAGAATTTGATAACTAAATATTCAGGGCTTTTAAACTTTTGGTCATACCTTAATTAGCGATAATCACCGTCTCCTAAAAATCAGGAGGTAGTTGTTCCTTATACAAGAATGACTTTGCGGATTGATATCCCTCTACCAGAAGGAAGAAGGGTTATCAATGGGGTAATTTTATCATGGGCAATTAAATACATAGGTAATAATTTTAGTTCTCAATTTATGAAAGTGTAAGTAAATAATTTTGCACTTAATCATCCCCAAATTCCCAGATTGAGGCTTTGAAAATCTGCTGTGTCTACATGTGTACGAATAAAGTTAGGGGTTAAAGTGCGGATAGTTTGGTAAGATTTCTACAGTCTGTTCGAGCAGCCCAAAAAGGTCTTCAAGATATTGTTGTGGAAGTCTAGTCTTATCCAACTAAACGAGTCCATGCTAGCCTTGTTTTGGCAGCCAAGATTATCTGATGATCTAGTGCTTTGTTTACTGCATTGGGTTATTGAGAAGGATTGTACTTTAGTTGAAGATTACCCACTCTCCATCGCCAGTACGTCACTTCAGGCAAAATCACCTAATTACAGGCAGTAGGAATTGTTTTTCAAATCAAGCACTATTAAAAATGGCGATCATCTTTGCTCGTCACCAAGTATATGCTCAAGGGATAGTCAACGCTAACTCAGAATTTGCTGCCAAGCAATATTCTTACCTTGTCTTTGGCATCAAATTGATTGATTTGAATAAAACTTCTACATAAACACACACTGATGCAGTTTCATTTGCTTGAATAGCTATATTGATAGGACATTGATACGAAGGAAATTCATTCCTAATTATGGCAAGTAAATTCATTGATGTTAGGGAATATACTGTCAGGGCGCACAAAAGAGAGATTCACACTCGTGTTTTCCAGTTTGTCTGTAAAGAGTGTAACGAAGTCACAAAACGTGAAACTTATGGACCTCGACCTCTATTTTGCGAGAGATGTCGCCCTCCCCAACCACCGAAGAAATCCCAACCAGCATCTCACAAAGCTAAACCCCGACCAATGTCTTACAAAAGTGACACCGATTTAAATTGATTGAAGCGTTATGAATTCAAAAGGACAACTAGAACCACCTCCGGGCACGTTTCTCTCACCATTATTGGAATTACGAGACTATTATGCTCGTCTTACACAAGAGTACGAACGCTTATTCGTGGAAGCGCGATCGCAGCTCGATCATGTAGAAGCATTGTTATCTAACTGGTCTTTTTCTGATGCTAACAAGCATATATCAAGACTTAAGGCAGTGGATGAAACCTCAAACTCTTCCCCAGATGGCTCTGTGCGCTTTTTATCACCCCGTGAGGACATCTCTCCAATCAACTTAGTTGAGTCTATAGAGTTAGAAGAAAAAGACTTAGACGATGTTGAAATCAATAATTCCTTTGGTGTTGTTGATACAAAAGCAAATCAACCTCCAACTAGATCGCCAATACAAGCACCTACAGAGAACAACGATAACTCAGCTAAGGTGTCAGAAATCCCCATGCTACCTCAGTATCAATCTCTGTCTCGAATGGAAGCTATAAAGCAGCTATTGCAAGAGCAGGCAGGTATTGTGTGTCATATCGATTTCATCGTGCGATCGCTTTATGGAGACTTAGATCCTAATCTGTTTAAAGTAGTTAAAGGTAGAGTTCAATCTTCCCTCACCCAAGGCAGAGAAAGGAGCTACTGGGTAATTATTCCCGAAGAACCTGGTTGTTATACTCTGGATTTAAGTTTAGTCACCTCAAATAATGGCAATGGTGCTTCTAGGAGTATCAAAAACAAAAAGAAGAAAGCTTTCGTACCTCCAAAAATAAAAACAGTACCAATGCTCAAAGGTTTTGAAGGTCAATTCTTAATTGATGCTCTTACCTCTCTTTTTGAAAAAAATCCAGGTAAAGTTTTTACCGTCGCTGAAGTAATCGCTGGAATTTATGGGGAACTAAGTTCTCTGGAACTTCGAGAGATTAAAAATAAGGTGCTTAATGAATTATCCAGAGGCTATCGAACAGGGAGATTTTCTAAGGTTCCCGATCAAATCGGCTTGTACACCTGGGACTCCAATATGATATCGCAAGGTAGTTATCGGAATTAGGGATTGGGGGTGTTGACTGTTAACTGAGGAGTGAAGAGTTATTATTTTTGCCCCTCACCCCCCATCTCCTCATCTCCTCATCTTCCCATCTCCTCATCTCCCTACTTACCCCAAAAACAGCTTGTATGCCGGATTCTTGTTTTCATCCCAATAGCGATAGCCAAGGGTATCCAGAAACGCTTGCCACTCTTGCATTTCGTAAGGAGGAACCTGGATACCAACAACGATTCGCCCGTAGTCTGCGCCGTTGTTGCGGTAGTGAAAAAGACTGATATTCCAGTTGAGACTCATAGAATCAACAAACTTCATCAATGCACCAGGACGTTCAGGAAATTCAAAACGGTAGAGCAATTCATTGTAAGCAAGGGGAGAGTGTCCACCTACCATGTGCCGCAAGTGTAATTTAGTGAGTTCGTCGTCCGTTAAATCAAGGGTTTCAAATCCATGAGCTTGAAAGGTTTCTACCATTTTTGAAGCATCGGTACGGTTTTGAATTTGCACACCAACAAAAATATGGGCTGTTTTGGCATCGGCAATGCGATAATTAAACTCGGTGAGATTGTGTTTGCCAATCAGTTCACAAAATTTACGAAGACTGCCGCGTTCCTCTGGAATTGTGACTGCAAAGATAGCTTCACGGCGTTCGCCCAACTCTGCCCGTTCTGCTACGAAGCGCAGGCGGTCAAAGTTCATGTTTGCACCACAAGCTACAGCAATTAAGGTTTTTCCCTGGATTTGTTCTCGTTCTGCGTAGGCTTTGGCAGCGGCGATCGCCAATGCACCTGCTGGTTCTAAAATTGATCGCGTATCCTCAAACACGTCTTTAATCGCCGCACATGTATCATCCGTACCCACTAAAATAATCTCATCTACATACTGCTGACACAAACGGAAGGTTTCTTCACCTACTTCTCGTACTGCTACCCCATCGGCAAATAACCCCACTTGGGATAAGCGCACTCGATGTCCGGCTTTTAAAGATTGAGACATCGCATCAGCATCGACTGGTTCAACGCCAATCACTTTAATTTCTGGACGCAACCGTTTAACATAAGCTCCAATTCCAGAAATTAATCCGCCTCCACCAATGGCTACAAAAATTGCATGGATGGGTTGCTGATATTGGCGTAAAATTTCCATGCCGATTGTTCCTTGTCCAGCAATTACATAGGGGTCGTCAAAGGGGTGAATGAAGGTTAACCCTTTTTCGGCTTCTAATTGACGGGCATAACTATAAGCATCGTCATAAGTATTTCCATGTAATACAACTACTCCGCCCCTACTTTTAACTGCATCCACTTTAACTTGAGGTGTGGTTATCGGCATGACAATAATCGCTCTCGTTCGCAGACGGTCGGCTGCCAAAGCGACCCCCTGAGCATGGTTTCCCGCAGACGCAGCGATTACACCCTGTGCCAATAGATCTGGTGACAGTTGCACCATCTTATTATAAGCACCCCGCAATTTAAAGGAAAATACTGACTGCATATCCTCGCGTTTTAACAGAAGTTGATTATTCAGCCGTGCTGACAAATTTGGGGCATATTCCAGTGGTGTTTCCTGGGCAACATCATACACACGGGCAGTCAGGATTTGGATAAGGTAGTCGCAATACATGGCGTCAACAGATTAGCAAATACCGGATGGAAATTAATTTTACGCTACAGGTGTACCTGTAAGGGGGAGTGGTGGGAGATGAGGGAGTGTGGGAAGTGTAGGGAGAGAGGGTGGCAAGATTTCTTCCCCATCTCCCACACCTCCGTGCTTACCCGATTTCCCACTCCCTGTGTTGCTTGAGAACATTCACCTTTGAATTTGTGTTAAAGTGTCAAAGGAAGATTAGATTCGGCTGTGTAGTTTGTTATTATATATACTTGTATTACAGACCTCTCCGGATATAAATCTCTACACTCCCATGCTTCTGGAGATACTTTATGTCAATTTACGTCGGTAATCTATCTTATGAGGTTAAAGAAGATGACCTCAGGCAAGTCTTTTCAGAATATGGAACTGTAAAAGATGTGCAATTGCCTATCGACCGAGAAACAGGTCGGGTAAGAGGTTTTGGTTTTGTAAAAATGGAAACAGACGCAGAAGAAGCAGCAGCAATTGAAGCCCTTGATAACGCTGAGTGGATGGGTCGAAGCTTAAAAGTTAATAAAGCTAAACCAAAGACAGATGGAGGTTCTTTTGGTGGTGGTAGAAGAGGAAATAATAGTGGTGGTGGTGGTGGATACTCTCGACGCTACTAAAATATCGAACTAAGAATTTAACTCTAAGGTCTTGAGGGCAGACAAGGCGTCTGCTTTTTTTTACAAAGATTAGGGTGTTGGGAATAGGGAAAGAAAAAGATCCTTTAGGGGTGGGTAACAACCGCTCCAAAATAAAAAGTGTATTTCGAGATCCGCAGTGCGTAGAAATACGGCGTCCACAGTCTAAGTCTCACACCCCACACCCTCTGAAGCTCCAGTTAAACAAGCGTTTACTATACACACTAATCAAGCAAACTTAGTAGGAATATAATATGACCCAAATAATCGTAGGCGAAAATGAAGGAATAGAATCAGCCTTACGTAGATTTAAGCGAGAAGTGTCTAAGGCAGGAATTTTTCCAGATATCAGAAAGCATCGCCACTTTGAAACGCCTCTGCAAAAGCGCAAACGCAAAGCGATCGCTAAGCATAAGCAGCGTAGAAGTTTCCACAATTAATTATAAGTCTGTGCGAGTGTTTTAGCTTAGTTCCAATGAATTGCCTGATAATTATTAAGGCAATCTATAGAAAGCAAAACATGCAGACTCTCCAAAAACTCTTCCTGCCAAACATGGGCTGCGGGACTTGGGCCTGGGGCAATCAATTGCTTTGGGGATATGACGAAAGCATGGATGACCAGTTGCAAGCCGTGTTTAACCTATGTGTCAGCAACGGTGTGACTTTATTTGATACAGGTGATTCTTATGGAACTGGGAGATTGAATGGTCGAAGTGAGCTACTCTTAGGACGATTCAACCGAGAATATGTAGGTTCTAATCAAGAAAATATTTGTATTGCTACTAAGCTTGCTGCTTACCCGTGGAGATGGACACGCCAGTCAATGGTAAGGGCTTGTCAGTCATCTGCTCAACGTCTGGGAAGAAATGTTGATTTAGTACAAATGCATTGGTCTACAGCAAATTATGCTCCCTGGCAAGAAGGGCGGTTGTTGGATGGTTTGGCCGATGTCTATGAGCAAGGGTTGGTTAAGGGAGTAGGACTATCCAATTACGGCCCGAAACGGCTCAAGCAAGTACAGAAAAAGTTTGCCCAGCGAGGCGTTCCCATCACTACTCTGCAAGTTCAATATTCTCTGCTGTCTACATATCCTGTTACCCAACTCGAACTCAAAGATGTTTGCGATGAGTTGGGAATCAAACTGATTGCTTACAGTCCTCTGGCTTTGGGGTTACTCACAGGAAAATACTCTGTTGGAGGTTCTTTACCCAAAGGTATCCGAGGTCTGCTGTTTAGACAGATTTTACCAGGAGTGCGATCGCTTTTAGCATGTTTGCAAGAAGTGGCAGAGTCCAGAAACAAAACCATGTCACAGGTAGCAATTAACTGGTGCATCTGTAAAGGAACCATTCCTATCCCTGGAGCAAAGAGTGTGGAACAAGCAAGGGAAAATATTGGTGCGCTGGGTTGGAAATTAGACGCTAGCGAGATGACAGAGTTAGATAGAGTGGCGGCGAATGCAGACAAAAAAATGGTACAAAATATCTTTCAAACTAAATAAAATTCAGACATAAGTAAGATACTTATGTCTGAATCAATCTAATATATATAACTATTTTGAGATGAGTTTTGAGGGACATTTTGCTATATATATTTTGGTAAATAGCTGTTTCATTTACTAGATACTGGATATGAAGGAAGGAAACATAATTAAATATATGCAAACCAATTAAACCTTGTGTAGTTAGAAATTTACCTTGTGCCTCCTACTTTCTACTTAATTCCATATAAACTACTTTTAATTAAATTTTCAAAAAGACTTATACCCAGGAGTTATGTCCTAATATTAAATCTCACTAACTTGATTTTTTGCATTTTATAAGAAAGAATGAATATTGAGTCTAACATCTTGTAGACACTCTTGGTGACAACTTAACCTTATCCAATGTCCACAGTCCGCGCAAGCGGACTTTATTTATGTATAACCGTAGTTAGTTACACTCTTTAAGACATAATGACAAGCATGAATGCTATGAAGAGTAATAGTTCTACCTCCTGCCTCCTACTAAAACGACTGTCTTACCAGCTAACTTTTTTATAATTTACCACTTGTATTTTACTTAGTTGCTGACAAAGAGTTATGGTTTTAGCACAAAATAAAAATACTTATAATTTATACTAAAACTACTATATAGAATTTATATTTTATTTTTTAACAAGACTGAAAACATATCTATCCCTTCTTTTATATTTCCTGTTTTCTATTCTCTATTACCTTTTTGAACGGGATAGTAGTTTTGAGCGATCGCTATTTTCTCATCAACACAATTTACGACAGCTAGAAAATCAAATTGATTGACGCTCTCTACCTAAAATTTAGTTAGGCCTAAGTGAATACTTCGAGGGTTAAACTTGTAAAACCTGATGGATTGTAATGGCGAATAGCACGTTGCAATAAAGTATGGCTACTTAGCCAATCCATTGCCAAAAAAAACGTATCACCATTTTCTACATATTGCGGAAAACTGGCAGAAACCCCGTCATTCAAATGTAGAGTCAGGTTATTCTCTGACAGTTCATGAAGTTGTATCCACGAAGTTGCAGTTTTTGGGTGGACTATCCAATCAGGTGTCATCTTTGTAAGGATTCCTTGCCAGTTATCGTTCTCGTTATTCACTTGAGAAATAGGATAACTTTCAGCAAAGCTGTTTAAATGTTCTATGAGAATAGTAATCCGTTGTAAAGAGCCACTTTCATCATATCTAGCTATGGCACTCGCACGCCTATCTTCATCTCTTAAACACGTATCAAAAAAAAAAGGGAGTACTTGGTTCTACTCTTATAGATCCCCAGGAAAAGCAAGTATCTAAAAATAAGCCTTTCGTGATTGGTTTTAAGTAGGGACTAAAAGTTTTTGACTCTTGAGTGCCATCGGCATAAATATAATGATTCTGATGATAAATTTCACTGCAATCATTTTTGGCACAGAAACTTCTAATACATTGGAAAGATTCTCTAGATTTTTCCTTTAATAAATATCTAGTCCAAGTCCCATACAAGTCTGCTGAATAATATTGACAGAAATTACCCCAATTTTGTAGTTGTGGCTCCATAAAGAGACTTACCTTATCAAACTCAAAATTACTCATATCATATCAGCTTAACTACTTACAATATGTCATTGTGAGTAGAACGTACCACTTCTGTGCGGGATGCTACGCGAATGTAGAAGCAAGCTAAGCGTTTCGTCGAGAAGCAATCACAATATTTTTTGGGGGTCTTAAACCTAATTATTCATCTGCCAATTGGACTCGAGTACCCAACTAAATTATGATGACTGAATTCTTATTAAAAATTTGGTTTCGGCACTTTTTTAATTTGCTCAGTAAAGTATACTTCTTGATGTTTGAGTTGTTGCGCTAGTTGTAACCCTTTTTGAAAAGCTGTTAGTGCTTGAGGATATTCTTTGCGTTGTAAATACAATTGCCCAATTTCGTCATAAGCTTGCATCAGCCCGTAAAAGTTGGCGGCTTGGGTTTGTGTATCTACAAGAATTTGGCTAGCCTCTAAAGCCTCATCTATTTGTCCTTGAGAACGGTACAGCGCAATTATCTTCTGCAAAGCTTCACCAGCACTAACAAACTCCTGCAATTGCCAAGCAGTGGTATAAGCTTCTTGATAATTTTTAAAAGCCTCTACCAGTAAACTAGGATTAGTCTTCCCCAGAGATTCATAATCTGAAGCGATCGCCAGCTTTAATTCTGGTATTTTAATTAGATTATTTTCATTAGTGTAAATTTCTCCAAGTTTGTTAAGTACATTTAATGATTGCTGCGATTGTTGTGTCTGTGCGTAAATCTCTGCCAATTGTTGCAGATATGTTACCTCGTTTACATATTCCCCTTGGGAGGTAGCTAAACTCAACAATTCCTCGTAGACTGGCGCAGCTTGGCGATAATCAAACCAACTCAGATGCAGTTCTCCAATTGTCTTGAGAGTTTCTACTAATGCTGCGGTATCTTTTTGTTGTCGGACTGCTAGCAAAACTTGGTTATAAGCTTCTACAGCTTGTTTAGGCGATCGCACATTTTGGTAAGCTTGACCTAGCGATCGCCATAGTTCTAAATCAATTTCGCTAGATTTTTTCTCTTGTTGGGTCTGCTTTTGAATTGCTTGCAATCGTTGAGTAATATATACTACTTCTTGGCGGTTGTTTTGATTCCAAGCGATCGCACCGACTCGTGATAATGCTTGCACTTCTGCTAGAGAACCCAAAAAGCGCCGCAAGCGGAGTTCTCGGTTCCAAATTTCAAAGGCCGCAACTTCATCCCCTGCTTGCAGTTTCGCCGCAGCTTGTTTGTTTAACTCATCTAATTCTGGTTCTAACCTTTGCCGTTCTTGGGGAGTTAACGGTAACGGCTTTTTATCCTTGGGCGATCGTGGTAAAAGTGGATCGGGTGTGGTAAATTCTAGCGGATTAGGAGGAAATTTATCTGGTGGTTTGGGCTTTTTACTTTCTGCTAGCGCCAAAGAACTGCTAAAAAGTATACTAATAGTAACAATAACAATTAAGCGCTGTAGCATAGTAACTTTACCTTCTTGAATCGGGAATTAACCAAACAGGGCATTGGGCATTGGTATTTATGTTAATCTCACATAACTTACTATTTCCTGCTCTCAACCCTGCCAACTTGTTTGACGCATAAAAGATTAACAATTATCCCCACTTTCTACTTCCCATTCCCCATTACCATCAGCAAGGTCTACAATACTTCAAGATAATTTTAAAACAACTAATTGTTTGTCTGTAATGACTCATTCTACTGATATAGCCACTTTAGCCCGCTGGATGTCTGCTGACTTTAGCAATCAAGAACAAGCTTTTGAAAATCCACCTTTTTATGCCCACATTCGTGTTTGTATCCGTCCTTTACCCTGGGAATTGTTCTCAGGCGTCAGCTTGTTTCTCGAACAAGCTTATCATTTTATGCTCAATCAACCTTACCGAATGCGGGTGATGAACTTGATCGAGTCAGACAACCACATTATCATCGAACACTACACACTCAAGGAAGAACAAAAATTTTACGGCGCATCCCGAGACCCCGAACGTCTAAAAGTTTTATCCCTCGATCAATTAGAAAAAATGTCAGGTTGCAATATGGTTGTAGAGTGGACAGGTGATAGCTTCAAAGGCAAGGTTGAACCTGGTAAAGGGTGTATTGTCGTTCGTGATGGTAAAAATACTTATCTTGATAACGAATTTGAGATTGACGCTAAAGAATTTTTCAGTCTCGACCGGGGAAGGGATTTAGACACCGATGAACGTCTCTGGGGTTCTATAGCCGGGCCATTTCACTTTCTCCGGTGGAGTAATTTTGCTGATGAAGTAAAGGTGTAACAAGCCAGGAGTCAAGAGTGAGGAATTAAAACTTATAACTCATACCTTGGTTGTAGCAGTTGCGATCGCACTGTCATAATTAACAGACAACTACTAACTGAGTCTTTTAAATGCTGTATTGAGCTTATGATGTATAGATTGCGCTGAGCTAGTAGATAATTTATAGCCTAGTCAAAAACTAGAAAATTTATTCACTCAAAAGATGGAAATTTAGATAAAAGATTGGTAACATAGTAATTCGTGGGTCTGGCGACATAGCCAAGTGGTAAGGCAGAGGTCTGCAAAACCTTTATCCCCCGGTTCAAATCCGGGTGTCGCCTTAAGGCTTTTAGCCTTTTTCTGTTCTTCTTCTACCCGATTATTCCTAAAATGATAGTCATTTTGATAGTCAAAGACTTTCCTGATGCAGCAACTAACATCATCAGGTAGACTTAGGATTGCCTGGGTTTGCTTAAGTATTTCAGTAAGTATAAATACTTATCGGGCATTCTTTTAGTTATTTAGGGGAGCCTGGGGCTGTCTATGGTAGCCTGGGATTATCTTAGATAACTGGAATGCAGCAAATAACTTGATGGATATTCTTAAACAGTTAGGGGCGATTGAGGCAGAGCTAGAGGAACTTAAGGAGAGCTTAAGTAAGAATGATCGGGATTATGATTATGTTTCGATAGCTTTGAAAGCCCTTAGGCGCTCTATGATTGCTTACAGCCAAACAAGGCATTCTAATGACCAACTGCCATTTAAGGTCATAGCTAATCCCCTATGCGCTGATCGCCCTAGATATCGCCCTGGTCAGTACAAGCAGCAGAAAAGGTAGCCTTTTAAAAAATCAGAGGTTACCAGAGGCTACTTTTTAGGTTACTTTTTCCTTGAAACTCTTAGCTGATAAGCATTGTACCATGATAATCTAACTGTACCATGAGAAAAACTATCATGGGGCAGCTAGGATGCTTACTACATAAGCATTGTACCATGATGCCCCATCTGTACCATGAGAAAATAGAAAAAAAGATAGGAAACCTTAACCCTACCTAAAGGCTTCTGGCTGTCTGTAGCTGGAAAGAAAAGTTTTAAGAAAATGATGGTACAGATGGGGCATCATGGTACAACCTATGTATGGTAAGGGTTTCAGAAATAAGCATCATGGGGCAGTAAAAAATATGATGGTACAGGCTGTAACCTATGCTGGGTAACTATTTCAGCCATCATAATCCTTAAAGAGGATATATATCATGGGGCAGTAACTAATAGATCATGGTACAACCTATGTATGGTAAGGGTTTCAGAAATAAGCATGAAAAAACCTGGGTCTGACTCCAGGCTTTTACTAAACTACAAAATCACTTTAGAACCAAGCCGCCCCCAACTGCCCGATTAACTCCGCATCAAAGAAAGTCTGGTTAGACTCGGATTCTCTCGCATAAACCCAAGGGCGAGATCCATCAGCTTGAGTAATCTTTTTCCGAATATAGCCAAGATCACCTAAAGCCTTCGCTATCTTTTTACTGCTAGCTCTTTGTTGAGTAACTGGAATGTTTAGGCACTTCTCCATGAATGCAGAAATCGCTAATGAAACTCCACCGGACAACTCTAGCTCTTTCTTCGCCATAGTCTTATTCTTGTCTGCCACATAGCTTTCGAGCTTCCTCACACAATGCAATACTTTTTCATCCCACTCATTACCTTCTTGATAGTTTTTGTTTCTTTCTTCGGATGCCACAGACATATCAGGAGTTAACCACCAAATGGCTCCTCTCTGGGAGTAGTAAAGCGCAGTAGCTAATATTTCCTCCCGGTTCTCCTTTAGATACTCCAGGTTAACATCTCGATCGCCAAGGTCAATAACCCAGAATCTCCGGCTACCTGTAGAATCTCGAAGGAAATCATCTGAGTTGCAAGTACCACCAAATACCACATGGCGCGGATGATCGGTTGGCTTCTTCTCATACAAACCTCGGAAGGTATCTTTGCTAGAACTCATAAATGCTTTGAGAGCCTCGACATCTTTCTTGCGAGTAATACCTTCAATCTCGCCCATCTCTACTATCCAAGCTCGATCCAGTTGTCTTTTAACCTCTAAGTTATCGGTTGATGACTCCATCTCAAGGAAATAATCACCACCGATTAGGCTAAAGAAAGTTGATTTTCCTGCGCCTTGCTTGCCCTTGAGAACTAATGCGCTGTCGGCTTTGCAACCGGGCTGCATCGCTCTAGCTGCACTAGCGATCAACCAAGAGGATAGTAGAACCTGGCTCAACTTATCATCAGTACCGAATAAAATACTGGCTAAGTTGCTCCAATCTTTCATCGGTTCATACTGATTCTTGACCAGATGCCCACCAATCCTACAAATCCTTTCTAAACTTTCGACTCTTTGATCATATCGATCAGTAAAGTAACAATCGCGGGTATCTAATGTTTTAGGATCAGTTCCAGGATGCACCCATATTGCTAACCTTGACCTTTGGCATTCTTCGAGCATTTCCTTAACTGGATTAAAGGAATAACTAGCGATCCAAGCAGAGAACTTTCGGGTAAACTGCTCCATGCTAAGTTTCATCATTATTCCTAAAGCATCTTCCAGTTGATCGATCAAATCTCCTTCGGTAACCACTCGATCATCAAGTAACAAATCGCCAGTCCAAAGGTTCAGTTTAACTCGCCCTTCATAAACTTCTTTGAATACCTCGAACCAAGCCAAACCCTGCTCTTGACCTGCTTTGTTTATTTTGATTCGATAGTCTGCGATCGCTTCTTTTTGGTCTTTGGCATCTTTGTTGTTATAGCTAGCTGAGCCATCTACTTGAGGAACCAAGATATCAGTTTTGCTCTTTCTTGACTGAGTATTACTAGATGGGTTAGAATGGTTATAGTTCATTTCTTTTTCCTTTGAGTTATAGTTCATATCTTCTTCCTTTGAGTCGAATGGGCTGTTATCTAACATTTCTTTCTCCTTTTCCTGTTGATTGTTTAATATCTGAA
Source organism: Nostoc sp. PA-18-2419 (assembly GCF_005869855.1). GTDB lineage: Bacteria > Cyanobacteriota > Cyanobacteriia > Cyanobacteriales > Nostocaceae > Nostoc. The sequence continues at coordinate 177,131 of NZ_SZNH01000011.1, read as the reverse complement.
TATTGATCTTTGGCGCTACTAGCTGGTTACTGGTAGCGCTATTTGATTGCTCAGTCATGCCTCTACCACCTTAGGCTCGCTAGTTGGTACAAACAATCCTAAAGCAGCTAGCCTGATATATTCTGATTGGCTGTATCCTGCGATCGCTGCCAGTTCCTTAATCTTCGCCACTTCTAACTCGGTAGCTTTGAAGTTGATGTATTTATCTCTTTTCATACCTATGTCCTCTATTGGGGTTACTCTAATAATCTGTCATTATTAGAAAACCAATGGAATAATCAGGGTTTGAGCCACTTGGGAACTCAGCACCCGACTAATCTTTTATTGAAATATCTGATTTTTCATTAGATTTAGATAAGATAAACTTATTAAAATCCTTCTTAATCTCTCGAAGGACTGTAGAGCGCACATATGATGAAATGGTTTGCCCAGTTGCCTCCGAGACTTCCGAGAATAACTGATGCTCCGCTGGAGTCAGCCATATCTGCAACTTCATTCTTCTGTTAACTCTCTGATTCGCCATGATGATATCCTTTTATTCCTTGTACTCCCATTATAACACCAGGAGAGACTAAACTGGCACAGGTAAAAAAGAAACTGGCACAGGAAGGTCAACCCATTCATAGGAGATTTGGTATTTTAATGCGAGTCATAGGTCATTAAAGTTCTGCCAGAGATACTCTAGGAACATATAATCAAGCAAGTAACAGCATCAGGGTAGAAAAGAAAGCCCTGAGAGCCATGGACAGTCTCAGGGTTAATGTAGTCTACAGATTAAGTTAGGAGTTCAGTATAGAAGTTAATGCCATACTCCTAGATTCAGTCAGGGTTACTGCCCATCCATGAAATATTGAAGGTAGAGGGCATCCTCGGTAGTTAAATCTTCGATATCAGGTAGCACTAGCCGCGATCGATCAGCCTCGACCAATCTGATTAGCTTCGGTACAAAATCGGTCTTCCAGCGAGGAATGAGAACCTCGGCAGCTAAAAAAGTCCCATCCTCCTCAAATACTTGAGTTAAAAGGTAGTTAAACCAAACTTGGGATTCTAGAGGCTCTATCCCTGCCATTTGATCAATAATGGCTAAATATAGTTCATAGGCTCCTGAGTAGGACTGACCCTTCCAGATTAGCCCGCCATTACCGACTCGATGGGTAGTACATTCTACCCCATAAAACTCATGAGTAAGTAATCGCGCCACAATCGCTAAATATTCAGCAATAACCGCATCCTGTCCATATTCTTTCTGATACTGGGTTAAATACTCTTGTACTTGCCCTGGGGTTAGGTTACCTAGCTTGATCTGAACATCAATCAGATTGCCCAAATACCGCATTACAGCCCTTCTGGACTTAGCCACTTTGGCTGCTTCCTCGCGCTTTTTTCTCTTAGCCTCCTCTTCGATACCTTGTAATCGGGCTAACTCTTGAATATGTTGATCTATTTCAGCCTGGAGTTTTTCTAACATTTTTTTTTACCTATGCTATTTAACATATTTAGTCAAGATCTGAATCCTAGAGGTTTTTTGGTTGACTAAATCTATATATAAGCCACACAGGAGGATATAAATGGCAAAGGTTAATCAGAGCAGACAAGTAGGGATCAGAATGGAACAGGGTACTTATGATTGGTTATTGGAGCTTTCGGAGAGATCGGGGGTATCGGTATCAGAGTTAATCAGAGAAATAATCAAACAACAACAAATGGCTGAAGGCACTCGAAAGGTTTATGGAGAATGTCTAGAGTATCTGGCTAGCTTGGAATCCTCTGAGTTTATTACAGGATTAGAGGTATTGATTGATACCTTCCGGGAGGCTCAAGGTAATGTCTAGAGGTAAGAAGGTTTGCCCTATTTGCAACTTAAATGCAGAAGCTAGAGAGGCATTTGATGAAAAGCTAGCGCTGGGGCTACCTGCAACAGCCTTAGCTGATTTCATGATTACATTAGGCTCACCCTGTACTCCTCAGCAAATCTACAGCCATAGGAAGCACAGTAAGCCAACAAAAAACCAAACTATCAGCCTAGTTAATCAGTTTTCGCCATTGATCTCCAATGTCTCAACCGAGGGGTTAAGCAATGATATTAGGCAGGAAAAGTTACTTAATGTAGCCTTGCAAGCTGTTGATGCCTTGGCTGAACAGTTCAATGCTAATAACAATCTCAGGACAGCCCGAATGTTAAAAGAAATGATTGATCTGGCAGATGGCTTAGTTAGAGGTCGAATGAGCCGAGAAACTATTCCAGATCCTATCCTTAATGTTACTGTCGCGATTGGCTCCCTAGAGGATCGACTAGACCAAGAACTACAACAAAGTATCAGGAGGATGGATAAAAGTTAGAGCTTCAGTAAGCCATCTGGCTAATCAGTTCTTTTAGTCGAAATATTTCGATGAAAATAGAAAATCTTTCGATAATCCCTTAGATTCCCTAATGGTAAGGGTTCTAACCATTTTCTCAAATCAAAAGCTCCTGAGTATTTGGCGATACTGAGGAGCCTAACAAATAAAAACTAGCAATAAAATCCATATATGACCATTGTAGCGCATAATGATCGCCTTGGCAAGCAGTCAGCATATTATTTTACAGATTCATTCGAGGATAGGCTCGCCTGCGGTAAGTCCTGGGAAGAAAGTTTAGCTGATTTTCTTCATCATCAAGGCTTAGACAAAGCCTATCAGCTAGATCAGTTCATCCCTTGGAGATCAGTCTATGGGGATTGGAAGAAAGATCCGACTAACTGGAGGAGTCGGGGACAATCAGAGTTAGGGCGATCGCTGTTTGCTCAATACCAAAGGGATATCAGAGTTATCCATAATGGCAGAGGGTATAACCTAGAGGTCAAGTCCAAATCAGCAATCTTTAAAGACAATAACATACTGGTTGGCGGAATAGCAAGTAGATGGGAGAAATATCGATTCAAGGTTGATTTTGTGGTTGCCATTGACCGAGAAACCGGAGAAGCTAGGGTGGCTGCTGCCGACAAAATAGCCAGAGAAACTAGTTGGTTGAGAATCAAGGCTCAAGAGTTGAGTTATGGAGTCCCCAGGCATTTATTTAAGCCCCTAGACTCCTGGATAGATTTCATCAAAGCTCAACCCATTCGCTAAAGTTCTGGCAGCTTCAAAGGTACTGTGTTCCCTGCATAATGGCTCAGAATAATCTCTGGGCTATTACCAACTAGTTTTGATACTGCGGTAATAGTTAATCCTTGCTCAAGCATTAATGTAATAAATGTATGCCTTGTATTATAGGGGCATCTGTAGCGCTCGATTTCTCCTGATTCTAATAGTTTCTGGATTACTCCTTTGTAGGTTTTCTTCCCTGATTTGCAACCCTTCCATACTTGGTTACTAAACTTACTGTTATTGATGATTCCTCCAGTGGGGCTAGTAAAAACTGTCTGATTAGGATCTGGCTGGTCAGGGCGAATAGATAAAAGTAGGGCTTGAACCTGCTGATTACAGGGAAACTTCCGAGTCTTGCCTGTCTTAGTTCCCTTCCTAATATTCAACTGACTATCATAGGACTCAGCAAAGATAATCTGGGAGCAATCATGGCTAATATGTCTCCATTGGAGCGCAATAGCTTCCCCAGTCCTGCAACCAGTCCAGAAAAGGAACTTAACAAAAGGGGCATAATGGGGCTTAGTCTCCTCAAATGCGCTGATAATGATTCTCATTTCTACCAGGCTAAAGGGGTCGATCGCATCTGATTCTTTCTTAAGTAGTTTGATGTCTTCTGCCATACCAGTAAATGGATTATTGGTAATGATACCGGAAGATTTAGCCCAGGAGCAGCAGGCTTTCAGATAGGTTAGGACTCGCTTGGCAGCATTGGGGGTTAAATGGGTCAGCAAATGATCTCGGATAGCGATCGCCTGATTTAGGTCTTTAGTAGGTAGGGCATTGATATGATTATGGTACTTTCGGGCATAGTCGCGCTGGTATGTAGTAGATGCTATCTGAGGTCGCATGTACTCGCAGTATTTCAGCCATAGCGCCATTACATCTGACTCAGGGCATATCGGTTTAACTAGCGATAACTGAGGCTGCCTGTAGGATTCTAGAAGCTCCCTGTAGCGATTTAGAGTTATATCTAAGTTACCAGTTAGGATGTCTTCTTCAATCTTGTTGGCAACTGTGGCGACCCTTCTCCGATTTATCTCATTGGCATCTAATCCGGTGCTAAGGTAAATCTGTTTGCCTGTTTGTTCGATTGTTCTGGGCATTCGGAGTCTTAACTTACCTCGGAAATCCTCGATCCCAACATCGCCCTTTGCTGTTCTTACTGCTTTCATGACTATCATTAAACCTTTACCTTACCTAATGATATTCAATCTGATAGTCAAAGTCAAGGGTTGGGTCAAAGATTATTAGGGTGCAGGGGTTTGGTCAGTTGCGGCAGAGGTCCGCAAAACCTTTATCCCCCGGTTCAAATCCGGGTGTCGCCTTGAGCAAAATCAAGCATTACAGGATTTTCAAGCCGTCTTTTATTGGGCATTTAAGGCTTGTTTTCAAAGCCTTCAGATTTATTTTGGGTAATTTGGGTAAAGAACTGGGGTAAAAATGTAAGGTAGAGGTTTTATGACCCCAGTTAATTATCCTTATTGAATTTCAAAATTTCAAAGTATTGCCCGTCGGGGTTCAATGCAGGTTAAGAACTCTAATAGCAGTTTCCAATAAGTTTTTTCTCATCCTATTGTTACGCTGACGGGAGTTAAAAACGAAGCGTTTCTACCTTTCGACAAGGCACTCTAATACACCTTTAGGAAGACATCAAGCCTCAACTTTAGCGGCAACAATGCAGAGGGATATTGACTATAGAGAGTTTGATGCCAGTTCAGCTAAGTACAAACCAGTAACTTCATTCAGCACCATTAGCTTGTTATTGGTTCTCTGTAGGTATTGATTGCCAAGCAAAACGATGTTTCCAGTGCGATGTGAAATTAAGTTGAACTGCTTGGTTAAAGTCCTCCAAAGCTGCTGAAAAAGCTTTCTGTTTTGGTTTTGCTGCACCTTGCTTGTTCAACTCTTTAGGACATTGTGGATTCCATACATATTTTTGACAAGTATTGTCAGGGTTTTGAAAGACGGGATGATAATGTAACCTATTGCAACAAACTTGTAACCACTCTTGCCACCCACAAGGCCACAAGCGCACTGTTCCATCAAGACTACCACTGGCAATCAGTTTACCATCAGGGCTAAAAGCTGCGGAATTTACCCAATACTCATGCCCGCACCAAGGTTTACCAATGGGATTGCCGTCAATATCCCACAAGCGCACTGTCGAATCATTGCTGGCACTGACAATCCAGTTGCCATCAGGGCTAAAGGCGACACAATTAACTTCTTTTTCATGTCCGCACCAAGGTTTACCAATGGGATTGCCGTCAATATCCCACAAGCGCACTGTCGAATCATTGCTGGCACTGACAATCCAGTTGCCATCAGGGCTAAAGGCGACACAATTAACTTCTTTTTCATGTCCGCACCAAGGTTTACCAATGGGATTGCCGTCAATATCCCACAAGCGCACTGTCGAATCATTGCTAGCACTGACAATCCAGTTGCCATCAGGGCTAAAGGCGACACAATTAACTTCTTTTTCATGTCCGCACCAAGGTTGAGTGATGGGGTTGCCTTGGATGTCCCACAAGCGCACTGTCGAATCATTGCTAGCACTGACAATCCACTTGCCATCAGGGCTAAAGGCGACACAATTAACTTCTTTTTCATGTCCGCGCCAAGGTTGAGTGATGGGGTTGCCTTGGATGTCCCACAAGCGGATTGTCGAATCATTGCTAGCACTGACAATCGACTTGCTATCAGGGCTAAAGGCAACACAATTGACCCAATTCTCATATTTGCGCTGCGATCGCCCGATCACCCGCTCTTGTAGTATTTGATGTAGCTCCCACAAACGCACAGTTTTATCCCCACCACTGACAATCAGCTTGCCATCGGGGCTAAAGGCTAGGGAATTAACCTGTCCTTCATGTCCGCGCCAAGGTTGAGCGATCGGGTTGCCTTGGATGTCCCACAAGCGGATTGTCCGATCGCAGCTACCACTAACAATAAACTTGCCATCAGGGCTAAACGCTACAGAATTTACATGCCCTTCATGCCCGCGCCAAGGTTGAGTGATGGGATTACCTTGGATGTCCCACAACCGCACTGTAGAATCACTACTGCCACTGACAATAAACTTGCCATCAGCGCTAAAGGCGACGCAAATAATTTTTGCCTCGTGTTTGTGCCAGGGTTGAGTAATGATGTTACCTTGTAAATCCCACAAACACACCGTCCCGTCAAAACCAACACTGATAATACAATCGCCATTTGGGCTAAAGGTGACGGAAATAACTCCTTCTTTATGTCCGCGCCAAGGTTGAGTAATGGCGTTACCTTCTAGATCCCACAAACACACCGTTCCATCAAAACCAACACTGACAATGCAATTGCCATTTGAGCTAAAGGCGACGGAAATAATTCCTTCCTGATGCCCCTGCCACGGTTGAGTAGTGAGATTACCTTGTAAATCCCATAAACACAAAATTCCGTCAATACTGCCACTAACAATAAACTTGCCATCAGGACTAAAGGCTAAACAATTCACCTCTTGCTCGTGTCCCCAGAAAAATTCAGCAGTGGGATTGCCAACGATATTCCACAAGCACACAGTAGAATCACTACTGCCACTAGCAATAAACTTGCCATCGGGACTAAAGGCTACACAATTTACCTCTTGGTTGTGTCCACGCAAGTTATTTGCCTCTGTGGGTGTGTTCATTGCTTCTTTTAAACTTCCCAAAACAGGAGCCAGAAGCTGATTTGGGTATTTCTCTAAATTCTCACCCATTGTTTGAATTGCCAGCACCAAACCCTCTAGCGGTTTGACAGGAAGTAAATTCAAAACCCTGGCAGATTGCTCGCGTAGTTTTAATTCAGTCAGTGCAAAGTTTAACTTTTGAATTTCTTGTTCCTTTTCTCTCAAATCGCAATTCTGCCATCCAACATTAGCATTAATATATTGATTAGCTTGTTCGCTTAAATAACCAAACGTTTGCTCTTTTAGTTCTTGATAAGTCTTTGTCTTCAGAACCCGGTTTGCAATATCTTCCTTTTCCCACAATATATTCAAGATGTATGCCAGAAGTGGTAAATAATCATCTTGTTGGTGAAAATCATCAATAATTTGCTCAACTAGCCCTTGTTCAAAGGTAACGCCATTTCTAACAGCAGGTTCAGCGATCGCTAACTTTAATTCGCCATTGCTCATTCTAGTGAGTATACGACTATAGCGATCGTGGATCTTCGCAAGTTGGGCATACTCGCTAAATCTATCCAAAAAATCAGAGCGCATTGCTAAAACAATTTTGACAGAGCTATCCTGCTGCTGCAATAGTTGAAATAGACTAGCAACAAACTTGTCACGTTCTGGCTTTGGAGTTTTCGTAAATAGTTCTTCAAATTGGTCAATAAAAATCAGAATGGACTGATAATCTTGTTTAAAATATGTAGCAATTTTAATTAGGGTATCTTCTCTGATATTTCGAGCAATATTCGCTATTTTTGATTGTTTTCCGTATGTAAAGGCAAGACACTTATAAAGAGATTTAAAAGGATTTTCATCTGGATGAAAAGTTAAATTAATTAAGGAATTTTTATTATCTCCCAAATAAGGAATTAAACCTGCCCGAATCAATGATGATTTGCCACTGGCTAATGCTCCTAAAAGTAAGAGGACATTATCTTTTTTCAAGTGATCGCCCAGATTAGCAATCCACTCTTCTCGACCAAAAAATTTGTCTTTATCTTTAATTTCAAAAGTTTTTAATCCTAAATAGGGAGAGTCTGTTTTGAGTGGATGACAATGAATATCTTCAGACTTACTGTCAGAAAAAAAGTTGTATTCAGAAATACCTTGGACATTACACCCAATATTTATATTGCTTTGAGAACTGTTAACCATCTTATTTCCTTACCTTTGGACACCTCGGGATAAATCTTTACCTTAGTTATAGTTCCTCGGCTAATATTTGTAAGTACCTCAACAAAATTAATTACACATTCTCTTGTGAAGCTTTCCCTGTTGCCACCGTATATAGAAGTTTTGTAAATCCCATCCACGAAAGATTAAGGATTTAAATTCATTCATTCAGCAAAATTACTTAAGCGACTTTTAAAAATATGTAGTAACTTTATCCTTAAACGCCATAAATGGCAAACGGGATGGAACTTTTTGATAACCTACACCTTGCTATGTTTAGCGGCAAAGGTGGAGTCGGAAAAACAACAATCTCCTGCACCTTTGCATGTCGTTGGGCGCAGAAATTTGTCAACGAGCAAATTCTTTTAATCTCAACCGATCCGGCTCACTCTCTTGGAGATGTCTTACAAATTAGCGTTGATGACATTCCTCGTCCCATAGCAGAACTACCCAATCTACAAGTAAGGGCATTGGATGCAAAGCTTCTGTTACAAAAATTTAAAAAACGTTACGGTCAGGTTTTAGAACTACTGGTGGAGCGGGGTAGTTTTGTTGAAGGAGAAGACTTGCTTCCAGTTTGGGATTTAGATTGGCCTGGACTGGATGAGTTGATGGGCTTATTAGAGATCCAACGCCTTTTCAACGAGCAGCAGGTAGATCGAGTAGTAGTAGATATGGCTCCTAGCGGTCATACTCTCAACTTGTTTGGGTTGATGGATTTTTTAGATACTTTCCTCCACTCTTTGGAACTGTTTCAAGAAAAGCATCGGTATATTAGCAAGACCTTTGCTGGAAGTTACACACCCGATCGCGCTGACGAATTTTTGCAAACCCTGAAAGCTGAACTGTCACAAGGTCGTCGTCTGCTTCAAGATTCCACCCATACAGCTTGCTTGTTAGTTGCGATCGCCGAACCAATGAGTTGGTTGGAATCAAAACGATTCCTAGAAGCGTTACAAACCATGCAGGTTCCTTGTGGAGGGTTGTTTGTCAACCAAGTTCTTACCAGTGCGACTGACCCAGATCGTTACCAAGAACAACAACTGCTGATCAGCCAGTATACGGCTCTTGCTAGCGGAAAGCCGATGTTGATTGTGCCACAGCAAAATGAAGAGCCTTTAGGGGTTTCAGCCCTTACGCATCTGATCAACCAAATCCATGTTCCTCAGATGGAACCGCTATCTCCTGTCGATCTACTCCCAGTTCAATGGCCAGAAACAATTCCGCCTAGCTTTGGAGATTTTCTGAGCAAAGGTCGTCGCCTATTACTAATTGGCGGTAAAGGTGGAGTAGGCAAGACCACAGTAGCAGCTGCCATTGGTTGGGCTATGGCTCAACAACATCCTGAGCGTAAAATTCGCATGGTTTCTATCGATCCAGCCCATTCCTTAGGTGATGCCTTTGGTCTGAACTTAGGACACGAACCATATCAAATAACTGCCAATCTTGGTGGTCAGGAAGTAGATAGCGATCGCATTCTCGATCAATTCAGAGCCGATTACCTGTGGGAACTGGCCGAAATGATGAGTGGCGAAACCCAAACAAGCGAAGCTATTGAAATGGCCTATGCTCCTGTTGCTTGGCGCAAAATTGTCGAGCAAGCTTTACCAGGGATTGATGAAATGCTTTCCCTATTAACAGTAATGGAATTACTAGAGCAACAAGAAGAAGACTTGATTATTTTAGACACTGCTCCTACAGGTCATCTTCTACGTTTTCTAGAAATGCCAACTGCACTAGCAGACTGGCTAGCTTGGATTTTCAAACTCTGGATCAAGTATCAAAATGTCCTTGGTCGTACAGAGTTTATGGGGCGTTTACGAATTTTGCGACAGCGCGTCGTCAAAGCCCAAAAAGTGCTAAAAGACCCACAACAAGCAGAGTTCATCGGGGTTACACTTAACCAGACTAGCGTACTTGCCGAACAACAACGCCTGTTCAAATCTCTGCAAGAAATAGGTGTGAGCCAGAATTATTTTGTTCTCAACCGCTTTACTTCTACAGCAACCATTAATTGCGATCGTGCGAGCCAGAATGACCACCAGATAAGTTTTCCAGGTTTGACAATGATTCGCTTACCTCTGCTTCCTCGCTCAGTTCAGCCTTTAGAACGCATCCAAGCAGCAGCCGCCTGTTTATTCTAAATGCTAATTATATTAAATACTTTCATATCCAAAAAGAAATTTATTATGCAACCCACTCCAAACCACAGAAAAATTCCAGCCAAAATTAGCTCAATGCCTCCTCAGCGTTCTCAAGCAAGAGTTTACTTAAATGCTTACAAAATGATGGTGGAAAAAGAGCGTTTAGAGCAAGAACTACAGAAACTCGAAGCACGCCGACATCAGATTCAGCAGCGTCTTGCCATTTTAAATAGTCAAATAATAGCTGAAGAGGACACCCATCAGCAAGCAAATATTGATTTTGAGGACAATAGACCAAAATTCAATACCCTAACATTGGAATACTAAGGTTGGGTTTTGCTGTCGCTTTACCCAGCCTAGAATTATCTTTAAGCCAAGCGTATTGGTTTAAAATCCAATTTCAATGGTGAAGCTACGAATTTTTCCTGTATCTAGGTTAGCTTTATCTGCTACTTCTAGCGTCCAGCTTCCTTGGGGACTTTTACCTTTAAAAACAGCAAGTTTAGGGCTATTCACTTCGTCATAAGTTGTTTTTATGTTATCTGAAGATCCGCCGAGGCGATCATGGAGGATTATTGGCAGTACACCTGTTTGGGTTGGAGGATTAAGAGTAACTACGAGGTCAGCAATGTAAGTATGCTCTATGTCTACAGTAACTTTGATGGATTTAACGAGGTTGGTATTAGCGATCGCCAATGGTAATTTTGATGTTTGCAAGTCGCTAATTGGTACATCTTGCACTGCTTGGAATCTGGTGATGGGTGATGGTTGATTGGGCTTAGCCAGTTCCACTGCTTTGAGAGCATTCATCCGACCGTAACCGTAGAAAGGACTGCGACCGTTAGCATCATACTTACCTCCGGGTTGGTCAATGCGATCGCAGGAGTGTTTAATAATGTCTCGTACTTCATCCCAACGCAGATTTGGATTGCTAGCAATAATTAAGGCTGCTACACCAGCAGCACCCGGAGCAGCGCTAGAAGTGCCGCCGAATGAGTTTGTGTAATTACCTACGGTATCACCCAAATTTAGATTACCAGAGTTATAACCAACTGTACCAGAGCGATCAGTTGTCCAAATTCCAGGAGTTTGAGAATTGTAACCATGATTGCTGGGGAAGGCGCACCAGACTGCTTGACCATAGTCGCTATAAGCGCTTCTGGTGCCGAAATCATTACAAGCTGCCACAGCAGTCACATTTTGGTAGCTGGCGTAGCCGTCGTTATCGACGCTTTCGTTACCATTACCAGCAGCGAAGAAAATTACACAACCTTTGCCGTTGCGTCCTTTAGTAATTGCATAGTCAATAGCAAGTCTTGTAGAGTCAGGTAGAGGCACTTTTTGGTTGTGTAGCGGATCGTTTGCGTTAAACCAAACACCATCTGCTGGTCCCCAGCTGCAAGAGATCACATCAGCACCGTTTTGAGCTGCCCAAACAAAAGCATCGGCTTCCTCCTGCGATCCCAATGCCGAAGCTAAACGAATCGGCATTAGTTTTGCACCAGGTGCGACACCAGATGCACCAAAGTTGCCKTTTGCACAAGCTACTCCAGCACAGGATGTTCCGTGGTTGTCATCGTTTCCTGGTCTGGGATCGTTAGTTTTACGCGTAACATCACGGGGGGCAACAATTTTTTCAGAGGAACGGAATTCTTCATGATCGAGATCTACACCGTCGTCGATAATTGCAATAATCGTTCCGGTACCATTGCTCAATTTCCAAGCTGCCTCAACGTTGGCATGGGCGTTGATAACTTTACTATTAATTGTTGTTTGCTTGAGGTGCCATTGCTGTGGGAAAGCTTGACGTGGGCGTAACTCACGCACTAGTTCTGGATGGCATAACTCAACTGATTGCTCATTTAGAAGTCTCTCGGCGATGTCAAAGATGGCTAAACCAGTATTTGCAGGGGCGCTGACAAAATAAGCATTTCGGGCATACTCAAGTTGGCGTTTTATTGTTAAGTTGTAACGTTCTAAAACTTGCTCACACACCCTTGACTCTTGGCGATTATCAAACTTAACGAAGAGGTTTTCCGTATAAATTACAGGTTCTTGGGATGTGGGATCGACGAGAACACGTCCCGCAAATTCAATTTTAGACTCTTCATTGAGAATTGCCCTAGCGCGATCGCGCAAAGCAACCGCTTGAGTCGGAACTTTCGCTTGGAGAATTTCTACACCCGCTTGGCGAAACCGCGTTTTTAAATCGAATTGATTAAGGATATTACGGGCTGCAACTGAGACTGGTGCGACTTCAAACGGTCTTTCACTAATCAGAGTGCTGCGGTTTTCAGTACGAACTACAATGTGTTGATCGCTAATTGCAAGTTCATACCGTTGACCATTTTCACCACCATAGCGAACTTGAACCATAATTTAATCTCCTATATTTATTGGACATGGGGCAAACAGGGAGTATGGGAGGAAAAGGAGGTGTGGGAAGAAATCTTGCCCCCCTCTCTCCCCACACTCCCCACACTTCCCTATCTCCTCATCTCCCCACTCCCTCATCTCCTTGATCAATTTTCATGTGTTATATCTGGATTAGGGCGCAGAAAAGATATAGCTTAAACAGAATTTAATCTCTCTAAGTTCATACAACTCTTTAATTCTTCTTTCCAGAAAAGAGGGGGTTAAAAGTCAGATTGATTTACGAATCTTCACTATATATCTGTACAGAACTAGGAAAGATTTGTATTTCACGTCACTAAAAAAGCTATAACATCATTAGAACTTGAAAAAATGATTTATTTTCCTGCTGAGTATCTTCTGACGATATATTCTCTACCCTTGATTGCTGAAGTGAGATTCCAAAAAGATTACTTTTCTGAGTATCCTCAACAAATTCGTGTTAGCAGCAATCGCTCTGCTATATCCTACACTCGTCAGCCTGGGTACTATGCAATACATTACGATCAACCTAACACGGTGGCTCGGGGAGCAATTTTACAACTCAATCAAGGAGCGATCGCAATTTTTTCTGGCGAACCCAATCAATCACAAAAAAATACATTGAGTCCCATTTACACACTCGAACCCAATGGTTCCCTTGCTGTACCAACTGGATTGGTTTTTATCCGCTTTGCTGAAGGTGTTGATGTGGAGTCCCAGCGCCAGGCCATCAATGGAGCAGGTTATAAGGTAGAGGAAAGTCTTGACTATGCACCCCACGCCGCCTGGTTGCGTCCTCAATCAGGTAATATTGCCGATGCAATCACTGGAATTTCTCGGTTAGAAGCGATACCAAGTGTTGAGAATGTCGAACTTCAGATGTTGATGGAAAGGGGTTTGAGACTAGGGCAGTAAAGGAATATCATATGAAAAGGCGATCGCTTCAGCAAAAGGCTACAGAACTTCGGGAAGAGAAGGAAGATTTGCTCGTTTATCTCCTCCGATTCTTCCCTGTACCCTATCTCGCCTCAACAAACAACTTTCCTTAACTACTACACCGGCTTGAAGAATATACTTTTTAACATTGCTCGGCCCTCTGTCGTTATTTCTGCATTCTTACAGGTTACCAGAGGGGTTGACGAGCCTGATTCTGAATTAGCTTTGTTGCTTTCAATCTCGCCGGTGAAGTATCCAGACTGCTTCAGACGATTTAGTAACTCTAGTAATTCTTCTGGATTAACCTGTTTACCCTCGAAGTCCTCAGCAAAAAAGCTAACATCTCGCTGCCCTTCTTCATCGTGTTTAATCTTGTCGAGCAAGACGTAAACGATTTGATCCGGCAGGTTATCTGCTGGTGTCAGATCATTAAGTGACATAGAACACTCCTAAAAATAGTTAGATATTATTGTAAGCTATTAAGAAAATTTAGCAATAATTAATTTACTCAAAGCCAATAAATAGACAAATTCTACCCTAGGAACTAAATTGAGGATTGAGCTAAATTATCAACAAAGACTGAAACCTTAGTTGGAAGCAGCAACTACCAACTTCCTCCCCTTGCAAGTAAGAATTGAGCGATTGCAACGAATAGCGAATTCTAGAACGACTATGACATCAATCCTCAATCGCGATCGCCAGAAAAAGCAGGGGAGCAGAGGAGAAAAACTACCCAATGTTCCAATGAATTAGAACCAAATTCATAAAGCTTGCTTTTTGTGCTTTACTATCCATCGAACTCAAGTTAAACTCCAGTAAGAAGGCGACCATCCAAAACCAGGCTAAGTTGCCCATTGGCAAGAATGGTAGTTCCTTGGATATAAGCAGCAACTGGGATTGCTTCCCCCAGAGGATGGATCGCAGAAGATTGCTTACCGATGATGCAATCTACTTCCAAAGCACATCGTTTGTCTAAGTAACGAAATACTAATAACGGCTTATCTTGCTTGAAAGCATTTAGTGTATCTGTACTGTAAGTGGTAACTGAGGTAGGAAGGTGGTTAGGACAAATCAGCACATCAGTCAATAAGTGGATAGGGACGAGCATTTGTGTTGTTGAATAATCGCGATCGCCACGAAGCAAGCCACTGATGCCAGAAGACTGCAATAATAACATGCGTCCCGCTTGAGTTTGAATAATTTGTTCGGACTGTGATAGACAAATCTGCTCTACAGAATCGGCAATAAATGCATAGACTTTGGAGTTAGCTTGACAGATGATAAGTTGAGCAATTTTTTGCTCGAGGGGAATTTGGAGCGAGAAAGCTGTACCATGTCCAGCCTGAGACTTCAATACTATTCTTCCCTGAATAGCTGTTAATTGCTTGAAAACCTCGGTTAATTCTGCTCCTAACTCTAAGGCTGCACGCTCGCATAAAACAGATGAAACCTCTGGTTCAAGTACCAGCTCGGTCACTTGTAAGATATTCTCTGGTTTAGTCAAGTCAAGTCCTTGGGCTGAAGCCTGTTGATAGATTTGAAATAAGTTAAGTCCTGCGCCATCATCACAGCCATCAATAATTAGTTGATTTCCCTGCTGGTAAACTTGAATTTCGATGATACCGCTGCTATTTTTACCAAGGTCTTGCCGTGTTTGGGAAGACTCAATACTTTGCTTTAGTAAATAGCAACTTATATGCAATAAAAGAGCATGAAGGCGATCGCTAAATGCCCGATCAATTTGGATATCGGTAATTTGTAAATGCAGTTTAGCAGACTTATCTTGGAGAGCTTGTAACTGATACCAAAGTTGATGCAACGGTTCTAAAGCTACTTTCAAAGGAATAGTTGTAACTTTTTTGACCAAATTGGCAGAACGGTTAATTAACTTTTCCTGCTGTATGAGTTCTTGTTTGAGTTGGTGATGATTGTTATTCAGGAAATCAACAGTTGATGCCACCTGAGACGCTTCAGCCAAAACAGATTGCAGAGTATTGTACAATTGCTCAGAGCGATAACCAGCTAGAGGAGAAAGGATATCTGAAATTGCTGCTAAACGTCCTGACCATTCCTGTAGATTATCCAGCAGATGTTGCAATCGTTTAACTTGTCGAAGCAACTGCTTGATTGTATATTGCTGTTGTTCTCCCTGACAAACTTGCTGATTATAGGTAGTTAGTAATGTTGCAAGCAGCACATTTAGTTGTGCGAGATGCTGAATATTTATAGGTGTGGCGGCTGGAATACTTGTTGCCACAACAGTAGAAATGGATTCTTGCAAACAGAGTGGATGACGATCAGCAAAAGATTTAACTAGGGATGCTTCAGATGTTTGAGTAGGTAGAGAAAAATCCCCCAACCAAGCCTGAAAATCTTCTTCCCCATACTCCTCCAGGTTTGCTAGTTCCCTTACCTTGACGGGAAACTGCTCGGTATCTACGTGATAAAGGCTGCCAGATTGGGAGTTAATTTGACTTATTAGTTCTGTGTCAAGACTTTCCTCATCTTTAACCATAACTTGCTCTGGTAAAGATGCAGAAGCTTCTAGCTCTGCCAAAGAATCGTTAAACTCAATAACTGGTTGATATTCCTGCGGTTGCTCTACCGATGTATCCAGGTTTGTTTCCTGGGGAATGACGCTTTGTTGGCGATTGCTAAACTCTGCTTGCAGACTAGCAACAATGGCAGACATGCGCTCTAGAATTTCTACTTCCTCAATTTTTGAGGCTGTTAAAAATGCCATCAATAGCATCTGTAGACAATCTAATCCTTCCGACAACAAAGAGGCGATTGAGGCGTTAACAATTGCACGATACTGATGCAAAAGCTGAAAAATCTCTTCTAGTGTAGCTGCAACTATGGCAATGGCATCTAGCTCGGCTGCTATGGCAATCGAATGCACAGAACCAGCAGCTTCCATGAGAGCTAAAGCTGTACCGGGGTTACTGTCTTTTATATAATTAGGCAACTCCTGCTCCAAGAACAGTAACAAATCGATCACTTCTTCTAGAAAGCGATCGTCGTTCTGCGGTTGGGGGACAAAATCGGTACTCATCGAAACTCCTGGTTTGTAGACAATTCTATGGCTTCGACATTGATTTGAGGGTACAAGCAGCGATATCAGCGATCGCTTTAAATTGATCCTGAATTTGCGCGATTGACTCCAGCCCAGTACTGATTTGGCGATCGCACGGTTCGATAGCAGAAGCAACGTCTGCTGCTGCCACTTGGAATTCTTTAAACCATTCCTCTATATTTAGGGCGGTTTCACGAGCTTGACGGGCGAGAATTTCCACTTGTTCGGCAGCAGCTAGCAAACCTCCTTCCTGGTGGCTAGTTTTTGTTGCTTCGATGGTTGTATTCAAAGACAAAATCTGAATTTTGCTACTCAAGCCTTCCACAAGACGAACAAAGCCAGAAGCTTGCTGGCAAAATTCACCCAGGTATTGCAGCTGTTTATTAGTAATAGCAACAGTATCTTGAATACACATTAAATGCTCGTTGGCGAACTCGGCGATTCTTGCTCCCGCTTGTACAGCCTCGCTCACCTGCTGAAATGGTAATAGGAACTCAGACCGATCCCAAGATCCAGCCTTTTGAGGAGGCGATGACAGCTGTTGAACAAGTGGAGATCCTATTTCAGCCGAGTGCAAGTTAATTGTCAACATCATTCCGACTTGTTGCAGCAAACTGCGCTCTGCTTCCTGCCATTGTCGAGGTTCCAGGCAATGATGAATAACTAACAAACCCCAAGGCTGTTGTTTGACAATCAAGGGCAAGCACAGGCTAGCTTGCACCTGAAAGCGTTGCCAAAATTTCTGTTGGCGGGGAGTTAGTTCTAATACTTGAGCTAAGTTTTGGAGCGAGTTTTCTCCGTCGTCAACATCGGTAGTAACAAACAAATTTATCGGTAGGGATTGGTTGAGCAGGGTTGTCCAACCCGCTTGTATAGCTTCAGCGATCACCCGACTGCGATTATTTTCCTCAAAACGGTAAATCAGGATGCGATCAGTGTTGAGAACATCTCGAAGGGCGGTGACTGTAACCTCCAAAAGTGCGGTTTCACCTGTTGCCTGCTGCATTTGCCGCTCAATCGCCCCAAGTTGTTCTCGCTGGAGTTGAAAAGCTTCTCGAACATTACCATCATTGTCACTGGGCGAATCCTTCGCCAAAGCTTCGATAAAAGCTTCGATTTGACTCACTTTCTGCTGCAATTGAGCGACCTTTGGCCCCTTGGCAGATTGAAAGACTGCTTTGAGTACGGCCACATTAGCCAAAATTTCTTCTATCTGGATTTGATTTTCAACAGGCTGGGTTGGAAAATTAGGATCTAAGGTTGCGATCGTCACAGAAAACTCCTTGGCAGCATCAAGTTAAATCAGTGGGTTTGCCATTGCAATGTCTGGGCGATGGCTTTGGTGTCTAAAATCCAGCGTTCGCCTGGCAGAATACCTCGAACAAAATTTAGCAGTTTGTTTGGGGAAAAGTCGGTTGGTGTTGATTGTGCTTGCTGTAAATCCTGCCACTCTACATCGTAGACATCAGCGACCAAAAACCCGACGACCTGATTTTGAACCTCAATAACCAGAACTATTGGCTTTTGTGGTTGTGACTGCCGCTTCAGAAGTGGTGCATAACCAAGCAAATGTTCTAAGTCAACTAGCCGCAGCATCTGTCCTTGCCAATTATAGAAACCTAAAATCCAACTTGGTAAGGCTGGGGCTGGGGAAATTTCTTGGCTAGCGAGATGAATAATGTCTAATACTGAGTGGAATGGTACTAATCCACTTCCTTGATTCCCCAAGCAAAAACGCAGAAATCTTTGCTGTTGTTGGCATGATGTCACCCCAGCAGCCAAGGTTGGGGTTGTTCCCGGCAATCCCAACTTATCAGCCAATATCTGGCTCATACCTAGAAGAAGTACTTTGAGAGGTTCCTCGTTTGGTGTTAAAGACAAGACAGCCATGTGGCTAATAAAGTTTAACTCTGCCACTTGCCGATAAGACCACGGCACCGGACGCACAGCTGACAAAGGAATATCGATTAAGGCAGGGGGTTTGTCCGCAGGAATGCCACAAATTTCTCCAGTCCGCGTTTGAGTCAGAAGTAAGAAGCGCGCTGAAGTGTCAACTGCATAGAGAACTTGGTGCGCCTGTTGGGCTTGTACTTGCGGAATCAACTTCTGGCGCAAATCCACAATTGTAATTGTTTGCGTTCCCAAATCGACCATCCCGATACCACTTTCAACCGTACTGCTAATCGGTGGACAAGCAATCACTTTGAGAACTGCACCAACTGGCAGGGCAAATAAATAGTCTGCGATCGCAAAAACAACGACTCGTAATGAGTCGTGTTCGCTCACAGTGCCAGATAATCGCTTAAACGGAAAAGGAGTGTTGAGCATAAATACTAATTCGTAATTCGTAATTCGTAATTAAGAAAGTCTGATTTAGTCTGGCTTCGTGGGTTTGGATCTGTATCTATATCATTATTTTTGGGAAATGGTATTAATTAGTTCAGCGATGGTGGCTAGGAAGTTTTGTTCTGAATAGGGTTTGGTCAGGTAAGCTTTCGCCCCTAGAGCTAAAGCTAATTGGCGGTGCTTTTGTCCGCTACGAGTAGTCAGCATCACAACAGGAATTCCCGACAAACGCTCGTCTTGGCGATGGTGTTCTAAAAACTCAAATCCATTCATCCGCGGCATTTCAATGTCACAAATCACTAGATCGACATCAGCGTGTTGAAGCATTTGAGCGATCGCGTCTCGACCATCGCCTGCTTGCAACACTTGATAACCAGTTTTCTGGAGCGTGTGCACCAAACTTTGCCTTTGTACAACCGAATCTTCCACCACTAACACCGTCAGTTGACTAGGTTGAGCAACGGCTGTATTGACTTCCATCGGCTGTTGCTGCGGTTGGGTTATGGTTAACTCGGATTGCTGTTTCTCCAAAGCAAGAACAGGCTCAGGCGCTGGCAATAGTTGAGTTGCAAGACTTGATGCCGGGGAAGTCGGCATCATATCTGTCTCCCAGGTTTGCCGAACTAACTCTAACGGGTCAACAGTTAAGGTGAGGCTACCATTTCCCAACACGCTGTAGCCTTGGATGTAACTAGGTAAAGTAACGACGCTGCCAAGGGATTTAATTACTAATTCCTGCTCGACTAAAATCTGATCGACTTGCAAACATAGATATTGGTGCTCCGTTTGCAACAACAGCAGAGGTTCGACAGCGTTTCGTTGTTTGACTGGAAAAGGACTGAGGGTTATATTATGGTCTTGGGTGAATAAAGGATATTTATAATCCAGCAAATTAGCCAGTGGGCGGATGGGAATTAGTTGCTGACTTTGCCCTTGTTCCCACTGCCAGAATTTTTGGATGCCTTGCCCGTGTAAAGATTGTTGAATTTGAATTTGGTCTGGCTGGGGTAATAAAACCTGGCTAATTCCTTCAGATAACAAGGCATAAGTAGTACCTTGAGATTGACAAACGAGCAAGCGTGCTGTTGTCAAGCTTAGGGGCAATTGCATGATGAAAGTGGTTCCCTGCCCTGAAAGCGATCGCACTACAATCGAACCTTGTAAAGCTCGCAATTGAGTGCGAACGACATCTAAGCCGATACCACGTCCAGATAATTCACCAATCTGGTTGGCGGTAGAAAAGCCTGGTTCAAATAATAACTCTGCCAGTTGGTCTTGTGAGGCGTAGACGGCTTGTTCGGCACTCAGCAGGTGTTTTTCTATTCCTCGCTGACGAATCGATTCCCAGTTTAAGCCTCGACCATCATCGCGTACCTCAATAGTTGTGCGGTTGCCTTGATGATAAGCTTGAATTGTAATTGTTCCAGTTTCTGGTTTACCCTGCTGGCGACGGGTTTCTACCGATTCAATACCGTGATCGAAGGCATTGCGAATCATGTGCAGCAAGGGATCGTACAGCTGCTCGGAAATGGCTTTATCCACCAGTACCTTCGTACCGCCAAGCTTAAGTTCAACAGGCTTGTGATAAGTTGCTACCATCTGTTGCAGGAGGCGGGGAAATCGATTTAACACTGTTCCCAGTGGAACCATTCTGGCTTGCAGTAAATCTTCTTGCGCTCCTGAAAGCAGTTGCTTGCGCTTTCCGAGACTGAAGCGAGATTGCTGAACTAAAGTATTAAAAGCCTCAATCTGTTCTTTTAACTGCACCATATCTTCTGTAAGATTTTGCAGGAGAATATGCAACTCGCTATAGGTATCCATTTCTAAGGCATCAAAATTAGATTGTGCCTCGGCAGCTGGAACTGAGCGTGGAAATCTATGTATATGTCGCTGCTTGCGTTCGGGAAGCAGCAGATGTCGATCTGACCAAGTAGAAACTTTATTAAGTTGTTGTTGACAATATAAAAACTGTACTAGAGTGTCTCGAGCCGCTTTGTGGATGTGGTTAGATTGCAGGTTTTGTTGGTTTTCGTTGATTAGCAATTCCCCAATTGTGTGGCTGAGGCGATCAAGCTGTTCTATCGCTACTCGGATCGTGGGAAGTGATGGCGATGAGTGAGCTTGGAGGCTTAGTGCTGGTGGAGAGGCTGGGCTATCTGAGTCTGAGTAGCGGTAACATGTCTTTGGATCTCCGATCCAGATTGACTGTAAAATCCGATCTATAGCAGAGGGAGCTACTACCGAATCCTGAGAAATGGGTTCCAGTACCTCCGGTGCTTTTGGTACAGAGTTATCAGTCCGCTTTGGAAAAAACGACCAAATTGATTTTGATTCGCTCGCACTGAGGATGGGGGATGGCTTATTCTCAGTTGTAGTCGTTTGTGTTGGTTGGTCAGCTATCGAAACTGGCTGCTTTTGCGGCTCTGGGACAGGAGTAGTTAGTCCTGCCCATTCTCGTAATTGTGGAAATATTTCTCCCCCATGAGCGCGATCGCCTGCAAGTACTGCTACTTGAGCCGCTTGGAAATTTTCTAAAGCCACCTGAGCGATTTGCAGTATTTTATCTGGATGTGCTTTGAGCGAGTTTAGGGTCGCTTGGGCAATTTCTGACAATCCAGATAAGCTATAAGATGCTGCTAGTTCAGCAAAAAATTCTGCTTGGGAGTTGAGTGTTGTTTGAATTTGTTGTGGATCTTGACTCTCGATGTCAGCTGCAAGTTGTTGAAGATCCTGGAGCACGCTCCCAGAAAAGATTGATTCTACCACATCAAAGCCAAGTTCTTCGGAACTGGGAAGCGGAGCCTCACGACCAAAAAAGTCGCCTAGTTTATCTTGGAGTTGAGCAAAGATTGAGGCAGTTCGATCAAGTACTTCTTCCTCATTGCAAGATAAGCCCATCAAGGTTGCACTCAATGGAGTTCGCAGGCACTCATAAGCATCTAGAAGCAAAGCGCCCAATTCTGGATCGATTTCCAGTTCTGGAGCATACAATGCCTGGAATACATCTTCCAAATGATGGGCAATTGTCTTAATCGTTTCTTGGCCAAGACTGGCAGCACTTCCTTTAAGAGTATGAGCGCTTCGCATCAAGGCGTGAACTTTTTCTATTGTTTTTTCATCAAGTAGACCGATAAGATTCTGCTCAATGGTTTGCAACAACTCTGCCGCTTCTATAAGAAAAGCCTGCTCTAGCTGTTCTTGATTACTGGGATCGGGGTTCATAACAGTTTTGAGAGATTAGTCAACCTTGAACTGGCTAACGCTGGTTTCCAGTTGTTGTGAAGTCGTCAGTAGTTCCTCAAAAGACTCGGAAATATGGATGGCACTTTCTGAAGTCTTGCGGGCGATGGCCGAAACATCGCTCATCGCCTCTGTCAAAATCTGAGATTGCTGACTTTGAGTAGAAACTGCTTGAGTAATTCCTTGCACCAGTCCGCCAATTTCGTTAGTAGCTACCACGATCGCACTCAGGGAATGACGAGTCTCATCAATCAATTTCGAGCCTTGGACAACTTGGCTAATTCCTACTTCCATTGCTTGGGTAACTTCGTTGGTTCCACTTTGAATTTCTTGCACGAGTCGCTCAATTTCTGTGGTGGCACTAGCTGACTGATAAGCTAGGGAACGAACTTCATCTGCAACCACCGCAAAGCCTTTACCATACTCTCCAGCACGGGTAGCCTCGATCGCCGCATTGAGTGCCAGCAAATTAGTTTGAGTGGCAAAGTTTTCAATCAAACTCACGACTTTCGAGATTTTCTGAGAAGCTTCACCGAGACGTTTAATCTTCTTCGCTGTTTCCGACACGGTTTCCCGAATTTCCAAAATGCCATCTACGGTTCTTTCCATGAGGGAATCGCCAGCTTGGACGGTGTTATTAGCTCTTTGAACTGCCTGCCCTACTCTTTGGGCATCAGTAGCCACTACCTGGGTGGAAGTTACCATCATTTGTAATTGTTCGAGAGCGCGTTCGAGCCGTTCTACTTGCTGTTGAGCTTGGTCAGATAGTTTCACTACTGAAGTAGTGTTATTGCTGGAAGTTTCACTCACCCTGCCGGCAGCAATCTGCACTTGTCGGACTAAATCTCGCAAACTTTGGATTGTAGTGTTGTAACCATCGGCGATCGTCCCAATTTCATCTTCAGATAACGGTGCTCGAACGGTGAGATCGCCTCTAAAGGATGGTTCCAAAGCCATGAGAACGCGTATAGCTCCTTGTTGGAGTTTTTCGCGAGCAGTGCGTTCGCGCTCTGCTGCTTGTGCTAGTTGCTGCTCTTGAGTACGCACCTGTTTCAGGTACTCTGCAAGATTGAGGGCAAGACCAATCTGGACGCTGGCTTGGTTGAGAACATCCTCCTCTGATTGCTCCCACTGACGCGCTCTGCTATTTTGATAAACTCCCATCAGCCCCCATAGCCGATCTTCTTGAAAAATCGGAGCAATCATGTAGGCTTTAGTTCCCCACATTTCTAACAATTGGATGTGACATTCGTCATGACCGACAGTATATATATTGTCAACCAGCAAACTTTCTTTACGGGCATAACGCCCTCCTTTGTTGTACTGGAGATAAGTATCTCTAACTCTGGCAAGACTAGTTCCCACAAGCTTAGGCCAATCCCCGCTCACAGACTCAACTACAAATTCTCCAGACCAATCAGCCTCAAAACGGTAAACTCCAACTCGATCTGCTTTGAGTAGTTGACGAAGTTCGAGGGTTGCAAACTGGACAAATTCCAGAACATCACTATGACTTTGGGCCATCTCCGTTAGCCGACTTGGTAGGCGATAAGAAAATCGGGCGTTTGCTACTTCCCGTTCTGCCAGTTTAATCAGTTCCTCATTCTTGCTTAAGGTTTGTTGTAAGTATTGCGATTGCTGGACGGCAACCCCAAACTGCGTGCCGATTTTCGTTACCAAGTTAATTTCATTATCTTGCCATTGCCGCGGCCCATCATTCTGATATGCTCCTAACAAACCCCAGAGCTGGTTTCCGGCAATAATCGGGGTGATGATATAGGCTCTAACTTGGAATTGCTCTAGAATTTTCAAGTGGCAGTGGGCATGACCAGCAGTGTAAACATCATTAATCGTAAAGGTCTCGTTGTTGCGATAGCGTCCGCCTTGGGTTTGCTGTAGGTGTTCGTCTTCCCATACGGTCTTGATATCAGGGCCAACCAAAGCCACCCATTCACGACTTACGGATTCGGCAATAAACTCCCCACCCCAATTTGGATTGAAGCGATACACTGCTAGGCGATCGCATTGCAATTGCGATCGCAATTCTGGTAGCCCATTGCGGAAAATCGTATCTAGCTCTTGAGCTTGGCGAATTTTTTCTGCCAACCGTGTCAGCGCTCGTTCTCCTTCGGCGGTTCGCGCTAACTCTGCATTCTTCTTCTTGAGCTGTTCAATATACTCAATTTGTTGCAAGCCTATACCCATTTGCACAGCGAGTTTTCGCAACAGTTGCACATCTTTGGATTTCCACTGCCGAGGGCCAGTATTTTGATATGCTCCTAAAAAGCCCCAGAGTTTGCTTCCAGTAAAGATAGGAGCGATTGTGTAAGCTTTAGCCTGGATTTTTTCTAATATCTCTAGGTGGCACTGAACGTGACCGATAGTGTAGATATCATTGACAACAAAGGTTTCATGATTGCGATAGCGTCCGCCCTGAGTTTGTTGTAAGTGATCGTCCATCCAAATCGTTTTCATGTCGGAACCAGCTAAAGACAGCCATTGATCTTTTACGGATTCGGCAACAAACTCCACACTCCAGTCAGGACTAAAGCGGAATACTGCTAGGCGATCGCATTCTAGTTGTTTGCGTAAACTTGGCAGCAGATTCTGGAAAATTGTTTCTAGCTCTTGGGCTTGACGGATTTTTTCTACCATCGCTGTTAGCACCTGCTCCTCTTCTGCTGCTTGCGCCAACTCAGCATTCTTCGTTCTCAGTTCTTCGATGTACTCGGCTTGCTGCACGCTTAACCCCAACTGAATGCCCAATTTGGTCAGTAATCGCACCTCCTCGGAATTCCACTGGCGCGGACCGCTATTCTGATAAGCTCCTAACAAACCCCAAAGTTTGTTTCCAGCAAAAATCGGGGCGATGGTGTAGGCTTTAACCTGAAACTGCTCCAACAGGTCGATGTGGCACTGGGCATGACCAACAGTATAGATGTCATTGACGACAAAAGTTTCATTATTGCGATAGCGTCCGCCTTGGGTTTGCTGGAGGTGTTCGTCTTCCCATACGGTTCTGATATCGGGGCCAACCAGAGGCACCCAGTCACTTCCTACAGATTCAGCAATAAATTCACCACCCCAATCTGGATTGAAGCGATATATTGCTAAGCGATCGCATTTGAACAACTGCCGCAATTCTGCCAAGGTAGTGCGATAAATTTTTTCTGGCTGTTGGGAATGACGCACTCTATCCGCCATTCGCGCGAGCGCGTTTTCTACTTCAGCTACTTGTGTCATTTCTATATTTTTTAACCGTAGCTGTTCGATATATTCAGCTTGCTGGAGGGCTATGCTCAACGATTCGCCGATCTGCAATAAAGCACCGGCCTCTTCCTCAGCCCATTTCCGAACATCAGAATTTTGATAGGCTGCTAACAAACCCCAGAGATTACCGGCGCGGAAGATGGGAACAATAATGTAAGCTTTGGCTTGGAACTTCTCTAATGCTTCTAAATAGCAAGGTGAAAAACCAACTGCATAAATATCATTGACTTTGCGGAAGCGTGTTCCTTTGCCGTACATTCCACCCTGGGTTTCCTTAAAATAGGTATCTGTATCAGCTTTAATGGGAGAGCCATAGTCTTTAACATTGCAACGTTCTGAAGATATCAGACCTGTTTTTAAAATGCTATCTTCCTCCTGCATCTCCAACAATGACGACCAGCCAGCAGCCACAGATTCAGCAATAACTTCTCCACTCCAGTCAGGGTAAAATTGATACACGACAACGCGATCGCACTTCAGAAATCGGCGCAACTCTTGGGTTGCAGTGCGGAAAATATTGTGAATATCTGTTGCTTGCCCAATCTTTTCAATGATGCCGAAAACCGTACGTTCTCGTTCAACAAGCTTGGCTGACTCCTCAGAGCGTTTATAAAGTTCTTGCTGATATTGCAACTGTTGAATAGCAATACTAGACAAAGATGCAACCTGCACCATCAATCGAACTTCACTATCTTTCCACTGACGAGGCTGAGAATTTTGATAAGCAGCGAGCAAGCCCCACAACTGTTCCCCTTGGAAGATGGCAACAATAATGTATGCTTTGGCTTGATAGGTTTCTAAAACTTTGATATAGCAGTCGGAAAAACCAGCACTGTAAATATCATTAGTGACTCGATAGATTTGTCCGCTATGGAAAGTTTTGCCTTGCGCGTACTGAATATAGCTATCCGCACTGGGCAATCGCCCTGTTGTCCCAGCCAGTCCCCCTTGGTCTGCCAGGTTCCTAACACTGCAATAGTTAACGTTCTTAACAATTGCTGGGTTGTTTCGCTGTTCTTCTAATAGAGAAACCCACTCAGATCCAACAGATTCAGCAACAAATTCCCCACTCCAATCTGGCTGGAAACGATAGATTGCCACGCGATCGCATTTTAGTGACTGTCGCACTTCTTGGCTGGCAACCCGAAAGATGGTATCCAAATCTTTGGACTGGAGAATTTTATTGGTTACACCGACAAGAATTTGGTCTTTTTCTACTTCTTGTTGCAAAGTAGTTTGAATCACGGCAACTTGCAGTTGTACTTCTAATTCCAGTGCGATTAGTTTTAGTAACCGAATTTCAGCATTCTGCCACTGACGAGCAGCAGTGCAGCAATGTACTACCAATAAACCCCAAATCCCATCTTTGACTAAGATTGGCAAACTCAAACAAGCTCTGATCTGAAACCGATCCACGAGCTGCTTTTGATAAGGAGACAAGCTTGCTGTGTAAGTATCCGCGATCGCTGCTAATTTTTCTTGTTGATAAAGCTTGGCAGAACCCAACCCGAAAGTGACTGCGGGCAGTTTTTCCTTGAGCATTGGGGTAAAACCATCTTTCATCGCTTCGGCAACAACTATCCCCAGCGTCGGATTCGTAAACTCATACAGCACCACGCGGTCAACTTGCAGGGCGCTTTGTACTTCCATGACAGCAGTGGCGAGCAAGGTATCTAGATCGGAATATTGGCGGATTTTGCTGGCGATCGCCTGTACTTGCTCTACCTCTAATCCATCTCCTCCGTCTTGATATGGCAATACACTTACCAGGTCTTTTAACTTGCGGATTCTGTCTCGCAATGGCCCTGTTTCCACCCAATCAGCTTGATCCAGTTCAGTTCGCAATTCTTCTAAAGTCGAGGTGATTTGCTGTTTTGCTGGTAGATCGACGGTATGCCCGTTATTGGTGCCCTTATGACCGTTGCTGGAATTTGAGTGTGGTTGGCTGGGTGTAAGATTGTGTTGCGTTACCATAATCTTTCTTGCTATGAAGGTTATCGGAGTAAGTTAAGGAGGCAGAGGGTAGGAAGCTCTGAATTTTAAAGAGGCTGAAGGGCTTGAATCACAACATGGGTGTCAAGTAACATCAAAGGGTTACCTTGAGAATCCACAAAGTAACCCTGCAAGAACGAGGCTAGTCGGGCGGGTAACATCGATGCCGAAATTGCTAACCGCTCTTGGGGATCGTAAACTTCAATGGTATTGACTTGCTCGACCAACAGCCCGACAGTTTGATTCTCGACTTGAACAAGCATCGCCATGCCAGAGTTGCGTACATTTTCTCGCCGACACCACTGTATTGCTCCCAACAAACCTGCTAAATCAAGAATCCAGATAGCTTCTCCCCGCCAATTCATAATGCCTAACAAGAATTCTGCTACCTGCGGTACTGGTAAAATCTCGGTGAGTGCAACCTGAATTACTCCCCGCAAATCAGCTAGTGGGAGTAATCCATTTACCTTTCCATTCAACGGAAATCTTAAAAACCTCTGGTTGTTTCCTTGGGGAGAGTTTTCAAGTCGAAATTGGTTATTAATCGGTAGCGAAGAAAAGCGATCATTGACCTGTACCATTGCCCCTGTTTCCTTTAGTGAATAAATTTACTAACAGTCTGGAGCAAGGTCTTTTCATCTACAGGTTTGATTAAATAGCCATCTGCACCACTCATAGTCCCCCAAGTTTTATCAACATCTGTATTTTTAGTTGAGCAAATTACTATCGGGATTGCTTTTGTTGTAGAATCAGCTTTCAACTTGCGGCATAACTCAAATCCACTTTGGCCTGGCAAAATCAAATCCAGTAGAATCAAGTCAGGTTTTTGTTGTTTCAACCTTAGTTGAGCCTCTTCACCACTGCGAACTTCATAAACTGAATATCCTCCTTGCTCCAGGTAACGTGTCATCTTTTCGGATTCTGTGAGGCTATCTTCAACTAAAAGAACTTTTTTCATTTTTATTTCCTAACTATTTAATTTAGAATTTGAAAAATGATTGCGATAAATCAATTAACACAAATCCAGAATTTCTGAGGCAAAATCTGTCTAGAAAATGGGTATAGGTGAGCTAACGATATAACTAGCACTTCAATTTAAACAGTTAAATACTTATGAACTACACTAAGTACTTTTTCTGCCTCTACGGGTTTACCCAAAAAGTCAGTTGCTCCGACTAATTTTGCTCGCATCCGATCTACTATTCCATCTTTCCCCGTTAAGATGACAACTGGAACATCTTTGAGAACTGGAGTTTTACGGATTTGAGAACAAATTTCATAGCCATTCACTTTTGGCATCAAAAGATCCAAAAAAATGAAGTCGGGCTTGCTTTTGATTAGCTGTAAAATTGCTATCAAGGACTCTTGAATACCAACAAAGCGATAACCTTGATGGGTAAGAATTTCCTCCAAACTGCGACAGATTGTCGGACTATCATCCACACAGGCTACTAAAGGTCTCGAGACATCAATAATTGCTTTGCTAGCTGCTGGGGGAGCAACTTGTATAACAGTGTTCTCTTCCGTCTTTAGTGAAGAACTGGAATTATTAATTGCACTGGACGGACTGACAATTTCTTTACTAATCGCTGGAGAAGGAACTTTTTTAAAATTGGGTGCAACTTGTATAAAAGTGTTCTCTTCTGTCTTCAGTGAAGAATTGGAATTATTAATTGTACTGGATGGGTTGCCAGTTTCTTTAACCATCCCAACCTTCCTGAAGCTTGGAGTAGGTGAAAAAGCGATCGCCCCTGCTTTTACTAATGGCATCAATAACCGAGCCAAAACTAAAGCATCCCGACCGCTTTTTTGCCCTATACCTCGTAAAGTTTTTGTTCCATCAACTAGAGAAATAATCTGTTTAGAGGATGTATGTCCTTGAAGTAGTTCAACTTGTTGAATAACAACAAATAAATTGGGCGAGTAACTTGCTAGTCCTGCACCTCGCCATTCTTGCCAAGCTTGTGTAGCCTGTTTCAAGACTTCCTCAGTTGGTATGATAGCTAGAAGAAACCCAGGAACTTCACCAACAACGACGGTATGTGACAACTGCCCTGCTGAATTCTCGCCACTTGTTTTGGCTTCAATGTACTGCATTATATCAAACAGGACTTCAGCTATTAAGCTTGTAATCAAGCTAACAAGTTGTTGTTGTTCGATTAATTTTTGTTCTCGCAACTTAGCAAGAATGCAATACTCGCGATAATTTTCCTGGGGAGGAACAAGCCACTCCAACTGTGTCACATCCAGATTAGAACAGTACTGCGACAAGTATCGTCGCCATCGCTCATCAGCATTAGAACCACCAGCCTGCCAAATTAATCGTCCTAAACGAAAATATAGCGTCCAAGTCGGCCCATCCCTGGCTTCAAGATTCAGCTTGCCTGTGAATAATTTAGTTTGAAGTTGCTCGATCAATTGATTCACAACGGATCGCACCTCCTTATTGAGTTTTCCATTTACATTGAAATTCCTCAAAAATCCAGCTTACTAACCTCATCGTGTGATCGCCAATAGCACAGGTCAAAACCTCAATCGAGCTACCTCAGCTTGTTATATCCCTTTCCAATCAGGACATTTTTAAAGTTCAAAGCTGAAAGCTCGAATAAAGATTTAAGCTCTTTTTATAATTATCAGTAAGTTATCTATATTACTTTTGCAATGTTATATATACTGAAATTATCGGTTGTATATACCTAGGTAGTTGTAATACAGACCTGAAAAAAATGGAAATGTTGAATGCTAAAAAGCATAGACCAGCTTTAATGCTTATTGATTGTGTAGTATGCCTGCTTCAGGTGACACAGACAAGCCATCGCCCAGCTAGCTGCTAGTCTGCGTAAAAAATGAGATTGATCGAATTTGTCAAGAAATTGCTTGTTACCGAACAAAGTATTGGCGATCGCGTTGTTCTAGTACCCCTTGCTTGATTAATGAGCGCAAGATATCTATTGTTTGCAGCCGACTTAAGCCTATCACCTGTTCAATTTCTATCAGAGTAGCTCCTTGAGCTTGCTGAATGTATTGCAGCACTCTAGATTTAACAGCATCTCCATTCAAGGCAGGCGCTTTTTTTGTCATGCTATTGACGGCAGGAGGAAAACCAGTGGCTTTAATTGAAGAACGGGAGATTGTCAATTTTGAAACTGTTGCAACTAATTTCTCTTTTTCAATAGGAGTTGGGGAAACTGTTGCTAATTTCTCTTTTTCAGCAGGAGTTGGAGAAACAGCTTGTCCATTACTATAATCTCCCCAAACACTGTTATGTAAGATTGCTCGAAAATTTTGCAAATCCTGGAATAATGCTTGAGCCTTTGCTGCGCGCTCTTGGCGGTATTCTTGCTGGCGTTGCCAGACATCTGTTTTCAGCTGCAATATTTCCAGTTGTCGCTCTGCAATCTCTTGCTGGAATTGCTGCTGTTGTAACTTTCTGTTGTTGTGAAGGCTGGCAACAAAACTGCTCAAGTCTTGATGAAGCAAATCTGCTTGCAGCCGAAGTTCTTGTTGAGTTAGCTGTTTCCATTGGTTAACTTGTTGACGGCGTTCAGCAGTTATTTGCAATCGCTGTGTAGGCATTCGCACAGCGTCTCGTAGAGAAGCCTGCCGCAGGCATCGCTCTTGTTCCCATAAATTCTTGAGAGCCATCAGTTGAAATCTCCTATTTTCTTAACTAAAAATATTAAATAGGAGCCATGAAGACTCCCTTTTTCTAATCTGGTGTTAAGCAGCAGATGGAACAGCTGCTTGAGATGTTAAACCAACTGCCTCCGCATATCTTAAGTAAGTTTCAACTGAAGCAATCACAATGCGAGCTTCGACAGCTAGTAGTTCAATACCAACTAAAGAAACACGCACCCAAGCATCAATTACAATTCCTTTGTCTAAAATGCGGTCAATAACTTCAGCTAGACTAGAAGATGAGTTAACTTTTTCAACAGCCATTTTTTTCCTCACATAACTCTAATTATTGGTTTCATCTTGCTCTGATTGAGCAATGGGTAAAACTTACACAATGTGTTTTGTTATTCCTGGATTTAGTGTTCCCAAAAATATAAGATAAATATAAGAAAATAAAAAATATAAGAAAAAGTTAACAATATTTTTGATTAAAATTTTAATCAAAAAATCATTTCATCTTTATTAGTTCTTTGAAAACTTTAAATATCATTTTTTATAAATTTATATAAGAGTATTTTTTAAAGAATGATAGGGTGGTAGAGGTTCACTCAGTGCCAATTGCCAGTGCGAGCATTGTATCTGCCACAAGGAAAACTGCTGCATAATGAGCGTTGAATCGTTGCGCTGTGCCAAAAAGTGGATTTGCCGCACATCTGGCTTTTGAGTTTCACAGATAATATTTGTATGTGTTTTGAGAATTAACTGGTTCAAGAGTTCCCACTGTTCGCATTGTTGTGCTTGAAATGCTTGCTGTGTTTGGTAGCGTTGTTTTTTAGCTAATAAATAGGCTTTTCCTCTAGCATCAATAGTGTCAGACTCATCAAGCAAATCGCAGGGTGTAGCTTTTAAAGTGTACTCAACTTTGTCTCTTAACTGAGTTAGGGTTTCTAGATATTGCTCTTGATGCTTTTCTAGATGATTGAGCAGTTTTTCTATAGAGGTAAAACTGCTGCCAAAGCGTAAGGGAAGAAGGGGAGTTTGTTGAAAGAGTTCTCGAATCACGCGATCGTGGGTTAATACCGCTTGAAGTAACTGCTCATCGGTCGCTTGTATTGCCTCCAGTGAGATTTGTGGTTCTACGATCGCAGCTAAACCAGAAGAGTAAACGAGTTCAATATTCCTTTCCATCCCTAAAGGTAGGACAAGCCCTGATGTGATCGGTACTAAAAGAGCATAGGCGTATATTGACATAAGTAGGTGGGCGTGAATATTTATTGTTGAGATTGGTGCTGATTAGCAAGCATTTGGTATGTAACTTGGAAATCATCATTTGTAATCTGAATCAGGCTGGAGTCGCTTAATCCTTGGGCGCGGTATCGACGAATTGCGCTTAAAGCTGCTTGATTGCTCAACAAAGCCAAGTCTGCGCCATTCCAACCTTCGGTAACTGTCGCCCAGGTTTCTAAATCGACATCAACCACGGGACGATCTAGATTGTGAACTCGTAAAATCGCTAATCGGCTGGCTCGATCTGGTAGATCGATTTTAATTTGTAAGTCCAATCTTCCAGCTCTGAGCAAGGCAGGATCGAGGGTTTCTGGACGATTGGTTGCTCCTACTAACAGTACTTTTGGGCATTCATGCAACCCATCCAATTCGGTGAGCAGTTGACCGACAACGCGATCGCTAACTCCAGAATCACCACTGAATCGTCCCCGTACTGGTGCCAAGGTATCAATTTCATCTACAAACACAACGCAAGGCGCTGCTTGCCGAGCTTTGCGAAAAAGTTCTCTGACTGCCTGTTCTGCTGCACCTATCCATCGGCTGAGTAATTCCGGGCCATTCACAGTAATAAAGTTGGCTCTAGCCTGAGAAGCGATCGCTTTTGCAAGTAATGTTTTTCCCGTTCCAGGCGGTCCCCACAAAAGAATTCCACGGGGAGGCTTGGCTTTGGTTTGCTCGTATAGTTCGGGGTAAAGAAGTGCGCCCTCTACAGATTCTTGAAGTTTTTGTTTAGCGTTATCCAAACCACCAATGTCATCCCAACTGACACTTGGTGCTTCAACTGCTACAGCCCTGAGAACTGAGGGTTTTATCTCCTTAATTGCTTCGATAAAATCCTGTTGCATGACAGTCATGTTCTCAGGAATGGGACTGTTGAGCGAGGGGACTTGACGACGAAGGGCAATGTAGGCTGCTTTTTGACAAAGAGCTTTGAGATCAGCACCGACAAAACCGACAGCCGAATCAGCGATCGCTCCTAAATTAACCGAAGTCTCCAAAGGCATGGCACTTGTCAAAATCGTGAGAATTTCCAATCGGCCATCGCGACCAGGAACCCGAAAATGAACTTCGCGATCAAAGCGTCCCGGACGACGCAGCGCCGGATCGAGATAATCGGGACGATTTGTTGCTGCTAATACAAGTACGCCCTCGGTTTTAGCAAACCCATCCATTAATCCAAGCAACTGCGCCACCAGTCTTTTTTCAACTTCACCTTCTACTTGGCTGCGATCTGGGGCCAGACTGTCAATTTCATCAATAAATATCAGACAGGGAGCAGAACGAGTTGCTTTGTCAAAAATGCTTCGCAAACGAGCTTCTGCTTCTCCGTAATACTTGCTCATCACCTCTGGGCCATTGATGGCAATGTAGTTTAACTTTAACTCTTCTGCCAAAACACGGGCTGTTAAAGTTTTTCCTGTACCGGGCGGGCCAACTAGCAAAACCCCACGCGGAGGCTCTAACCCTAGTTTCACTAATAAATCTGGACGTTTAAGTGGAATTTCGACTAACTCTCTGATTTCTTTGAGAACATCAGCCAAGCCGCCGACATCTTGCCAAGAAGCTTTTGAGTTCGTCCGAGCTGATGGGGGGGTGACATCAGTATCATCCATTGGTGTAGCGGCATCGGTAGAATTGGATTGGACTCGGCTGGAACTACTTTTTTTGGGAATATTACCTTGCCGGGGAATACTACTGAGATGATGAGACTGAATTTGAATAGAAGTTTTTAACTCGCCTTTCTCTACTTTTTCTTCTAAAGCTTTGGCAATTTCTAATAGCTGTTCAAATCCTTTAAATATGTCATCCATTGATTTTATTTAAATAAAAGACCGAGAAAATTTAATTTCCCAAAAATTCAAAAGTTTTAATAATTTTTGATTTTCAATTTTTATTACTGTTCATACCGTTTCTTTGTATGACTTTTTTTAACACATGGGCGCTTCTCTACGAGACGCTACGCAAACGCCTTCCCGCAGGGTAGGTACGCAGAGGTTAGCGCAAAGGGACGCAGTGAAAAGCTTGAGCGCCAGAAGCCAGCGCTCAAGCTTTTCAAGACAGAGATTTTCTCAGGATAATTTGTCATGTTCCAAAATAATTAAGCGCATTTTTATAAAGAATTGGGATTAGTTGGAACTAAATAATCGCAGACGAGCAAAGTTAAACGGGGCAGTGAAATTGTTGTAACGAATTCGCAAACGCTCTTCAAATTGACGGTCAAGTGCTTCAACGTGTTCGCTAAATTGTGATTCTGCTTCCCAAGAAATTAGGTAGGCTGCATTGTAGATCATTGTCTCCATTTGGGGAGTATTTTCCACCACATCGATCGCTATGGAGTTGAGCGTGCCTTGAAATACATCTATGATGCCTTGCTTGCGATCATTCATTCCCTGTTCGATGGCTTGCCCTATTTGGATCGCTTGCTCCATACTCAGGGGTTGACCCACTAGCTTATCCCTTTGGGTTTTGAGATTTGGATGTTCTGCTAGCAATCCTTGAATTTCTACATCGGGATCCCAAAAAACTTTAACACTCACTTCTCGGCGACCAGATAACTTTGCTAGCAATTGCGTCAATTCTTCTTGATGAGGACGAATTAATTGCTCTGAAACAGTTTCCCAGCTGGAAACCAAAAGTCCAAATTGCACGGGGAGTAAATTGCGTTGGCGTAGCCCGTCGTAGACATCGCCTGCTTGCATGATTTCCTCAAGGACTTTTTCATGACTTAGCAGGTTACGACGGCTTGCCAAATAACGCTCTTGCTGTGCTTGAGAGTAGATCACTGCAAAACCATCCAAAATTTTAATTTGTACGGGTTGCCCATCTAAACCCTGTAAACTAAAGTTTTCGGGAGCAGGCAAGGTCAAAATTCCATAAATATAAAAACTCATATAAATGTCTTACCAAGAAGAATGTAGATAAAAAAGTTACAGAGGTTTAGAGGTGAGTACTAATCTTAACTTGGCATGAACTAAGCTTAACTGAGCCAGTCCTAAGTCCAAGTCACCTTCAACCACTACACCCGTATTTAATAGGCGATCGAGGAGTTCTAAAATAGAGGGTTGACTAGAGGTTTCGCCTGGGTAATATCCTCCAGATTGGGGAAGTAAAGTTCCTATTTCACCCAAGTTAATATTTAGCTCCGCTGGGTCAATATCAAATATCTCGCAAAGCTGAATAACCTGTTGTTCAAGCTGTCGCAGGCTTTCCGCAGCCCGATCTAGCTCAGAGTCGTTGAGGATGCCAGCATCCATTCGGCGAATCACCTGAGCTTCCATAAGTTGGCGTATCAGTTCAACAACCGTTAATAACAACGGTGCTAAACCGGAATCAGAACCTTTTGATTTGCTAATCGCCTGCATTCTGTTGATTAATAGGATTGAGTGCTTTGAGCGATCGCAGTTCTGTTTCTAGACTGGCAACACGCTCTTGAAGTTGTTGATTAGTTGTTAATAAGGTGCGAGTTTGACTATTAAGATAGGGGTCGCTCTCCCACCAGTTAATTCCAATCTCTTTAGCTTTATCAACAGAAGAAATCAACAAACGAATTCGGATGTTAAGCAGTTCTGTGGAGCCGACAGAAATAGAAATATCTCCTGCGATCACAATGCCTTTATCCAGAACCCGTTCGAGAATATCTGCCAAGCTAGAACCCTGAGTTGCTGTGATAACTCCCCGGTTAGTATGAGTATTCATTTGTTTATTAAATGCCCAGAATCAAAAGCAACTGTCTGTGATCCGTTCGGCAGATCGGCATTGCCCTGCATTTGTACTAATACTCCTTGCTCTCTAAGAGACTTGAGTGCAGCCACAATTTGACTGCGATCAATCCCTAATTCTGCCGCCAAATCAGAGAAACGCTTTCCTGGAGACTTGCACAAGTAGTTGTAAACTTCATGCTCATAAGGTACTCGTTGTTCCAATACAATCTGATTTTGACTGTTTGGTATTATCTGTGCCGACTGAGATTGAGTATTTGTATTATGATGCAATTCACTCAAAACTTCTTCCAGTAGCCGACTTGCTTCCATGCGAGGTTGATTCGTGCGAGAAAGCAGGATATCAGCACAAATATCTTGGAAGTTAGGGTTTTCAAAGTTGACGGAAATTTCGTGTTCGTGGCAGATTCTAGCAATCATCAGACACGAACGTAAGCCACCGCCTTGCCCAGAGCCAGATCGACTCCAAAACATCCGCACTAAGCGCACGATTTTGTCTGCTTTCTCAGAATCTATGCCTGTTTTCTGAATTACAATCTCCTGCTGAGTTAGTTCATCAGGTGGAGGCATATCGATGGTAATAACACGATCCATCAAAGCATCCTGAGTTGCATGGACTCCACAATACTCTTGAGGATTTGATGTTAAGATTGTCCGAAACTGAGGATGAACCCGGATATACTCGGCTCGATGTTGGTTCATTGGCAATACTAACAATCTCTCCTCAAGTACGGAGAGTAAAACGTTATTTACCTCTGGGTGCGATCGATTGAATTCGTCGTAAACCAGTGTAAATCCTTCTTTACAAGCTAAGGTTAATCGTGCATCAACCCAGTGTTGTCGAAGTTCATCCTCAACCTTAACAACGCTGTGGATGAAGTTATCAACAACCTTTTTGCGGGTGTAACCTAATTGATTACCAATCAAGTCTGAGGTTTTAAACTCATCATCTCCAAATAAGAGAATGATAGGCTGATTGAGCAAATCAGCTAGATGCATTGCCAGAGTAGTTTTTCCGACTCCAGCCGCACCACGTAAATGTACCGAAAAACCTGAGTGTAAATAGCGCAAAGCACGTTGAGCGATGCGTTGAACAGCAGGGGTATTGACAAATCGCTGGGGAGATGCACTTAATACTGTTGTCAAACTCTAAATACCTCCTAAATAGTAATTTACTAAAAAAGTAATTTTATGCACATCGGATATATAAAATACTGATGTCAATTAGCCTTAACTGGACTCAAACCAACGCATTTTGGTATCAACATAAGACTAAGTAATGTTTAATATTTATGTCATCAGCATGATTACGGTCTTGCAAGACAGCTTTATAAATCTACACAAGTGTAAATTAATATGGTTCTGCGCTTCTTACTATTACCGATTACTGGCCCATTAATGGGGGTAACGTGGCTTGGGGAAAAAATTTTAGAACAGGCGAATACTGAAATTGATGATAAAGAAAATCTCAGCAAGCAGCTTCTTGCACTGCAACTTGCTTTTGATATGGGAGAAATTCCGGAAGAAGAGTTTGAAATTCAGGAAGAAGCCCTTTTATTAGCGATTCTGGAAGCAGAAAAGCAGGAACACGATCAGACACAAGAGTATTAAAATTCTTTGTTAGCTTGTGTGATTTATTGCTTTGACTAACGTGCGCCTCCGTTGGAGACTCACGTTAATTTTAAAAATGTTGTTAGCTATTATACTTAAATAAATTTTACTTTTACTATATAAGCATTAATTTAATGGAAGCTTACCGATAATTGGGCAAAGATTCAACCTCGTACTGTATGTCTTTCAACTGGTGTTGCGTTAGCCTTTGGCTAACGCAGCAAAACATTTAGCTGTAGATTACTAGCGTGTCAAGGC
This sequence comes from Nostoc sp. PA-18-2419, assembly GCF_005869855.1. Lineage (GTDB taxonomy): Bacteria > Cyanobacteriota > Cyanobacteriia > Cyanobacteriales > Nostocaceae > Nostoc. Next base: position 139,247 of record NZ_SZNH01000011.1, on the reverse strand, counting down.
TAAAATGTTGCATTAGATTTTTGGGAAAAGTCAGATAAATCAATACTTTCTGCTTTATTTTTAATGCACTATTTTAAGCTTGACACGCCACTACAAAACTTTTTACACTACTTGTGTTTGTATACCTGCGTCAGAGCCTCAATTAACTTTGGGTCACAGGCTCTTTCGCCAAAAACTTCTCTAATTCTGTCAGCGCGTCAGCATCAACTTTAGTTTGCATTGGGCAGAATTTAGGACCGCACATGGAACAAAACTCAGCAGTTTTATAGATATCTGCTGGTAGAGTTTCATCATGATATTCCTTAGCTCTTTCTGGGTCGAGTGCTAATTCAAACTGACGGTTCCAATCGAAATTGTAACGCGCCTGGGAAAGTTGATCATCTCTGTCCCTTGCACCAGGGCGATGTCTAGCAATATCCGCCGCATGAGCTGCTATCTTATAGGCAATCAATCCATTGCGTACATCTTCGGCATTTGGTAATCCCAAATGTTCTTTCGGTGTTACATAGCATAACATTGCTGTACCGTACCATCCCGCCATCGCTGCCCCGATCGCTGAAGTAATATGGTCATAACCAGGAGCAATGTCTGTTACCAATGGCCCTAACACATAGAAAGGTGCTTCGGAACACTCTTCCATTTGCTTGCGGACGTTAAACTCAATTTGATCCATTGGCACGTGTCCAGGTCCTTCTACCATCACCTGTACATTATCTTCCCAAGCTTTGCGAGTTAACTGTCCCATGGTTTTCAATTCAGCTAATTGTGCCGCATCTGAGGCATCATGAGTACAGCCAGGACGCAGAGAATCTCCTAAACTGAAACAGACATCGTATCTTTTGAAAATCTCAACGATGTCTCGGAAATGGGTATAAAGCGGGTTTTGTTTGTGGTGATGTAGCATCCACCGTGCCAGAATACCGCCACCGCGAGAAACAATACCAGTGATGCGGCTTCTTACCAAAGGCAAATGTTCAATTAAAATTCCAGCGTGGATGGTTTGGTAGTCTACCCCTTGCTGGGCGTGTTTTTCAATAATATGAAGAAAGTCATCAGCAGTCAGCTTTTCAATTGTGCCGTGGACACTTTCTAAAGCTTGGTAAACTGGCACTGTACCAATGGGAACCGGAGAAGCGTTGATAATAGCGGTACGAATTTCATCCAAATTCCCGCCACCTGTAGACAAGTCCATCACAGTATCAGCACCGTACTTCACCGCCAGATTCAGCTTATCCACTTCTTCCTGAAGATTGGAAGAGTTGGGTGATGCGCCGATATTAGCATTTACCTTACATTTAGAGGCGATGCCAATAGCCATTGGCTCTAGGTTTGTGTGATTAATGTTAGCCGGGATAATCATTCGTCCCCGCGCTACTTCCTCACGAATGAGATCCGCAGGGAGATTTTCCCGGTGGGCGACGTAGTGCATTTCTTCGGTGATAACACCTTGGCGTGCATAATGCATTTGAGATACATTACTCTGCCCACGCCGCTTAGCAACCCATTCTGTTCGCATATTGAATTCCTCGATAAACAGCTTCCCTCCGCTGGTATTACCCAGACTCAGGTGTTAAGGGTGTGATCTCAGCCTGATAATGTAGGCACCCCTAGCATGGTTGTTGATTGTAGCACTTTAGTTATGGTTGCGAGCAAAGGTGTTAACAATTCCTGAGGTGAGCGATAATTTGTAATTGCGTTGGGGCGATCGCATCAGCACCTTCGCTTTTAGGCATTCGCAAATCCATCAGTGCCACATCGGGCTAATTAATGTTTGCCGAAAAGTTCTAAAGCTTGTTGGCTATTGCAGGCATATCCGACTTGCATAACTACTCCCTTCCCGCTAGAAGATTACCGATAATCTAGGAAAAAGTAATACCCTAAGCCCGATCGCTATACACTTGACTAATACTCCGATCGCCATTAATCTCAATTACTAAATCAACCGCTGTTGCATCTTTTACTAACGGCTTGATAAATAATTCTGGGTGAAGTGATTGCCAAAAATAATTGACAAATTGCTCTATCTCTGAGTCTGTCATACCTGATTTCCCCGCAGCAATCATCTGGTGTTCTGCCTGTTTGCGCCACTCTAAAGAACAACAGTAATCGATGGGATACAGTACAATTAGGCTGTCTAATCGCTCCCACAGTGGTAGATAATCGTGGAGGCGAAGATTCATATCGCGGGCAAATGCTTTGTCTGCATCTGTAGCAATTGGCAACGGTGCAGTATCAAATAAATCTGGGTCGATTGGTCGCACACCCACAAACCAACCTTCAAATAGTACTATATCTATATTTGTAACGATTTCTGGATTAGTGCGATCACCAGCACCCCCATAAGCAGATTTATCAAAGCGAGGAATCATAATTGAACTTTGGAAATCGCGGATTCGGTCTAGTACATTTAAACCTAAGTCGATATCGTGAGTTCCTGGGGGGCCGCGCCAAATCAAGCGGGGATCTTGTTTTGTTAAAAGTAAGCGATCGCTGTAAGTTTTATATAAGTCATCCAAAGACAAACTCAAAGTCCGGTATCCCAACTGATGGAGAATCAAGCTGAGAATTTTGCACATTGTGGTTTTGCCAGTCCCTTGTCCTCCCAAAATTCCTTGAATCAAAGGGCGTCCCAACTGTTGGCGGTGCGATGCGAGTCTAATCCCCAAAGGCAGCCACAAGTCCCACAAAACTTGTAACATTTCCTTGGGTTCTCTTTGCAAAGTAGTTTGGCAAAATTGGTTGAAAGCTGGCAAAACAGATTTTAGTAAATGCGATCGCTTTTCTATCACCTGATCTACATTTTCCGGTGTGATTCCAAAAGCCTTTGCCCTCAACCCATCTGCCAAGGCCGCTTCTCTTGCTTCCCCATCTCCCCTAATCCCCACTTCGTGGGGGTCCGGAGTTTCCCATCGCCCCTTATCCCCAGAGGGGGGCCCCACCTTCCCCATCTCCCCATCTCCCTTCCTACGATCCCAACTTAAACGCTTCGAGAAACAGGCTGTAGGTGAAACCAACTTTTAGGAGATTTAATGAGTCTACTAAGAGCGATCGCCTTGATAAAAAGCCGCGACTATAAAATATCCTACTAGTAATTTCCGTCAAAAGTACTAAAAAAGCAGCTACTACAATGTCTAGTACACCTTGTTGACCAGCTGTAGTAGAAACTGCATTTCCCAGAAAAAAACCGAACAAAAAACTAATTATCAGCAACGATTGTCGCCGCCAAGGGTTTAGAAACCATTGCCCCAACTGTCTAGCAATGGCATCGAACAAGTTATTAAGACGAGTATTTTGCATCAAAGGGACTTTTGGGAGAAAGTCAACATATCTTAAAATATTATCGATATTCAGATTGAGGAAATTGGTATTAGATTAGTTTGTTTGTTAATATTATAGATATCTACTGGGTTTCCAGTGTTTATTGAAATTTTTTGTAAATTTTATCATCTTCAGGGAAATGCAAGTCTTTCAAAGGTGACTTTCCCATCTCCCAGATGAAATATACTATCTAGATTTATCTCAGTTTTGGCAATGGACGCTTTGTTGAAGCCGCTAGCGGTTCCACAAAATTTTTATTGTCTTATACAAATTAATTTCCTGATTAAGTATCTAATTGTCTTATTTTTATGCAAACTTACGGATAAAATACTCAGTAATCGGTCTCTACACTCCTTGTGAGTCAAACATCAAAGGAATTATTTTCCCAAAATCTTTGTAACTTCAAATGATATTGCTCGTGCATTCCTCAGTCTAATTTTAGAAAAATCTATATTAGGCTACTTTTTATAATTGCTTTTTATGATACTAGGCTACTATTTGGTCAAGCATATACAAATATTTATTTCTAATAACTCTCAATATGAAAACTTCAGTGTATCGTAACCTCGGTGTTACAGCTTGTTGCTTGGGAATGCTTGTTGCTCTGGTGGGATGCTTGGGAGTGAGCGTATCTTTTGAGTCCACCAACCCAGATACATCTTCACAACAACCAAGTAAGACTTCTGAGCAGGAAATCGGTTCGTCTACATCGGTTTCAGCAGAAAAAGGTATCTCCACTAGCCTATCGAGTCCAGCAGCGAACCTAAGCAATAAAGTAGAACATAGCACTAAAGAGAATACTTATCCTGTCTTAGCAAATCGTGATAAATCGGCTACTAAAGTCAAGGATCGAGGAACTTTGCGGATKAGCAATCAAACTAATCAGCCTGTGCGGCTAGCATTATTGGCGCGAGAGTCTGTAGCAAATAGATCTAGTGCTAAGCAGATTAAATATGATGTCCCAGCACATTGGGATTTTGCTCCCCAAGAAGGTAGTGACAAGGGATTAATTTTATCTCTACCTCAGAATAATTTGAAACTGGAGAAAGGAGATATTTTAGTTGCCTTTGCACAAGATGGTTCCCGTCGTTACTGGGGCCCTTATGTTGTCGGAGAAACTGAATTACCTAAGTGGAATTCCCAAAGCAAAGAATGGCAACTAGTGCTGACTCCATAGTTGAGTGAGGATAGGGAGTTAGGGACTTCCAGAAAATAAATTATCCAATTTCATGCCCATCAAAACGGCTTTCTCTCCCCCTGCTCCCTGCTCCCCTGCCCTCAAGGCGTTCGCGTAGCGTCCCGCAGGGATGGAATATTTTTTTAATTGGAAGTCCCTTAGGAGTTATTATTCTGTGTCTGTTTCTGTTTTCCTTCAAACTTCCCCTTAAGCACGTATAATTAATTTTGCTCAATAAGTAATTGAGCAATTGTTTTTTTAAATAAGAACAAAATATAGACAAGCAACGACTATTGACTAGTAATTGTTGACTATTGACTAATGAGAATGAAATTGAGTGTGAAGGGCACTGTTGATCGGTGGTTCAACAAAATAGGAAATAATCCAACCCTTGGTTTAACCCTGTCGATTTTCGGGTTGATGGTGATTGGCTGGATAGCTTTTGGGTGGAATTTGGGCAACATTGGCTTGATTGATGAGACAGAGCCACTGTTTGCAGAGGCTTCCCGCCAGATGTTAGTTACAGGTGATTGGATCACTCCATTTTTCGATGGTGACACTCGTTTCGATAAACCTGCTTTAATTTACTGGTGTCAAGCTATCGCTTATGCAATTATTGGAGTCAATGAGTGGGCAGTACGCCTTCCTTCTGCGATCGCTGCATTCGGCCTAATTTGTTTAGCTTTTTACACTGTACAGTGGTATTTGGTTAAACAAGACCAATTAGAGCAAGTTTCACGTCCTACTCGCCGCTACTTAATATCTTTTTTAGCAGCAGCGTTGATGGCACTCAATGGAGAAACAATTATTTGGGCGAGAACTGGTGTCTCTGATATGCTGCTTACGGGCTGTATGGCATCAGCTTTATTGTGTTTCTTTCTAGGATATGCAAAGGAAGAGACTGGGGAGAACTCCCAACCGCTAATCTCTAATTCCCGATCTCCATTTCCTAATAAATGGTATTTAGCTTGTTATGTACTGATTGCTGCTGCAATTTTAACTAAAGGCCCAGTGGGAATTGTCTTACCAGGGTTAATTGTTGTCGCCTTTTTGGTTTACGTGGGCAAGCTACGAGAGGTATTGCAGGAAATGCGTCTCTTGGTAGGTTTACTGATAATTTTTGGTTTATCAGTACCCTGGTACGCATTAGTGATTTGGCGTAATGGCTGGAATTATATTAATGCCTTTTTTGGTTATCACAACTTAGAACGCTTTACAGAAGTAGTTAATGGTCACTCGGCACCTTGGTATTTTTATTTTCTAATAGTGTTATTGGGCTTTGCACCATACTCAGTCTATTTACCAGTGGCAATATTCAGACTGAAATTTTGGCAGCGATCATACTGGCTCTGTCAAGAACGTTTTCAGCAATTAAGTTTATTTGCCTGGTTCTGGTTTGCTGGTGTGTTTGGCTTTTTTACTATTGCTGTCACCAAACTTCCTAGCTACGTATTGCCTTTAATGCCAGCAGCAGCCATCTTAGTGGCGCTGTTGTGGAGTGACCTTTTTTCGGGCACGGTAAATAAAAAGGGCACGCAAACACATGGGCACCCAGACCCGAACAAAGATGACACTAAGACACAAAGACACACAGATGAGTCTGAGCATTGGCTTGGGGCGAATAGAACTTCCCAATACACAGAGAAATTACTTCCTAGGTCTTCGCTTGTCTGGAGTGCCTGGTTGAATGTAGCATTTTTATCAGTTCTGGCAACCGCACTGCTTAACATCACCCAAATATTAGGTAGCGATCCGGCTATCACTAACTTCCACCAACTAATTAAACAATCCGGTTTACCAGTCATTGGCGGCGTCATTTGGCTCGTTTGTGCTGTTTTGGTTGCAGGTTTACTATTAAATCGCCGCTGGGACTATATCATCAGTATGAATATAGTGGGATTTGTCGCGTTTTTAATTTTTGTTCTCACGCCTACTTCATTTTTTATTGATCGCGAACGTCAATTACCGTTAAGAGAGTTGTCTGCAATCATACAGCAAGTTAAACAACCAAATGAAGAACTGGTTATGCTTGGCTTTAAAAAGCCTAGTGTAGTATTTTATAGCCACATCAATGTAAATTATTTAACATTTCCCCAACAGGCCGTAGAGCATATTAAAAACCAGGCTGCCAAGGCAATACAACCTCCTTCATTGCTGCTATTGGCTGAGCAGAAAAAGTTTCTCCAAATGGACTTGCAGCCAGATGATTACAAGAATTTATCTACCAAAGGTGCTTATAATTTGATTCGCATTCCTTTGGTTAAAAAGAAAAAAATGGAAATATCATAAAACTATTAAAAAGTTATTAGTCATTTGCAATTGGACTTTGAACAAATGACTAATGACGCGATTAAGATTTGTCGTTTTGACTGTTGAGAGCTAAAGCTTGATTAATCTGGCTTAACAAATCTTCCATAGAAATTGATCGCGGTAAGATCTGGGTAGCGATCGCACCAAAAATAGTTTCTACCGATTCCAAAGCATTGCGATCGGGCTTGTCAATTTCCTTGTCAGCCACCCCAGGCTGAGAAATAGTGTCTGGGTGATTCAATGGTTGGTTGAGTACTAAAATTGGTGGTAATTTCGAGGGTGACTCTCCTAATCTTTTCAATGCTTTGAGTACCTCTTTGTGGATAGCAGATTCTCCTAAGCAAATTAGCAATAAGTCAACGCTTTGGTGACGAATTTGTTGTAACACTTCTGCCCAACAAGGACTCATCGCTGCTTTCAAGCCTGCTGTTTGTAAGTACTGAATTAAAGCTTGGAACCACTCAGACCCTCGTTCGGGTGTTTCACTAGCATTGGAGCAATTTTTTTCTAGGCGATAACCTTTGGCTTGCTTGCGTCTTGCCTGTGGTAAATCGCGCAGCTTTGTCAAATCCACTACTAAAATGTTGGGAGGGCAGCAGACACCAGAAGCAATTTGCAGTACTGATAGTAAGGCATCTGTTTTCTCGGTGGGAGTGCTGTTGTCTTTTCCCAGTGGTGTTAAACAAGGAAATACAGATAACCCTGGTATTTGAGAAGCTTTTAGGGTGGTTGCAGCATCGCAAGTAACCAACGGTATGGCCGCTAAACGTGGATGCTCAATTAGTTGTTGCAAATAAGTTTGAGCGGTGGTACTCTCGACATCGAGCAAAATTACATCAAATTGCCACACCCGCGCCAACAGTTCTGCCTGATTTAGGTCATCGACTTCAATCACCCGATGTTCTCGCAGTGAGGAGTGGGGATTGATGGATTCTAGATCGGGATTCACTAACCTGAGAATTCGCAGTGGCGTCTTAGTTGGGAGATTGGCGCTATTGTTTGACCCTAGCTGTAGAACTCCTTGTGCAGTACATAATTTTTCTAACAGTGGTGCCAAGACCTGATATTCTACTGGCAAGCTTAAGAAACCATCGGCTCGGTTGGCAAATGCTTGCTCTTTTTCTGCTGCCGTTGCTGTGAGAATTACAGATATATGACGGGTTGCGCTGTCAGATTTAAGTAAGGTTAGCACATCCCAGCCTGAGAGCAAGGGCAGCAAGGGATTGAGAAATATTGCTATTGGTTGCAAGCGCCGAGCTTTTTCTACTGCTTCTGTCCCCGATCGCGCAATCACTACGCGATATCCTAAACTTTTGAGTTGTTCGGTCAAATCTTCAATATATCGGGCTACTGCCTCGACTACTAAGACCAACCGTTGCGAACTAGTGGTATGAAACTGTGGGGACTTTGTGACATGCTGATGACCGACTAGGAGAATTTCTGGTGTCTGTTGGTGTCGTATTTGTCCGTCTTCTCTAATTGCAATATCTGACTCGGCAAAACCTGTTTTTGCGGGACTGGGTGGTAGCAAGAGTGTGAACTGGCTACCTTTACCTTCACGAGATAAAAAGCTCACATCTCCACCGTGGAGACGAGCCAAGGCGCGAGTTAATACCAACCCCAAACCAGTGCCTTCAAACTGCCTGGTCAAGGGATTTTCCAGTTGTTGGAATTTTTGAAATATTAAATGTTGCTGGTCTTCGGGAATACCAATGCCTGTATCCCAAACTGTAAAGGCAATCCATCCTTCCCAACGACTCACCCGCAACCCAATTTCGCCTGATACTTCGGTGAATTTAAAGGCGTTGGAAAGCAAATGGATGAGCATCTGGCGCAGGCGTAATTCATCTGCGACAATTTGGTCTAAACCTGGTTCAATAGAAAGAGAGAATTGGGGAGCAGATGAACGGGTCTTTTGAGTCGACGACCCGACTGGAGCTTTGCCAGTTTGAGTCTGAATGGCTTTGACTTCAGATAAGGCGCGATCGCACACAGCCCGAATTTTGACTGGGGCTGGTGTCAGATCCATTTGTCCCGTCTCCATCCTGGTCAAATCTAAAATGTCATTGACCACACTCATCAAATGGCGTCCGCTTTGATGAATCAGTCCTGCATAACGGGCTTGACGCTCGTTGAGTTCTCCCAACTGCCGATCTGCTAGCAATCGCGATAATCCCAAAACGGCAGTTAGGGGAGTTTTCAGTTCGTGACTAATACAAGCTAAAAATTCATCTTTCAAGCGATTTAATTGAATTAAATCGGCATTCTTGGCTGATAGTTCTTTGCAAAGCTGCTGCTGTTCAGTGACATCAGTTGCTAAAACTAACCACAAATCACTGCTGAGTGCCATCTCTGATTCGGCACTCATGAGTTTCAACTCTGGACTGTCTAATGGAATTTTGGCAAACTGCCAAATTCGTTCCTGACCATTTTGTACTTCGACAACGCAGGTACAAGTACCTAATTGACTATCCAAAAAGCAGCGACTGGATGTAGTTTCTTGAGCTTCGGGCTGTTCTCTAAGATTGTTCAGAGTAGATAAGCCTGGTTCAGGTATTGCTTCACTCTTAACCAACAACTGTGGCGTTAGTTGTTCTTCACCACCATTGGGATGAACTTTGATTCCTCGTTGCTTAACGTATTCTGCTTTTTTGGCTCGCAAGGGGCTAAGTATTGCCTTTACTTGTTGTCTGACTCCTTCTGGGTCTTTTAAAACTCCTAACTGCTGCCACCAAGCAGGATTTTGGGCTACTACCTCGCCAGTACTCGTTTCCAACATCAAAGGCCAAGGCAGTCTTTCTAACAACTTCACCAGTGGCTTTTGTACTAATGACTTGAGTTGATTTGGCGTCTGCACCTGAGAGTGAGTTTGCCCATTATCATATCTATGGGCATGCTCGCCAGAACTGAGTGACCCAGCCGTTTTTTCCTTAGCCAGCGATCGCAATAGGCGTGAAGTATCCACCAATCCCAAATATTTCCCATCACAGTCAATCAAAGCCCAATCTAAGTTTTGCGGTTTTTGAGTTTGTTGGGACAAACGCGAGATCAATTGCTCTACACGCTCAGAAACTGGTATTGTCTGTATTGGGTCAATCAAAGCTTGATCCCAGATAGAGACTGATTGCTGTAAATTTAAATTTTTCTCGTCGTTATGACCTAATAATGTTTGGATTAAACGGATAGAGTACAGCAATCCGATGGGGTATTGCTGTTGATTTAATACTACCAAGCGATCGCACTGCTGTTGCTCAAAAATCTCCAGCACCACCGCCAGAGTAGTTGTCTGGGGGCAGCTAGGTACGGTTGCCTGAAAGTCATAGAGCGGGTAATCTAGCATTGACATAGGGCTTTGGGGGTCATTCTTCCTGCGGAAACCTCTGGCATTCCCATCTGCCATCTGCCGATGTTCTTTGCACCTGAAGCCATATCCTTTCAGAAGACTCATATAAGCAATTTTGGTTAGGATTTCAACGCCATAAAAATAACAGGATTTAATTTTACAGACACTTGCTGGCATCCGACCTGGAAAACTGAGGCTGATGGCAGTTTTTGCTGCTCCTCATTTTTAGTAAATAGCCTCATCAGTGTCTTACTGGTATTTAAACTCCTCATCGATAGTGACGGCTAAAACAATTATGGCTCCAAAGATTCGCTTTAGAACCTTGAGGAATTATAATGATTTAGAATGCGACAATCCTTTAAGTTCGTTTAAGTATCTTATCAACGACCAAAATAGAAAAGTTTATCTATCTGTATATTTACATATGCATATCCAAATAATTAGTTGCCGATACATAACTCATCTCAGACCTACTAAGTCCTACTATTGTGTTCCTACACAAGGTTGTTGAGTGATTGATCTAACTGTTAACGCAAAGCGTTATTTTCCGCTAGAACCACAATTTGACTGCACACCTAGTATTACTCTAGAAGCGTTTGCCACACTTATTCAGCCCGCGCTTCTCAATGGAGTTGATCGAGTAGATAGACAATAAATGTTATTACCTATATTCATTCAGCAACGTGATGTTAACAAATATTTAAAGAATTCAGCCCAGTTAGCCAACAAAAATGTTGTTAGCGTCTGGATATCTAAGTTTGTTTCTAGTATTTTTAACCACTTTTGCTATCTACCTGTCGCTGTAACTTCTTGTGGAACAATTAACGCTTCACCACTTTGGTCGCAACGCCACCCAATTGAACCAGATAACGGCAAGTATTTCGATGCATTTGCTAATCACTCGCCAAAAAAGCAACAGCATTTCCAACAAATGAGTGTAGGAGAACGTCAAGAATTATTAAACGATTTGAAATTAGATTACACTCAAATTCTTATAGATTATTTTAGCACAGAAAAAACTCTTAAAGAAAAAATTGATAAATTTATCAATATTATATTTTATGCTAATATTCCTGTGCCTCAACTTATTGAAATTCACATGGAAATAATTGATGAATTCTCTAAACAGCTAAAATTAGAAGGAAGGAGCGATGAAACGTTATTGGATTATCGTTTGACATTGATAGAGATCCTAGCTCACTTGTGCGAAGTATATAGATGTTCAATTGATAAATAAATTAAATTTATCGATATTAAAATCTGCACAAGCTACGGCTATTATTTAGTTTCAATGCGCGATCGCATCTTGTATTTATCTTATAATAATTAGCCTGTAACTTTATGAATAAAGCCAGAAAGACTTATGTTCTCAAGCTTTATGTAGCAGGGAACACTCCTAATTCAGTACGGGCATTAAAAATACTCAAAAATATTTTAGAACAGGAGTTTGAAGGTGTTTATGCTTTAAAAGTGATCGATGTCCTCAAAAGTCCGCAACTGGCCGAAGAAGATAAAATATTGGCGACACCTACATTATCTAAAATTTTGCCTCCACCGGTTCGCAAAATTATTGGCGATCTCTCAGATAGAGAAAGAGTATTAATTGGATTAGATTTACTGTATGAAGAACTAAGTGAAGAAAATTTGACAGAAGAAGACATTTAATCATTAGATTGCAGCCAACCTATTAATAATAAAAAATATTTCATACCCATTTGTGATTAAGCATGAGTGAAAACGAGCAAATAGCCGCAGCTAAGAAACCACCATTAATTGTGGGTATAGAAAAAATTCGCACGATGATTGAGGGATTTGACGATATTAGTCATGGCGGATTACCTGTTGGTAGAACTACCTTGATTAGCGGCACATCAGGTACAGGAAAAACTTTATTATCTCTTCAGTTTCTTTATAATGGTATTACTTACTTTGACGAATCAGGAGTATTTGTTACCTTTGAAGAGTCACCTAGTGATATTATTAAAAATGCTCATATTTTTGGATGGAATTTGCCACGCCTAATAGAAGAAGGCAAGCTATTTATTTTAGATGCATCTCCCGATCCAGAAGGTCAAGATATTATTGGGAATTTCGACCTTTCTGCACTGATTGAGCGCTTGCAATATGCCATTCGCAAGTATAAAGCTAAACGGGTGGCGATCGACTCAATCACAGCAGTGTTTCAGCAGTATGAAGCTATGGGAGTGGTGCGGCGCGAGATTTTTCGCTTGGTTGCACGTCTCAAACTATTGAGTGTCACTACTGTTATTACAACTGAACGTAGCGAAGAATATGGTCCTGTTGCGTCTTTTGGAGTTGAAGAATTTGTATCCGATAATGTCGTAATTGTTCGCAACGTTTTAGAAGGAGAACGCCGCCGTCGCACAGCTGAAATTCTAAAATTGCGCGGTACAACTCATATGAAAGGTGAATATCCCTTCACCATTACCAATGAAGGAGTCAACATCTTTCCACTGGGAGCAATGCGTTTAACTCAACGTTCTTCTAATGTTAGAGTATCTTCTGGCGTCAAAACCTTAGATGAAATGTGCGGTGGTGGTTTCTTCAAAGATTCAATCATCTTAGCAACAGGAGCTACAGGCACTGGCAAAACCCTGTTAGTCAGTAAGTTTATTCAAGATGGCTGTCTCAATGGAGAACGAGCAATTTTATTTGCTTATGAAGAATCACGCGCCCAACTATCTCGCAACGCTTCCTCTTGGGGAATTGATTTTGAAGAATTAGAACATCAAGGTTTACTGAAAATAATTTGTACCTATCCCGAATCGACTGGTTTAGAAGACCACTTACAAATTATTAAATCAGAAATTGCGATTTTTAAACCAGCTCGTATTGCCATTGACTCACTCTCAGCACTAGCCAGAGGAGTGAGTAATAATGCATTTCGACAGTTTGTGATTGGTGTTACCGGTTATGCTAAACAAGAAGAAATCACCGGTTTCTTTACTAACACAACCGACCAATTTATGGGATCGCATTCGATAACAGACTCTCACATCTCCACGATTACCGATACAATTTTGATGTTACAGTACGTAGAAATTCGTGGAGAAATGTCGCGGGCAATTAATGTATTTAAAATGAGAGGCTCTTGGCACGATAAGGGTATTCGTGAGTATAATATCACTGCTGATGGCCCAGAAATTAAAGATTCATTCCGGAACTACGAGCGGATTGTTAGTGGTGCTCCTACTCGCGTTAGTATCGATGAAAAGGCGGAACTTTCTCGCATTGTCAGGCGTTTTGAAGATAAACAGAGTTCCGAATCCTAAATTTAGTATCGTAGTATATTCTTTCCTAAATTTAGTATCGTGCTATATTCTGTGGTGAAGAAAGGTTTTCTGCCGCTAGATTGATTTTCGTGTGAGGGGATGCGGTGAAAGGACAGCAATTATTCCATAGCTTCTTGCCTGGTGTGACAGCAGCGGTCTTAACAACTCAGCCTGTGTGGGCTGATACTGTGAAACTAAATGGGGTAAACTCGGCGTCTTCTCCAAGTGTTTTGATTTCTACCTATGGTCAGCCCTTAGTTGTAGACTTCATAAATACGCAATTGCCTAAGACAGCAGATGTTACTATTCCAACCCTATTAGCTGCTCCTGGTTTTACTAAGTTTAATGTAAAGCCTTTAAGTAATAACAGTATTCCAGTTTTTCTGGCTGGAAATACTAATGTGCCAATAAAACAAGTAGCTCAAAAAGATGAAGATAGATTTTTCAGTTTAACACCTACCTCTGGTTCTTCCCAACAGCCAGATATTAAACGTTCTGTTCAAAGCAATCAAAAACAGAGCAATTCAAGTGCCTATTGGCAGAAATTAAAGAAGATAGTACCTGACTACACTTCCAAACCCGCTTCTGCCCGAAAAGAAAATTTGTCGCTGTCTGCTTCACCGCAGCCAGTAGTTCAAAAGATAAATAATGTTACTCAGTTGCAGACATTTTTACAAACTTCAAGCACAGATGGAGGAGCAGCAAAACTATTATCAGCCGAGAGGTGTCCGCAACAACAGTTGGGAAATAGAACCGACTCATGGGGTACTTCCTTGGTGACCTCAAACACCTGCCAACAACAAAATGCTGTTGACAAACGCTTAGCTCAGAGTAACACCACAATTCCTACAGATTCAACGCCAACTCTTACTGTACCAGGAAGCGTAACTCCTGCACCAGCCAATTCGACGCCGACTCCTACTTTGCCAGGAAGCGTAACCCCTGCACCAGCCAATTCGACGCCGACTCCTACTTTGCCAGGAAGCGTAACTCCTGTGCCCTCAGGTGCGGTGGAAATTCCTCAGAACTTGATTCAAAATCCAAATCCCTTGCAATTTCCTACCAAACCGGAGGAAGTGAGACTCCAGGAAAATCAGCCGATTACTTTGGCGCAAGCTTTGGAGTTAGCACGGCGTAACAATCGGGATTTGCAGGTGGCGTTATTGGAGTTAGAACGCAGTCGATATGCCCTCAAAGAGGCGGAAGCTAGTTTATTGCCCAGTCTTGGAATTAGTGCGGATATCACTCGCAGTCAGTCTGCGAGTAATCAGCTTCAGGATAAATTAAGTGCGCGAAATGGCTTCCCTTCTGACACAGATCAGGCTAATACAAATTTTTCTGGGCAAGCACAACTGTCTTATGACGTATATACCTCTGGGTTAAATAAAGCGCGTAGAGAGGCTGCTAGAGAACAGCTACGTTTTAATGAGTTGGCTGTAGAAACTCAGTCCGAGGGAATTCGCTTGAATGTGACGACTGACTACTACAATTTACAACAAACAGACGAACAAGTACGTATTGCTCAATCGGCTGTACAGAACTCTGAGGCTAGTTTACGGGATGCAGAAGCTTTAGAGCGAGCTGGAGTTGGTACGCGATTTGACGTGTTACGCTCTCAGGTGAATTTAGCAAATGCCCAACAAGACTTAACTAATGCTAGATCCCAGCAGGCAATTGCTCGTCGTCAGTTGGCTACTCGAATCAGTTTGCCACAGGGGATAAATATCAGCGCCGCCGACCCCGTACAATTAGCTGGTCTTTGGGATCTAACGCTAGAAGATAGTATCGTGCGAGCTTATCAAAACCGCCCAGAACTGCAACAACAGTTAGCACAACGTAATATTAACGAGCAACAGCGTCGGCAAGCCCTTGCAGAACTCGGCCCTCAAGTTAGTTTGGTAGCCAGCTATAACCTGCTAGATCAGTTTGATGATAGCGTTAGTGTTACAGATGGTTATTCATTTGGAGTCCGAGCAACCCTGAATCTGTTTGATGGAGGAGCAGCAAGAGCGAGGGCAGCTCAACAGAGAGCTAATATTGCGATCGCAGAAACTCAATTTGCTGAACAGCGTAACCAAATTCGCTTTCAAGTAGAACAAGCCTTTTCTACCCAGCAATCTAATTTGGAGAATGTTCAAACCTCTAATACCGCTTTAGAACAAGCCAGGGAAGCTTTACGTTTAGCGCGTTTGCGATTTCAAGCTGGTGTAGGTACTCAAACTGATGTAATTAATTCTGAAAACGACTTAACAAGAGCTGAAGGTAATCGAGTCACAGCAATTTTGGATTACAACCGTGCTTTAGCTCAACTGCAAAGGTCTGTTACCCTCAGAGGACTACCCTAGTAAGGCTTTGCGTAATTCGTAATACTCGCCTTTGGCCAGAAGCAAGCTACGTAATTCGTAATTAGCGTTCGGTAAGGGTTTTAGACATTTCAAATGGATGGCGTGATTTAGCTGCCCTGTACTAATTACCCAAAACTCGACTACATCAGAGAATCTAGTAGCGTTTTTGATAAAAAGCTCTAATCAACCTCATTTTTCAGTTAATTAACTGGAAAATGAGGCTTTTTACCAAAAGAGGTAGTAGGCAAATGAGAGATGGGAGAGAATTTCACCTTACTACCCCACCTCTGTTACACCCTCAATACCCTATTTTCATGTGAAGTGTCAAAATTGAACTAACATAACTGAGTGTTCGTAGTTTACCGCCGTAGGCATCGCTCGCCTTGTCAAAGACTCATGACTAAAGTAACATCGAAGGAAATTGCACAGTTTCGCTCTCAATTGGCAGATGATCCCAGCGATATGGAAGCGCTGGACTTGATTGAAGACTGTGATGGAGATTTAGAAGATGCAGCGATGACGCTAGCTATCCGTGCAGGACAAGAACCAGAAAGAGCAAATTCCGAATGGTTAGATGCTTTGGCGAGAAAATGGCGTGCCGTCATTTGCGAACAAGAATATCGAGAAGATTTGCTCAATATGTCACTTCAGAAGATGATGGAACGTCTCAAAACAACGCCCACGTTTCCAAAAATTTTGGCAACGCCAGTTTTGATTTATGTCCTCAAGCAAGGCGTGAACAATTTTTGTGAGCCACTGGATTTGTTAAAGTAACCTATGAATCTAGATTTAACTTGTACTAAGGGACTGATAAATAAAAAAATATGCCATCGCTTTTAGAGCAGGGGGGAGAGAAAGTCGTTTTGATCGGCGTCAAATTCGATAATTTATTTCTTGGAAGTCCCTAAGTAGAACGCTGTGGAAAAAACTATGTTAAGAAAAATTAAATAGGTTTAAACCCTCTTCCCTCAAGCAAGAACTGCGTCCTGCCTCACCCCAACGATAAATACTCGCACCGACCTACTTAGTGTGGCGATCATTATTTCGATGCAACACCCTGTAGGTTAGCACAACTGTCATAGGTGTCAACTTCAGCTAGAAATAGCTTAACTTTTGGCTGCTTTTGTATTAAGTTGACACCTATGACTAGATGTCCACCCCACAAATAGTAGTAATTTATTTTTGGAAATCCTCTAATAGAAGATAGATTCAACCAGGACTGATACGCTGTTAATTAAGGCAAAACTTTTATTAGACATGTATTGTAGAATCAATGAATTACCTTGTTGCCGTATTACCAGACCGCATTCAAGCTGAAGCTGCTTACTTAGCTTTAGAAAAAGAAGGCATAAACAGTACTATCCTGGGGAAGGGGTATAAAACTGCTGACGAGTTTGGCTTAATTGACCCCAAAGACCAAGCCAAAAAGCAAGCACGGCTGATGGCAACTTGGCTGATACCATTCGGTTTTTTTGCGGGTTTTACCTTTAGCCTGATTACTGGTTTGCATACTTTCGCCTGGGCGGGTGAAGTTGGCAATCACATAGTTGGAGGACTACTAGGTGCTGCTAGTGGTGCGATGGGTGGTGTATTTGTCGGTGGCGGAGTTGGTTTACTCGTAGGTGGTGGTGATGCTTTACCCTACCGCAACCGCTTGGATGAAGGTAAATACTTAATTGCAGTTCAAGGTTCTGAAACTCTGACTCGGCAAGCAACCAGGATATTACGACAATTTGAGCCAGAAAATATTCAGGGTTATGCAGATACAAATAGCGCTTAGCAAATGAATCATAGTTTACACATTACGACACAACGGCTTGAGTTGCTTCCCTGTTCCTTGAAAGTGGCGCAAGCCGTTGTGGCAAAAAACAAATCAGAAGTGGAAAGGCTCTTAGGAGTACGTGTTCCTGATGAATGGTATGCATCTGAGGTGCTAGATTTTTTCCCAATCTATGCTCAGATGTTAATAAACGATCCTTCACAGTTGGGTTGGGGTGTGTGGCTAATGATTCACATCGCTGATTCTACCCTAATTGGTGATTTGGGATTCGGTGGCAAACCTGATGAGCAAGGAACAACAGAAATGGGTTATGAAGTGATATCAGCCTATCGTCAGCAAGGATTTGCTTTTGAAGCTGTAGAAGCATTAGTAAATTTTGCTTTTACTCAGCCGGAACTTCAAAGAATTATCTCTGATTCTCCAGATAATCATGTTGCCTCAATTCGCATTTTGGAAAAATTAGGAATGCAAGAAATTAATAGAGATGAAAACCTTATAAAATGGGAATTAAAGTTAGGATCAAGATAGTTTTAACTAAAAGGGTATTGGGCATTGGTAATAGATAAATAACTAATGACTAAGCGCAAAGTCTGAGCGGAAGTTTCCGACGCTCGCAGACTCGCTAACGCTGCGCTATCCGTTGGCGCAGCCCGCTGAAGGCATCAGAACTTTGTAACAGAGGATTAATGACTAATTCATAATTTATCAGAATGTTGCCACGAGAAGAACTTTTAAAGGGTGTTGAAAATCGAGATAGTGTAGCTCGTGTAATTGACCAAGCAGAGCAAGCTATTAAAACTTGGGAAGTGGTTGTAACGGATTTTTTATCTCCTCCGGAATTAGCGGAAATTCAACGGGTGTTTAGTCGTTTAACAGAGGTGCAATTAGTTGTGTGGGGTGGATATCCGCAAGCTGAACGCCAAAGAATTGCGATCGCTCGTTCTGAACTTCCCTTAGATCAATCTCAAGTCAGCCTAGTTGCAGTAGAAATTGCTGGTAATTTCTTGTTTGATACCGCCACTCACCGCGACTTCTTAGGCGCAATGCTGGGAACGGGAATTGTTCGTGATAAGACGGGAGATATTATTGTTTTGGGAGAACGAGGAGCGCAAGCAATTGTCGCACCAGAGTTGGTGGATTTTTTGTCAATGAATCTCAAACAGGTGCGATCGGTTCCTGTGAAAACTCAACAAATTGAAATTACTGAACTAAAAATTCGAGAACCGAAGAAAAAAGAATTAACTACTGTGGAAGCGTCTTTGCGATTAGATGCGATCGCCTCTGCTGGTTTTGGCATGTCTCGCAGTAAAATGGTTGACTTAATTGATGCTGGTGATGTGCGCGTCAACTGGAAAGAAGTAAGTCAAGCTAGTTCTCAACTCAAATCAGGCGACTTAATCGCCATACGCTCTAAAGGACGTTTAGAAGTTGKAGAAATTGCTGTTACTAAAAAAGACCGTTACCGTGTGCAACTAACTCGCTATATGTGATTTTTGAGTCCATAAGTATGAACTTTGAGGATAATGGCTAAGAACTATCTTAAAGTTGAAACCTTTTTGCCAAAATATTCAGCAGAATTTTTCGCGGTACTAATCGAGCTAATAGACTTCTAATTTGAGTAGTAGTATCACCAATAATAACCGTAGGCTGACCCTGATCTAAAGCTTTAAGGGATGCACGAACTACTTCTTCAGAAGAATAAACCTTTTCTGTGCTTCCTGCTAAAGCTGGAGGAAAATTGGCTTCTGTAAAAAAATTTGTTTCTATTGGCCCTGGACAGGTAACTAAGATGCGAACACCATATTGGTGATTTTCTGCCCAGAGTGCTTCACTAAAGCTGATAATAAAAGCTTTACTAGCAGCATAAACAGAAACGTACGGTATCGGTTGAAATCCAGTAATTGAGGATACGTTAATAATACTTCCAGAACGACGTTGCCGCATCAAGGGTAGAAATTTATGGGTTAAATCTACCAATGCCAAAATATTTAATTGTACGATTTTAACTTGTCTTTCTCCATCTGATTCGGCAAAGTCTCCATAGTCACCAAAGCCAGCATTATTGATTAATAAGTCAATCGTTAATTCCTTAGCTTTTGTAACATCAAATACAGCAGCAGCCGCGTTAGGTTCTGTGAGGTCTTTAACTATAACGTCTACTTGAATTTTAAATTGTTCTTTTAGTTCTTTGGCTAATTGATTGAGTTTCTCTTCCGAACGAGCAACGAGTACAAGATTTGCCTTGCGTGCAGCTAATTCTTGGGCAAAGGCCTTACCAATACCACTAGAGGCACCAGTAATTAAAGCAGTTGACATTCTACATATAAAGATAGTTTTTTCAGCATATTAGAAATTGTTACCTAAAGTGCATATAAATTTTAACTATCTAAAGTGATATACCTAAAATGGTAAAATTAGCACTTAGTAATAACTACCATTGTTCAGCCCAGTAGATAATTTCTGAGGCAGAACTATTAATTGCAACACCATAGCTATCTCCATGATTCCATTTAAAGCCCTGTTTACCTTTATTTGTTGCATCTAATACTAATATTTCATATGTATCTGGAAAAGTTTCCGCAGGAGAATCACTGGTGTAGAAGAAAGTTGTGGGCACACCATTAGGCTGATTTATATGGTCGTTTGTGTTCCCACCTCTATATTTATGCTTTGCATTAGTTCTGTATTGTAAGAGTAATTTTGCTATTTTTTCTGAGGGCTGTTTCAATCTAATTTGAAAAAAACTGCCTGCTTGTAAAAATCCAGGAGAGTAAGCAATGCGAACATCTTTAGCATCAGTGGGAATCTGATTCGGAAAATGTTTTAATTCGTCCTTATTAGACCACAATTGATTACGAATTTCTCCATAGCGTGTTGTATCAGTTATGATTTCAGGTTCATTAGTATTGCTAAAAGCTTTTCTGAGGAAAAAGCTTCCCCCGACAATACCAAGGCTACCAAGAGAAAATAGAACTATCATGGCAACTTGGACAAAATGCGTAGGCATAGCCCGTCGTAGACATCGCTTCATCGAGTTGGATTAGTCTAATCTTTATGGTTATATATCCAACTACTAAACTATATTCGTACTATTGCGGATATTGACTTAGAGATATTAACGGAAACTTTGTGTAATCTGGGTAAATTTAAAGTATTTGTAAAATTACTGTGAAGATAAGCAATGTTTATCTAGTCAAATACCGTAGGTTTATCTTGTTTGAGTTAGTACTAAAGTTATAGATAACTAAATTAATTCGCCAGCTATCTATTTTTTTCAATTCTTCCCGATTAAGCGAGAACTAAAGCGGATATATAAATAGTAGATGCACCTTAATTAAATCACAGCCCTCAGCCTTTAGCTGGGGGCTTTATTTATTGCTAATAATTTTTAATCTCAAAAAATAAAAAAATGTTAACAATTGAATTTTTCCGGATAGAGTAAGAACTAAAGTGGATTAATAAATAGTAGATGCACCTTAATAAATTCAATAGCTCTCAGCTTCTGGGAGCTTTATTTATTGCTAATAACATTTTTTAGTTGGAATAAGTTATAAATTTAAATGTATTAAGTATATTTTTGATAATTATTTTTAAAATTAGAAGGATAGTTTTTTAAATGATATTTTTTTAGCAATTTAAAATTGCCCGGATAGACTAAAAAGTAAAGCGGATTAATAAATGGTAGATGCACTCTAATAAATCACATAAGTCACAGCCCTCAGCCTTTAGGTTGGGGCTTTTTTATTTAAATATAGATGGTAGTAAACTAGGAGCTAACCACAGAGCATAACCAATAAATCCAAATAACAAAGTAATCATGCCTGTAATAACATAACCGATACAAATTAATAAGCCATCAGATTCGATGGTGGCAACAGTCAAAAGTAAAATGCCTATAGTAGGGATGGGATTTGTCAAGGGAATTGGTAATACTAATAATATTGTTAACCAAGAGATACAAAACCCATT
This sequence comes from Nostoc sp. PA-18-2419, assembly GCF_005869855.1. Taxonomy (GTDB): domain Bacteria; phylum Cyanobacteriota; class Cyanobacteriia; order Cyanobacteriales; family Nostocaceae; genus Nostoc. Next base: position 117,712 of record NZ_SZNH01000011.1, on the reverse strand, counting down.
AATTTGCCAAATCAAAGGGTGATGAGCTATTTTTCCCAAGCGGGGACGGGCGATTTTCTGTAAAACTTTGGTGAGACGACCCAAATTTTGCAAAAGTAATTGAGCAAAGGCGCGAGGAAATTTGTAGTTAGCAATTCTTTTTGGTAACCAAGGCGATCGCCTTCCTAAAAGCATTTGCACAGACAACAACAAACAAGCACCACCAAAAGGCCCAGTTAATCCTGGTGGCATCGGAAATAAAAACGGCAAAACTAATAATGCAATTACTAAGCTAAATCCTCGTTCTGAGGTTTCTGCCAGAACATCACCTAGAGTCAGAGGTTGCTCGGCTAGCCGTTGTAACAAGGACTTTATATCTTGAGAAAATCTCAGATGCATTTGGTGTAATTTATTTAAAAGGGAGTAGTTAGAGACGCGATTAACCTAAGTCTTTCCAAGAGTAAGGAAGATGAGCAAGAATAATTTCTAATTCTTAACTCCAAACTCTAAACTCCAAACTCCGAATTTTTAACCTTGACTTGTGGAGGTACTAAAACAGCTACAGCTTTAGGTATAACTCGAAAATGGGCAGGTGTGTAAGTAGTGATTTCACCATCTGTATTAATAGGGCGTGGTTTGTTAGTATACAAATGAATTTCCTCACCTTGATGCGAGCGTACAGTCTGCCAATGTATATGCCGCCCTTGTCGCATTGACGGTAGTAATAATATAATCTGCCACCAATGTTGAATTTCCAAACTATAAAGATCTAGTCTTTGATCGTCTATTGCCGCATCATCTGCCACTGCCATCCCGCCGCCATAATAGCGACCGTTACCCACAGCAATTTGCACAGTTTTTACGCGAACTGATTGACTGTTGATCGCAATTTCCGCACTAAAAGGTCTAGCTGACAAAATTACTTGTAATGCAGTAGCAGCATAAGCAAATATTCCCCAGCGGCGTTTGACTTCTTTAGTAAGTCGTTCGGTAATTTTTACACTCAATCCCAAACTGGCAACGTTAAAAAAGTGCTTGCCGTTCACCCAACCCAAGTCAATGCGGTGTAAATTTCCCTGGGCAATAATATTACAAGCGTCCTTGAGGGAGTTGGGAATCTCTAAAGTTCTTGCCAAATCGTTGGCAGTTCCTAAAGGCAAGATTCCCAAAGGCAACTGAGTCTCAACTAAAGCATCTACTGCGGCATTAAGAGTACCATCGCCACCACCAATAATTACCATATCAACTTGATGCTGGTAGCGAAATATAACTTCAGAAAGTTGTTTGGGATGTTCTGTAGACTCTTCAATTAAATCAAAGCCGAGTGTCTTCAAATAGTCAATAGCTTCGGATAGACCCTTTTGCCCTTGGCGGGCATGACGATTCACTAACAGCAGTGCGCGGGAACTCATAGGCAGTACCTTTTGTAGTTAATATGTCTAAATATCCGCATCTGTTTACTCTGCTTAATTTAACTATGAGAAACTTTTGAGATTGCGATCGCAGTTGTCAAAAATTCATTTTATCGTAATTATTCCAGACTCAGATAGTTCAAGAATCAGCAGAATATTTAATAAATGAATATAGCTAACATCCTATAGCAGTCCGATTTGATTGCGTGAAAAAAACGGTATACTTGAAGAAAAAGGGCAAGAGACAACAAGCGATTCATCTTTGTCTATTGCCTACTAACCATTGCCTGTCTTGACAAATAAGTTCAAAAACAAAATAAAAATCCTATACTTTTCAGTTGTATTCTGTCTAATTTCACTTTATCGGCTATTGATGTGTTAATAATCAGTAGATAGAGTGATGAGTGCAACTTGAACTAGAGACTGGAGAATCCTTTGGCGAAGCCTTAAAGTTTGAAAACTCGTAGCAATCATTTTGTAGTATTTCAGGAACAAAAATAGTTACGTTGTGATCTATATAACTAGTACGTGAATCTACATTTATTCTTAAGAAGCTATAGAGGCGTTGACAGAGTTTACTGTGCCTTGAAATTCTTATTCTTTTTAATTCACTAAATTAATTCCGAGAAAAATTGCGGGGTCATGAATGCAGCAGATTAAATTTTGGGTATTTTTCCCACTCACCTTGACATTTGGTTGCTCAGATCGATTGCTTCCATCTAACCCAACTGTAGGCAACTCTCAGCCAGCAGTAGTTGAAAAAAATAGCCCGACTTTGTTAGCAAAAGCAAGTTACCTTTCACCACTCGAGCAACAGGTAATTATTGAAACAAATAAAGTTAGAACAAATCCTCAAATATACGTGCCGATTTTGGAAAACTATCGCCAGCGCTTCCAAGGTAACCGAGTCAAAATTTCTGATAATACTTATTTGAGAACTCAAGAAGGTGTAAAAGCAGTCGATGAGGCGATCGCATTTCTCAAAACAGCACGTCCTATAGGTGCTTTGAGTCCCTCTAAAGGTATGTCTTTAGCCGCAAAAGACCACGTTAAAGACCAAGGCACAAAAGGTGCTACAGGGCATGATGGTAGCGATGGTAGCGACCCCTTTACTCGCATCAACCGCTATGGAAGATGGCAAACAACCGCAGGCGAAAATATTAGTTATGGGCCAAACACCGCCCAAGATATCGTCATGCAATTAATTATTGATGATGGTGTACCCGATCGCGGTCATCGAAAAAACATTTTTAACGGCGCTTTTCAAGTCTCTGGTGTTGCTTTTGGAATTCACAAATCTTATAGAACAGTCTGCGTGATTGACTACGCTGGAGGGTATCAGGAAAAATCGTTTTAGGTGGGGAGTGTGGGGAGAATGACTCTTAACTCTTAGCTCTTAACTTCCTACTCCTAATGCTCAGATTATCCCAAATTGAATAGCTTGGCGATCACAGGCAATAATATTATGTCCAGCCAAATACTTGTCATTACGTACTGCTAAGGACGGAACCCGTAGGGTACGCAGCAATAGCAAAGTGAAGTAATCGCAGAATCATTATGATTGCTTCGTTCCAATTGCAAATTTATATAATCAAATGAAAAATGGTATTTACTCTTTTTGAAATTACGCTACTTTGTATCTAACTTATAAAAAAATAAGTAAGTTATCTATAAATTTTGTTTGACAACAAGATACTTTAGTTGCAATTATCACTTATCAAAATATAATTCAGTAGTCATATTATTTTATTAAAAATATTATTAGCTAATCAATAGCTAATAATATTTTAATAGAACTCCAACACCTACAAGGATTCAAAGTTCTTGAAGTAGTTGAATTTATCTAGCCAGGATATGATGACTCAATATGACTATATTGTGATTGGTGCGGGTTCGGCAGGCTGTGTTGTCGCCAACCGGATGACAGAAGACGGTGAAACAACCGTGTTATTGCTCGAAGCTGGCAACCCAGATACTAAACCAGAAATTCAAATCCCCTTAGAATCCCCCAACCTACCCCGCTCGGAGCTGGACTGGGGATATTTCTCCCAACCCGAACCGTACCTCAATAACCGCAAAATCTTTTGTCCCCGTGGCAAAGTTTTGGGTGGCAGCAGTTCGATTAATTCTATGATTTATATCCGGGGCAATCATCACGATTATGACCACTGGCAGTCATTGGGGAATTCTGGGTGGAGTTACCAAGATGTATTGCCTTATTTTAAGAAATCTGAGAACCAGCAACGGGGTGTTGATGCATACCACGGCGTTGATGGGGAGTTGAGCGTGACCGATATTCAAGCCCCTACTGTAGCATCCCAACGATTTATAGAAGCAGCTGTGGCAATCGGATATAACCACAATCCAGATTTCAATGGCATACAGCAAGAAGGTGCGGGAATTTATCAGTTGACGGTAAAGGATGGTAAACGTCACAGTGCTGCTGCTGCATTCTTGGTGCCAATTCTCCAGCGTCCCAATTTGACAATAACGACTGGAGCGTTGGTGACTCGGTTGTTGTTTGAGGGAAACCGCACCGTTGGGGTGGAATATATGCAACATGATCAGTTGCACCAAGCCAAAGTCAACAAAGAAGTGATTTTAAGTGCTGGTGCATTAGATTCACCCAAGTTGCTGATGCTTTCCGGCATTGGCGATGCAAAATACCTGCAAGCAATGGGGATTCCTGTCGTCATTGATTTGCCAGGTGTCGGTCAAAACCTCCAAGACCACTTTCTTGTTCCTGTAGCACACCAATTAATTACCAATCCTGTGCCACACCAGGTAATTGCCGGGTTAGACCCAGCAACTACTAGTAATGGTAACGCTGAAGCTGGATTATTTTTGCATACTGAAGGGAATCTGGATACCGCGCCAGATTTACAGTTTTTCTTCGGTCCCATTCTGTGGATATCTCCTGGCCAAACTCTCTCTGGTTTGGGATTCACTGTTACAGTCAGTTTGACTCATCCTCAAAACATTGGTAGTGTCAGTTTGCTCTCGCCTGACCCTAAAGACCCACCGATTATTCAGATGAACTTTTTGCAAAGTCAATCCGATGTGGAAAAGGTGATTAAAGGAATTCAAATAATGCGCCAATTATTTGATACAAGTGCTTTTGATGAATTTCGAGGTGAGGAAGTCGCTCCCGGTGCTGAAGTGATTAGCAATCAAGCACTCGAAGCTTACATCCGGGAATTTTGCGTTACCGGGTATCATCCTGTCGGCACCTGCAAAATGGGAACTGACCCAATGGCGGTTGTCGATCCCGAACTGAGAGTACGCGGTGTTACGGGGTTGCGGGTTATTGATGCATCGATCATGCCAACTCTGGTTGGGGGCAATACGAACGCACCCACCATTATGATTGGCGAAAAAGGAGCTGATTTAATTAAAGCTGCTCTTCGTGTTTCACAGCAAGCAGCTTCAGCAATGGCAAAGTGATAGAGAAAACAAGGGGCTTAAGCCCCCTATTTGTTGTAACCAGCAAAGACAGGTTTTGTTTGTCTAAATGGGGTTTCTAACCGCCTATTCCTGTGCAATCCAGGTACCATGAAACCCATAAGGCACTCGCTGGGGAATTATCACCCGCGCTACAGGTTCAGCCGTGACATCTTGAGCATTCACCACCACTAATTCTGAAGTGTTGGAATTTTCATCTTGGACGAAAGTCATAAGCCAACCATCATCCTCAGCTGTTGCACCAGGACGCGGTGCAAACACAGCTTCACCGCCGTAGCGTCCTTCTCCGTATTCGTGGATTTGCGACTTTCCACTGTTGAGGTCGTATTTGATGATACCTTCAAATAAAGGCAGGGGGTTGTTCGCCATTTTGTTAGTGTAGCCATATCGGGTTTGCCGCCCCACTAGATTTTCGTTGATGCGGGGAAATTCCGAAGCTACATCATCTAACATTTCTTCACGCACTGTCCCAGTCTTGAGGTTAAATCGCCAGCGATACAGACGGGGAATATCTGCGTCTGGGTCGGGTTGGGAATTATTTGAACTCAAAACACTAGTAGAACTCATGCGACAAGCAATCAGCACTACTTCGTCTTTTTCTTCGTAAGCGTTGAGTGTATGGAAGACGTAGCAAGCAGGACTTTCAAACCAGCGGATATTACTGTTGTTACCGTGACGTGGTAGAATACCGAAACGACTAGGGCGATCGCGCTCAAACATCATTACAGGTTCTCCGCGTTGCGCTCTTTGGGGGTTGAAAGTCAGCGGCAGATCCATGAAAATCGTATAGTTTTCAGTGATGGCGAAATCGTGCATCATCACCCCTATTGGCAGGTCAATTGGCACTGTCCACAACAGTTCGCCTTCTGCTGAAACCACGCTATATTGCAAGTACGGTGGGGCGACAAAAGAGTAGCCAAAGAAAATCATTTCTCCTGTCACTGGGTCTACTTTGGGATGGGCTGTGAACTTAGAAATCAGCTTGCCATTGTAAGTGTACTCGCCAATAGTATCTAGTTCTGGAAGCTTGATAGCATGAGGACTACCCCCCTCGTTGAGCGCCAACATCTGACCATCATGCCACACTAGGGCAGTGTTGCCAGTGTTTTTGTAGCCACCAATATCCATTTGTACTGGTTCTAACAACCCCGTCCAAATAGCCTTACCCGCTTCTCGTTCTTTTTTCCATCCGGCTGTCTGCACATAGCGGTTACGGTAAGTGGCTACGCCGTTGCTAATTTGCACACCATGCAACATTCCATCTCCATCAAACCAGTGATATTCACCGATGGGTGGCCATTGTGGGTTAGGGCCATTGCGGACAAACATCCCCGATAAGTCCGGAGGTAGTTCGCCCATGACTGGTAATTTGTCAGTGGTGATTTCTTTGCGAATTGGAGCAAAATTGCGATCGAGATAGGGATTGACTGCTACTGTTGTCATTGTTTGGATTGATGAGAGTTAAAGAATTTGGTATTGTGATGGATATGGTTTTTGCTGACCAATAACATTGATTGCTGTCTTCAACCAATCAATATAAATCTGTTCTCTACGGATTACCAACTCCAGCACCAGCCTTTGCATTACCTGTTCGCGGCTAGCAGACTCATCGCTGAGTATTGGTAAATCAATAGTTTCACACTCGGCAAGCTTTTCGTTTCGAGCTGCCAATTGCTGCTCTAATAGATGAATAATGGTTTCATTAGGCAATTGTTCCGCAAAATGCAACTGAATAAGCATTGGTTCGCGTACGATCGGTAAGGATTGATGAATACCAAGCCATCGAAGTAATTCTGCTTTCCCTGACTCGGTTATGCTGTAGATTTTGCGGTTAGGGCGATCGTGCTGAATCTCAATCCTACAGGTAATATAGCTTTGCTCAACTAGCTTTTCGAGGGTTCTGTAAATTTGTGCCTGGTCTGCTGGCCACAAATGGGCAATGCATTGATCGAAGCAGCTCGTTTTCAGGTCATAGCCCGTCATTGCTTGCTGCTGAAGAAGACCCAGAATTACATGTGCTAGCGACATGAAGACGGTTTTTCCATAATTGATGTTTGCTCGATAAGCTTCTATCTATATACTTGTTATAATTTTATGTTAATATATGATTAATCGAATATGAGAAATGACCACTATAAAGATATATGTTAATCATAGTGCGTCTTAGCAAAGAAACCGATAGATGAACTTCGGTTGATAAATAGCGAAGCAGAAATTATTCAACTTTTTGAAGACTATCGTAACGAGAGGATGGTTAAAATTGACTTCTAACACACTTCTACAAAGAATCCGTCAACATCAATATCTGCGTGATTTACGAAATAAATTACTATACCTTCACAAGATGTTGCTAGAGACAGAACGCATCGCCTACGAACAAGTTAGGGGAAGGGTATCGAGTACAGAACTCCTGCAACTTGTCATTGGCCACGAGCAATTTGCTTGGTTACATCGAATTTCTGAAATTGTTGTGCAAATTGATGAAATGCTCACAGCAGATGAACCAATAGCCTTGAATGATATGCAAAAGTTGATTGCTGATGTCCGCACATTGATTGTGCCCTTAGAGACAGGTAATACCTTCGAGAGAAAGTATTATAACGCGCTCCAGAGCGAACCTGCTGCTGTGTTGGCACATGCGGAGATATCAAAGCTTCTGATGTCTAATGTCGAGTAACTCAATCATATGGCTTGGGTCAGCAGCAATCGAAGCAGAAAACCCACAACTAACACCGTGAAAGCCAAAAACGTTTCACGGTGTTAAAGACTTGCAAAAAATAAATTATCTACGTTGCTGAATCAAAGACTTCCAAATTAAAAAAACATCCAACTTTTCTTGTGGAGTGGGCGTTTCACCCGCCTTTAAGGAAGGGCGGACAAGATGTCCACCCCACGGGTAAAATATTCTCAGATGTTGAGATTCTGTTTACAAATCAGCTGCTAACTCAGATCTTGCACCTGCCGAATAAACCCGTAAAAAACAAATAAAGAGTATAAAAATCTAACACTATCATCGGCGGAAAGCTTATGTATATTAAAGTCATTTAAATTACTAATAAAAATAAAAGGACTACGAGATTTCCTCATAAATTTGATGGCACGTTATGATATTCCCTATAGCTCAGATCTTGCACCTGTACGAGTAAACCCTAAAAAAGCTTACCAACAGCACAAAAGCGTAACATAAAAAATGAAGAGCTTCAGTAAGAAAGCGTAACATAAAAAAAGGAAGAGCTTCAGTAAGAAAGAGTCGCTATTCTTACTACAATAAGATCGATAATACTTGATTTAAGAAATTGCTCACAAACAAGTCAGTTGTCATTGACAATGACTTTGTTGAGGCAAGCAGCTAGCCACCGTCGCGGAGAGCGAAAGTGATACAAACGGCTTTGGGTTGACCGATAAATAGAAGATGAATTACGTATGACCTATAGTAAAGATGCTCACGAATGGCTTTCCCAATCGATCGGCATCCCTCACTGCCATTTTGATGTGGTGCAGATGAAAGGTTCAACCTCTTGTTCGGTTTTCCTGATTCACTGCTCACGTGACTTCAATCCTCAACGGTTTGTTTTGCGTGTACTTGACAATCAAGAATGGCTAGCGGAGGAATCTGACCTTGCTCATCACGAGGCGGCTGCGCTGGAAGAAGCACAGAAGACGGATCTCCAAGTCCCGAAGCTCGTAGCTTACTCCACGAATGATGTAGGTTTCGGTGCGCCAGTAGTACTCATGTCGTATCTTGAAGGAAATGTCGAGCTTTGCCCTGTAAACTTTCAGCAATGGCTGAACGATCTTGCTAAACAACTGGCTTTGCTGCACCAGCACACAGCGAATAGCTTTCCGTGGCGATTTCACAGTTGGGTAGAAAAAGCGACTCTGGGACCACCGAAGTGGACTACGATTCCCCATGTTTGGGAACGTGCCATCGAATTGTTGCTTGGTTTAGAACCTGCCGAGCAGCCAGTTTTCATCCATCGTGACTACCACCCTGCCAATGTTCTGTGGCATGGGGGCAGAGTGAGTGGCATTGTGGATTGGATCAATGCCTGCCAGGGACCAGCAGGGGTTGATGTGGCAATTTGTAGAACGGATCTAGCTCTGATGTTTGGTTTTGCAGCGGCAGATCAATTTTTAGATGCATACACTGCAATTTCCGTTAAGTTCGATTATCACCCTTACTGGGATATAGATTCAATACTTGATATGAGCCTGCCGCAGCCAACTTTTTATAAGCCATGGCAGGACTTTGGTCTCAGTGTTATCGCTCCTGAATTGCTTAGACAGCGAATCGACGCTTACCTAGAAAGTGTGATTAGGCGCATATAAAGAACTAGTGCTTTTGATAATTCGCTGATAATTTTTCGATAGGAACGCGATCGCAGTGCTAGAGTGATTTCTCTGACTTAAAGCGGTCTAACTACTCCAGGACTTACGTAAACTACCTGATTGGGGAGAAGCTGCACGAATCGCATTTCAAACAATATTTCCACAATTACTTCTGTGTTGCTTTTTACTTGATCTTGAACGAATACGTCCGATTGCACTTAGTCACGGAATTGACATTCAAATTTCCTGGTGCAAGATATAAGCTAAGGAAAGTCAAGTATTAGCTTCTCTGGAAAACTCTTCCTTACTTGCAACTCATCATTCCCTTTTCTCCTCATCTCCTAATATTCGCAGTAATTTTCTTGCAGCTAAAACACCAACGACTCCCACACCAAGTAACTGTACTGCTTGTACTACTTTTTTACTCACATCTTGAGGGTCAAGATGGTGATGAAAAATCTCTTCATCCAACCATTCAGTTGTAGCTTTGAAGTCATGAATTGGAGTTGGTAATAGTGTTAGATAAGTAGCTTGGCGAATTAAGTGTGCAGGTTCGCCTGCAACTTCAAAAACATTGAATAAGTTAGCACCAGCATCATTCAACCCTAACTTTAAGAGGGTTCCTCGGATATTAACATGAAGAGGTTTGAGGGCTTCTCCTGCAGCGATCGCTTTTAAGTTATTGGCAATATTAGCTCCTTGTTGATAAGCTACTTGGGCTGTTGCTGGGAGCGGATTATTTTGAACGGCTGCACAGTCACCGCCTGCAAAAACTTCTGGAAAATCGAGCAATTGCATTGTCGAATTAACTAAAAGACGATTATGATGATCTCGATGTTCTTGAGGAATTGGTAAGTTTTCAATCAATGGATGAATCGAAGTACCAGCTGTCCAGATTGTGGTATATGTGGGCAGCGTGTTTACTTGATTGTTCTTCTTATATTCAACTGCGTTAAGGTAAACAGCAGTGGCTTCTGCTCCTGTAATAATTTCAATTGGTACAGTGCGTTTTTGTAATGCTTTTTCGGCAATTAGGCCTAGTGGATCGTTAATATCGCCATCAAGAATTTTTTGCCCATGATTGAGGATAATCACCCGAACTTCAGCTGAATTTCCTCCTAAAGCGTCATACCATTGGGGAACAAAATCTGCTAAGGTAGCTGCCATTTCCACACCAGAAGCACCACCACCAACTACAACTACTGTTAATAGTTTCTGACGTTGTTGTGCATCTTCGGTTTTGATTGCTTTTTGTAAACAGTCGCGTAAATGACGGTCGAGAGCGATCGCATCTGCTTGTGTCCAGAAAGCAAAGGCATTTTCTTTGGCTCCTTCAACATGATGATAGCCAGTAACACTACCTAAACCTAATACTAAGTTACTGTATTTGTAGGAGTTTCCTGAAGCTAAACTGACTTGCTGTTGATGCAGATCTATCGACTGTACTGTATCTTGAACAAAGATAACACCGCTACCGCGAAGCAATTCCGAAAAACGCGGTAAAACTTGAAAGGTCTCCATCTCGCCATCGAAATATTCATACAGTAACGGCTTAAAGCAAAAACGCTCATTTTTTTCAATCAAAATTACAGAGCCAGGATAACGTTCCCGGGCTAGATGTAATGCTGTGAATAGTCCGGTAAAACCACCGCCGACAATCACAGTTTGATAAACTGGGCTGTTCATAAATATTGAAGATTAGGGACTGAGGATTGGGAGAAATGAGCCAGAGGGGCAGGGTAAATAATTAATAATTGATAGCCAATGACTATTTGCTATACAAAGATAAAGAAAGCAATCAGAATCGCACTCAGAATAATAGCGAATACAATAGCGTATTCTACTCGGCGGCTAAAAAATCCTACAGCAGCAACCAGGGCGATCGCTAGCCCGAGAATGCCTACGTACTGTTCTTTTTGCAAACTATGTGCAATTAGTGGATCTCTGTTTGTACCCGGTGGTGGAGTTTCTTGAATTGCTCTTGGAGGTGGTAATTCATCTGCTAATAATTTCATAAATTTACTCCAAAAAATGCTTGATTTTTTAAATAATTTTATGCTCGCCACAGATAAAGTAGTGAGAATAAAAAGACCCAAATTACATCAACAAAATGCCAAAACAAAGTGGTTGCACTTACACCAAAGTGACCTTTATTATAATTATCTCGAATAAAAGAGCGAATTAACATAATTATCTGAAGAATTACACCAGTCAGAACGTGGAGACCGTGAAAACCCGTTAATAGATAAAATGTTGAACCAACTAATCCTGTAGTTAACCCAAAATCGAGTTTCCGCCACTCAATTAATACACCAATTAAGAAGTAGGTTCCCATTGCGATCGTCATCAGCCAAAGCCAGCGAAATCTATTCAACCTACCACGCTTGAGAGCATTTTCCGCAGGTTGAATTACAAAACTGCTGGAAAGCAAAACTACTGTATTAATAATCACAAAACTAGATAATTCTACCCCAGAAACACCAGGTGGCAACCAGTTTTTTGAGTGCGTCAATCGCAGAGCCACGTATGTCAAAATAAAACTCAAAAAAACTAAGCTTTCTGATAGCAGGAACACGCTAAACCCGAACATCCCTTTGCCATGATGGTCTTCAAAATTTCCGCCCCCACTTGGCAGAAAGCGTTGCAACCAATTTGGTAAATATTGCCGCCACCGTTCAAAACGGATAGGACTTTCATCTATATGAATGATACGACGCGTCATAAATTAGTTATTAGTCATTGTCATTAGTTATTCTCCCCATCCCCCTACTCCCTTATCTGTGTTGTACTGATTCACCGTTGTCAGAATTTTCAATCACAGAGTATTTAGGATCGCCATAGTCGTAAGGGGGTCTTTTCACAACCGGAATATTCTCAAAGTTATCTCGCGGTGGTGGTGATGTTGTTGTCCATTCTAGTCCAGTAGCGTGCCAAGGATTATTTACTGCTTTAGGCCCGTATAACCAAGAACCAACTATGTTAGCAATAAAGGGCAATGTGGATACTCCCAGCAAAAAACCTCCAAGACTAGCGATAACATTCCATCCTTGATATTGCGGGTCGTAGGAAGAGATGCGGCGCAACATTCCCTGTAAACCCAATGGGTGCATGGGAAAAAAAGTTAGGTTGGCACCGATAAAGGTTAGCAAGAAATGCAACTTACCCCAACCTTCAGCATACATCCGTCCAGTAATCTTCGGAAACCAAAAGTAAATGGCTGCGAAAATTGTCATTGTGATGGTGTTAAAGACGATGTAGTGAAAGTGACCTACTACAAAGTAAGTGTTGTTGACATGAATATCGAAAGGTGTAGCAGCGAGCATCACACCAGTAACACCACCAAAAATAAACATTGCTGCCCCGCCCATTGCAAACAGCATGGGTGTCTCTAGGTGTAGCTTACTCTTCCAAACTGTGGCAGTCCAACCAAATGCTTTGACACCAGTGGGTATAGCCACTAACATTGAAGTCAACATAAAAGTCATCCGCATCCAACCAGGGGTAGCACTGGTGAACATGTGATGCACCCAAACAAAAATGCTTACTAAAGCAATGCCCACAGATGCAAGTGCTAATGAACGATAGCCAAATAAAGGATTCCGGGAAAAGGCGGGCAGAACCTCAGCCAGAATCCCAAAGGCTGGCAGTGCCATGATGTAAACTGCTGGATGAGAGTAGAACCAGAAAAGATGTTGATAAATTATCGGGTCACCATTTTCTAAGGGTTTGAAAAATTGTGTTCCGAAAGCCAGGTCAAATAACAGCAATACCAATGCACCTGTCAAGAAAGGCAAGTTAATCAACTGCAACAACTGGGCGCTAAGCACTGACCAAATAAACACAGGCATCCGAAAAAATGTCATGCCTGGGGCGCGCATCCAAAAAATTGTTGTAATAAAATTGACTGCTCCCATGATGGAAGAAATGCCAAGCAGTACTAAACTGACAATCCAGAAGAATTCACCGTTAATCGGTTGATTGGCTGGAAATTGCAGACTAACGGGTGGATAAGACCACCAACCAGCTTTTGCCGGGCCGTTGGGTAGCAAAAAGCTAGACACTAAAAAAATACCAGCTGGTGGAATAATCCAGAAAGAAATAGCGTTGAGCAGGGGAAAGGCCATATCCCGCGCTCCAATCATCAACGGCACTAGGTAATTAGAGATACCTGCATTGAACGGGATAATCCACAGGAAAATCATGATTGTCCCATGCATCGAGAATAAGCCGTTGTAAAGGGGGCGATCGACTACATTTAATTCCGGAGTGAGCAGTTCGGCACGAATGAGCATTGCCAACAACCCGCCAATCAGGAAGAAAATGAAGGTCGTTACCATGTACTGAACACCGATGACTTTATGGTCGGTGTTAAAGCTGAAGTATTGTCGCCAGTTATCAACAGCCTCGTTTGAGGAATTTTCTAAATTAGGAACATTATCATGTGTCATTGCTGACTTTCCTTTGATTAGCAACAGCAGATTCAGCAGGTGTGACAGTGTACCAACTAGTTTTAAATAATGTCTTCGGCGGTTGGTTATATTCAGCAACAGCCTGATTTTTAATAGTCATTGGTTGACTAGCTACTTGGGTAAGCCATTGGTTATATTTCTCAATCGGTTCAACATACACATTCGCATCCATCAAAGCAAAGTAAGTACCGCTAAATTGAGAATCTTTCAGCTTATATTTACCAACACGAATTGGTGTAACTACAAGGTCAATATTCCGTCCGGGGACTATGTCCTGCTTTAAACGAAATTCGGGGACGTAGAACCCGTGAATCACCTCTTGGGCGTGCATATTTASACGAGTACGGCGATTAACTGGCAAGTGTAATTCATTACTATTAACATTATTTGGATAGCGGAAAGACCAATCCCACTGCTTGACAAAAACATCAATAGTTTCGTCAGCTGGTTTGGGGACATCGCTGACTTCTGCGGCGTAGGCTGCTTCTGATTCTACAGGTGTATGCAAATGTACAATTTGTCCTAAACCTAAAATATTTAATTGCTGATAAATATTGAAGCTTTGAAAAGCAATCCACATTACTAATAAAGTTGGCGTTGCCGTCCAGAGGATTTCTAGCCTAGCATCACCTCTTGATGGATGCCCTTCAGTGTAGTCTTTTTTGGATGTCCGAAAAAAAAGTATTGAATAAACCATCATCCCAACAAGACCAAGAAAGATGAACGCTCCAATTGAAACTAAAAAGCTAAATAAACTATCTACCTTTTGTGCTTCTGCTGTAGCTTCAAGAGGCATCCAAGAATATGCTTGCTGCCCAATCCAATGACTGATGACAAGCAACACTGCTATACAACCAGCTATTAGTAAATACTCTAAGAATCTCACCATAAAATTTGATAAATTTTCGTTGATTTTGATATCAAATTGAGATAGAGAAATGTATTTGATTTTTTTAGCTTAATTTGGGTAGATAGAAGATAAAAATAGAAAGATGAATTAACGACCAATGACCAATGACCAATGACTAATGACTAAATAATCTAAAGTCCCAAATTGGCATGAGTAGCAAATTTGGGTTTGCACCCTGTTGGATTAACTTAGCCGCAGTCACGTGTATTCCGAACTGCTCTCCGAGTTGCGCCCCTAAAGTTCCGTGAACAAACAAAATACCAAACATCACAATACCTACTAATAAGTAACTCCATTGAACTTGTCGGGAAGCATCCTTGCGCCAGCGATCGCGTTGCAATCCTCTCCATACAGTCATGGCTACAATCATCCCCAACAACAAAATACCACCCAAACCATGCAATAACATTGTTAAACCAGGACTCAACCCCCAATCACTCTTTTGATTCACTGCTGGATTTGCCAACAGTAGCTCAAAAAAACCAAAGGCAACGGTAAAAAATGTCACAACCGCAGCAGCTATGAGATTGTACCAGCCAACATCGAAGAAGCCAGAACGAATGGCAGGAAGACCGAGAAATCTGAAAATTGGTCGCCATAAGCGAAAAAATGCTCCAGCGATGTCAAACAAAATGGCGATAATGAACAAGCCCAGTGTTAGATGTACTAATTGTGGATGTATCGGAATTTCGTAAGGCAGTCCGTTAGCGCCTAACCTCAATCTTAACTGTTCGATCAGTTGCCAGTTCATCGCCAGACTCCCTGCTTCATTGCTTCGACTACAGGCTCGACATGTAACCCATATACCCAAAACAGCTTGCTTCCCAGATATACTTGCAAAAACACCAGACAAATCAAAAAAGTTGTGACACCAAGGTAAGCTGGCGGTATCTTCAAGGAATTGCGATTACGAATTACAAAACGCCAAGCTGTAATCCCAGCGACGATCGCCGCTAATGACCAACCCATGAGCGTATGAAAATTCAGTGTTGGCTGAACCGCTTGATAACTGTTTGCCAAACCTGCTTCAAACTGACCAAAGATAACTGCTAAGAAAATAGCTACCGAAGCGACAAACATATTCCAAAAACTTACTTCAAACAAACGCACATTATGAGTAAAGTAACCTACTATATCGCAGAAAAATGAAAAAAATATCATCGCTATCACAAAGTGGACGATGATCGGGTGTATGGGGTCGGGGTATGGGAGATTTTGACTGTTGAGAGGCAGAACAGACATCATTTTTTCTTCAAGTATCCAGGCGCTATTATCACCTTTTTGCAGTCAAAATAAAATTATATTTTTTAAGTATTTTTCTTGACATAAACATGGTGTATTTTAATTATGTCTGAATGAATAGTTTCTGAAACTGGCAAGCAAAAACAGTATCTTTGGAATGATTTACGTAAAAAACTATTAAATAATTACAACATCTAAACTGTTTGAGTTTGCACTTGGTAAGAGCTTCGCCAGTTCTCCCCTTAGATAGATTTCAACTCATTTTTGACTGAGGACAGTTAATGCAGTTATCAGGAGCGAAGATGGTTTATCCGATCGCTTTGGAGGAGATGGTGAGCCAAGCAATCACTTGTTCTCATCATAACGTGGCGTTGGCGTACCCCTTTGATACAGAACGCTACGCTAACGGGGAAGCAAGCTACGCATAGCGTCTCGTAGAGAAGCCCACACTTTTCTACGAGACGCTGCGCGAACGACAAAGCTCAATGATTACCGTAGGCCTGCCTACTATCAACAATCAAGCCAACACTAACGAATTATAAGCTCCACATAACCGTTTAAATTCTGGTGGTGTCAGGTCTTTTATCTGTTCGTAACTCATTGCCCTTTGTTTTTTGACCTCTATTTTTTCACGCTGGCACTATTCGTGCAAGAGGTCTATTCATTTTACGTTTACTATCGTCCGATTCTTGCTTGCGCCAAAAGAGTATTTAATTTTGTAGAAGCTGGTTTAACTTGACAATACCCGCTTGATTTTAGCTGGTAGCCCATTTTGTGGCACAATAGTTGCGGCAAAAACTTTCGTATCGAAGTTACAGGAAGGATCTACATTTACAGAATATTCTGCAAGGATTGTCGTTAATACAATTTTCGTACAGGCAAGAGTATAATACATACCTACGCAAGCTCGCGGCCCAGCTCCAAACGGAAAATAATGAAATGGCAAAGGTTCAGTGGTAAAACGTTCTGGGTCGAAGGTATCAGGATTTTCCCAGTGATTTGGATTGCGGTGAAAAGCCCAACTACAGAAAAAGATTTGGGTTTTTTCAGGTAGGGAATACCCACCTAAGACTACAGATTTGTCTGGAATAACTTCACGAATAAAAAGTGGTACCGCTGGATACAACCTCAATGCTTCTTTAATTACCTTATCTAGATAGCTTAATTTATTAATATCTCCCAACTCAAAATTATTTCCCTCCTTCGATACGAACTCTTGAATTTCCGATTGCAGCTTTTGCTGTGTTTCTGGATGACGAGAACACAAATACAATACAGATGCCACGACAATGGCAACATTACGTGTTCCCACCGTGAAACTAGTAGACAATTCATCTCGTAGCTGTTCTATTGATAATTCGCTACTATTTCTGCTTGTGATATAAGCTAACAAATCGATAGCTTCTTCATCATTATGGCTTTGGCGAGCGCTAATTCTATTATCTATAAATTGAAACCATTTCTGCCTATCTGACCAAAATTTAGGACTCAAAGATAAAGGAAAAGGTTGCTTCAAGCGACTGTCTATTTTGGATAGAAACCTAGTAGTGCTATATTTTTCGCTGATACGGGGAAATAAGTAGGCGTTGCTAATTACTAGTATGAAAAATAGAGTTTTAAAGTTTACTCTTTTATATCTATCAGAGGTTTATTGGCGAATTATGCAAGAGTATTGGAAACAACTGCGACCGTGCAAAAAAGTTGTGTAGCACTAGCTGTTTGAAATCTTCTCTATAAGCTACTTTCAGCATTTATGAAAAGATGTTTTCGATGGTGAAGTTAAAGAGCTTTAAGAGCATGGGGTAGGATTAGTAAACTGGATAAATGCGGGTATATTTGCTGAAATTTCTGAGAAAAAATTAAGTATAGCAAGCGAATTGAAGGTTAGGACATCTTGAAAGTGTAGATGTTAGGAATAGTAATGTTTTACCTCCTGCCTCAAAACCCGTAACGTAACTTTGTACTTCATGTAAATGAAAACTGCTGTATTACAGTTATTCCCCACATAGTCATATCTGGGTAAAATGCTGTAAGAAACGATCTGCATTCTTATAGTCCCTAGCCTAAATAATGTCATTTACAGATAAACGTGCTGCGGGTTGGTTGTTGCAGCAATTTCAACTCAAGCCAGGTAAACCCGACATTTTCTCTGGATTACGTAGCCTTTTGATATTGGGTGTGCCCATTGGAATTGGATTTATTACTGGTCATGCTGCCACAAGTGCGATCGCCACTATGGCAGCTTGGTTTGTTGGGATGGTAAATGTTGAGGGAACTTACCGCCAAAAAGCGATCGCCATGATAGCAGCAACCATAGGGATAACTGTGGTGTTCCTGATTGCAAGTCTGGTTAGCAGTCATCTGTGGTTAGTTGTGCCAGCAACATTCTTGGTAATATTTATCGCAGGCTTAGCAGGTCTCTATGGCAGTGTGGCTGCATCTGTGAGCTTAGTCACTTCAATTATGTTTGTGATCGCGCTTGCTAAGTTCGCTTCATTCTCTAATTTATCTACTCTGATCCAAAACTCTGCCCTCTGTTTAGCTGGTGGAATGTGGACAACTATCTTGTCATCAGGGCTGTGGGTAGTGCGTCCTGATGCACCAGCAAAACAGGTGGTTGCTAAATGTTATGACTCATTGAGCAAATTTGTAAACTTGGCAAGGGAGAGAGCATTAAATCCCCAAGATCCTCAAGAGTGGGGACAAAGATTTTTGCAAGCTCAAGATATTGTCATCCAAGATTTGACATTTGCCCGTAGCGTCTGGACAGCTATGTGGAATAGGCAAAAAGGAGCTAACCTGCGGGGAAATTATTTAATTGTGTTAATTGAGGATGTAAATCAAATTCTCAATTCTGTTGTCGTATTGAGTGAATTGTTGGCCATCGCATCCACAGGTGAACTATATTTTCGATTACAAAGAGAAATTCAGCAAGCGATAGAACAGTTGGCTATTGCTGTGCAAATGTTATCACAAGCAATTGTCAAAGAAAGAAGCTTAGTTGGCTTGGGAGATTCAGATAGGTCTATTGAAGCACTAGAACACCAGTCGCAAGTTCTCCGCGCTCAAATTATTAATCAAACTATAAATCTTCACACAGATGAATATGCCCAACTACTCAACTTGAAGAAGATTGTAGCCAGTCTGACAAATCTGGCACAGCAAATTCATACTGATGCAGAGATTGTTGCAGATTTTAAACAGGGAAAACAGCGCCGCTTTGCCCAGCGAAATATTTCTCCTTCAAGCCAGTCAGAGCGCTCTGCAATTATTGATACACTGCGAAATAACTTTACTTTTGATTCAGTCCTGTTTCGTCATGCATTGCGCTTAGCATTGGTAACAACGCTTGCAGAATTACTGGCCTCAGTATTACAACTACCTAGAGGTTACTGGATAACGCTAACAGCTTTAGTTGCACTCAAGCCCAACTTTGGGGGAACGTCCGAGACAACTGTACAAAGAGTCATCGGTACTATTTTGGGCGGAATTATTAGTATAGCTCTGCTTTTAGTAGTTAAAAATCAATTAGCGATCGCAGTTTGTTTCTTGCTGCTCGTGTTTACTGCAACGTCACTACGAGCCTTAAGCTACAGCACATTCATCATACTGCTCACTCCMGCCATCATCTTACTGCTCAACCTGATTAGTGCGGGTGACTGGAAGATTGGCATATTGCGTATCGTTGATAGCTTCATTGGGGGTGTCTTAGCACTGCTTGGCAGCTATTTGCTTTTTCCCCGTTGGGAACGACAGCAACTTCCAGCACAATTAGAAAAGACAATTCGAGCTAATCTCGCTTACTTTCAGCAGGTGATAGCTACCTATCTCCAGCGAAAACAGAGTACATCTACTGACTCTATTAATACGCTACGTTATCAAGCGGCACTAGAAAACGCCAACGCTACCGCCGCAGCTCAAAGATTGTTCAGCGAACCTCGTCACGTCCAGGGAGAAATTGAACCCGTAATGACGCTGATGGTATACATTCGTGGCTTTTTCAGTTCAGTGACAACTCTGGCAGAAGATATCCGCGAATTTAGCGGCGAGTACCAATTTACTGACCTCAACCGACTCAGTGATAGCATTATCCAAGTTTTGGAAAACTTAGCAACCGCCCTGCAACAAGGACAGCCACCCCAAAAATTACCAGCACTTGATAACTATCTCGAAGCAATTCACGATCAAATTCAACAGCTACATACTGCTCGATTATCAGAGATTGCCACAAATCCCAACACTTCAACTACTCCTACATTACAAGCCGTTCGAGAACAAACTCCCTTATCCACAGAACTGGAGCGAATTGTCAATGAAGTTAAAGTTATACACTGTGTGATTGCCCGTATGCAACAGTAAATCACCAAATAATATTGTGTCTGGTTAAAGACTGCTTGTGAAAACGGCAGGAGGCAGGAGAAAAGAGAGTTTCCTACTTTTTGCACAGATATCTGCTAATTGTAACTCAATACAGTTCAGATAAGACCAAAACACTTGTAGAGACGGCGATTTATCGCGTCTCGAAAACCCACAATTTTGGAAAATTAGCCTTTAACTCAACCGTATTGAATCATAACTAATTAGCCCAACATCATATACCGCAGTTTTCTTTTGCATGAAGTACAAAGCTACGAGTTTTGAGGCAGGAGGCAGCTATGCTGGAGGTAAAAACTTTTTATATCTAATTTTAAGTCCTGCATTTGTACCTCATTTACTTGCAAACTGCTGTAATATCATTTTCCTAGTCGCTACAGACTTGGGATTAGTCGCTCCAGACTTGAGATTAGTCGCTCCAGACTTGGGATTAGTCGCTACAGACTTGAGATTAGTCGCTCCAGACTTGAGATTAGCCGCTACAGACTTGAGATTAGTCGCTACAGACTTGAGATTAGCCGCTACAGACTTGAGATTAGCCGCTCCAGACTTGGGATTAGTCGCTACAGACTTGAGATTAGTCACTCAGTAAGATCCATTTCTGTGCTCAATCAGTCCTGAATTTTATACCTCACTTAAGTAGAACGGTGTAGAAAAATAAAATAGGCTTAAACCTTCTTCTCTCCTGCCTTCTACCTTGTCTTCGACACGCTACGCGAACTGCCTCCTGCTATACCTATAATAGTTATCTCCTAACATTTAACATTCATGCTTTTGTGATTTGCATTTCAAAACGCAAATCTGCCGAGCGCGATAATGCCTAATGAGAAAATAACATCAGCATGAAAGCGTGAATACAAAACTCCTCATTTCTGCTCAAGAACTCGCATCACTGTTAGCAGAAAAATCACTACAAACTGTCGTTATAGATACGCGAAGTCCAGAAGATTATGCTAATTCTCATATTCCTCAATCTATAAATATTAGAGATTTTTTCACATATCTTTTAGAGAATTCCCACCCAGCAGGATTAAAGAAATTGCAAGAGTATTTTGCAGAAATAATGAGTAGGGTAGGAATATCTGGTACAGAACAGCTAATTATTTATGAAGATGCTTTAAATAAAGGTTATGGTCAATCTTGTCGAGCAGCTTTCTTACTAAAGTATTTGGGTTGCACTCAAGTATCTATCTTACACGGTGGATATAGAGCATGGCTCAAAGCGGGATTACCTACTACCGATGAAGTACCAAAACGTGAAAGTAGCATATTTAGATTGCATCCCAATGCTGACATGATGGTAACTACCCCCGAGATGTTGCAAGCAATTGACAATCCAGCAATTATTAAATTAGATGTGCGCGACAGTTCAGAATGGCTTGGGCTAAGTTCTTCTCCCTACAATCCCGATTTTTGTCCTCGCAAAGGTAGAATCCCTAACGCAGTCTGGTTAGAGTGGCATCGTCTAATGAATTGTGAATCAGAAATCCCCACATTTCGCTCGCCAGATGAAATCCGAGAAATTTGTCAATCAGTAGGTATTACTTCAGATTCCATTGTCTACATCTACTGCTTTAAGGGTTCAAGGGCTGCTAATACATTGATAGCCTTAGAAGAGGCAGGAATTTCTGCCAAAAATTATTTTGGTTCTTGGAATGAATGGTCTCGTGATTTTTCCCTACCTATTGATAGTAGCTTTTAACTTGAAGTTGACTTTTTATTTTAATAAGTTTAGTTAAACCAGAAAATAAATTTGTGTAGGTTAGGGAGCTAGTACCTTTTTAGATTTATTTATATTATTCCAAACAATTAATTACCCACTTCAAAAATTAAATAGGAGTCTGATGTCTATTTTCTTGCTTAAATAGTTCCACTAAGCCAATTGTACCTACGAAAAAAGTATAAATTCCATATTGTAATGGCAGTTGACTTTTTGAACCTGCATAAATAGCTGCCATTATTCCCTCTAAGAAATGAGCTATAAGTGCAAATCTTGCTATCCCTAAAATTAGAGTAAAAATATTGGGAGTATTGTTAGTGTTTAATATCCCAAAAATGTTTGCTAACTCTAACCCTATGGCACCGAGGATTAAAATTATAGATGTAATTTTTACTAAAGCAGCTATCTTTTGTCTTATCTCGCTTTGACTCATGCTCAAATCAGATAGTTGTTGGTTGACTATTTAAAATCTCAAATTTTTTCATCCAAACTTGTTTGACTAATAGCCAATGCCCAATAATATAACAGTTTATTGCACTCCGTGACTCTTAAACCACGCTAAAAGGCGCTGCCAACCGTCCTTAGCTTCTTTTTCGCGGTAAGAGGAACGATAATCAGCAAAAAAGGCGTGGGGTGCATTGGGGTAAACGATGATCTCAGATTTACTGCTGCTTGACTTCAAGCGATCGCGCATTTGCTCTACTGTATCTAAGGGAATACTTGTATCCTGACCACCATAGAGTCCGAGAATTGGGACTGTCAGTTTTGAGGCAATATCCACGGGATACTTAGGCTGAAGTTTGGTAGCATCGCCCACGAGTCGCCCGTACCAAGCCACACCCGCCTTCACTTGGGGATTGTGTGCTGCATATAGCCAGACAATGCGACCACCCCAACAGAAGCCTGTAATTGCCAATTTATTGGCATTACCCTTGGCTGATTTCACAGCCCAGTCTAATGTGGCGTCAAGGTCGGATAACACTTGAGCATCTGGTACTTTGGCAACAATTGGGCGAATTTCGTCTATGCTGCTCAACTTGGAGACATCACCTTGACGAATAAATAATTCTGGAGCGATCGCCAAATACCCCAACTTGGCAAAGCGGCGAGTGATATCCTGAATATGCTCGTGTACGCCAAAAATTTCCTGGATTACCAGAACAATTGGGAAATTCTCACCAGTGGCCGGTACTGCTCGATACGCAGGAATTTCGCCATCTTTAACGGGAATTTTCACGCTACCAGCGACTAATCCCTTGCTATCAGTGGTAATGACTCCAGCAGAAATCGGTTGCACTGCTAAAGCAAAACCTGTCGCCAAGGTGGCTGTGGCGAGAAATTTGCGGCGAGTTATTTCTTCGATCATCTCTACCTGAAATTGGCAAAAACTTTGTTGTTTGTTATCCGTACAGTACTATAAAATAAATACTACGCTTTAGCAATCAGCATAGTGGAATATTCAGTGGATTCTGCGAATAAGCGTTGCTGATTTCAAATATGAATTTATTTCACGCACAGGCGCAGCTGAAAGTCTGAGCGGTGGCTTCCGGCGTAGACGCTTTGTGGTGAGGGGGTCGCGGTCTTTGCGGTTTCCGTCGATTGCGATCCCCCGAACCCGTAGGGCTTGCCGCAGGCATCAGAACTTTCCAAGACAGAGTCGCACAGAGTAAGAGTTGAGAAGAGTTAATTTTTAAATTTCATACTCAAATTCAGCAACGCCTGCAAATAAATAGCTACTGTTTCTGGTTTTCTTACTGATTATACTTACCCCGTAGTAACAAAAGAGGGATTACGGTTCAGTGATAGCTTTTGGTTGCAAAGATACAGATTGCCCATTAACTGACAATGCTGTAGCTTCTAAAATCTGGCCGTAACGATTGCGAGTGCCAAATCCTTTGGCTTGAATTGTGTTTTTGATGTTCGCCATACTCATACTGGTTAGCTGTTCACCTACATGGGGCGGGAACTTGACAATAGTGCCATTAGAAATAATAACGCCGTTAATTTCTCCTCGATGTCCCACTAACCAATTCTGAGCAGTTCCCTGTGCAGATAAGGTACTGTAGTTGCTCAAGCTGGGTGGTTGGGGGGCGATTGTGGGAGGTTGTTCGACTAAAGTCTGTCCAGTTTGAGAATTGGTGATGCTTTTGGCTCTCACTTCCTGTCCAAAGCGAGTGGAAAAGCCAGGATCACCAAAAATGCTCACTTTCGTGTTTGGGGTAATTATCCGTACTAAACTGTCCGCCATCTGGGGAGAAAATTTCACCTGTAGCCCGTTATTGAGTAATAGCCCATCCACCTTACCTTCAGGGTTGAGAAGATACTGTTTTACCTCTCCAGTGAAAGTGGTTCCGGCTGTGGGGGGTAATTCTGGTGGGGGTGCTGGGGGAATATTTAGAGGATTAGCATTGGCTAAATTGGCACTTGGGAGATTAGCTTCTAGCGATCGCCCGCTTGGTGTAGCATTACTAGCAAAAGTATTGTATGTCCAAAAACCGAAAAGTGCGATCGCTGCTCCAATGCCGCCACTAGTTAAAATTAACTTTAACTTGCGTTGGCGATCGCGATCTCGGATTTGCTTGGCTTGAATCTGCTGTATTGCTTGTTGAATCACCTCTGGAGGAATTTGTACTTCTGCTCCAGCCTGCATAATTTCTTCTAAAGAATAATCCTGATTTTGTTGAGCATATAACTGAGCCGCTAGAGCGAAAACATCGGGAGCAATTTCTTTCGGAATGCGAACTTTAGAGTTATTCATCTGCTTTAATTCAATTTAATTGCTAACTACAACTGTAAGAGTGCAAAACTCGTGCCATAGATATAAGACACTCGTTAGCTAATAAGGCAGGATGAAAAATAAAGAGGGAACAGGGAACGGGCAACAGGGAACAGAATGTAATGTATGGGGATTTAAAACCAACACATAACTTGCTACTTGATAGTTGTAGGGGTCTTTTACTCCCTCCAGGATAGGAAATAGGAAAAACTGTTCCCTATTCCCTGTTTCCTTCTTGGACGAGCAACTGGAATTTGGCATAGTTTTTGCACTTGTATAAGTTCTAACCCTTATTCCATGCAACCTATTGTGTTATCTCAACGTTGGACACTCCGGCGACAGCTAACAATCCTCAGTATCCTTTTTTTAGGTTTAAGTGGAGCTGCTTTATGGTTAGTGGTACAACTATTTGAAAGTCTGGAAGGTGCTGTTGTTGCCAGAAATCAGAGAGAATTAGCTTTTGCCAACACCAGACTAATTAAGCTGTTTTGGGAATCAAATCTTGGGCAAACACCAAAGCCAGGTAAGCCGTTGGCGGAACTTTCAATCGATGCTCTAACTGCTTTCCCAAGGGTAGAAGGGGGATTTTATCTGCTGCAACAAGACCAGCTTTTAGGCTATGCCTATCCTACCCACGGGGGTCCTGTCCCCAAAAAAGATATTCCTCCTGCTGAACGAGACACAATTTTGCAATTGACTCGCACAGCCACAAGCCAAGGTTTACCTCAAGAATTAGTAGTGCACCCTGGTCTTGATATTTTGGTACTGCGTGCTGACCCTCTACCTCTGTGGGGAGCAGTGTGGACGATGAAACGTATGCCTCGTCTAGAAGATAGCAATCAAAAAGTTTTAAGTGTTTTCGTAGTTTTAGGAATTTTAGTTGTAGGAGTTTGGACTTTTTATATTGCCTTACAGCTACAGTGGGGAGTGCAGCGACTCCAGCAAAGTATTAAAGCAATGGAAGAGGATAAAGCTTCGCTAATTCCTGCGCTACCCGCAGAAATGGGACTGTTGGGAACTGCAATTAATAGTATGCAATACCATCGCCAAGAGTTAGAGCAGCGCTTGCACCGAGTTGAGCGCTTGGCTTCTCTGGGACAACTGGTAGCAGGAGTAGCTCATGAAGTCCGCAATCCCTTAGCTAGTATGCGCCTCAATTTGCAATATACAGAACGGCAATTAAAAAAGCAGGGAATTACGACTTTACCGATCGCTAGTTTACTAGAACAAGTAGACCGTTTAGAGATGTTGGTGCGACGGCTATTGTATTTTGACCAAAATCAGCAAGAAGAAATGGTAACAACTTCCCTAGAAGCGATCGCTTTTGAATCAGTTTCTCTATTACGTCTCAAAGCCGAAGAACAGGGAGTAACACTTTTTTATCGCTCTGCTGCTGAACCTTTGCCCCAAGTACCACTACGCCACCGAGAGTTAGGACAGGTGATGGTTAACTTAATTTTAAATGCCATCCAAGCAAGTCCACCAGAAAGCGAAGTTGAGGTTGGTGTCAGCCAAGAGCAAGACTATTTAGTGACTTGGGTAAAAGACACTGGCGCAGGTTTAGCACCAGAAGAACGCGATCGCATTTTTGATCCTTTTTATTCTACAAAACCCCAAGGAACAGGTTTAGGTTTAGCCATTAGCCACGAGATTGTCACGCGACACGGAGGGCATATTGATTTGAAATCTCAACCAGGTTGCACCGTTTTTAGCGTTTACTTACCGAAGAATCATAACGATGGCTAAGATTTTGATTATTGATGATGAAAAAGCTTTGCGTCAAGCGATGGCGCAGATTTTAAAAGATGAAGGCCACGACGTACTAGAGGCGGGAGACGGAGAACAAGGACTGAAGATAATTCAACAAAATACCACATCTCGTCCTGACTTGGTATTTCTAGATTTGAAAATGCCCAAAACTCAGGGTAATGCTGTTCTGAAAGCTTTAGGTAGCAAAACGTTGTTTGAACTGCCAGTAATTGTGATGACAGCTTATGGAACAAGTCGTACAGCCATTGAAGCTATGCAGTTGGGAGCCTATGATTATTTAACTAAACCCTTCGATTTAGAAGATTTAGTCAACTTGGCGCAAAAAGCTTTAGCTCATTCCCAAGCATCCGCCGAGCAAATTGGTGAAGCAAATATTCAAAATCTCGGACAACCAGAAGAACTGTTGGGGCGATCGCCTAAAATGGCAGAAGTTTTTAAACTTATTGGTAGACTTGCCCAAGGAAACACCACAGTTTTAATTGTCGGCGAATCAGGTACTGGCAAAGAGTTGGTCGCTTCCACACTGCATAATGCTAGCCCTCGCAGTCGCGGCCCTTTAGTAAAAGTTAACTGTGCAGCCCTTCCAGAACATTTGTTAGAAGCAGAATTATTTGGTCACGAAAAAGGAGCCTTCACTGGAGCGAATCACTTGCGAATTGGTCGCTTTGAACAAGCCAATGGCGGTACAATTTTTCTGGATGAAGTCGGAGAATTGAGCCAGATAATTCAAGGGAAATTGTTGCGAGTATTACAAGATAAATCCTTCGAGCGCTTGGGTAGTAACCAAACCAAAACTGTAGATGTCCGCATTTTAGCTGCCACCAATCGGAATTTAGAACAATTGGTACGCCTGAATCAGTTTCGAGAAGACCTTTACTATCGCTTTAATGTAGTACGAATTGAACTACCACCTTTGCGCGATCGCCCCGAAGATTTAGAACAACTTACCCAATATTTTTTAAGTTCTATTGCTCTCAGAAATGGAATTAAAAATTTAGCAATTACCTCAACAGCCTTAGAAAAACTCAGAGATTACGCTTGGCCAGGGAATGTGCGAGAACTGCAAAATACTTTAGAGAGAGCAGTAGTTTTTTCTGGAGGAAGAACCATCCTTTCAGAGCATCTCATTTTTAATCAAAAATATCAGATGAATTTGAATTTAGAACAAGCGATCGCTCAGTTAGAAATAAACTTTATTCGTCATGCTTTAGCACTTTATCCCCAAGAACCCCACAAAGCATTAGGAATTTCTGTCGAAAGCTTTGAACAAAAAAAGAAACAATGGAATTTATAGCAAAATATCCTTGGTTTAACCATTTTCCCAACTCTCTGTGTTCTCTGCGCCTCTGCGGTTCGTATCATGAATTCCTTAAATTCAGCATCTACACTAGAAACACACCTAGAAACTCAAACAGTTATTTACCCAACTCTACAGTATTTAGTTCGCTTCTTGCCGTGGGATGGTAAGCGAGTATTCGACTATCTTCAAGAAGAATCTAAACACAATCCATTTATAGTAGAAAATTCTGATTTCCAGAACAGCGAAGCACTTTTAGATGATATTCTACCTAATTGGTATAGTCCCATCGCCCAGGAATTAAGTTTAAGCGAGCATCTTCTTGGACAAATATCAGCTTTGTCAATACCATACAAACAACGTGAAGCCTTAACCTATCTAACTCAGTGGCTATCAAACTCAGGTTACTTAGAAGAAACTCCAGAAGTTTGGGCAGATGGTAGTATCTGGAGTGCAAAAGAACTAGAGGCTGTTATTCCTCTTCTCCAAAGTTTAGATCCACCTGGAATTGGTACGCGAACCCTACAAGAATGTTTGTTAATACAACTCAAAAACCAGCCTGAAAGTTTAGCTTTTCTACTAGTTAAAAATTATTTAGAAGACATAGCAAATTGTATTGGTAATTCTTCCGAGTCAAAGCATAATTGTCAATCACTATTGCAAGAACTGCACCAAAATCATCAATATTTTAATATTAATATTGAGAAAATCACCGATGCTATTCATAAAATTCAAGAATTAGAACCCCGTCCTGCCAGAAACTTCGGTGGTAGCGATGCTCCCATTGTCACCCCTGATTTAAAAATTGAGCTAATAGCTGGAAGTTGGCAAATTTCTTTAGCCTATGAAGTCAAACAACGTTTTTGTCTGAATTCCGAAGCCATAAAGCTTTTGCAGGAATCACCAAAAGCAAGGCGAGATACCCAACAACTAGAAGCATTATTACAAAAAGCTAGAAATTTACTCACAGCTTTGCAACAATGGCAGGAAAATCTGCTCAAAGTTGGGAAATTTTTAGTTGAGCGACAGCAAGCTTTTTTGCAGAGTTGGGATAAATTAGACTTAGTATCTACCCCTCAGCAATTAGTAGCTCAATCGGTAGGACTTAGTAACTCTACAGTCAGCCGGATTGTGCGGGGACGGTATATATTAGTTTGTAACCAAAACAGTCGGATAATTTCGCTGCATTCACTATGTGTTCCTATAGGAGTAGGCGGACGTACTCCTCAACAAATCCAACAGATGCTAATACAGTTAATTGCAGAAGAATCACCCGCCAATCCTTATACTGATGAGCAATTAGCCCAGCTTTTTAAAATCCGATTTTGTCTGCCAATCACTCGCAGAACAGTTACAAAATACCGTAAAATTGCCGGAATAAAGTCATCACATCAACGCAAGTTTACTGATAAAAAGATGGGAAGCAAAAGCAGGAAGGAAGTCTTTTGAAATATCAAAGTTGAGCCTTTGAAGGTGAACGTTGAGCCTTTGAGCCTGAACGTTGCACCTTTGAACCTCGAAGTTGCGCCTTTGAGCTTGAAATTTTAAGTTTGATTCTTGACAAATGACAAATGACCAATGACAAATAACTAAATCCAAAAATAAGCCAGGATAAGAGTCACGACAGTTAGCGGTAGACCAAAACGTAGATGTTCCCAGAATGACAATTGATAACCAAGTTTTGCAACAGCCTCAGCAACAATTAAATTGGCAACTGAACCTAACAAAGTTAAATTACCAGCTAAAGTAGATCCTGCTGCTAATAGTAACCAGGTATTCGTGTCTGGATGAGGAATTAAATGTTGTAATAACAATACTGCTGGAACATTAGAAACTAAATTTGAAAGCAGAGCAGTAATTCCTAATATGCTCAAGGGGTTATAAACTAAACCGCTAAATAAATTCAATATTCCTAATTTTTCTACTCCAGCAGTCACAACAAATAGTCCAGAAAACATCACCAGTAAATCCCAATCTACTTTATTTAAAACTCGTTGCGGTTTGATTCGCCTAGTAATGAACAGTAAACCAGCAGCTACAAGTGTTGCTTGGGCTGGAGGTATCCCAATTAAAAATGCAATTAATAATCCTCCTGTTATTACTAGGCTTTTAGTAAGCAACGGTTTAAATATGCGGTAACGCACGGGGGTTACACTCGGACAAGACTTAGTAGAACGAACCTCAGGATAAAGCCACCACAATAACCCAATTTGGATTAACAAACTTACTAATGCAATGGGAGTCAATGCTTTCGCAAAATCGAGATAGCTGATACCAGAGAAGGAACCAATCAGAATATTTTGTGGATTGCCACTTAAGGTAGCTACTGAGCCTAGATTAGTTGCTCCCGCCAAGGCAAGTAAGTAAGGAATCGGATTGAGGTTCAAAGTTTGGGTTAAACCAAGAACTAAAGGAGTCAAAATTAGAGCTATGGTATCATTCAGAAAAAAAGCGGAGAGAATTCCACTGCCGAAAGTTAAAACAATTAGCAAACCTAAAGGGCTGCGGGTGAAGTGTGTAACTGTATCAAGGGTTAGTTGAAAAAAACCAGCGTAAGCTAAATTTGTGCTGATTACCATCATGCCAAACAGGAAAATCAGCGTTTTATAGTCTATCGCTTGCCATGCTTCTTTGAGGTCTAATACCCCAAATGCCATCAGCAAAGATGCACCAACTAAAGCAATACTGGCTCGGTTCATCCGCAAACCAGGTATATATCCTAAACCCAAACCGATATAAGTCAATCCAATGATGATGTATCTCAAAACAATCATGATTTTGCTAAATGCTTTTGATTAAGTAGTCATTAGTCATTAGTCATTGGTCATTTGTCATTGGATTTTAGTGCATACCTCGCCCCTTGTGGGTGGAAAAACTTTGTCTTTCATGGGGCTAATTCAAACCATGTTAAAGAGTGGGCGGGTTTATTTTGGACTAATGACTAATAACTAATGACTAATGACTAATAATTAATGACTGCCCTAAGCGGTTTGATGTGATGCTTTTCTATTAATTCCTGTTTTTGTTTCAGGTACACAGAACCAAAAAACTGCTAAAGCCACAACTGCGATCGCTGCTAAAATCAAAAAACCAACATTGTAACCAGCACTTTTAACCACAAACCCAGCTAACACGTTGCTCAAACCCGCACCAACGCCAATGGCAGTGTTAAGCATCCCTTGGGTAAGATTAAAGCGTCCCGTACCTTTAGTCAAATCAGCTACCATCAACACGGCAAGCACACCAAAAATCCCGCCTGCAATACCATCCAGAATTTGTACAGAAACGAGAAAATAGGGATTGTCCGAAAACGTATACAGCACTCCTCGAATCGGTAAAACGGCAAAGCCCAGCAAAAATATGGGTTTTCGGGCTGTATGTGCAAAACGCCCAGCCAAGTTAGACACTGGAATCATGACTAACTGAGCGACAATGATACAAGCAGACATATAAACTGTGTCACTTGTCCCTTTACCCTGTGCCAATTCTTGACCAACTAGCGGTAACATAGCAGCATTGGCAAAGTGAAACAGAACGACTGCAATAGTAAAGAATAAGATTTTGCGATCGCTTAATAATTGCAATATGCCTTCAGATGGCTGCTGATGTTTTTCATTATCCTCCTCTTGGCCTTCTTCGCCCTCTTCACCATCTCCACGCGCTAATTCGTGGTCAATCTCTCTTTCACGAATCATCCTCACCGAAATAATACTGCCCACAGCCATAGCTGCAACTAGGAAAAATATTGCCTTGCGTGCAATAAAGTAACCTACTAAACCAGCGAGAGTAGCAGCTAGCAGATTTCCTGTATGGTTAAATGTTTCATTACGACCTACCCGCCTATCTAATCTCTCATGTCCTACGAGTCCCAGAGTAATAGCAGTAATTGCAGGTGGGAAAATTGCAGCAGCAATCCCAATCATAATCTGAGAACCGAGGACAACAGGCAAATTGGGGAACAAGCCCATAGCAATAGAGCCGATAGAAACAAATACAGCCGCCAGTACAATCAACATCCGTTTTTGACGTAGCCTGTCAATCAATGCACCAGCTGGTGTTTGAGCAATAACTGTGGCAATTGACGAAGCTGACATCGCCAATCCAATCTGGGCAGGGTTCCAATTTGCTGAAGCTTTTAGGTAAATACTCAGATATGGGCCAACACCATCGCGCACATCTGCGAGAAATATATTTAAGTAATCAAGCGATCGCAAACTCTTCTTACTCGGTCTTCGCTGTTGTTGCATAAGTCTTTAGTGATATTTTGTGAGCAATGGAGAGGTCACAATACTCTTGTGCAAAAATCGTGCCAAATCAATGGCGTCCGGCTACATCTAGCGAAAAACCCTCTTTGTGCTGGATACAACTTACACAAGTAATAGCCGAAACTCTGATTTTCAATTAACGTGAGTTCGACAGACCTCTCCCTCTCAGCCTCCCTCGCCTTTTAGGAGAGGGAGGAGTAACGAGAAAATAGGGTTTTTGCTCCAATACGGTTCAGTTAAGGCTCAAAAGCTGATGAATGACTTTAAATTTCGAAGCTTCGACTCGTTGTCCAGTACCTCTGTGTTTTGGCCTTTTAGAACGAAACTTTGATACAGTTTTTTTTACAACCCTGGGATTAGTACGGTGAATGCGTTCAGCTAATAATAGACCTCTTGCAAAAGTCTTTCTCCCCGTTCTCTTCTGGAGCGCCTCTGCGTGAGACAAAAAATATTTATCCAAGAGGTCTAATGTCTTCGCTAAATTGAAAAATACCTCGATTGGTGGCTTAGTTTCGTTTCCTTAACCCAACTGCCAGAAAATGGCAAAGATATTGAAAATATAAAATTCTTTGATTCAAAATGGTATGAGATATTGCCAAGTCACTAGAAATGAAATATACCAACAGTTAATCTGTTATTTTTAAGAATTGGCTTGCTAGCACTTAAGTTTATATAGAGCATAAAATGGGACAAGGTTTTTTACAAATCGGCTTAACGCTGTGTATCGTTGTAGCAATTACTCCGATATTTGGAAGATACATGGCGCGTGTCTTCATGGGAGAAAGAACACTGCTTGATTTCTTGATCAACCCGATAGAGCGAAGTATATACGTACTAGCGGGTGTCCGTAAAAAAGATGATATGACGGGGTGGCAATATATCCGGGCTGTACTCTGCACTAATTTGATTATGGGAGTTACAGTATATTTACTGTTATATTTTCAAAGATTCTTACCCTGGAATCCTAACGGCTTAGGTGTGATTAGTTGGGATGTATTGTTGCACACAACGATTTCATTTTTAACGAATACCGATCAGCAACATTATGCTGGTGAGACAACTTTAAGTTATTTTAGTCAGGTGGCGGCTTTAGGCTTTTTGATGTTTACCTCCGCAGCCACCGGCTTAGCAGTGGGAATTGCTTTTATTCGGGGATTGACGGGTAAACGACTAGGTAACTTTTACGTCGATCTTACCCGTGCGATCGCGCGCATATTGCTACCAATTTCAATCATTAGTGCGATCGCCTTGGTTGTAGTAGGTGTACCGCAAACATTAGCTGGGACTATGGATGTGACAACCTTGGAGGGAGGAACCCAGTATATTGCTAGAGGCCCGGTAGCATCCTTTGAAGCAATCAAAATGTTGGGTGAGAATGGCGGCGGCTTTTTTGGTGCTAATTCTGCCCATCCCTTTGAAAATCCTAA
Source organism: Nostoc sp. PA-18-2419 (assembly GCF_005869855.1). Lineage (GTDB taxonomy): Bacteria > Cyanobacteriota > Cyanobacteriia > Cyanobacteriales > Nostocaceae > Nostoc. Next base: position 84,280 of record NZ_SZNH01000011.1, on the reverse strand, counting down.
TGGCGCTTCTAATTTAATCGAAATGATCACCATGATTTCCATCCCAGCAGCCTTAATTTACACTTATGGCGTGTTTGCCAACAACATCAAACAAGCGTGGTTACTTTTCTGGATGGTGTTTGTAATTTTTGTAGTTCTGGTTGGAGTCACAGCCGTGGGAGAACTACAAGGTAATCCCGTAGTTAACAGATCCTTTGGATTAGAACAACCAAATTTAGAGGGTAAAGAAGTGCGATTTGGTTGGGCACAAACGGCATTTTGGGCAGTTATGACCACCGCCACCATGTGTGGTGCTGTCAACGGGATGCACGATTCCTTAATGTCGCAAGGAATATTTTCGACTCTGTTCAATATGTTTATTCAAATTATCTGGGGCGGTCAAGGAACTGGCACAGCTTACTTATTCATTTACTTAATTCTCACTGTTTTTCTAACTGGGCTAATGGTGGGACGTACCCCAGAGTTCTTAGGACGCAAAATTGAAAAACGGGAAATCGTCCTTGCCAGCGTAGTGTTGTTAGTTCACCCAATTGTAGTTTTGATTCCCAGCGCGATCGCCTTAGCTTATCCAATTTCCCTAGCAGGAATTAGCAATCCTGGCTATCACGGCATTTCCCAAGTAGTTTATGAATATGCCTCAGCCGGGGCAAATAATGGTTCTGGCTTAGAAGGATTGAAAGATAACACCTTATGGTGGAACTTGAGTACTTTAGTTAGCTTGATAGTAGGACGCTACATTCCGATGTTTGCCATCCTGCTGTTAGCTGACGGAATGTCTCGCAAACAACAAGTACAAGAAACCCCTGGTACTCTAAGAACTGATTCTTTGATATTCACCGGGATTGCTGCTGGAGTAACACTAATTTTAGGAGTGTTGACTTTCTTTCCCGTTCTCGCTTTAGGCCCTATAGCCGAGGGTTTACAACTAGCCTCTGGCAGCTAGAAAAGTTATCTGTTGACGGTTAACAGTCAACAGTTATCAATTATCAGTCATCTTCTAACTTTTAACTTTTAACTCCTAACTCCTAACTTGACTTTATGAATAAAGGGGCACCTACCTCCAAAGCTAGACGTCCAAGTTCTCGTCCTGGCGATCGCCGCCAAGCACGTAAAAAAGCGAGGGTAAATACCAAGTTATTGTACTTCAGGGCAGCTCGAGATGCTTTTGTGAAGCTCAACCCTAAGTATGCAATCAAAAATCCGGTGATGTTTTTGGTTTGGGTGGGAACGATTGTTACTCTATTGGTAACCATTGATCCCAACTTATTTGGCCCAGTCACTCAAAAGAAACCACAACTGTTTAATGCTTTGTTATCAGGAATTTTATTTTTTACAGTTTGGTTTGCCAATTTTGCTGAAGCCGTAGCTGAAGGACGGGGAAAAGCTCAAGCCGATGCCTTGCGGTCTACAAAATCAGAGACGATCGCCAAAAAACTCGCTACCGATGGCACAATTAATGAAGTTTCATCTACCAGCCTCAAACAAGGTGATAACATTTACGTAGTTGCTGGCGATATTATACCTGCTGATGGCGAGGTAATCATGGGTGTCGCCTCGGTGGATGAATCGGCAATTACTGGAGAATCTGCACCAGTATTAAAAGAATCAGGCTCCGATGTTGCCAGTTCTGTCACTGGTGGGACGCGGATTATCTCAGACGAATTAATTATCCGCATTACATCTGACCCAGGTAAAGGTTTTATTGACAGGATGATTGCCTTGGTAGAAGGGGCAGAACGCAGCAAAACACCTAATGAAATTGCCTTGACAGTGTTGCTAGCAGTTCTCAGCTTAATATTTTTGTTTGTTGTGGCGACTTTGCCCGCACTTGCCTATTATGTTGATAATCCAGTTAGCGTCCCAATTTTGATTGCCCTATTAGTAGCATTGATTCCTACCACCATCGGCGGGTTACTGAGTACTATTGGTATTGCTGGTATGGATCGAGTTGCCCAATTTAACGTTATTGCTACCTCAGGACGAGCCGTAGAAGCTTCTGGCGATGTTAACACTTTAGTTCTCGATAAAACAGGTACAATTACCCTTGGTAATCGGTTGGCAGAAGAATTTATCCCAATCAACGGTCATACTATACTGGAAATTGCCAGTGTTGCTTGGGCAGCTAGTGTTTTTGATGATACACCAGAAGGAAAATCGATTCTCCGCTTGGCAGAAAAGTTAGGCGCACGCTTTGATTTTGATTCCAGTCAGGCACAAGGGGTAGATTTTTCTGCCAAAACACGCATGAGCGGTACAAACTTACCCGGTGGACATGAGGCCAGGAAGGGAGCAGTAGGAGCCATTAAAGGATTTGTCCGTTCTCGCAACAGCGAAGATACTCCAGAACTGGATGCAGCTGATGAACGAGTTTCTCAGCTGGGAGGTACACCCTTAGCAGTTAGCCTCGATCACGAAATCTACGGGATTATTTATCTTAAAGATATTGTCAAACCTGGTATCCGCGATCGCTTTCTTGCACTGCGACGTATGGGAGTCCGTACCGTGATGCTAACGGGGGATAACCGAATTACAGCTTCCGTGATTGCTAGAGAAGCCGGAGTGGATGACTTCATCGCCGAAGCCACACCAGAAGACAAAATCAGTGTGATTCAAAAAGAACAAGCAGCAGGCAAATTAGTTGCGATGACAGGGGACGGAACTAACGATGCTCCAGCATTAGCTCAAGCTAACGTCGGCGTCGCTATGAATACAGGAACCCAAGCTGCAAAAGAAGCGGCTAACATGGTGGATTTGGACTCCGATCCCACAAAATTAATTGATATTGTTAGCATTGGCAAACAATTGCTGATTACTCGCGGTGCATTGACTACATTTTCCATCGCTAATGATATTGCTAAATACTTTGCGATTATTCCAGCAGTATTTGCTGCTGCTAACCTGCAAAGCCTGAATATTATGAATTTAACTAGCCCTAATTCTGCTGTATTATCAGCACTGATTTACAACGCTTTGATTATTCCAGCTTTGATTCCTTTGGCATTGAAAGGTGTACAGTTTAGACCCTTGACAGCTAATCAGCTATTGCAACGCAATATCTTAATTTATGGGTTAGGTGGGTTGATTGCGCCGTTTATTGTCATTAAGTTGATAGATATGCTGATTACAGTTGTAGGCTTAGCTTAATAACAGCAAAAATACACATACTACAAGATAAACACCTGTTACCAAGGTAAGATAATAGACATTTTTGCCTATTGAGAGGGGGAAAAAATGTCAATAACTCTTGATACAGCTAAACACGGGTTTAATCGTGTTATCAACTTGGAAATTGTTTAATCTAATGGCAGCGAGCTATTAGATTAAACCTGCTCCACTTCGTGACGTTGCGCGAAGGCTAAGGTTGGGCTATCTCGTAGAAAACAAGATGAATAACACTCTCTTATAACTTTGAGATCATAGTTCGATGACTTATGCAAAAGTAATGCTTGCAGGATATCCTTTGTTTGGTAGTAATGCGATAAACAACATTTACCACTCGCTATTTTTAGTCTGCTGTGGTTGAATGTGGTAGTTATCCCAAATATTCATGCTGTTGACAGCATCCTATCTTGGAAAATAGTTAAAAATTAAAAATTAAAAATTAGTTTTAGGAGTAGGTGGAAAATTTATTATGGCTATTATTCGAGAAACAATCAGAGCAATTTTTATGACTCTAATGCTTTGGTTGTTAACTGCGATCGTTTATCCTCTGATAATCCTTGTAGTGGGTCAAGTTTTTTTGCCCTACCAAGCTAACGGCAGTATCATGCGAAACTTAAATAATGAACCAATTGGTTCAGCTTTGATTGGTCAAGTCTTTACATCTGAGCGATATTTCTCTCCTCGTCCCAGTACTGTTAGATATAGCCAAGGTAAAAAAGCAAGACCAACTGGGATATCTGGAGCCAGCAATCTGGCTCCTAGCAATCCAGAACTCCTCAACCGGATTATAGAGCAGGCAAATGAATTGCGAGACGATAATCTTCAACCAATCGCTGATATTATTTACACCTCTGGTTCTGGGTTAGACCCGCATATTTCTATTAAAGGAGCACGCCAGCAATTGGAGCGAGTCGCTCGTGCCCGTGGAGTCAAAGAAGATGAAATTTTACGTTTAATTAATAAGTATACTGATGAAAGATTTTTATGGATTTTTGGTGAGCCTGGTGTCAACGTCCTGCGATTAAATTATGCTCTTGACCTGCAAGATATTAATCGTCAGCAAAATCAGTAATCACAGTATAAGCTAGCCGATGCTATGGGTAGTTCTGACGTTTTAGGTTTTGGCTTAAATGGCGATCGCTGCTGTGACAATCGCCACGCCACGCACTCATTTGAATCAATTCACCCGATGTCTGGAAAGAACCTAGGTACGAGGGACTGAACCGTATCTATTTCAGAATGGGCAAAGCGAGATTTCAAATAGGAAGTTTAAGTGATGTCGGAACCATCAGAAAATATCATTGAGATGTTTCAACAAGCGATCGCGCTTCAGGACGCAGGAAAGTTTAGCGAAGCAGTGATCTGCTATGACAACGTGCTTGCAATCGATCCGCGCCATGTGGAAAGTTGGATCAACAAAGGATTGGCACTCTGGAGACTAGATAACTACGAGGCAGCTTTAGAGTCTTACAACTGTGCGCTGGAGTTGAAACCAAGAAATGCGATTGCATGGATGAATAAAGGAAATGCGTTGAGCAGCCTTGGTCAGCCAGAGGAAGCGCTTTGGTGTTATGATCAAGCGCTAGAAATAGATCCACTGATGTCTAGAGCTTGGTATAACAAAGGCGATGAACTGGGTAGAAGGAGTCGGGTAATCGAAGCCAAAGCCTGTTTTGAGAATGCTTATAATCTCGGATTATTGGAGGCGCAGGAAATGATCGCAAGGTGTGAGCAAATTCTGATGAATGAATGGTACGGGTAATTAGCTATGACTACAAACCACTGATAGCAGTCAAGTTAGTTAATATAAAAAACTTACCTGATTATTTCATTCTATATTAGATATTGCTGTATGAGTGATATCTTCATCTAGCTGCGGAAAATTATAACTATCATAGAGAACTTTCATATATTCCTCCCTTTTTAAGGGGGGTTAGGGGGGACCTAGGTTTCAGACTTGAGTGCGTAAGTCGTGATATTTTTAAAGTGCTATTGCTTATTGACAAATAGTATCAAATCTTCAACTCTGATGAATGGCTGTTGATTATGAGTGTAGAGACTTAAGCGTGGCTTTTCGAGTGATATTGCGTGATTAAACTACTATTAATCGATTGACTTACAGTAGATTATCTATTAAAAAGGTTTATAATAGCTGTATTGTAAAAGTACCTAATTAGCACAACAGAATATGACATTGAACAATACCTTTGGTGAATATAGTTTTGTCACTAAAGTAGACGTTACTAATCTCGAAGCTAGCGTCGAATGGTATAAATCCAAGCTTGGATTAGTTGCTGAAGAACAATATGACACGCCTAGCTGGAGACAGTTTAGTTWTCCTGATATTCCACGTTTTGCAATTGGATTGAACTTAAGTAACTCAGTTAACACAGGTAGTACTGTTAGTACCTTTGTTGTAAAAGATATAGTTGCTGCTCGTCAAAGCCTTATTGAAAAAGGAGTAGAAGTTGAGCCAATTACAGATGTCGGTCACGGAGTGCAATTGTCTATCTTCAGAGATATTGATGGAAACTTGTTAGGGCTTCGGCAAAATTCGTAATCTTAACCAGCTTGCTGCACAAATCGAGTTATTGGCAGCAACATGAGATCAGTTGCTGCCTAATTCTCAAATTTGTATATAAGGGAATAGAATTAATATCTGTATCCCTAATAACTCTACCTTACCTCAGTTTTGCCCACCGTACTTAAGCTGGTAAGGATTGTTGAGTTCTCTGTAGGCATTAATTATTACCCTAACTGCTGCTTTCTCCTCTCCAACTCCTGAACTCGATTCAGCAAGTGCTTGGGAATGTGAGAATGTTCTTTGATAAATTGAGAGTGCGATCGCCTCATTGCCTGCTACCTACATCATTCAGCCATAGCTCTACATCGACATTCCACTAACGCTACGAGAGGCAAATCAAGCTTTTTGTGCAAGAGGTCTGAAGAATATTTGGCGGCATCGATTCTCTTTTTTAGAGTAAATGATTATAAAAATGACGAGCGCAGTTTTCGATGAAACTCTTTTACACACCTAACTCTCCCTATGCACGCATTGCTAGGGTAACTGCATTAGAACTTGGTCTGTGCGATCGCATCGCTATGCAGAAAGTCACTGTACGAGATCCGGACAGCGAACTACTCAACTACAATCCAACAGGTAAAGTTCCAACCCTAGCGACTGACGACGGATTTATCTTAAGCGAAACGCGGATAATATGCGTTTATCTTAATCAGTTAAATCCTGAAATAAAACTAGTTGCTGACATTTCTGATGGCTTTTTACAGCAACTTGAAGGTACAGCTGGTGGATTCATAGATGGTATTGCTGTCTGGGTACGGGAGTTACGGCGTTCTTCAAGTGAGCAATCATCAGGGGTAATCAAGTTAGAGCGATCGCGTGCTTTAAGAATCTTGGACTACTTTGAGAAGATTTCTGATAAATTCGACCAAACTCCTATGCTTGCTCATATCACCATCGCATCAGCGCTAGGATTAGAGAGTCGTCTGCCTGAACTGCAATGGCGACTAAGCTACCCCAAACTTGCACAATGGTATGATGAATTTTCTAGGCAACCTTCCTTGCAAGCGACGAAACCAGACTCCTAAAAATAATTAGTAATTCGTAGTTAAGATTTCAATTGCGAGTTATTTATTGTTGGAATAATAATTGTGAATTATGAATTATGTCTGCCTCCACTATTCTGTTTGATTTAGATGGGACATTGACAGATCCCAAGCCTGGTATTACTCGCTGCATTCAGTTTGCTTTATCTGAACTAGGTTATAGACCACCCGATGCTGATAAATTACATTGGTGTATTGGCCCTCCAATCCAAGACAGTTTTTCGCTGCTACTGAAGACTTCAGATAACAAAGTTTTAGAACAAGCCATTTCACTTTATCGCAGTCGCTTTGCTACGATAGGATTATTTGAAAATTCTCTTTATCCCAAGATTTCAGAAACCTTAGACGCTATTCGTTTTGCTGGTCATAAAACTTTTGTTGCGACTTCTAAACCACATATTTATGCTACGCAGATTATTCAACATTTTGGCTTGTCATCGCTTTTTGATGGGGTTTATGGGAGTGAACTTGATGGCACACGGACTGTAAAAAGTGAGTTAATTAATCACATCTTAGTCACAGAAAATCTTTCGTCTTCTGATGTGGTTATGGTAGGCGATCGCTTGCACGATATGATCGGAGCTAAACATAATAGTATTACTGCAATTGGTGTCACCTATGGTTACGGAACTGAGGAAGAGTTAAAGAGCTACGGTGCTGATTTAATTGCCCATACTCCAGATGAGATTCCCAAATTGCTTGCGGTGAGTAAAAATGAATTTCACTATTAGAAAAGTAAAAGAATCAGATGCACAAGCGATTTTTCACATTATCAGAGAATTAGGTTGGTTTGCATGGGTGAATTCAACCTCCCAGGAAACAAGTGTTGCCCAAATTCAGCAGCAAATTATTCAGTGTTATCAAAATAATAGCCATTCTATTTATATAGCGGAAAATTCTGAAAATGATGTAGTAGGATATGTTGCAGTTCATTGGCTACCTTGTCCGTTTCTCCCCAAACTCCAAGGTTATATTTCTGAGTTATTTATCCAAAAAGCGGCTCGTGGTTTTGGTATTGGTAAAACTTTGTTAGCAACCATTATATCGGAGGCAAAAATCCGAGAATGTTCAGTACTCATGTTGGTGAACCACAAAGAGCGAGAATCTTATCAAAGAGAATTTTACCGTAAACAGGGTTGGGTCGAACGTGAAACAGTTGCTAACTTTATCTATCCATTAAATGCGCGATCGCATTCTCACTAATAAACCAAGGATTCAGTAAAGTGGATTCATTTGATTGGAATGTATTAAACTCTAAATATGTCGTCAAAGATAGATGGATATCAGTAAGAGCTGATACTTGTCAAATGCCTAATGGCAAAATCGTTGAGCCTTATTATGTTCTGGAATATCCAACATGGGTAAATGTTGTAGCTTTAACCAAAAATCAGGAAGTTGTCTTAGTCAAACAATATCGCCACGGTCTACAAAAAACATTTTTAGAATTGCCTTGTGGTTCTGTAGAAGCAGAAGATATCTCCCCAATTTTGGCAGCGAAACGCGAGCTATTAGAAGAAACAGGTTACACTAGCGATAATTTTATTGAAACTGGCGTATTATCAGCTAATCCAGCTAATCATAATAATCTCACTCATTGTTTTTTAACCACAAATGTAGAAAAAGTAGCTGATTTAAATCTTGATGATACGGAACAGATTGATTTAGTGTTATTGCCTTTAGAAGAAACTATAAAAATAATTGAAAGTGGAATTTTCTTGCAAGCATTACATATTAGCTCCTTATTTTTAGCTTTAAAAAAGCTTGGTAGATTGCAACTACATTAATCAATTTACTTGAGAATATCCATCAGGTGGTAAATCGTCCCATGATTACTCGCTAAACAAACTCAAAAGACTTAATAAATATCATCTTGAATAAGTATGTTTACTTATAGGAGAATTAAGAATATTTATAAAATTTCTATCTGATTAACTATTGATGATCAAGCCAAAAGTATCTATACAGATGTACAACGGATTTATTTGCATCCATTAGTTCCAAATGAAATTCCTATCTATGGCTATATCTACGATGTCAAAATAGGGCAATTGATTGAAGTTTTTGAAACTACTAAACTTGGTCAACCTGCGTAGTTTTATCGTATAACGTAAAAGTAGTATTTAATGAAGTAGCAATTTGTGTAAAAATCTCTTTTACTGGTGAAGCACATTCGCTGATTGCAATCGGATTTCCAGTATCACTACCGCTACAAATGCGGGAATCAATAGGAATTTGTCCTAACAGAGGCGCTTGTAATTCTGTAGCGAGTTGTTCGCCGCCACCACTACCAAAAATCGGTGTGCGTGAACCACAATCACCACAGATTAAATAACTCATATTTTCAATAATCCCAAGGACAGGAACGCCCACTTGGCGAAACATATATATGTTACGTCGTACATCTGCAACAGCCACTTGTTGAGGAGTTGTCACTAAAATGACTCCACAAATTGGGCTTTCTTGGATAATTGTAATTTGAGCATCACCTGTACCCGGAGGTAAATCTATCAATAAATAATCTAATTCCCCCCATTCCACATCTTGCAAAAATTGCGTGATAATTTTATGCAATACAGGCCCTCGCCATGCCAAAGGACGATTTGCTTCTGCAAGTAAACCTACTGACATTACTTTTATTCCCTGAACTTCTAGAGGTAAAAACTTATCACCTGTGGGAGTATTTATTACTTGAATATCAGCTTGTCCTAAACCCAACATCTGGGGAACATTGGGGCCATAAACATCAGCATCTAATAATCCTACTTTTGCACCTTGTAATTTTAAAGCTGCGGCAATATTAACGGCTGTTGTGGATTTGCCCACACCACCTTTACCACTAGAAACTGCAAGAGTTGTTTTAACACCAGGAATTGTACAAATTTGAATATAAGTTTTTTTACACCAAGATAGAGATGATAGTTTAGATTGAATTTCTGGCTGTAATTGGTGTTGATGAGAGCCAATATATAAACGTAAGTAAATATAGTCATCAACTATACGTAAATTTCGTACCATTCCCAAACTAATGATGTCATTTTTTAAAATAGGTTCGATAATTTGTTTGAGTAATTGCACGACTTCTTGCTGATGCACTGTAGTCATATCTTGTGGATGTTATAAAGAATATTTCTGTGCCTGATGTTAGTGTAAGCTTTGTCTTCGACACGCTAGGCGTAAATAATTTTTAATTTGCTGTATAACCTTTAATAATTTATAAGTATGTCTTACGCACTCGTACATTACCCTAATATTAACACAGAGAATATCAATCAAATAAGGCAGAAATATGACCCACAATTTGATTTAATTGAACCACATATTACGCTTGTATTTCCCATAATCAAGTCTATTAATGAAATAAATCTCATTATTCATATTGATAGTATCTTGAATAAATGGAAAACATTTCCTATTTGTCTCAAAGGATTACAAAAATCATGGGATGAGTATATGTTTTTAATGGTTGAAGAAGGAAAAGTAGATGTGATAAAACTACACAACGAACTATATACAGGTATATTATCTGAATATTTCAGAGATAATTTACCATTGGTTCCTCATTTAACGTTAGGAAGATTTACAAAACATACAGATAACTTTTCGCAAGTGTTAGAAGAAGTACAAAATTTAGATTTAAATTATCGTTGTTTTGTCGATAAAGTTCACTTGATAAATATTGTTGATAAGCAGAGGTCAATAATTTGGAGTAAGGAATTTTTACTGCGAAATTAGTAAAGCTTTAATCGTGTTAATATTTATCCTAGTTATTTACTGCTTCCTCAAGACTTTTTTATCTGTTTGAATCTTCTGAATTGCCCGTTGCGCTTGGATAGACACTTCTTTGTCAGGGTCATCTAAGGCTTGTTTAAGGGCATTAATAACATCAGGATGAGCTAAATTCCCAAGAGCAATTACTGCTTCCTTGCGGACATCTGCATATTCATCTGTTAATGCTTGAATTAATCTCGGTATAACTTGAATATCAGGGATTATTTGCAAAGCTTGTGCTACTGATTTGCGTACTTGCCAATGTTCATCATTTAAAGCTATTTCTAATGCTGAAATTGCTTGCTGATTTTCATGAATAGTTAGAGATTTAGCTGCATTACGGCGAACTTGCCAATCGCTATCATTCATAAGTGCTTGAGCAAGTATTGTAATTACTTGTGTATCTTGTAGATGTCCTAAAGTTAAAGCAGTAGCACGACGAACAAGTGTTGAGTCATCAAATATTAAATCCAAAGCTTGGGGACATTTCTCTATTTGATTGATATATCGCAATGTGGTAATTGCTGCTTCTCTTAACTCAGGATTATTTGATTTTAAAAATGGTAAGATATAGGGTAAAGATTGAATATCATGGATTTTTCGCAACAGTACTAAGACATTTAACTGAGTATTTATATCATCACCCTGAAGTTTATCTAATAACAGTAATAAATCATCCTGGGTAACTAACTCGTTTAAAGCTGATGCAGCTTCAGTGCGAATATCTATATCTGCGGAACTGAGACATTCGATTAAAGCAGGAATAGCTAAAGAATTAGCAATCTCCCAAAGAGCTGATATAGCTATTTTTTGAACAGCAATATCTTCATCTTGTAAAGCGATAATTAGTGCATCTACTGTTTCTTCTTCGCCAAGGTGTTGTAATGTTTTGACAGCTACTAAGCGGTCATTTATATCAGGCGATCGCAGCATTTCTAGCCAGTATTTGATGTCATTGTTCATTATGTTTACCACAGATGCACAGACTCATAGAGAATAAGAGAAGAACTATCGCAACAAAAAGGGAATTTGTACGGTAATTGCATTTGTTGGACATTCTTTTTCACAAGGCAGACAAAACCAACATTCATCATATTTCATATATGCTTTGCCTGTTTCTGGATTTTTTGCCAACACATCAAGAGGACAAACTTCAATACAAGCTGTGCATTTCTCCAAACATTTTGATTCATCAACGATTACAGGAACATCTATTCTTTGATTGATTAAAGCCATAAAACTAATTCATTATTTTTTATAAAAATGTATATTTTTACGAAACTAATTGTTTTTGAAAAGCTAAAGACTGTTTTATATTGGTATAGCCAACTTTTTCATAAAATAAATGCGCTTCTTTGCGTCTAAGACTAGAACGTAATATAACACCTTCGCATCCAGTCAGATAAGCCCATTGTTCAATCTGTTGCATTAAAATACGTCCAATTCCAATACGACGATAATTTTTATCAACAACTAACCCCAAAAGAATCGCTTGAGTTGGAATAATTAATAAATCACTAATATAAGCGTGCGCCCAACCAATTACATATTGATTTGCTAAAGTTGCAGCATACACAATATGAGCATTGTTATCTTCAATTTTAGCAAGTCGCTGCTCTATTTGTTGATTTGTAACGTAATATTCAATTTGCTCGCAAAGATTAGCAATTCGTTCTGCATCTTTAATATTAGCTTGTCTGATTTTAATGTGTTCAGATTCAGTAACTTTATTTATCATAGCTTAAAATTATAATTGTTTAATTATCTAGCCTTGCACTGATAAAGCGATAACCTAAATCAATTTCTGTCAAATTGCAAATATTACCATACTTATTTACCCATTCATCAGTACTTAAATCTGCTGCCAATAAATGTAATCCTTTATTTAGTAAATCTTGATTTGCTAGTGTAAAAGATGATATTCCCGCACGTACTTCTGGTTTGAGATATAATTTTGGTCGTCTCCACCCTGCTGCTGCGAATAAATCAGATAAATCATATGGTAACAAAAGGGGTATAGCTTCAACACGCCTTCGAGTATTACTCTGAATTAGATTAATCTGTTCGTTAAGCGGTAAAAATTGTAAGGCATCTTCCCACAAAAATGGGAAGTAATCATAAAGCCATATTTTCTGAGCCAATCTAATATCAAAAGTTAGCAAAACTATTGTCCCATCTCTAATAATTCGCTGCATTTCTTGAAATGCTTTTTCGAGATGAGTAAAGTGATGAATTGCCAGGGTACTTACAATACCATCAACAGACTTATCTGGAAAAGGTAAATTTTCTGCATAGCTAGTAAACCATTTAACTTGGGGATGTTGTACTGCTTGTTTTTGCATCACTACAGAAGGTTCAACAGCATGAACAAAAAATCCTTGGTTAGCTAGGGCTAGGCTATAACTACCAGTACCAGCACCAATATCAGCGATAATGCTACCTTTGGGTAAATTGAGTAAATCAATTAATCTATTGACAATGCGAATATCAGCAATGCGAGTTTTGGAATATTGTTGACCAATTGAATTATAGATAGGCATTCTTTTAAAGATTTTATCTCACAGCTACATTGTACGATTCCTTGACTGTATCTACTTCCACAATATAAGAATCTACAGGACGCTTAAACAATGTCATTTCTCCTAATTCATCTTTCTTTAAGTTGACATGACAGAACCATTCATCATCATTTTTTTCTGGATAATCTAAGCGGTAATGATAAAGTCCCCAACGAGTTTCTTGACGATATAATGAGGCTCTGGCTGCCATTTCTGCACAGTCACGAATAAAATGCACTTCTATACAACGCATTAATTCGTGGGGGTCACGCGCACCCATTACATCTAATGTTTGTCGGTATTGAAGAAAATGTTTCAAACCAATCTCTATCTTGTTACCTGATTTTGGTGGTTGCAAATAATCATTAACTAAGCGTCTGAGTTTATATTCAACCTGTGTATGAGGTACACCGTTGGTGCGAGTTAAAGGTGCGTAAATTCTGGCTTTTTCAGTTTCTAAAAAGTCTGTATCTGGTTCTAAAAAATCCAAATCTTGAATATATTCAATGGCATGAGTTCCGGCTATGCGACCGAAAACAAATGCCCCAATCATATAATTATGGGGAACGCTGGCCATGTCTCCGGCTGCATACAAACCGGGGACTGTTGTTTGAGCATTTTCATTTACCCACACACCAGAGGCACTATGACCGCTACATAACCCAATTTCGGAAATGTGCATCTCTACGCCGTGGGTGCGGTAATCTTCATTTCTGCCTTGATGAAAGCGTTCTCTACTTGGTCGTTCATTCGCCCAAAGTATGGATTCAATTTCCGCAATTGTATCTTCATCAAGATGAGTCATTTTGAGTTGGACTGGCCCTTTACCAGAATTCAATTCTTTCCAGATTTCCAACATCATTTGACCACTCCAATAGTCACAACTAATGAAGCGATTTCCTTCGGCGTTAGCAGTATGAGCGCCAAAAGGCCCAGCAACATAAGCACAGGCAGGGCCGTTGTAATCTTTGATTAAAGGATTAATTTGAAAGCATTCAATATTGCTGAGTTCTGCGCCTGCATGATAAGCCATTGAATAGCCATCTCCGGCATTGGTAGGATTTTCATAAGTGCCGTAGAGATAGCCAGAAGTTGGTAGTCCTAGTCTGCCACAAGCACCTGTACACAAAATGACTGCTTTGGCTTGAATGACTATATAATTGCCGTTTCTCACATCAAATCCCACTGCACCAATAGCACGTCCTTCTTTGACTAACACGCGGGTTGCCATGACGCGATTTGTAACTTTGACTTTGTGGCGTTTAACTTGGCGGGTGAGAATGGTTTTCAGGTCTTTACCTTCTGGCATGGGTAAGACATATTTACCTACGCGATGGACTTGTTTTAAGTCATAGTTGCCTTGGGCATCTTTTTGAAATTTTACACCCCAGCTTTCTAATTCTTGGATAACCTCGTAACCTAATTTACCTGTTTGATATACGGCTTTTTGGTTGAGAATGCCATCGTTAGCTAGGGTGACTTCGCGCACATATTGTTCTGGCGTAGAATGGCCAGGAATGATTGCGGTATTCACTCCGTCCATACCCATTGCGATCGCACCACTCCGTCGGATGTTAGCCTTTTCTAAAATCAGCACCTCTGCATCGGGATTCGCTTGTTTGGCTTTAATAGCTGCCATTGTCCCGGCTGTACCGCCACCAATCACAAGCACATCTGTTTTCATCCACTGGGTATCGATATTCATATTCTTCTACCTTCTATTGATTGCCTTTCCAAACGATTTCACTAACATTGATAGATTTCGGTATTAGCTTGATTTTGTAAAAGGTATCAGCAATCTCTTGCTGTTTACGAATCACTTCCTCTGTTAGCGGTAGTACGCCATAGTCTCGTCGTTTTTCGGCAACTTCTAGCACCCCAACATCAATACCCAATTGTGGTGAGAGAAATTTAGCAACTTCTGTGGGATTATTTTTTGCCCAGTTGTTTCTTTTTTTGACTTCATCAAGCACTGTTTTTAAAGCATCAGGATACTTGTCAACAAAAGATTTAGCAGCCAGATAGTAACCGCGATTGGGTGCTAACCCAGTTGCATCTGTCAAAGTGCGTGCGCCTGTAGCAGCTTGCGCCGCCGATAAATAAGGATCCCAAATTGCCCAAGCATCAATATTATTACCCTCAAAAGCCGCACGAGCATCAGGAGGTTGGAGAAAAGCTGGTTTAATATCCTTATAATCTACTCTTCCCTTTTCTAAAACTTTTACCAATAAGTAGTTAGTATTTGAACCTTTAGCAACACCAATTCGTTTACCCTTAAGGTCTGCAAGAGTTTTAATAGATGAACTTTTCGGCACAAGAATTGCTTCTGCTTTGGAACCCCAAGGATCGTAAGCAACATAAACCAAGGGATTACCCGCAGCCTGGGCAAAGATTGGCGGTGATTCGCCAGTGTAGCCAAAATCAATACTCCCTGCGTTCATTGCCTCTAACATTGGCGGCCCAGAAGGAAATTCAGCCCATGTTACTGAAGCGCCATTAGCAGTAAAAGCTTTCTCCAAATCTTTTTGCACTCTCATAGTGTTGAGAATAGTTGCTGCTTTTTGATAGCCAATCCGAATCACAACATCTTGATTTGTGGCGCTTTGATTTGCTGCCTGCGTTGCGACAGAATTACTTGTGTTATTGGAAGAACACGCAGATATCACAAGAGTCAAACTTAACCCGTAGACAAAAAATAAGGCAAATTTGTCAATTCTCCATATTCTATGCTTGTGAATAAAGCTGTTGACAATCTTCATTAGTTGATTTGATAAATACTTGGTCAACATATGTATATTCAGACTATAAGTATATTTAAATTACTATAAATTGAGCAACTTACCGTATTTTAATATAGAATGTTGACATAGCTCGGCTGCAAAAGCAAGATCCAAAAAAGATATCTACAGGGAAAACACTAAATCTGACTATTGATTTGGATGAATATCTGTTGGTGTAATTGCTATTGATAATGTACTGTTGTCTGGAAGAGTGAGTCAGCCCGAAAAGAAGACTCGGCTACTGTGGCTATTCGTGAGTTTTACAGTAAGCTATCTCAAGACGATCGCATAGACATGAGTTTGATTACGATGGCTTCTGTTTCAAAGACGCTACCGCGTAGCTTGCTTCCCCGATAGGAGAAGGAGAAGTGGTACGGGGGGCTTCTCTTCTCTACCAGACGCTACGCGTAGCTTGCTTCTGAAAAGGAGTACACCTACGCCGATGAGCTGAGTATTAACACGCAAGCGCTAGGATAATTCTTAATTAAGAGGCGTTGGGTTTGATTCGTTGTAGGAAGTTGATGTTTAAATCTAGCTTATTGCCTAACCACAAAGCATGTGCTGTATGATCTGTGACATCATCTCCGGTTTCTGGGTGAACGAGAATATCTAAGTCTTCACGGTTAAGCATTAACCAGGGAACAACTTGCGTAAATTGATTGGATGCGAAGGCAACTTGATACATAGATTTAGGATGTGGACCAATGGGCTGATCGTGCCAGCGCCCAAGCTTTACTTCAAATTTAGCTCCCAATCCTTCACGAATATGGGCAGCCATCTCACGAGTTTCGGTATCATAGTAGACATGAGCATGAAAACCAGTGATGATGCTATTTTCTTTCATAGCTTTATCTAGATGATTTTGTATTATCTCAATAAATATTGTCTTAAAAAAGCGTTGACCTCATCATTTATTTATAGAGATTATCTTTTAACTTTTTAACTTACCTTTCTTGCTGAGTTGGTCTAATGAGAATTTCATTGACATCAACATGGGGTGGCTGAGTTACAGTATGAGCGATCGCTTTATTTTTACTTTCTGACTCAGCTTGTGCAATTACCTGACTTTTCACGTCATGTGGAAAAAGGGACAGGGTATGGGGTATGGGGTATGGTAAGACTTTCATGATTTACCCTACACCCTACCCCCTATCCTAGCATCGACGAGGGTCTTAAGACTTCCCGTGAAAAGTCAGGTGCAATTACTGGGACAAAAATTTTGGTTGATAGTAGTACTACTCCTAGTGTTTGATATTTGAAGGTCAGAAAAAAGGCGATCGCATTTTTCAAACCACCTCTCGATTGTGCTGAAAATAAATTGCGATCGCCTCTTAAGCCTATTGAAATTAAGTTTGATAAGGGCGTGGTAGTTGACGTAGTTGATGAGCAGTATCTAATTCACTATTGTTTTTTCTGCCATATCCCCAGCCTAATATCTGGCGATATTCACCCATAATGCCACTTTCAATTAACTCATCCTCATTGACTGCAATATCAGTATGAGATTGGGGGGCAACATAGAGCGCATCCGCAGGACAATACGCCTCACACATGAAACAAGTTTGACAGTCTTCCTTGCGAGCAATTACGGGTGGTTGATTGGGAACTGCATCAAAGACATTAGTAGGACAAACTTGGACGCACACATTGCAATTAATACAGAGTTTATGGCTGACAAGCTCAATCATGATATTGCTCCTGCTACAACTTTGATACAACGGGTGTGGTTTGAGTGGTTTGTACTGGTGCTATGGGAGCATCCGTAATCCAATCCCGCCTCACCCATAGCTTATCTAAGCCGCCTGTGGCTTGATAATAACGCTGATTAGAATCGGTCTGGGGATAGTCGATACGAATATGTTCGCTGCGGGTTTCTCTGCGATGTAAAGCACTAAAATATGCCCATCGTGCAACAGCAGTTAGAGCAGCCGCGCGACGAGAAAATTCTATATCGCGCACACTATCTTGTTTTGGATTCCCTTGTACCTGCTGCCACAGAGTTTCTAATTTGGCGAGGGAATCGAGAAGTTTTTGCTCAGAACGCAAGTAATTCTTCTCCAACGGGAACATCTCGGCTTGGACACCGCGCACAATCGCCTCACTATCGAAGGTTTCAGATGCGGGGGAGTTTGAACGCAATCCTACTTGACCAGTCGCATATGCAACCCGTTCATTTGCACGTGCGCCTAAACTCTTGGCAAACCCAGCCGCCCCAACTCCTGCCCATTGTCCTGTAGAGATTGCCCAGGCAGCATTAGGGCCGCCACCACCAGAAGCTAACCCGGCTAAAAACTCCCGCGATGCTGCATCACCAGCTGCGTAAAGTCCAGGAACTTTTGTCGCACAACTATCATTTACAATCCGAATCCCGCCTGTACCCCGGACTGTACCTTCTAAAAGCAGTGTTACAGGTACTCGTTCTGTATAGGGATCGATCCCAGCTTTTTTATATGGTAGAAAAGCGATGAAATGAGACTTTTCAATTACTGCCTTAACTTCAGGTGTGGCTTTATCTAAACGAGCATAAACGGAGCCTTTCATTAGGGCATTGGGGAGAAACCCAGGATCGCGGCGACCATTGATATAACCACCAAGATCATTACCTCCTTCATCGGTGTAACTAGCCCAGCCAAAGGGAACACCCCGCGTCACTGTGGCATTAAAAGCGGTCGAAATTGCATAGTGATTAGAAGCTTCCATACTGGAGAGTTCGCCGCCAGCTTCCACTGCCATCAGCAGTCCATCACCTGTATTAGTATTGCAACCTAATACTTTACTTAAGAACGCACAACCACCATTTGCTAAGACGACTGCACCAGCACGAATAGTATAAGTACGATGATGTTGTCTCTGTACACCTGTTGCTCCTGCCACTGAGCCATCGTCAGCCAATAAAAGCTCTAAAGCCGGACTTTGGTCGAGAATCTGCACACCAGAACGCAAGAGGTTTTTGCGAAGTACCCGCATATATTCTGGGCCATAATAACTCTGACGCACAGATTCCCCATTTTCTTTGGGAAAACGATAGCCCCATTTTTCTACTAAGGGTAAACTCAGCCAAGTTTTTTCGATGACACGCTCAATCCAACGTAAGTTAGCAAGGTCTTTTCCGACGCGATAACGCTCCGATAAAACTTTGTCCCAATTCTCTGGAGAAGGAGCCATGATGCCATTACCACTGGCCGCAGCTGCACCGCTTGTACCCAGAAAACCTTTATCAGCAATAATGACTTTGACACCTTGGGATGCAGCTGCCCATGCTGCCCACGCAGCAGCAGGGCCACCACCAATTACCAGCACATCAGCACTTAGTTGTAGTTCATTTTCTGTTAGCAATTCTTTTCCTCCTGTTTGGCAGTCAGCTTCATAACTTTGCTACTGTGAGCAGCCTCTACAGGCAAAAATCTATTTGCCTGCATTTTCTCTGCTAGTAATTCGTCATCAGTGCCATCTTTGACAATCAGCTAGTATCCTGGTGTGTTTTGCTGATCTGTTTTTTGTCTATATAGATAGAGTTTGCATAATACAAAGAGTGTATACAGCAATTAACAATTAGTATGATAATCTAATTATTAGTTTTTCTAACAAAAATAGTGCGAGTTAATTTTCTATCTGATTGAAACTGCCGTAGAGCTTTCCATTGTCAGAGTGTATTCGCTCAAAAACTAAGCAACTTTGTGTAAATGTTGTACACGAGGCATAACTTCTTGGGCAAAACGTGTCATCTCCTGTAGGAAAGGATTGAATTGCAGCATGAAAGTATCGATACCTGCATCAATGAAAGCTGCGATGCGAGTGGCTACAGTATCATAACTGCCAACTAATCCTGCGGCTGTGCCACCATTGCCGCCAACAGCCGGATTTTTGGCGAAAAGTTGGAACATAACGGCTTCTTTGTCAACTCCTTTGGCAACACTTAATTTATATTGTTCTTCCAGCTTTTGCAGTGCCATGAGTCGTTCTAGTTCTGCTTGTGCTTCTTCGTCTGTGGGACGGGCAATGACAAAGGCTGATAGACCGAAGCGGACTGGTTGAGGTAGAAAGCGCGATCGCTCCAAAACTCGTTTAATTACTTTGCGGACATCTTCAATCGGTTGACCGTTGATGAAATAAACATCAGCTTGTTGGGTCGCTAAAATCTGCGCTGGTTCAGATGCTCCTCCCAAGTAGATGCGGGGATAGGGTTGAGCAACAGCAAAGGGTCGAAGGCTCAAATCTTCGATTTTGAAGTATTCACCCTCGAAGTTCACTTTCTCGCTACTCCACAAAGCTCTCACGATCTGCAACCACTCACCAGAGTAGTGATAACGTTCATCGTGGGGTGGGAAAGGGATATTAATACGCTCCATTTCTGGGCGAAACCAAGCACTGATAAGGTTGATGGCAAAACGTCCCTGACTAATGGCATCAATTCCCAAGGCCATCTTGGCTAAAACGGCCGGATGAAACAATAAAGGTTTAATTGCAGCGATAATCTCTATTTTTTCTGTAGCTTCAGCCAACGCCGCACAAGCTGTCCAAGTTTCTAATTGGTCTAACTCTAAACTGCGGGGGTTGGCAAGGTGCTGTGCTACTAAAGTTGTGACATATCCTAAACGTTCTGCTTCTAATACTAGCGATCGCGTGCGCTCGTAACTAGCATCAATCGGTTCATCTGGCGTATTGAGAGGGCCAAAGTTACCGCCCACAGGCAACCAAATACCGTAGCGTGGTTCTGACATTTTTACCTCCAATTGAAACTGCCTTTTGCTGTAACCCCTTGTTTTTTATGCTCATTTGTGCAAATCTCATATTTAAATACTACGGTAAATTGACTGATTTAAAGTAGTAAATAAACGAATTGCCCAATAAGTTAAACATTTACTGCTAAACATCCTATTAGTGCCTATGACAAAGGTTCTGGAAAGCTATGTCTGAGCCACGTTACGGGATTTGGATTCCCGTTTACGGTAACTGCGGCGTCATGAACCATCCTCTTGAGGCTCGTGATGCTAGTTACTCACGAGCCAAGAATTTAATTCAGTTGGCCCAAAGGTGTGGATTTAACACGACTTTAATTGCACAACACATCATCAATCCCAGGAACCAAGAACTTGATCAGCTAGAAACTTGGACAGCAGCAGCAGCCCTGGCTGAAGCAACAAAATCCATCGAGATTATTGCAGCTGTCAAGCCTTTACTTTTCCATCCAGCCGTCTTAGCAAAGATGGCTTTAGGTATTGATGCGATTAGCGGTGGACGTTTTGCTATTAACCTAGTCAGTGCTTGGTTCAAGCCAGAAATGGAAAAAACAGGGATAAATTTTTTTCCTCACGATGAGCGTTATCGCTATTCAGATGAATGGATTAACGTCGTAAAAGCCCTATGGAGTGGAGAAAAAGTCAATTTCCACGGTAATTATTTTCAAATCAACGATTTGCAGTTTAATCCCCCACCTATAGCCAAACCACATCCGCGCGTATATGTGGGAGGAGAGTCAGAAGCAGCCCAACAACTAGCCGTAAAACAAGCGCATACATTTTTCCTCAACGGTCGTCCGATTGAAGCTATCCGGGAAACTATTGCTCAAATTGCTAAAAAAACTCAGTTTCGCTCTCAACCTTTGGGCTTTGCTATGTCAGCTTTTGTGATTGCTCGACCCACAGACGAAGAGGCAGAAGCGGAATATCAAAACTTGAGAGCAATGGTATTAGCACGAGACGATCGCTCGGAACTACTCAAAGGCGTAGATTCGGAAGTAGTTATGTTTAAAAATATGGCTAAGTACCCCGGTGTGGGAAGCAATGGCGGTACAGCAGCAGGATTGGTAGGTAGCTATGAAACTGTAGCCCATCGGATTGCTGAGTTTACCAAAGTAGGAGTTGATACTTTCATGCTGCAATTCCAGCCTTTTGCCACAGAAATGGAGCGTTTTGCTGCGGAAATTATACCAAGAGTGCAACCGTTAACAGTAGATAGTGAAGCCATAGCTAATTTGAAGGTATGGCGCTGTTGAATATTGTGAAAGCGCAAGTAAATTTAGAAAAGCCCTTACAGCCCTTGGGTATTTCTGTGACCATTATACAAGAGCTAAAAAAGGCTGCTAC
This sequence comes from Nostoc sp. PA-18-2419, assembly GCF_005869855.1. Lineage (GTDB taxonomy): Bacteria > Cyanobacteriota > Cyanobacteriia > Cyanobacteriales > Nostocaceae > Nostoc. The sequence goes on along the minus strand of NZ_SZNH01000011.1, from coordinate 62,299 downwards.
TTGGTCTAAAGATAACTATCAAAATTCAGCCAGTCAGTTTCACATGAAATTAGAAAATAAAAAGTCACCCAAGCTTTGAAATATTTACAAAAAGCAGAGTTTGAAGTAGAAGAAACTAAAGACTGAACAGGTAGCAAAGAGCAGCGCATTTAAGACTAAATCGGCAAAAGATGTATCATTTGAGAAATTAGACAAAATACTGTAAACCACTTGAATTAAACCTTTTTTTAGATGTTTTAATTACGAATTACTGTCTTCGAAGCGGTAGCGATAGCGAAGCGTTAGCGACGGAGGAGCGTCGGAACGAGCGTCATTACGAATTACGAATTATATATACGGAGAGATAATGAGCAGATCGAAGCAATTAAAACTAGGTGCATTCATGCGTCCGGTAAGCATACATACAGGCGCTTGGCGCTATCCTGGGGCTATACCTGATGCCAATTTCAACTTCCAGGCACTGAAAAAATTCATCCAAAAACTAGAACAGGGCAAGTTTGACGCATTCTTCATGGCCGATCACTTAGCGGTGCTGAATATGCCAATCAACGCGCTCAAACGCAGCCATACTGTTACATCCTTTGAACCTTTTACCCTGCTTTCTGCCCTCGCCACCGTCACCGAACACATCGGACTAGTAGCCACCGCTTCCACAACCTATGACCAGCCTTACCACATCGCTCGTCGCTTCGCCTCTCTCGACCATATAAGTGGCGGTCGCGCTGGCTGGAACATCGTCACCACAGCCAATCCAGACGCAGCGCTCAATTTCGGCTTAGAAGAGGAGGTAGAGCATGACGAACGCTACCGGCGGGCTAGAGAATTTTATGATGTCGTCACAGGTCTTTGGGATTCTTTTGCTGACGATGCGTTTATTCGGGACGTGGAAGCAGGGATTTATTTTGATCCCGCAAAGCTTCACGTTCTGGATCATAAGGGAAAATATCTCTCGGTGCGGGGGCCATTGAACATTGCTAGACCAGTCCAGGGTTGGCCGCTAATTGTCCAAGCGGGTGCATCCGAAGCCGGACGGCAATTAGCCGCAGAAACAGCCGAAGCTGTGTTTGCACCTGCTGGTAATCTGGAGGCTGGCAAAGCTTTATTTGCAGACATTAAGGGACGGGCGCGGGCGATCGGACGTGACCCAGACAGTATAAAAATCCTTCCAGGTGTTTTAGTCATTGTGGGAGAAACTGTTGCCGAAGCACATACCAAGCGTCTTCATTTAGACAACCTAGTACATTATGACAGTGGGATCGCCAGTTTAAATGGCGCGCTTGGCTACGACGTTTCCGGCTTTGATCCGGACGGGCCCTTGCCAGAAATCCCACCGACTAACGCTGGTCACTCTTCACGAGAAAGAGTAATAGCCTTAGCCCAACGTGAAAACTTGACTATTCGACAACTGGCGCAACGCATTGGCAGTTACGGCGGACTAGCCTTCGTCGGCACACCTCAAACGATCGCTGATGAAATGGAGCAATGGCTGACTGAGGAAGGTTCTGACGGTTTCAATATCATGTTTCCTTTTCTTCCTGAAGGGCTGAATGATTTTGTTGACAAAGTTGTGCCAGAACTCCAACGGCGCGGAATTTTCCGCAAAGAGTATGAGGGTAAAACCCTGCGCGAAAATCTCGGATTGGCGCGCCCTGCTAATTGCTTCTTCCAAACCAGTTTAGTGTAAACAGCGATCGCAAAACTTTTCGGTCTACTGACAGTTACTCGCAGCGATCGCAGGGCAGGGGGTTGAGAAAACCTTTGCAATTCGCGTTCTATAGTTGTTCCTGTAGGTTGGTTATTGACCGAGACTGGAACAGTGCATTGAATCTTTTTGAACTTGTAGAGAAACTAGTTCTAAATATGACCAAGCTGGAGAGGAAATATCTCAGAGTTTCCCGAATAATTGCAAGTCAGAGAATAGACCTCTTGCATTCATTACTTTTTGCACTCTTATGGTCAAAGGGAAAAGGGAAAATACAAAAACCTTTCTCCCTTTTTCCCACTTATGCAATAAGTCTAATGGACGCTTTCAGTTAGTAATTAAAAACAAATCCCTCAGTTGTCAAAGGCAAACAGAGGGAATACAAACTTTATAAGTCGGGGTGTTATTGCTATAAGTTTAGCTTCAAAAATGACATTGCTAGAGGTTTTTTACAATGACTACTGACAGCTTCAGCAATAACACAAGAAAATGCCATATTTACATGGATAGTAAACTTGATAATTTACCTTTAACAATAAAGGCTGAAATACAAGCCTGGGCATAAACTAGCTAATCATTATATTACGCTCCCATGAATGACGCGCCCTCTGCCACTCATTACTACTAGTTTACCGCGCTGCTTATAACACCCTTAAGGGCTGCAATTCCCTGTTCAATGCTAGCCCACAGACCCATGTCAGGTTCCTTACCGGCTATCTCTCGCGTTCCGACGAAGTAAAGAACGCCTTTAAGAATCTCTTGATGAGCGCGATTTTCAAAATTAACTCGGTTGAGCGGTTCCATCAAATCTTGAAGCTCATCATTCAAGGACTGGGCAACCTTATGTAGAACCAGCCCGGTCATTGTCTGTTGATGCTTTAGCAACTCAAGCTGTAAGTATTTGTCATACAGAGTTAGCTCGGAGCCGCTCATCATTTGGCTTACCTTCTGAGCATGTTGAGTAGTAATGTCGCGAGGTTCTGCTGCGTTGCCATATTTAGAAATAACTGCTTCGATGACGCCAAGATTTTCGCGATCGCTGTTTATCATTCCTTCGAGCCGCTCGCAAATCGTATTGTCGTCCGTCTGTGCTATTAACTTTTGCTCACTTTCCAACAGAACATTCTGAAAAAGCTTTAGATCGGCAAGCTTAGTCGCTATATTTGTCACATCGGTCATTATTATTAACTCCAGACTACAAGTTTTATCGGTTATGACAAGCAAACTCACTTTTTCTATATTCTCGTGAGGTTTGAGTAAGTCTGTCCCTCCTCAGAAAGATATATCAAGTTTGGTAAGTATGTTTCAGCCTAGCTGATTAGTCGCTGTTTGGTTTATTTAGGCAGGTCAGAAACAACTTTCCTATTACCTTTACGCTGTTGAAGCATCACATACTACCAAGCGGCGGCAGTGACTACTATTCTCTGTAAAATTTATGATTGGACTTATTGTAAAAGTTGAAAAACAATGCAGGTTTCGTTCCTTTAGCAAAAAAGAACGAATGTGTCTTTCCCGCAAAAAGACGTTAAAACAGATTGACAACTTGGAGAAAATTTGGGAGTATCAAACTACGGTAACTCGGTAGATTTTTAGTATTTTAAAAAACTTAAATACATCTAAAACCCTTACAATGGTTTTTGTCGAGTGTAGTCGATGGCTTGAATATGTTACCAGATGTAATCGCCTCAAGGCTGGAAACATTCTTCAACTTTGTAGTGCTATCACGTAACCCAGAACTAGCAATTGTCTCACCACTCATCAACATAGATTTTTCACAGAATATTCGGAGATAAAAACTAATGATTAAGAGTCCAGAGAAGCTTGCAGATACAACAATTCAGTTTTCGGCTCCTGTGAGAGCAAACTCGCCGGAACTCCAGCAGCTTTTTGATTTTATTGCTCTGGGGGCAAGTGAACGCGATCGCGATCGCATCCTGCCTTTTGATGTGGTTGAATTAATCCGGCGTTCTCGGTTGGGTGCATTGCGAATCCCGGTAGCTGAAGGTGGTGGCGGTAGCACGGCGCGGGAATTATTCGAGGTCGTGATTCGGCTGGGGGATGCTGACCCGAACGTCGCTCACATTGTGCGGAATCATTTTTCTGTTACAGAGCGGATTTTGCGTTCTGAGCGCACCCAAAGGAATCGCCGTTGGCTCAAAGCCGTTGCTGATGGTGCGATTATTGGACTCGCTTCCACCGAACTAGAAGCCAAGCGATCAGGCGGTCGCCAAGTCGTGAATACAAAATTGACACCCGATGGCGACGGTTATCGTCTGAATGGAAAGAAATATTACAGCACTGGCAGCCTTTATGCAGACTTGATTTTTGTGCGTGTGTTAACACCTGATGGCACTACAGCGTATATACTCATTCCGACTAACCGCGAAGGTCTTGAACTGGTGGACGACTGGGACGGTTTTGGACAAAGACTCACAGGTACCGGAACGACCACCTTCACGAATGTCCGTGTAGAGGCTGAAGAAGTAATTTTTGAGACAGACACAGACAAAGACGACCTGCCCTATAATATCGTCCCGCAATTATTCCTGACTGCCATCAACGCCGGTATTATTTGCAGCGTTCTGCGTGATGCTACAGCCCTCATTCGCAACAGACCCCGCACTTTCTACCATGCTGTATCCGAGCAAGCCTCAGAAGACCCAATCTTGCAGCAGACTGTGGGGCAGATTGCCGCCAATGCCTTTGCTGCCGAAGCGATTGTTTTAGCAGCAGCGGATGGTCTCGATCGCCTCCCTGCTGCCCAAGCTCAGGGTGAAGAGGCAGAGACGGCTGTGGCACTGGCAACTTCTCTGAGTGCATCCAAAGCCAAATTGATAGTTGATGATTTGGCATTACGTTCGGCTACCTTGTTGTTTGAAGTTGGTGGGGCTTCTACAACTAAAAAAAGCTCAAACTTTGATCGTCACTGGCGCAACGCTCGTACTTTGTCCTCACACAACCCAAATCATTTTAAAGCTCGTGCGATCGGCGATTACGAGATTAACGGTACACCATTACCGCAGAGAGGATTCTTTTAATTCTGTTCAAATTCCTGACTTCTAGCTTGGAGAGATCGCTTTATGAGTCTATATAAAAAGTGGTGGAACGACGCAAACGCAATGTTTATTCATCAACAGTTTTAACTACTACATTTGCATACCTTTGAAGAATATAAGCAGCTTGAAATGGATCTAAAATTGCACCTTTAAGCTGACTTATATTAATTTGCAAGCCTTCTATATTAGAACCTCTAAAATCTGTGTCTTTAAATTTAGCATTAGCAAGGATAACGTTATTCATTTGGCAATTTATAAATTTTACATTTGTTAGAGAAGTTTCTAAAAATGTAGAATTTTCAAGATTACAATTATTAAAAATAATATTATCAAATTTACTAAAAGTAAACTGTGAAAATTGTCCCTGACACTCTTGAAAAACAACATTTTTTAATCTACATTTTATTGCTTTAAATCCCAATAATCTAGAGTTAATAAACTCAATTCTATTAAGTGAACCTTCTTCCCATTGAGTATTAGCAAAATCACTTTTAGTAATTCTAACATCTTGTAGAGAAAGTCTTTTAAAGTAAGTATTTATAATTTTAACATTATCAAAGTAGGCATACTGAAAATCTACTCCTTTAGTTCCCTGAAGCTGGCAATTTGATAAATATACATTTTGATAGCTTTCCGATTCATATAATTGCTTATCTGGTATCCCCTTATTCATTGTTTCAAGTGAAGGTAAAATAGGAGATTCGATAGCTCTATGTTTGCTAGGCATATTTTATATGAAAAACATCTTAATATTAAGATAATACTTTATAAGCTTTCTAATCTTTACTTGTCTTCTCTGGGAGAGGCTACGCTAACAAGACGCTTTGCAAAGTGTTGCAATGACGGTTATTTAAACGCACATGATATCAAACTTCCACCTGTTCTATCTTTGCATTAGTTGGCTGATCTATTTCTGTAAACTTTGGCCCGGCAATGAGAACTGTAACCATCATTAATATACTCGTCACCATGATAATGCTCACCACGCTGGGATCTTCAAAGTTGCTTGTAGCTACTAATAATGCGGCGGCAAAATTGCGTTGAGCTGTTCCGACTCCTAGCACTCTTTGGGTGTCAATACCAGGGCCGCCTAAAAGATAGCCGACGCTAAAAGAAAAGATAATAAATACAGCACAAACAAAGATTGCACCAGTTTTTAATAAGGCAATCATATCGTTAGTATGAACTGCCAGTCTGACTATTAGACCTAAAAGTAATCCAGCATTAGATAATTTGAACAAAAACGGCTGAAGAGTCATAGCGATCGCTGGAAATTTAGCTTTGATAAATAGCCCAATTACTAATGGGCTGACCATCATTAATAATAAGGGTTCCGCAATCTCCCAAGAGTTGATTTGTACGCCTTCTACCACTAAAGGTAATACAATCGGCATGTAAATGATTGTGCCCAACATCAGCAACATCATTAACCCTACGGAAAAAGCTATATTCCCCTTGACTATATGAGCAAGTTTTGGTAAAGCTGGGGGGCCTGATGCTACTGCCATGACCAGTAAACCATCTCTGAGTGGTTCGCTTAAATGTACAACTTGCAGCAGCAGGTAGACAAAAAGTGGCACCAGTACAAAATTTGTCACCAGAGATAATATCACCAGACGGCGGTTGCGGAGTGGTTCCCAAATCTCTTGTACGGTTAGGCGTAAACCCGCACCCAACATAGTGAAAACAATGAATGTGAGAAGCGCTAATTTGTCGATTACTACCAAAATTTCATTCATGATTTTAATAGGAATTGGGGATTGGGCACGGGGCATAGAAATTGGGTATTTGAACTTCATTAATGAGTATTTGAGCTTCATTAATGAGTATTTGAACTTCATTAATGAGTATTTGAACTTCATTAATGAGTATTTGAGCTTCATTAATGAGTATCTGAGCTTCATTAATGAGTATTTGAGCTTCATTAATGAGTATTTGAACTCCATTAATGAGTATTTGAACTCCATTAATGAGTATTTGAGCTTCATTAATGAGTATTTGAGGAAAATGGACAAGTCCCCAATGCCCAATCTCCATTACTTACTTCAACTCAAGGCTGACTTGCTGTAAGTTACCAGTGAAGGCAAAGGGTACTTGATAGGTGTCAACGACCGGAGTACCTGTGTCTCTACCGACATCAAAGGTTTCATCTAGGGCTAAACGATAAGCGATGGTTTTTTCGATTCGACCTTCAGCTACCTGCTGTTGGTTGATGAATAATTTTCCAGTTCCCCCTGCACCTACACTGCCACCGTCATAATCAAAGTCGAACCGTAATCTAGATTTACCTGTGGGCAGTTTTTCAGGGGATTGAATAATGTAGCGAACAGCATTGGCATAGTTGTAGACATAGGTGGGCTTGCCATCCTCAAGGAAAAAACTCCAACCAGCAAAACGTCCGCCCTGAGTTAAGAGGATACCTTCTGCCCCAGTTTCGGGAATTTCCACATTAGCTGTGATGCTGAAGGATCTGTTTTTTAGATTTGGGGCGCTACCTTCTGGGATGCCAAATACACCAGGATAATAAGTAAAGCTTGTGCGTCCGGTGGTGAAACCGGGGCGAATTTTGACATCAAACCGTTCTAGGGCGCGATCGTCTAATGGTAAGACTTGGTGGTTACGGGCTTCTTCTAAAAACAGTTTTTGCAGTTTTTCTAGCTTGTCTGGATTTTCTTGAGCCAGGTTGTTCGCTTCGCTGAAATCTTCTGCAATGTTGTACAGTTCCCACGGATCTGTGTCAAAGTCACCTTTTGCAGTACGTTCCCAAGGTAAGCGACCATGACGAGCCGCCGCCACCCATCCGTGATCGTAAATCGCTCGGTTGCCCAACATCTCGAAGTACTGTGTTTCACGATGGGATGGAGCATCAGGGCGATCGAAGGTATAAACCAGACTAGTTCCTTCGATTGGTTGTTGCTTGACCCCATTCACTTCTGTAGGGGCTGTAATTCCCGTTGCTTCTAAAATGGTGGGTGCAATATCAATTACGTGATGGAATTGACTGCGGATTCCACCTTGGTCTTTAATGCCTTCGCCCCAAGAAATTACTAAGGGGTTACGAGTTCCACCAAAGTGAGAGGCGATTTGCTTTGTCCATTGAAAGGGAGTGTTGACTGCCCATGCCCAAGCGGCGGGAGAATGGTTGAATGTCTTGGGGCTACCCAAGTCATCATAGGAAGCAAGCAGTTGTGGTAGATTTTCGGGTACACCGTTGAAGAATTTCAATTCGTTAACGGTACCTGTTAAACCGCCTTCTGCACTAGCACCGTTATCTCCCACGACATAGATCACTAAAGTGTTGTCTAGTTCACCGAGTTGGGCAACTGCGTCAATTAAGCGTCCAATTTCATAATCTGTGTGCGCTAGAAATCCAGCAAATACTTCTGCCATGTGGGCAGAGAGTTTCTTTCGATCTGCTGAAAGGGAATCCCAAGCCGGCAGTTCTTGGGGGCGGGGTGTTAGTTGGGCATTCGCAGGAATTACACCCAGTTGTTTTTGACGCGCAAAGATTTCTTCGCGCAATTTATCCCACCCTTGGTCAAATTTGCCTTTGTACTTGTCAATCCAAGCTTTGGGGGCGTGGTGGGGTGCATGGGTGGCTCCAGTGGCGAGATAGGTGAAAAAGGGTTTGTCAGGGGCAATAGATTGTTGGTTGCGAATCCAGGCGATCGCATGGTCTACTAAGTCGGGAGTCAGGTGGTAATCAGGGTTATTGGCTGGTTTCTCGACTCGTTTCGTATTTTCGACTAAGGCTGGACTCCACTGATTAGTATCACCACCCAGAAAACCGTAAAAGTACTCAAATCCTAATCCTGTAGGCCAGCGATCAAAAGGCCCAGCGGCGCTGGTTTCATAGTCTGGTGTGTTGTGCCATTTACCGAAAGCAGCTGTATTATAGCCGTTTTGTCGCAGGACTTCGGCGACGGTAGCAGCACTCTTGGGCAAAATTGTTGTGTAGCCAGGATAACCTGTGGCCAATTCCTCAACTACCCCTGTATTGACTGAATGGTGATTGCGTCCAGTTAACAGGGCTGCCCTGGTAGGTGAGCAAAGGGCTGTGGTGTGGAATTGATTGTAGCGTAATCCTCTTTCGGCTAAACGAGTTAAGTTAGGAGTTTCCACCGGGCCGCCAAAGGTACCAGCTTGTCCGAAGCCAACATCATCTAGGATCACTAGTAGAACATTGGGGGCTTTGGCTGGGGCAGCGTTCGGTTGGGGAAAATCTGGTTTTGAGTCTTTGTAGGTGATGCCAATTTTGCCCTTGAAGTCTGGTTGGGGAATGGGTAAAACCTTTGATGTGGCTGCTAGGGCAGGGTTATTAGCCGTCAATAAAATAATGACTATAGATAAAATCAGCGATCGCCAAAGTAAATGCAACATAAACTAATTGGTAATTGGTTGAACTTGATTCAAGCTCTTAATTAAACGAAATCCGATATGCGTAGTTCCGGTGTCGGGAGCTTGAGATTCTCGTGCTGCTGGGCGGAAGCGGCTGCAATAGTTAGGCGCGCAAAGGTAAGAACCTCCTTTGATGGTGTGTAAGACATTTTCTGTGGGTTTGTTGGGGTCAAAACTTTGTTCTGGGCCTATGGGATCGACACTATAGTTTTTCTGGTCATGTCCTACCCCAAACAAATCTGAGGTCAATTCCCAGACATTACCTGCCATGTCGTAAAGACCATAACCGTTGGGTGGAAAGGAACCAACGGGAGCGATACCTACGTAACCATCGCTTTTATTGTTGAAAAAGGGAAAGGTTCCTTGCCAGGTGTTGGCTTTTTTTTCAGAGTAGCGATCGCCCCATGTATAAGTTGCACGGTCTAACCCGCCACGGGCGGCGTATTCCCACTGAGCTTCGCTGGGTAAGTATTTTCCTGCCCATTGGGCATAGGCTGCGGCATCTTCATAGGCAATATGAACAACTGGTAAGTTGTCTTTTGTGGCAATTGCACTTCCCAAGCCAAAGGGATGCCGCCAATTCGCCCCAGTCGTCCAATGCCACCAACTCAGCTGCTTTGCTCCTGGTTGTGCCATTTCAAACACCAAGGAACCTGGTAATCTCTGCTCATCTGGTAAGTCGGGAAACTGTTCTTTGGGTAAAGGCCGCTCTGCAACTGTTACATACCCTGTTGCTTTGACAAATGCTGCGAACTGTGCATTTGTCACTTCATATTTATCAATACAAAAGGAACTAACTGTGACATCAAAAGCCGATTGTTCTTCCACAAAACCAGAATTATCTGACCCCATTGTGAATGTCCCTGCTGGGATCATTACCATTTCTTGTGGACAGGGATTTAGGGTAGCGGCAGCGGAATGTGGGATGAATAAAAGTGCGATCGCCACTCCTGTAGTGAACAATAATCTTAAAAAACTTTTCCCTGGCTTGGACATGCTAAAAATTACCCCCTCGGTGGGGCTACATATACGCTTTTCATCAATAACATGCAAAATTATTACAAGCTTTTACAGCGCTTGCATCAAGTCGTAATTTACTGCGAATAAAACACATCAAAATTAAAACTAACTTTGGCTCAAATACTTACAATGTAAAACTTATAAAGATTAATACCTTGATTAAAAATTGAGACATATTGACCTTTAATCAAAATAATTTAGTTAAAGGAAAATGCAGAATACATAACAATAAAGTGGGGCATTTCAACCCTCACTACCACTCAGACTCTAATTCATGCTGAATTCTGATTCCTGACTTGTTATTCAAAAATACTGTATATATATAAATTTACCGTATTTAATTACAATATTGATAAACTACCTCTAAGACAAAAATAAGTCAAGAGCTTTGTTATATAGGGAATCCAGTTTGATTCGGAGAAATTATTTGTGTAGATAGGCAAGAGACAAAGAACATAAAGGAAGACTCATACCCGTTTTTTAGAGACTGTTGCTCAAAGCGATGCATAGAAATAAAGAAAGATTGATTTGGACAATCCATCAAAAGGTGGTATTCTTAATTTTTATTAACTACGGTAATTGTATAAACTTACCGTAGTTAGTTGCTTTTATTATAGATATAGCTCCCTAAACTCCTAAAAATTGATATCAAGGAGTCAATTGTGGTGAATTATTTTACAGAACGCCGCTTTCCGCACAAACAAAAATATTCTGTTAGTAAAATCTTTGCAGTTACAACGTCTTTTTTTGGATTGATGGCTTCTAGTTGCAGCCAACAAACAGCTATGAATGCCGCAGCTAACCAAGATTCCTCCTTAAAAACACTCAGTACCAAAACTACAGAGAAAAACAATGTGATTCGCTTGGGCTACCAAAAAGGCGGGATTATTCCCATTGCGCGTCAACGAGGTGAGCTAGAACGTCAGTTAGCAACGCAAAATATTAAAGTTGAATGGAGTGGGCCATTTGACCGTTGCGCGACGCTTTTAAGTTCTCTCAATGGTAATCGAGCGGATATTGGCGGCTGTGGTGATATTCCTTCGATTTCTGGAATTGCTGCTGGACAGCCTCTTTGTATTGGTTCTGTACAGCGTCCTGTTCTAAATTCTTTGAGTAATGCCATTTTAGTTCGCGGTGATTCTGCTATTCGTAAACCTACTGATTTAATAGGTAAAAAAGTTGCAGTCAATCAAGGTGGTGCAGGGGAATATCTGTTATTAAAAGTTTTGGAAAAAGAAAATATTCCTTCATATAAAGTCCAGCGAGTTTATCTATCGCCAAATGATGCCGCACCTGCTCTATATCAAGGTTCTGTTGATGCGTGGGCAGTTTGGGAACCTTATATTTCTATTGCCCAATTAGAGCATCAGGCGCGAAGAATTACTACTACACATCCTGCTCCTACCTACGGCATTCTGGTTGTTCGTAGTGATGCAGCTAAAGATAATCCAGTAGCAGTCAAAGCTGCTCTGACTGGTTTGAGCCAGAATGGTGAATGGCTAAATCAGCATAGCGATGCAGCATCAGATTTTTTAGTTAAAGAGTTAAAAATCTCGGATGCTGTAGCCAAGCAAGTGACTAAAAATCGAGGCCCAGAGTCTTATGTATTTCCTAACACTGAAGATATTGCCAATCTTCAAAAAACAGCTGACTGGTTACTAGAGCAAAAAATTATTCCGCAACGAGTAGATATTGCAACAGCAGTGTGTCCGTTGGAAACTACTGCCCCTAAGTAGGAAAAATAGGGAAACACAAACAATCACCTTTAAATAACAAAGATTTGGAGCAATAATATGCCTGTAGAATTTATTGGCATGATTGGTACGCGAGAAGCGTCAGAATTACATAGCCCTACCGTATCTATCACGGGGGGAAGTATAGACTTAGATTATGTCCGCAGATTTGCGAAAGTCCATGAAGATGGTGGCTTTGACCGAGTGCTAGTTGGTTATAGCTCTACAGGTCCGGATGGCTTTAATGTAGTTAGTTATGTGGCTGCTGCAACAGAACGACTCAAGTTTTTACTTGCACATAGACCGGGTTTTGTGGCTCCGACTTTAGCCGCCCGTAAATTAGCAACATTAGATCATTTTTCTAATGGTCGGGTTGCAGTGCATATCATTACTGGTGGAAGCGATGCCGAACAAGAGCGCGATGGTGATTGGCTCGATCATGATACTCGCTATCGCCGTACCGATGAATATCTTGATGTTGTGCGGCGAGTTTGGACGAGTGAAGAACCCTTCGATTATAAAGGAGAATTTTACCAACTCAAAGATGCATTTTCGGAAGTTAAACCTTTACAGCAACCACATATTCCAATATATTTCGGGGGCGCTTCTGGTGCTGCTGTAGGTGTAGGTGCGAAGCACAGTAACGTCTATGCGTTTTGGGGAGAACCCATAGCTGCTATTAAACAACGCATTGCAGAGGTGAAAGCCGCAGCACCGCCTGGAAAAGATTTACAGTTTAGTGTTTCCTTGCGTCCAATTTTGGGCGAAACAGAAGCAAAAGCATGGGAAAAGGCGCATTATATTCTCTCACGGATTAATGAAACCCGCGCTAAGGCAGGGATTCAATTATCTCCGGAGGCTTCTGCACGACCTCAAGCTGTTGGTTCATTGCGGTTGCTAGATTTTGCTCAGGAAAGCGAAATTCATGATAAGCGTTTATGGACACCGATCGCAGCTGCTACTGGCGCTCGTGGTAATACTACTGCTTTGGTAGGGACTCCAGAACAAGTTGCAGAGTCATTATTTGATTACTACAAAGCTGGCGTGACAACACTGTTGATTCGCGGTTTTGATCCAGTGGAAGATGCGATCGCTTACGGACGAGATGTGATTCCTTTGGTGCGTCAACAAGTGCAACGACAAGAACGACCAACAGTAACCATAGCTTAATCTACCTGTGAAATAAGAAAGAGAAAATCATGCCAAATTTCACTAGACCACAACCGCCAGTCTTTGAACGAGTTGAAAAAGAACGACTCCACCGCAAACAACGCCTTGCTGCTGCATTTCGGTTGTTTGCTCGTTTTGGCTTTAGCGAAGGAATAGCAGGCCACATCACTGCCAGAGATCCAGAGTTTACCGACCATTTTTGGGTAAATCCCCTTGGCAAGTACTTTGGTCACATCCGTGTTTCTGACTTGATTTTGGTTGATAGAGAAGGAGAAGTTGTCAAAGGTAATGCTCCTGTCAATCGTGCCGCCTTTGCCATTCATTCACAGGTTCATGAGGCACGGCCTGATATAGTTGCAGCTGCTCATGCTCATTCTCTGTATGGTAAATCTTGGTCAAGTCTTAGTCGCCTGCTCGATCCCCTAACTCAAGATGCTTGTGCTTTTTATCAAGACCACGCTCTCTTTGATGACTATAAAGGTGTAGTTTTAGATACTTCAGAGGGTAAAAGAATTGCTGAATCTTTGGCAGACAAAAAAGCTGTCATCCTGCGGAATCATGGTTTTTTGACAGTGGGAGAAACAGTAGACGAGGCTGCTTTTTGGTACATTTCTTTTGAGCGATCGGCTCAAGCCCAACTGCTTGCAGAAGCAGCTGGCAAACCATTTCCCATTGACCACGAAACAGCAACTTTTACTCATAACCAAGTCGGAACCCATTCTGGCGGTTGGTTTAGCTTTCAGCCACTCTACGACCGAATTGTGAGCGAACAACCAGACTTACTAGAGTAGTTGGCGGTTATTGTTATTGCTTGTCTTTTTATACCCAAAAATTAACGTGTCTACCAATTGGCTATCGCAGAATTTTTTCTTATCTCTGGGTTGCTTGTTAGCCCTAGCAACAACGGCTTGCTCAGAGGTGAAGTCTACCAGTCCGGCAACGATCGCTGCTAATTCTGGCTCATCCAAAATCGCAGTATCGAATACAACTCAACTACGTGTTGCTAAGTATAAAGGTGGTTGGGACTTAAATTTAAAGTGGGCTGGACTAGATAATTTCCCTTATCAAACTCAATTTACTGAGTTTACTGGGGGTAATTTGATGGTACAGTCAATCAATGCTGGTGCGATTGACTTGGGTTCAGCTAGTGAAATTCCGCCGATTTTTGCGATTGAATCGAAAGCATCTGTAAAAATTATTGCCACTCTCAAAGGGCCGACGATTGGTCAAGTTGTACTTGTACCCAAAGACTCCACTGCCAAAACGATCGCTGACCTGAAAGGTAAAAAAGTGGGTTATGTTAAAGCCACAACTGCCCACTACTTCCTGATTAAAATGTTGGAAAAAGTCGGGCTGACGATGAAGGATATCAATGCAATTCCTTTATCAATACCCGATGGGCTTTCGGCTTTTCGTAAAGGACAGCTTGATGGTTGGGCTACCTACGGTTATGCCATCCCCCAAGCCGAAAAAGAAGGGGCACGGGTGCTAGAATCTGCAAAAGATATTTTGAGCGGTAACTTCGTAATTATTGCTTCACCTGATGCGATCGCCGATCCGCAAAAGAAAGTTGCGATCGCTGATTTTCTCTGTCGCTTGCAAAAATCTCAAACTTGGCGGGAATCTCATCTTAAGAAGTGGTCGAAGAATTATGCAAAGACCATTGATGTTGATCAAAACATCGTTTATCAGGATGCCCAGCAAGGTCAACAACAGCGTCCTCAAGAAGTACTTCCTGTTTCTGAGGAAGCTATTGCTTCTGAGCAAAAGGTTGCAGATACCTTTTTTCAAGCAGGTGTAATTCCCACAAAAGTTGATGTGAAACCACTTTGGGACAGTACTTTTAACGAAGATATAACTAAATGCAAGTAGAACGCAGAATTGACTAATTAAATGAGCGATCGCCAATAAATAAAGATAAATACTAATTGTCAACTCTCATTCTTTTCGCAAAACTTAATATTAGTTATACTAATAGTTAGTTTAACATGATATTGTGTTCTTCAGTACAGATTTTTTGTATTAATGTGTATAAGCTAAATCTGCTCAGTAAAATTGCTGCATAAATTTGTGGTAAATCGCTAACCAAATAGCATTCCTTTTCACTCCTTGTACAGCAATTAATTAAGTGTGTGGAAGCAAGTTTGTTTGCTGGAGAGCATTTCCTGATGGCAGACTATTTCATCTAAGGTAAATTAAGAGCTTGCATAGTTATCAAACTGGTTTGACTGAACTTTCTTAACATTTTATACTACGATAAATCTATCGATTTAAAGTATGATATTAAGCTACGGATGCTTCTTTGGTATATTGCTGGGACTCAATAAAAATCTGACAAAGGAAGCTAACGAGTACAAACATTCACCCATAGATCAAGCTTTGGAGAATAAACATGAGCTATAAACACATTGAAGTTAAACCGACTTCTGGTTTCACTGGTGCCCAAATCAACGGCGTGGATCTTTCGCGTCCTCTGGACGATGAAGCAGTTGCAGAAATTCGTCAAGCATTATTGAAGTGGAAGGTGATTTTCTTTCGCAATCAGAACATCGATCATGCTGCACAGATTGCCTTCACGGCTCGTTTTGGTGAAGTGACCTACGCGCATCCCCACGAAGATGACCCGATAGAAGGCTTTTCTGAAATTTTACCAATTGATCGCAGCCGCTTTGAGCGCCGCAACGGTCTACGCCGTACCAGCTATGAAAGTCGTTGGCATACTGATGTAACTGCTGTTGTTAACCCACCTGCGGGTTCAATTCTGCGAGCAGTTAACGTCCCTAGTTTTGGTGGTGACACACAATGGACTAATCTAGTTGCAGCTTATGAAGGTCTATCTGCACCCCTACGCGCCCTAGCAGATGGATTGAAAGCCGAGCATCGGTTCAATGCACGTTTACGGATACCTAGCAGTAGCAAATATGCCCAGCGCATTGCTGCCAATCCGCAGGTTTCGATTCACCCAGTGGTACGCGTTCATCCAGAGACAGGTGAACGTGCATTGTTCGTCAATCCTGGCTTCACCTCGCACATTCTTGATGTGTCACCACAAGAGAGCGAACTGCTGCTGGAGTTGTTTTTCAACCAAATCACTAAACCCGCTTATACCACTCGCTTCCGTTGGAACAATGGTGATATTGCATTTTGGGATAACCGCGCCACTTCGCATTTAGCCCCACAGGATTTGGATCATATAGAAGTTGAGCGCGTACTCTATCGCACCACCATTACAGGTGATATTCCAGTCGGACCTGATGGTTTCCGTTCGCAGAAAGTTGAAGGCGAGCCGTTAACGGCTGAATTACCAACTGTCCTCAAGCAAAAAGCCGAGAAGGTGTTAGCAGAACCAGCATTCAATTAAGTTATGAAGTGCTAGTTGGATCGAAGGCTAACAATATATAAGACAAATTAAGGCGATCGCACAAAGCAATCACCTTCAATAATACGGTAAACTAACATGTTTACCGTATTCTGATTATCAGATGCAGATACCCAAAAACCATAAGTCATGCTCCGTGCTTTTAGTTCTAGAAATTTTAGCTTGTTCTACACAGTTCTATCTTGATTGGTTCAAGTTTAGTCTGCTGTGTTTGGGGATTTTACCTAGCTTTGGGGCCGATTTTTGCTAAAGAGATTTTGCAGGGTGAATCTAACACTTTTGGTTTTCTGATGACAGCATCTAGCTTAGGAACTTTAGCGGGTGGTATCTATTTAACTAGGCATAAAAATGTACATGGATTAGGAAGAATTTTAGCATTAGGTATAGGTTTGATGGGCATGAGTCTGATTGTTTTTGCCCTATCGCGTGTGTTCTGGCTTTCTTTGCTATCACTATTAGCGGCTGGTTTCGGCTTTATTTTGCAGATAATCGCCGGACGTACTTTACTTCAGTTGTTAGTCAGCGATGAAAATCGTGGACAAATCACAGGTCTTTACGTGATGGCATCTACGGGTGCAGTTCCTCTGGGCAATTTGATAGCTGGCACACTAGCAAGCTGTATCGGTGTTGTGAATACTGTCATCCTTGGTGCAAGTATTTGTATTCTAGGTTCAGGTATTTTTATGCACCAAATTTCTACCTTTCGGAATTTAGTTCGGTTGAATTTAAATGCAAATAATTCATAAAATATATTTTTACTTTAAAAAAACTTGGTAAAAGGCAAATTTATTAATTATCTATTTGACTTAAGATTTGCAAATTAACTTATTTCCAAAGGATAAAAAGATGACTGCAACAATTTCATTTGACCGTCTATCTGATGTTTACGATTCTACAAGAGGATTACCTCCAGGAATATCTGAACAAATAACTGACACTATCCTCGACATAGTTTCACCAACATCAGAGACTAAGTTCTTTGAAATTGGTGTGGGTACCGGCAGAATCGCTATTCCGATTGCTAAAAGAGGCTATTCTTACACAGGTATAGATGTCTCAGAAAAGATGTTATCTGAGTTGCACCGCAAGCTAGAAGGTATTTCCCACCTCCTGACAGCTGTTAAAGGAGATGCTAGTACTTTACAGTTTGCTGATAACTCCTTTGATGTCGGGTTGACGGTTCATGTGTTCCATCTGGTTTCTGCTTGGAAGCAAGCACTCGCTGAAATCCGCCGCGTCCTCAAATCCGGTAGTGTTTATCTATATACTCATGGCACTATGGATTCTAACTTAGCAAATCCTAATCACGATCTGATGTTTCGGCAACGTTGGGAAGATATTATCGCTAGTTATGGTTATCCTTTACCTCGTTATGGTGCAACAGAAGAAGAAGTATTAACAGAACTACGCGCCCAAGGTGCAAGTTTAGAAACAGTAATTGCAGCTAAATGGCAATCTGAATTAACTGTTAACAAATCACTAGAACACTATCAAAACAGAGTCTATCGTCCTAGTTGGCATCTTCCTGATGATGTCTTTGCCAAAGCCATTGATGATTTACGCGGATGGGCTTTAGAACACTACGGTTCTCTAGACTATGACTTATCTAGTGAAACCAAATTCAAAATTGTTGTAGTGCGAAATTGGGCTTAATGCGGAATAATGCAACGTTTTAGTCTTGCCACGCCACTACGATTCTTCCCTTAAACCTTTCCCCAGTACCCAATCCCTTCACCCTGAGAGATCGACATGACAACAATAACTGACCCCGATTTTGCCGCCCGCGAGGCGTTGCGCTTACTCGGCCCCGATCCGGAAAACTGGGTGAGCGATCGCCCAGATATTGACCATAATGTGACAATAGTAGGTGGTAGTGGCAGTGGCAGTACCTTTGCATTTGCCCTCCGACGCGCCGGTATTGGCCGCGTGACGATAATTGATGAGGCTCTTGACGAAGCCCATGCTGGCGTGTGGCTGACGCGAGCGCGGATGAAAAAGCTACGCACACCAAAAAACCTGCCAGGACCAGAACTTGGCATACCAGCGCTGTCATTTCAGGCTTGGTACGAGGCGCGGCACGGTGTTGAGGCCTACGCAGCGCTTGACCGCATTCCACGAGTGGTGTGGGCTGAGTACCTTAGCTGGTATCGGCATTTTTTAAACATTGCCGTTCGGTATCAGACGAAGCTGGTGCGGATTGAGCCAGTTGAAGGTTTGTTTCGTCTGCACCTGGAAGTGAACGGTGTCGCGCAGGTGGAAACCACCCGCAAGATTATCTTCGCCAACGGTGTAGGTGGCACAGGTGGCCCCTACATCCCGCCTGTACTAGCATCTGTGCCCCGCAGTTTGTATGCACATACGGCTGATGAAATCGACTTCGGTGGGTTGCGTGGCAAGACTGTTGCAGTGCTGGGTAGTGCAGCTTCGGCCTTTGATGCCGCAGGGGTGGCACTGGAATCAGGAGCTAAGGCAGTACACCTGTTCGCACGACGGTCTGCGATCGCTTCACTTCCAGTGATTCGTGTGCGTGGGTATCCTGGTGCTTACTACAACTATCCACAGTTACCTGATGCAGCTCGCTGGTTCCAAGCTTGGCGGTTTAATCAGGTTGGCTCCACGCCACCACCAGACGCAATCGAGCGGGTAATCGCATTCTCCAACTTCCATCTGCACCTATCCGCACCGTGGAGAGACGCTAAAGACCAAGGCAATCACATCATCGCTCAAGTCAATGATGATGTTTTCGAGTTCGATTTTGCGATCGCTGGTACTGGTTACTTCGTCGATCCGACAAAGCGACCGGAATTAGCTGACTTTGCCCATCACATCGCCCTCTGGCGCGATCGCTATCAGCCACCAACCGACCAAGACGATGATAAACTCAGTACTTACCCTTATCTTGGTAGCGCTCATGAATACCAAGAGAAAGTTCCTGGTAGTGCGTCATACCTGAAGGACATCCACATTTTTAATCCTGCGGGCTTCGTGAGCTTTGGTCTGCCTATTGGCGATGTGCCTAGTATCCGGCGCGATGTGTCGGCAGTAGTAACGCGCATCAGCCACGATTTATTCTTCGCTGACTGGTCAATACATGAAGCTCGTATCACTAGCGACAACATTGCACCAGACTTTGATCCCTCAGTGTATGCCGCCGCCGTATGGAAACAGCCGGCTAAGGTGACACTCACTTGAGTCTGCCCCAATCCCCAAATTTTAGGAGTCAAAAGTATGACCGTTGAACACCGCCTGAACACCAGCACATTGCCTTATCTTTTCTCGTCTGTTTCTGCCGATGTCAACCAACCTGCGCCCTTGGTGTTATTTTTGCATGGGGCACGCGATCGCGGTACAGATTTAAATGTGCTACTTAAATGGGGTTTACCTCGTTTCGTGGATGAATCCAGCCCTTTACCTTATGTCTTTGCAGCCCCTCAACTTCCTGAAGGACAGACTTGGGTAGAGCGAGAATCAAATGTGATTGCTTTGTTGGATAATCTCATCGCCTCCCAACCCATAGATCCTTCCCATATAATTTTATCTGGATTCAGCTTAGGTACTGCCGGAGCTTGGCATATCGCCGCTTCCCATCCTGGTCGCTTCGCTGGTTTAGTAGCAGTTTCCGGTCGTGTACCTAAGACATTAGAAGAAACCCAACTAGCTGCACTCAAGGAAATTCCCATCCAGATATTCCAAGGTGGAAAGGACGAAAAACTACCAATTGAGGATACAGAGCAGATTGTGACTACCTTACGCAGATTGGGGGGAACAGTAGATTTTACTGTACTACCTGAAGGCGATCATTTTATTGCCGATGAAGTGTACAGTGACCCGAAATTGCAACAATGGCTGATTTCACAGAACCGTCACGTATCTGTAAGTGTCTAAAGCAAAATGTCTATAAACGAACTTGCAATGTTCCGTGACAGAGGCATCTTGGCTACCTAATATGACGATAGATAAATATCTTCGTGAGATGAAAAAATCATGTTCATTGCAAATCAAAACTAACCTTCGCCAAAATTGAGGTTACTGTGCGTCAGAAAGTTCGAGCTAATTGGCGATTGTTATTTTTCATCACCCTGCTTTGAAAAAAATTCAGAATTGAGAATTGAGTGGTCATAATCACTCTTCGTGAGGAAGTCTTGAAGAGTGATTGTTAACGGTTATTGTGTGGTATCCGATTTGGAAGTGCACCTTGATTTTGAGGTTGGGAAGGATGTTTTTTTAGCTTTTGGTGTCGTTGCTGATGCTTGATTTTTGGTTTTTTATTGGGTTTTTGCAATTCATTTTCCGGTCTTGGGCGTTGTTGTGAAATCTCTGGCCTGGGATTGGATGGAGATTGGGCATTTGCTTGGCGTGCAACAAAACCAAATGTACCAATTACCAAAGGAATCCCTACTACAGCTAAAACTCGACGAATATTCATTATCGTTAACCTTGATGTTGCTTATATTTTTGATTAAGCCATCTCAAAATTACAACTCGCTGAGTTTGCGAATTACATTTTTGTAATTTGAGTCAAAGGGTAATGAATTTACAATGGAGTAATGTTTGTCAAGTAATCAATAATTTGTGAACATTTTGTTTGTCGAAGATGAAGCCAAAATTGCTAACTTCGTCCGGGCTGGATTGAAGGAGCAGGGATTTGTTGTAGACTACTGCGACAACGGTGATGAAGGATATCTGCGGGCATTAGATAACGAATACGATGCGATCGTACTTGACATCATGGTGCCAGGTAAGGATGGGCTATCGATTCTCAAACAACTACGGCACTCAGGGCAAAATACACCAGTAATTTTATTAACGGCTCGTAATGAACTCGACGATCGCTTGTCTGGGTTGAATTTGGGAGCCGATGATTATATTGCCAAACCGTTTTTTGTCGAAGAACTAGCGGCTCGAATTCATGCTGTTGTCCGCCGGAGTGTGGGCGATCGCCAAAATTTACTGGCGGTTGGGTCGCTCAAGCTTGATCGGATTGCGCGGGAAGTCACCTACAATCAACGAGCGATCGAACTTACCACCCGTGAATTTAATCTTCTGGAATATCTCATGCGTTCTCCCGGACGAGTTTTCACCCGTACTCAAATCCTGGAACACGTTTGGGGATACGACTTTAACCCCAATACCAACGTCGTGGATGTTTGTATCCAGCGAATTCGCAAAAAAATTGACCCCATTGATGAAACTGGCCCAATCGAAAGCATTCGCGGGGTTGGATATCGGTTTCGCAAGCCAGACGAGAAACTATGAAACGCCCCTCGTTTCGACTCCGGATTGCTTTGTTGTCTGCGGTTTTAGCTGGAGGTGCATTAGTTGGGTTTGGTGCAGTCTCTTGGTTTCAGATTTACGAGGCTAAGATCAGCCGCCTTGATGCAGAATTGTTAAATCAATTAATGCGCGTAAGCCGTCCACCCGAACGTCCACCCGAACCACAGCAATGGCAACGCTACGAAAACTCATTAACCCACACCTTAGGAACAAATACAAAAACTCGGATTGCACTTTTAGTAGTTGATGCAAACAGCAACATAGTTTATCAATCCAACGAAGTGCAAACCGACCTCGACTTAAATCGTTTGTTACTTCGGCAGATTAACTTGATACCTATACCACCGCCCCCGAATAGAGAACGACCACCCATAGCAGAGAATACAAATCCACCTTTTCCTCCCTCACGCCCACCTCAATTTATCTCCCAGCAGACAGCAACAGCAACTTGGCGAATTGGGGCAGCGAGATTTCCCAATGCTCGGGTTGCCATTGCCGTTAACCTCGAAGCCGTCAATCAAGAGATGGCTATTATTCGCAATATCTTTCTTGTATCAATTCCAGGAGCGCTTTTGCTGGTTGCCGTCGGGGCATGGCTGGTTGCTGGTAGTGCCTTGTATCCCGTCGGTCAATTAACAGGTGTCATTCAACAGGTAACTGTCCAAGGACTAGATCAGCGGATTCCCATTGGGACAACGGATGTTGAATTCGTCGAACTGATTCGGGTATTTAACCAAATGCTAGAACGCCTGGAACGCAGTTTTACACAAGCTTCTCGCTTTAGTGCTGATGCTGCTCACGAGTTGAAAACCCCACTAACCATTCTTCAAGGCGAACTCGAACGAACACTGCAACAGGTTGAACCTGGATCGGAAGTACAACAGCGCTTAAGTAACCTGTTGGATGAAGTGCGTCGCTTAAGCGGCATTATGCGGAAACTTTTGCTGTTATCTTTGGCAGATGCAGGACAAATGAGCTTGTATTTAGTTGAAGTAGATATGTCACAGTTGCTTTGGGAAATGGTAGAGGATGTAGAACTGCTGGCTCCTCATTTGAGCCTGCAAACCAATATTCCTGATGGTCTCAAGGTACAGGGCGATCGCGATCTCCTAATTCAAGTTCTGCAAAACCTCTTGAGTAATGCCATCAAATATAATCTCGCCCACGGTTGGATACAAATTCACGCCGAACAAACTCAAACAAGGCTTTGCGTCACGATTACCAATGCTTCAATTGATATTCCAGCCAGCGATCGCTCCCGCCTTTTTGACCGCTTTTATCGCAGCGATCCTGCCCGCACCCGCAAAGTAGAAGGAATTGGACTCGGATTGAGCCTAGCCCGTGAAATTGTCCGGGCACATCGTGGGGATCTTACCCTTGACTCAACAACATCTGTTGGTCAAACAGCATTTACTCTCACTTTGCCGCACACTAACAAATTAGTTTCATCAAGCTGAGCCTTATCTCCCAAAAATTCTAGGACTTATAGTTAAAACAGAGTAAAAAACTATGTTCAAGCTAGATTCATGACCTGATTTCATTGAATGACTCAACATATGTATTTTTTTTGGAAGTTGTTACAAATTAAGATTTATGTTGAAATAAAGTAAACACATATTGAATCGGTAAACCTCTGAAGACAGATTTATAAAAATAATAACTACTGTAAAATTTAGATTCTAATCGTATTAAGTAATTTTTACATTTATTACTACCAAATATGGGCTAGAGGCAATAGTCCGTAAGTATAATCATCAGCAGTCAAGAAATATTGATAACGTCACAGATGAGAGGGGGCATATTACAGATGAACAACGATGAGTTGAATTCAGAGTGCCACTTCACAGATGGTAAGCAGGCAGAGGAGGTACTCGAACAGCAAATTCAATGGCAGCGACTGGTGATGGCAATTGCCCAGCGCATCCGCCAGAGTTTGAATTTGGACAAAGTTCTTAATACCACCGTAACTGAAGTACGTCAGTTGCTCCAAGTTGATCGAGTGTTCATGTATCAGTTTGAACCAGACTATAGCGGGGTAGTGGTGGTAGAGTCTGTTGATAAACGTTGGATTTCTGCTTTAAATACCCAAGTCGAAGATACTTATTTCATGGAAACTCGTGGCAAAGAGTACAGACAGGGGCGTATCCAAGCTATCGCAGATATTTATACAGCAAGTCTGACTGAATGCCATAGGGATTTACTTACTCAGTTTCAAGTCAGAGCAAACTTGGCAGTCCCCATTTTGCAAGGAAAAAAATTATGGGGATTATTAGTTGCCAACCAGTGTGCGGCACCCCGACAGTGGCAAACCTGGGAAATTGATTTACTCAAACAATTGGCTATACAGGTGGGCATTGCTATCCAGCAATCTCAATTGTATGAGCAGGTACAAACTGAACTCGCTGAGCGCAAGCGGGTGGAATCTGGTTTAAGAGCGCGCGTCCGCCAGCAGGCAGCGGTGGCTGAACTGGGTCAGTTAGCTCTAGCTAATTTAGATCTTTACGCATTAATGGATAAAGCCGTTGTCCTGGTTACTCAAAGCCTAGAGGTAGAGTACAGTAAGGTTTTGGAACTGCTTGCGGGGAACGTGTTGCTGTTGCGCTCGGGAGTCGGTTGGCATTCAGGGCTAGTGGGAAATTTTAAATTGGCGTTAGGTTCAGGGAGTGAAACTCAGGCATCTTATACACTACTTTCCAGTGAGCCAGTAATTGTTTATGACCTTCAGAAAGAAACACGGTTTCAAGGGCCACCGTTATTGATTGACCACTCTGTAGTCAGTGGCATTAGCGTCATTATTCAGGGTCAAAAACAACCTTTTGGTGTCTTAGGTGCACATACAACTAGACTCCGGGAATTTACCCAAAATGATATTCACTTTTTGCAGGCGATCGCTAATGTATTGGCTACCACCATTGAGCGCAAGTGGGCGGAGCAGAAAATCCGCCAACAAGCAGCCCTACTCGATATCGCTTCTGACGCGATCGTTGTGCGAAATTTGCAAAATCAAATATTGTTTTGGAATCAAGGTGCAGAACGTCTATATGGTTGGGAGGCTCATGAGGTTTTAGGAAAGAACCTAGAAGAGATTTTGTGCAAAGAAACTTCACAGCAATTGCAAGCAGCTTTAAAAAGCGTTACTGACTCTGGGTTCTGGCAAGGTGAGTTACATAAAGTGACCAAAGGCAAAAAAGAAATTATCGTGGAAAGCCGCTGGACACTGATGCCTGATGAAGCAGACAAACCTAAATCCATCCTCTCCGTTGATACCGATATCACAGAAAAAAAACAACTCTTTGCTCAATTTCTCCGTGCTCAGCGCCTAGAAAGCCTTGGTACCTTGGCAAGTGGCATTGCCCACGACCTCAACAATATCCTGACACCCATTTTGTCCTCAGTGGAAATGTTGGCGCTCAAACTTCCTAATCTGGATGTACGCAATCAGCAACTGTTAAAACTTCTCGAACATAACTCTAAACGTGCGGCAGATTTAGTCAAGCAAATTCTAACTTTTTCCCGTAGATCTGAAGGCAAAGGTGTTTCTTTACAAATAGAACACCTACTGTTAGAAGTTGAGCAAACTCTTCAAAGCACATTTCCCAAATTGATCGCAATTATTAATCATCGACCTAGATATAAACTCTGGACTATTTTGGCAGATCCTACTCAAATTCATCAGGTATTAATGAATTTATGCCTCAATGCTCGTGATGCCATGCCCAAGGGTGGCACATTATGGATGTCTGCGGATAATTTATTCCTTGATGAAAACTTTGCCAAAATGAATCTAAATGCTCAGGTTGGCTCCTATATAGTTATAACTATTTCAGATACGGGATTTGGGATTTCTCCACTAATTTTAGAGCGAATTTTTGAACCTTTTTTCACAACTAAAGAACCAGGTAAAGGCACAGGGTTAGGTTTGTCAACTGTGATTGGCATTGTCAAAAACCACAATGGTTTTGTGAACGTGTCTAGTGAGGTAGGTAAAGGTTCTCAATTTCAGGTGTACTTACCAGCTATAAATAAAAGTACAAACCACCAAGCACAGAGCATAGAATTGCCCAACGGCAATGGAGAATTGATTTTAATTGTTGATGATGAAGCCGCTATTTTGGAAATTAGTAAAACTTTGTTAGAAGATCACAATTACGAAACCTTAACGGCTATTAGCGGCATTGAAGCCATTTCATTGTACGCCCAGTATAAAAAGAAAATCAGCATGGTATTGATGGATATGATGATGCCGTCAATGGATGGGTTAACTGCGATTAATATCATGCAACAAATGAACCCACAAGTCAAAATTATGGGTATCAGCGGCATGGTAACGGACAACCAGATGGTCGAGGCTGCCAATGCTGGTGTCGATATATTTTTGAGGAAGCCTTATACTTTCCACCAATTATTACATGCTATTAATAACTTCTTGAGCCAGTCATAATCTCAGGGTAAGTGCTGGCTATTATCAGTTTTTTTAAATCAAAAAAATCAATTTACGGGTAAATAAGTAGAAATAACTTAGAAAGTTTATTGATAACTTTAAGGAAATTATATAAAACTAGAACTAATTCATATTATCTTTATAAATATTCTTTATAAACATAATAATTTAAAATTTTGTATATTGAAAAGCTTGAGAATTATAGTAACAAAGGCTATATATCAGATTATATTCCAGAGATTTACTTACTGAGCTTAAGTCCCAAAAATAATCCAAATAAATACTGAATCAAGAGTCAAAAAATTGTCATAATGGCTGTTATCTCTCAAAATGTCGATTGTCAAGCCTGTGCAGATACATTATTTTAAATTAATCTATTTAATAGTTAGAGCCAAATAATATTTTTCCTGGCTCAATATATAACAAGCAAATGCTCGTATTTTTTATATTGAAGGAGAACTAACCATGTCTATAAACAAAAATGAAAACCTGATAATTGAAAACCAAGAAGAATTGTTTGAAGTCTTATCAGATGAATACTGCGAACAATTAACAGGAGGTAAAAGTTGGTGGAAGAAAGTTACAAAAACACTTTCACATGCGACAATAAAAACTTTGAATAATGCAGGCAGTGCAGTGACTCAGGCCGGAGGCATGACAGCACTTGGACTCTACACAGCAGGTGAGCTAGCTTTAGAAGCAACTGGAATAGTAGGAGAAAACCAAATAGACGGAAATTAGATTAACAGAAATTAGAATAACAAAACTTAAACAACTTATCTACCTCATTTTTCAACTTTAACCGATAAATACATTTACTCAAGCTCTGCCTCCTTCAAACAACTAAAGGCAGAGCTTTTTGATTACTACACTTTAAGTGGAACTAGAAATTTTATAACTTCTTAGGGACTTCCAGAAAATAAACTGTTAGCCAAACAATAATGATAATTCTTTTAAAGGAAGATGAAGGAGGTTTCTAGAGGGTATGGTCTATTTCCACGCCTACTGTACTAGCAAGTTTTTACTCTGACTCAACTTGACAAGTGATATAGGCAACTACAGAGGGCAAACTATTCAGATTGCTCATATCATAGGCTGAGGTATAAATTTATCTCGGTTAATCTTGAGTTTTGAGTAAGAAATATTACGCAAATATGAAAAGCAAAATTCTCGCTACAGCCACATTTTTAACCACAATTAGCCTGACCACAACCGTACAAGCCGCAAATTCCGAACACGTTAGACAGTTATTAGCAACCAAACAGTGTCAAAACTGTGATTTGACTAATGCAGGTTTAGTGATGGCTGATTTATCTGGAGCGAATTTGAGCGGCGCTAATCTTGCAGGTGCAAACTTGAGCCGCGCCAACTTGAGCGGTGCAGATTTGCGAGGGGCAAACTTGAGCGGCACTAGCTTATTTGGTGTTAACCTAAGCGAGGCTAGATTTAGTGGCGCAAATTTAGCGGGTGCTGATTTGAGAAATTCCTATCTCACAAACGCACAATTGAATGGTGCTTACCTGAATGGCGCTAACTTCCAGGGGGCAATTGGTATACCATCACAAATTGCTTCACCAGAGGATTTCTATGCTTGGGGTGTAGCAGAAGCAGAAAAAGGCAACCAGCAGCAAGCAATTAGTTATTTTAGTCAAGCGATCGCCATTAAACCAGAATATGCAGGTGCTTATCTAGCTCGTGGTGTCGCCCGATACCAAATATTAGATAGGCAAGGTGCATTCGTAGATGCCCAAGCTGCTGAAAAATTGTTTATATCTCAAAATAATACCTCTGGAACCGAAACAGCTCAGGCTTTTATGAAAGAACTGCAAACACCCTATACTGAAAAAGTCAGCTCTGGTAAGCCTAGTTTTGTTGACTTTGTTGGAAGTCTTGGCTCAATCTTGCTTCAGTTTTTACCTTTTTAGAGAGTGGGGAGATGACTGTTGACTATTAACAAATGACAAATGACCAATGACAAATGACTTTATCCAATGAATTATGGATGGTAAATCAAGATTTAGCCAAAGTGTGTCTAGAGCATCCTTTTGTTCAAGGCATTAGTGATGGTACTCTTGAGCAAGCAAAGTTTGCTTACTATGTAGGGCAAGATGCTTTTTTCTTAGAAGCTTTTGCCCGTGCTTATAGTATCGCCGCAGCTAAAGCACCAGATTGGGAAGGTTTCACGAAATTTCATAACTTAGCTGATGGAGTTTTAGCAGAACTGCAATTGCATAGTAGCTATGCTTCTGACTGGGGAGTTAATTTATATTCTGTGGAACCTGGACCCGCTACCCGGCACTATACTGATTTTTTATTAGCAACTGCTTGGGGTCGAGATGTGAGTTTAACAGCTGCGGCTATGTCTCCCTGTATGCGTTTGTATGCTTTTTTGGGAGAACAGTTAGCTGTTAATGGCATCCCAAATCATCAATATGCAGACTGGATTCGGACTTACAGTAGCGCCGATTTTCAGGCATTGGTACAGCAATTACAAAATTTGGTTGACAATTATGCCACAACTAATGCTGTTGTGCATTCAACCTACCGTTATGCGATGTTGTGTGAGTATGACTTTTTTCAAGCTGCATGGAGTTTGTAGGAATTTTGCACAGAAAGTGGCTTCGATAGTTGGGGGATGATTTTTGCACGCTCCAGGCGTAGCAGAAAGCCTGAGCGCCCGCTTGCGACGCTCGCAGACTCGCTAACGCTGCGCTATCCGTAGACGCTTTGCGGTAAGGGGGTCGCGGTCTTGGTGGTTTCCGTCGATTGCGATCCCCCGAACCCACAGGGCTTGCCGCAGGCATCAGAACTTTCCAAGACGAGAGGCGCAAACAGAAGAAGAGATGGGGAGACGCAAGGACGCGGGGAGGCAGAGAATAATTCTTAACTTCTAACTCACCACTCCTAATGCCCAATACTCAATAAGTATGTAAAACAGTACGATTGTTCTACTATAAACTAATTAAAGATAGTATTATTAAGGACTGTTTCACAGGAAACTCCTTTTTTGCCGCGTAATATGTCAGACCCACAGCTTACAGCATCCCCGAAGTTCCGTTCAGAGCAGGCTAACGCTCAGGCTTCTCTGTTGAACGGACATCTTCCCTCGCACAATAGCCAGAATACCATTCGGATTCGGGGTGCTAGGCAGCATAATCTGAAAAATATTGACTTGGAATTGCCACGCGATCGCTTAATTGTGTTCACTGGTGTTTCTGGTTCTGGTAAATCTTCTTTGGCGTTTGATACGATTTTCGCTGAAGGGCAACGTCGCTATGTGGAATCCCTTAGCGCTTATGCAAGGCAATTTTTAGGACAGTTAGATAAGCCGGACGTGGAAGCGATTGAAGGCTTAAGTCCGGCAATTTCCATTGACCAAAAGTCAACTTCTCATAACCCCCGTTCCACTGTGGGTACGGTGACGGAGATTTACGATTATTTGCGGCTGTTGTTTGGTCGCGCTGGCGAACCGCATTGTCCGATTTGCGATCGCTGTATTGCACCCCAAACAATTGATGAGATGTGCGATCGGATTCTGGAATTACCAGACCGCACTCGTTTCCAAATTCTTGCACCTGTGGTTCGCGGTAAAAAAGGCACACACCGCAAGCTTTTGTCAAGTCTAGCTTCCCAAGGTTTTGTCCGCATTCGTGTTGATGGCGAAGTGCGCGAACTGTCAGATTCCATTGATTTGGATAAAAATTTGACGCACACCATAGAAGTGGTAATTGACCGCTTAGTGAAAAAAGCTGGTATTCAAGAGCGTTTAGTTGATTCGCTATCTACGTGCTTAAAACAGTCTGGTGGCATTGCAAACATAGTCTTCGGTCATGAGACAAATGACAAAGGACAAACAACAGATGACGAAGAATTAGCATTTTCGGAAAATTTTGCTTGTCCAGAACATGGCGCGGTAATGGAGGAATTGTCGCCGCGATTGTTCTCTTTTAACTCACCTTATGGTGCTTGTCCTAACTGTCATGGAATTGGGACTTTAAGAAGATTTGCGCCAGATTTGATCGTACCCGACCCGGAAGCGCCAATATATGCTGCGATCGCCCCTTGGTCAGAAAAAGATAATTCTTATTATTTGGAATTGCTCTACAGTGTGGGGCAAGCTTATGGATTTGAATTACAAACAAATTGGAGCAAGCTGACAGAAGAACAGCAGCAGACTCTTTTATATGGAGAAAAAGCAGAAACTACAAAAACAGATAAAAAACAAAGTTTTAAAGGTATTATTCCAATTTTACAAAGGCAATATGAGGGTGGCTCGGAGTTAATTAAGCAAAAATTAGATCAGTATTTAATTGATCAACCATGTGAAGTTTGTCTGGGAAAACGATTAAAACCAGAAGCTTTAGCGGTGAAGTTGGGACAATATGGAATTTTGGATTTAACTGGAGTATCAATTCGAGATTGTCGGGAAAGAATTGAGCAATTAAAATTGAGCGATCGCCAGTTGCAAATTGCTGATTTAGTACTCAGAGAAATTAAAGCCAGATTGCAATTTTTGTTAGATGTCGGTTTAGATTACCTCACCTTAGACCGTCCAGCCATGACCCTTTCTGGTGGCGAAGCGCAACGCATTCGTTTAGCTACACAAATTGGTTCTGGATTAACAGGAGTTCTTTACGTTTTAGATGAACCAAGTATTGGTTTGCATCAACGAGATAACGGTAGATTGCTGAAAACTTTAACGAAATTGCGCGATTTGGGTAATACCTTAATTGTTGTTGAACACGATGAAGAAACAATTCGTGCAGCCAACTATATAGTTGATATTGGCCCTGGTGCAGGAATTCATGGCGGAAACATTATCGCCCAAGGTGATTTAGAAGCATTATTAACAGCAGAAGATTCCTTAACAGGTGCTTATTTATCAGGAAGACGGGTAATCACTACGCCAACAGAACGCCGAGACGGAAATGGACGCAGTTTAATTATTAAAAATGCCCATCGCAACAATTTAAGAAATATAGATGTCGAAATTCCGTTAGGTAAGCTTGTTGCTGTTACTGGCGTGTCTGGTTCTGGTAAATCTACTTTAATTAATGAGTTACTTTATCCATCATTACAACATCATTTAACTAAGAAAGTTCCCTTACCCAAAGACTTAGATAAAATTCAGGGATTAAATGCGATTGATAAAGCGATCGTCATCGATCAATCGCCAATTGGACGCACACCGCGTTCTAATCCTGCAACTTATACAGGAATTTTCGACGCGATTCGCGATGTATTTTCGCAAACAATAGAAGCCAAAGCTAGAGGCTACAAACCCGGGCAATTTTCTTTCAACGTTAAAGGTGGACGTTGCGAAGCTTGTAGCGGACAGGGTGTGAATGTAATTGAAATGAACTTTCTCCCTGATGTTTACGTGCAGTGCGAAATTTGTAAAGGCGCAAGATACAACCGCGAAACATTGCAAGTAAAGTACAAAGACAAATCTATTTCTGATGTTCTCAATATGACAGTTGAGGAAAGTTTAGATTTTTTCCAAAATATTCCCAAAGCTTTCGCCCGTTTGCAAACTTTATTTGATGTCGGCTTGGGTTATATTCAATTGGGACAACCTGCGACTACTTTATCTGGTGGTGAAGCGCAGCGCGTAAAACTAGCTACAGAATTATCTAGACGCGCCACAGGTAAGACACTTTATTTAATAGATGAACCAACAACAGGGTTATCTTTTTACGATGTCCACAAATTGTTAGATGTTTTGCAAAGATTGGTGGATAAAGGTAATTCAATTTTAGTAATTGAACATAACTTAGATGTGATTCGTTGTGCAGATTGGGTGGTAGATTTGGGGCCAGAAGGTGGCGATAAGGGTGGAGAATTAATTGCTATCGGGACACCGGAGGAAGTTGCAGCAAATCCCAAGTCTTATACTGGGCAATATTTGCAACAGGTGTTGCAGCAATATCCCGCAGTGAAGAAGTCGTAGTATGTCTTAACAAAAGGTAATGTCTTTTACTAGCGCACTACTATATCTAAATTTTATACTTAGTTTTAAAATATTTAATTTTTGTATGTTGTATTACAGTATGCATGAGTCAATTGCGCATTATCTAAAGTACCTAAGCCACCATCAGCTTTTCTCTTAATGTGATCTATGGAGTTAAGACGACTGGGGAGATAGCCTGCACAGATTTTACATCGTGGAGAACCAGGTAAAGCATCTCTAATAAAAGCTGCTGCTTTTGTCTCTCGTGAGAATTCTTTACTTAGGGTTTCACTTGCATTACTTTTAGTTTTAGCTTTTAATGAGCCAAAACCTTTTTCGATGATGATTTCCTTAATGACATTTTTCTTATCTATTTTTTCTAATAATTTATCAATAATTTTTATATAAAAATCTTTAACTTTCTCTCTTGCTTTGAGTGCATTTCCATTTTTGCTGACAATCTGCGGAACCATATCATCTTGCCAAATCACCCATTCAAAATCTTTTCGGACATCTATAAATTTAGAAAAGTATTTAGTTTTTTCTAAATGTAGTATTAAAGTAATGATGCCATAAAATGACCCAATTTTGGGCTTACCAGCGCTAGTGTAAAATATATAATAGGGTGCAAACCCAGAGATGAAGGATGATTGCTATTTATTCTTTGCGCCACTTTTTTACAATTTTTGAGTAGTTCTACTGTTTTTTCTCCTGTAGGATCGTCTCCTAATTGACTATCTACTTCTATATTATTAACTATATTGACATATTCTAATATGACTTCAAGTTTTTCAGGAGCCGAGAGACTTCCTACTATTGGCACATCTAGAGTTTTAATCGGGTTTTTTAATTTAGGTTCAAAAATAAGTTGATGTATTTCTTGAGCAAGTTGTTCTATTTCATCCTGTTTATCTTGTGAAAAGTCTGACCAATATTTATGACCATTACCACTTCTCATGATTGCACGAGCTGCAACACCATTAGGTGTCTTTCGTGCAAGTAGTAAACGCATTTCAGTTTCACCAATAGGTGCTGCTTGTTGATTAATTTTAAAAAAAGATGCTTCTGCTTTTTCTGAATTACCTTCAACCCACTGTAGCTGGATACCTAAAGCTCCTAAGTTTCTTGCTCTATCGAGAAATTTTTGATCAACTTGTCCTTGATGTTGTGTTAAAGATTGATAATCTTTATAAGAACCTATAGCTGCTTTAATAAGTTTCCTTACCTCTTGAGCAGCGACTTTTTGCTCTTCTGTAATATCTCCATCATAAAATTCTTGAGAAATTTTACCATCGCCATAGTCATCATTGATCCAAGCTATTAAAGAACTAAGTCTATGGGAGCCATCAATCACAAAATAATAACTACTAGAACTTCTCCAAAGAATTACACATGGAATTAAATCACCGTCTAAAAAACTTTCTATAAACTCACATATTTTCTGAGATTCCCACTCATTAGTTTCTCTTTGAAAATCAGGTTTGCGTAAAAATGGATAGAAAAAAGAACTTTTTTCTAAATCACGAATAGATATCATAGGAATATTTCTTCCTATGTTTTGACCTTGTACTTCAAATGCTTCTCTACATATGAGGGCATCTAAATAAACTTTTAGACTCTCTTTTGCCATCTTCAGTCTCTCTTTAGTTTTTATATTTATTAAGTATATATAGTAATCTGTTTTGGTTTTTAAGCTTATTTGCGTAAGCAGGAGTAGAGAATCAGCCTTTTCGAGTTGTACAGAGTTTTTGCAAAAATCAGATAAGAGTTTTATATACTACTTAAGTAGATAATTATACTACAAAACTTATAGTTTATCAAAATAATACCCAAAAGTTTTGGTAGCAACTATATTGGGCAAAATCAAGAAATATAGTACCTTTGAACTATTTAAATCTTGGAATAGCGATCACTTATCCATAAAATAACTACGCTCTGACAAAATTTGAGCTTACAAAAGATAGCCTTAAGCAAAAGCTTGTTTCTTAAATCAGCCATTCTAAAAGATGAATATCTAGTAGCTAATTAGCTTCTCCCCTTTGCCAAAACTGCTTTAATATTTCTTTTGGCTTTCTATCCCAAGTGTCAATATGCTCGTATATCAAATTATCTTGGTTGAGTTTATAAGTTGAACAACCATTAAACAACAAAGGTGCTTTCCAGGGAACACGCAACACTCCCCGCACTGTCCAATTTACTAAAATAGTATCTTCAGCAGACTGTTTTATATCATGTACATCAAAGTAAATTTTGGTAAAAAATAGGCGAGCATGAAATCGCAAAGTCCAAAATATAATCCGATAATTAAATTTGTATTTGAATGTATTCACTGGGTCTTTAAAATAGATATCCCGTGTATAAATATTATAGGAAATATCTTTTTGAAAAAGTGTTGGTAAATCTTGTTTGAGAGTTTCAATTACTTGTTCCATCTGCTAATAACTATGTAGTTTTAATTTTGTCCTTCGCCCCCAACTACTTTTAGCTAGAGGCAATATTTGCGACAGGATACACCTTTTGCACTTATAGGAGTTTTTATATATGTGAATCACATCTGTTGTCAAGATACAGTAATACTGTGTCCCTACAGTTTGATCAATAGCTGTAAATGTTAAAATATTTTAATATAACTGTTAATCGCTAAGATTAATGTAACAAATCAAAATTTACTAGAAAGCGGTTTTCAATTGAATAAAAGGTAGTGGTAAATATGTAGTAGGGTAGCACAAGCTCTGCTACCCTAGTTGATTGGTGTATTTGTAGTAAAAATCTCTTAAGCCTTGTTAGGCAATGATTTTACTGACATCAAGGTTAATATACTCAACAGCCTTGGCACAGTATCAACGACAATTGAGCGATTAAAATCCGACGTCCCCATTCCCGATACTGAATGTTATCATCTCGTTTAAAAAAACAATTTGAATCGTGCTAGCTGATTTTCAATCGTTCGTGTCAGAATTTTATTCAGTTCTTTCATGTCTTGAAATTGTAAAATTTGCTGTGTGGGTAAGTCGAAAGGAAATTGTCCTTCAAAATTTGGACGTTGCATTTGCGCTAGTAGAATCTGTTCAGACCGCTTACTTTGAATGGCATAGCCGATTTCAATACAGACATTGGGACTCGGAATTAGTTGAGGAGTTTCTTTACTAGCAATACTAGCAATGGGTGTGGTATCAGCGATAAATAACAAACTCTTACGGATTTTTCGCATCATAGTCCGATTAATTCGGAAAGTAGCACCGGTGGGACGAGAGGATTCTACTAATGTTAAGGGAAGGCGCGATCGCAAGTTTAAAGTCTCCAAACTTTTTTGCAGTTCTTCTCTGAGAACATCACTCGCTGCGGCATACTCAGTTTGATTGCAGAAAAAAATTGTTGGTTCTAACTGAGCCAGCACCGCCTGCTTAGTAAAATAAATTTCGTGACTAATCAAGTCAATGTTAGCTACGCGATAACCGCCACTACCCTCAATATAAAATTCAATATCTTCACCTTCCAGATAGCGCCAAAACCAAATTGATTTCTTAATTTCGTCACTTTCTTCTAAAAAGTCCGCTCGCAATGCCGATCTCAGCAGACTTTTTTTGCTGAGGCGAATGTCTGGTGGACGTTTTTCCAATTCTGGAATCGGCTCATAATCCTGTAAATACCATGCTCTGAGCGCAATAATTGACATAAGGCGCTATTTTAACTGTTTATCGCTATTTAACTTCGTATTCACTCTAGCGATTTATGGGGTGGACAGGGAATTAGTAGGGCAAATCTTTATAGTCATCTTCCGAGTCTCGATCATTGTCAAAAGTCACCATTCTCAAGCAGCCAGGATGATAGCGAAGTATCCACTGACTGCTTTGAGGATATAAAAATAACTGGTGATTCTTTTGTGCCGATGGCCAGCAGACACCGCAAACACAAGCAACCAGGATTTCCCGGCTGACGGTAATAACTAAAGGTGACATCAGTCGGTAGTGGTTGAAGTTGTGGAGGAATATGACTCATGGGCTTTGACTAGTTCTCTAAACAATAATCTTGCTCCTAAAGCTGCAATTTTCATCCTCATCAACTTGATCGGGCGACCAGCTTGTTTTTGTGCTACCAGTTTTTCACCCAAAGTTTTATCAATCTCATTTTTTAAACGCGATCACTGAGGTTCTAGTCTGGTATAAACTCATTGCCACAGAGAAAGTCTACACAAGTCTGACCCTCCAACAACTTTGGTTTTTTGCTTATCGCCGAATGCCGCCGAAACCGGAATAACTCTAGTCATTGTTCACCATACCAATAGAAACGGACAAGCCAGGGGGACAACAGCAGTTACAAACGCTGTCTCAGAGGTGATCAAGCTAGAAAAGGACACTAACCCCAGCGCCAATGTCCAAGAAAAAATTCTCACCATTGAAAAATCGCGATCGCGCCGCTTCCCAGCGAGTTATCGCCTGTTCTTCAATGAAGAAGATTTTAGTTTCTCACTCCTGGAGGAAGTAGGAGAAGAGTTAGGCTCTCCAGATAACTCCACCAAAGACCGTATCATCAAATTTTTGCAAGAAAACGCTAATAATAAGTTTGAAGCCGAGGAGGTAGCCCACTACATACACACCACCACTGGCAACGCTCGGCGCTGTTTATCCCAACTAGCCAGAGACAGACTGATAAGCCTTGACGAGAGAAGCTTCAGTGGTACGAAGAAGTTGTATTACATCCTCCGGGAGTCAGATAATTGTAGTATTCAGGGCTTGTTACAAAGCGAAACAAGGACAAGGGGAAAGACTTGTTGCATGTCCCTTTGTCTTTCCATCTCACCACTCCCCCACCTCCACTTCACTGCTTGTTACTGGAGGCTTGAGGGGAATCTCAATCCAGAATTCTGTACCTTTGCCTGGTTCTGAAATGCACTCCATCGTTCCGGCATGTTTTTCTACAATAATTTGATAGCTGATTGCCAATCCCAGTCCTGTGCCTTTACCTACAGGTTTGGTAGTATAAAATGGGTCAAAAATTCGCTTTTTGACTTCTTGAGTCATTCCAAGCCCATTGTCACTAATACGAATCAACACACCAGAGTTGTCTGCTGAGACTTGAGTGAAAATGTGGATAGTGGGCATTGGAAATAAGGATGAGGGAACAATGGGAATTGGGGACAAGGGGAAAGACTTATTGCAATTTGTCTGATTGTCTGATTGTCTCCCCATCTCGCTACTCTCGACTCCCCACTCCCCATTCTTCATTAATAGGGCATCTACAGCATTGCTGAGAATATTCATAAATACTTGATTCATTTGTCCGGCATAGCATTCCACCCGTGGGATCTGGCCATATTTTTTAATTACTTCAATGCCTGGAAATTCAGGACTTGCTTTCAGGCGGTGTTGCAAAATTAATAAAGTATTGTCAATGCCTTCATGCAGGTCAACGCGCTTGTTTTCCGACTCATCCAAGCGAGAAAAATTGCGTAATGACAGCACTATTGAGCGAATGCGATCGCTTCCCACTTGCATTGAGGTGATGATTTTTGGCAGGTCTTCTACCAAAAACTCAAAATCGATCCCTTCGAGGGCGGCGCGAATTTCACTATGAGGGTGGGGATAATATAATTGGTAGAGCCGTAAAACTTCCAGTAGTTGTTCGGTATAATCGCTGGCATGGCAGAGGTTACCGTAGATGAAGTTAACGGGGTTATTGATTTCGTGCGCGATACCCGCCACTAGCTGTCCTAAGGCGGACATTTTTTCGGTGTGAATCAATTTTGTTTGTGTTTCTTGGAGTTGATGCAGAGTATGTTCTAACTGTGCAGCTTGATTCCTAGCTTCAGTTTCGGCTCTAAAGGTCTGTTCATACAGTTGCGCTTGTTGAATGGCGATCGCAGCTTGATCTCCTAGCTGTTGCAATAAATCGATTTCCGCATCCTGCCAATTTCTAGGAGTGTCGCACTGATGAGCAATCAGTAATCCCCATACTTGCATACCTATTTTTATCGGAACAATTAAGTTGGCTTGCACTTGCAGACTTTGCAAAAAATCTCGATGACAAGCGCTTAAAGAAACTGCTGATACATTGTTAACAGCCCGGATTCTGCCTTGAAAGTATAAATTAATAAACTCATCAGGAAAGCAGTCTGGTGGTGCTTTCACTTCTAAAACTGACTGCCAGTTGCCGTTAATTTCTTCCACAATCACCGATCTACTCTTGATTTGGAAAATCAACACCCGGTTTGAGTTTAGCAGCGAGCGAACTTCGCGGACGATCGCTTGCAGAGTTGTCTGCAAGTCTAATGTACTGCGGATCTGGTCTGTGACTTGCTTGAGTACTTTGGTGAATAGTAATGATTTTTTTAGTTCGGCAGTTTGCTCTTGCACCCGCAGTTCTAGGTTGGAATTGAGCGCTTGTACCTGTTTGTACATTTGCTGCTGCTCAATTGCCATTGAAAAATGATCGTATAGTGCTTGGGCTAATGAAATGTCTTCTGCCCTCCACTCACATGCTTGCCCCTTTTTTTGCTCTCGCCAAACTTCAAAGGAAAGTTGCGGTAGTAATTGCCGCCGATTGTCCTCACACTGTCCTGCCCACAAAATTTCTGTATTAAATTCCGAGCGAAAAATGCTTAATACACCAGTAAATTTTTCTCGGTAATGTAAGGGAATCACCATCAGTCCCCGAATTGGAGTGGAACGGAACCCTAAAGCTAAAACTCGTAAACGCGGTTCTTTATAAACGTCAGTGGTTGCCCAAATATTACCTGGTTTACACTCAGCCATCCAGTTTTGCCACATGGAATGCTGTTCGATGACACCATTTCCTAACTCATAAGGTAGTTTTGGTTGCTTACCCCAGGTGTATAATTCTTCAGTCTGTTGAATATAAAGCCTGCCACCTACGCCATCGAAGGCAGCGATAGCTTCTTCTAGTGCCCCTTGTAATTGGATTGTTGGTAGTTTATGTAGTAGTGTGGTTATTCGGTTAATAGTAGCTTCTCGTTGTTGCTGGGCGATGGCTTCAGCGAACAGGTAACTTTGAGCGATGGCGATCGCTACTTGATCGGCAACTTGCTGCACTAATCTCAGTTCTCGCTTCAAAATCGTTCGCTGTTGGGCGTGATGAGATACCAACAATCCCCACAATTGGGGTTTTGCCGATTCTTCTTTGAGGTTGTAATGTAAGATTGGCACTACTAAAGAAGATTGCACGCCCATTGCCTTTAAATATTGAATATGACAAGGGTCTACCTGCCGATAGGAGATATTACTTTGTAGACGTTTACCAGTTTCTTTTGAATGTAGAGGTGATAGCCCAATTTTCCCGTTACCCACATCTACAATCGAGCGTTGCCCGGCTACCAAAAACATCTCTCTAGCTTTTTGGGGAATATCATGGACTGGGAAGCGTAGCCCCAATAGAGATGGTAGACGCTGCTCATGAATTGATTCAGCAATAACTTCACCACTACCATCAGCATCAAACCGATATACCTTCACCCGATCTGTACCTAAAAATAACCGTACTTGGCTAACGGTAGTCGTTAATATCTCTTGGAGATCAAGCGATCGCCTGATCTGTTTTGTCATCCGGTGCAGTAAACTTTCTTGGTCTAAGCTTTGTTGCAACCAGTTTGGTTTATCGGTAAATGTCATTGCTTATATACACCATAACTGAAGTATTAAAAAGTTTTTTATAGTTGTCTTTAATCGAAATCTTCAACTTACATTTCCTTGATTTTCATTCCATTTCACTAAATTGTTCCTACAAATATAGCAGTCTGATTTTATTCACAAACTTACCTGTGTAGTTAGGTAAGAGGTCAAACAGTATCTTAACAATTCCGTTATATTATATTAAAGCGTGCTTAATTATGTTTCAAAATTGAATCGGATTTTTATTAGGTCTATCTGGTCAAACAATTATTTGTCGCAAATATCTTTGGATGTATTAGAGAATATTTTAGAGATATCAGATATTCTGCCGAATAAGGATATTTCATAAAATTTTTAAAAAATATTAAACCCCTTTTTTTATTAAAAATATGCTACACAAATCCTCACAAATTTATTTTTTAGAAAAATTTAATTATTGATACTTATTAATTTTATATTCTCAATCATTAAATTATTTCAGTAATATTACTCAACTTACTAACTTAATAATTGCCTAGAATTAATAATATTTTTTAATGATTGTGCCCATCAAGCCAATTAAACAAGATTTTTGCCGCTCAATAATTAATTATTAACGACTACTTCAAAGATTTTTGACTGGGAAAATTTAACTATTCCCCGTTGAATTGCTGATTTTATGTTAGATGTAACTTTTTTAATTAAATTATTCGTAAATTATTGTTAAAGATAGTAACTTACGGATTTCTTCACGAACACTTATGAGAATTTTACCGAGATGGTTTTGACCGGTTTCATTAGCGCCACAACCCCAAAAATAATCAGTTGGGGAATTTTCAACCAACATTTCATCACCTGTTCTTAAAAGAACTTCTCTAATATCAGCATGAGTAAGAAACTTTTTTAGTACAGCTTCTCGCATCACTTGAGTTTTGACCAAATCCCAATCTCGCCGTAATTGACGAGTACCACATCTTCCCAAAGCAGCAGCTTCTTCAGGAGTAGGGGCGGCATGAATGAAAGGTATAATTATTGCATCCGTACTACCAACAAACTTTTGTGCTTGATAATAATGCTCAACCGTTGGCCAGTGAGTACCTTGGATGTGGATTTCATGGAAAGAAAAGTTAGAAAAACAGCCATAAGGCTGCCAAGCCTTATAAAAGTAAATAGTCATTTGAAAATTGCTCTTTTATATATTTAATTTCACTCTAAAGTATTAAATCATTTTACAACCCCCCACTATTGGGAGATTATCATTAGTAATTAGTCATAAGTCATTAACCAATGGGGTTTGTTTGCCGCAAGTTCTCAACAGTTCACGATACAGAACATTGGCAACTGTGGACATTAGCTTATTTTGCAAGTGCTTAACCTTGAGTAGGTGTTTACCGGACTATCAACTTTTCTTTTAAGCGCGTCCTTGTAAGAGGCAATTTCATTATCTATAGGATTCTCAGATAAGCGACTGTTAGTTTAGATTTTGGTAAGTACTGCCAAAAGTTGATTCGGCACAGTTTACTACCCGCTCCGTTCTCAACTAGCTTGTCTCCCAACTGTTGAAGAACGATTCCCATACCCAACCTGAGTTTGAAAGCATCCCTTAAGCGCTTAGGGAGTTCCTTTGTAAAAAATATCCCACTATTGACAGTTAACAGTCATCAATCATCAATCAGCAACTTCAAACTAAATAATTTATTTTTTGGAGCTCAGTTCCCTTATTAAGGGTTCTCATATATTTGATCACGGGAGACTAGGCGTAAATAATCTTAGCCTTGGAGTCTGGTGAATAATTAGCTACTCGATAGCCACCGCTCTTAACATGAGATAACATCAATTCATCTCGTTGATGCCAAACTTCAAATATTTTTTCTCTACCATCATTTAATGTTGCTGAATCTATTTGATAAACTTCATTTAATCGCTTCAGTTTCAAACCTAATAAATTTAACAGTTGGGCGAGTATTTTAATTCCCAAAAGTTGTTGTTTTCCTCCAAACAAACTAACACCAAGTACTCTTTTAATATGCTTATTATACTGAAAAGCAACATTTTTCAGTAAAATTAACTCAGTATTGTTTTCTGTAAATTCTCGTCCTATTTCCAGAAATTGCAATATGCCTAAAGCTCTCATTGCCTCAACTTTTAGAGTGTAAGTATTTAAATCTGGTAGAAAAACCTTTCCTTGACCACAAGATAATTGTTGATGCCATTCTTGGTGGTCTCTAATCTGAAAATACTCACTTTCGTGAGTCAGATAATAGTGAATTAATAATTGAGTATAATATCCTTGGTCATCCTGTAATTTCAGCGCCGGAGTAACTTCTATTCCATATTTTTGTCTGAGAATAT
Source organism: Nostoc sp. PA-18-2419 (assembly GCF_005869855.1). Lineage (GTDB taxonomy): Bacteria > Cyanobacteriota > Cyanobacteriia > Cyanobacteriales > Nostocaceae > Nostoc. Next base: position 20,220 of record NZ_SZNH01000011.1, on the reverse strand, counting down.
ATTTATTAATTTCGTTACGTTCTTCATTAGTCAAAAAACTTTTAACTAATAGTTGCTCATATTTTACATAATCGATATCTTTAGCGTTAGCTACATATTTTGCCGCTGCCAATTGATTTTGTTGCTTAATTTCTTTAATTTTATATTTAATATCTTTAGCTTTTTGTCGGCTTTGTGCCCAATCTTTTTGAACTTTAACAATTTCTAAAATTAATCTCTTGCGGGTTGCAAAATCATTGGGATCACTTGCTAAAAATGCAAGACGTAAATCTCGAATAATATTATTGTGAACTGCATTACTTCGTATTTGAATTAGATGTCCATCAGCAATTAAACCATCTTGCATCGATTGACGGTAGAGGCGAATTGATGCATTTATCCTAGCAGATAATTTTGCCCATGTTCTCAAATGAATTGGGTCCTGAACTAAAGGTAAATCTACGTCTATTTTATGTAACGGACTGAGCAAAGCTAAATTTTCTTTTTGATTTTCTTGGTACCAGTCAGATAGCAAACGGTAATTTGTACTACCACTGCCAATTAAACCAATACCTCGCTTAGCACACCAGACAATACGCGGCACGTCATCCCGCACTCTTGCTAATGCCTGTCGTGCTTCCGAGTCAGGAATTACGCCTTGAAAAATTCCATAAACTCGGTCGAAATGTTGAACATCAATACTAATTCCTGTGCCAAGACTAGGGGTAACAAAAACACCATCATAATCAGAGATTTTTTGATTAATACCTGCAATAAAATCTACTGCTGCATGACCCTGTGTGTTTGTAGTGTGACTGCTAACTACTAGAGTTTGAGGAAACTTTTGTCTTAATTTTTGTAACCGTTCTTTCAAATAACGTTCTATAGTTTCACAACTGTAACGCCCAGCACGACTATCGGTAGTAACATAACATTTACGCCCAGCAAGTAAATCTAATTCTAGTTGATGAATTAGCGGTGTTGGATTTGGCGAATCATAAAAAGTAACATCCCATCCTTGCCGAGGTTTCCACTCGTTAAGAACTATCCAAGGTGTTAATTGTATTCCTGCCAATCCTTGTAAATATTCAAGTGAGACATCTGATAAGTCAGCATCTTGGGCAATTACTAATCCTCCAGTTGTTAAAACTGTAGCAATTAGTTGCTGGAATAATTTTAGTATTTTGACACGCTTATTTTTACAAGTATTACTATTTAATAGATGCCATAAAGTTTGTTCTACTTCATCCAAAACTACTATTGCCCCATGCCAATCTTTGGGATTTAGTTTCCAAATTGAATCAACGCACAAGCCGAAAGATTTGGGAATTGAATATTGATTATTGGGAAAATTATTCTCTAATTCCCAGTTACTTATACCCAATCCCCATTGGATACCAATTTTTTCACACAAAAATCGTCCAAGAAGGATTCTATGAGTAATTAATAAAATAGGTTTATTTCTATTTTTTGCTTGGTGGACAACAGATTGTAATGCTGTGGTTTTACCTGTTCCTTTTGCTGATTTTACTCCGACTAATCCAGAGGTCGGGAAAGGCATTTCGCCGATGTGAGGACGATTAAAAGTTAATGTAGCAGGAATACTTAATTCAGTGTGGGGTTTGGTTTGGGCTAGATAAATTTCTAAATCAAGACTTTGACGATAAAGTTTATCGAAATTACTTGCACCTTTGGCAATAATAAAATCATCAACACCTTTTTCTGTTCCTGGAAGCTCGATGACTTTAACAGAGCAATTTTTTTGCTGGAGTAAACAACCAAGTTGAGAAATCGCATTATTTATAGCAGCGATTTTCTGAGGTTGAGTTTCAAAATCAAAGCAAATATAAAAGCGACGTTTTGTTATCGCCAAGGCGGCTAAGTCAGCAATCAGCTGGCGACGGGTGATTTTACCAAATTCATCTTTGACAACCCGATAACCACTAGTAATTCCAGGAACACCAATAGCTGCATATCCTTGTGTCAGCAGTGCTGCTGCTTTCTTCACACCCTCGCAGATAATCACAGGAATATTGTTTTCTATCACCCATTGCCAAAAACCGCTAGCTTCGCCATCGGGGCTAATAGTGATATCATCGGGCATTAGCAGATTATAACGCCCTGCAACTTGCTGCCAGACTTGCTGTGTTACGCGCAAACAAAATACCCGCGTTGGCGTGCTGGGGGGATGCTCGTATTTGATAAATTTGCCATTGTTATTTTTTCGAGGTTGGTTTGGTTTAAAGCATCCCCATTCCATCATTTGCCAATTATTTAAGGGGTCTAGTCCTGAACACCACCAACCACCTTCAGTAATATGAGCGTAACGCTGCAACCAACTACTTTTTACCATTCCTGTATTGGTGCGAGGAAGTAACTGAGAAATCAACAAGTACTCATAAGCAGTTACACCTAGGACTGACCGAAAATTAAGATGCACTAAGTGTAAGTCTATACCACTACTCTTGACTAATTCTTCAAGGTGTTGGGGGTGTGAATAGTGCAGATGCATAACAAAAAGCCCAAAGGCAAGACGATGAGATTAAAACATTAACATGCATCTTTTAGTTATTTGTAAGCATGATTGCGATGATTTGATGATATTTTTTTTACTACGTTTGCCAATACACATCGGTTAATGGTTTTGTGCGTTATTCTGTCTAGTAGATCCCCGAAGTAATAATTTTGTATTGTGATATTTGTTCACTATAAATTTTTATTTATCAGTAAATTTTTCTGTTAAGGAATACGATCGCCATCTGTCATAAGTTAAAATATTGCTTGAGCGGGATTCTATAAGATGCCAAAAGATTAAAAAATTAGAAGATATTCGGAAACTACTATCAGTAAACTTTATTACTTTAAATATATAAGTTTAATTTAGATCTCTAGTATGAAATCCAAAGCAACCCACAAGTAAATAAAATATCAAACTATTAGATAATGCACAAATCAAAATTAATATTTAGATTTATCCTATCGGCAGCGATCGCAACTAGCGTGCAGTTCAGTTTAAAAAGTAACTGATTTTGGGACTTATTTACTCCCGTTAATATCATGTTCGTTTTAAGCTTTTCAATGCCCGTCTATTGCAGTAATTCCTGAAACCGCTTTTGACTACGCACTTTGTTAAAGTCAGGGTCAGTTTTGGCTAAATTTTTGTACTTTTCTGGAACAAGTTGAATTGCTCGGTCTAGGTTTTCAGTTGCTAATTTTACATCGCCCTGTAAAGCATAAGAACAAGCTTTGTTATAGTATGCTTGGTGCAAATCCTGTTTGATGGCGATCGCTTGATTATAAGATGCAATAGCGTCTTGGTAGCGTTTCAACTTTGTCAAAGCAATGCCTCGGTTAGTTAAGGCTTCATACTTGTTAGGCTTGATAGAGAGCGCTTGGTTGTAAGATGCAACAGCGTCTTGGTAGCGTTGTAGCGATGTTAAGGCTATGCCACGGTTATACCAAGCTTCATCTTTGTCAGGCTTGATGGCGATCGCTCGATCATAGGATGCTACAGCGTCTTTGTAGCGGTGTAGCGATGTTAAAGCTATGCCACGGTTGATCCAAGCTTCAACAATCTCAGCTTTCATGGCGATCGCTTTGTCGTATGCTTTAATTGCATCTTGGTAACGCTGGTTATCTAATAAATTATTGCCTTGAGTCAGGAAAACTTCTGCATTTTGGGTAGCCTTCGCTTCTACTAAAAGCTGGGTCACATTACTTTTCTGTACAAATTGTGTGGTATTTTCTGTTGATGAGTTTGCCCCATTACTACAGCCAAATGCGAAGAAAACTATTAAGCTAGATGCAATGAACCCGTGCCTAAAGACCATGCTATCTCTACAGAACTTATAATTCTGTTATTCCAATTTTGTTATTTTTTGAATCTTATCAAAATACACTACTCTTTACTCCTTGATTTACTTCTATTTTGAGAAAAAGTTTGCTCAAGTATTATAAGTTTTTTTTATTCTCAATTAGAGTCTATAATAATATATTGAATACACATCAAGCAATTACTTTGTTTAAAGCCTCATTTGCGAAAAAAGAGTAATTTGTGTTGCTAGTTTGGTAATTTTCCTTTTGATTGAGCAAGATGCGCTTGTACAAGTTTTTCATCACCTTGGATTTAGGATTTAGCTGTCTAGTATTAGCGCAAAATCGAGCCAGTAGCTTGGGGCTTGCGAAACTTGGGCAAACCGATGTAAGCGAGCAAAAAATGTTTTCCAATTACAACTACCCCAAGCACTGATATTCCTAATCCACTGTTTGTTTTTGTTGCAGTCGCCTTGGGAAATCGATGGTAGTAATAAAGTTCTCATTAGCGGCAGCTTCATTACAGCTTCCCCTGCTTGCCTCAACAAATAACTCAAGCGTGCCATTCAACTCTATAACACTAGAGCCAACGCAAACTACCTACTGCTCATGATAGTTCCGGCTGAGTCCTCCATCTACATAAAAGGTTGCCCCTGTTATGTAGTCTGCATCGGCTGAGGCTAAGAAGCTAACTATAGGTGCGATATCCTCTGGCTTACCTAAACGACCTAAAGGAATGTTTTTCAACAATGCTCCCAATTTTTCGGGGTCATTTAACAGCTTACTATTGATTGGTGTTTCAATTGCTCCTGGGGCTACATTGTTAATTGTTATTCCCAGAGGACCAAGTTCAACTGCTAAATTACGCATCATCATCTTTACACCACCCTTGCTAACACAGTAGCCAGTGAAGTGGGGGAATGCTATTTCCTCATGGGTGGAGCTAATATTAATGATTTTACCAGTTCGCTTGGTTTCGATGAAGTGCTGTACTATCGCTTGAGTAGTGAAAAACGTGCCTTTGAGGTTGAGATCGATTATTGCGTCATAGTCGGCTTCGCTAATGTTCCAGAAGTCAGCATTTCGACCGTCAATTCCAGCATTGTTGACGAGAATATCTAGCTTACCAAAGTATTGAATACCCTGGTCTATAAGTTGGCGGATATCGCTAATTACACTCAAGTCAGCTTTAATAGTTAAGCCTTTGCTACCAGCTTCTTCTACTTTAGACAGAGTTTCTTGAGCGCCTTCAGGATGAGAACGGTAGTCAATGACAACATTTGCACCTTGTTGGGCAAGATGTATAGCAATAGCTTGACCAATTCCGCTGCTGCTACCAGTTACTAAAGCTACCTTTCCTTCTAGTTTCTTCATTGATTTTCTCCTTCTTAAATATTTTGATGTTTTCTAGGGTTGATAACTTCGTGTTCCCCCATAGATATAAGTTGAAAAACTTTTACACTAACTAATGCTCCAAGTGGAGATGCAATATACTTTTTAAAGTTTTTAGGCATTCACCTGTGCTAATACCAATTATTGATGAAGCTGCGCTAAATAAAGCTTCATCAATAATTGGTAAGCTCTTCCACTTTTAACTTACATATTTTGGATTGTTGCTTAATTGCTTAATTCCTCTCCCCATATCCTTATCTCCCCATCAGCCTTAACAGGCAAACTAGATGTTTTACAGATTATTACTAAATTTATTTTATGGGCTGTAAACTACCTGAGTGCTTTAACTGCTCCAAGGTGGCGTTACCGGTGCAAAATAATACTGTGGTGATTTCGGCAATTAATACTTCAGCTAATTCGGCAACTGCTGTTTGTGATACTGCTGCGGCTTTTAGGAAGGGCATTGCTAAACCGGCTATGTCTGCTCCTAAAGCGATCGCCATTGCTGCATCTAGTCCATGACGCAATCCCCCGGAAGCAATTAAGGGCACATCTGGAGCGATCGCTCGAATACTGGTAATGCACTCTGCTGTCGGTAAACCCCAATCGGCAAATGTCTTTCCTAAACGACGTTGCAAGGCATTTTCTGCCCGTTCGCTTTCTACCTTCGCCCATGAAGTTCCACCCGCACCAGCTACATCAATGGCAGTGACTCCAGCATCTAAGAGTTTTTTGGCGATCGCTGCTGAAATCCCATTACCCACTTCTTTGGCTATTACTGGTACTGGCATTTTAGAGCATACTTTATAAATATTATCAAGCAACCCCTTAAAATTAGTATCACCTTTGGGCTGAATGCATTCTTGTAGGGGGTTAATGTGTAAAATCAAAGCATCAGCCTCTAGGATATCGACTACCCGCAAACATTGAGCTAAGCCATATTTATAGTTAAGTTGCACAGCGCCCAAGTTGGCAAATAGCAAAACATCCGGCGCATACTTGCGGACGGCAAATGTATCGGCTACTTGGGGTTTTTCCACAGCTATTCGCTGGGAACCAACACCCATCGCAATTTTATAGTGTTGGGCGACTTCAGCTAACCGTTGGTTAATGATTCCTGCTTGTTCGGTTCCTCCAGTCATCGAAGAAATTAACAAAGGTGCGCCAAGGTATTTACCCAAAAAATTTGTACTGATTTTAATGTCGCTGTAGTCTAGTTCTGGTAAACAACAATGGGTGAAGCGATAGCGTTCTAGTCCATTGGTGACTTCGTGAGATTGAACATCTTCTTCTAGGCAGATGCGAATATGATCTGCTTTGCGATTTTGAGTTTGCGCGGAGACGTTGGTAGAGGCGTTCACTGGTGAGGATGATTTCAAAAGTTTGCTTACAATAGCTATTGTTATATTCTTACAGCCTCAAGTGTCTGCTTTGCCTACTTGCTCAAAAATTCTCCGGGCAAAAAGGTTTATTATAAGCCTTTTTTGCCCAATCCCTAGTCTGGCACGCTGCGCTTTGACTCTTTGCCCTTGACTTTTAACTGTTATTGTGTAGCTGTTTGATGTCGTAGCGTTTCTCTGGCAGTAAATCCATAATGTTTATTTTCTCAGATCAATCATGTCGTCTGAAGAATAAGAGAGAATACTAGCCAGGATTGGGGGAGGTGGGAGGACAAAGAAAATAATTCCTAATTCAATAGTCATCAGTCAACACTTTTAATACCAATTTGAAAAAAGAATGCGATAGATACATCCGGACATACTTTTGTTCTGTCTGGCTTTGCTAATGCCCAATTCACAAGAAAGTACCATAGATAGGAACTGAGTCGATTAAAGTGGCGACAAAATAAGCAGTGAAGCGAAAATTTGCTCAATCGGTGGCTTTCATGCAACAAACGAGAAATTTGTTCCTTGGCTTTTTGGATGGGCAGAGAATTGTTCTCTACCGTCTAGGGTTGGCTTTTTTTCTGGTAGCAGGACTTTCTAGTTGTGGTAATTTATCCTCCTCTGGCTTGAGTGGGACTGGCTTAAAATTTGGCACAAATGTCACCCCAATTCGAGAAATTAAACCAGAACCAAAGAATCAAGCTACAGTTTACATCCAAGGAAAGGTAGAAAAGCAAGCTCCTTTAATGAAACAGTGGGCTTATCAAGTAGATGATACAACCGGCAAAATTTGGGTTATCACTAATCAAAAAAGTTTGGGAGAGGGATCGCAAGTGGTGTTTAGAGGTAAAGTTCGCTACCAAAGTATCCCTGTAGCTGGTAAAGAACTGGGAGAAGTTTATTTAGAAGAAGAATAATTTAGCAATTAAAAATCAATATATGAGTAATCAAGTAGTACATGTAGCGATCGCTATTCTCTACCAAAAAAACAAATTTCTCATGCAACTGCGGGACAATATCCCCAGTATTCTTTATCCTGGTTACTGGGCGCTATTTGGCGGTCATATCGAACCTGGTGAAACGCCGAATGTGGCAGTCAAACGAGAAATTTTAGAAGAAATCGGCTATGATTTACCACCTTTTGCTGAATTTGGCTGTTATCCCGACGAAAGAGTTGTCCGTCATGTTTTTCATGCACCACTCTTGGTGGAGTTAAATCGATTGGTTTTGAATGAAGGCTGGGATATGGGATTGTTGACGCCAGAAGATATTCGCCAAGGTAACTGTTATTCAAAAAATGCTGGCGAAGTGCGACCATTAGGGGAAATGCATCAGCGAATTATGTTGGATTTTATCGAGAAGAATTCAGTATAGGAGTCGTAAATGAGAAAGTGAGATTTTGGATAGAGGATGTCAACAGTCAACAGCCAACACTCCCCACTGTTTAGCAGTCAAAATAAAGTTAAAACTCTTATGGAGTAGTTATCACTAATGCAATCTGCAAACAAAGTCCCACGATGGTTAAGCATAGGATTAGCATTTCCCATTATCATTCTCAACGGCTGGCTGTTCCTTCAGCTTGTGCAGTATTTTCAACCTTTAGTGAGTATTATTGCCGCCGCCATCTTACTGGCTTTTGTCTTGGACTATCCCATCCAGTTTCTTCAGCAACGAGGGGTGAAACGTAATTTGGCGATCGTGGGAGTGTTACTTTTGACTGTGGTGATTATAGTGGGTTTAGGCATCACCTTGGTTCCCCTGATTATAGAACAGCTCAACGAGTTGGCGAATATTTTGCCTAGTTGGATTGATTCTGGTACTCAGCAGCTAGAAGCTTTTCAAGATTGGGCGTTAAGTCAACAGCAACTTCCGATTAATTTAAGTGCTTTAGTTAGCGAGATTTTAGAAAGATTATCTAATCAACTCCAGTCTTTTACGGGTAGAATTCTCAGTTTTGCTGTGGATACGATTAGTACTGTGGTCAATGTACTGCTGGCGGTGGTGCTGACTATTTACCTAATATTGAACGGCGAACGTCTTTGGGATGGAATTTTTCAATGGTTTTCCCCCAATATCGGCTCAAAAGTCCGGCAATTACTCCGAGAGGATTTTCATAATTACTTTATCGGTCAGGCTACATTGGGTGCAGTGCTGGGATTGACGGTTACACTGGCATTTTGGATTTTGCGAGTTCCCTTGGCGCTACTTTTTGGTCTGGCTATTGGGTTGTTTTCTTTGTTTCCCTTTGGTACAGGAATAGGTATCGCCATAGTCAGTCTGTTGGTGGCGTTGCAAAATTTTTGGTTAGGAGTGGAAGTTTTAGGTGTAGCTGTAGCGATTGACCAAGTTAATTCTAATTTTATTGCTCCTCGAATTCTCGGCAATTTGACTGGCTTAAATCCCGTCTGGGTGGTAATTTCTTTACTATTGGGGGCTAAACTAGGAGGCGTGCTAGGTTTATTAATTGCAATTCCGGTTGCCAGTTTTATTAAGGATGCGGCTGATAGTTGGCGTGCTGGCGAGTTGAATAAAATACATGATATTGAGTTAGAACCTGCAAAGGTTACAACTGAGAGAGCAGGAACTTATAGTTAAAAATCTTACGGCTGATTTGATTAACTTCTGGTTAATTAAATTGAACTGGAGTTTTATTGACATACTCACCGACCTTGAACGTCAGTGATTCTTGACAGTTCACAGTAACTTGCTGACCATTGCCAGTCTTACAGTCACCCCCTGTCCGTTTAAGGTCGTGGCGATGCCCCATCCCGACCATTTCTATATTTTTTGATGCGTTGCAATCCCGATCCTGCTCAGTGCCATAGTTAATACAGAGTATTGAACGGATGGAAAGGTTAATTTGGCCCCATTTAAAACCACAATCAGAGCAAACTTGACTAGTAGGCTCCCATCTATTAATTACCCTAAAATCCCTATTGAACTTTTCTAATTTAGCTTCACAAAGTGTTCTAAACTCTCGCCATCCTTGCAGGCTAATCACCCTTGCTAGTCTACGGTTTTTAATCAACCCTGACACATTCAAATCTTCCAAAACAATTACTTGGTTGTCGTTAACTATTTTGGTTGATAGTTTATGCAAGAAATCTTTCCTAGTATCGGCAATCCGATTGTGATGTTTAGCTATCCTTAGGCGAGTTTTATTTCTCCTTTTTGAATCTTTTTGCTGGCGTGCTAATTTTCGTTGCAATTTACGAATCTTGCGGTCATGTTTTGAGTAGCTAGGGCTTAAAGCTTTTTCTCCATTACTCATTACAGCAAAAGTCTTCACACCCAAATCAATACCCATGCTTCGATTTTAGCAACAATAGTATTGGGTTCAATTTCTACAACGAAGCTAATAAAATAGCGGTTAGCGCAATCTTTAATCACCGTGAATGACCTAGGTTCAGCACTCAGTACTCACCTGGCGACAAAAAACGAACATAGGTGGAAATTTTAATGAAAACACAAACTGCCAAACTCCTTGATGGTAAGGCTTTAGCTGCAAAAATTCAGCAAGAACTTTCTGCTGCCATTAGCGAATTACAGCCAAAAATTGGACGACCTCCTGGCTTAGCAGTGCTGATGGTTGGCGATAACCCAGCCTCAACTGCTTATGTACGCAATAAAGAAAAAGCCTGCGCTAAAGTTGGTATAGCCTCTTTTGGCAAGCATTTTCCCGCCGAAACTACCCAAAGGGAATTAGAAGAGGTGATTACTACACTCAACCACGATGAACGGGTAGATGGGATTCTCGTGCAGCTACCGTTACCTAACCACTTGGATGCTGTTAGCTTGTTACATCAAATCGATCCCGATAAAGATGCTGATGGACTGCATCCTGTGAACTTGGGGCGACTAGTACGGGGAGAAACCGGTTTACGTAGCTGCACTCCTGCTGGTGTGATGCGGCTTTTAGAAGAATATGAGATTCCCTTCCAGGGAAAACAGGCTCTAGTGGTGGGACGCAGTATTTTAGTAGGTAAGCCAATGGCATTAATGCTACTAGAAGCTGATGCTACAGTCACCATTGCTCATTCGCGATCGCACAATCTCAAAACGATCGCTCAGAATGCTGATATTCTAATTGCAGCAGTAGGTCGTCCTGGACTGATCTCTGCTGACATGGTAAAACCGGGCGCTGTTGTGGTAGATGTGGGAATGAATCGCGTTACTGACAGCAGTGGCAACAGTCGGCTAGTTGGCGATGTCGATTTGGAATCAACTGCTGCCGTAGCAGGATTTATCACGCCAGTTCCTGGTGGTGTTGGGCCGATGACTGTCGCCATATTGTTGCAAAATACATTCGCTAGCTATTCCAGGACGGTAAGCAAGTGAGCGGTGATGAACAGACACAGAAAGGTGTCGGAGGTGTCGGAGGATAGAGAAGAAATCTTGCCCCCCTATCTCCCCACACTCCTCCATCCCCCCTCTCTCCCCACACTCCGCACCTCCTTGCGTCTTCTTTCCCAACTCCTCATTTTTTGAGTCCCACAGCACCTTAAAATTGTGACTTATAAGATAAAAATCTCAAAATGTCAGGAATTTAAGAATGGTAGCAACTGATAACGTTCAAAAGACACCACCGGAGGAAGCTCAGTTTAACCTAGCAGTCTATCTCAAAGAACGACAAAAGCTTTGCGATACTGCTTTGGATCTGGCTATTCCCGTTGTTTACCCAGAAACAATTTATGAGTCGATGCGCTACTCCTTATTAGCTGGAGGTAAGCGTGTACGCCCCATCCTCTGTCTTGCTACTTGTGAAATGATGGGTGGCACTATCGAAATGGGTATGCCGACAGCTTGTGCAGTAGAAATGATTCACACAATGTCTTTGATTCATGACGACCTGCCGTCAATGGATAATGACGATTATCGTCGTGGGAAGTTGACGAATCATAAAGTTTATGGCGAAGATGTGGCGATTTTAGCTGGAGATGGCTTGTTGGCTTTGGCTTTTGAACATGTAGCCATTAAAACTCCTGCTCATGTTCCCAGGGATCGAGTCTTGCAGGTAATTGCTCGTCTTGGTCGGGCTTTGGGGGCAGCTGGTTTAGTTGGCGGTCAAGTTGTGGATTTACAATGTGAAGGAAAATCAGATATTTCTCTAGAAACGCTCAATTTCATTCACGAACATAAAACAGCCGCCCTTTTAGAAGCTTGCGTAGTTTGTGGCGGGATCGTCAGTGGGGCATCATCTGAAGATGTGCAACGACTAACCCGTTATGCTGAAAATATCGGACTAGCATTTCAGATCGTAGATGATATTCTGGATATCACTGCTACCCAAGAGCAATTAGGCAAAACAGCCGGCAAAGACCAAAAAGCTAAGAAAGTAACGTATCCCAGCCTTTGGGGACTTGAGCAATCCCGCTCAAAAGCCCAAGAGCTAGTTATAGCAGCTTGTGCAGAATTAGAACCATTTGGGAACAGAGCCAAGCCACTCCAAGCGATCGCTCATTTTATCGTCAATCGCAATAACTAGTACTGCTTGGGGTAATTCGTAATTTGTAATTCGTAATTCGTAATTACTATACCACAAGCGTTTCATTGATTTGGAATGGGTGGTTGATTTACGTGATCGCTGTACTGGTACAAAAAGGCAAAGGGCACAAATGTTCACAGCATAAACTTTTTGTCTATTTTTAATGGTCGAGGTATTTTTGCCGCAATTTACTAGCTTAATTTGGGATTTTGGGTTGAATCTAAATGTTTCCTCAACCAACAACTGCTGCTCTATATTACTAATCTAACCACAATACCATGCAGGACATAGGCAACATTTTAGACAACCGGGTGCTGCTGGTTGCTCTGACAGCTTGTTTAATTGCTCAAACATTAAAGCTTGTAATCGAGATTATCAAAAATCGCAAGCTAAATGTACGTGTTTTAGTAACAACTGGAGGTATGCCCAGTGCCCACTCAGCTTTAGTTACGGCTCTAGCTGCTGGTGTAGGGCAAACACTTGGTTGGGCATCTGCTGATTTTGCATTAGCAATGATTTTTGCCATCATCGTCATGTACGATGCAGCAGGAGTTCGCCAAGCGGCTGGTAAACAAGCTCGTATCCTCAATCAAATGATTGATGAGTTATTTGATGAAAAACCAGACTTTAGCCAAGACCGTCTTAAGGAATTACTTGGACATACACCAGTTCAAGTAATAGCTGGGTCGGCTTTGGGTATAACCGTTTATTGGTTAGCTCGGTCTGCTTATTAAGCTACCAGTCACAATTTTTGTCTTTTGCGTATTGATTAAACAGAATTAAGCTATCTTGTTGTTACTAGTATCAGCTTGCATTCATCAAATCAGTGATCGCCTTTATTAATTCATCTGGATCTATTGGTTTGGGAATATGCATTTGGAATCCTGCTGCTAGTGCTTGCTGCTGATTTGTGTCTCCAGCGTAAGCTGTCAGAGCGATCGCTGGTACGTGTCCTCCTTGTTGAGGCGATCGCTTTCTCACTTCATGTATCAACATATAACCATCTGTTTTTGGCATTCCGATATCACTGATCAAAACATCCGGTACCGAGTTAGACAATGCATCTAATGCTTCTTGGGCTGATGCGACGGCGGTTACCTGTACACCGTAATCTTGCAAAATAAATGTTAGTAAGTCCCGGATATCTAGATCATCGTCCACCAGCAAAACTTGAGTGCTTCTGTTGAATGGGGTGTCAAACTCAGAAACTAAAGACTGATTCTCCTCATGTCCGATGGGTTCATTTGTGACTAATAGCGGTAAGTTTACGCTGAAAGTTGGATTGAATTGTTCTCCAATACCTTCAACTTCAACTTTTTCTCCATGTACTATATTGACATTTGGCATCTTTTGTACCGCTGATAACTAAACAATACCGACCTCAACAGTAGGCATCCCCTAGCTTGAAGAGTATGGATTTTTCTGGTTAAAAATACAATCTATCAAAAGGTATATAAACAAATAATTAAAAGTTTAAAATTTAAAAATAGCTTCATATTAAGCACTCTAGCTACTAGTTATATGCCTTATTCTCTGAAATTCATTTAATAATTTCATCCAACATGTATAGCAATTTTATTATATTTATATTTTTATAAGTTTGAGAGCGCCGATGTAGATACAGCAGATTTCAACAAGCCTAAAGTACACCATCTAGGTCTGGTAGCTAGGCACAGAATCTACTTCCATTGGTGAATTTACCAATTCTGCTGTAACTTCACCAGGTATAAATCATATTTTAATTTTAAATTCTGCTAGTAAGTATGTTGTTTCTCACCTGGCAAACATCCTAAATCGCATGAAAGCTGCACCAATCACTAATCCTACAATCTGCCCCCAGTAAACAGCACTAGATTGATTTACACCACCGGGAGGAATATTTAAACTACCGATACCATAAAATATTTGTTGTACAAACCACCAAAATACATAGAAAAAGGCTGGAAGTTCTATAGGTATATATACAATTATTAGCGGCAAAACAGAGTCAATTTTTGCTTGAGGAAACTTGCTGATATATGCTCCTAAAATTGCTGCGATCGCCCCATTTGCCCCAATCAATGGTACTGTCAAACTTGGTTCAGCTATAATTTGTGCCACCCCTGTGATAACGCCAGCCGCTAAGTAAAATTCTAGATAACGTCTATGTCCGAGAATATTTTCTACAGTCTTACCAAAGACCCATAAAAATAGCATATTTCCCAAGATTTGGCTAAAACTTCCATGCAAAAATATTCCAAAAATTAGGGAAAATAAACGCCAAACTACAACTATCCAAGCCGCATAATTCAAAAAAATAGTATTTGTAATTGCATTAGTAATTTGGGCAGGAATCACACCCCAACTATTCACAAAATAGCCCAATTCATCATTAAATTCTAGTTTTATTTCCCATAAGAATACAGCAATATTAATGCCAATTAGCCAGTAATTAATTATTGGCTTATTCCAACAACGAACATTGTCACTAATAGGAATCATGGATTTATCATTTGTCAATGGTTATTTGTCATTGGTCATTGGTCATTGGTTATTTGTCATTTGTCATTTGTGATTAGTTTTTCTTTGCGTTTCCTGTACCCCTGCTGTCAAGTAAGCTAGCAGGAGCCTCTTTGAAGGAGAAGTTTACATCATCCCAAGCCGATGCGGAGACTTCTGTTTGCGTCCCCACGTCCCCACTCATCCCCGTATCTTCCCCATCTCCCCACATTTCCCATTTCGCCACTCTCCCTTAACCTGTGGCAAAATCAAAATCAGATCGCATCGCACTTACAGTGGGTAAACAAGATGCTGGGAAACACACTTGTTGGAAGATACCAAATTATTAGTAACTTGGGAGGTGGGGGTTTTGGCGAAACTTTTGTTGCTTATGATACTCAATTACCTGGTTCGCCTCTATGTGTAGTCAAAAAACTCAAACCCCAAGCAAATGACCCAGTGACTTTAGAAACTGCGAGGCGTTTATTTGATACAGAAGCTCAAGTTTTGTACAAATTAGGTACTCACGATCGCATTCCCCAACTTTTAGCTTATTTTGAGGAAAATGCCGAATTTTATCTCGTCCAGGAATTAATTGAAGGTCATGACTTAAGTAAAGAATTAATACCAGGGAAAACCTGGAATCAAGACCAAGTGATTTCGCTTCTACAAGAAATTTTAACAATCTTAGAATTTGTCCATCAACAAAATGTAATTCACCGCGATGTCAATCCCCGAAATATTCTTAGACGCCAGCTAGATGGCAAGTTAATCTTAATTGATTTCGGTGCAGTTAAAAAAATTGCTACTCAAGTTATTACTCCCCAAAATTCAACTCAATGTACTGTTGCTATTGGTACACCTGGATATATTGCTAGCGAACAGGCTCATGGAACGCCAAAATTAAGCAGTGATATCTATGCTACAGGGATAATTGCTATTCAAGCTCTGACTGGATTATCTCCCGAAGAAATGGTAAAAGATGCCGAAAATAATGAAATTATTTGGCAAAATAAAACCATAGTTACACCAGATTTTGCTCAATTTTTAGATAAAATGGTGTGCTATGATTTTCGACAACGCTACCCTTCAGCAAAGGTGGCATTAAAAGCGCTACAAGAGTTAACACAACCCCCGGCTGAAACAATAGCGTTGACTCCTATTGTCCCACAAAATAAGATAAAAAATCCTCAAACAAAAAAAGGTTTATTCAAGAAGTTATTATTAATAATACTTTTGTTTGGCTTGAGTGGGGTAGCATCAATATTTATTTTGAATCAGATTAATTCTAGTAATGCCATAGAATTATCTAAACAAGGAAATACGCTTTTTGATTTACAACGCTATCAAGAAGCGTTAGCAGTATATGAAAAAGCAGTTAATATTAGACCAGATTATGTTCAAGGATGGAATGGTCAAGGCAGAACGCTTTTGGAATTAAAAAAATATAAAGAAGCTCTAGCAGCATATGACAAAGCAATTCAAATCAAGCCTGATTATTTAGAAGCTTGGATTGGACGAGGTTTTGTCTTGGGAAATTTGCAGCACTATCAAGAAGCGATCGCCTCTTTTAACAAGGCCTTAGAATTAAATAACAAAAATTCCCAAATTTGGAATGCAAAAGGAGAAGTTTTAAGTAGTTTAGGGCAATATGACCAAGCAATTGAATCTTATGAAAAAGCAATTGAATTAAAATCAGATGATTTTGAAGCTTGGTACAAAAAAGGATTGGCTTTACAAAATCTAAAACGATATCAAGATGCGGTCGCCGCTTTCCAAAAGGTTGTTGAATTGAAACCAGACTACGTTTTAGCTTGGTACAATTGGGGGAATGCTCTAGTTAATTTACAACGCTATGAAGATGCCTTTACAGCTTATGATAAAGCAGTACAATACAAGCCAAATTTTTATCAAGCTTGGTTGTCTAGAGGTAATATTCTGATGAATTTACAACGTTACCCGGATGCAATTGAATCTTTTAATCAAGTAATTAAATATAATCCTAGTAATTATCAAGCATGGTATAACATGGGTTGGTCAATGCATCAAACTCAACGTTACGAAGCAGCAATAGAATCGTATAAGAAAGCAGCAAATTTGAAGAAAAACGATTATCAACTTTGGTATAATTTGGGTAATTCCCAATATAATTTGCAAAAATACGTAGAAGCGATCGCATCTTATGATAAAGCAGTTCGTTATCAACCAGGCCATTACGAAAGCTGGTATAGTAGAGGCAATGCTCTATCAAAATTGCAACGCTATCAAGATGCGATCGCTTCTTACGATCAAGCTATAAAATATAAGCCTAATTATCATCAAGCAATAAACGCCCGCGACCAAGCCCAAATTGAACTACAAGCCGAAAAACCAAAGTCTGTAATTGTACCAACTATCCCACTTCCTAATTCTACCAATCCACCGCAGATCACACGTTAGTACTACTTGGGATAATTCGTAATTCGTAATGACGCTCGTTCCGACGCTCCTCCGTCGCTAACGCTTCGCTATCGCTACCGCTTAGCTAATGTAATTACTATACAGCTAGCGGTTTATTGATTTAGAATGAGTAATTTATTTATGCTGTGCTGTAAGCTATCCCTCTTGTGTCACTTTCCGAGTATTCTAAATAAATGGATTAAGAACATCGGTAGAATATGGTTTTCGGCAGTGTAAACAGGAACTGGGCTGGACAGATTATAGGTTTACAAATTTCCAACATATTGAGAGATGGTGGGAGATTATTTTTTATGTCTACACAATGATTAGTTTAAGTTCTCCACCTTTCTTATGCTTAAATCAAGCTCCTCAAATTGAAACAGAGGTAGAAGATAGTATTTGTATTGATTGTGTAGATTTTTCTAATCATCAACAATGGAATTATGATTCTGGATGGAAGAATACTCTTAATGGTCTTCGTTTAATTGTCCAACCTCTTTTACTATTTTGGCTGATTTATCTCTGGCTAGATATTTTCCCAAATTCTCATTTATTGCTAGGATTTAATCATCTAATTTCTGCCATGAACCAATTTAAACCTTTTTTGCTTCTGGATGATTTCACTCCTGAACTACTTGCTTATCTCGGAAAGTGACAGAAGAGGGATATATATACAAATGTATAAAAAATCTAGTTGTTTTAAATATATTTTCCTTAGCTTACTCTCAACTACTCTGGCTGTTAGCTCTAATTCCATTCAAATAGAAGCAAAAAGTATACCTAGAGAAAAAATCTTTAGAGGCGAGAATTATGGAAGATTAACAAACCAAGGAAAGTTACGTACATACTATATGTATACGCCAAAATCTTATAATCCTAAACATGCGATGTCATTAGTTTTAATGTTTCATGGAGATAATGGCAGCGGCAATTCTATTGCTAAAATTTCTCGCTTCAATAATTTAGCAGAGGTATTCGGGTTCATTGCAGTTTATCCAAATGGACTTGACCATCAATGGAGCTTTACAGGTCATGTCAAACAAAAAGTGGATGATATTTCATTTGTTGCAGCTTTGATTGGGCATATAGAGCAAATTAGAAATATTAACACTCGGAAAATTTATGCCACTGGTTTTTCTCAAGGTGGGATACTCACTCAAGCTTTGGCCTGTAAGCTGCCGAATAAAATTGCTGCTTTTGCATCAGTAGCTGGCTCTCTAAGCGCTCGATTTGCACGTAGCTGTCAGCCGACGGTTTCGATATCAATGATGATGATTAATGGTACGAACGATTTGAGTGTACATTATCATGGCGATCCTATTACTCAAAAAGAGGCACTAGTTTCTATCCCAGAAACCATAAATTTTTGGCGAAGACATGACCAATGCACTTCATCATCTCAATCTCAACACCTAGCTCCAACTAAATCTCATAATCACTTAGGAGTCAAAACTTTTCGTTATTCGGGTTGTAGAAACGGTTCAGAAGTCTTGCAGTTCGCTGTAGTCAACGGTGGGCATTTCTGGCCTGGTGGCGCTTCAACCGATCCGAAATTAAATCGGTTAAATATTCAGCTTGGTTTTAATGCCAGTAAGGCAATTTGGAGCTTTTTTCAACATCACAGTTTAAGTACTTTCAAAGCAGTAACTATTAAAAAAGCTAAAAGATGATCTCTGAGATCTGATTCGTCAAGAAAATATTAAGGATACTCAAATCATTACTAAATCTAAGTTTCAGCGAATAAATGCTTTATCAACTCAAATTACCAGGGTAAACACATCTAAAGTATGAGCATCCATTGTCCAAGAGTCTGGTTTGGGTTAATTTCTATGGTATGGTGGTCGCAACAATTAGACGGACTTCTTCGCGAATGCTGGATACGGCGCGAGCGGCAAAATTTGGTAGTCAGCGTAATCAACCTTGATCAGCGGAAAGCTGTCGATCATCTTTTGCAGATGCTCCAGTGACTCCGCTTCAAAGAGAACGGCTGCGCCACGGTTTTTCGTGTCCAGCGCCCACACTTGACGGAGACCTCCCTGTGCGTAAAGGACTTGCGCTTGCGCCTGCTCTTCTAGTTCCCGTTTCTGAAAGTCAGAGGGCATTCCGTCAGTCTCGAATTTCTGTTTGGGTGTAAAGATAACGAGATATTGCATATATCACCTCTATTTAGCTAGCTAGGTTGTGAAAACCGGACAAAAAAGGAGGCATACCGCCTGGTCAACCAGACACCGAAGCCTCAACAAACACGCTGCTGACCCCAAAAAGAGAGCGTAGTCGAAGAGTTCTTAGCTATTTGCGATAGTAACGGCTTGATGGAGATATTCGTTAGTGTCAAGCTGGGCAAGCATGAAACAAGCTAAGTCGGCACGTGTAATTTTATGGGCCTTCTCGCCCGTTTCAGCATCGAAGACTCGAACGTTCCCCGTGGCAGGGTCGTCGGCGAGGAGGGCTGGGCGAAGAATTACCCAGTCTAGACCGCTTGACTCGACAGCGGACTCCATTGCCGCTTTGTCCTTGTCCGCGCCGCGCAAAAAGGTCGAAACAAGTAAGCGCTCATACAGGGTGGCATTCGCCTCACTATCCCCTTCGCCAAGCATGGAAGTTACCACCAGACGGCGCACACCGTTTCGCTGCATGGCAGCGATGATTGTGTTGGCGGCGCTCGATTCGAGTGTAGTTGCCTTGTAAGGCGTTTTGCCACCAATCGTGTCAATAACAGCGTCTTGACCGAGGACTGCTGCGTTCATCGTGGCACTGTCAGTAGCGTCACCTTCAATGACGCGAACGTCTGAGACCTCGTATTCCTCAGCTTTGTGAACGAAGGCGGTGACCTGGTGACCAGCGGCCACAGCCTGCTCGACTACAGCTCTACCGGTCTTGCCAGCAGCTCCTATAACTAGGACTTTCATGTTTTAAGCCTCCTATGTAACGCGAATGGCACTAGTATGATTCCTGACGGGGTGACAAGGAGGCTAGAAGGCTGATTGAATAAGGGTCATAGCACGTAGACCCCGTTGAAAATAGGGAAGTTTACTAGGCTTGAGATGCACAAGTGCGATCGCCAAATCTGACCAAAACTCCATAGCACCTACCCATAAACACCCATATAATCCAATCCAAAAAGTACTATGTCGGCGTGTATAACGCTTTAATTCTTGAATGCGACCAATATATTGTTGTAGCCCCATTTTTCGGGATTTGCGACCAGCTAAAACTGCAATTGTGTAGGCGATTGCAATCAATAAAATT
>NZ_SZNH01000086.1 GCF_005869855.1 Nostoc sp. PA-18-2419 | reverse complement strand
GATTCCTCTTCATCCATCAATGCATCAACTACTGAATTTAGCCAACATCGGGAGTGGGAAACGGGCATGACATGGAAAAGTTCACTGAATAACTTGAGACTAATTGCTCAGCCTTATATCTTCTACCATTTGCTGTTACCTTGGTTAGATGTATTCAACATTCCTGGGATGAGACGCTGTTTCCTTAAGTTAATTGAATTGATGAATGGTTTTCGAGCTTTTCCCATTCCTTTCTCTATTGCTAGTTAATCTTCTCTCTATTTTTCTTTACCTAAAGTAACAAAAGAGGGATAATACCAATTCTGTATGAAGATGCGCCAAACTACGTCAAACTGATAGATGAGTGCATTGAGTAATTTTGTGATGAGTCGTCCATTCCAAGTTGAGATATTAGAAAGCCAAAAACAATTAGAGAAAGCTCTCAAACATGCCATAACAGCAAGCAGCAAAGAAAGATTACAAATGCTTTATTGGCTTAAGAGTGGTGAAGTCAGCAGCAGGCGATCGTTGGCAGAACGTTTAGCGCGTGATGAAGCAACCATAACTCGTTGGGTGAGAACGTAAAAACTTTTATTTATATGGAGTCGTAGAACCCCTAAGTGGATACAGTTTTTTCTATGAGTTCCCCTACCTTAATAGTGATTGTTTTCAACACTTTTTGGAGTTGCTATCTGCTGACAAGAGGTGATGATATCGCGGTTATCCAGTTCGACCAAGGAGCTTTCCACAAAGCCAAAGCTCTCGATATCCCAGATAACATCATCCCGATTTTTCAACCTCCTCACTCTCCTGAACTCAACCCCATTGAGCGGTTTTGGGAATTTCTCAAATCTCAACTGCAAGCTTGAAAATTGTAAAACACTCACACAACTACAGTACAAGTTAACTGATATTCTCAAAGAAATTACACCTTCGATGATTGCCTCTGTCACTTCCTACGACTTTATTCTTGAGGCTTTATTTAGCGCAGCTTCATAAACAATTGGTATCACTGATTCTAATTTGTACAGAGCTTTTGCCCTTTGCAAGTTTTTGCAACATAAGCAATTTATTTGGCTGCTTCTGTTATTTTGCTTAATTGATGATACGCCCTAATAATTTTGAAATTGCCCTGAATTCATTCGATTTAGAGTCTACCTTTACTTATTCTAAAACTAATTTATTTTTAGTCGCCCATGCACTCACCATTTGTATTGTACAAGAGTCATTACTTTTATCATAAGAACCATATAAACTTTTCCCATCAATTCCAACCACTTTCCCATCGGTTATTTTTTGTATTGATTTCATCCAACCCAGAAAATATGACTGAAACTCTTGAAGGTTTATTTGTGCAAACACTCTTGTAAAAGTATCATGTGTTCGCGTAGCGTCTCCGTCAGGAGATGGAATCCCATTTAGTACTTCTAAAAATGTTTTCAACTACTCATACTTCGCACATCCGTATGTTTCTATCGCTACCCAACCGTCTGCTCCACAAATTACAGCACAGATAGCAATGGTTATGATATCGATTAACTCGTGCCTTTTGCTTCGATCTGTTCGTGGGTCTTCTATCACTGCAAAGTGGTCAGTAATCATGATTTTCGGCTTTAGTTTCACGCTTCTCTGGCTTCATTCTACTTTGAGAATGACAATATCATTTTTAGCGATCGCTCTCTTCACAAGTTATATTATGTAATTATTTTTTATTACTCATCATACACCTCTAATTAGTACTTTTCCCAATTTAGATGCGTTCGCCCTGAGTTTTTATATGAGGTTTATCTGAAAAAGTATTAGTTATATAGGTTTTCTCTAGATAAAATTCAAACTATTATGGTTTATAGAAAAGCAAAAAGTCAGGTTGATAGTATTATTTAGGAGATACTCAAAATGGCTAATCAAGTTACTATTGACGATGTAGTCCAATTAGCTGAGATCGAATCTGCACAGATATTTACATCTCAAGATACGCCTCAGCATTTACTAGAGGTTATTGGTCAGCGATCCGGATTCAATTGGGAGCTTCACATTGGTATTCCGGAAATTTTGATATCAGATGATTACTGGCCCTATCGAGTAGTTGAAGTTAAAAAAGGCTCTGACTGGCCAAAAAATGCAGGTCATGGTCCAGTTATTCCAAAAACAACGCTTTTTCATACTGTTACACGCTTGGGAAAAAAGGGAATAGAAGTTATAGGCTCCAATAAAACTATTACTCTTAATATTCATCAATAATGAAATATATGCATTAACAGTATGAAGGGAAACGAGTTAAGCTTACCTTTCGTTACCTTCCAAATTAAAGACCGTGAAAATTTAGGCAGCCGTCGGCTGCCTCTAACTCAACCATCGTAATGATTATCATTTCCATACAGAGGGAGATTTAATTTCCACTAAAGCCTTATATGGTTTTAGCCTTGATGTATTTCACCCTGATTCAGGCTTGTCAATATTTAGATGCGTTTGCCCTAACCCTTGAGAGTACTATTGGAGAATTCGCTTAAACGTAATAATAAATATTGAAACTTAGCAGTGACTTATTTTTAGCCAGTTTTAACCTCAATTCTCTTGACTGAACCCTACTGTTCTATAGAGTTTATTTGATATCTTTTTTGTTATCAACTAAGGTTATTGTAAAAAATGTACTTAACACTCATACCTGATTTTTTTAATCAAATATAGTTTTTCTAGCAAGCCAATAATAATGATTTAAATTATATCAAAATTCAACAATGTCTTGGAAGTTGAGATAAACACTTATCAACCGCTGCAAAAATATTATTGGGCAAGTACTACTAATTGCAATCAAAAGTCGTCAATTACTAATAGTAATGAAGGAGATTAATATGCCTTATAAATATAAGATTTTATCAATCGATGGTGGAGGTATTCGCGGGTTAATATCTGCAAAGATTTTAGCGAAGATTGAGGAATTGACAGGGAATAGAATTTTCCAAATGTTTGATCTAATCGCTGGTACTTCATCAGGAAGTTTGTTAGCTGCTGGTCTGACTAAGCCAAACCCTAATAATCCTCAAGAACCTGCTTATACTGCTGAACAGCTAGTCGACATATTTCGAGGACAAGATGGAAGAGATATTTTCTATGAACCTTTTCTAGAGCGTTTGAATAAAGTAGATGACATAATCAGACCAAAGTATTCTTCAAAGGGTAGAGATGAGGTTTTAACAAAATATTTGGGAGACACTCACATCGAAGAAGCGTTAACGGAATTATTCATCACCAGTTATGATATTACGTTACGATTGCCTGTCTTCTTTACAAGTAAACCATCCAAAGAAGAACAGAAATCTAGATCTTTTCGCAAGATATGTACCGACTTTAAGATGAAACAAGCAACAATGGCATCTTCTGCTGCTCCAACTTACTTTGAACCTTACCAAGTACCCACAAATCACCCAGATACCAATGGTTTCTATGTGTTAGTTGATGGTGGTGTCTTTGCGAATAATCCGGCCTCACTAGCGATTATGGAACTTATAATTGACAAGAAAAAAGTCGGGGAAAAAATAGACTTGGATGAGATTCTAGTTGTCTCAGTAGGTACAGGTTCACTTACCCGTAGATTCTCTTACGAGCAGGCAAAAAATTGGGGATTACTTAAATGGTTAGAGCCGCTTCTCAATATTACCCTTGATGGTTCAAGTGAATCAGTAGCTGTGCAATTAGATCAATTGCTACCAAAAGCTCAGGATAAACCCCCACAATACTATCGCTTTCAAGGATTCTTAGATAAGGGTAAGGGTAATGATAATATCGATGTCACAGACCTTCAAAATATCAAGAACTTAGAAGACCTAGCAAACGACATTATTAGAAAACAGGAGTGGGATCATCTGCGTCAACAACTCCTCCGATAATCAGTTAAAAAAGCTCTATCTTGATAGAGTTTTTACAACACAGCGATATATACGTCAATTATTGAGAACTCTTTGCGTTAGTCCTCAATAAAGCCTTTACTCCTATTAAACTGTATACAGGGATACAAAAATTTTTTACTAAGACTGAGATTTGAATATGGGATCAGAACACTTAGGATTTGAGTCCGTAAGTAAATACCCTTTATTAGATGCTATTTTTCATCGTCGCTCCCGGCGGATTTCATGCGGCTTACCATCAATCAACGCTGGTTCGCTTTCACATACCCCACGTCCCCCATTTGATCGCGTGCAACCACTGAGCGAGTTGGAAGAAGCGTTACTCATCGCCGCCACAGGCGTGACTGGACTAACGTTTCCAGATCGCCCGTTTGAAGACGCGCCAGCACCGAAGGGAAAACCGATTCTCGGAACACCCAATTTAAGTTTCAAAGGTCGTGCTGCTGGAAGCACCGATAACTCCCAGCCAACCTACTTTCTGTTACTGAACGACAGTGGCACATACTTTCTTAAGCACCTCGATCCAGAACCAGAAAAGACTTTATTCTCTCCAGAGTCATTAATCTTGCGGGCCAAGGCGGCAAAAGTTAAGATTAGCGACGAAAGAATTTTCTCATCGGAGAAATATCGGCGTTTTCCCTTCTATCTCGACTCAAACCGCTTTTTATCTAACGTAGCTGGTAGCACGGTGTTGTTGCCGATTGTAGATTTGTCCCGACAGTACATTAACGCCTTAATGTACGTGTTAACCGAAGACCCACTTGCACGTCCGACCTTTGTGGATGATCGCAATTTCTACCAATCGGCGGGAGTCCAGAAGTGGATAAAAGACCCATCAGATATTAAAGATGACGAATTCGCCCTCAACAAAAACTTGAAGTTACCGCTAGGCAAACGAAATTTAGCACTGTGCCTACAGGCTATGGGATTAGGGGGCTGGATTCATGCCTCGATTGGCCCCCCATATCTTTTGGGAGATCCCTTCGCCTCGCCTGAAACGCAAGGAGTGCTGAACGTGCGATGGCACATTCCCCAACGGACATTCCTACAGCAATTCACCGTCGATCTGTTGCGTTGGGCAACCCCGAAACMGCCCATGAGAGCGAACCCCTGCGGTCTGTTGCGTCCCGGAGTAGACCCGAAATCAGCCACCGAAGATGACTGGCTGATCAAGTGTTTATGCCCGCCGAATTACACTGTCGAGGAAGCCGTAGATACTCTTGTCAAAGAGAAGCACGAACTTTACTCTGATCGCAGCTTGTTCAGTCGCATTTTCCGCGAAGGACAAGAGAACACATACATTCGAGAAGTTCCACCCTATCGCCCCGAAGTTATCGAGTGTATTAAGGACATTTGTCGTTATTTGATGAAAACCCACGGGCGTTTTCCCGCCCATGCCGATGGTTTGTTCGTGCCGGGTATTTGGTTACAGGCGCACCACCTAGACCTTTCTTATTACGACGACCTATTTGCGTCTGGATTGGGCTACACGAATACACAACGAGAACATCAAGCGCACTGGCATGACGAACCGCATCAATAACATGACTAAACAAATATTTCCAAATCGAGTACTCAACATTTCTATTCCTCGATTTCTCAAAGGCAATCATGGTTAACAATCATCCACAATCTACGCAACCCAAACCGAAGTGGGTCTTTCAATTTTTGATCGTTACCCTATTAGGGTTGGTTTTGTTGGCTGTGAGCTATATTGTGGCTCCTGGTGTCGCCCAACAACAACCCACGATCGCCCGCCTGCTCTCTAATGTCACTTACGAGCGTACTTTTCTGGCTGCCGCAGTCTCTATCTTTTTATTGATTCCCGCTTACTGGCTGTTTCTCTTACAACATCGACAGGGGCCGACTTCACTGTGGCGAGCTTTTTGGACAATGAGCTACGTAGCCTACACTACTCATTTATACTGGTCTATACAGCTTCTCTTGCAACAGCAAGGATTTCCGGCCAATGTTTGGACTTGGGAGACTCTAGAGCGGGCGATTTTCCATTCCCCGGATCTCCTCAGTAGTCCGCGCTTCGATCTCTTAGTGACTTTGTGGTGGACGTTAGATATTGTTATTGCTTGGTTCCCAGGCAGAATCAACGGATTAAGAACCCCACGGCCCGTTTCCCTCAGAGATCAAACACCTCATGTCGAGCCATTCTCAGATTCTTTTTCTTTTGTGCGCTGGGAACGAGGTTTATTGCATCTGATTCTGTATGTAGCCTGGGTAGTTGCCTCAATCCCGCAGGGGCATGGACTTGTCCGCGTTTTAGGTTATATCTTTGCGATATCTACCTTGTTGGCCTTAGTAGCACGAGTTTTGTTACGACAGTTTTACGCCGAATCCCTCTCTGGCAAGTTCTATATAAGCGCGTTCTCGCTACTGAACCGATTTTTCAAGTGGTACGAGTTGCCGACTTGGTTCGGCGTGATCAACTTAGGTGCGGTTCGAGAAGTTCTACGGGCTAAGAACTTACATGGAACTAACCAAATCCCAGTTACCAATCCCAGTGGTTTGATCGACAACGGACAAGATCCACTTCCACGTCCCCATGACCTGATAGAACGGCGTGACGACGGGTGTTACAACGATCTCGAAAAACCGAGTATGGGACGCGGTAGCGAAACCACTGACCCATCAGGAGACGCGATGTTGCATAACCGTTCTCATCCCTGTGCGCGGTTCGGCAGAAATGTGCCCTTGAAAGACGCTTTTCCCGATGAGAAAAACTTACTGACTCCTAACCCGCGAAGTATCAGCCGAGAATTGTTGTCCCGTGAAAAGTTTATTCCGGCAACAACCTTAAATCTAATTGCGGCAGCGTGGATTCAATTCCAAACCCACGACTGGTTTAATCATGGTGAACCGGATCGCGCCAATCCTATCAATATTCCCTTACCGGAAGGAGACAGTTGGAATCAGGAGAAAATGGCTGTGGGAAGGACTCGTCCCGATCCCACCCGCAATTACGAGCGAGAGCGACAGCAGTCTCCCGACGGTCAGCTGCAATATCCGCAGACTTACGTCAATTCGGAATCGCATTGGTGGGATGCTTCTCAGATATATGGAAACAATTCCCAAGCCAGTCTGATTTTACGAACCGACCCCACCACCAAGCAACTCATCCCCGGAGGCAAACTATACATTGATGCACAAGGTAATATTCCCTACGATCCAAGCGATCCGGAAGGGCTAGCCGTTTCTGGCTTCGTGGGCAACTGGTGGCTGGGTTTGAGCTTATTGCACGCACTTTTTGTCAAAGAACATAACGCGATTTGCGATCGCTTGGCTCAGTTGTATCTGTCTTTCTCTGACGACGAATTGTTTGCCAAAGCTCGCGCGATCAACAGTGTCTTGATCGCGAAAATCCATACAGTCGAGTGGACACCAGCGATTTTGCAAAATCCCGCCTTGCAGATCGGTATGAAAGCCAACTGGTGGGGATTGTTAACCGAGAATTTTACCAAGACCTTTGGACGCATCAGCCCTACGGAAGCCTTTAGCGGAATTCCTAACTCCGGCGTAGATCATCACAAGGTTGATTTCACGCTAACCGAAGAATTTGTTTCAGTGTACCGCTTACATCCTTTGATGCCCGACAACTTAGAGATCCTGAATCTTCAAGATGGAAATCTCTTACAAAACTTCGACTTGACACAGAAGAACGGGATTGAGGGAATCATCGGCGCACAAGAAGACCTGATCCACCTGGGTCATCCAAAGGTGCAAATGCCAGATCGGATGACCGAGCGAGAATGGCAAAATAATCTCTGGTACTCCTTCGGAAGAGCGAACCCTGGGGCAATCACCCTACACAATTACCCGAACTATATGCGCGATCTGACGCGCGAGACTCCGGGGCTAACCAGACCTGATGGTAAGCGGGAAATTAACACCGAAACTATTGATCTAGCCACTATCGATATCCTCCGTGATCGCGAACGTGGTGTGCCTCGATACAATCGGTTCCGTGAGTTGTTCCATCTCAAACCGATCAAGAGTTTTGACGAATTCTGCAATTCTCCGCATGAGGGGCTTCCCAAACAACTCCGCGCTATTTACGGTCAAACCAAAGGCAAAGACAATGTAGACGCACTCGATCTCATGGTCGGTATGTTCGCTGAAGTGCCACCCGAAGGCTTTGGCTTTAGCGACACGGCGTTTCGAGTGTTTATTCTGATGGCATCACGCCGGATTAAAAGCGATCGCTTCATGGCTGAGGGTTTTAACGTCAATGTTTTCACGCCCGAAGGGATCGAGTGGGTCAATGATAACAGTATGCTCTCGATCTTGCGTCGCCACCATCCAGAACTCGCTCCAGCGCTATACGGTCTAGAGAATGCCTTCGTGCCTTGGCACGAGCTGTCAAAACGCTAGTGAGTTTTTTATTACAAACCTAGTCATTGTTATTCCTGCTAGTTCAGTCTCTTGAGAAACTTTTTGCTGTAGCAGTAAATATCCTTTGAATCATAAATTGGTTCTTGGCAACTTTAGGTGATCTAGGTTGGGGTAAGGCAGAGGGCAGAGGGCAGAAGGCAGATTTTTACAGAAAGGCTGACCAATGTAACCACACCTTGGGCGAGAAGAACTCTACGTTTAGCTCAACGACTGAGTGTGATTGGTTTAGCTAATGGTGGTGCAGCAGGGGTAAGACTCTCACAGCATTGGGGAATAAAAGTTTCTCGCAACACACTGTTAAATTTAGTCCGCTCCATCCCACTACCACCAATCGTAACGCCACATACTCTTGGGGTAGATGATTTCTGTTTTCGTAAATGTAAAACTTACGGCACAGCATTAATTGACCTAGAACGCAGCCGACCAATCGCTCTTCTAAAAGATGCTAAGGCCGAAACCTTGGCAGAATGGTTAAAAGCTCACCCTGGTGTCAAAGTCGTCTCACGAGATCGGTCAAAAACTTATGAAAGTGGTATTCGTCAAGGC
Source organism: Nostoc sp. PA-18-2419 (assembly GCF_005869855.1). Lineage (GTDB taxonomy): Bacteria > Cyanobacteriota > Cyanobacteriia > Cyanobacteriales > Nostocaceae > Nostoc. The sequence goes on along the minus strand of NZ_SZNH01000086.1, from coordinate 1,065 downwards.
GCACCAGAAGCCATTCAAGTTGCAGACCGTTTTCATCTATTGCAAAACTTATTTCAAACGCTTGAGCAAGTCTTTGGTATGAGTACCAAAGCACTAAAAGAAGTGGAAAAACAAGTTTTTAATACTGATACTGAAGTGCTAAAAGAGGTGGAAACAGCACATAAACTTTCCCTGATTACTGAGGCTAATCCCTGCATAGTTGTGCCAAGATTCCCCCAAAACACATCTTTAAAAAGAAAAGTTCAATCCGCCAAGGCACGGGACAGACGGAGGGACATCCATGAGCAAGTTTGGGGACTACGGTCTGTTGGCTTATCAGGGCAAGCAATCACTCAATCCCTGGGAATTTCTAAAAATACCGTATCTAATTACTTGCGTAGCTCAACTTTTACCGAACGTCGCCAACGTAGCGACCAAGGTCTCAGTCTTCTCAACCCTTATCATGATTACCTCCTAAGTCGCTGGAATAGCGGTAACCACAACACCCAAAAACTGTTTGAGGAAATTTGCGCCTGCGGCTATACCGGTAGTTATGCCACAGTTTCTCGCTTCACTCGTTATCTCAAGACCTTGCCCGGATTTGAACCGCGACAAGGTTCAAGAAAAAACGCTTCCCCCAGGGTTAGCTCTTCTTCCCATCGTCCTCTCACCCCCAGTCGCGTCACAGCTTTAGTCTTGCGACGACCGGAATTAACACAGCCTAATGAGCGTGAAGTAATCGCTCAACTACAAATAGCCCATTCTGACTTGAAGTCAGCCATTAGACCTCTTGCAAAAAAGTTTTGTGGTATGGTGGAGGATTGAGTTAAATTCAACAGGAATTTAGGCTTTTTGAATTTCGTAGTTATAAAGCCCAGCAATTAAATGACAGCGCAATCCAAAACGTTTCCTGCGATTACGGTAGCGCTGACTCAAAATCCGAAAAACTTTTAACTGCCGATTAACATGTTCAATCAGGACTCGACGACTCGCTAAAGTCCGGTTAGATTGCTTTTGCTCTTTGGTTAACTTACCTCCTCTAGGTTTTTTGTGAGGCAACTGACTATTTGTATGATTTGTATGTAC
>NZ_SZNH01000085.1 GCF_005869855.1 Nostoc sp. PA-18-2419 | reverse complement strand
TGCAGTCGTTGTAATGGATAATCTACCTGCTCATAAAGTCGAAGAGATTAAGCTTTTGATTGAAGGAGTGGGAGCAAGTATTCTTTATCTATCTCCTTATTCTCCTGAATTCAATCCAATTGAACATTGGTGGTCACAATTAAAAGCTTTTCTGAAACAATTTTCTCCCAAGAGTTCATCTGTCGTTGATGGTTTAATTAAAATTGCGCTGAAACTAGTTGATCCAAAACATCTAAAAAATTGGTTTACTAATTGCTGCTACTGTACCTCATAAACCTCAAATATGCTGTAAATCATCTCTTTTAAGATGATGATAGATATATTTAACTGTAATCTCATTACTCTGAAACCGAAACTGACCAGGCAACATCCCTTTGTTTATGAGAATTGCGTTCCATCCCGTGATAAACAACCAATTTCCTGATTCTGCTGTGTAAAAATACTCCAACCATTACCGAAAGAATTAACTCTTAATTCAACAGGACTACCCTCATGTAAATTTTTAATGATATTCTGTCTTTTTTTAGTCAATTTATAGCCTAAATGTACATCACCTGGAGTTAAATCAAAGTAATGCATTAGCTGAGGAAGCTGAGTTTCAGTATAAGTAATTATTTGGGAATTTAAACTAGCTTGTTGTACAAACTTACTCTGGTTTATAGAACAAATAACTAGTTCTTCCTTGGCACGGATCATAGCGACATAAAAAAGCCGACGCTCTGATTCAATTTCATTAGGTTTAGTCTTAAAGCTATCATCTAAAAGTATAACTTTACGGAACTCCAAACCTTTTGAACCGTGACAACTAGTAATTAAAACGGAGTTATTCTCTAGGAAGTCTTCACGATTTTCATTAAACTCGAATATTGCAGTCAATATTTCATCAACACTTATCGGCAGTACAACACTTCCAGATTCGTAACCCCGTTCTTTATCTAAATCTTTAGCAATATTTATTAAAGTTTCAATAGTAGGTTCTGTTAAGATACGATTAGTACGTTCAAAAAAAGCCTCAAATCTCTTCTGAACTAATTCTTTAGGATTTAAAACTAGGCTATAGTCTTTTTGTAAAGCATTAATTAGTAGACGGGTAGAGCGATTTTTTACTAAGGGTATAGTAGTATTTTTGAGGGCATAAGTAGAAATGCTTTCTTTTTCTAAAAGCAAACGGATTGGATTCATATCATCCCAACGACTAGCTATAATAGCTATTTCATTAGGGGCAATCCCTGAGTTAAGCCAAGATTGAATTTTATCTTTAATCCAGCCTGCTTGCTGCGACAAATTATTGAATTCTAAAGCTAGTACTGGTTCTCCTATTACCCCTTGACGTTTCTCGTTGATCCGAACTTGTTCTTCTGGAGTTTGTTTACAGCGTACCTGATTATTCTGTATAAGATGATTAGCAGTTTTAATAATATTTTCTGTAGAGCGGTAGTTTTCAGTAAGTAGTAGTCGTCTTGCTCTATACTCTTCCTGAAATTGAATAATATATTTAGTGTCAGCACCTTTAAAGGTGAAAATATTCTGATCGTCATCTCCAATAACGCAGAGATTAATTTGTACTGACCTTTTTTTATCCTCCGATTCATTTAAACCAGAAATTAATTTAATCAAACGATATTCATTTTCACTGACATCTTGATATTCATCAATGAAGATATACTCTAACTTTCCTAACAGTTGAATTCGTCAAGCTTGAGTATCTTCATCAACATCTTCAAATTCTTCGCCTTTTTCAAGCAGTTTGCAAGCTTCAATTAAAGTCAAAAGGCTATTTGGAGAGACGCATCCTGATGTTACTGTTAGTTTAAACAATCTACCAGCACTTTACGATTCACAAGGGCGTTATTTAGAAGCTGAACAAACGCATCTAACAGCCTTAGCAATGATTAAAGAACTGCTAGGAGCAAACCATCATCTGGTTGCAGCTATGTTGAATAACTTGGCGGTGCTATATGATGCTCAATTTAAATACTCACAAGCCGAATCTTTCTTATTAGAAGCTTTGGCAATTGTTAAAAGTTTATTTGGTGATGAGCACCCTCAAGTTGCGACTAGCATGAATAATTTAGCTACTATTTATGGTATTCAGCAACGCTACATTGAAGCTGAAAAATTGCACTTGTCAGTATTAAAAATTAGGACATCTTTGTTTGGTAAAGAACATCCTGATATTCCCAACAGTCTTAACAATTTAGCATTAATATACTTATCCCTTGGGCGTTATGAAGAAGCTGAACAGAAGTATTTAGAAGCTTTATCTATGAGAAAACACCTATTGGGGGATAAGCATCCTGATACTGCCCTGAGTTTAAATAATCTAGCAACTGTATTAGCTGCTATGGAACGCTATAGTGATGCTTTGTCATATCGCATACAGGCAAGCTATATCAATGACTTGATGATTAATAGTATATTTGCCTTCAGTTCCGAAAGCGATCGCCTATCTCGTACTGAGAGTACTGGATTCTTGGGTGAAATTGTTGCTCAAAAGCTGTTAAATGCACGTTTATATCTGGGAGCAGAAGCGCTAGAAACCCATCTAACTACTAGTAAGTGTCCCCACATCATGCTCATCGCCACTCATGGTTTGTTCTTACCTGATTCACCCCCAGCACCACCAATTCCAAATCCGATCAATCCCAAAACTGAAATCCCAAAACTCCAACTAACTAACCCCATGACGCGCTCTGCATTAGCTTTCGCAGGTGCTAATACTGGGTTGACTGGCGGAAGCTTACCTGCCAACGCGGGTAAAGGGGTTATATTTGCTCAGGATATTGCAACTTTAGACCTATGGGCAAACGAAATTACTGTGCTGTCTGCCTGTGACACCGCCAGAGGAGATATTAAAATTGGCGAAGGTGTATTTGGATTGCGTCGAGCTTTTACAGTTGCTGGTGCAAAAACCTTAGTTATGAGCCTGTGGCAAGTTCCCGATTCAGCCACCGCTTTACTAATGGAGCGTTTCTTTGATAACTTGCTTTGTGGTATGGGTCGTGTAGACGCATTACAATCTGCTCAAGATTATATACGTAAAATTACTGTCAAAGAATTACGAGACTCTGCTTTAGGATTAGAAGTATTAAAAGAATTGTTACAACTAAAGAAATTATCCGCAGATACCGAGATTAACTGTCAAGAACAAGACACACCTTTAGAACATCCTTTTTACTGGGGGGCTTGGATTTGCCAGGGAAATACAGATCCGTTGGTGACATAGTTCCACTCCAGATATTGTTTCGGGGCTGAAGTCCAAAGCCCGAAACCCCTATGATTTCGTTGGCAGCCCCGGCAGCCTTATTAATTAAGAGTTTTAGGCTATTTCTCTGACCCATAATTCTCAATTGAGGCTATTAATTTGGATTATTTTGACAAGCCCCGAAAATCTGCTGTAGGATTACCTTCAGGTAAGGCTTTCAGTAGCCAGCGCTTTAAACTTCTTCGGAAGTTGAACTAATGGAAACTTATACCCTGCGTGGGCATAATGTTTTGTAACTTCAACTTTAAACTTCTTCGGAAGTTGAACTAATGGAAACCATAAAAATAGTGAGCGATTTGCATCGCTGCAATTGCATATATTTTTTCTTGTGTTGCTAAATGAAGAGATGATTTTATTTATGTAGGTACAATTCGATGCTTAAAATAATGAAGGAACTTAGCCTTTTTTCTGTTTTGGAATAGCATAAAGTTTTTCGCTCATTGAAGTGACCGCTTTCATACAACGAGTTAATTGTTGCATTGTTGCATTAAGAATCAAGTTTACTTCTGCTGCTTCCAAACCAGCTTGTACTCCCTTTCAACAGCCGCCAGCAATTTTGCCTGCAACGATGATAAATAAGGTTTAGCTTGCTTACCCAACCCCTGCAACAGCCAATCCACAGAAGAGTCACGACTGGCCACTTGATGCAACTGCCGTAACCTCACACATAACTGCTGCATGAATTGGCAATCTTCATCAAGCAATTCCAGTGATTTCAGGTGTTCGATTTTTACGGTATAGTCACCGTCCCATGTCTGAACTGTACAACTGTATTCTCCAACATGGCTGACTACGCCCCAATAACCCGCTTTACCTCTCAAGTCTGGATTATCTTTGGGCAGAAGAACGCATATCTCCCCAACGTGGTGAGGATTGGATACTTTCGTCCTTTCGCGTATCCTATCCACAACATCTTTCACTATGCGACCAGATGGAATCTTATTGCCAGCTTGCTCTACTGCCTGTTGCCATACATTCGCTTGCATAGCAGGTTCCAATTCGGCTTTCGCCAAAAAGCGCAATTGTCGTTCGTTGGTCGGCATTGGAATTTGCCGACCATTGGTCGGCAAAAACTTTTGAAGATTCTCATAAACCACAGTAGCCGAAATCTTCAAGTACGCCGCATCACGACTATAATTGAAGCGATCGCGGCAATACTCTTCAAAAGTACGGTGCGTGGAACGGTACAGCCGTCTATCTCTCAACTCCATCAGCGCTTGACCCGCCTCCAAAAATGCTCTCTCCACACGGCGTTCCAAGTGTAGGCGTAAGCTTTGTTCTTCTTCGGTCAACCCTGTAACTTCAACAGCAGTCACCGTAATCGTTGCTGAGGCTGGATTGTCTTGTCCAAAAGTATTTTCGGGAGCAGAATCGATTGCTGGCTTTGGTTTCCCAGATGCCCCAGGGATAACTTTTTTGCCTCTGGATGGTGGTTTGTTCATTGCCCCACCTCTAGGCTGACAGCAGTCGAACAAATATTGGGTTGTGTCATCATTGAATATAGTGTTTTTATTTCTGCCCCCATCCTTTAAACAGGTTGGGGTTTTTCATTGCTTTTTATATTTTGCACCGATGAAAGAATACTTTGACAAAAATCAGTCCAATTCCACAGATACAGCAATTTCGAGGTAAATGAGGTACACATAGTATTGGTGCATCAAGACTTAAAATGAAAGCATACTCAATCGATTTACGAGAAAAAATAGTAAATACTTACGAAAAGGGTGGTACTTCAATAAGAAAGGTTGCCGTGCAATTTGGTGTAGCAAAAAGCTATGTGCAAAAGCTAATCCAACTTCATAGAGTGCAAGGACATCTAGAACCCAAAAAGCAAGGTGGAGCCATGAAGGGTAGGCTAGATGATTTCGTGAGCGAATTAGCCGAAATGGTTCAAATTTACCCAGACGCAGCAA
>NZ_SZNH01000010.1 GCF_005869855.1 Nostoc sp. PA-18-2419 | reverse complement strand
ACGTGAGTTCGACGGTGAAAAAAAGGCAAAAAGCCTGCTATGGCTGAAGTACAACTGGATAAGCAGCAAGCGATCGCTATAATTAATGGAGAGGGTGTAAAAAACTGACAAAAAAGACCGAGACTAAAAATATCTAACAAAAATAAGCGTCTCGGCTATGTCTACTATTGTATCTCGGCTCGACATCACCCAAATTTTCTGCGACGTAGATGATTTCTGTAATCAATGGGAAAATATATGGCAGCAAGTACCGCAATTGCCATCGACAACAGGAGAACGTCGCAGCACTTCCCGGATGCATTTATCAGAAGTGATGACAATAGTTATTGCATTTCATGGCAGTGGATATAAGACTTTCAAGGAATTCTACACCATGCAAGTGCTTAGTGGTTGGCATCAAGCATTTCCCAATTTAGTCAGCTACACACGGTTTGTGGAACTGATGCCCTGGTGCTTAATGCTGTTATGTTGCTTTTTACATACACGYAGAGGAGAAATTACTGGGATTAGCTTTATCGATTCCACCCCAATTAATGTTTGTCATAACTGTAGGGCACATTCTCACAAGGTGTTTAAAGGATTAGTAAAATGGGGCAAAAATTCTCTGGGCTGGCACTTTGGATTCAAGCTTCATTTAATTATTAGTGATTGTGGAGAATTACTAGCATTTACACTAACTCCAGCCAATGTAGATGACCGAAAACCAGTCCCCGATATGACTAAGGACTTAATCGGCAAACTTTTTGGTGACAGAGGATATATCTCACAAAAATTATTCGAGGAGTTATATGAGCGCGGATTGCAGTTAGTCACAAAATCTAAGAAGAAAATGAAAAATCGTTTGGTAAAACTGATTGATAAGATTCTGTTACGCAAACGTGCTGTAATTGAGTCAGTCAATGACCATTTGAAAAATATATGTCAAATAGAACACTCTCGTCATCGTAGTCCATTTAATTTTTTAGTTAACTTGATGGCTGGTTTAGCTGCTTATACCTATTTGCCTAAAAAACCCTCGATTGACATTTACCCAAAAAATTTGCCTGTACTACCTCCTGCCATTTTTTAGTTCCNGAGCGCGGATTGCAGTTAGTCACAAAATCTAAGAAGAAAATGAAAAATCGTTTGGTAAAACTGATTGATAAGATTCTGTTACGCAAACGTGCTGTAATTGAGTCAGTCAATGACCATTTGAAAAATATATGTCAAATAGAACACTCTCGTCATCGTAGTCCATTTAATTTTTTAGTTAACTTGATGGCTGGTTTAGCTGCTTATACCTATTTGCCTAAAAAACCCTCGATTGACATTTACCCAAAAAATTTGCCTGTACTACCTCCTGCCATTTTTTAGTTCCATCGAACTCACGTTAAGTTATGACTATTTAAAGAAGTATCAAATAACAAGTAATCTTCAAAGATTATGCTTACAGGCAAATCTGCAATTGGTAGTTCTGAATAGAAAAGCATTATGAAAGTGGATTTTTCTCTATTTCAAAATATTAAGACGAGGCGATCGCAAATTATTCTGAAGTAGTAATTTGAGTTGAGTTGCTACTAACTAAAAGCGCTTGTTGTTTTGCCAGCACTTGTTCGCGTAATAAGAGCAATTTTCTATCTTTGATGCCTTCTGCAATCAATCCATCGACAGTTCTCATCAGATAATCAGCACAGGAACCCAATTTTCCTGATGCAGTGGCAATACTATTAATAGTAGTTGTTAATGGTATGCGAGCGGCGTACCTGGGATGTTGACGATTGGCAACAAAGGCGATCGCTTTGAATTCCTCTGTACCATCGAATACCTTTACCCAACGAGCATCGTAAACACCAGCCAACATTTCCCGTCGCCAAATCAGCAGTAATTCTTTTGGGACATCAGCAGCAGCAATTCGATAGATAATACCACGACAACTACCGCCGCGATCGAGTCCTAAGAGTAATCCGGGATTCTCTGGAGTCCCTTGACCAAGGATCATCCATGTACAAAAGCGCCGATGCCAACCGTAAATAATTCCAGCACGGCGCTCAACGTATGCGATCAAGGGATTCCAAATCAGCGAACCGTAGGCAAATATCCAGATATCAGAATTTGCTGGGTGCTGTTGTAGTGTTTGATCGAGCGATCGCTGTAACTCATCTTTACTCAGGGTAGTTAGCTTGATTCCAGAATGTGATGCTTCTAATAGTCTGGTCTGTTCGTTTCCGGCTTCGAGGTCGCTACGGCTAAGTGACATCATGTAGATTATTTCCTTTTCTGTCAATTTTCAGTAGTTTAACTAATTAATAGTATTTTTTATCCTATATATTTAAGAAAACTGTCTGCTTTAGACCACCTGAATAGAAAATGAAATGTCCCCGGTGCGAGTCTACTTTATATCGTAAAAATGGTCGTCGGAATGACAAGCAAAATTACCTCTGCAAAAATTGTGGTAAACAATTCCTAGAACCGACATTTTCTCCTTTGCCGGAAACTGACTTGATTGCTAATAGCAACAGTCACAGTCAACTATCCATAAATGAAGCTAGCGAACTTGCTTCAGTAAAAAAACTATCAGAAGAACAATTTACAGACAAAAGTCTTAACTCTTTTAGTTCTATTTTAACTGAAAAATTATTGCAAACTATATTATCGCCTGATTGGTTAGAATCTGCTGCCTTTAATCAATTAAGCCAAAATATTTGGCAAAAAACAGAAAATAAACACCAATTACAAACAGGAATCTCTCTTCTGCTTTTGGATGCAGAAAACTTAAAATTAGATATTAATTCCGAATTATTTTTAGCTAGTATATGCGAATATCCTCTCAAAGTTAAAATAGCATTTGCTAATTGGAAAAATTCAAGTATTGGTAAGCAGGATGTTGAACTATATAACCGTGGTTATCAACTTATTCATGTGCCTGGAGGTAAGGATGGTGCTGATGCTAAAATGATTGCATCTGGCGCTCGTATCCTCCAGTCTTATCCAGCAGTTAAAGAAATTTTGGTTTGTTCTGGCGATGGAATCTTAATTCACCTTTGTAATGAACTCCAAAACCAGGGATTGATTGTCTATTGGGTGCGTAGACAAGGACAAAGTTTGCATGTAGAAAACCGGAATACTGGCAAATTAGCTCATTATTCTATAACAATAGCCACAGAAGTTCCATCCTTAGAACTAGTAATTGAGCAAATTCAAGATTTAATTAAAAATGAACAAAACTCAATAAATACTCGATTACACAGTTTAGCGACTATTGCCGATTTATTTGCAGAAAGATGCAATATTGATACTAATTATTATCAAAGACAACCAGAAATTGAAGAAATAGTTTCTCTTCCACAGCAATTATCTACAAAAGCTATCAAAGAAGAAGCACAAGAAAATTTAACTCCAATTTATGATCAAGAAACATTAGATAAATTTTTATTAAAAATAATCCAAGATGTCCAGATGAATTCTCCCAAAACTAAATTATCTGTATCTAAGTTAGGTACAGAGATCCAAAAAATAACTGGAAAATCTCCTAATTCAATTGTCAAAAAATTAAAATTAGGTTCTAATTTTACTAAATATTTACAATCATCCTCGGTATTTACATTAAAACAAAGTGGCAAGGAATATGAGGTGATACCGCTATTTCTTGAGTAAATACTTTTTCAACATCTACCTACAATATGGAATACTGACTCCTAATTTCCCTTTGCTGGGGAGTTATTTGATATCAGTTAGCTATCTAAAGTGAACTTGAGTCCATAATTCAGTATTATCTAAAAAGATGTAAAGAAATATAAATATTAAAATGCAGGATAAAGTCGTCGTTATTGTCGGTGCTACTGGTGGTATTGGTTCAGCCTTAACACGTAAACTCGCGCCTATCGGTGTACGGTTAGTATTGGCTGCCAGAGATGCGGATCGTTTAACTACACTGGCTGCTGATTTGCCAGAACAAGTTATAACTGTTCCTACCGATATTACCAATCCTCAACAGGTAAATACTTTAATTGAAAAAACTGTTGCTGAGTTTGGTCAAATCGATATTTTGGTGAATGCTGCTGGTGCAGGTATACTCAAGCCTTACAATAGCCTGGAACCCGCTGATTTAGACAAGATGCTGGATATCAACTTAAAAGGCAGCTTTTACACTACTCAAGCAGCTGCCCAAGAGATGCAAAAACGCAAGTCTGGTCATATCTGTAACGTGGTAGGAATTCTCGGTAAGCATTCAATGGGGATGGCGGCGGCTTATTCTGCTTCTAAGTTTGGTGTTGTTGGTTTCAGCAAGTGCATGGCAGAGGAACTCAAGCGTTTTGGTATCAAGTTCACGTTATTCTACTTTGGTGGGGTAGATTCTCCTTTCTGGGATAACGTCAACTTAAAAGTAGATCGCAAAAAAATGCTCAGTCCTGAAACTGCTGCCAATGCAATTTTCTTCGCTCTTTCTGCCGAACCACAAGCTGTGCCAATGGAAATTAACATTCAACCCGATAGTCATCTGTTCTTTTAAAGTTTGAGTACGCGAAAATAATTATTGCCTGGGAAAGACCTGAAAATTTAGCGAAAAAGGCAAAATCTAGAAATATATAAGCTGTTATGCTGGATTTTCAGTAACTATGAAAATTGATAGCGTTCATTTCTATGTAGAAGACGCCAAAATATGGCGGGATTGGTTTGTAAACCATCTTGGTTTTGAAGCAGTAACCGATCGCCTAAATTCATTTCACACTTGTACAGAAGTAGTCAAAAGTGGTAGCGTCTGCTTTGTGCTGTCTTCACCACTGTTACCCACAAGTCCGGTGGCTGAGTTTCTACGTCAATATCCGCCTGGTGTAGCCGATGTTGCTTTTGCTGTGGAAGACGTAGAAGCAGCGATCGCACATGCTAAAATGCACGGTGCGAAAGTCCTACAACCCATCCAACAGCAGAATGTAGGTGCAACATCTTTAAAGTGGAGCAAAATTGCCGCTTGGGGTGGACTGACTCATACCTTAATCGAAAGGTCATTAGTTAGTAGTCATGCGTCATTGCCCGATGGCAAAGGACAAATGACAAATGACAACTTTTTTATAGCCATAGACCACATCGTACTTAATGTAGCAATTGGTGAATTAGAACGTGCTGTTACTTGGTACGAAAATATCCTTGATTTTCAACCCCAGCAGGTATTTAAGATTAAAACTGATCGCTCTGCTTTACATAGCCAAGTAATGGTTTCGCGCAACGGCAACGTACAATTACCAATTAATGAACCAGCTTCCAGCAACTCGCAAATTCAAGAATTTTTAGATGTCAACCGAGGCCCAGGAATTCAACATATTGCCTTGCGGACAACTAATCTTGTAAGTGCGATCGCCAAATTTCGTGCTAACGGTCTACCCTTACTCTCAGTTCCCCAAAGCTATTACACGCAACTAAAACAGCGTTCAGGATTTCCATTATCGACCTTAGAACTGGAAGCGATCGCCCAACAAGAAATTCTCGTAGATTGGCAAGAATATACTTCTTTGGAGGGAGGACATATCGCACCTCTATTACTACAAATTTTTACCCAGCCAATTTTTGGACAACCGACATTTTTCTTTGAGTTTATTGAGCGCCGTTTCCAAGCTCAAGGTTTTGGAGAAGGTAACTTTCGCGCCTTATTTGAAGCAATCGAAAGCGAACAAATTAAACGTGGTACTTTGCAATAATACCTGAGTACTTAGATAGTGCAGATTCTCAATCTAAAAATAGCCACTCATCTGCGATAATTTTAATAAAAATTAACATTTTGCGGCGATGCTAAGACTCATTACTGACTTTGACGGGCCAATTATTGATGTTTCCGAACGCTACTACCGAGTTTACCAATTTTGTTTAGAAAAAACCCGTCGTTCAGACCAACCAGTGCAAGAACTACCGAAAGCAGAATTTTGGCAGTTAAAGCGTCAACGCGTTCCCGAAAAACAAATTGCTTTAAATTCTGGCTTAGACGAAGCCCAAGGAAAAGAATTCGCCCAGTTACGCCGAAAAACAGTACATACAGAACCTTACTTCAAGTATGATACTCTTGCACCAGGCGCTGTGGATGCACTGTTAAAAATTCAACAAGCTGGAATTGATTTGGCAGTTATGACTATGCGCCGAATCCGGGAACTAGATTATGCTTTCCAAATGCACGATTTAGGCAGATTTTTTCCCGAAAATCGTTGTTATTGCCTTGAAAACGACTACGTTAAAACTCGTGACATCGAAGATAAACCCTTGTTAATGGCCAGGGCATTAGAAGAACTACCTCCGGCTGCTGACATCTGGATGGTGGGGGATACAGAAGCCGACATTACCGCTGCCAAAAACCACGGGGTAAAAGTGATGGCTGTGGAATGTGGCATCCGCGATCGCACTCAGTTAGGACTTTACCACCCCGACTTAATCGTTAAAGACTTAAGCGCTGCTGTAGATTTTATCCTAAATTCTTAAGTATCAAGTGAAAGAGTCAGATTTGGTGGGTGATAAAGAATGGTTTCTAGCCGAAAAACAGATGGCTCGTATCTATAAATTACCTTAACTTCAAATTAGGAAATAACTTCGATATGCAAGTTATAAACTAGAAAAATAAATTGTTAGGTTTACAATTGAACGATTTAAACTATCCTTAAATAAATCACCTCATGCTGACTTCACTGCTACTGCTAGCTGTAATCCCAATGTATCCAGTAGTTTACTCAGAGAATAAAATTCAATTTTTCCTTGTTCAGATAACATTAGGTCAAGCTTATGACATTGCTTAACTAGCACTGGAAACCGCTCGAATCCACCCTGTGCTTTAATCACATTTGTGAGCGCTTTTCCTAACATTTTCAGATCACCTTGTTCTCTAACTACTTCGATATAAGATGCTGCTTGTAGTGGGTCTTGAAGATGTTTTATTAGTCCTTCGTGATAGCTGATACTTCTAGGCATTATCTCTACTCCTATAGTCTTTCCAATATTCCTGCTTTTACTTTGGATAACCTTTGCCTCACCAACTCGCCCGCTAAATGTATCGCCGCTTTCATACTCGTAGCATCAGCAATTCCCTTACCTGCAATATCAAATGCTGTTCCATGATCGGGCGAAGTCCGCACAAAAGGCAGACCGATAGAAGTATTAACTGCTCGGTCAAACGCCATCAACTTCACAGGAATCAAGCCTTGGTCATGGTAAAGTGCCAAATAAGCATCAGCCGGATTCTGAATCTGAGAATTTCCGTACCAAGCTTGACCAGGCTTAACCCACATGGTATCTGGTGGTATCGGTCCATCTAATTGCAATTGTGGTCTATTTTGCCGCTCTCGCTCCAACCAGGGAATTAACCAATCTGCTTCTTCACGTCCCAATTGTCCCTGTTCGCCACTATGGGGATTTAAACCAGCGATCGCAATTCTCCCTTTCTCTATGCCAAAGTCTTGCTTTAAACACTCCACCAGCAAATCCAGTTTCTCTGTCAATAACTGTGGTGTTAATGTAGCTGCTACTTGACACAAAGGAATATGTGTGGTAGCAAGTAAAGCGCAGAGTGTCCAATTAGTATGGGGCGATCGCGCTACAAATAACATCCCAAAGCGCTTAACACCAGACTTTTCTGCCAGCAGTTCCGTTTGCCCTGGATAATTATACCCTGCGGCTTTCCAAGCAGATTTAGCGATCGGTCCTGTGACGATACCATCAAATTTACCAGCGAGTGTTTGGGCGATCGCATATTCCATATAAGCAAAGCTAGCCGCACCACTGGCCGCGTTACCTTTTCCGGAAATAATTTGACTTTTGATTTCTTCGTTCAATGGCACATCAATTACTGAAAATCGATCTGGATTTGCCAAAGCAGCTAAATTTTCAGTTGAATTCAGCTTGTCATAAGTCTGTGCCAGCAAATCTCGGTTACTTACCACAGTAATGTCGTATCTTTTACTAATTTCTGGCTCTGCTAAAGCTTTTAAAATTACCTCTGGCCCAATTCCTGCTGGATCTCCCACCGTCAGCACCAAACGCGGACGATTCTCTTGGGCAAAATTTCCTAAATCAGCTTGATTATTTTGATACATAAAATTTTTAATAACTATTATTAAATTTTCCGTCCTCCCATTGAAGTTCTGTTCGTCGGCTGCCAACGCTCAGACTTCTGTTTTAATCTTGCTCATCCCCTCTCCATAGTAAAGATTGGCTCTAAAACCAGTAAGGATTAGCTGCTAAACTAGTTTAGAATTATTTACACAGGTCTAATCCTACAGCAACTAACGAACAGCTTCTGGTAGACCGAGTTTAAACAAACCAATTTCCATAAGGAGAATCACACCAATGGGCGGTGAAATTTTGGATGCAGCTCTATTGTCTTTCGGTTTAATCTTCGTCGGCTGGGGCTTAGGCGCATTGTTACTGAAAATTCAAGGCGGAGAAGAATAATTGAGTGCCCAGTGCCCAGTGGTGAGTTAAGAGTTAGCAGTAGAGACGCGATTAATCGCGTCTTTACACGAGTTAGTATTATTTCCTCTAACCCTCAGCCACCCTAATCCTGAAGTTCCTCATCCCCTTCATCTCCCTTATTGCTCACTCCCCTTGCAACACTAACCGAAAAAAAAAGCTTGTCTGCTAACCGGACAGCGCTTTTGTCATAAGTATTTTCAATTCAATTGATTTTCTGAAAAGAATGTAAACTTTTGTTTGCATAGGTTATTCTGATAAGATTCTTTCCATAAAACATTAAGATATATTACAAACCTGATGACATTATTAATTGTCGGTGCCACTGGCACCCTAGGAAGACAAGTGGCTCGTCGTGCTATCGATGAGGGATATAAAGTACGTTGTCTTGTCCGCAGCACTAAAAAAGCAGCTTTTCTTAAAGAATGGGGTGCAGAACTTGTATTGGGAAGTTTTCGTTATCCTGACACTTTGGCAGAAGCCTTAGAAGGAGTGACCCAAGTCATTGATGCTTCGACATCTCGCCCTACAGATTCACTGAGTATCAAACAAGTAGACTGGGACGGTAAAGTAGCATTGATTCAAGCCGCAAAAGCAGCAGGTGTAGAGCGTTTTATCTTTTTTTCCATTTTAGATGCCGATAAATACCCAGAAGTGCCGCTGATGGAAATTAAGCGGTGTACAGAACTCTTCCTAGCTGAGTCTGGCTTGAATTACACTATCTTGCGGCTAGCTGGTTTTATGCAAGGGTTAATCGGTCAATACGGAATTCCGATTTTGGAAGGACAGCCAGTTTGGGTAACTGGTGAATCTTCTCCCATTGCCTACATGGACACTCAGGACATTGCTAAATTTGCTATTCGCGCATTGAGTGTGCCAGAAACGCAAAACCAAGCTTTTCCGGTGGTTGGTACTCGTGCTTGGAGTGCAGAAGAAATCATCAGTTTGTGTGAACGCTTATCTGGAAAAGAAGCCAGAGTAACACGGATGCCAATAAATTTGCTGCGTGCTGTGCGCGGCTTAATGCGCTTTTTTCAGTGGGGCTGGAACATCGCCGACAGGCTGGCATTTACAGAAGTATTGGCTAGTGGAAAACAGTTAAATGCTTCAATGGATGAAGTCTACACAGTATTTGGCTTAGATCGAGAACAAACCACAACTCTAGAAAGCTATTTACAAGAGTACTTCAGCCGAATTATGAAGAAGCTCAAAGAGTTAGACTACGAAAAAAATAAAACCAAAAAGCAAAAATCTAAAAAAACTCCTTTTAAACAATCTTCAAAAGCTAATAGTCAATAACCATTAGACTCATAAATGTAGACACTTGAGTGTGAAMTAGCTGACGCTGAACGCCTGCTCTAGAGCGGAGCTTCTGCCCAATTTAGCTAAATTAATGAACACATGGTCAAAAATGTGTAACGATTACATAATACAGAGCATCGCCTAAACTTGGATATTTGAGTGTGCCGAAAGCAGGCATTATCTACAATGACATTAAACCGATAGCCGGTCGTGTCGCTATCGAGTTAAAAGACAAGCTAACCGCTGCCGGTTGGGATGTGTGTATCACATCAAGTATCGGTGGCATATTGGGCTATTCTAACCCTGATAGTCCTGTATGCCACACCCCATTAGACGGTCTGACACCACCTGGTTTTGACTCAGAGATGAAATTCGCAGTGGTGTTGGGAGGAGATGGCACTGTTTTAGCAGCATCTCGTCAAGTAGCCCCCTATAGTATTCCACTGCTAACAGTGAATACCGGGCATATGGGATTTTTAACAGAAACTTTCCTCAATCAATTACCCCAAGCACTAGAGCAGGTGATGGCAGGTGAGTATGAAATTGAAGAACGAGCCATGCTCACGGTGAAAGTATTTCGAGGAGATTCAGTACAGTGGGAAGCTCTCTGCTTGAACGAAATGGTACTGCATCGCGAACCTTTGACCTCTATGTGCCATTTTGAAATTGCCATCGGGCGTCACGCGCCAGTAGATATTGCAGCTGATGGTGTGATTGTTTCTACGCCGACTGGTTCCACAGCTTATTCATTAAGTGCTGGTGGCCCAGTAGTCACTCCTGGCGTACCTGCTTTACAACTAGTGCCTATTTGCCCACATTCCTTGGCTTCTAGAGCATTGGTATTTCCAGACACAGAGTCAGTCAATATCTACCCAGTCAATATTCCTCGGTTGGTGATGGTAGTAGATGGTAATGGGGGGTGCTATGTACTACCAGAGGATCGAGTACATATAGAGCGATCGCAATATATTGTCCGATTTATTCGCCTGCAACCACCAGAGTTTTTCCGCATTTTACGAGAAAAATTAGGTTGGGGTTTGCCACATATCGCCAAACCAACTTCTGTAGAATTGCCATAGTTATTGGATACTGGGCATTGCTAAATAAGAAGTGTTGACTGGTGACTGATGAGCGTTGAGCCTCGCCACAGACGTTTGCCCTCTTCTGTAGTTAGGATCCTTTTCGACTTTTCCTTTTGTCTCCCCTACCCCCTGCTCCCCATGTTTCATAGGCTATAGCCAATTTGGTGATTTTTTTCCAGAATTACTGGTGTAAGAATGGTATTTGGAGTTAGTTATTAAGATTGCATTTGAGAATTCGGTGGCTGATACCTGAACTGTGCTAAAACATCCTAAATAATGTGTCAAATCAGGATTGTTCCATCTTGACAAACTCGTAATTGCACTTCTAACTGATGTAAAAACGTTTTCGAGAAAGTTTTTACAATCCAAATCCAATATCCTCAATTTTTATGACACTTGCTCAAAGTCCTTGTGTTTTGGTGGTTGAAACCGATGAGAACCTAGCCTCTCAGCTTGCTTGCGATTTACAAGAAGCCGGGTATGAATCAATTTTGGCTCATGACGCCACTAGTGGGTTGCAACACTGTCGCGATCGCCAGCCTGCTTTAATTGTTTTAGACCGGATGTTAGCAGGAGAATCAGGACTCTCATTGTGCAAAAATCTCAGAAGCACTGGTATGCGATCGCCTGTGTTAATTTTAATGGCAAGGGATACAGTCGATGATCGTGTAGCTTGCCTAGAAGCTGGGGCTGATGATTATATCCTCAAACCTTACCGCTCAGAAGACTTTTTGAAGTTAATTCGCCTCTACTTAAAACCCGATGTGGATACCACAGAGCAATTGCGCTTTGGGGATCTAATTTTAGATATCGCAACTCGCCGCGCCATATACAACGGACGGGCAATTGACTTAACAATGAAGGAATTTGAATTATTAAAATTCTTAATGGAACATCCCCGTGAAGTCTTAACCCGCGAACAAATTCTGGAAAATGTTTGGGGTTACGACTTTCTTGGTGAATCGAATGTTATAGAAGTATACATCCGGTACTTGCGTCTAAAAATTGAAGATGAAGGACAAAAGCGCCTCATCCAAACGGTGCGAGGTGTCGGCTACGTTTTAAGAGAATCGTAGTACTTACTTTTATTAGTACTGACTTATTTGTCTGGAGAGCGGTTTGATTAAAAGTCTCTAAAATATGGTCAATTAAAATCCAAATTGCTCTAAATTCTGTAAAATTGAAATCTAAATTACAGAATCCAAAAATTATATGACTCGTTGCCTAAGCTTGGTCTCGATGTTGCTGGGTATTTTGCTGATGGGTTGTTCTATGCCAACTACAGCTATACCTCCCGCCCCCACATCCGGTTCTCAAACTCCAGCACCAGAGAGTTTAGGTCAAACACTACCAATTTCTGGTAAAGCCATTGTCCCCAATGGCACAACTATTCAGCTAGAAGTGGCAAAGACCCCGCAACAGCAAGCGATGGGGTTGATGTATCGCCCAGCTTTGCCAGACGACCAGGGAATGCTGTTTGTCTTCCCTTCAGCACGACCAGTCAGCTTTTGGATGAAGAATGTACCTGTGGCCTTAGATATGGTATTTCTACAGAATGGTGTAGTTAAATATATTCAAGCAGCTGCACCTTCATGTGCTAAAGAGCCTTGTCCCACCTATGGTCCGAATACACTAATCGACAAGGTAATTGAACTTCGGTCTGGACGATCTGCCGAATTAAATTTAAAAGTCGGCGATATTGTCAAAGTACAGTTTTGAGATTATGGTGCTTTGTTCAAAGTTTAGGGCATCAAAATCTATGTTTTTTTTGTAAAAAATGTCACTTAATGTTGTAAAACAGTCACTTGTAGGGCTACTATTTAAAAACCGTGGTAATAATGTAAAATCCTACCGCCTTCAAGCTGAAATTGCAGTTTTAAGGTTTGGTCGCAAAAATATTCCCTTAGGCGTAAGTGTAAATAGTGGCCAATAAGGGAGTATAGGCTATGGAATCTTTGTTACTAAATGTGTCATTAACTCAAGCACAGAAGTAAACAAGATCAGTCAATTTAAGTAGGTATAAATGCTGCTTAAATTTTAAGCAGATGATTTGTACAAAATTTTCTTTATTAGACCTTTTATGAGAAGCCTCTTTATCAGGCAAATCGCGAAAACTGGGTCTAAGTGTATGGCTGATAAAGGCACAATGACAGATCGAATATTGGCTAGTAGCTACTAAGTAATAATTAACTGAATATATGACAATACACTCTATACAAGGAGGTGAGATACAAATGTCACCATCAAAATATTCTCGACTGATTCATTTTTTGCAAGAAGATTTAGCAATTTCCACGGCTTCGTTAGCGGTGGCGCTTCGTCGTCGGGAGCAAGATCCAGGCCCTTTGCCAATGATTCTTTGGCAATACGGATTGATTACTCTAGAGCAGTTAGAGCAAATTTATGATTGGCTAGAGACGGCATAATTAGTGAATTTTTAATTCCGAAGGAGGAAAGGCAATCGTGCTAGTTTATTGGCTATTAACTGAATGTAAATTAAAGTCAGGGTAGTTTATGAGTAACTCATTCAAAAGAATTGAGGCATGTCATATCCACTCTAATTTACACAAAGGTTGATATATGGGGAAATTGTCTCTAGCGGTTTTTACTCATTTACATACAAATCAAAAGAGCGAGTTGAATCATCAACTCGCTCTTTTGATTTGTCATTAGTCATCAAATGACAACTGACAAACAACAAAGCGCAAAGTCTGAGCCAGGGCTTCCTTGGATCAGACGGCAGTTCCTTTAAGCGGCGGAACCCCGCCAACGGACTGCCTCAACTTTGTAAGAGAGGACAAATGCCCAATGATTATTCTGTAAAGACTTTAGCTGCTGCTGCTACACCAGAACCAGGGGTGAAGTCTTCATAGCCAAGTTCTCTTAAGCTAACTTCTAAGGATGCTATGCAGCTAAGGATATCGCGATCGCTCACAAAACCCAAGTGACCAATGCGGAAAATTTTATTGCTTAGATGGTCTTGTCCGCCTGCTAAAGCAATATCAAAGCGTTTTTTCATCAACGACCGAATCTTATCCGATTCAATTCCCTGTGGCGCTACAGCTGTAATCGCCGGACTAGCGTTACTATCTGCTGCAAGCAGGGGTAAGTTCAATCCTTTAATGGCGGCACGGGTAGCATTTTTCAGCCGTTCGTGTCGAGTAAATATTGATTGTAAGCCTTCTTCTTTCATGATTTTTAGCGTAGTATGCAGCGCTACAATCATGTTTACAGGTGGAGTAAATGGAGTCGTATTTTTGGCTGCGGCTTTGCGATATTTGCTTAAATCCAAATAATATTTCGGTAATTTTGCAGTTTTGTAAGCTTCCCAAGCTTTAGGGCTAACAGAGACAAAACCCAATCCCGGTGGAATCATATAACCTTTTTGAGAACCAGAGGCGACTACATCCAAGCCCCAAGCATCTACAGGTAGATTGAACGCACCCAAGCTAGTCACAGCATCAACGATAATTAAGGCTTCACCGTGTTCTTTGACGTAGCGGTTGATGGTTTCTAGGTCATTCAATACACCTGTTGAAGTTTCGCTGTGGGTAATAATTACCGCTTTGATTTCCTTTTGGGTGTCTGCTTGGAGTTTTTGAGCAAATACTTCTGGATCTAAAGGTTTTCCCCAGTCAACTTTAACTTCTTCTACATTCAAACCGTAGGCTTGACCGATTTCTACCCAACGTTCGCCAAACTTACCGTTAGAACCAACCAAAATGCGATCGCCTGGAGACAGAAAATTAATTATCCCTGCTTCTACTGCACCCGTACCGCTGACATTTAGCATCAGCACATCACTTTGAGTTTGGTGCAGCCACTTGAGGTTTTCTGTCACCTCTGCCAAGATATTGCTAAATTCACTAGTACGGTGTCCAATCGGATGCTTGGCTAATGCCAGTAAGGCAGCTTCTGGTACTGGGGTGGGACCAGGAATCATCAGCATCAGCTTATCGTTCATGTGTCTATCCTAAAGTAAAATAAAAGTCGCAATTGTCAGAAGTTGTTTCAGTCTGGTAGCAAATTCTAGATATTTCTTTACAAATTACACTCACTTGGTCACCAGTCTTATTGTGTATTTTCTAAATCATAGCCAGAGTATTGTGGGAGGTAATGAAAGTCAGTTTGACCTTTCCAATTTATATGAGACTCCAACTCGGATAATAGCTCTGTTTGAGGAAATTAATCTTACCACATAGAAGTTGAGGTATTTTATTTGGGCTTGGCGTGAGGCGATCGCCAACAAATTATAACTTTTTATACTACACCTCTAAATCTGCTACTCAATTAGTTAGTATTTTTAGTTACCATTCACTGAGAGTCGTTTTTAACTAGTGTCAGTTGATAAACTGTCACTCACTAAAACCTTGGTTCGATTCCAAAAGAGATATTCTTAATTAGTGCAAGGAGTGATACCATTTCACCACATGTTTGTCACAAGTTATCCCTGCAATCTTCCTTCCTAAGGGGTATTGCAGATTACAAATGTTGCATCAAACTAGTGAGTTGGTACAAAGTTATACGGGGAAGCGCTTGGGTGAGCAAAACTCTCAAGCGCTTTTTCGTATAGAAATCAAATAGTAGAATTACCTGTACGGGAATAGAAAAATTTGTAATTATATACAAATTGTCCAGAAAAACTACTGTTACTCAACTACTTCCGGCTCCGGTTCTTTGCTCACTGACTTAGACATTAAATTTGGCATAAACAATTGTTGCTCATCCTTCGGTGTCTGAATTTTATCTTCATCAGCACCAGGTAACCAGTTGACAAATGGTAAAGGTAACAGCGTACTCAGGTTAGTAATCAGCACTAACAGCCAAAGCAAATCAAAGTTTGTTGCTGTGATTCCCAGCCAATAAGTGATTAAGGCTCCAAATGCATGGGAAACGCTTCCTCCTAAATTGAACACTGACATTAACAAGGCAAACAATGTTGCTTCCACTCCAGAAGGACAAAGCCTTGCTGCTAGCACCATCACTTGCATAAAAGCAATTTTCCCCATTACAGAGAGAATAAGACTATCACCCAAACTAAACCAGTGGTCATCTATACCCAATAGTCGATTAGTATGAGTCACTAATAACAGCATCGTCATTCCCAAAATTGAGGAAAGGACGGCACTCCAGGCAAAAATCACACGAAAAGGAATGTTTTTGAGGAAACGTTGAAAAATCCAAACACCTGCTAAAGAAGCGAAACTTGTCACTAAATGGACTCGTCCTAAGAATTCTGGTTCAAAGTGTAGTTCGTTGGTGGTGAAGTAGAAAAAGGCGGAGTCAGCACTTGGAGTAGCTTGCCAGATGAAGATAAATACTGTTGGTAGCCAAATTGTTTTTTGGCTTAGGGCTTGCCGTAGTTGACTCAGTTGATGTTTGATTGTTAGGGAGTTAGTATGATTAGTGTCTTTAGCATCTTTGCTAACAGGGGATTCAGCAATCAACCAAGCTGCCCCTGAGACAATCAGAGGAAATAAGGCGGTAATCCAAAAGACAGTACGTGTAGTAAAGTATTGCAGGAGCAGACCGCTAAAGTATGCTGTTATCAAACCTCCGATCGCAGAAATACCCCAACACAAAGATTGTAGTGAACCTGCTTTCGCTTGCGATTCGCCTCTAGCTCGTTCCACAACCAATGAGTCAACTATGACATCACTTATAGCAACCGAGAGAGAACTAAGGGCAATGGCTACCCCTGCTGCCCAGCTAGTATGAACTATTGTTGCCAAACTCACCCAGGAAACAGTTCCAAGTATCCCCGATAAAATCAAATAAGGACGCCTGCGATAGCCAAATATTGGCAAGCCATCAGAGATAAAACCAAACATTGGCTTAATCATCCAAGGTAGGAAGGCAGCTCCCAATAAGGCCGACACTTGGACTGGACTTAATAGCAGTTCATCCTTGAGGAAAAAGCTGATAGCTAAACGCGACAGTCCTAAAATTCCTTGGACAAAGTAAACTGCGAGAATTGCCA
The DNA here is from genome assembly GCF_005869855.1 of Nostoc sp. PA-18-2419. Lineage (GTDB taxonomy): Bacteria > Cyanobacteriota > Cyanobacteriia > Cyanobacteriales > Nostocaceae > Nostoc. The sequence goes on along the minus strand of NZ_SZNH01000010.1, from coordinate 223,935 downwards.
TTAACTCAGCATTTGGTTGATTGCCCAAAAAGATTTTTTCTGTAACTGAATCTTTTACCTTGGACAAACCAGATGATTGAATCAGCATTTGATGAATATTTTTTAAGTTTTATCTACTTTTCTATCATATCGACTTCTTCCGATGAAACTAACGGCTTTTATATCAATATTAACCAGCAGTTAAACTGCAAATAAAATGTTGATTACAGCACAAAGGACAGGTAATATTTCAATATGATGAACATTTTTAGCTTTCTACTTGCTCCCAGAGATAGTATCACTGGTACAAACACTGGTAACTGTTAAACTACCGTTAATAAATCGAAGAATAAATATTTGTCAATGCATGAGAATAAAAAAGCTGCTATCCCTACTCGTGTTATTGGTTTAATTAGTGGCACATCTGTAGATGGCATAGACGCTGCCTTGGTAGAGATTTATGGTCAAGAATTGGATCTAAAAATTGAGTTGGTAGCTGGGGAAACATACCCTTATCCAGCCGAACTCAGAGAAAAAATATTAGCACTTTGTGCAGGCGCTAGCGTATCAATGGCAGAATTGGCTCTAATAGATGATGCGATCGCCTTTACCTTTGCCCAAGCTGCCCAAAATATTCAACAAAGTCACCAGCCTGCTCATTTAATTGGCTCCCACGGTCAGACAGTATATCATCGACCAGTTGGAGAAGGCATAATATACAAGAAAAATACTTCCCACTCCCCACTTTGTACAGACAAGGATTATCGCGTCTCTACCCACTCTCCTCTGGGCTACAGTCTCCAGCTAGGGCGCGGTGCATTAATTGCCCATCTGACAGGTACTACAACTGTAAGTAATTTCCGTGCTGCTGATATTGCTATTGGTGGGCATGGTGCGCCTCTGGTTCCGAGAGTGGATGCCTATTTACTCAGCCATCCCCACCAAGGGCGTTGTATTCAAAACATTGGAGGTATTGGTAATGTTGCTTATATTCCACCTCGCCAGGGCGACTGGCTATCAAAAATTCGCGCTTGGGATACTGGCCCGGGAAATAGTCTATTGGATCTGGCAGTACAGCATTTGAGCGATGGTGCTAAAACTTACGATGAAGACGGAAATTGGGCAGCAAGTGGTACTCCTTGCTATCCATTAGTAGACCAATGGCTCAGCCAAGACTACTTTCATTTGCCGCCCCCCAAATCCACTGGTCGAGAGTTATTCGGTGTGACATACTTAGAGCAGTGCCTAAAAGATACCCAAGCATACCAGCTCAATCCTGCTGACATATTGGCAACTCTGACAGAACTGACAGCTGCTTCAATTGCTCATAGTTACCACACTTTTTTGTCAGAAATGCCTCAGAAGGTACTGTTATGTGGGGGCGGTAGCCACAATCTCTATTTGAAACAAAGATTACAGTTATTATTAGCATCAATACCAGTCCTGACTACAGATAAAGTCGGCTTGAATGCAGATTTTAAAGAAGCGATCGCCTTCGCAGTTTTAGCCTACTGGCGATATTTAGGTATTCCCGGTAACCTACCAACTGCCACTGGGGCACCCACTGAAGTTCTTTTAGGAGAAATTCACCAGTGCTAAGTGCTAAGGGACTTCCAGAAAATAAATTATCCAATTTCATGCCCATCAAAACGACTTTCTCTCCCCCTGCTCCCTGCTCCCCTGTCCTCAAGGCGTTCGCGTAGCGTCCCGCAGGGATGGAATATTTTTTTAATTGGAAGTCCCTAAGTAGGGGAAATGGAGAGAAAGGAAGATGAGGAGATGAGGATAAAATTTCATCCCACCACCCCACCACCCCATCCAATGCCCAATGCCCCACTCAAGACTGCTATAACTGTAATCTTGGTAGCATTCAAGCGAGACAGGAAATATAGAAGGTGGCTCATACTTTTTTATTGGAATCAGGACGCTGGACAATACAAGGAAATTGGCTAGAACGTAATGGTATGCCAATCAGTGTCAAGGGTATGACCTTGGTAGCTTGGAATCGAGATAACTGGTTTACTATGGCCACAAAGCTGATATTCCCAGGTAGCGATCGCACAGAAATCTCTCTGCAATACAAAGGACGCTTGCATGATGGAGAGCGTCAGTATACTTTTTTACTACAACATAATATTTTAGGGCAAGTTGAAGGTGACGGTTGGATTGGTTTAGATACGATTGTGCAGCATTACTCGGTACTGGGCGATCCTCAGCGCCGTAGTGGCTTTGAAACCCTACACCGGATTTCAGAAAATACATACTACCTCAGTAGTGGCATCTTGGCTGGTCATTTTTTAACTAATACAATGGAAGCTAGCCTTAAACGTCAGTTAATCTAAAATATGAATTGACTAATTGTAATCAAAACAAATTATATTAAATAATGTAAAGTGCTTATTTTCTACATTGATTACTATAAATCCCCTAACCCAACACTAGCTGTTATAAAACAAGGAACCTACCTCTTGTGTCAGCTGTTGCAACATACAGAAACAAGTGGGTATAGACAACATATAAAACGGATTGCCTCATTAGTGTTCAGTTTGTAAAACTCGCTTGCAGCGATGGACTCACTGGTAGGAGTGTAGTGATTACAAATTTTCTAAATTCCAGGCTTCACCTTAACAAGTGACGTTTATTTTTGATTAAACTACTTAGATATAAAGTAAACAAGAGTAATTTAGTTGTTGTTATAGCTTTAGTATTTTTACGTAACTTTGTCGTTAGGAGATCAATATTCGTGAATCCCAAAGTATCTATCATTATTCCTGCTTACAATACTGAAACTTATATTGAAAAAGCAATAAAGTCCGCTTTAGACCAAACGCTCAATAATATTGAAGCGATCGTAGTTGATGATTGTTCAAGCGATCGAACTGTAGAAGTTGCTAAAAGTTTTACTGATCAACGTCTCAAAGTGATAGTTAATCAACAAAACCTTGGGGCTGCTGGTGCGCGTAATCGCGCCCTCAGAGCAGCCCAAGGTGAATGGATTGCTGTGCTTGATTCAGATGATTGGTACGCTCCTGAAAGATTAGAAAAGCTTGTATCGCTGGCGAATGAAAAAAACGCAGACATGATTGCTGACGATCTTTATTTAATCAACGATGGTGAAGCGTCTCCTTGGAGTACATTGATTGAAGAAAGTGGAGAAAATATAGATAAAATTACCCAAATTGATATCGTTTATTTTGTGGAAACTGATGTTTATCGGCAACAAGGCTTGCATCTTGGTTTAACTAAGCCTCTATTCAGACGAGAATTTCTAGTTCAGCACGGTATTGAATATGATGAAGCCATCAGGATGGGTCAAGATTTTTGGTTGGATATGAAATGCTTAATTAAAGGAGCTCGCTTTTTCCTTGAGCCAAGACCCTATTATTTTTATCGTTCACGCCCTGGCTCACTCGTACGTCAAAGCCGATTGCCGCGTCTAAATCAAAGCTGCAAAGCTACTAATTCTTTCATGCAACAAGAAGTTGTGAAAAAAAATCCAGCTTTAATGCGTGCTTTATCTCATAATCTTGCAGTCTATAAAAAAAATTTAGCTTACTTTGAAGTTGTAGAGCCTTTAAAAGAAGGAAAGTGGTCAACAGCATTGACACAAATGGGGAAAAACCCCCAATTTTTTTATTATTTTATCTTGCAAGCAAGTAATATAATTCAGCGTCGAATTCAATATTATATAATGGGTAATAAATCGGCTTTTCACATGTCTTATAACTTAGAGAAAAAACGAAAAACTACTAATTAGTATTAGAAAAATACTTTATTATTGGCCATTAATTGAGATTCCTGGCTTTGAAAATCTATAATTTTAAATTTTGAGAATTTATACCATTTTTCACTTAAGATTTTAGATTTTCTGGAAAGTTATGAGCTAAAGTTTTGTTAACTCATAACTTTTGAATATCAATTAAGTAGGTCAACGTTGAATAACATAAGATAAAATCTTTAGGATTATAAAGAATAGAGTGTGGGATGTGGGGTGTAGAGTGTTGGGGTTTCAATAAAAACTAAAGTAGCAGGGTAATAGTTACATTTAAAAAAGATATTTTAAGGGAACACAAAGTTGGAGAAAAACAGTGTCTTGTTTTTGGTAGCTTCGAGAGTTATTTATTCAGTTTAAATTGGGCAAACTAAAACTACATTATAATTAAAATCCAAAATAGTACAAAACGTTAGTATACATTTGCCTAGATACAGCAGTTTGCTACTGGGTGAGGTAAAAAATCTAGGTTTGCTAGCCAAATCTGGAGGCTATCTTACTCTTTGAAGTTTCGATAGGCACAAGTCGGCGCTCAAACTTATGTGTTGAATTCTGTATTCTGAATTTACTATTTTTAGTGTATACTTTTTAACAAGTTTTTCATTATAAACACTTATAACCTGCTTGTAAAGTCTTTTCTATGTCAGACCCAAACATTGGTCGCTTACTCAGCAAACGCTACCAACTCCAGGAGTTAATCGGTACTGGAGCAATGGGTCGAGTTTATCGTGCTAAGGATATTTTGTTGGGTGGTGTACCTGTTGCTGTAAAATTTCTCGCTTTATCAATCCAAAATGAAAAGATGCGACTGCAAGACCGCTTTGAGCGAGAAGCGAAAACTTGTGCTTTACTAGGGCAAAAAAGTATCCATATAGTCCGAGTAATGGATTATGGCGTAGATGACAAAAATACCCCATTCTACGTCATGGAATACCTGCAAGGACAAAGCCTGAACAATATTATTCGCAAGCAACGATTGCCTTTACCAAGATTTCTTAGTATGGCACGTCAAGTGAATCTGGGTTTGCAGTGCGCTCATGATGGCATCCCAGTTGAGGGTACGATTTGCCCAATTATCCATCGTGATGTCAAGCCAAGCAATATGCTGGTAATTCAAGATCCTAGTTTTGGAGAATTGGTCAAGGTTCTCGATTTCGGGATTGCTAAGTTACTACAGTCAGATAGTGATCATACAAAATTTTATTTGGGAACACTGGCTTATTCTTCTCCCGAACAAATGGAGGGTAAGGAATTAGATAACCGTTCTGATATTTATAGTTTGGGTGTAATGATGTTTGAGATGCTGACAGGCAAAATGCCACTGGTAGCACCGACTCATTCTTTTGGAGCATGGTATAAAACACATCACTATCAAAAACCACGTTCTTTAACTGAGGCTTCGCCGGGATTAGAGCTACCAAAAGAAATAGAAGATTTGGTCATGAGTTGTCTAGCTAAATTACCAGGCGATCGCCCCCAAAGCATCAGTGAAATTCTGAAAATTTTAGTGTCTCTAGAGCAATTTGACCATACACGTAAAATTAAACAAAATAGCTATGCATTAGTTCCTGCTACGACAGTTAGCGCTGAAGTAGAGCAAAAGACAAAAGCTGATTTGCGGATATCCTCCTCAAACGATGAAATTGCTAGTACCATTTCCTGGCCTCAAAATAAACCAATTGCCGATATCGTGTTTCACCAACCCATACATGTAAATGGTGAGGCTTTATCAGCTTTGTGGGTAATGTTACCCCAACACGAAATTCAAAAGCGCTTAGTTTGTACCCGCTATAATCAATTTCTTTTCATCTCCGTTCCCTATCCTATGCTGTTGTGGATTACTGTCATTTACAACCGCAAACACGGCGCTAAATGGTTACATTACTACCTAGATCTCAAAACTAATCTTGGTCAAGAAATTTGCCGCTTGCTACACCAAACAGGTTACTACCGTCTGCTGTTTTTTGCACGAGAAACACCAACTTGCTGCACTCACATCCTGCTTTCCAGTATCGCTTCTGCCCAACGTCAACGACTCCAAGAATGGGTCAAAATCAGCAATAGCTTGGTAGCCTCTGCCGATCCCCAGATTAGTAAAAACTTACTCAAAAATGAATACGAAAAGATTAAGCCTCGAATTATAGCAAAACTCGAAAGTCTTGACACTGATTCTGCATATGATCTTTCGAGCTAAAAATAAGTTCTTAATATTTCTTCTGTAACAAAACAGCATTAACTCCAAAGTTGTAAATTTTTATAAACAAAGTATATATAAGGTTCTAAGTTCTAGTTATATGTATTAGAGAGTGAAAATACTAATTGCCAAAGTTAGGCTATCAAAATACTCTGTAAATACTCTTGTATACAAATTCCGGAGTATTATAAATTTACGCAGTATAAAGTCTCACACTCAACAAAGCAAGATTAAGTTTCACTAAAGTACACAGAGTATTTGAGCTTAAATCTCAAACTGGCTTTGGAGTCCACCAATTTCCTATCGATGACTTTATTCCTTGCTGATTAATTTCTGAAATCAAACTTTTACCACAAGATTCAGGAATAGTTTATCGGAGTTGACGCCCCGGCATCCCCAGCTGTTTTCCTCCATTGGAACCAAGCAAGAGAAGGAGGTCGCCCACTGCGACATCAGAACGACTCTATGCCATAGTGGAACCTGAATCTAAGCCCCACTGGTGCTTAAGAAGCTCTTGATATGTTGCTTCGCGTACTACCATTTGCTCATACAGCTTTACCAAGAAGTCTTTAGCTTGTTCGTGGCTCATGTGCTGCACCTGAGTGGCAAATGAGCAGATACTGAATTGCTGTTCTAAGGATAATTTTGACGGTTGGTTCATAAGTTACTCCGAAAAAACAAAGCGTAAAGGTGATATCATCCACAGAAGTCCAAATGGGATAGTAGTTGGACTTGTATCTGTCCTGCATTTGTTCCTCCGTATTAAGAAAGATAACAATTGTTTGACAGATTGCCCACATCCTAAGTGTGGATTTTCTTTTAAATCATATGTTGCACCTAGTCCCACTGATATACCACCCAAGTCGGCAAAGTCATATTCCAGAAAATAGACTCTATTTTGTCTTAGATTAGGTAATCTACCTTTTTACTCCTTACGGCTTAGAGAAAGTGTAAATGTTATGCCTAATTATTCACAGTTTCCCTAGTTAAGAAAAACTGAGATGCTTCCTTGCTGAGTATGGAGAAAACTCCCAAGACGGGGAGTTGAAGGAGGTATGGGAATAAATGGTGATAAGCGTGAATTATAGTCGTCCTACCTCATTAGGTGCAAGATGTCAATTTACTGAATTTATGCAAATTTAGCCTCCTCAGGTCACTTTGGAGGCTAAAAATATTAGTATCAAATTGTTAAAAGGAAAAATGCTCAGACTGAACAAATTGATGGGTATATTTACCGGATTTGTCCTCGATCCTGTCTTAGAAATTTGAGGCAGTCTGTTGGCTGTTTTCCTCCGCTTAAAGGAACTGCCGTTGAGCCACTGCTCGAATATGGTCTCTCAGCAGCCAAGCAAGTAGCGTTTGATCAAAGGTTTCCTTCGCTGGGACTATGCTTTCTCGTTTGCAAATGATTAATGACTAATGACTATTTTCTGCCAGAGAGAGGATCACAACAGTAATGTTATCGTGCCCTCCTTGCTCTTTAGCAGCCTCGACCAGAGAAATGGCGGCTTTATCTACCCAAGGAGCGTTTTGGAGACAGCTAGCAATCTTTTGCTCCACAAGTTCTTCTGTAAGACCATCACTACATAGCAGCAAGCGATCGCCAATTTTGACATCCAGTGGTTGCACATCAATCTGATGTAGGTCTTCTCGTCCCAAACAGCGGGATAATACATGACGAAAAGGATGTAATCGTGCTTCGTCTGGGGTGATATCACCGATTTTAATTGCCCGTGCTACCCAAGTGTGGTCTTCCGTTACTTGTTCTAATTGTGATTCGCGGAAGCGATAGAGCCGGGAATCACCAACATGAGCGCACCAAGGCGGCTCAGGGGAGCGAAAAATTACCGCTACAACTGTTGTACCCATGTCAGCGCGTTCTGGATGATTTTGCTGATCTTGCAAAATCGCTTCGTTAGCATCCCACAGAGCTTGCTCTAGCAATTCTTGAGAAGACTTTGGAGATTCCCAATTTGCTACTAAATAGGCCTGAATTTCTCTAGTGGCAATGCGACTTGCTTCTTCTCCTCCTGCATGACCACCCATACCATCAGCAACAACGAAAAATCGTCCTTCTTGGTCGGTATAGTAAGCATCTTGATTATTAGAACGAATAAGTCCCGGATCGCTAAGACCGGTGAAATTAATTTTCATAAATTTTTTCAACAATCAATACATACGGTCATAACGGTCGAGGCGTAGAAGCAGTCGGATCAGAATCACTGAAATTCCTGCTGCAATTAAAGCAGGCAGCAGTGCCAACCATAAATAATGGTTGACTACTAAAATAGTAGCTGAAAGAGTGAAACCACTAATTAACAGAGCATAGCTGATTGAAAGCTGAATACTACTTTGGCGCCGCAGTAAACGTTCAGTTTCTATAGACCGAACGCGCAGACGCATATCTCCCCGTTCTAACTTTTCTAGGGTGTCCTCTAACCTACGTGGTAGACCCAACGCAGTACTACTGACTTGAGCTGCTTGACGACTCAATTCGTTAAGAAAACTATTCCCCTCAGAACCATTCATATCACTCATAAGCTGCATTGCATATGGTTTGGCAACTTCCATAAAGTTAAACTCTGGATCTAAGCCTTTGCCTACCCCCTCAAGAGTAGAAAAAGCTCGCATCACAAAAGTGAAGGTTGCTGGAAATCTAAATGGCTGATTATAAGCTATTTCATAAAGGTCGTCACTGATTGCCGCAACGGATTGGTTTTCAAAGGGCTTATCCATGAAATGATCCAGCATGTACTGGACGGAACGCCGCACTGGCCCCATGTCATCCGTAGGGGCGATCGCACCTAAATCGATCAGAGATTGGACAACGCGATTACCGTCTTTTTGGGCAATGCCAAACAGCGTTTCCATCAGTCCTTCACGAATGTTGGACTTAATTTGCCCCATCATTCCAAAATCATAGAATATCAAAGCACCATCCGGACTGATGGCAATATTACCTGGGTGGGGGTCGGCGTGGAAAAACCCACTATTGAGTAACTGTAATAAATAAGCTTGAGCGCCTTGACGAGCGATGGTTTTTCGATCTAAACCTGCTGCTTCCAAAGCTTCATATTGACTAATTTTAATTCCAGGGACATACTCTAAAGTCAGCACACGAGAAGTAGCATATCGCCAATAAATTTTTGGGACTTTTACCCAGTCGTAGCCGCGAAAGTTACGGCGAAAAGTATCAGCGTTTCTACCTTCATTCAGATAATCAATTTCTTCCCAAAGAATGCGACAACATTCTTCATAAATACCCAGCCAATCTCGCCCTTTCCCCCATTTGGGATGGTTTTGAAAGTAGCGGGTGATTCCTTTAAGAATTTGTAAATCTATTTCAAATAACTTCTTTAATCCCGGACGTTGCACTTTTACAACAACTGCTTCTCCACTATGCAACACAGCTTTGTGTACTTGACCCAAGCTAGCAGCAGCTAAAGGAATAGGTTCAAAATTGTAGAATAGTTCCGGAATTTCCTTGCCTAGTTCTTGCTCAATAATTGCTTCTACTTGTTCGTAGCTAAATGCCGGTACTTTATCTTGTAACTTTGCTAGTTCTTCTACATATTCAACAGGGAATATATCAGCACGGGTAGAGAACAATTGCCCAACTTTAATAAACGTTGGGCCTAAATCCAGCAGGGTATTACGAATCCAAAGCGCTTGGGTTTTCCGTCTTGTAGTTTGCTTGGCTTCAGTCACACCACCTGGATAACTCCAAGATTTGTTATATAGCCAAAGTCGGAATAACAAGGTCAAAACAAAAGACCAAATGTCCACAAAACGTCGTCTGCTAGAGTATTTTTCCCGATTCCAACGGTATGCCTTATTTGAATAACCTTGTTCCATATGCTCCATGTACCGTTGGTTTGTAACCGAATTCTCTCCAAGAAAAAACACTCAAACTGTCATTTGCACTTTAGTATAAAACTAATGACTAATGACTAATACCCAATACCCAAGATTATGCAGAAGTTCTGCGATAATGCTGCAATTCTGTTCGCAATAGGGCAATTTCTGCTCGCAATTCATCAATTTCTGCTTGCAAATCTATTGGCTGTGAACCTGGTTGTCTAGTACTTGTGCTAGCTTCACTAGCATTAGTAGCTTCTGCGGCTCGATTTGCCCGCTCTAGGACTTCTTCTGTAAACTGGCGTAACTGGTCTCTAGCTTCAGCATCAAATTTGCCCAGCTCACTCAAAGCATCGGTCAAAACGACCTCTAAACGCTCGTTAACTACTTCAGCTACAGCTCTGCCTACAAAAAAGGCTTGCACAAGGGGGTTACTCATAAATTTTTGTTACGTTCATCCGCAAAAGAATTATAACTTGCCTGTATGCTTTACGGCTTCTGTTGTGGAGCTTGATATTTATGTTGCAGATGATTGGCACCGTAGAGGACAACTCATCTTATAAGTTATACTTAATACTAAGTATATAAAATTTACTTAAGCTTAAACGCGAGTGCAGGTACTACCTATGACTTACTGAATATCATACATAAGTAGGTCAATATTGAAAAACCTCAGATACAATCTTTGCAATTACTTATCTACGAGATGCTTTATGTAGCTTGCTTCCACATTCGCGTAGCGTCCCGCAGGGAAGTGGTACGCTTGACTTTGTTGAGATTGTAATCACATGTGATGTTTAATTAAGTTAAGCTACCTATCACTCATGATTAGATATTATTAATTCTTCATAATACTGTTCTGGTGTATTAGGTAAATAAGTTGTCATTTGCATGGCTTGGTCTTTGAATTTGAGACTTTGAGTAATATTAATGCGGCTGAGAAAATCTAGATCGTGGGAGATGACCAAAATAGCTCCTTGATAGTCATTGATACCTAATACCATTTGTTCCACGGTTTGAATATCTAAGTTATTAGTTGGTTCATCAAGGATTAGCAGGTCAATTTCAGAGATACTAATCATCGCGATCGCCAATCTTGCTAACTCACCACCACTCAGTACAGATGCGCTTTTGTTAACCTCATCGTATTTAAACAGAAAATGTCCTAGTTGTTGGCGCAAAAGCTGATAGCTGAGATTTGGATTGGCTGCTTGCATATTTTCCAGAATTGTGGATTGAGGATTTACCAATTGATATGTTTGATCGAGATATATAGCTTTCATCGCTGGTGCAAGCAAAACTTCACCTGATAGGAAAACTGCTGTTTGGTTTTCCCTTGCCAATATTGCCTTTACCAAACTCGATTTGCCGGAACCATTAGCGCCGACAACAGCAATGCGATCGCCAGAGGAAACATGCAACTGAATATTGTGTAAAAGTACCCGTTCTGATATCGTAAGATTTGCACCTTGAATATCAATTAAATTTTTGCTTTTTTGACTTTTTTCTTCTAGTTCGATACTGGATACTTTCGTTGTTTTCACCTTTGTATCTGCAACTTTTTGATTAGCTTGAGCTACTGCTGCTTGATGTTTTTTTTTCGCATTTCCAGCTGATGTTTCGGCTTTAGTTTTAATCAGTCCCGCTGCCATTCTGTCGATGCTACCATTGATAAACTTAGCACGACCATTGCGCTGAGCTTGGGCTGTACGCTGTTGTTCTTGCATAGCCGCAGCTTGAGTGCGTTTGAGTTCCTTTCTCGCAACTTCGTGCGCTCGTAATGCTGCTTCTAACTCGATTTCTTTCTGTTCTCGATAATCAGAAAAATTGCCTCCATATACTTTCAAGCCAACAGGTGTAAGTTCCCAAGTAATATCTGTTACCTGGTCTAAGAAAAAAGGTTTATGTGAGACAATTATATACGCACCAGTAAAATTACCAAGAAACTCTCTTAAGCTTTCTAATGCTTGTAAATCCATGTGATTAGTTGGTTCATCCAACAACAACAAGTTTGGTTCTTGAGCCAAACCAATTGCTAGAAATAGTTTTGTCAGTTCTCCACCACTTAAATTTACAACTGGTAGGTAAAGGTCAAGATTTGTATTGAATTGTGTTTGCAAAATTTCCTCAATCTGCCACCATTCATCAGAGATAGAAATCAAAAAATTCAATACTGTATCTGATCCGATTTCTTGCTTAATAGTGCTGATTTGGGGCAAATAATAAACAACACCATTACGCAAAACTGAACCCGCACTGGGTATGATTTGACCTGCAAGTATTTTTAGTAAAGTTGATTTTCCTACACCGTTGTTACCGACTAAAGCGATAGAATCACCCGCTTCAATACTTACCTGAACTTTTTGAAACAAAGTTCTTTCTAAGCTGAGTTCATAAGTTAAATTCTCAGCTAATAATATTGATTTTTTCTGCATTCTTTTCAAACCTCAATTCGCAAACTTACACTCGCGTGTACTCTGTCAAACTAATTGCGTTTATTCTTCGTTGACATTCGTTGCTTTGGCGCAACAGGTGTTTGCTACTACTTCATTTGTGCTATCTCGTTGGAGTTGTAATGAGGTTTGATATTAGCTACAGTGTAGCACAAAGGAATTTCAGAAAGTAGAAGGCGATCGCTTTTCGCGTTTCTCGGATTTGTTTCTCTATTGCTAATCGTTCCTCTGTTAATTTTTATTTACCAAAAGTAATAAAAGAGGATTACACCTAAATTTGCCAAAAAAACCCTCAATTGACATTTACCCAAAAGATTTGCCTAGATTACCTCCTGCCGTTTTTTAGTTCCGTCAAACTCCTGTTAATCATAAACAATCTCCCTTAGTCGCCCTCCGCTTTTAAAAAATAAAAAAGGCGGGCTTTGCTGCCCACCCTACAAAATTTTGAGAATATTCTGTTGCTATTAACCCAACAATTGTTTAGCCTTGGCTAAAACATTATCAACGCTAAAACCAAACTTCTCTAAACAAACACCACCAGGAGCTGAAGCACCGAAGCGGTCGATGGTAACAGTATCGCCTTCCATACCTATATACTTGTGCCAACCGAAACTAGCAGCAGCTTCTACAGCCAAGCGCTTGGTAACAGCTTTCGGCAAAACAGACTCTTTATAAGCTGCATCCTGTGCTTCAAACAAATCCCACGCAAGTAGCGAAACAACACGGACTTTCTTGCCTTCAGCTTTAAGTTTCTCAGCTGCGGTAACGGCTAGGCTCAATTCTGAACCAGTACCAATTATAATTAGTTCTGGTGTACCATCAGAATCTACCACTGTGTAGCCACCCTTTGCCACATTTTCCAACGACGTACCTGCCAAGTTGGGGACATTTTGACGAGTGAATGCTAACAGAGTAGGAGCGTTTCGCTTTGCCCTCTCAACTGCTACTTTGTAAGCGCCAGAAGTTTCGTTACCGTCAGCGGGGCGAATCACTGTGAGGTTAGGAATAGCGCGCAGGGAAGCCAGAGTTTCGATTGGTTGGTGCGTCGGTCCATCTTCACCCTGTCCAATGGAGTCGTGGGTCATCACCCAAATCACGCCAGCTTGGGAAAGGGCTGATAAGCGGATTGAAGCCCGCATGTAATCTGTGAAGATTAAAAAGGTGGCACCATAAGGAATTAATCCGGAATCATGCAGTGCTATACCATTACAGATTGCGCCCATACCATGTTCCCGCACGCCAAAGTGGATATTGGGGTTTTGGTATTGTCCTTTTTGAAAGTCGCCCTGACCCTTGATTTCAGTAAGGTTAGAGTGGGTTAAGTCAGCCGAACCACCGATTAACTCAGGTAAAACTGCTGCTAGTTTGTTAAGGCAGGTTTCTGAGTGCTTACGGGTGGGCAGTGCTTTATCTTCAGCGGTGTAAGTGGGCAGGACTTTATCCCAACCATCGGGCAGTTTACCATTCAGGTAACGTTCAAACTCAGCTCCTTCTTGAGGATACTTAGATTTGTAGTCGCTGTATGTCTTGTTCCAGTCTTCTTCGTAGCCTGCGCCGCGTTCTACTGCTTTGCCCGTGTGGTTGAGAATATCTTGGGGAACTGCGAAAGGCTCGTGTTCCCAACCCAAATTTTTACGAGTCAATGCCACTTCGTCTCCACCCAAGGCTGCACCGTGAACGCCAGCGGTGTTTGCTTTGTTGGGTGAACCAAAACCGATGGTGGTTGTCACCTTAATAAAAGAAGGCTTATCAGTGACTGCTTTAGCGGCTTCAATTGCATTAGCGATCGCTTCTAAGTCAGTGTTGCCCTCCTTGACGTGTTGGACATGCCAACCGTATGCTTCAAAGCGCTTGGAAACATCTTCGGTAAATGCCACATCTGTGGAACCGTCGATGGAAATATGATTATCGTCGTACAGGGCGATGAGTTTGCCTAATCCCAAGTGACCCGCGAAAGAACAAGCTTCACCGGAAACTCCTTCCATGTTGCAACCATCACCTAAAATTACGTAGGTGTAATGGTCAACAATCTTCGCATCTGGTTTATTGTATTTGGCGGCAAGGTGTGCTTCTGCTATTGCCAAACCAACTCCATTGGCAATTCCTTGACCTAATGGCCCAGTGGTGACTTCTACACCAGCAGTCATAAAGTTTTCGGGGTGTCCGGGTGTTTTAGATTCCCACTGACGGAACTGCTTAATATCCTCAATGGATACGCTGTCGTAGCCATATAGGTAGAGCAAGGCATACTGCAACATCGAGCCATGGCCGGCAGACAGGACAAAGCGATCACGGTTAAACCATTTCGGATTTTTGGGGTTAAACCGCAAAAAGCGATCCCATAGTACAAAAGCCATCGGAGCCGCGCCCATCGGCAGCCCTGGGTGTCCCGATTTTGCCTTTTCTACGGCATCAACAGCCAAGAAGCGGATCGAGTTAATACAAAGTTCTTCGAGGGATTGGGTTGCAACAGCCATAATATGATTGTTTTTAACGACGGGTTAGCACTCTTTGAGCTTCTCACTCTTGTCGGGGTTATTTTCACAGTTAACAGTTAACACTGAGCCAGCGCGGTCTTGAGGTCTCCCCAAGTGAAGCATCTGGCGTGGTCTCCCCCATGAGCGACTGGCGTTAGCGACGCAGTAGCGTCACCCCAAAGGGGTTAACAGTTTTATTTTGATTGGGTTTAGATTTCCCATATCAGCGTGGTAACTGTTTATTGATAACTGAACACTGATTAAAATTTCCCACGGTATCCTCATCATCCCATTCCCGATTGTCGATGGACAAGCGGGATCTCCGGAGTTTCTGGTGATAAATCAAGCTAATAATTGGGTCATGTTGAACGCTTAGCTGATATCGGAATGATATCTATGGTACTTTTAGCACAGTCATTTCAGGAGGTAGAGGGGACAAAAAGATGACGGAGATGCGGTTCGACTTCGCGGTAGTTAAGCGTAGCCGAAACTCACCAACCGGGAGATGAGGAAGATAAATAACTCCTGACTCCGGAATTGTGACTTTTTTTAGAGGTATTTTTTAAAGACTAGTGTGACATTATGACCGCCAAACCCGAAAGAATTGGATAGCGCCACTTCAACTTTTTGAGCGCGACTCGAGTTAGGCACATAATCTAAGTCACACTCTGGATCGGGATTTTCAAGGTTAATTGTTGGTGGAATTTGGTCATTAGCGATCGCCAGTACTGTTGCTACTGCTTCAATACCTCCAGAACCGCCCAATAGATGACCTGTCATCGATTTAGTAGAGCTGATTGCTACCTTATAGGCATGTTCTCCCAAAGCTTTTTTGATGGCTGAGGTTTCGGTTGAATCATTAGCTGGGGTGCTGGTACCGTGAGCATTGATGTAGCTAATTTGTTCGGCAGTAAGTCCGGCATCTTTGAGAGCTAGTTCTATGGCTCTAGCTGCACCTAGTCCACCAGGTACGGGGGAAGTAATGTGGTAAGCATCACAGGTCATACCATAGCCGATCATTTCAGCATAAATGTGAGCGCCGCGACTGATGGCGTGTTGCAGTTCTTCTAAAATTAAAATTCCTGAGCCTTCACCCAAAACAAATCCGTCCCGAGTGCGGTCAAAGGGACGGCAAGCATGAGCTGGGTCGTCATTGCGAAAAGAAAGCGCCTTGCAAGCGGCAAACCCAGCCATTGACAATGGTGTAACAGCCGCCTCTGCACCACCGCAAATCATTGCTTGGGCATATCCAGTTTGAATTAAGCGAAAAGCATCGCCAATGGCGTTGGAGCCAGCGGCGCAGGCTGTGACAGCACAGGAATTTGGCCCTTTAGCACCAGTGTGAATTGCTGTTAATCCTGCTGCCATATTGGCAATCATCATCGGTATCATGAATGGACTACAGCGATCGGGCCCGCGGTCGAGGTAGACAGTCTGCTGGTCTTCTAATACTTTGATGCCACCAACGCCCGAACCGATCATGACACCCACCTGTTCCGCGTTTAAGTCATTGATAACTAACTGCGCGTCAGATATAGCTTGTTTTGCTCCTGCAACCCCAAATTGGGCAAATCGATCCATACGCTTGGCCTCTTTGCGCTCCAAGTAATCATGCGGATCGAAGTTTTTTACTTCACCAGCGATACGGCAATCATGGCGAGACGCATCAAAAAATGTGATGTAGTCAATGCCATTGCGTCCACTCAATAATCCTTCCCAATATTCTGTTGCTGTGTTACCAATAGGTGTAATCGCGCCAACACCAGTTACAACAACGCGTTTACGTGTAATATCTGTCATGATTCAGTTAAAGGTGGCGAAAAAGCGAAAAGTCAAAGCATTGGCTGGACGGTACAGACGCCTACCAGAAGGCTTGTCATTGGCGTACCTATACGGGGAAGTAAGCTACGCCTAGCGTCTCGCAGAGAAGACATCTAAACTTTTCAACACAAGGCAGGCAAAAAATTCCATAATAGCGACTAGGTACTGGTGACTAGGTGTACAAGAAAAATCTTCTCAATCCCCATTGCCCCTTATCCCCTTCAGGTGTTACCAAGTTCCCAATCCCCCAACTTCTAATTAAGCTGATGCGGTAACTTTGTTGCTGATGTAATTTACTGCGTCTTGAACCGTTAAAATTCCTTCGGCAGCTTCGTCGGGAATTTCGATATCAAATTCTTCTTCCAAAGCCATTACCAATTCAACGGTATCTAAGGAATCAGCACCTAAATCTTCCATAAATGTTGATTCTGGTTTGATTGTGGCAGGGTCGTCAACGCTGAGTTGTTCGGCAACAATTTTTTTAACTTTGTCAAAAAGTTCAGTTTGGCTCATAGATATCAAGTCCTTAACTAATTGCTAGGATCTGCTCATTATAGGAGACATTTTTTTGAGCATATACATCTTATCGTCAAGCGCGATCGCCCGTACACTGCTAAGAGTTTTTCTCTAGGAAAACTCCTGCCCTTTTTCAAAAGAATCGCTAAGTTTTCTTTAGACAGTCAAACAGTAGGGTATGGTACGCCTTAGCCGACACTATGTAAATGCCTTTGTATTCCAATTATTGTTTAGAGCGATCGCTCTAACTCAAACTATAGTTATATGCTATCTCAGACACTAAAATACGCTTACTTTCCTGGCTGCGTTGCCCAAGGAGCATGTCGGGAACTTTACCAGTCAACTCAAGCCCTCACTCAAGCACTGGGCATTCAACTGGTTGAACTTAAAAAAGCTGCTTGTTGTGGTTCTGGCACGTTTAAAGAAGACTCCCAACTACTGGAAGATACGGTTAACGCCAGAAATATTGCTCTAGCAGAAGAGTTAAATCTGCCGTTACTTACCCATTGCAGCACTTGCCAAGGTGTTATTGGTCACGTCAACGAACACCTGAAGGAATGCCAAACTACTAACCCTGCCTATATTCAACAAGTCAATGGCTTACTACACAAAGAAGGCTGTTCACCTTATCGCGGCAGTACTGAGGTTAAACATCTCCTCTACGCCTTGGTAACAGATTACGGTTTAGAGGAAATTACTAAACGTGTCACCCGAAAGTTAACTGGATTAAAATGCGCGGCTTTTTATGGCTGTTATCTCCTCCGCGCTCAAAAGTCTATGCCCTATGACGACCCTTTCCAACCACAAGCAATGGAAAATATGTTTCGGGCAGTAGATGCAACACCAATTTATTACCGTGGTCGGACGCAATGTTGTGGTTGGCCGCTTGCTAGTTATGCCACTACCCAATCTTTTAAGATGGCGGGGATGCATATTCAGGATGCTTTGGCTTCTGGTGCGGACTGTATGGTTACACCTTGTCCTCTGTGCCACTTAAATTTAGATTCCCGCCAACCAGAGGTAGAAAAAGTGATTCAACAAAAACTAGGTTTACCAGTGTTGCATTTACCCCAGTTGATTGCTTTGGCACTTGGAGTTAGTCCAAAAGAACTAGGTTTAGAACGCCATGTTGTTTCTACAAAGCCAGTATTGGAAAAATTAGGATTTTAATTTCTCAACTGGACATTTCGAGTTCAAAGGTGCAACTTCCGAGTTCTAAGGCTCAACTTCCGAGTTCAAAAGTGCAACTTCCGAGTTCAAAGGTGCAACTTCCGAGTTCAAAGGCTCAACTTCCGAGTTCAAAGGTGCAACTTCCGAGTTCAAAGGTGCAACTTCCGAGTTCAAAGGTGCAACTTCCGAGTTCAAAGGCTCAACTTCCGAGTTCACAGGTGCAACTTCCGAGTTCACAGGTGCAACTTCCGAGTTCACAGGTGCAACTTCCGAGTTCACAGGTGCAACTTCCGAGTTCAAAGGCTCAACTTCCGAGTTCAAAGGTGCAACTTCCGAGTTCTAAGCTTGAATGCTGCTGTTTTTGTTTGAATATGACACCGTCCAAGAGTGCCAGGACAAACGCATCTTGTTTAGTAATAAAAACTAATAAGCACTGGGCTGGCTGGTTGACCTCCCAATCCTTCTGCGGCGCYAGACGAAKCCGCGCCCCATTKGCCCCACCGCGCTTGTCAGAGCCACGGAAGATGAATAGGGTGTGGTGACCTCTTCTTTAGAGAAGAGGTTTCAAGCAATGACACTGTATTTCGAGACGCTAAGCGCGAGAAAAACATTTTCTTCTTTTTTCCTCTTTAAACAGGAGGCTTGCATCCAGTGTTGGGGCTGTCTTTGACCCCACACCCTAAACCTGCAACCCTGCACCCGCCCCAACGGGGCTTGGTCAGGCCAACTGTTGAGGGGCTCAAACCACGAAAACATAAATTAAAAAGACAAAACAGAACTTATTAAGTCTTTGTTCTGTTTTTACTTTTAGCTTTTAATTTACTAGTTCCTATTAATCATTGCTATACTTTGAACTTACGTTGCAATTGTTTTAACGATTGATAGATATCTGGCAAGCGATTATGAATGGCAGATACCTTGAGGTATAGTTTGTGAGGAACCGCGGGAGTTCCAGAGACAATTTCTCTTGGTGGAACATCGTTGTGAATTCCAGCTTGAGCAGATGCGATCGCCCCATCTCCCATCTTCACTTGATTCACGATTCCCACTTGTCCAGCTAAAATAACGCGATTCCCCAGTTTTACGCCCCCTGCCATCCCGACTTGACCTGCGATCGCACAGCCAGTACCTATCTGGCAACCGTGACCGATTTGCACTAAGTTGTCAATTACTGTATTTTGACCTACCCGTGTTTCTCCCACGGCTGGGCGGTCAACGCCACTGTTGCAGCCAACTACCACGCCATCTTCTAAGACTGTATAGCCGGATTGTTCCATTTTTAACCAACCAGTACGGGTAGGAACAAAACCAAACCCTTCTGCACCGATGACAGCACCACTGTGAATTACGCAATCTGCACCAATCTGGCTACGTTCGTGGATGGTGCAATTGGCGTGCAAGATTGTGCGATCGCCGATTTTGACATCTGGATAGACCACCACATTTGGATAGATAATTGCACCATTACCAACTTCCACCCGTCGCTCGATCGCAACGTGAGGGCCAATATAAACATCACTACCAATTTTAGCCGTAGGATGAATCACAGCAGTGGGATGAATTTCTGGAGTGGGGCGATATGGTTGGTAAAAAAGTGCGATCGCTTTAGCAAACAACAATCGTGGTTCAGGAGTGCTGAGCCAGGCAATACCACGTTCTTGTGCAAGCGCCTGTAAATTTTTGTCTTGGGGCAAAATTAAAACACTAGCATTGGTTTTACCAACAAAAGATCCAAATTTTGCTCCTTCCACGTAGCTGAGATTGCCATTAGTAGCTTCATCAATTGCTGCTACTCCTGTAATTTCTGGGTCATAGTTTGGATTGTCACTCAGGCTATGAACCGTAGCTGCATCGCCGAATTGGTTTAGGATTTCGCTGAATTTCATTAGGAAAAAACGCAAAGAAAGTTCTAGGGTTATTACATCAGTAACACGCTAAGATACCATTGCGTTTGTCAATCAGCAATTACACTGGAAAAATCTCTAAAAACTACATACCATAACGAGGATTAGGGATAGAGATGAGGAGATGCGGAACTCGGGGCCCCCACGTTAGCAAAGCGGGGCAAAGCCCAGTGGGGATTAGGGGCAATGGGGAGATAGGGAGAGAACTTCACCTCACCACCCCATCTCCTCACCACCTCACTACCACTCCACACTTTCAATGCTCAGTCCCCACTCCCCATGTCCAATCCCTTTTTAGTTTCGTAAAGCTAACGCTTCTTTTTCGAGGTTTTCATCCATCCAAGAAAACATATCAGCAATTGATTTGACCATATCTTGAACTCCATCACGGAAGAGTTCAATATCTTTGTCTGACTTGGCGTATAGTTGGGTTACTTGAATCAACTCGTCTGTATGTTCTGGATCTAAGTGGCAATGAAGATGAAAATATTCAATTGTATGGTCATCAATCCCATTAAATATTTTGCGAAGCCCTTCAATATATTTGCTAAAGATTGCAGGTAGAACTTGCTCAATTGCAGCAAATCTCCCTAAGGAACGTACTATAGGTTCATCATCGCAAAACTCAAATTTCTTAAACCGTAATGCTGGAATCAGAAATGCTCCATCATCTGCATTCACATCAATTGTAGGACAATCAATACCTTCCATAAAGCGCATAAAAAGTGCCACATGAGCAAGGTCTGGCTTCAGTTGTCCATGCTCTGTAAATGCATTTTCTAGCATAATAGTTCTAGCATAGTAACTATCCATTTTTGATGCAACTTTCAGAAAAGCCATATTGAATCTATTTGAGCCAGGCAGCATTTTCATGGCAAACTTGCGGATAGCATCTTGTGAAAATTCTCCCTTGGCAAAGCGTTGAACAAATGGATGCAGAGATAAATCCTGTGCAGTTGTTATCTCTAATAAAACTTGGTGTAGTTGCTTAGATACTTGAGTATCTAAAGAGAGAGTTGTAGCCATTAATTTTGCCGATAAGTGGGTTGTTGTTGATACTGGATTGTCTAATTTGGTGTAAATCAGGAATAATTATTCGCACAGTTTGCATAGCAAAAAATACATATTTTTTCTTACTATGCTCTTGGATATATTTACTTATGATGACCAATAATTAGACATAGTAGACTTTTGGTAAGTATTAAGATTGACATTACTTAGCCGTGATTGGGCGTAAATATCAAACTTTATATTTCCTAAAAATCTACATTTTTGGTTAATTAAACCGTATTGTTAATGTTACTGACTAATTTGCTACCTTTTTAAGTAACATAATTTCAGTACAAGCTCGGTTTACATCCTAAATAAAATATTAGTCTTTAATATTTTTATACACCAAAATAAAAATAACCATTGACGAAGTCTTTATTTAGCTAATCTATTTATTAATTTTGTATAAATTTATAGAATGATTTATATGTTACCAGAGTTTACTCAGTCTCAAAATACTCTGAAATTTGCCAGAAAATCCAGCATATTGAAAAAGGCTAGCTGCCGCGAAAAGTCTATCACGAAAGGATATAGAGTGTAGAATATAAGATTTATTCTTACTCAAATATACTTGGGTTTCTGCTTTTTTGTGGACTTGGTTTAACTGGTCTGAAGAATTCATATTGATCAGTAAGTTGTAAGTGCAATCTCAGAGAGACAGTAACCTTTTTCACCTTAATATGAATAATTTTAATTTTTACAAACAAAAGACACTAAAAAAGTTTATTTAAGTAATATTTACAGCTTTTTACTAACGCTAACTTGAGATAATTGCAGTTTTCTTAACTTGTAACCAATCATGGTTTATGCTGCAATGAGTGAAACAGATCTTCAATAGACATACCTCTCAAGATTTTGGTATTTCCAGAATCGAGCTAAAACAACGTTTTCAGGCATTAAAATCGAAACAGTGAGGATTGATTAAGCCAGGGAGGAAAAGGAACCGTTCTTAATCTTGACTAAGATAACTTTTCTACTCCTGTCTAATCATTTACAATTGTCTGGTGTGATTACAGCAATCGGTAGAAAAGTAGACCACCCGTATTAAGTAAAACCAACAATTATAAAATGATGTTATGCAACATCGACAGATAGATAAGTTGCTACGTCAAGCTCAAGAAGATTTAGAAATACGAGTTGAAGAACGCACCGCTGAGCTTTCCCGTGCGAATGCACTTTTGCAAGAGGAAATTCGTGAGCGGCAAGCTGCGCTACGTGAACGCCAACGTATTGAAGAAGCATTACAGCAAAGTGAGAAGCTCTATCGCCAGCTGGTTGAGAGTCAAACTGACGTGATTGTTCGGACTGATTTGCAAGGAAGACTGACTTTTGCTAACGCAGTTGCGTGCCAAACATTCGGCTCGGAGTTGGATGAATTGCTCGGGCAGTCGATATTTAATTTTTTTCATCCAGATGATTTACATCAATCGCTGGAAAACATGGCAAGTTTAGCATTTCCACCGTATTCCTTGAAGGTTTATGAGCAACGCACGTTGACCATTAAAGGTATTCGCTGGTTTCAATGGAATGCTACCGCAATTACAGATGACTGCGGGCAGGTAATTGAGACTCAAGGGGTAGCAAGAGATGTCACAGAGCGCAAGCAGGCGGAACAAAAAATCTCTGAACAAGCAGCTTTACTTGATATTGCTACCGACGCGATATTAGTTCAAGATTTCCAATTCCAAATCTTATTCTGGAATAAAGGTGCAGAGCGTCTGTACGGTTGGCAAGCTCACGAAGTTATGGGTGA
This sequence comes from Nostoc sp. PA-18-2419, assembly GCF_005869855.1. Taxonomy (GTDB): domain Bacteria; phylum Cyanobacteriota; class Cyanobacteriia; order Cyanobacteriales; family Nostocaceae; genus Nostoc. Next base: position 200,988 of record NZ_SZNH01000010.1, on the reverse strand, counting down.
AAATCTCGAGAAGCTTTTATATAAAGAAACTTCACCACAACTCAAAGTAGCTCTCCAAAATGTGATTGAGTCTGGCTCATGGCACGGAGAGTTACGTAAAGTTACAAAATCTGGTAAAGAAATTATTACAGAAAGCCGATGGACGCTTATGCGCGACCAAGCGCAAGATCCAAAATCTATCCTTACTGTTGACACCGATATTACTGAGAAAAAACAACTCCAAGCTCAATTTCTCCGTGCCCAGCGCTTGGAGAGCCTCGGCACCCTGGCTAGTGGTATTGCCCACGACCTCAACAATATCTTGACGCCGATAATGTGTTCATCTCAAATGTTGGCGCTCAAACTTCCTAATCTTGATGCACGTAATCAGCAACTACTGAAGCTTCTGGAAGATAACTCTAAACGTGCAGCCGATTTGGTCAAGCAAATTCTGACGTTTGCACGCGGAGGATTTGAAGGCAGGAGCGTTTGTTTACAAATTGAATATCTGCTGTCAGAAATTGAACAAATAATTAATAGTACCTTTCCTAAATCGATCAAAGTTAGCAAAAATTTACCCAAAGAAAACCTTTGGACAATCTTGGCAGATCATACTCAAATACATCAGGTATTAATGAACCTGTGCGTTAATGCTCGTGATGCAATGCCCAAGGGCGGCACACTCTTTATTTGTGCAGAAAATCTCTTCGTTGATGAAAACTTTGCCAAAATGAATTTGGATGCTCACGTAGGCTCATACGTAGTTATAACTATAAAAGATACAGGATTTGGGATTCCACCGCTGATTTTAGATCGAATCTTTGAACCTTTTTTTACAACTAAGGAATTAGGCAAAGGTACAGGACTAGGTTTACCTACTGTGATTGGCATTGTAGAAAGACATGGTGGTTTTGTAAATGTCCAGAGCGAGGTAGGCAAGGGTACTCAATTTCAGATTTATTTACCAGCTATCAAAGAAAGAACAACGCAGCAAGCACAGAGATTGGAATTGCTCAATGGTAAAGAAGAGTTAATTCTGATCGTAGATGATGAAACTGCAATCTTGGAAATTACTAAAACTTCGCTAGAAGACCATAACTACAAAACTTTGACAGCTAGTAATGGTATTGAGGCAATCTCATTGTACGCAGAACACAAAAATACAATTAGCCTAGTGTTGATGGATATGATGATGCCATCAATGGATGGGTTAACTACTATCCGCATCCTGAAACAAATGGATACAGAAGTTAAGGTCATTGGCATCAGTGGCATGACATCAAACAGCGAGTTTGCAGAAGTTACTGAGATTGGCATCAATGTATTCTTGCGTAAACCCTACACTTTCCATGAACTATTACACGCTATTAGTAATGTCTTGAGCTAGCGATAGCTTTAAATGTTCTTAAGAAACACAAAAAGTGAGGAGTGGGGAAAGAATGTGTTTCGTTCGTAGCGGGTGGGGCGTTTTCAACAAAGACTTTTGCACAACTTGTTGCATTGTATAGCAAAGTGCTGTTAACAGTAGCAGGGCGTTTAGCCCGTGGTGAGTATAAACCCAGTTGTTTGAGACCTTTGAGTAGCCAAGATTGTCAGAACCTATACGAGTACAGCTATAAATTTATCTTCTTATATACCTATAAAGTATTGTATATGCGATCGCGGTAATTCCTAATTATTCGGCTATAGGTAAAACTGGAGGCTTAAAATCAAAAATAGAAATTGTTTTTTCGCTCAATGGATTGTGAACTATAGAACCTAAATGTATCTAAATTAATTACGAATTATTTCATTGGTCTGCAATCCTTAGCTTGAGATTTTCACAAAAATGCTAAGACTTTATCATTTACTATTCGGTTCTGTTTTACTGGTGTTAATTCCGGTAGGAGCAAAATTTCTTTTGCCGCAATTTTCTGCAACTAAAGTGCCAAATCCTCCCACCGTGGCAAAACATCTCAACCCTGCCGAGGGAAATATTTGGGAAAAAATTCTCGGAAATACACCTGCTCCAACTAACTGGCAAGTTGCTGCTTGTAATGGCAATGCATCCTTGTTGTGTGTCTCGTCCAAAGGAAAAGTTTTGGGTACAGTTGAAATTAACGTTTACCCACTAGAAAAGATTCCAGATTTTCAAAATAAACTTATAGCTGCGGGTATTCCAACTAATTCTCAAGTTGATTACCGAAATTCTAAATATCAAACTCAAGTTTTGACAGCACTCAAGGCTTGGGTTACAGACAACTATGCTACTTTTGCCAAAGACCGTCAGGGTAAATATACAAAAGAAATTACTTTTTCACCCTACCCAGCGCAACCAGTAGCAATTGGTAAGCTTCAAGGAATCCGCTATGGGTTCGCCGGACTTAAGCAGCAAGGTGAAGTCCAAGAGCAACATATCGGTCATGTTGTCTTTGACGGTACTAAACTTTATGTAATTACGACTGCCTTCGATCCAGCTACGCAAACAGGTAAGTTTGAGAAGCTGGAAAATTTGGCTATTTTTCAACCTTATTTAGATGCGATCGCCGCAGATTTACGTTTACGGCAATAGAAATTGGGGACTGTGGATTAGAGAAGAGTTTTCTCTCTACCCAGTCCCCCACCAACTTAAATCTCAGCCACCGCCCGTTCAATTAAGCGACGTGCCAAAGTTTGCGTACCTGTGTGTTCATAATAATTGGTTGATACATCCAAGAACGCGGCCAGGTAGTCTAACTTGTCATCAGCAATTTCCACAAAATTTTGCAAGTTGTGGACAACTTTTTGTGGCGTTAAATTATTGGCGTTGACTAGCCCACTCATCCAACCTTTAACTGAGTCAAAGCTTTCGCCAATAAAGTTAAGTTTACTGCCAGCATTATTACCCGGAATCACATCTTTGATGTTTTTAAAAGTTGAGTTTTGTTCTAATTCTTGCGGATTTGTCTGATTTAGCCCGGATATCGCTTTGCTGATGAAGTCTGGGCCTAGAGGTATCAAACCATCAACACAAACTAACGCCACCATGCGGATGAGTGACTCACCGCTATATTCTCCCAAAGCACCAACAAAATCTCCAATACTGTCTCCGGGAATACCGTTGATTTGGCAGAAAGCTACCAATTCAGCGACTAATTTCAATGTCAAATCGATGGTTTGGGCTTTGTCAGGTTTGGGAGTAACAGAGTTTAAAAAACCCAATAAAGGAATTTTTTCACCGACTTTATTAGCTAAAGCAGCTGCACCAAGGGCTTTATCTGTATTATCAACGGTTTGATATAGCCACAAAGCTGTTTGATATCCTTGGGATTTGTCGTTGAATAAATAAATGGCTCGTTCGCCAATTTGCTGAATTAAATCTTCGTCGGTTTCGAGAGTGACTGTCTTAATAGTGTTGACAAAGCCGACGGTATTTTGCCACTGGCCAGGAGCAACAAAATCGAGGGAGTTTAACAGAGAAATAGTTAACCCTCTAGTTGGCAATTGATCGACCAACTCAAAAATTGATTTACTCACAAAAATCTCCTGATTCTAAGGTTTGTTATACTGATGTCACCAATCTGGCTCATTTGAGTTTAGCTAAACCATTGAGATTAAATTTTTGTAGCCAAGCTGCGCGATCGCTAGCTGTAAATGACGGATCGCGGGAAAGTACTTTTACTTGGTACTTACCTACTAAAATTGCAGTTTGCGTGTTACCTATTTCTACTGCGGGATAACCGCCAATTTTTTTAGTGCTTTTCGAGAACTTTGCTGCTGTAGCTGGTGTACTGCTGGTATCGGAAATAGATAACATAGCTATATCTTTACCGCCTTTCTTCAACTTGGCTTCAGCAAAACCTTTTTTTTCTTGGGTATAGACGCGTTGGTAGCCATTACTAGCCTCTGGGAAAAATTTGTTAAATTCGCTACCTTGAGTTGCAGTCTTAACCACAGCCTGACCGCTTTTTTGCCGACTGCTATCTTGTTGCGCCTGGTCGAAACGTCCTGGGGTTTTTGCACTACAAGATGTTGCTAGTAATAATACTGAGAGCAATAACGCTGCTAAAACTTTACGCCCACCATGTAAAATCATTCTTGGCATCTCCTGATACTTGAGCTTTCACGCAATTATCTGCGCTGCTAGTAATTTTGACCCAGAAAATTTACTTTTTGATAATTATTGCGTAGGTTGTATACAGGACTTAGCCAAGTGTAAAATTTTTGCACTCTAAATACTGTTGTCACGATAAGCGATAACAGCATAAAACGGATCTCCTCCAGGTGCGCCTAACCACTGGAAAATATTCCCTAATGTTGATTTATGAACGATAACTTCTGGAGTGGTAAATCCGGGGACTGAGGCAAAGTAGCCCTTGACTAATTCGACTCGCTCTGCCTCTGAAGCTTCTCGCCAAGCTTGAATTGCTTTTTGAAAGAACATCCGGTTAGAAAAACTGACGATTGCAACACCACCAGGTTTGAGGATGCGGTGAATTTCGGAAAATGCTGCTTCTGGATATTGCAGATATTGCACAGATACGCAGTTGAGAACGGCATCAAAATCTTCATTTTGCAAGGGTAACTGCGGATTTTCGTTGATATTTTGGACGAAGTAATGATTTAATCGGGGATTACGTGCTAGTTCTTCGGCGTTGAGTCCGTGTCCCTCGACATGAGAAAATTGTATCTCTTCTGGGAGATGAGACACCCAGCTGCTCATCATATCAAAGATGCGGGTGTTGGGTTTGAGGCGATCGCGATATAAATCCGTTAGCTGTTGAATAAATCCTTCATCAACATGAGTGACGAAGCGAGGATCGGCGTAGAATAGTTTATCGTCTGTGTCATCTAACTTTAGACGTTGATTCGGTCTTAGCTGCATAAATCCTCGTATCGATAACTTTTTTGCAAAATTGCGGCAGTTTCAGGTATTTTTAAACAAGCCTATGTAACATATTTTAATAAAAAGTAAGACATATACGACTTATGTTTGATTTTTAAAATCGTAGGCCCGTTACTGCTGAGGGTATGGCACCAACTAAATGTTTTGGTACATTAGGCTATGCCATAACACACCTTACATATATTTAGATTTTTTAGAAATCAAACCAGACTACTATATAGGGCAGAATTGGCGAATTCAAAAATAAAACAAGTTTATACCAATTTGAAAAAAGAATGCGACAGATACATATCTCTAAAACCTTGTCCTGCCTGGATTCTTAATTTTGAATTTTGAATTGGTATTACTTTGTGTACTTTACCAACTCAGAAAACTACCATCAACGAGTCCACATTGCAGCATTCATTGCTTATAAATATTGATGTTTTATAAATTACATGTTTTACAGTATATTTGGCGAAAAATCCGGTTGTTAGGATCATTACCCTATTTAAGTTTGTTAGTTTGGATACTACCTTTATTAATATTTACTTCTGGCGACAATAGCCTAATGGCACATGATGAAGCACTTTATGCTTCACGGGCGCGTCTGATGTTTGATTCTGGTAATTGGATAGCACCTTGGCCAAAGGCACATCACAAGACTCCTGGCCCTTATTGGTTAATTGCTAGTTTCTACAAGTTGTTTGGTGTCAATGATATTACTGCGCGTCTTCCTAGCACAATCGCAGGGATTTTCTCCATTTGGCTTGTATATGAAATTGGGAAAATTATCTTAGGTAAAAAATTAGCTTGGTTAGCTGCTGCAATTTTAAGTGTAGAATTCCTCTGGCTACAATATTGTCGTTTAAGTACACCTGATGTRCCTTTAGTTTTATTGGTACTTTTAGCTATTTTAGCTTTTCTCAAAGCAGAATTAAATCCTATACATCGYTACTTTTGGAGTTTTATTGCTGGTTTAAGTTTAGGTTTAGGCTTCTTAGTCAGAAGCTTTATGATTTTTATCCCAATCATAGCTTTATTGCCTTATTTAATTTGGGATTATCGCCGTCATCGTTATCTGACTAACCCAGTCTTATATTTAGGGTTTTTCGTCGGCTTAATTCCTAGTTTACTTTGGCTATGGCTGAGTTGGTTACATTATGGCAATCAAAGCTTTGAAGAGTTGTACAAGTTTGTTGTACATCAAAGTACTGATGACCATTATCATACTAATTTGCTATTCTATGTATGGAATATTTCCTTAAAATCATTTCCTTGGGGTTTTTTCGGAATTCTCGGACTGTTTTTGGCTATCCGTCGTCCCTTTCGCTATCGTTTGTTATTAGTTGGGTTTCCACTAGTTTTATTTATTGAAATTAGTATTTTTACAACTCGTTTTTCTCACTATAGTCTTTGCCTTTATCCTTTTGTTGCTTTGTTTGCATCTGTGGGATTAAACTGGCTAGGCAAAATTTACAAGTCAGAAATTACCTTAAAACTTACTCTGCAAAAAGGTAAAAAAAATCGATTAAAATTTTTTAGCAAGCAGAATATTGTGCGAAATCTCAGTTATGGCTTTGGCGGATTTGGTATTATACTTATCATCGCCAGTATTGTGATTCTTGGCTGGGGTGGTTCCGATATTCGTAAGTATGCAACTGTTGGTTTAGCTATGGGATTGGGTTGGTTAATTTTACCTATAGTGTGGATTGGTCGTTATCATTTTGGTAAAAATCTTAGAACTCGTTACTGGATTGCAGGGTGGTTAATTCCCTGTTGGCTAGCTTTAGCGGCGATGGGTAGCACAGGTTTGTTAAGTGACTATAATCCTGGTTTAAGAGTTTTTCTCCAAGAAAGTGCGATCGCTTCTATTTTGAGAACTAATCCGATATACTTTGTGCAAATAGATGATAAAGTCCAAGTATTGCTCGATTTCTATATTGCTACTGACGATAAACCAGTAGACTCTATTTCCCAAGTACCAGCTTTTAGCTATGCTTGGATTTATAAAGAGCAATCGCCTAAATTATCTAGACCTCACCGTATTCTTGGTACTGTCAAAGAGTACCAGTTTATTCAGGTACTTCCTTAAGTTTTGTCATTAGTCCTTAGTTAAAAACTAATTACCAATACTCCATCCTCTATGTTCCATACGCTATTCTCTATAACCAGGATTAAAAGCAGCTATTGTCAAAATACCAGAATTTAGATAGCATATAAATATTACGTATACGAACTATTCTGCCAAATGGTTTACACATCTAATCAATCCCCACCTTTAGAATCGTGGCAGCAAAATCTGGCACCATACAATATGGGCTACAGAATCAAATTACTCTCGCAACTAGTTGCACGCAGGTTTACTGACAGACTAGAACCGTTTGGATTGACGCCATTTCACTGGTTGGTATTGTGCTGTCTGTGGCAAGAAGATGGTTTACCTACCTCTAGTATTGGGGACAAACTCAAACAAGTGGGCGGTACTTTAACTGGGGTATTAGACCGGATGGAAGAACGCGGCTTGGTGCGTCGAGAACGGGATACTCACGACCGCCGCATCTGGCGAATCTGGCTAACCGATGCAGGTAAGGAATTAGAGACTGTTTTACCGCCAATCGCCGCAGCAGTGCGTGATGAAGCGATGGACGGTATTTCTTTTGCTGACCGGGAACTGTTTTCCCAAATCTTGAATAGGGCGATCGCTAATCTCTCTTAAGATTGTCCGACAATCACCCAATCGGGTGAAGCAACGTTAAGATTTCTTGTGAGATTATAGTACGCATACTAAATAAAAGACGAAATAAATCTAGTAGATAAATAATACGTATTCTAAATAAACGAGATTTAATCAAATCATTCTGCAAGGAAGTTGAAAAGATGGGCGCTACAACATTAAACGGACGTAAGGAAAACAAAACTCCAGTTCTAGACAAAGAACTGATTACCGATTTAAAAACTTTAGAAGCTGTAGAGACACCAGAAGCTGTAGAAACACCAGAAGTTCCTGTTGTAACTCCTGAAACAGAGAAACAAGTTTCACCGAAGCGTAAAAAACCGATTGGTTTGATTTTGGCAGGGTTAGGGGTAGGTGCGATCGCCGCAGGTAGTTTTGGTTATCACTACTGGCAATATTCCTCTACCCACCAACAAACAGATAACGCCACTGTTGAGGGAAACATTCACCAAATTAGTAGCCGTATTCCTGGAACTGTGACTGAAGTGCTTGTGAATGATAATCAACTGGTGCAACCAGGACAGTTGTTAGTGAAGTTAGATCCACGCGATTATCAAAGTAAAGTACAACAAGCACAAGCAGCATTAGAAAATGCGCGTGGTCAGGCGCAAGCCGCCCAAGCGAATATTGCTTTAGCTTCACAAACCACTACTGGTAAGACAACTCAGGCGCAGGGGGATGTTAGCAATGCTGTAGCATCAATTTCCACGGCTCAAGCAGCAGTCCAAGAAGCGCAAGCCGGAATACCAGCAGCACAAGCGGAAGTTAAATTAGCCCAAGCAGGAATTCCCGCCGCCCAAGCTCAAGTAGCCCAAGCAAATGCCAACTTGGAAAAAGCCCAAGCAGATTACAATCGTTACAACGAATTGTATAAATCGGGTGCGATCGCTCGTCAGCAGTTAGACACAGCCAAAGCTGCCTATGATGTAGCTGTAGCACAGAAAAATGCTGCTGTTCAGGGAGTAGAACAAGCCCAAGCCAGATTAGCATCTGCCAAAGTTGGTGTCGCCAAAGCCCAGTCTCAACTAGCACAAGCTCAACAAAATGTAGTCAGCGCCCAAGCGAAGTTGGCTGCATCTAAAGGAGGATTGCAACAAGCAACAGCTGGTGGTCAAGACACAACAGCAAAACGCAGTCAATACGAAGCAGCAAAAGCAGCGATCACTCAATCAGAAGCATCTCTCAAAGACGCTCAGTTGCAACTATCTTATGTTAATGTTACCGCTCCTAGTGCTGGACGAATAGGCAGGAAAAACGTGGAAGTTGGTAACCGAGTTGCAGTAGGAACACCGTTAATGGCGGTAGTGGATAACGAGTATTGGGTAATTGCGAACTTCAAAGAAACCCAATTAGAAAAGATGCGCTCAGGAGAACCAGTAGAAATTAAACTCGATAGTTTCCCTCATCACAGCTTTACTGGTCATGTTGATAGTATTTCGCCAGCTTCCGGCGCTCAATTTGCCTTATTGCCACCAGATAACGCTACAGGTAACTTTACCAAAATTGTACAGCGCATCCCAGTCAAAATAGTTTTTGACCAAAAGAGTATTCAAGGATATGAATCGCGGATTACACCGGGGATGTCTGCCGAAATTGCAGTGGAAGTTAAGTAGGTTATTAGTTATTGGTCATTGGTCATTAGTCATTAGTTGAAGAAAAAATGACTAATGACGAAAAAATTCCAGATGAGTATAAGATTTAATCATCAAATTATTTACTACTTCATCTGAGAAGTGAAACAAGACTATGGCTAATACAGGTGTAATGCGTCAGCAGGGGCACAACCCTGCTGTACCACCAGATCGTGTACCGCTAAGAACCTGGATTGGTGTATTAGCGAGTATGCTTGGTGCGTTTATGGCGGTATTAGATATTCAAATAACTAATGCTTCCCTGCAAGATATTCAAGCAAGTTTAGGCGCAACTCTAGAAGAAGGTTCTTGGATTTCTACCGCCTATTTGGTTGCCGAAATTGTAGTCATTCCTTTAACAGGATGGTTATCCAGAGTCTTTTCTCTGCAACGTTATCTATTAGTAAATACTCTATTATTTATTTTATTTTCTATATGTTGTGCTTGGGCTTGGGATTTAAATTCCATGATTTTATTCCGCGCTTTACAAGGTTTTAGCGGTGGAGTATTAATTCCTAGCGCGATGACAATTGTCTTAACGACTTTACCGCAGTCCAAACAATCAATAGGGCTGGCAGCATTTGGTTTTAGTGCAGTTTTTGCCCCATCAATTGGCCCAACAATAGGAGGTTGGTTAACTGAAAATTTTGGTTGGGAATACAACTTTTATATTAATTTAATTCCAGGTGCATTAATGCTAGCTGGGGTTTGGTATGGAATTAAACAAGAACCAACACAAATTAGTTTATTAAAACAAGGTGATTGGTGGGGAATTATTGCAATGGCAATTGGATTAGGTTCCCTACAAGTTGTTTTAGAAGAAGGTAGCCGCAAAGATTGGTTTGGTTCAGCGTTAATTGTGCGCTTGACTGTAATTGCCGTAATTTTTTTGGCAGTATTTTTCTTTATAGAATTAACTCGTAAACAACCATTTATTAATCTCCGACTCTTGTTGAGGCGTAACTTTGGTTTAGCCAGTATTGTGAACGTGTCTTTAGGAGTAGGATTATATGGTTCAATTTATATTTTACCGCTCTATCTGGCCCAAATTCAAAAATACAATGCGCTGCAAATTGGTGAAGTATTGATGTGGGCTGGGATTCCTCAACTATTTATTATTCCTTTAATACCAAGATTGATGCAACGTATTGATGTGCGCTTAATGGTGGCTGTTGGTGTAACATTGTTTGCTGTAAGTGCATTTATGAATTCCGGAATGACTAATGAAACAGGATTAGAGCAGTTACGCTGGTCACAATTTGTGCGTGCAATGGGACAACCGCTAATTATGGTACCACTTAGTTCGATTGCCACTGCGGGATTGAATCCGAAAGAAGCAGGTTCAGCGAGCGGTTTATTTAATATGATGCGGAATCTAGGCGGTTCTATTGGAATTGCTTCTTTAGCAACTTTATTAACGAATAGAGAACAATTACACTCGAATAGATTAGGTGATGCAATATCTTTATATGAACCAACAACTCAACAGCGAATGGAGCAGATGACACAGTATTTTGTCAGCCAAGGAGCAGATTTGAGTACGGCACAAAATCAGGCGATCGCATCTATATCAAATATTGTCCGTCGGGAAGCATTTGTGATGGCTTTTAACGATTGTTTCTACTTTATTGGGATTGCATTGTTACTGAGTGGAATTGCAATTATATTCTTTAAAAAAGTGAAAGCAAGTGGTGGTGCTGTGGCTCATTAATTTTGTTAGATTAATTATAGAGAGTCATTCATCTAAAAATCAGATTATGCGACAATCGCCGCATAATCATCTTCAGCGATCGCATTTTTAGCAAAGCACTATTAGAGCTAATTTTTCCAAAATGTTATTAACTTTTATTCCCTAAATCATCTAATTTTCAGGAAACACTAGGATCGTCTGATTTTTTGATTTCTTGCAAGATTCGTTGAACTTGATTAACTTTTTCATTTCTATTCTGTTCTTGGAAAATTTTTAAAGCTTTTTCTAAAGAAGATAACGCTTCGTCTTTTTTATTTGTTTGCCACATTGCCAAGGCAAAATTCGTCAGCGCTTCGGCATAATTAGGATTAATTGCTAAAGCTTTTTTATATTCAGTAATAGCTTCTTCCCAGCGATTTTCACTAGCATAAACCATACCAATCCCATTGTAAGCTAGAGCATATTTTGACTGGAGGTGAATGGCTTCTCGATAGGCGCTAATTGCTTGTTCGGATTTCTTTTGCTGAAAAAGTACATTTCCTAGTTGAAAGTGTGCAAAGGCATCTTGTGGAGATTGTTTAATTAGTTTGCGTAAATTTTCCTCTGCACCTTTGAAGTCTCCTTGATTATACAACGCATTGGCTTGTTGGAGAATCTGCGCTCGGTCTGATGACCCTGTGTTTGGAAATTGTGCTATTTTTGACTGTTGTTTGTGTGCAGCCTGTTCAGGGGAATGCAGAGAAATTCCCGTCACTGCTAATACTGATGGTGATATGCCAATTGTAGTTATGATACTCAGCGTTATACAGCTAAGAGGTTGAACAAATATTGATTTGTGTTGCTTTTTCAATTTCATTGTCCTCAATGCCTTAATAATGTCCTGATTATCATGATAAATTGAGGTGCGTTATTAAATGCCTAACCTACCAACAGGCAAGTCAGAGTTGGGTGGTGATTGCTTAAGGTCAATTTATTAGTAGGCTATTCGGCGTCACTTTGCTTATGATTTAGATATTGCCATCGCTTAGCAATATCTTATATCTGTATGAAGTAGGCTATCGGTTTCCAAAATGATTTGGATTGATAAATTGAATTTAATGTACTTAGAATACCACCTCGCAACCCATACTTAAAATAATGGCAGAGCGTTAATCACGATTAAACAACCACAAAATTGTTTTCAGTTAATAACAATCCATTTGATAGTTGTGCAAGTTTTACCTGAGTAAATGCATCTGCACTGCCATCAGGGTCAAAGAACAGTTCGCCTGTAGCGCTATTATAAATAAATCGCTGAACACTAGTGCTTGCAGATGTTCCGATACTAAACTGACTTGCTTTGAGTGAACCTATTGATAAACCGCCACTAAAACGAGCAGCTGAGACTTGAATCAGTTCATTAGTGGCGTTGAAGTCATAGATATTATCTACACCTTGATTGTAACTATTAAAAGTAAAGATATCAGCACCATCCCCTCCATAGAGGGTGTCATTACCGAAACCACCTGTGAGGTAGTCATTGCCAAAACCACCATAAAAAGTGTTATTGCCTACTGCACTAGATGCCGAGAGAGTATCATTACCATCGCCCCCAGAAAGTAGGTTCTTGCCTGATGAATAGTCAATATTCAAAGCATCGTCACCAGCGCCACCGTTGAGGGTGTTATTGCCAGACGCCCTACGATAAACTTGGTATACTCCGTCGAAATTGTAGCCACAGGCAAACAGAGTATCATTGCCATCACCCCCAGAGAGTAGATTATTGCCTATTGAATAGTCAACATTCAAAGAATCGTTACCAGCGCCACCGTCAAGGGTGTTATTGCCTGAGGTTTCATAATAGTATGGTGAGCCTGGACCGAGTTCGTCGCCGCCGAAGTACCCAGAGTCGTAGCCAGCCGCACTAAGAGAATCATTACCCTCATCCCCAGAGAGTAGGTTATCACCTGATGAATACTGAGCATCTAAAATATCATCACCAGCGTTACCATTGAAGATGTTGTCAGTGCTTGAATTTATAGCATTTAAATAATCATTACCTTCACCGCCAATAACCGTATCATTGTCACCAAACGCGTGGAGTGTATCATTGCCATTGTTCCCCACAATGTAGTCATCATAGGCTGTACCTGTGATACTCAATCGTTCGATATTTTTGTAGCTAACTAATCTCGTCCCTGCGGTAATCAATCCAACATTGGTAGTAGCGTCAAATGTCGAGGTGATTCCCTCGGTAGCATTGCTAAAAGAGAAATCGACAGATAGCAAATCATCACCTGTGCCTCCATCTATGGTATCGTTACCACCACTGCCCGCGTCGAGTGTATCATTACCATTGCTTCCCACAATGTAGTCATCGTAGGCTGTACCTGTGATACTTAATCGTTCAATATTTTTGTAGCTAACTAATCTCGTCCCTGCGGTAATCGATCCAACGTTAGTAGTAGTATTAAAAATTGAAGTGATTCCCTCAGTAGGATTGAGAGAATCGATGGACAACAAATCGTCACCTATCCCACCATCTATGGTATCGTTACCACCAACAAGTGCGTAGAGTGTATCATTGCCATTGCTTCCCACAATGTAGTCATCATAGGCTGTATCTGTGATACTTAATTCTTCAATATTTTTGTAGCTAACTAATCTCCTCCCTGCGGTAATCGATCCAACGTTAGTAGTAGGATTGAATGTCGTTGTGATTCCCTCGATCGCATTGACGTAGATACCTAGCGAATCATCGCCTGTTCCTCCATCTACTGTTTGAGTCATTAATAAAGAGGAGGCTAAGATTGTGAAAGAATCATTGCCATTCCCTCCACTGAGGGTGTTACTACCAGTACCACTGAAGAGAGTATCATTGCCATCTCCACCATCAAGCAGATTATTGCCTGCTGAATCGCGGGCACTCAAGAAATCATTACCATCTCCCCCATCAAGCAGGTTATTACCTGTTGAAGAGCTAACATCTAAGAAATCATCATCAGCACCGCCGTTGAGGGTATTACTACCAGAGGTGTCAAAATAGGTACTGAAGTAGTAGTATCTAGACGCAGAGAGAGTATCATTGCCATTGCCCCCAGAGAGCAGATTATTGCCTGTTGAAATCTTAGCGGAGAGATAATCATTACCATCACCGCCAGAGAGTAAGTTATCGCCTATTGAAATTTCAGCAAATAAGTCATCATCACCAGCGCCTCCATTAAGGGTATTATTGTCAAAGATATAATCAGAGATTGTTATAAAGTAACGGTCGTAGTCGGCAGTGCCAGAGGCGAAGAGAGAATCATTGCCATCACCTCCAAAGAGCAGGTCATCGCCTTCTGAGTCTTTTGAATAGTTATTATTTAAGTAATCATCACCAGTACCACCATTGAGGGTGTCATTGCCCGCACCACCATTGAGGGTGTCATTACCTGCACCACCATTGAGGATGTCATTACCTGCACCACCTCTCAAAAGGTCGTTGCCAGTTTTGCCGTCAATAATGTCATCACCCCCCTGACCATTGATTACATCATTTGAGTTGTCAAAGCCATTAACATTGTTGTTCAAGTCGTTAAGGAAGGTGACTGTATTCTTGTTGAAGATAGTGCTTTGGGTGGAGTTGGCATTGAAGATATCAAAGTTGTCCGTGATGCTGGTTTGTCCATCAAACAAAATATTGCCCGAGTTTACAGTGGCTCCTGTAGATAAACTTAGGTTATCTAGGTTTTCCAGGGCAAAGTTTTGCAGTATGACTTCGTCATCTACGCCTTCAAAAAGGATTTTCAGATTGTTGCCATCCTGGGTCAGCAGCAGGTTTTTGGCAATTAATCCATCGCCTTGAAACTTTATAGTATCCACTTGGGCAATGACTGCTGATGTTGGGTTTATTCCTTTACCAATGCCACCAAAATCGGTGATGGTATCAATGCCGCTGCCCAAGTTGTAAACAAATTTATCATTGCCGCCTCCACCTGTGATGGTGTCGTTGCCTGAGAGACCATTAATCGTGTCGCCACTGTTACTACCCAGTAGGGTATCATCACCGCTGTAAGTTCCAATGATATTTGCCATAACTTTACTACCTACCTAAATCGATTTTTTCAGTTACTTCAGTTCTCAACCTTGAGTTTAGTGCTGTTTTATGGCAAAAATAACTCATATCAAGTTCGGCTAATTACTTACAATATGGTTGGTCTTTTTGGTAATTGGTAATGGGTAATAGGTAATTGGGAAAAAGGTAAATGGGAATTGGTAATAGCTAATAAGGAATTGGGAAAAAGCGAATTGGGAATTGAAAATTTACCCATTACCCATTACCCATTACCCATACGCAGGGCGTCTCTCCTTAGGGAAGACCGTGCTGCTTCACCAAAATTTAAAATTCCTACGTGCCTTGCCGCAATTTATCCAACACACTTCTATCTTCTAAAGTAGAAGTATCACCAGATACTTCTTGTCCCGCAGCTAGATTCCGCAATAAGCGCCGCATAATCTTACCCGATCGCGTTTTCGGCAAAGCGTCGGTAAAGCGAATTTCTCCAGGACGGGCGATCGCACCGATTTCTTTGACAACGTGTTGCTTAAGTTCTTTACTCAATTGTTCACTTTCTTGGTAAGTGCCTTCTAAAGTCACAAAAGCAACTACTTCTTCACCTTTGAGTTCATCCGGCTTACCCACTACTGCTGCTTCTGCCACTGCTGGATGAGAGACTAAGGCTGATTCTACTTCCATTGTACCAAGTCGATGACCAGATACATTGAGTACGTCATCGACGCGACCCATTACCCAAAAGTAACCATCTGCATCGCGTCTGGCACCATCACCGGCAAAGTAAGTATAGTTACCATCTTTGGGGGGGATATGTTCCCAATAGGTGCGGCGAAAGCGTTCTGGATCGCCGTAGACTGTCCGCATCATTCCCGGCCAAGGATGGCGGACTGCTAGATAACCGCCTTCTTTGTTGGGTAGGGAATTTCCTTCTAAATCCACGATGTCTGCAAGAATTCCAGGGAAGGGAAGCGTTGCAGAACCGGGTTTTGTGGGAATTGCTCCTGGTAGTGGTGTAATCATGATACCGCCAGTTTCCGTTTGCCACCAAGTATCAACGATTGGACAGCGGCCTCCACCAATTACTTTGTGATACCACATCCAAGCTTCTGGGTTAATCGGTTCGCCGACGGTTCCCAACAATCGCAACGAAGATAAGTTTCGCGCCTTGGGATGTTGTTCGCCCATTTTAATAAATGCTCGGATTGCCGTAGGTGCAGTATAAAAAATATTGACGCCATATTTTTCAATCACATCCCAGAAACAGCCAGGATTAGAAGCACGCGGCGCACCTTCATACATAATCGTTGTTGCACCGTTGGAAAGGGGACCGTAAACAATGTAGCTGTGTCCCGTAATCCAGCCTACATCTGCGGTACACCAATATACATCTGTGTCTTGCAGGTCGAAGATCCACTTGGTGGTTATGTGGGTATACAAATTATAACCAGCAGTTGTATGCACTACACCCTTCGGTTTGCCCGTACTGCCAGAAGTGTAGAGGACAAACAGCATATCTTCGCTGTCCATTGGTTCGGCAGGACAATCAGCAGATGCATCTTTTTGTAACTCATGCCACCAATGGTCGCGTCCCCCCAATTGCATATAAGTTTCTTGTCCGGTGCGCTTGACAACCAAGACATTTTCTACACTAGGAACAGCACCATCAGCTAAGGCTTTATCTACCTGTTCTTTGAGGGGAACGATCGCATCTTTGCGCCAGCCACCATCAGCCGTGATTACTAACTTAGCTTTAGCATCAATCAAGCGATCGCGCAAAGCTTCGGCACTAAAACCACCAAATACCACGCTATGCGGTGCGCCAATTCTCGCACAGGCTAACATAGCGATGGCAGCTTCCGGAATCATTGGCATATAAATACCAACGCGATCGCCTTTTTGTACGCCTAATTTCTTCAATACATTGGCAAACTGGCAAACTTCCCGGTGCAGTTGGGCATAGGTAAGGGTACGCGAGTCTCCTGGTTCACCTTCCCAAATCAGTGCTGCTTTATTTTTGCGCCAAGTCGTCAGGTGTCTGTCAAGACAGTTGTAAGAAATATTAATCTTACCGCCAACGAACCACTTGGCAAAAGGCGGTTGCCAATCTAAGACTGTATCCCATTTTTGGAACCATGATAATTCTTTTGTCGCCAAATCTGCCCAAAATTGCTGCGGATCGGCTTTAGCTTGCTCGTAAAGCTGCTGATAGTCTTCCAGACTCTTGATATGGGCGTTTTGTGAGAATTCCGAACTAGGATGGAAAAGGCGATTCTCTTGTAAGATTGATTCTATGGTTGGTTGAGACATAGTTTATCAGGGCGATCGCTATTGTTACTAAAAACTATTCTTAGCCCAGTTATGCTGTACTGTATTTAGATTTTCATTAAGCTGGATGGAAATTGCCGAGTTATTACTCATTCTTTGCGTCTGTGCGTCTCCCTCATTTCCACGACTCCCCACCCCCGATTGCTAAAACTAACCTCAGTTGGGATTAATTTACCGATGCTATCGTCCCTATTTAGATGCTTATGCTTTACGAGCTACAACGTAGTAAATTAACTCTTCATGCCATACACCCTGCTCAGTTTCTAGTGCAGCAATCTCATCATCATAACTAGCTTTAATCTGGCGAATTTTTTCCGGTTTTAATTGCCGTAAGGGATTATCGATATGCAGCCAAAATTGCCCATTCCATCTGCTTTGTGCTTTTTCTAAGCTTAGATAAGTCCCCATCTGTCGAGGATAAATTTCAATTTGCTTAAATTTGGCTTGAGTTAATAMGTGTTGAATTCGCTCTGTTGTTCCCAATGGTTCGTGCAGATTTGGAAGTGTGATTCCATGTTTTGCACAGGCTTCTACGATCAACAATGCTGAATATGAATCTTCAGACGAGCAGGTAAATGCGATGAATCCACCGAACTTGAGAAAACTATACCAATTTTCGATAATCTTAGGAATATTGGGAAAAAGCACGATCGCGTAAGAACAATAGATAGCGTCAAACTTATCTAGTTCAGGCTGATATGCTTGTACATCGACTTCAATTAGCTCAACATTGGATAAGTTTTTGGCTTGAATTTTCTGTTGAGCAATCTTAAGTAGTTCTGTTGCGATATCAATTCCAATCACAGAACCACTTGTGCCAACTTTCTGAGCGGCTTCGAGCGCAATATTTCCCGTTCCCGTTGCAACATCTAAAACGGATTGCCCAGGACATGGAGTTGCATAGTCAAAAAGTGCAATTGCACGATTGAGAGTAGCATCATTGTCATAATTCGTCCTTGCATTATAAAAATTGATGATTTCTTGTTTATATGTCATAAATAACAACAGTTTAGGATAACAATTGCGCCATCAATATGGTTAGCTGGGTTTTATAATCTGCTGATTCGGTTAACAAAGGAAGATAGCGTTGCGATCACACTCGAAGATGAAGACAAAAAAATTACTGGACGGACGGGTATTTTAGTAATCAACAATCCTCAAACTAATGCTACATCAACTTTTTTGATTTTAGTAATCGAAGCAAAAAATAGTGCGCTCAAAGTGAGTAAGGCTTTACCTCAATTACTCACTTATATTTTTATAAGTTGAAACTAACAACCATATGTTTGGGGTTTAGTAACTAACGGACTAGGTTATCAATTTGTATATTGGAGACGTGAAGAATAGCCCATTTATCAATTAATGCCATTATTAAATCTCAATGAATCTCCCGATATAATTGAGTTATTACAAGTTCTTATAAGTGTCTGCGATTTAGTAAATTTTTAGTAATAATTGAAGAATAATTCAGAATTAATTAGTTTGAATTAGTAACCACTCTCTCTTACAAAGTGGCTGTTGACCTAGAATTGCGGGGCGATCGCTTATGTCTGAACCTGCTACCTTAGAATTCATCCGTGATGATACTTCAGTAGATGAAGTTATATTTCCTCCTGGCGATATACCGAGTGACGAACCACCCTTGGAAAGTGACCTACACCGAGACCAAATAGATTTGCTGATTCGCCTGCTGAAATCGTGGTGGCGAGAAAGGCAAGATTTTTATGCTTCTGGGAATTTGACAATTTACTACAGTCCTAACCAGAAAAAATCAGAATACTTCCGTGGTCCAGACTTTTTTGTAGTTTTAGGAACCGAGAAAAAAGACCGTAAAAGTTGGGTAGTTTGGCAAGAAGACGGCAAATATCCAAATGTAATTGTAGAGATTTTGTCAAATTCAACAGCAGCAGTTGATAAAGGCTTCAAAAAACAAGTTTACCAAGATACTTTCCGCACACCGGATTATTTCTGGTTTAATCCGGTAACAATGGAATTTCAGGGATTCCATCTAGTAGATGGAAAGTATCAAGAAATTCAACTCACCACTGATGGCCGTTTATGGAGTCAGCAGTTAGAACTTTATTTGGGAGTTTATGAAGGTAAATTAAGATTATTTACTACTGAAAATCAATTGATACTATCATCTGAAGAACTAGCCCAACAAGAAAGTTTACGTGCCGAACAAGCAGAAGAACGCGCTCAACAAGCACAACAAGAAATTGCTAGACTCCGTGAATTTTTGCGTTCACAAGGCATTAACCCTGAGAATATTTAATTAAATGGGTAAATTCACATAGACACTTTACGTTAAAATTAAATATAAATTTGTTGAAACAGTCAAAGGTGAAGCAGTGCGGGAGGGAAATCCTTTTACAGGTGACTGACGAACCCGAAGGGTCTTGGGGTCTGAGTCCAGTTCTTACAACTCTTGGAAACCCTGCGGAGTATCTCTCTGAGTAAAGCTAACCGCCGTGCGGGGCTTGGAAATTTTAAATTTGCGATCACACTCCAAGAGCATCTTTGAAATTTATTCTGTCTAAAATATACAGAACATATGACTTCTTTATAGGAGTAACAAAAAACCCGAATCCAAAATCCCAAATTTGAAATCTAAAATTTATCGTAAATAGTCAGCTAAGGCGTATGATGGAGATTTAGAGCTAAACACAAAGCTGACAATCGCTAGTGAGTAATTGTTAAAAAAGTATTAATTTTTGAAAGTAGGGCATCGTTTGCAAGCAAAAGAGATTAAGGATAAACTCAAGTCCCTCATCGAGCAAGCTGACTCGATAGATCCTAATTTAGCGAGAAGATTAGATGAAATCAATCGTTGGGTCAAGAATATCAAACCGGGTTCTTTGACGGCTAAACCTTTTGTCCTTGCTTTTCTCTTAGAAGTAATTACGGATTCTACAATTTGGCTGATCATAAAATCCTCACCTTCATCAGAAGAACAAAAAGCAAAATTTGAGCAAATGACGCCCATTGAAAGATACTGGTATGGTTACCTTTTTCCAAAATGGATTAATGCAAATGATTCCAAATTTTATATTTGGAAACAAAAATTAATGGCAGGTGAATTTAATCAAGGTGATGATGATATTATTAGAAATATAGCTCAAGATATTGTTCAGCGAGAAGGTAGTTTTTGGCAGCGTTATATTGCCGACCTCTCTATGGCGACAGATCTAATTGTTAGTAATCGTAACAATCAACCACTTTGCATTCAAGTTACCAGTGTCAGTGAAGAACTTAATCAACAAAAGTACCAAGCTTGGCAAAATACACTGCGATCATGGGAAATAGAAAGAGGATTGTTCTTAAGTTACAATCCCAAGGATAGTAATTTTGTTAACCAATTAGTCAATGTAGCTTTGTATAACAGTGATTATCTTTCTGGTGGCAAATATTTAAAGTTTTTCTAATCCCCTCCGGATTTTGATTTACAAGATTTGTATTCTAGCCTACATAACTTACCTGCTCATTACAGCTTTTATGGCTAATAAAAGAGAAACTCATACTTACAACGATGTAAATAATTTTGTCCAAGCTTTAGCAACAGCTAGACAAATGCAGCAGAACTGGTTAACTTACGGCGTTGATTTTGTCAACTTTTATGTTGAAGATGTAAATGGAGACTGGTTAGAAACCTGGGGAAATGATGAAATCTTAGGTAATTCTCGATTAGATGCTATTAAAGAATTTTTGGTAAGTGATGATAATGTAGCTGTAAGAGTCAGGCAATATTTGGAAGAGCGATCGCTATTTGATTTTGCAGTAAACTTAGAAGAATATTGGAGCAATTTTGAAGTAAATGACAGGTTGTCTGCTGTGACAAATCTATTAAATAGTGATAGAAATATTGAGCCCACGGATGACATCAGGTTAGTGGATTTAGCAAATAGTCTGTTGGTAAAGTTGGCAGATATTTTGTGAGATTTAGAGTCACAGCAGGTTTCATCTGAATTAAATACAAAGTTAGTTGAGTAGCTATTTTATTAGCAACACTCAACTAACTTAGTAAAAAATTAGCTCCTTCACTTCTTTGATAAGTCGGAGATTTAGACATTTTGACAAATTAAATCACATTGATGTATTAACTGACAAATGAACCAAATTACCTCAGTAAATAGTCAATCTATATTTACCGTGTTCCTGTGGATTCTTGGAAGTAACAACTACATAGTAAGTATCATCCTCAGGTAACCTAGCTCGGTCAATTAAAGCAGTATACACGCCACCTTTGTCTTTGTCTTTATCTACAGCGATGGTCTGTCCTTTAGAATTGAGCAAGGTTACGTAAGGAGAAAACTCTTCATCAACACTATCTACACGAATACTTACAAGCTGATTTTTTCTCCCTTGAAAATTAGAAACATTGTAAGCTCCTCCATTTTGTTTCAAGGTTGAACTTTTGGCAGTTAGTTGACCTGATTCATCTAAAGTATAGCTAGCTCTATCATTCCTTAGAGCCAAACTATAGCGACCTATTTCTCCAGTATCTTGACTAGTAACTGCAATTTTGTAAGTACCATTCACAGGTAATCGTGCAAAAATGAATGCATCATCACCATCACTATTTTTGTCCGAACTACCTTTTTTAACAATGATATTATTATCAGGATCGTGCAGAAATAATAAGGGTTTTAAACTTAAGTTATTTGTTCTGCGCGTATCATTACTACCAACAAGTCTAATTTGGACTAATTGATTTTCTCTACCCTCAAACTCGTAGAAATTAAAATATCTACCTTGAGAGCGAAAGTCATTTTTATCTAGAATACCCAATGCGACATCTACAAAGTTAATCTCTTTGTAAGTAGGTGTCGGTGAATCCTCAATACTTCGGGTGTTAACTGTAGTTACGTTTTGAGTTGGCTTGCGAACTGTCCTTGAGCCAGCGTTAGAACGATTAGCATTTGAGTAAGAAGCCCTACGTCCAGACGAGCTAGAGCCAGAGTTACTACTGGCACGATTGCTATTTGAGTAAGAAGCTCTACGTCCAGACGAGCTAGAGCCAGAGCTATTATTTGAAGCACTAGAGGAGCGCTGAGAATTTTCTGTGTTAGACGATATACCGCGATTCTGTATTGGTGACTCAATAGATTGCTTTCGTCTCGGAGATATTGAGGCTTGAGAAGCAGGAATTTGCTCAATTCCTTTTTCTACTGCTTCTGGCTGTCTCTCATCTGGTGATTTAGCGATTAAAAAGTCTTGAGAATTCTGAGATTTTACTAAAGCACTGATAGGCAGCACATTATTGGTGATTAACAAACTACTACTCAAGCAACAAATTAAAATGTAAGTTAATTTGCGACAATAGTTGTTTTCTACTAACATAATTACGCTCCTAATTTGGAAAAAATTTCTGGATTTAAGGGTTTAATTTCATGTTTTTTGTTTTTTATCAGTAAATCAATTTGATATTGTGATACTAAATTTAAATTTAGCTTCTTAATTCTTTAACTATTTTAAGTTCTAAATTCTTATCTCAGTTTAGACTCCTAGAGTAAATCATAAATTAGTAAGTATATACTGAGCTACAAACTGAAATTACTGGTTTTCGGATTTTTGCTGAGATATTTTTGCCAAACTCAGGCAAATGCTGCTGGACTAGTAAATCGAGAATGTACACATAAATATTTCCGATTGACACCAAATTAATTCATCAAAATGCATCATTAAAACAAAACTTTTTTAAGTTATTTAAATTGTTAAATACCTGATAATGTGAGAAAATTGGCGATTTGGATGCTATCTCGGTGAAATTGACTAACAAGAGAGATTATACTGCATGACTTAAGATGAATATATACCCCAATATGGAAATGGATTCCCAGTATGGTTTGTTGTGTGAATCCCGATTGCCAAAAACCCCTGAATCCTGATAAAAACAACTATTGTCACAGTTGTCAAGCCGAATTGCTACCCCTACTGGGAGGTCGCTATCGTCCCACTCAGGTGTTGTCAGATGAGGGCGGATTTGGCAGAACCTATCTGGCAGAAGATGTACATAAACTAAATGAATGCTGTGTTGTCAAGCAATTTGCACCAAAACTTCACGGAACTGGGCCACTAACAAAGGCCGTTGAACTATTTAAACAAGAAGCCAGCCGACTTCAACAGCTGGCAGAACATCCGCAAATTCCAACTTTATTGGCTTATTTTGAGCAAAATGGCTATTTATTTTTAGTACAACAGTTTATTGACGGACAAAACTTACTCAAGGAATGGGGGACGCGGGGAAACTATAACGAAATACAAATTCGAGAACTTTTGTTAGATTTACTGCCCTTGCTGACGTTTATTCATGTACGGGGAGTAATCCACCGGGATATCAAGCCACAAAATATTATTCGCCGTCAAAGTGACGGGCGATTAGTGTTAATTGATTTTGGAGCCTCTAAGCAGCTAACAGCAACTGTGCACACTAAAATTGGCACTGTCATTGGCTCACACGGTTACACAGCACTGGAACAAATGCAAGAAGGCAAAGCTTACCCAGCCAGTGATTTATTCAGCTTGGGGGCAACTTGTTTTCATCTACTGACAGGGGTTCGCCCATCTCAATTGTGGATACACCAAGGTTACGGTTGGGTTAGATGTTGGCAGCAATATTTAAATAGTCCTGGTAGAGACAGGATTTCTGTGTCTGTAGAGTTGGCTGAAATTTTGGATAAGCTGTTGCAAGCAGATATCGAAAAGCGTTATCAATCGGCCGAAGAAGTCATCGCTGATTTAACACCTAGCCTATCACCACCATTGCCATTAGTCCCCCCAACTATACTTACACCAACATTCACGACTTCTTCGGCAGAAACGACGTTAGTTTCACCAAAATTAAATAACAAGCTCAAAAGTAAACTACTGTTGGGTACTAGCATTTTGGTATTGGGATTGGGAGGAGTTTGGTATTTCCAAACTCGTTCGCCTGAAATTAGCGAGTTTTCTCAACCGATTTCTCAGCCTGTCACTTCTCAAAAAAACGTCTTAGAAAATTCTTATCTTGCCAAATCTCTCAAAGGGCATTCTAGTGACGTGAATTCTGTAGCCTTCAGTCCTGATGGTAAAACTCTTGGTAGTGCTAGTGATGATAAGACAATAAAACTATGGAATTTGGCAACTAAACAAGAAATCCGCACCCTCGAAGGACATTCCAATTGGATTTGGACTATAGCTTTCAGTCCTAATAGCAAAACCCTCGCCAGTGGGAGTGCAGACAAAACAATCAAATTATGGAATTTAGCAACCGGAAAGTTAATTCGCACTCTCCAAGGACATACTGATGGAGTAACCTCGGTGAGTTTTTGTCCTGATGGCGAAACTCTCSCTAGTGGTAGTGCTAGTAAGGACAAGACAATAAAACTATGGAATCTCAAGACAGGAAAGTTAATCCGCACTCTCCAAGGACATACCAATGGCGTTCAATCTGTAGTCTTCAGTCCTGATGGCAAAACCCTTGCCAGTGGTAGTTGGGACAAGACAATAAAATTGTGGAATCTGGAGACAGGAAAGTTAATCCGCACATTAAAGGGAAATGGCGGGGCGATTCTTTCAGTTGCTTTTGCTCCCGATGGCAAAACCCTTGCCAGTGGCAGCAATGACAAAACAATTAAATTGTGGAATCTGGAGACGGGAAAGCTAATGCACACCTTAAAGGGACATAATGATAAGATTAATTCCGTCGCCTTTTTGCCAAGCACACCTTCAAATAACATCACCCTTGTTAGTGGTAGCAGTGATAAAACCATCAAATTATGGAATCCAGTCACAGGGGAAAAAATCCGCACTTTAGAAACTGGTTCTGGATATATTTATGCAGTAGCTATCAGCCCAGATGGACAGACTATTGCTGGCGGTGGAAGTGGTGAAAATATTTTAAAAATTTGGCAGACAATTCACTAAAAATTGCTGAGAGTTAATTCATTGTCAAGTTGATATCGGTGGCAAAGAGTTTTGTGATAATATCCTCGACAGAATTAAAAATTTGCTAGCAGGCAATAAGAAGTAATAAATTTAAAAGTTATTTGGTGTCAGGATTTAATCCTCAGTTTATGTCCTAATCTACCCGACCACTATTAAAAGTTTAAAAAATAGCAATTATTTCAATTGTGATGTTTTTAGCATCTCAAATTCTAGATTTTTTTGCTGAAGATTATACTTTTACAACGATTGAGTTTTATTTTCTGACAGCAGCTATTAATTCTCGAAAATATTTTTTCGTGCAATCAAACAAGTCAAGTTAGTTACAATGCTAAAAAGAAATACCAGAAATCAGTGCCATTTCAACTTGATATTTCCCAATATGTTTGGTTTTAAGGGAGGTATTCAAGTTTACTCAATGTTTTTGCTCAAAGCATTGCAAGATTTATATCCAGAAGCTAATTATGATGTGTTTCTCAAATATGACAAGCAAAATTTAAAAAAGCGCTCAAATTTGCAGTTTTTAAGTTCAACAAAATTTCATTATTTTGGAGATTTACCAAACCTTTTACAAAATATTATATTTGCTAGTAAAATAATTATGTTGGCTATTTTACATCGTCCCAATATAGTTATATCAACTCATGTTAACTATGCCACTGCTTGTTATATTCTCAAACTAATTGCTGGAATTCCTTACTGGGTTGTTGCTCATGGTTTAGAAGTTTGGGATATTGAGAACAAGATGACAAAATTAGCATTACAAAAAGCAGATAAAGTGATTAGTGTTAGTAATTATACTCGCCAGCGCTTGCTTCAAGAAATTCAGATTGATGGTGACAAAATAGTGCTTTTACCTAATACATTTGACGCCAATCAATTTGAAATAAAACCTAAACCTACCCACTTACTCAAACGATATAACTTAAAAGATGAACAGCCTGTAATTCTCACAGTAACGCGGCTGGGACGCATGGCAAAATATAAGGGTTATGACCAAATTATTCATGCTTTAATTAAAGTGCGATCGCAAATTCCAAATGTTCATTTTCTTTTAGTAGGTAAGGGAGATGATTTACCTCGAATTCAAACTTTAGTTAATAGCTTAAACCTCCAAGATAGTATTACTATTGCTGGATTTGTACCAGATGAAGAATTGTGCGCTCATTACAATCTCTGTGATGTTTTTGCTATGCCTAGCAAAGGAGAAGGATTTGGTATTGTTTATTTAGAAGCTTTAGCTTGTGGTAAACCTGTATTGGCAGGTAATCAAGATGGTTCTATAGATCCATTAGCTGAGGGCAAATTGGGATGTTTAGTTGACCCTGATAACGTCGAAGAAATTGCCGATAATCTTATTCAAATTCTCCAAGGTGATTGCTCTAACCCGGTGATTTATCAACCAGAATACTTACAACAAAAAACCATTGAAGCTTATGAATTTAGCCAATTTCGCGCCAATTTAGCTAAATTATTTAGTAGCTATTAGTCTTGACTTGTTAAAGTATAGTGCAAGGCAGGAGTAAAACTAAAACCCCCATTACCTCGTGAGTATTGGGGAGTAAGGGGCTAAGTTCTGAGGGTTTTGGTGTTTCAGGCAATACTTTTCAAACATCCTTGAAGCCAAGTTTCTATACCAGCTTAGACTTTATTATTAATCGCACTTCTGACCAGAATTACTGTACTTTCCACACCAGAGGCGATCGCTTCTGGAATATTACCTTGAATCGCGTGCTGCAACAATCCCTCACGCGAAGCTCCCAAAACTACAACATCGTAACCTTCGGTTTTAACTAATTTAATCACACCTTGGGCAACTGAATCAGCTTGTATTGGGACAGCAAGAATAGTCTTAGATAATTTATAGCGACGCATTAATTGACGCATACTATTTTCTAAAACTGTCATGTTTGGCTGCGACTCAGATGGCTTAAACACCTGTGTCAGGCGAATTTGTGGTTGATTCCCCAAGGTGAGTAAAGCCGGAAGCAATTTAATCGCTACTTGTGAATTGGGGCCGCCAGCCATCGGGACTAGCCAGCTGTTGAAGTGGGCTGTAGGTAATGGAGAGTTGGTAGTTTTGCCTAATTTGACTAAAACTACTTCGCAAGTGGCCTGGCGAATTACGGTATCTACAGCAGTGCCAAAAATCCGACCTGGGGTAGATGTGTTACCTTTCCATCCCATTAAAATGAGGTCAATGTGTTGTTCGTTGATTGTCTCCAAAATTGCTTGGGCGACATCATGGGTAACTCGGATTTGTGTATGTAGGGGAATTTGCCATTTTTTTGCTAAGACTTCTGCCTGTCTGAGCAGGCGGCGACTTTTTGCTGTCTTGACTTGTGTTTCAGATGGGGAACTGTGGCGTGGCACTAGTATTACTTGGATGCACTCTATTTCATAATGGCGATCGCGGGCGATAGCTGCTGCCATTTGTAATAAAATCGCTGCTGTTTCTGGGTTAGCCACTGGGACTAATAATCTACCTCTACCAATGCTGGGCGATCGCGTTTGATAAACTACATACGAAGGTTCTGGTCGCAGTTTTAAGGTTCTGTCATCAGCATTAAGATGGTCTGCTTCCGCCCGAATAATATCTGCACG
Source organism: Nostoc sp. PA-18-2419 (assembly GCF_005869855.1). GTDB lineage: Bacteria > Cyanobacteriota > Cyanobacteriia > Cyanobacteriales > Nostocaceae > Nostoc. The sequence continues at coordinate 173,220 of NZ_SZNH01000010.1, read as the reverse complement.
CGTAATAATCCCAATCAGTTTTCGTCCATTCACCACTGGCAAGCGACTGATTTGATAGCGGTCGAGTAAATACAGTACATTGCTTAGGGTGTGGATTGGTGTGACTGTTACCGGAGCCGCAGTCATAATTTCCCCTAAGGCAGTATCGTTTGGCAAGTTGCGCTCGCGGATATTTAGTAAATCTGATTGCGTCACAATCCCTACAAGCTTGCTATCCTCTACTACTGGAAAGCCCCGATGGTGGGAACGGGCAAATGCCTGTATCACTTCATCTAAAGGCATCTGTGTATCCAGAGTTTCTACTTGTTGCTGCATGACATCTTTGGCTGTCAAATTTGTCATAATCCCCCCCGGAGGTGCAGCTTTTTCGATAATTATCCCATTCCACTCTAAAAGTTTGTCGTATAGCGATCCTGGCACTAACTTGTCGGCCACTAGATACGACGTTACAGAGCCAATCATTAAGGGCAGTACTAAGTTGAAATCTGTAGTCATTTCAAACACAATTACTATCCCCGTGATTGGCACTCTGGCAACCGCAGTAAAAAATGCGCCCATTCCTGCCAACGCATAAGTAATTGGTAATCCACTGGCGATTCCAAAAGGAATGAATAGACTGTGTTCTGCCATACCCACTAAGTAGCCAAGGGCAGCCCCAAGAGTCAAAGCAGGAGCAAATAATCCTCCTGGCACACCAGAGCCATAGGCTACGAGGGTAAGGACAAACTGGGAGAAAAAGGCGATCGCCGCTACCGACCAGCTAGCCTCACCTGTAATTAAAATTTCCCGCAGTCCCGTGTTATCTCGAAACGCTAACGGTAGTAATGCCACAATCACCCCAGACACCAACCCAGCTAGTGCTACACGAGCAGGTAATCCAAAACGTAGAGAACGTCGGTAAAAAGTTAAGCTGGTAATAATCCCGCGATTAAATAGCGCCCCCATCAACCCAGCCACAATTCCCAACAACAAATAGAAGGGGATATCTTGAACAAAAAAATCTGTGTTGGGAGCAGTTAATGTCAGATTAAGGTCTAAGCTGCGACCACCCAATACCCGCGAGACAACGGCACCGATAAAAGAAGCCAGAATTGCAGTGCCCAGAGTAAATTCTGAGAAATCCTGTAACAGTTCTTCTACTACAAACAACACACCTGCAATCGGCGCATTGAAGGCAGCCGCTAACCCTGCTCCTGCACCAGCAGCAATCAACTGGCGTCGGTGGTCTGGTGAAGTAGGAAACCACTGACTCAGTTGAGATGCTAAAGCTGCGCTCACCTGAACTGTTGGTCCTTCCCGCCCTAAAGCTAGTCCAGAACCCAGTGCCAGAATACCACCGACTAATTTGACCAGAGCAACCCGCAAATCCAGAGCAATTGGTATCCGCGCCAGCACTGCTTTAACCTGAGGAATACCGCTACCAGAAGTTTCTGGTGCTACCCGCTCAACCAGCCATCCTGCTAGGAATCCAAAGGCAAGTCCGATACCTGGTAAGACGAACCAAGCTGGTAATAGCAGCGATGTCTGCACTCGCCAAGCACCTAGCAATCCCACCCCCGATTTAAGTAAGACTGCTGCCAGACCCGAAACCAAACCAATCAGGCAAGCTTCAAAGATTGCTAAACGACGCCGTGGTTGTAAGACTTGCCGAAAGCGCTGCAAGTGTAATAGTTGCCGAAAGCGCTGGAAGATAGGTAAATACGACATGATGTCAAATTTATTGTCTTATTCAAAAATGATTGATTAAACTTTCAATGAATCAAACACAACATTTACCACTTGCAAAACCTGTTACTTGCTATAAATTGAGAATTTTGGTGTTGCTGATTGATGGCATGATTTTGATGGTTTTGTGGGATAGTCCAAAAAGCCCGTCCCTTGTATTTTCGGCTTACACTACAAGAATCATCCCTTAAGTAAGCAACACCAGAATTTTTAATTGTTTCTCCCCGTGGTGGATAATCCTTCTACGATTAGCGATGGAGTATAGCAAGAACCATTCCAATCGGCATCGTTCCCGAGTGTAACTAGTTGCTTGAGAGCCGTGTATACATTACCTGCAACCATCGTATCCTTAACACGTCCAATTACATGGCCATTTTGCACGCGGTAGCCTAAATCAACGTTGATTGAAAAATCTCCAGAAATAGTGCCGCCATTACCGAGCATTTGATCCACAATTAAGCCATCATCTAGTTGTTTAATCAACTCTTGTAGCGATGCCGAACCGGGCTGGATGAGAAAATTAAATAAACCAGGGGTGGGATAGCTGCCTAAACTAGGGCGAAAACCATTTCCCGTGGTGTGAGTACCCAGTTGACCTCCGGTGGTGCGATCGCCATAGAAATGCTTTAAAATTCCGTTTTCAATAAATACTAAAAATTGAGTGGGAGTGCCTTCATCATCAAAAGGGCAACTGTAAGGGCCGGCCTGAGGATCTTGGTAGAGTGTAAGGCTAGATGCTGTGACTGGGCTACCCAGACGTTCTGTCCAAGGGGAAGCTGCTTCTAAAACTCGCTTGCCACTCAAAGCTGCTTGCACACTACCCCAAAGCATATCGGCGGCTTTAGAAGTAAACAAAACTGGGACGCGACCGTTGGGAGATGAAACATTTTCTTTTGCCCAAATTAGCCGCTGTAAAATTTGGTTAGCTAATCTCTGTGGGTGGAGTTCGCCCCGCTTGGTTTGACCATCGGAAACATTCAAAAAATCATCACCGCGCACCCATTCTGCGGATATGTAGCAACTAAGGGTAGTATCACTGTAGTGGCAATCTAAACCTTTAGTGTTAACCAGTCTTGTGGCTTCGATATCACATTCCCAGTCGCCATTGCAGATAACATCAGGATAGGCATCCCGAATCAAGGCGATCGCTTCCTTGCCCCAGTCTACCAAAACCTCTATCGGCACACTTTTTCCCAAATCTGGGTACAATGGCTGAAAATTAGAGCCTAATTCCACTAGTTCCGGTTGATTAAGTTGACTCAAAGCTAAAGCTTTTTCCACAATCGCCAAGGGTGGGACAGAACCGTAAGCCACCGTTAGTCCAGGACACCCATTTCGCCAAAGCCGCAGTGCTATACCTTCAGATTGGCTAGTTTCTAGCTGCTTGAGTCGGTTTGCCTCAAAAAACACCGGACGAGAAAGCGATCGCGACTGATACACCTCAGCGGCTTCTGCTCCAGATTTGATCGCTAGTTCCAGCAGTTCTTCTGCTAGTGTATCTTCTGACAAATTTTCAGAATCCATGACCCTTAATGAATTGTGGATTTTGAACAGCCTATCTAACGTCAACAGACGCAGATAATTATCCAAACATCATCAGCGCGTCTTAGCAGTTGCAATTTGAAACCGCAGATCCACACTAATGGACGCAGATAATTATCCCAAATCATTGTCATGTCTTAACGTTTCTTAGGCGATCGCAATTTTCGTTTATTAGTCCTTTGTCATTAGTCCTTAGTTATTCCCCCCATTACCCCTTATCCACCCATCTGCCCATCCCCCCATCTGCCCATCCCCCATTTTCAAAGATTAACCTCTTGCAACAGCCAAAAACCAGCAAATGATTCAGCTTGAGGATTGGACTGCACGCCTAGAAAATGCACTCCATTAGCTTTTTGCTTGGCTTGTTCAAAACCTTTGGCTTCTGCTAAAGTTTGAGGTTTTTTGATATTTGCCACAATCCAGCTTTCAGTAACACCAGTTTCTAAAAGCAACTTCGCTTCTTCACTAGTGTCAGCTTTTAAAAAAGCCAACTCCAAACCAGACATCCAGCCCGCCAAAGGCAACGCTCTAGATGAGAAAATCAAAACACCAGGAATACGGGTTTCAGGTGATACTTGTGCAAACTCTAGTGGGAAAGCTTCACCAAAGTCAATTTCCCACTCTGGCATCTGTGCTAAATCTTCAGCTGTTAAGCTCACAAATACCCACTGCTGTCCTTCCAAAGCATCTGGCAAACGTTGCGGCAAAGGTTTCTCCAACCGCACTGAGGGATTAGTTCCGCCTTGATACCCAGGTTCTTGAGGATACACTTCTTGCATCCGCTGTTCTAACCATTGATTGAGAACCAAAGTACGGCGGCTAGGCTGGGCGGGAATCCCCAAGTCTTGGCAAGCTTTGGTAATCATATTATTCATTTGGCGACGGAAAAAGCGAATTTTAATTGGCGCTTTTCCTGCTTGGTCAATAGCCTCCTGCAATGCAGTCCGCAACCAGCCCGAATTTACCTGGGTACTGGGGCAATATTGAGCATAGCGAAATAAAGAATCTGCTTTTGTGTTGGTATCCAACGGACTTTCACAGACTAAGACTTCCCAAACTTTTTTTTGGTTGGCGTCTAAAATCGGACGAGAGTAAAAATCGATTTCCCAAATACTGCCCATGTTTTACGGTAAAAATCTGGTTGTTATGATTTTGCTGATATCTCGATCATACGGGTGTTAGGGCAGCATTGAGCATTAGGCATTAGGGACTGGTGATTAACAGACAAGTCAATATAAAGAGTCAGCATTGCTGAATTGAAGAATGAATGTGAAAAATTTAATCTCTCAAACTCCTATTCTCTGCGTTTGTGTCTTAGAAAGTTTCGATGCCTTCGGCGGGCTGCGCCAACGGATAGCGCAGCGTTAGCGAGTCTGCTGCGAGCGTCGGAAACCTCCGCTCAGACTTTCCGCTGCGCCTCTGCGTGAGACAAATTCATACTTTCACTCAGCAATGCCAGAGAGTCCGTCATTTCTCTCAAAAGCTCATTAATGGAGTTCAAACACTCATTAATGAAGTTCAAAAGCTCATTAATGAAGTTCAAAAGCTCATTAATGAAGTTCAAACACTCATTAATGGAGTTCAAATACTCATTAATGGAGTTCAAATACTCATTAATGGAGTTCAAATATTCATTAATGGAGTTCAAATACTCATTAATGAAGCTAAAACACTCATTAATGGAGTTCAAAACCTCAATTCTCATGCCGCATATCTATTTCTTTCCAAATAGGGGCATCATTGGCTGAACTCCTTTAGCTGTGTTGCCCACTTGCTTTAGGTACTCGTAGATCCCAAAAGCGTCTTCAGTGGTTGGCAATAGTGAGTAATGATTGTAGGATTTGTTTTTCTCTACAATCACAAAAATAGCTCGTATTTAGGAATTGCTTTGTCTTCCTTTATTAGCGAAGTTTTTTTATTCCTCACCCTTAAAGAATGAGAAAAAATGCAGCAACAGTACCTCGACTATAGCCTGGGAACTAATCAACGGGAATTACGATAGTGGTAAAAGACTCTACAGAGGTAAATGAATGCAATTAGAAGATTATTTTGAATTTTTAGACCCAGATGACATCCCTATCAAAGGTCATTTCCCACGATTAATCCAAACACCTCTCAAACCAGCTCCTTTAGCTCCGTAATAATCTTCAACGATGCTATCCCCAACATGCCATGCTGCCTCTGGAGAACATTTATGTTTGTTTAAGGCAATAGCAAAAATTTGAGGATCGGGTTTAGCTGCACGCACCTGAGTAGAAATGGTGATAGAGCTAAAAAAATCTCTCAATCCCAAACTTTGCAATACAGAGTAAATCCGAGAATCAAAATTGGACAGCACCCCTAAAGTAACTCCCAAGTGTCGCCAGTTCATTAAAGCTGGTATGACATCAGGATAGACAAACCACGGTTCTCCAGTCCCAAAGTGGATATACAATTCACTAAAAAAAGCTGAAAAATCAGAAAATTGCTTGAGAACACCTGCACGTTCAAAAGTGTTCAAGGCAACTATCCGCCACCAATCAAACTCACGCTGGGGAATATCTTCTAGTTCTGCATCTGGAAATATGGGCGGCGGCGCTGCTTTAAAGCTTTGGGTGAAGGTTGTATTTAATGTGTCGGCAGAAACTCTAACGCCGAATTCCTCAGCTATCTGACTGTAAACTTTACCCACACTGCCTTTAACATCAAAGAGTGTGCCCACAGCATCTAAAAAAATAACTTTTGGTTGTTCCATAATGGGGACTGGGGCATTGGCAGTGTGGGGTGGTAGGTTGGTGGGGTTGAGTTCTTTCCCCATCTCCCCATCTCCCCACTCCCAATACCCAATGCTTATTTAGAAAGTGTTTCTATAATAGGACGGACTAGCCAATTAAAACCAACTTTGAGTTGATAGTCTAAAGTTGGCAACCTATATAAATAAGCAAGACGACGACCGATGTATGCCAAAGGCCCCTCTAGCTTGATTCCTAAGCCAGTGAGGGTGGCGTTGTCTGTCCCCAATGCCATCATTTCTCCTAAGTGTTGATAGTGGAAGGGAAGTAAGGGACGATTGGTAAAAGAAGCCCAGATATTCCAAGCAGCATAATCAGCTTGTTGGAAAGCTGCTTGAGCGGTAGCGGGGACTTGCTGTCCTTGTGCATCATGACAGTCTGCTAAATCTCCTAAGGCAAAGATTTCTGGATGCTCGAAGACTTGCAGATTTGATGTAGTGCTGATTTGACCGCGCTGATTCTGCTTGAGGGGAAGCGATTTTACTACTGGTGCAACTCGGGTTCCCACAGTCCAAATTACTAATTCGACGGGAATTGTATCTACCTGATTTTTATATTCTAGAGAGATGGTATCTTGTCCGATTGATTCTACTTTGGTTTCTAAATCGAGAAACACGCCACGCGCATCTAAAGCTTTCTTTGCTGCTTCACGGTTAAATTCTGGGGAAGTTCGCAAGATTTGGTCGGCGATTTCAACGAGCCGAAAGCGTCCTCTTTCACCGAGTCTGTCGGCTAACTTACAAGCTAACTCTACACCACTGTAGCCAGCCCCAACGATCGCCACTCGAATTTTATCAGCAGCGGATTCTTCTAAAAATCGCAGGCGTTCTTCTAAACGATAGGCGTCAGAAATTGTCCGAAATGAATAAGCGTAGGCTGTTGCGCCAGGTACTAAATCTAGCGGTGTCTCTCCTCCTAACGCCAGCACTAATCTGTCATAAGAGATTTGGGGCCCTTCGTGTAAATCTACTTGTTGCTGGTCGATATCAATTCCCGATACCACTCCTTGATAAAAACGCACCCCCGTAGTCTGTAAAAGTTCTGTAAATGGTGGAGCAATTTCCCAGGTTTGCAGTTCGCCAGTGAGTAATTCGTAAAGAAAGGGAGAAAATAAAAAGCGATCGCTTTGATCTACCAAAACAATTTCGGGTTTTTGCGTAGATTCCCAAGGTAACTGGCTTAGACGCAAGGCTGTGTAGAGACCACCAAAGCCTCCACCAAGGATGCAGATTCTTGAAGTTTGTTGAGTCATCGATTCTATGGGACGGTCAATGCTAGCAGGGCAACTAACTTAAGTGTAATGATTTCTTTGAAGCCATCGTCATATCCCTTGAAAGGGGGTTGCATTCAAAAATCTGGCATTTATACCCCAATTTTAGCGATAGCAAACAGCGATCGCTCCCCTTACTGTCTCTTTGGCTGTGAAAATCTTTGCACTTTGTCATTTGTCATTTGTCATTTGTCTTTCAACAAATAGAAATGTTTCTTTACATCTAGAAAAAAGGGACTGATAAATAAAAAATATCCCACTGTTCCCAGTCAACTAGTTAACAGTCATCACTGATCAACTTCAAACAGGATAATTTATTTCTTAGAGTTCCCAAATGCAATTTCTTCCAGGGACGCTTTTGTGCATAACCAATGCCCTATTTGCCCAATCTCTAATTATTTACCCCGCTTAACTTCAAATCCTCGTAAGTTTTCTGGTTCTTCGTACTCCACCAAAACCTCTTTTACTACAGCAGCAGGCGGCCCAGAGTGACACCAGCGAACCATTTCATCTACAACCTGTCGCGCCCCTTCAAAAACTGCTTCTACTCGACTTTCGGGGAGATTCCGCACCCAACCAGTTAATCCTAACTGGGTAGCCGTATCGATGGTGGCGTAGCGAAAGCCCACTCCTTGGACTTGCCCAGAAATAAATACATGGGCGCGGACGATCTTTGGCGGTGGTGTAGGATTGTGCATAGACTGGTCTATTCTTTACGATTTCCAGTCTACCTAGTTTTGTATACACAACCTGTTTTTACGTTGAAGTTGCGAAGTTAATCGCACTCTTGATTTTTATCTTGGCTGCAATATATCTAGTTGCTCTGTTAAGTGTCTTGATTGCAGCGCTTATTTTGGCTGCGATAATCAAGTGTGCTATAGCCTAATAATTTTTTTCAAAATTATTAAGCTTAGGTATCAAAGTTTTATTATATTCTGATTTATGGGTGCTCAATTATTACGTACTTATGTCTAATCTGCCACCACTGAATACAAATACAATTTGGGCAATTCTCAACGAGGAACTAGATGATGCGACAGTTAATCAGTTGCTATGGCATTATTTAGGCTATCGTTATAACCCATCAACTACACAATGGGACACTAGCCAAGTTGCACCAGAATGGCACAATGAGTATCCACAACCACCAGATTTTATTGACTCTCGCCCTGCAACAGTCAAGTTAACTCGTTCCATTCCTACTGAAAATAAACAATTACTTAAGCAAAAACTAGGCTTCAAAGGTTACAAAATTGGTGAATTTGGCCCTCGGCAAACTCGCAGAGCAACGGCAGCCAGTTGGTTGTTAAGTTATCTACAACAAAATAGTGAGCAAATTAATTAATAGTTAAACATCTAAAAACATGAAATAAATTTTTATAAACTAATTTAAATTAGTTTAAATATTAACTAATTTAAATAACATTACAAAAAATGTTCAACGTATTTATTTCTTCTTTTAACATCTGTTTCCACAAAAGTTATTTTATTTTTATGAGAAATTTTTAATTAAAAGAATAACAAAAGTTAGAATTCAAAAAATAGCTAATTTAAAATTCATCAATTAATTCTTCCTGAAGGTAGAAGCATTACTTATTCAATTCATTCTATAGAGTGATTTGCAATTTTAATTAATCATTAGAAAATGCTTTTATGAATCCTTGATCTTACAGACACTTCTATGGCAAAGCCAATTGAATTTAACTTATTTGCACCCTACAATAAAGGAGCCGCATTAATTGGTTCTTTTTCTGATTGGCAAGAAATTGCAATGGAGAAAGGTGAGGATGGTTATTTCCGCACAAGTGTTGAATTAGAAGACGGCGTTTATCAATATAAATTCCGCGTCCAATCAAATTCATGGTTTTTTGAGCCAGAACAATGGGTTGATGTCACAGATCCCTATGCAACTGATATAGATGAAATGGGGGGAAAAGATGATGGTGTTGTCTGTATCAAAGATGGAAAAAGAATTACTGATACCTATGTTTGGCAACATGATGATAAACCCTTACCTGCTGACCGTGAATTAGTCATTTATGAACTGCATGTTGGTGATTTTTCTGGTGGTGAAGACGACCCTTATGCACGAGGCAAATACAAACATGTAGTAGAGAAGTTAGATTATTTATCAGAATTGGGAATCAACGCTATTGAGTTGATGCCACTAAAAGAATATCCTGGTGACTATAGCTGGGGTTACAATCCCCGCCACTTCTTTGCGACAGAATCTAGCTATGGTTCCACTCCTGGATTGAAAAATTTAATTGATGAGTGTCATGGTAGAGGCATTCGTGTAATTATTGATGGTATTTACAACCATTCAGAAGCATCTGGTCCGTTAACACAAATTGACCACGATTATTGGTATCATCACTCGCCTCGCGATCCCGATAATAACTGGGGGCCTGAGTTTAATTATGAACATTACGACGAAAACTTAGATATTTATCCGGCACGTAAATTTATTGGTGATACAGTGCGTTATTGGGTTCAGCAATATCATCTTGATGGTATTCGTTATGACGCAGCCAGACAAATTGCTAACTATGACTTCATGCACTGGATTGTGCAAGAAGCCAAAAATGTTGCTGGACCAAAGCCTTTTTATAATGTCGCCGAATACATTCCTGAAACTACCAGCATTACCAATTTTGATGGACCGATGGATGGTTGCTGGCATGACAGTTTTTATCACTGCATTTTAGAGCATATTTGTGGTGATACATTTGATTTAGAGCGCCTCAAAGATGTTATTGACTGTAAACGTCAAGGTTTTTTGGGTGCTACTAATGTAGTAAATTATCTCACCAATCATGACCATAATCATCTCATGGTAGAACTAGGAAACCGTGAGATTTTTGATGAAGAAGCTTTTAGGCGGATTAAATTAGGAGTTGCTATCCTGATGACTGCTATTGGTGTACCTTTAATTTGGATGGGAGAGGAATTTGGTGAGTACAAACCGAAACAACCTGAATCAGCTAAAATTGATTGGACACTATTAGGTAATGATTTAAATCGTGGTTTATTTGAATATTATAAAGGCTTAACTAACCTCCGTAAAAGTAATCAAGCTCTCTACACAGAAAATATTGATTTCATCCATGAAAATCCAGAAGCAAAAGTGTTAGCTTATAGCCGTTGGAATGATGAGGGTTCTCGTGTAGTAGTAGTAGCAAATTTCTCCGAAAATTTTCTAGGTGATTATCATCTTCCTAACTTTCCTAACAGTGGTACATGGCACGAATGGACGGCGAATTATGATGCTGAAGCAGGTGATGATGGCATCACCACTGATTTTGGACCATATGAAGCTAAAGTGTTTGTGTGGCAGTAATTAAAGATAGTAGTTTTTAGCCAGCATATCAATAACCGAGAAAAAGGGGGTAAATATTGCCCCCTTTTAAGCTGAATCCACTACGTGAGTTACTCACAGTCTGTCTGGTATCCTTTTGTGTAGTAATAGGCTAATATATAGCTATTTTCTAACAAAGAAAACTTATTTTGTTTGGCATTTGAAAATAAAATAGAAAATTAATTTAATTGCATAATTTAAAAATTCGTTAAAAAATAATTTATAAAAATATAAACTATTTTTTAAATTGCTTTTTACCATTACATCCTTGATTAAACTTAATTAATATTAATGACAACTAGATTGATTAAAATTAGCAGATTATTGGAAAGTGCCGATCCTGTCACACAAATGCTTGTCATCTTCTGATATATCCTGGCTATATTTGAGATAATTCCGTGTAAAATCACAAGCACTATCCAGGAGAGGATTTAAAGTGAACTTGTCTAAATCCCAAACAATGATGGCGTTACTGACAGAAGTAACCAGAATTTTACCATCTTGACTAAATATTATATTTTTCACAACTTCTTCATTTTTAAAAGTTAGCAATTCCTTTCCATTTAAATCCCATAATTTAACAGTTTTATCATTACTGGCAGAAGCGAGGATTTTTCCATTTGGGCTGAAAGCAATACTATTAATTCCTCCTTTATACCCTTTGAGGGTTCGCAACTCTTTACCATTTAAATCCCAGATTTTAATAGTTTTATCTTCACTCGCAGAGATGATAGTTTTACCATCAGGACTAAAAATAACGCTATTGACATTTCCTTTATGTCCGATGAACGTTCGTAATTCATTACCGTTTAAATCCCAGAGTTTAATAGTATTGTCATTACTGGCAGAGGCGAGAATTTTTCCATCTGGGCTAAAGGCTACGCTATTGACCGATTCTTTATGCCCTTTGAAAGTTAGTAGTTCATTACCATTTAAATTCCAGAGTCTAACAGTTTTATCTTCACTTGCAGATGCCAAAGTTGTAGCATCTGGGCTGAAAACAAAACTTGTGATTTTTCCTTGATGTCCTGTGAGAGTTCGCAATTCTTTGCCATTTAAATCTGACAGTTGCAGGGTATTGTCTTCACTATTATTAGAGACGAAAATTTTACCATCAGGACTGAAGCTAGCTCTAGTCACACCACCTTTTTCAGTTTTAAAAGTTTGTAGTTGCTTATCTTTTAAATTCAAAAGTTTGATAATACCATGAATATCAGTATAGGCAAGAGTTTTATCGTCTGGACTCAAGGCAACTATCGGAGTATAAATAGCATCACCATCCATTGGAATTCGTTTGAAGCTTTGCGGTTGCTTGCCATTTAAATCCCAGAGTTTAATAGTGCTGTCATAACTAGCAGAAGCTAGAGTTTTGCCATCTGGGCTAAAGGCAACACTTGTGATATTTTCCTGATGTCCTTTGAAGGTTGCTAATTTTTCGCCTTTTAAATTCTGGAGTTCAATGGCATTATCCTCAGTAGGAATAGCTAGAGTTTTACCATCGTGACTAAAAAAGACTCTTGTGATATGATTGTTTGTTTGTGTGAAGTCGTCCAACTCCTTGCCATTTAAATCCCAGATTTTGACAATTTTGTCTTCATCAACAGTCGCCAGATTTTTACCATTGCGGCTGAAAGTAATACTAGTGATATTTTCCTGATGCCCTTTCAAGGTTTGCAATTTTTTACCGTTTAAATCCCAGAGCTCGACAAGATTATTGCGATCAGCAATAGCTACAGTTTTACTATCCGGACTCAAAACAATACTGCCCTCGGTTCCAGTTCCCTCATATTTAATCTTTTTTATTTGCCGTGTATTTAAATTCAAGACGTTGACAGTATTATCTTGATTAGCAATCAGCAGGGTTTTACTATCTGGAGTGAAGACAATGCTTTTAACCACTGTGTTCAAAGAAAAGGTTTTTAGGTTGTGGCCGTTTAAATTCCAGAGTTTGATGAGCCAGATAGTCCGATCGTCTACATTAGTAGGATCGGGAGTAGTAGCACTAACACTAGCTAGAGTTTTACCATCTGGACTGAAGACAGCATTTTTAACCTCTTGTTTTTGATCCTGTTTGAAGGTTTGCAATTCCTTACCGTTTAAATCCCAAAGTTTAATAGTTCCGTCATCACTACCGGAGGCGAGAATTTTACCGTCTGGGCTGAAGACTACACTATTTACACTACTTAGATGTCCAGTCAAATTATTGCGTTCTCTGATGCGATCAACTACTCTCTGCAATGCTTCTATAACCAAGGGTTGATTAAAGTTTTGCTGTCGCAAGATTTTTCCGGCTTTGATTCCTTCGACTAGTGCTTCCAAATCTTGATGATAATCAGAGAGTGATAAGGAATATCGACCTAAAGCCTCAGCTTTAGTTTTTTCAACTTGGTGTTTTTCAGATAAAGCCATGAATCCCAAGCTAGCAGTCACAATCAAGCCTACAATCGAGCTAGCAGCTACTCCCCAAGCTATCCTAATTTCTCGACGACGACGCGCTTCTTTTTCCTTTTGCTGGCGTTGGGCCAATTCTCTGCAAGCAGTAACATAGTCAGCCTCTAACTGGTTGAGAAAACTAGTACGTTTCGCCAACATCTGAGCATCTTCTAATCTTCCACCCCGATGTACCAAATAATTCTCGTCTTTTTGCTGCTTTTCCCACTCCAAAGCTGCCTGACGGATAGTTTCACGCAGTTGTAAATTGAGCCGATTCTCATCTAACCATTTGAGCAACCGCGGCCAATAGCGAATTAAGGCTTCATGAGCAACTTCCACCTCTTGACGATTTGTAGACTCGTCTACACTCGTAACTACCAATCGCGCCCCTTCACCAGCCAACTGCTGCACCAACTGTTTGGTACTTGCTAAATCACTACCCGCAGGCACTAGTTCATCTAGCCAAACTCGTCGTCTGGTGTCCCGGCGTTTTTCTCCTTCCAAGGCGCTTTCATCCAAGCGGGTTAAGCGAATAAAGATATTCTTAACTTGGTCTTGTTCTGAGGCTGATAAAACATTGTAAACATCATCGGCAGTTTGAGCGATCGCCATTTTTACCCCACCGATCGCTTCATACTCCACACACTGCAACCATCTACCATGTCGTCGCTTCCACATCTCTAACAATGCATGTTGCAGTAGTGGCATTGCTCCTGGTTCACCTTGCACATCATCCAGAATCGAGTTGCTCAAGCCTGCTTCAAAGCGTAACCCGACTTGGGCAGCTTGCATTTCCATCGCTTTCCGCAATTCCCCTGCATCCATCGGGCCGATGAGTTTTTGCCTAACTTCCATTAAATCTTTTAAATTACGGTAGGTAGCGCACTCACCCCAAAAATCTGCCCGCATCGTGACGATAACTTTTTGGAATGGAATTAGGCTTAACAATTTTTCGATGAAAGTCACTCTCTCAGTTTTATCAGCACACAGGGTAAACAATTCCTCAAATTGGTCGATTATTAATATTGAAGATTGCCCTTGGACTGGCGAAAGACTAGTTTGTAGTTTTTCTATAGGATGAGAGCTTGGTGTCATATATGCCAACTGCAAATCAGGTTGTTTTTCCTGTAGCAGCGGTATTAAACCCCCTAAAACTACCGATGACTTACCACTACCTGAAGCACCCAACACAGCTAAAAAGTTGTGTTCAGTCAACTTTTGTTGCAGTTGGATAATGAGTTGTTCTCGCCCAAAGAAAAATTCCCGGTTTTCCACTCGGAAAGGATATAAGCCCCGGAACGGACACCGAGAATCATAGATGGGTGGTTGTTGATCTAACGCCAGTGCGTTAAAGCTGAGGTCAAGTATTTCCTCACAGAGGTTATTTATCTCCTCTAATACCTGCTCTCGTTCCTGACGGGCTTGTTTGCTTAATGCTGCAACATCTGCCCCTAAGATGTTTTCTAGTTTCTGGGCAGGAATCTCGAATTTTGGTTGCAGTATTGGCGCTCTTTGTGGTAACAATTCCCCTAAACGTTGTAAACCATGTTCGATTTCGGCATTAGTTAGTTCGCGGTCGAGTTTGTCACTAAATAAGGGTCGCCCACCTAAGCGGCTAAACAATGCTGGAACTGTAATATCACCGCGCTTTGCTAAAGCAGCTGTTGCTTCATGTAAAGCAGAGTCCACCTCTCCGGATGCTCTAAGTTGTTTATAAAAGTTCTCTATTAAAGTTTGGGCTGTTTTGATGGTGACTTTATCGGTCATTGCTACCACCGCAGGCATCCCCAAATCCCGGACTAATCTTTGCCCTAATCCTCCTAAAGACCCTTCTGCATCAGGACTAGCGCTCTCACAAGTACAAAGAAAAGTAAAGTGTGGTAGCCCTTTAGCTCCACGTAATGGGCGCAACCGCTCTAGTAACTGTGTCGCAGCGATCGCTTCTACTGTATTATCAGCTTTTGACCAGTAGACGACAGTTTCACCATTACTCTGTACTCTGCCATGACTGACAAAATGCAATATGGTGTACTGTTTATTGCGATCGCTCAATTGGGTACACAGTTCGTCTATCGTTGGTAAACCAATGGCTCCAGGAACTGTTGCCAGGACATCACAAGGTATTTCCCCTAGTGCAGACTTGACGCTATTAACGCTGGCTTCAACATCAAATTCGGCTAATTTATACTTCTGGGAATCGCTGGGACTAGCAACTAACAGCAACGCCCGCAAGTCTCGTCGCCCAATGGCGGGAAAGCGGCGATCAGTAATTGCCGGAATGTAGAAAGAAAACGGCACTCGCTGGTTTAGTGCTAATAACTCCCATTCCCCATCGATGGGAGCGCAGAGCTTTTCCCAACGTAAAGTTCTTAATTCTAAATCTGATGCTTCAATAAAAAGCAACATTCTCAGTGGTTCCTCGCTTTCGCGCATAGCACCGACAAAGGCATCACGTATATCATCTCGAAATAGCGTTTTTCCGAGTAACCTACCGTAGTCTTTGGGCTGTCCGAGAAAACTAATTAGCTGCTGTAAATTTTCACCAGTTAGTTCGAGAGTACCTTCCGAGCGCAATGGCAGGAGTTCCCCAAATCGGCTGTGTTCTACGACAATTGGCCAGTTATTTCCTGATTTGCGTTGGATAGTAATCTCGAAGGTGTTCATAATTCGGGAGATGGGGAGATAAGGGGATGGGGAAGGTGGGACCCCTCTGTGGATATGGGGAGATGGGGAGGTGGGAAGAATTTTCTCCAGTCCCCAGTCCCTAGCTTAATTTCTTCAAGGTTTCAAGTAGACTGACTGTAGCTGAAAGCGCTGCTTGCAGCTTTTGTGTACGGTCAGATGAAGATTGCTCGACTGTTTTAGCAAATTGCTCTAGGGCTTGGTTTAAGTTTGTCTGGGCTTGCTGGATGGCAGATGTATCAGATGTCTGGGGTGTTGCTGGCGCAGTAAGTAAATTCACTGTTGCAATTACCGAGCGATCGCCTGTGGAATTATCCCCTACAACTAGCCGAACTGCCGGGTCGCCAATAATCGCATAACTCCGAGCGTCGTTGTTTGCTGTCCACATGTCAGACAAACTTACCGGATCGGCAGTCGCGCCAAATTGAACATCTTCTAGGTGCATACTCAAATCAGAAGAAAGTTCAGCATAACGCTCGTTGAAATACTCAACGGCTGACCCCACAGGATGACCTTCTAGTAGTCGCTTGAGGGTACTTTGAAAGACTGCCAATTGTTTGCCAGAGCGTCCCCAGACAAAAGAGCAACCCCAAGCTCGCTCCACATGACCGATGACAGCTAAAGCACCACCATTGGGATGACTCAGAAGCCGTCTAGGTAGAGGTGCAATAAAAGCATTAGGAGCGATCGCTAATCTTTCATTGGAGCCTTTTCTATGGGCAAATTCATCAAATTGCGGCGTACCAGCACCATAACAGGCAAAGTGAAAGGCAATTAGCCCTAGTAACTTAGCATCATCGCCAACATCGTCCGCAGAGAAGTAAAATTCTTCGGGAATTGGTTTTCTACCCCACTGTTCTTTACCTGGCCAGTCCTGACAGAGTAAAGCACCCTGATGGCGTAGCTGTCGCTCATCCCCATTCGGAAAGCCCATACCATGACTGGCAGTGAACAGCAAAGCGGGTGTTTCTTCGCCTCCTAACAGTTTGCTTAACCGCGCCTTGGTGGCTTCTTCTGCTAACAAGGTTCGTACTGCCCAACTATTCTGTTTCTGCTCATCAAGCATCCAGTCAGCTAGGGGCTGAATCAAGTTCTTAGCACTGAGTTCGGTAGCTGCATCACCCTTGGTACACACACCAAAAAAGCTAGCTTGGCGAGGCAAGTTTAAATTAGTAGTTTCAGCTTGTACGACACTGCGAGCATACTGAGCATATTCTTGGGGTGTATCAAAGTAGATGCGACCTACGGCATACTGGACATCAAGCTGGTACTGAAAACGATAGGGAATAGTTTCTGGGTCGCCAACAATCAACAGATAATAAGGCATTTTATCTGGGTCAGCAGGGCCAGGGCCAACTCCATGACGCGACAAAAATTGATTCTTCGATTCCCCAGGACGATAACCTTTTGGACCGACGTATTCCTTATAGTAGTTCTCGTGATTTTTAGTGACTTGCCTTTGCCGATGCTCTAACAATTCCTTGAGTGCTTCTTTGATTGCTGGGTCAGCATTATAGGCGAAGATAACTCCCCAACCTGTCTCTGCGAGGTTTTTTGGATCTACCCCTTCCATCGGAGCAAAGTCAGTATCTTCTTTTTTAACTTGCGAATTTTTGCTCTTAAGTTCGCTAAGTTCTATAGGATCGAACTCTTCGCCCTGAGCAATCTTGGAGACCTGTTCAGGTGTCAACGGAGGCAACAAATATTCTCCTGATGCACCATCAATCCCATTGAAATATAGCTGTGCGGTCAGTTCTTGTATGCTCATCTTAAATTTATCCTTTTGCTTGCTACTTTCATCAAAGTAAATAACTAGGTATTGGCGGTTATAAGAATGCTTCTAAATATTTACTACCTCTTCTAGCTACCTCCTCAAGCAACCGCCATCAGGGTTAGTAAACTACTCCCCTGGTTGCGGAGGTTCTACGTAAAACTGTCCACAACAGTGAGGGCAGCTAACTAAGAAACGATTGTCACCGTTTTGATTAATGCGTTGGTACAAGTCTTGTAAGTAAACCAAGTCCCCAGCAAACAGATTTTCGATGACTTTAGGGTTGATTTGCTGCATTGTTCCCAGACGAACAATMACTCGTGACAAGAGAATAATCACAAAGTAGTTTGGATTCGCCTGTACGCGAGGGTTTTGGATGGGTGCAACCCTGTCATAGGCACTAGCCAATMGCATTATTCCTTCTTGATGGACATTACCCTCTGGGTCTATATAGCCTTGGGGCAAAGTAAAGCGAAACTCAGTCTGTTGTATTTTTTTAAGATTTGAACTTACTACCATTTATCATCCTTGAATCTTTGATGAATTTCTCAAGTTTTAATTTGATACGTGCTACTACTTCATAGCAGCTGTAGTCTTCGCAATTAATGATTGGATGGGGAAGAATTCATTTCCAATTCCCCATTTCTCATTTAACTAACAAGCACTGCTGACCATACAGCATGAGCTACTTCAGGTTTATCAATGGCATTATGAGCGCCAATAAAAACGTCTAGTAGGCTAGGAGGAACTACAATATAATCATTACTGTTCAGGTTATAAATTTTACCTGATTTAAAGTTGTAGGACTTTTCCAGGGGGCCCATATATGTTATCTCGGTGCAAATGTTCAAACCATCACCCTGAATTCCAAAACGAMCAATGCCACCTACACCAGGATATGTCTTTTGGCTATTCTCACTATTAGGGTCAAAGTCTATATCTTGTCCTCCAAATATTCCTAATGTCCCTGCCATCGGATAAGCATTCTTGACAGCGTTATCATACACAGATTGAGTAGTAACAATCGGCCCTGCAACTTTACCCTCAGTAATAATTGAGCGGAAGTAACCAGGAAGATTTTTTCTATGAGGAACATTTGAACAGAAAGACCAGAGTGATAAAGCGCCTTGTATTAAGACAAGAGAATTAATTGGACGGACTAATTTATTGTTGTTTTTGGTACCTGCTACACAAGCTGAGACAAAAATACATCCAAAACTGTGCCCCATCAGATGAAATCGCACAGTATTATTTGTGACCTGTTGAAGTCTGTTTAACAAATTGAAGCCGCTGGTTTGACCAATTTTTCGAGCGCGGTCTTTCATCTTCCAAAAAGATAACAATCTTGGAATGTTTAAAAATGCATCTGCTGCTGATTTTACATTGTCCTCAATTCCGAAGCTGACATCTTGGCTTTCTTCTTCTGCTAGAAGACTTTGATATAAACTTTGAGGCTCTAAATTTAATGAATCATTTTCGCTCCACTCATCTGCATCTTCTCCTTGATTGCCCAAAGATGCTTCCTTAATCAAAACCTCGTAAGCTTGACGCACCTCTGATGGTAATATATCGGGTGCAACGTCATATTCTACCCCTGCTGTAAAAATTGTTCTGAGCGCTTCTTTAGCGGCTTCAGTATTACTTATGCTCTGAGCATACTGGTTAACAAACTMTTCTTCAGAATTATCTGTAGTGTCAAAAGACACAATTCTTTTGCCTAGTGATACTGCACTTTCATCTCCCCAAGGTTTACTAGGCCAATGTAGACCAATTAACAGTGGGTTAAATCCTGGTCGCACCTGTTGGATTTTTTGAATATCAGCCTGGTTTTTAGCCATAGCTGCAATCCATTTGTCATACTGGTTTATTGCTGCGGGAATGTCACCTTGCCATCCGTGGCTCATCAAGAAAACATCCGTAATTGGCTGCTGAGATTGCTTAGAGTTAGATAGAAGATTTACTACATTCTGGCTGATTAGTTCTCCATCCTTTTCGCATTCTTTGCCATTAGCATCAAAAGCGATTAAATAGTAGGTCAAAGAAGTTTCGGCTAATGTTTGTGGCATGTGTAAATCCTTCAAAATTAGGGTTTAATTGCAATTACAAAGAACAAGGAAAACAGTGGACTAATTCCACAAAAATGTAGGCTACTGTTGGATAACAGCACGCCTATTTTTTGCTTAAAATTACTCCAGCAAATATCTCGCCAACAAATCCTTTTGGATACATACTCAGGTGGCGAACTTATAGTGTTTTTTACAACCTCTCAATAATTTGTGTCGGTCTACAGTTTTATTGCCATTAGTCAGATTTTGGCGTATCTTTCCAGAGAATTGGTATGAGGTAATTAACGCCAAAAGCTGCTAAAAATTATTGCTGCGTTACTAGTCATATCATGTCCGGTTAAGACTTATAATTAAGGCTGACGCAAAGAGAAGTCTGAGGGTGGCTTTTGCCATTGGCACAGCCCACAGCAGGCATCAGAACTTCAGTGGACGCTTTGACGCACAGAGATTTTAATAATAAGTGATTACCTGGATTTTGATGTCAAGAGCTTGTAATCTTTTAACAACTAGCAAATGTGATATTACTGATTATAGAATAACTTTGTATAGCCTGCTTAACCTGAGTGATAATACTGAGTCTAAACAGATTTTTACTTAAAATAGATGAAACAAAAATAATTGTATGTCAGTACTGTAACGCAGATAGAAATTAAAGCTTAAGGTGCATCTGCAACGTTGCTATAGACAAAATTTGAATTGCATTTATGCTTAAAACTAACCCTAAATCTGGAGTGGGCAAAGCTTTGCCCGCCCCACAAACTTAAACTTAATGGTGGTGATGGTGATGGTGATGATCAGCTAGTTGGGGATTAACTGTCAAAGTTTGCTCTGACAATAATTGTGCAATATGAGCATCAGCCCATTGAGCGGCGATCGCTAAAAATTGCGGATGGTCGTTGACGCAAGCCATTTGTACGTAGTTACTACCAGGATGCTGTTTTTCTAAAGCATGGATGATGTGGTGTACATCCAACAGAGTTTCGTGATTTTCTGTAGCAAAACCTATTGGCATAAATACCACTACTTTTGCACCCAACTGAATCAAGTTACTTGCTGCTTGCTGTGCATTTGGCTGCGTCCATTCAATTAGAGGTGTATCATGATTGAGCCAACCGACGGAGATTAAAGGATAGCGGTTAATCAACTTATCCCTTACCAAATCGTATAGCGCCTGACTTTCGGTAATTCCAGAGGTAAATCCTTTGGCTTTGTGCGGACAGCCATGATTCATTAGCACAATACCGATTTGAGAAGGTAGGTAAGCTGCTGCTAAATCAGCGTTAATTTTTTCCTCAACTAGATGAGCCATTAAATCGATGTAGGCTGGTTCGTTGAAGAAAGAAGGAATGTAGCGCTGTCCTTTAACCCAGTGTTCTTCACCATCAGTCAACTCAGCAAGAGCATTATTAACTTGCTCGATCGCAATTCCACTAGTAAAAATAGAATCAACAACTAGGAGTGGGTAAATCAGAATTTTGTCGAAGCCTTGGTTTTTGATTTCTGCCAAAACTTGTTTAGGCAAGAAAGGGGCACAAAAGTTGAAAGCTTTGAAAACTTGGACGTTATTACCCCATTTTTCTTGTAAATGCTTCTCAATCCCAGCACGCTGCTGCTCGAAGATGGCGTTGTGTGGAGAGATAAAATCATGGTGTGTGTGTCCCCACTCATGACGGTCAAATAGTGCCAAAAGTCTTGCCAGAGGCGGATAAATCCAAGTTGGCACCGGTGCAAATTTTGCTGTCAGTAGATTTAAAGCCTGTTCGTTATAGTTGGCGAAATCTTCGTAGCTTTCGACTTCGCCATAGCCCATCAGCAATACGGCTACACGGTCTTTAGCTGATAATTGCTCGTGAGTGTGAGTATGTTGTAGTTTTTCCGGCGTTGCAACCACAATAACTTCCTTAATATAACCAGAGTGCAGAGAATTTTAAGTTAGGGAATAGCTTAAACATTTTCCCTACTAATCAATTATTATCCCATCCGGGGGGATGGGATGGGTGTAAAAAGCAGAATAATACATCAAAAGACATATAAACAAAACAGACTAAAAATTGCAGATTTGAGTGATTAATACTAAAAGCTGATAAGTAGATGGACAAAAATATTTACAGTCATTGCGAGCGTACTCCTTTGTTACAGAACGCTACGCGAACCCAGAAGCAAGCTACCAAGAGCGTTTAGTAGAAAAGCGAAGCCAATCCCAGTCCTTGCCCTTGCTATCCTGCAGGAAGGCTACTCTTCGCGAACGCCTATATTTCGCTTCTCTACGAGACGCTATCGCGAACGCTCGATTCGCAACTGACATTGTGTAATTAATTGTGTCTAACTACTTAGCACGATATAAATCGATAACTGTCCAGACGCAAAGATTTCTTTTACAATGCCTCATGTCCCATGCTCAATACCCCATGCCCATAATTATTTGCCCTGGAATCCACGATCGCGCCTTGACTGAATCGTTTATATCGGGATTATTAGATACTTCTGGTGACTCAATAGAGCAAAATCAAGCTAAGATACTGGTTTTTCCGGGCAAGGATTTTTTGAGTTTATCAGCTTTCCACATTTTGGAGTTTTTGCGCGGTCGCCTCAACAACTCTTTGGAATCGCCAGTGATATTCATTAGCTTTAGTGCTGGCGTTGTCGGGGCAATAGGTGCGGCGCATTTGTGGCAACACTTGGGTGGTCGTGTGAAAGCGTTTATTGCTATAGATGGATGGGGAGTCCCACTACAGGGTAATTTCCTGATTCATCGGATCAGTCATGATTATTTCACCCATTGGAGTTCTAGTTTGCTAGGTAGTGGGCAAAATAACTTTTATGCACAACCAGCTGTCGAGCATTTATCCATTTGGCGATCGCCCGAAACTGTACAAGGTTGGTGGGTAGATTCATCCATTGGAATTTTTCCCCCCAAAGGTCATCTCACTGTAGCCGAGTTTTTGCGTATGCTGTTAAAACGCTATGAAGCAAATTAATCCGGACAACGAACTAAGTAAGTGAGAAATAGGAGATGAGGAAATGAGGAGATCAAGAGATGGGGTGAAACTACGCCCATCTCCCCACCACCCCATCTCCTCATCCCTCCCAGATGCCCCATGCCCCATCTATCCTAAAGTAACTGATGTTTCCAACAGAACCTGCTGCTGTCAATAACGGGTTTAGCGCACTGCTAAAAAACCGTAATTTTATGCTCTTGTGGATTGGGCAAATCGTGTCCCAGTTAGCGGATAAAGTCTTCTTTGTTTTGATGATTGCTCTGTTGGAGAACTACTCACCGCTTCCTGGGTTGGCACAAAATTCGATGTATTCAACTTTGATGCTGTCGTTTACAATACCAGCGATTTTGTTTGGTTCTGCTGGTGGTATCTTTGTTGACCGTCTGCCAAAAAAGCTGATTATGGTCGGCTCAGATGTCGTGCGTGGGCTGTTAACGCTCTGTCTTCCCTTTTTGCCACGAGAATTTCTAATTCTGTTAATTATAACTTTTGCCATCTCTACGGTGACGCAGTTTTTTGCACCAGCCGAGCAAGCAGCCATTCCCTTGTTGGTGAAGCGAGAAAATTTATTGGCAGCTAATGCGCTTTTCAGCAGCACGATGATGGGAGCTTTAATTGTTGGCTTTGCGATCGGAGAGCCGATTTTGAGTTTTGCAAAAAGCTTGATGGGAGAAAGATACGGTCAAGAGCTTGTGGTTGCAGGATTATACATCTTATCAGCTGCGATTATGCAGCCAATAAAGTTTAAAGAACACAAACCGCCAAGGGAACATCAAAACGAAAATCACCCTTGGGCTGAATTTACCGCAAGTCTACGCTATCTCAAG
Source organism: Nostoc sp. PA-18-2419 (assembly GCF_005869855.1). GTDB lineage: Bacteria > Cyanobacteriota > Cyanobacteriia > Cyanobacteriales > Nostocaceae > Nostoc. Next base: position 149,776 of record NZ_SZNH01000010.1, on the reverse strand, counting down.
AAAAACCGTTTGGTCTTGAATGCTATGCTGCAACTAACAACCTTATATTGTGTGTTTGCAGCTTTAACGGTGCTGACGATTCGATTAGCCGAAGAGTTTGGTCTCAAAGAAAAACAGTTTGGCTTTTTCTTAGCCGCAGCCGGGGTGGGGATGGTATCCGGTGCGGCAATTTTAGGGAATTGGGGTGATAAATTGCACCGCAAGCCATTACCTTTAATTGGATTTTTGATGATAGCTCTGGTTTTAGGAGTGTTTACTTTTATACATAGTTTATTGTTAGCGCTGGGACTGTGTGGAATTCTGGGTATCGGTGCTGCCTTTATTGGTGTGCCAATGCAAACTTTAATTCAACAGCAAACTCCACCGACAATGCATGGTAAAGTATTTGGCTTTCAAAATCATGCTGTCAACATCGCTTTATCAGTACCCCTGGCAATTGCTGGACCATTAACTGATGCCTTAGGGTTAAGAACAGTACTTGTAGTCATGAGTATTGTTGTGGTAGTTGTGGGTATTTGGGCTTGGCATAACACCCGCAGAGTGTTGCAAGACGTAATTTAAGGGAATTCCAAAAATAAATTATCTCCTTTGAAGGTGATAACTGATGACTAGTTACTGTGAACAGTGGGATATTTGTTTATTTGTCAGTCCCTAATTCTAGGCTAATATTCTAGTTTTATTTTGAATCTATAAAATAATCGGGATTTAATTGAAGTTTTCTATTAAAATGAAATCTTAACTACAGAAGTCAGCATTAACTTTAGCTATAGTCTGAGGTTTGAACGTGCGTTCACAAAGTGTCTCCGTGGGAGAATTGCCTTCCCAAATTAGTATCCCACAAACCGAGAATCACAAACAGTCCCGTAATAACCCGCCAGTCGTGCCCAAACGTGCATCTGGCGGTTTTGCTCTGCTTGACAGTCTTCATCGCCACGGCGTTGAGTATATTTTTGGTTATCCTGGTGGGGCGATTCTGCCGATTTATGATGACCTGTACAAGGTGGAAGCAACTGGTGCGATTAAGCACATTCTAGTGAGACACGAACAAGGAGCAGCCCACGCTGCCGACGGTTACGCACGCGCTACAGGTAAGGTAGGAGTATGCTTTGGTACTTCTGGGCCTGGAGCAACTAACTTGGTGACGGGCATCGCTACAGCCTACATGGATTCGATCCCGATGATTGTAGTCACTGGACAGGTTTCACGTCCAGCGATCGGTACAGATGCATTTCAAGAAACTGATATCTACGGGATTACCTTACCAATTGTCAAGCACTCCTATGTAGTGCGCGATCCCAAAGATATGGCGCGAATTGTCGCTGAAGCGTTTCATATCGCTAGCACGGGGCGTCCAGGGCCAGTTTTGATTGATGTGCCTAAGGATGTAGCTTTAGAAGAATTTGACTATCTACCTGTAAAACCAGGTTCTGTGAAGTTACGCGGTTATCGTCCGACAGTCAAGGGAAATCCCCGACAAATTCAGGCAGCAATTGGGTTGATTACTGAAAGTCGCCGTCCGCTACTGTATGTAGGTGGTGGGGCGATCGCCGCTAGTGCCCATGAAGAAGTCAAGCAATTAGCTGAGTTATTCAATATCCCTGTTACCACAACCTTAATGGGGATCGGTGCTTTTGACGAACATCATCCCTTGGCTTTGGGAATGTTAGGAATGCATGGCACTGCTTACGCTAACTTTGCTGTGAGTGATTGTGACTTGTTAATTTGCGTTGGTGCGAGATTTGACGATCGCGTAACAGGCAAATTAGACGAATTCGCCTCCCGCGCCAAAGTAATTCACATCGACATAGATCCGGCAGAAGTCGGCAAAAACCGCGTTCCGGAAGTGCCTATCGTCGGGGATGTGCGAAACGTATTGATTGACTTGTTGCGTCGCTGCAAGGAATTAGGCGTCAAAGCTACACCAAATCAGAATCAAGAGTGGTTAAATTTAGTTAACCGTTGGCGGGAAGAGTATCCTCTAGTAGTACCCCACCATGCCGATAGCATTTCACCTCAAGAAGTAATCGTAGAAGCCAGTCGCCAAGCACCTAATGCTTTTTACACCACAGATGTCGGACAACATCAAATGTGGGCAGCACAATTTTTGAAAAACGGACCCAGACGCTGGATTTCTAGTGCAGGTTTAGGAACGATGGGTTTCGGTTTACCTGCGGCTATGGGCGCGAAAGTCGCCTTTCCCGATGAAGAAGTCATCTGTATTAGCGGTGATGCTAGTTTTCAGATGTGTTTACAGGAACTGGGTACGATATCACAATATGGTATCAATGTCAAGACCATAATTATTAACAATGGTTGGCAAGGGATGGTACGCCAGTGGCAGCAAGCCTTTCATGGCGAACGTTACTCATGCTCAAATATGGAAGTCGGGATGCCAGACATTGAGTTATTAGCAAAAGCATACGGGATTAAGGGCATGATAATTAAGGATCGCAGTCAATTAAAAGATGCGATCGCCGAAATGCTGGCACATAACGGCCCAGTAATCATGAATGTCCACGTCACCAGAGACGAAAATTGCTATCCAATGGTAGCCCCTGGCAAAAGCAATGCTCAAATGGTTGGTTTGCCTAAGCAACCGCCGAAACCCCCAGCAGAGCCAGTTTATTGTAGCCATTGCGATGCGAAAAATGCTCCCACACATAACTTCTGTGCTGAGTGTGGGACGAAGTTATAAAAGTGACTGGGGACTGGGGACTAAGGAGTAGGGACTAGTGGAGAAATATTAAATGGCAAAGGTACGAACTTTTGTACTTGTGTCATGATGATAGCTGAATCCTGAATAGGGGTTAAACAAAGGCGATCGCGGACTCTTACCGGAGGGCGATCGCCTTTCTCGTATCTTGATTTTATAGTATAACTTTATACTTAAAAGCTTCTAATGCAAAAAATATTTACGACAAATCACCCCATCTAAGTTGCACTATTAGACGGAGTGGCGGGGAGGGTGTAATCAGTTAAAGGGCAAAGTTGTGTACAAAATACTGGGGATTGGGTTTGTTGGGTTGCGCTAAAAAGCGGGAACGCTTCTTTACAAGACGGTACACGTAGCTAATATTATAACGTTGGTCATCAACGTTACAATATTAAGGAAAAGTACTGCGTAAATTACTGATAAATATAATATAAAAGGTGTTATATAATACTTGCACCTGATTATGAATCAACAGCGCCTACAAGCTTATTACCAGTTGATCGAAAGCTTGCTAAATTGCCCCAGTGCGGAAGAAGCAGAGATTTTAGCAGCTAATACAGAATTTATTGATGCTAGTTTTTTGCAGGTATTAGCAGCAGTAGCAGAGAATTTTGCACAGCATGGAGAAGAAAATACTGCAAACTGGTTGAGAAACCTAGCAACACAACTCACCCCGGAAACTTCCCTGATCGCCCAAGAAGATATAGACACTTACAGGCAATTTTTAATAGAAATACTGCAAGCAACAGCAGATAGCAACGGCGATGCTCAAGTAATTTACCCATTGCTGGCAGCAAATACCGATAAACTCAATCATATTTTTGCTGACTTATTGCGCGATTGGGCAACAAATACCCTAGCAGAAGCGGAACCAGATAGAGCAGAATATATCGCCTACGTAATGGTTGAATTGAGTAATCTGATTAGCGATTTTCCTTTGGGTAGCAAAGCCAATAACATGGAAATTGCGATCGCTGGCAACGAAATAATTGCCCTCACTGTTTACACCCGCAGCGCCTTTCCTGTTGATTGGGCAATGACGCAAAATAATCTGGGGATTGCTTACAGTGAGAGAATATTCGGAGAACGAGCCGAGAATATTGAATTGGCGATCGCTGCTTATAGAGCTGCACTGGAAGTTAGAACCCACAGCGCCTTTCCGGAAAAATGGGCAATGACGCAAAATAATTTGGGGGTTGCTTACGGTGAGAGAATATTCGGAGAACGAGCCGAGAATATTGAATTGGCGCTCGCTGCTTATAGAGCTGCACTGGAAGTTAGAACCCGCAGCGCCTTTCCGGAAAAATGGGCAAGCACGCAAAATAATCTGGGGAATGCTTACCGTAACAGAATATTCGGAGAACGAGCTGAGAATATTGAATTTGAGATCGCTGCTTATTCTTCTGCACTCTCTATATATACCCGTAGCGCCTTTCCTATTGATTGGGCAAGCATGCAAAATAATTTGGGGAATGCTTACAGTGACAGAATATTCGGAAAACGAGCCGAGAATATTGAATTTGCGATCGCTGCTTATAGAGCTGCATTGGAAGTATATACCCACAGCGCCTTTCCTGTTGATTGGGCAATGACGCAATATAATCTGGGAAATGCTTACCGTAACAGAATATTCGGAGAACGAGCTGAGAATATTGAATTTGCGATCGCTGCTTATAGAGCTGCTCTGGAAGTATATACCCGCAGCACCTTTCCCCAAAATTGGGCAAGCACGCAAAATAATTTGGGGGTTGCTTACGGTGACAGAATATTCGGAGAGAGAGCCGAGAATATTGAATTGGCGATCGCTGCTTATAGAGCTGCACTGGAAGTTAGAACCCGCAGCGCTTTTCCTGTTGATTGGGCAATGACGCAAAATAATCTGGGGGCTGCTTACGGTGACAGAATATTCGGAGAGAGAGCCGAGAATATTGAATTTGCGATCGCTGCTTATAGAGCTGCACTGGAATTGAGAACCCGCAGCGCCTTTCCTGTTGATTGGGCAATGACGCAAAATAATCTGGGGATTGCTTACGGTAACAGAATATTCGGAGAGAGAGCCGAGAATATTGAATTTGTGATCGCTGCTTATAGAGCTGCACTGGAAGTGTATACCCGCAACACCTTTTCCCAAAATTGGGTAACATTGCAAAATAGTCTGGGGAATGCTTACAGTGACAGAATATTCGGAGAACGAGCTGAGAATATKGAATTTGCGATCGCTGCTTATAGATCTGCGCTGGAAGTCAGAACCCGTAACGCCTTTCCGGAAAAATGGGCAGGTATGCAAAATAATCTGGGAGAGGTTTACCGTAACAGAATATTTGGAGAACGCGCTGAGAATCTGGAAATGGCGATTGTTGCTTATTCTGCTGCACTGGAAGTTTACACCCGCAACGCCTTTCCTGAACAATGGGCAACCACGCAGAATAATCTGGGGGCTGCTTACTTATACAGAATATTTGGAGAACGCGCCGAGAATCTGGAAATGGCGATCGCTGCTTATTCTGCTGCATTGGAAGTCAGAACCCGTAACGCCTTTCCTAATGATTGGGCAATGACGCAAAATAATCTGGGGATTGCTTACTCTGAAAGAATATTTGGAGAACGCGCCGAGAATCTGGAAATGGCAATCGCTGCTTATTCTGCCGCACTGGAAGTCAGAACCCGCCACGCCTTTCCTGAACAATGGGCAACCACGCAAAATAATCTGGGGATTGCTTACCGTAACAGAATATTTGGAGAACGCGCTGAGAATCTGGAAATGGCGATCGCTGCTTATACTGCTGCACTGGAAGTTACAACCCGCAGCGCCTTTCCCCAAAATTATGTAGAAACTTTGTTCAATCTTGGCATTTTATACCAAAGCGAAAAACAGTTTAACTTAGCTTACGATAACTTTGTGGCGGCGATAGAAACAGCAGAAGCTTTGCGAGACACAATTATTTCTGGCGAAGAAGCCAAGCGTAAGCAAGCAGAAGAATGGAACAAACTTTTTGCAAGGATAGTGGAAGTTTGCCTAGCATTGGGAAGAAACACCAAGGCAATAGAATATATTGAACGTAGCAAAACTCGCAATTTAGTAGAACTTATCCTCAACCGCGACATCAAAACTATTTTCCCGCCTGAAGTTGTCACTCAATTAGAACAACTTCGAGACGAAATAGCCAGTGGTCAGTATCAACTCCAAAATGGCAAAGCCGAAAATCCCACAGACTTAGCCCAACATCTCCAGCAATTGCGACAGCAACGCCAAGCATTACAAGACAGCTATCTACCTGTTGGTTTTGGCTTTAATTCTGACCAGTTCCAAAAAACTTTAGAGAAAGGCACTGCCATTATAGAATGGTACATCACCATAGATACAATTCTTACTTTTGTTATCAAACCTAACGGGCAAAAATTAACATTTTGGCAATCACAACCAGAAGACTTTAATACCTTAATTGATTGGAGTAATAAATATCTAAATGACTATTACAACCAGCAAGATAAATATAAAATTCAATGGCAGAATCAGCTAGAAGAACGGCTGAAAAAATTAGCAGAAATTCTGCATCTTGAGGAAATATTAGCTCCATTATCTAAAGAATGCGACAAATTAATCCTAATTCCCCATCGCTTTTTGCACCTGTTTCCTCTCCATGCTTTACCTATCAAAGAATCATACTTACTTGACTTATTCCCCAACGGCGTAGGCTATGCACCCAGTTGTCAACTCCTGCAACAATTGCAACTGCGTCAACGTCCTGACTTTCAATCTTTCTTTGCTATTCAAAATCCCACAGAAGACCTTTTTTATGCAGACGTAGAAATAGAAAGTATTCAGCATTATTTCCCGATTGAAGAAACAACGATATTGCGTGCAAAAGATGCTAGTAGAAACGCTTTAGATATAAGAATAGAAAATCTAGCAGAAGTAAATTGTCTTCACTTCTCATGTCATGGTTCTTTTAACCTGAAGACCCCTGCTAATTCTTGTCTACTTTTAAATGGTGCAATTGTTAATGAAAAACTTGACCTCAATAAATGCTTAACTTTGAATGATTTATTCAATAAAGATTTTAATCTCAATCAATGCCGTCTCGTTGTTCTTTCTGCCTGTGAAACTGGTATAGTTGATTTCCAAAATACCAGCGATGAATATATTGGCTTACCTAGTGGATTTATTTATGCAGGAAGTTCAAGTGTAGTCAGTAGTCTTTGGACAGTTGATGATGTTTCCACAGCATTTTTATTCATTCAATTATATGAAAACTTGCAAAACTATCCAGAATTAAAACAGGGAGATATAGCAGTTGCTTTAAATAAAGCTCTGACTTGGTTAAGAAACCTGACCAGTGAAGAAGGAGAACAGCTTTTACAGCAAATTCAGCCCTCTATTGATGTTATGTTTGAAGGACAAGATGACATTCTTAAAGAGTTATTTATTGATGGGGCAAAAACTAAACTTAAATCTAATACACGACCTTTCGCTAATCCTTTTTATTGGGCAGCTTTTACAGCTATTGGTTATTAGAATTAGATGAATTAGAATTACACCATGTTTTCACACCTTTTTTAGTTAAATAAATAACCACAGGTGTAGCAATAGCCTGGGGAATTTGACCTGTAGCAGTTAAACTACCAACAGCAACAGTTAATAGTCCAGTCATTAACTCATCAATAAATGTTTCGTCGCAAATAATATGACTAAACTTTTGCGCTAACTCATCTAAAATCGGGTGTGATTTAGTAATAGAAATATTATATTTAGGAGCAAGTAAATTTATAGCTTTAGTTAAATCTCCACTAGATGCTTCTATGATTTTAATTGCATAAAGAGCGTCATCTAACCCTGCAAATTTATCACGATATTCGGCGATTTCTTCTGAAGTAAGGATAATAGAGTTAGTAGTTATATTTTTTTAATTATTCTCACGGTTTTCCCAAATTAGCACAATTCTACTTGCAGTTGAGTCCAATATAGATCCTAACCCCTTCCCTACCTCTGGTTTTAGGCTACGGTAGCTGATTAACCAAGGTTTTACCCCCACCCTAACCCTCCCCTTATAAACTACGGTGTACACACAAGTACTAAAAACCTTATCACTCAAGACAACTTAACCGTTTTTATACGCAGATGAATATCTTCTCTGCGTATTTTTTATGATAAAAAGATTCATCCCAATGTATATTTCTGCATTATTTTGGGAATCCTAGAGCTACGAGGTTGTATAAACCCTAAAGTATTACTTCCTCAAATATCACGTAACTTTTAAAAGGATAATTATGTCTCAACGTAGGTTGCCTAAAGGTAGTAGTGCCAGTTCAGTTGCTTTAGAACCAGAAGTTGCGATCGCAATTATTGGACTATTTTCCGCCGCTGCTGATGGTGAAGGTATTTCTTCTGTGGAAGAATATGCTTTGAGTGAATTTCTTGGTCAAGTTGACTTATTTGAAGATTACTCTGATGAAGACTTTGAAGAATTGACCGAGAGAGTCGTTAACTTGATTGAAGAAGAGGAACCTGAAGATTTAGTTGCCCAAGCGATCGAATCTTTACCAAATAGAGCTTATCGAGAAGCTGCATACATCGCAGCTATTTTAGTAGTAGGGATTGACGAAGAAGTACCGGAAATTGAACAAGATTATGTCTCTGAACTTCAGGAAGCCTTAAGAATTTCAGACGAACGAGCGCAAGAACTTATTGACGGAATATTCGGGGAAGAAGAGGAGTAATCTTTTTGAAATAGCAACCTCAGTCATCTAGTATTGTTAATTTGGGGTTGCTAATTTAGATACATTATAATTCGTCTATAAAAATGAAGCTTTTTTAAGAAAAAGTTAGTTGATAATAGTATGTGGCCCAAGACTCGGCTCATGCTTACAATATCGTAATATGCACAAAGAAGAAGACAGTTCATCCTTTTATGTGCGTGTCCCAGCAAGAGTTTTAGGATGCCTGCGTGGTGGCGAAATTACTATTATCCTCTTTCCTGGGCATGGGTTAGTGTTAACAGAACCAATCCAAACCTATCTCATTCCTGAAGACTTGAGAATGCCCAATAGTGAGTTTTATGTGTTGTTCAAACATCCTGGGCGAGAGATGAGCCGAGTCTTGCGATACAACGAATTCTGTCCAGAAATCGATGCAAGCAATGAGTAAAGTTCAACTTATTCCAAGCAGGGAAGAATCGATATCTAAAAGCCAGTTTTCATCAATAAATTCCAAGTTTTCATTGTAGACAAGAACTAATTCACCAATCTTTTGAGTATGATTATTTTGCGCTTGTGTAGCATCAGCACCATCAGCTATAAGTGAAAACTTTAGTTGTAAAAAACGTTCAGTGTAAGTAACGCCAATAGAACTGCTAACTAATTCAATTTCTAAGGTACGAGGCAAGGTAATTGTATCATAATATTCATCTTGTTCATCCCAATAGCCACACACTTTATAATCACATTGTTCAAGATGTTCTTTAACAAGAATATTGACATCTAAATTTTCTAATATTTCAGTTAAATCTCGCCAGACTTGATGATTTTTTAATTCCAGTCTTGTCATAGTTACGTGGGTTTAATGTTCTGTTACAAAACCAGGGAAATGTAAGACATCATTAATGAATTTTGCATGAAATCGGCGGTCGCCACCTTTACTTAAAACTTTAGATTTCAAATCGTAACCTAATTCTTGGGAAGCTATCAGCCCAATATTACCGCGAGAGGGTACAAGCCCTTTCTCAATAGCTTTTAAATGTTTCCCCTTTTGATCGTATTTTAATCCCAGCTTTATCTGTGACTCTGCAAATGAAACTAGCAGACCAGTGGAACAACAATATACAGTTAATGGTTGAATATTTGCCCAGTTATCGGGTAAAGCTTCCATTAAATTAATACTGAAAGTAAAGCACAATTAACTTAAATATAATAGCTAAGATATTTTTTAAGTATTACTTTACACTTGTCAGTACTCCACTTGAGCCAGTAGTTTTTCAATTTCGGTCTACTGACTTTATATTGCATACATGATTACTCTTGCACGTAGTTGTAGATTTGATATCTCTATTCCCAAGTGCAAGATCTCAGTTAAAATCAGTTAGCTAGCTAAGATGAAATTGGTACATTTTTAAATGCAGCTGTATCTGGCACAAAAATGTCCAAATTATTGACACCATCTGGAACTCTTAGCCAGATATAAGCATCTGCGGAGGCTTGTGGACGTACTTGGAACAAAGAAACGGTTCCTGTCGAGCGATCAAGAGCAACTCCTTTGTAAGTTACGCTAGTGTCAGGATTACGGGCTGTTGCACTCGCAATCGATATGATATCACTACCAACAACTCCGTCTGTAGCAAGCCGACGAATACGCATTTGCACATTTATGACATCACGGTTTCCAGTTTCTGGATCTTTAATTCGCTTGGCTGAAAGTAACTCCACTTCAGCCTTTTTGCCAAAAGCAGGCTGCACAAATTGACCAGGTTGAATTGCTGAGGTAGTAGCAGTAGCTGGCAATGGTGATGCTGTTGGTTGTGTTAAAGAAGTTGTAGCTGTCGGAGTTGGCACTAGAGTGGGAGTGGTATTGCTTAGTGTATTAGTGTTGGTGGCATTTAGCGTCTCCCGTAGCGTAAAAACTTCGTAAGCTACATAACCGCTACATCCCAAAGCCAAAGTCGAGAGTAATACAGCCACACTAGATAAAAATGTACTCACACCGTTGCCTCAATTTCGTATTTCCGTAAATATAAATTAATTCACCTTTTGATTTTACGATCCGATAAATTATATTGACACATCGGCGATCGCATTTCTGTTCGGCAACTTCTCAACATAATTTGTAATTCATAATTCATGAATTACAAATTATCTGGTCAAACATCTGACAATTTTTAATCCCCAGTTCTCTAAAAGCGGCTAGCATTATAGCCAAGCACGGTCATATTGAACAGGCCATAGTTTATCGTGCCCGAGTTGTTTAGCTGCTAGATGCGGCCAATAAGGATTACGGAGTAGTTCGCGTCCCAACAGCACGATATCAGCTACTTCTGTGCTAATCAGCTGGTCAGCTTGTTCTGGAGATGTAATTAACCCTACTGCTCCTGTATGGATATTAGCTTCGCGGCGGATGCGTTGGGCAAATTGAGTCTGATAACCAGGTTTTACTGGTATGTTGATCCCAGGTATAATGCCTCCTGATGAAGTGTCGATCAGATCAACTCCTAGAGACTTAAGTTTGTCACTTAAAGCGATACTTTGCTCAATGTCCCAGCCTTTATCTACCCAGTCGGTGGCGGAAATGCGTACCCAAAGTGGGTATGTTAGAGGCCAAACCTCTCGAATTCCTTGAACAACTTGTATTAACAAACGAGTTCGGTTTTCAAAGCTACCACCATAATCATCTTGACGGTGGTTAGAAAGGGGTGAGAGAAACTGGTGTAATAGATAACCGTGGGCAGCATGGATTTCAACTACCTTGAAACCAGCTTCTAGAGAACGTTTGGCAGCTTGGATAAAGGCATTAATCACTTCTTGAATTCCTTCAAGACTTAAGGCTTCGGGCACAGGGCTATCTTTGCTAAAAGCGATCGCACTACTCGAAACCAAGGGACGCCAACCTTCCTGAGATTCATCGAGTGCTTTTCCTCCCTTACTCGGTTTAGCAGTGCTGGCCTTTCTGCCTGCATGAGCAAGTTGAATACCTGCAACAGCTCCAAAGTTATGAATCAATGCCACAGTTTTGGCTAAAGCTTGTATATGTGCATTTGACCAAATGCCCAAATCTTGGGGGCTAATCCGCCCATGTGGTTCCACAGCTGCGGCCTCTGTGAACACAATACCTGCACCACCAACTGCACGAGAAGCTAGATGCACCATATGCCAATCATTAGCATATCCGTTTGTACTCGAATATTGACACATCGGTGAAACAGCGATGCGGTTGCGAAAAGTAACTTCACGAATCCTGAATGATTCAAACAGGTGTGGCATCGGTATTGATTCCTTCTGTTGCTAGCTCAAAGAAATTCTAAATAGGTTTGCGGTATCAACTCAAAAGCTCGTTATTACAGCACTTTTCAGGTATTTAGACCAGGAATCAGACACAAAGTAGGAACTGATGTAGTTTAATTACTTGAAAAGCGCTGTAAAAGGCTAGTTTCCTGCCTCCGGAGAGTGGCTATTAGTGATTAGGTGACTGCGCTTTTTATACCTCATGATCATAGATTGGCTATGGAGTTAAATGCTTTTAGAATCATTACCGCGATCAAGACTGACATGAATCGGCTTAGAATCAGGCTTTTCGCTTTGCAATTCCCAGATATCGTATTTTACTTCTTCTTGATCCACCAATAACTGTATATGTTCTGGTAATTTAGTTGTTTGCCAAATTGACCAAATTTCTCCATATAAGCATTCTCTTTCAAGTTGTCCAAAAAACATTGGTTTATTCTCCACTAGTGTTGTAGTTAAACAATTTAATTGCATGGTATTCGTAATTAACTAAATCAGAGATGATATAAGAAATAATAGATAATCAATAGGTATATTTTTCAAACTTAGCAATTCTCTAAATACCTATTGTTCTCGAACCGAGTTAATAACTATTATTGCAATGAGAGTTATTAATCCTAAAAAAAGTTAATAAAAATGATAGAATTTGAAATTAACAATTGCTATAGTAATCTGCTTTGATTTTTTAACTTATTTACTCCTAGCAGAAAAAGCCACTATGAGCACAAGGGTTACTTGATGAGTGACTGTCATCAAGTAGCCTTATAAATCAACCTTTTGAGGTGTACGGAGTTTTTTAGATAATAAAATGGCAGTTCCATATAATATTCAAATTATTAGTGATATTTTGTTGGATTTGAGCCTATTTATAAAGAAATGTAAAGACCAAGAACGCAGTAATTGCATGATTAGAATGATGGTTTATGTGATTTTTAAGCACCTCAGAACATCAATTTTCAACTTCATAATTGTTTAGAACTAACCTCTAACACCAAGCTACTTATTAAATAGCAAAAGTGAATTGATGATTCTGGACATTAAGTAAGTAATAAATCAAGTCATTAAATATCTAATTTATACTGGTATGGGTGATATTTACTGCGATCGCCTGTTTGGCGACTGCATCGGATGCATCTACCAGCAGTTCTCAAGCTGGGCTGTAATTAAGTATTTTGAGTCATATTTAAGTGATTTTTATACATAAAAAACGTTTAATCATGAGCTTGGTGGAGCGATCGCCGATGTCACGACCTTCGTCATCCAGGGGAAATGGATTTTTAGTTAAAATACGGTAAATTGATTAACTTACCGTATGATATATTTATGAGATTTGCATAAATTGTGCTAAAAAACAAGAGATGAATGAAACTTTATTTATAGAAGTTAATAAAATTTGGTGCAGCCTGACAAAGATTAGAAATTCATCTGCCACAATTGCAATAGCAAACAGAACTATCCCAAACTTGCTCAATGGTATGATAAATTTTCTGGGCGGCTGTCCCTGCAAGTAACTAAACCAGAGTCCTAAAAACTCAAACCTCGTCTGGTCTGTCAGTCCAGTAGTTTTAGCAATACAATCGGGTTTCAAAAAACCTTTTATAGTGTGTTAGGTATTCTGATAGTTCTTCTATCCTCCTTTGTTTTAGCGTTCCACAATGTTACTGTCCGAGTTTTATTTTCAGAACATCTGGTAGTGAGTTTATTTTTACTCGGTGGATACGTTAAACCGGATTTACAAAATTCATTCTTGCTGATGTTCATGCGAATGCTGCTCGTGGTTCCACTAATGGGATTTCTAGCATTCAAGCTATATCCATCTGCTTTTAAAGAATTTCAAAACTTATTCACTCGCCAATACCGCAGTGTTCTAATTCAAGCGTTTAGCTGTGGAATACTGATGTTTGTCTACATTGCCTTACTCTACATTGCTATTGGCTTAATTCCCACTGGAATTGCTACGACCCTTTTCTTTATCTATCCTGTGTTTACGGCGTTGCTATCCTGGAAGTTTTTCGGCCAACGCCCTACATTCTTCCGTTGGCTGGTGATGGGGATTATTTTAGTGGGCTGCGTTCTCGTTATTCCCAAATCTTCTCTAAACCACAGCAACCATACGATTGTAGTTGGCATTTTGGCCAGTGTTAGTGCTGGAATTATTTATGCGTTCTATAATGTCATCGCCCAAAAATGTTTAGAAAAATTCCATCCAGTTCCTTTCACCTGGATCAGTTTTGCTTCTACACTGCTACTTTCTGGTATTAGCTTACTGTTGTCGCCAGTTCCCAGCGCCCAACTTGACTGGACACCTCTATGGATTGGTAGCATTTTTTCAGGTTTGGTCAGCTTTATCGGCCACACTTTGAACAATTTGGGGATTCGGATGATTGGCGCAACTACCGCATCAATAGTCGGTTCAAGCAGTCCTGCGTTGACAGCGATAGTTGCGTGGGGAACGATTAGCGAAACCTTAAACTTGACTCAAATCATCGGGATTGGTATTGTCACATTTGGTATAGCTTTGCTTAGTGGAGAAAGCTTTTTTCAATCACTCAAAATTAGGAGGATTAGCGACTAAGGATTGAAGATTGAGGATTAAAAATTAACATATTTATCTAAATTGGTAATAATAATGACTCAAGTAAATGACTTTAGCATTGTAGCTGAAGTGACTGATTTATATCTTCAATATGAAGAAGCCCTTTGTAATAACAATTTAGAGGTGATGGATGGGTTGTTTTGGGATGCAGCGGAAGTGGTGCGATTTGGGGTAACGGAAAATCTCTATGGTAGTGATGAAATTCGTAACTTTCGCCAGAATCGACCAAATCCGAAAATAGAGCGAGAAATCTCGAATCTTAAAGTTGTAACATTTGGAAAAGATACAGCAACTGTGACTTTAGAGTTTCGCCGCATTATCAATGGTATAGAGCGTTATGGGCGACAAAGCCAGACTTGGTGCAGGTTTTCCGAAGGATGGAAAGTAGTTTCAGCACATGTTTCTTTATTACCTGTGTGAATTTTATTTTACATTGAGAAACTTCTTTAAATAAGTTAGCCGGTTAAAACAAGAATCCCACAGCTTGAAGCCGTGGGAGTATTAAATCTATAGTCAAGCACCCGAAATTGTCTGTCTACTACACACACTCCAAGTTGTCTTTTCTAGTGATGAAAAATTCTCATTTGACCTAATTTGTTGGGCTGAAACAGGTTTCATCCTTAGATATTAAACAAAGCTGGTTCTGACCCAAATCAGTTTTGAATTTTACTTGATAAGTTTCATTTTCAGCAGGCAAAGTTTTCGTGTAATTGTTCGCTCGATCGCACGAAAAGTCACGGGTGAAAGTTCCTCCAGACCAGTTAATTGTCATTGTACTGCCACTGAGTTTGACTTTTCCCTTTCGAGATTGAAAAATTTGCTGGTTACAGCTACCGCTCATCACGTTCATAATTCCGGTGAATTCAACTGTCCCGTTCGGAATAAATTGATAAGTGAAACGCGAACCGTTTGATCCGATAAATGTGCCACTCGTGTTGTAAGCACTGTTTCCAGTATGCGCCCAAACCCATTTTCCAACTATAGACGAAATATCTCCAACGCTGGTAGATGAATTATCCGCATTATTTGCAGCGGTTTCGTTTGCGTTGGCGCTGTTGTAAACAGACAGTAAAAGTTTGGCTTCCGGATCGTTTGGTAAATTTCGCAATTCCCCAACAAATTCTGTGTTAAATGCTTGCCGAACTCGACTTTGTTCATCTTCATTCTTACCAAGAACTTGCGTATAATTAGAAATTATATCGTTAATACTCTTTGTGGTTCCTGCTGGGTCTTTGCGATATTCATTTAATTTTAGTGACTGATATTGATTACGCTGTTCTGGAGTGAATTTTGCGGCAAATGCCCATTCGTAAAAAGCAATAACTTTATCAATATCTGATTTACTGAGACTTTGGTTTTCAGCTGTTACTAAAACTTTGCTTCCGGCAGCTCTAGCAGGAATATTTATAGTTGTTCCATCCAGCAAAACGATAGATAAAACTAACATGGAAATATATTTTAGTTGGTTCATCATTAGTGTAACTATGCTGCTATTTAATCAATTTACTTAGTGAGTAAGTAGTTGATATCCAATGTTGGACTTCTAAATATGTGACTAAATAGTTAGATTACCATTAAATTAATTATCAGCACTCAAGGTTTACAAATAAGAATAAAAATATATAAGGTTAAATAACTATCGTTACATTAGCTATCTGTTGGAATATATCAAAAGTTAAATCAAGCTATTATAAATGCCCTTGATGCACCGTATAAATATAATTTGTTCAACCTCAAATATTAATAAATGTTTAAAAGCTGAGAGGCTTGACTATACAAGATAACCTGACACTACAAGAATGCTGACTGCCAAAACGATAAGGACGCTAGACACAATAAGAGAATTTTGGTTGAAAGCTCCCCAGATCATTGCTACAGAAATTCAAGTTAGTGCCAGACATGCAGGAGTTTTAAAAACTCTAAAAAATTGAACTTCTTGCAAAAGTCAATTTGATAGCAAATAAATCAGTGCTTTGACTAAAACCTGATTTTGTTCATCAGTACCAACAGTGATGCGTAATTTATCTTCTAATCCTGGCTGTTTGAAGTAGCGAATTAAAATTCCCTGTTGCTTGAGTTTTTGATAAAGATATTCAGCATTTGCTGTTGGCGGCTGTGCCAGTAAAAAGTTAGTTTGGGAATCCCAAATATGAAAACCTAATTGTTTCAAGTCTGCTGCTAGCTTAGTCCGCGACGCTTTAATTTTTGCCACACAAGCATTTTTATAAGCTTGGTCAGTAATTGCAGCTGTACCAATTGCACAAGCGATCGCATCAATATTATAGCTATCTTTGACTTTAAACAATCCATGCAACAGCTTGGGATTCGCCACCCCAAATCCTAGTCGCAAGCCTGCTAACGAGTACCCTTTAGAAAGTGTGCGAATTACAATTACGTTTTCATATTCTTTTACCAAAGCCAATGCATTCTCTTCCGTAAAATCTACATATGCTTCATCAATTACTAAAACTCCAGATAACTGGCTGGCTAGTTTTTGCAAGTCATCTGTTGCCACTACATGCCCAGATGGACTATTAGGCGAGGCAATGAATGTTACAGAACCATCAACAGCAATCAGTTCTTCTAGCGGTAAACTGTAATCCTTGCAGTAAGGAATTTCAGTAATATCCGCATTCTGCATTTCGGCTAATGTCCGATATAGCACGTAAGTTGGCATTGGATAGACTACCTTGCGTCCGGGTTCTGTACAGGCTCGAATGACTACGCTTAACAATTCGTCACTGCCATTTCCCACAATTACCCAATCGCTAGGAACTCCTAATACTTTACTAGCAGCTTGTCTAAATTCCTCCCCGAAAGGTTCTGGATACCGCCTTAACCATTCTCCATCGATATTGTGCAGCACAGCTAATGCCTCAGGGGAGGGAGGATAAGGGTTTTCATTACTGTTGAGTTTAATAATCTGTGTACCGCGTTGAGGCTGCTCGCCAGGAACATAACTAGCCATTGCATCAACATTGGAGCGGAAATACTTAGTCATGCTAATTCATAATTCATAATTCATAATTTACAACTTATACTTTGTTTTCAGATATAGACAATAAAATAAACAGCGTTGCTGAATAATAAGATGATTGAGGAGGACGCTCTTATACCCAGACGCGGGGATTATATATTGATACAAATTCTTAAATCATCCTGCAATTGGAGCAACATCAAATAAACAATCCCCAAGCTTGAGCTATGGGGAATACGTCAAAATTAGCGATCGCCACCAGTTATACTAATTCTCTAAAATCAGGTAACAGATTTTAACCCCGAACCTAGACGAAATCTGACTTTCTTAATTACGAATTACAAATTGGGATTACAGCTACCCGAGCATGTTTGTTAACGTAGTCTACAAATAGTTGCTTCAACCGAGGACTAACATTAGCGTGTTCAAAGAACCCAAAGCCTACATTCCGAGCTTTTGATAAAGTTTGCTCTGGCGTTAATCCCTCTTCAACAGCCACACTCAATAATGCAATTCCAGTCGAGCGCATTCCTGCTGCACAATGTACAACTGCTGGTTTGGGAATTTGTTCGAGTGTTGTCAGTATTTTGGTAATTAATTCTTCATTCAGCGCTTCTAGCTTGAGTGGGACATTTGTATAGTGTAGTCCCAATGCTTCCGCTACCCGTTGCTCATCTGGKGAAAATCCTAACTCATCAGGCGATCGCAGATTTAAAATCGACTTGAAACCTTCTTGACTAGCTTGCTCAAGCTGTTTCGGGATGACTTGTCCTGTAGTTGTTAAGTTTTCATTAATTTGTATGGCGTTGATCACATTCACTCCTTTGAACTTTATTGGATCTTCTAGCTTGATAAATACTTCTTAGAGCAAGCTTTGAGAAGATATTTAAATAAGCACAACAAAATTTGCCAAATATTAGAAGTTATTGCTTGATTACTTCTAAATTTGACTTTTGAGTTGATTATTTTATTGCTCTATCCATAATATACGGTTTGTCGATAGATTTACTGTATATTAAAAGCTATTATATATAATTAAAATAAATTTACTATTATTTATAGCTTGGGCGAATTTGATATTCTCAAAGGCATGTAATAAATGCCAACCTTAAAACTATGAGCAGTAATCAAATATCTCTTCGAGCTGCTGATGAACAAGATGCGTGGATATTGAGTGCAATTCATATTGCTGCTATCAAAGCTCTTCCTGCAACTTTTTATACCGAAGAAGAACTTTTAGCTTGGCGTAATAACTGCAACCAGCCTGATGGTTCAAAAATATTAAAAAATATGAAACTAGAATCTTTGTGTGTTGCAGTCGAGGGAGATGTTCTTATCGGTTTTGCTAGTTTCGTTGTTGATGAACTAATTGGGTTATACGTCCATCCTAAACATCAAGGTAAAGGTATTGGGCGTGCTTTAGTCGAACATTTTTGCGAGCAAGCAAGCGATAAAGGTATAGATAAGGTAATTACAACTGCTAGCCTTTATGCTGAAGGGTTTTATTTACGACTGGGATTTACTGTTATCCAAAGAGCGCCTCATTATTTAAGAACTGGGATAGTTGTCCCAGTTACCAAGATGAGTAAAATATTAACTAGCGCTGAGTAAATAGTATAATAATCAGTCATTATAGCTTCAAAAAATGCCCAATTACACCAGCCAATCTATAGGTTTTGTTCTATTAACACATACAAAACCACTACAAATTTATAGACTGATAAATACGTTAAACAGGATGTTCAATTATCCAGTAATTGTCTGTCATCATGATTTTTCCAAATGTGATCTACCTGTAAATGCTCTATCAAAAAATGTTTTACTAGTACGCCCTCACGTACAGACAGAGTGGGGAGGATTTACTCTCATAGAAGCTACAATTCAGTCACTTCAACTGATGTACGAAGCTGCAAATGCACCGGATTGGTTTGTATTACTTAGTGGAGCAGACTATCCGATTAAAACTGCAAGGCAAATATTGGAAGATTTAGCTTCAAATCCATACGATGCCTATATTCAGTATGAGCAAATCACATATGAGACTTATAAACTTGATTTAAAACCAAATATGTTATGGCTGAAAAATTCTTATCAACGATACTGTACAAAATCTTTTTCTTTTAATTACTTAAAAAAATACTTTGCTCAACTGAATATAGAAATTCGCTTAGAACATCCTTTATTAACAAAAGCTTTTCTACCTTTTTCAAATAAACTTGCTTGCTTCAGTGGAAGTCAATGGTTTTGTGCTAATCGTAAAGCTGCTGAGTACATTATCGATTTCCACAGTCAGAAAAACGCTGTAACTTTGTACTACCAAAAACTCAAGTATACCGATGAGTCGTATTTTCAAACTATACTTGCTAATGCACCTCACCTAAAATTAAAGAATGACCGTCGGCGATATATTGATTGGTCAACAGGAGGCCCTCATCCAAAAATATTGTTAATGGAAGATTTGCCTAATCTAGTAGCATCATCTGCTCATTTTGCTCGAAAATTTGACATTAATATAGATAGTAATATTCTCAATGAACTCGACCGGATTACATCATAATATTTGTAATACAAGACATCCAATAGAACCCAGAAAAATATTTTCCCCTGAATTGGACTTGCCATTTAAATGGGCATTCAGCACTAATTTAGTAAATGCCCATATATCATCGCATTTTTAAGCAATAAGCTGATTGAATTTTACTTATTGTTTAATAGCCAGGTTGCCAATTAGTCATGTAGTTCAATTCTAGGAAACATATCACAGTCAATCGGCTCACCAGGTTTTTTGGCTTTAAATGAATTAAATTCTGGTAAATCAATTTCCTCATGGGGTTTGAAAGGCCATGCTTTCGGGCGGTGATGATAAGTAACATCATCGCCAGTCCAGTTTGTCACTACTGCACGTCGTTCTGTAGGAGATACATTAGTTACTGAATGATGAATTGTCAGAAAATGATGAATTAAGCAATCTCCAGGCTCCATATTCCAGGAGAGAAGTTCGTGGGGTTCTGGCTCTACAAACCAGGAGGGATCTGATCCTTCGCGTAACTCTTTGCCCCATCGATGAGAACCTTTGATATACTCTAATCGACCATTTTCTTGGTTAGCAGTATCTAAAGTCAGCCAAATTTTACAACACTGCCAGCCTTGTATGGGCCAGTAAGGTAGGTCATTATGCCACCCAACACGGCTATTTGCTTTCGGCTTCTTCACAAAAAAACCATCAGCCAAAAAGTTGAGTTTTTCCGACTTTAAAACTTGAGCTGCGAGCATTGCTAATGGAGATTCAAAAACCAAAGCACGGAAATCAGCATCAACCAGCCATAAGCTACTAGCATGTTCTACACGGCCTTCTGGTCTTGGAGCATTCTTCTCCTCCAGAGGACCAGCAATTAAAATATTCTTGTCAACTGCTGCTCGCATCCGTTTTACCCAGGTGTCATCCACAGCATTCTTAATGCAGATAACGCCATCTCGCTCGTAAGCTTCAACTTGTTGAGGGCTAATTTTTTGTGTGTCTACCTTGAGCATTTTATCTTTTTGCAGATTTTGAAATTAAACTATTTTGGGTCGAAACTGGTAAATGCATATCAGCCGCTCCCATAAAGATTTCTGGACTTGATTTTACTGAGGATCAACTTTCTCAGGGTTTAACAAGCTTTTTCACTATAAAGTAGATATCGAGTTAGTAATTCTTTCTGTAGATGGACTATTTATTGATATCCGCAGTTAAATAATTTCATCCTAACTACCGAGATCCTTTTTAATTATCAATGGTATGAGTGAGGCTAGTCGTAATATACCAGAGACAATGAAAACTTCCTGTATGCCAAAAGACCCAGTGAATTGAGCGATAAAGCCACCTATAGTTGCTCCTAAAGCGCCACTTACCCCAGCAATAGCAGCTGCGATCGCAAAATAGATAGACTGATTTCTTACTGGTGCAATCTCTATCTGAAGATTGTTGTTAGATAAGTCAACTCCTCCCCAATTAGCACCAATGAAAATGTGTAACAAAGGTAACCACAACCAGAGATCCAAGGGACTAGAACCAATCAGCAGCCACAACCAAGGTATAACTGCAATCAGAATTCCTGTAGAAATTAGAATCGGGCGATTGCCAATTTTATCTACTACTTTACCCCAGACAAGCAGCATCGCCATATGTGCCCCGGCTCGCAAACTGTTATAGAAAGTTACCCAACTCACATCCAGATTGAGCGTATCTAGCAAGTAAAGGTTAAAAAATGGGGCACTGAGGTTAACGGCAAGCGTCCATAAGCCTAAATAAATCAGAAAGACTAAAAAATTAGAGTTTTTCCAGATAGTGCTAACTATATCGTTTTCTGGTGTCAGTATTTGTGGTGAGGAGACTTGTTGAGATGTTCCCTCAAGTTCATTTGGTGACGAGTCTAGCTCTATCTCAGTAGTTTGAGATGAGCTAGCATGATAGCTATTTTGTAGTTGGGGATTCATATCTACCTGGAAATACTGACACCCCAAGCTAATAATTCCAAAGAAAATACCTACTAACAAAATTAATCCATAACCTTCGATAGGCCCCCCATACCAATGTGATACAGCTAGACCAGCTAAGGGCAAGCCCACCAACTCGGTGAGGTTAGCAAGGCTATTGCGTAGCCCGAAATATCTACCTCGCAATCGTCGTGGGACTAACATTGCTATCCAACTCAACCACGATGCAATTCCTAATCCTCCTAAAAGATGGGTGCATACGAGAATCGAGAGCGATAATATTACCAATTGGTTTGAATTGAGCCATCCCCAACTATAGCTAGCAATGCCAATTACTAAAATTAGCCACAGTAATCGAGCAATTCCGTGTGTCMGCAGTGAATACTGAAAGCGGCTACTGCTGCGTTCAGACAAGTAAGCACCTATAGGCTGAAATAGATGTAGTAGCATGGGAATAGAGGACATCATGCCAAAGACCACCGGACTGGCACCTAACCCCACCAAAAAATTACCCAGCATAACTCCACCAGTGGCAATAGAGAAAACTGCTGCGAAAATCCCATCGACAGTGGAAGCTTTCAAACTAGTGCGGCGCGCATCCTTAGAAATATGAGAACTGGGTCTTGAGGTTAAAGAAAGTGTTGCTGATGGTGAAACGATTTGGGCGATTTCTACAGAAACAGGTGCATCTGTTTCAAGCGGAACATAATCCATAAATCTAGTACTTAAGAAAATAATAGTGGAGCATCCCAATTAGAGCGTATCTATAAAATCCATAAAAAAGGAAGGGGAGAAAGAGAAAGGGAAAGGTAACGCAATAGCTTGAAAACAGGAATTTCTCATCAAAACGCCTGAAATAAGCCCTATAAAGACTCACAAAAAAATTTTTCCTTTTCAAAAAGAAGTAACTTGCCTAAGCCTTTATCCGTAGGTAGCATACTTCAACGGTATAAGGGGAAGAAATTGAACCAGTCAACTAGTAAACACTAAATAGTCATTAAGTATATTGTAKGAGGTTTTAACCAGCTAGTGTGACACCAATGAGTGGCAGACTTAAATCCTAAAGAATAAATCGATCACCACTGAGTGTTAAAGATTTTACCCCGATAAATGGGAACTTGCGAAACAACTGTACTATCTATGCGATTATTACATGAATCATGTYAGATTCTCCGGCCACCCAAAGATTAACTTTCTAAAAAACTTCTAAATAAAAAACATCCCAAATTTTATTGTGGGATGGGTGTCCTCACCCGTCCAATATTTAGGCTGGCTTTTCTCCCATAAAAGGGATAGTTTATTCTCTCGAAATCCTTAAATAAAAATAAAATCTCGAGCTGTCTAATCCTCAAAATCTAGTTTTTTGTTTGAAATCTACCTTTGGTGTAGGTGCAATATTTGAAAAATAGTGGTATGTTAAATAATGTAAACAATTGTCTAAGCTTCTTGAGCAAGTAAAATCATTCTTCTAGCTTGCTTATAACCGACTATTCACCTACTCCAAATCCATAATTCTTTAGCTAGACATAGCCTTAACAGTCTGATAATCTGAGAAAAACTATCAAGTTTTGTTGCTTAAGTTTGCAGTATCTTAAGGTCAAGCGAAGACTTAAGGTCTTTTGCTGTCCTGATGAAATGACAGTAGATGCACTTTATCTTACATAATGCTGTATATTGTGATTTCTAAATCTGCAATCTAACAAAACTCCATTGTAATACGCCTTTTTTTCTTGGAATCATAGGCAATTTACTTGTGACATAATTTTCGCAAGTTAAATCATCATGTTTGAGAAGTACTTACACTTCTTAATAGCATCTACATCAAAGTTACAACTTATTTCAACTAGAGGGTAAAATTTGTGAGCATCGTTAAAACAAAACTTGAAGTTACTGAAACCAACTTTCACGTAGAAGCTTATGAAAAGATTGAGTACGACTTAGTTTATGTAGATGGTGTTTTTGATGTTGCTAATCCAGAGCTTGCAGATATATATAAAAGTTTTGGAAGATGTCTAACTGTTATCGATACTAATGTCAACAATTTTTACGGTACTCAGATTGAGAAATATTTTCGATATTACGGTATCAATTTGAGAATTTTTGCTCTAACTATTAGCGAGCCAAATAAATCGATCGAAACATTTGAGAAGATCATAGATGTATTCGCAGACTTCAAACTAGTCCGTAAAGAGCCAGTACTAGTCATCGGTGGAGGTTTAATTACAGACGTTGTAGGTTTTGCTTGCTCTACCTATCACCGTAGCAGTAATTACATCCGGATTCCTACTTCTTTGATTGGTTTGATTGATGCTAGCGTCGCTATTAAAGTGGCAGTTAATCATCGAAAGCTAAAAAATCGTTTGGGTGCTTATCACGCTTCCCAAAAAGTTTTATTAGACTTTTCTCTGTTGGGGACATTACCAACAAATCAAGTGCGTAATGGAATGTCAGAATTAGTCAAAATTGCTGTAGTGGCTCATGGGGGTGTGTTTGAGTGGTTAGAAAAGTATGGTAAAGAATTGCTTGACACTCACTTTGGTAACCTTGATGCAACTCCAGAGATTAAAGATATCGCTCACCGTTTAACTCATGAAGCGATCAAAAAAATGTTGGAGTTAGAAGTACCCAACCTCCATGAACTAGATTTGGATAGAGCAATTGCTTACGGACATACTTGGAGTCCGACTTTAGAACTTGCACCACGGATACCAATGTTTCACGGACATGCGGTGAGTATTGATATGGCCTTATCTGCAACCATCGCAGCCAATAGAGGCTATATCACAATCGCAGAACGCGATCGCATTTTAGGATTAATCAGCGATTTAGGGTTGGCTCTCGACCATCCTTTACTGGATGAAGAACTGTTATGGAAAGCTACCCAGTCTATCACCCTAACACGAGATGGTTTGTTAAGAGCTGCTATGCCCAAACCAATAGGAACTTGCTTCTTTGTAAATGATTTGACACGAGAAGAATTGGCGCAAGGTTTAGCAGACCATAAGCAGCTTTGCGTTAGCTATCCTCGTGGTGGCGAGGGTGTAGATATGTACCCCGTTTATCAGACAGAACTAATTGGGAGTGCAATATAATGTCTACTACAATTGCCAAGCCTACAGCTAGACCCGTGACGCCAGTAGGAATTTTAGCAAAGAAGTTAGAAGCTATTGTCCAAGAGATTAACCAACACTCAGACTTACCTGCGGAGTTAGTCGCTAACCTCAATCAAGCATGGCGTTTGGCTGCTGGTTTAGATCCATACTTGGAAGAATATACCACCCCAGAATCAGCTGCTTTAACTGCACTTGCCGAAAAAACATCCACAGAAACATGGCTAGAACACTTTAGTCAAGGAACAACAGTACGACCTCTAGAGCAAGAGATGCTATCTGGCCATGTAGAAGGACAAACCCTAAAAATGTTTGTTCATATGACCAAGGCCAAAAGAGTACTGGAAATAGGAATGTTCACAGGTTATTCTGCATTAGCAATGGCAGAAGCATTACCAAAAGACGGGGTACTTGTAGCCTGCGAAGTCGATCCCTTTGCCGCAGAAGTTGGACAAGCGGCTTTTAATCAATCTGCTGACGGTCAAAAAATTCGCGTGGAATTAGGGCCAGCTTTGCAAACCTTAGATAAGTTGGTAGAGGCTGGAGAATCATTTGACTTGGTGTTTATTGACGCAGATAAAAAGGAGTACATAACCTACTTCCAAAGGTTGCTAGATACTAATTTGCTAGCACCGTCAGGATTTATTTGTGTAGATAACACACTGCTGCAAGGAGAGGTTTATTTACCTGGACAAAAGCGCACCGCCAACGGCGAAGCGATCGCTCAATTTAATCGTGCCGTAGCACTCGATCCTCGCGTAGAACAGGTAATATTACCACTACGGGATGGCTTGACAATTATCCGCAAAACTGCGTAATTGAGTATGGCACAATCTATTTCTGTTTCTGGTTCACCTGCTATAGCGTCTTTTCCTTTAGAGACAAAAATAGCCGTAATTATCCAAAACATTTTGACTTTGGCTCTGCTATTATTAGCACTGCCAATCAATGCCACCATTGTTTTAGTAACTTTGTTGTGGCATATTATCTCGCGTCCTTTCCAACATTCAGCTACTAAAGCCGCAAACCCAAAAAATATCTTAATTAGTGGCGCTAAAATGACCAAAGCTTTACAGCTAGCCCGGTCATTTCATAATGCTGGACACAGAGTTGTGCTGCTAGAAACCCACAAATATTGGCTATCTGGGCATCGATTTTCCCAAGCTGTAGACAAGTTTTATACTGTTCCTGCGCCCCAAGAAAACCCAGAACGCTATACTCAGGCTTTGATAGACATCATCAAACAAGAAAATATTGATGTCTATATTCCAGTCACCAGTCCTGTGGGTAGCTACTACGACTCCCTCGCCAAACCATCGCTGTCGGAGTACTGTGAAGTATTTCACTTTGATGCAGATATTACCCAGAAATTGGATGATAAATTTGAGCTTGCCGAAACAGCGCGATCACTTGGTTTATCAGTACCTAAATCTTTCAAAATTACCTCTGCCGAACAAGTTCTAAATTTTGACTTCTCTGGGGAATCTCGCAAATATATCCTCAAAAGTATTCCTTACGATTCAGTACGGCGTTTAGACTTAACTAAACTCCCTTGTGCCACCCCTGAAGAAACAGCTGCATTCGTCAAAAGCTTGCCAATTAGTCCAGAAAAGTCTTGGATTATGCAAGAATTTATTCCGGGGAAGGAATTTTGTACCCATAGCACCGTCCGGGACGGGGAATTACGACTGCACTGCTGCTGTGAATCTTCGGCCTTTCAAGTCAACTATGAAAACGTTGAAAATTCTCAAATCAGGGAATGGGTAAGGCATTTTGTCAAAGAACTGAAACTTACAGGACAGATTTCCTTTGACTTCATTCAAGCTGAGGATGGCACAGTTTATGCTATTGAGTGTAATCCCCGCACACACTCTGCAATTACTGCTTTCTACGACCATCCCAAAGTTGCCCAAGCGTACCTCGATCAAGAACCGATGGCTGAAACATTACAGCCTTTACCAACTAGTAAACCCACCTATTGGACTTACCATGAAGTCTGGCGTTTGACTGGCATTCGTTCTTTTACACAATTGAAAAAATGGATTGGAAATTTTTGGCGGGGAACTGATGCAATTTACAAACCAGACGATCCCTTACCCTTTTTAATGGTGCATCACTGGCAAATTCCTTTACTCTTGCTGAATAATCTACGCAAACTCAAAGGCTGGACTCGCATAGACTTCAACATCGGGAAATTAGTCGAATTAGGAGGAGATTAATCGCGAGGTGCGGAGTGAAAGTATAATTTAGAATTGCGCTCTAGGCGCAGAGGCACAAAGAATAAGAGTTTGAACTCATGATTCTTTGGTGTTGCACAAACAAGCAATGAAATTTATCTAAAACTTTTCATTTTCTGTGCGCCTCTGTGTCTGGAGCGTAAAATAAATTGTCCCCCTTTGTGCAATGTTTTAACAGTACATAGGAAAATGAATCATGCCAGTACTTCGTATCCTTCATTTAGTTGGCTCTGCACACGATGATTTTTACTGTGATTTGTCACGCCTTTATGCCCAAGAGTGTTTAGCAGCAACGGCAGATCCATCGCGGTATGACTTTCAAATTGCATACATTACACCCGATGGCCAGTGGCGATTTCCTCGGTCTCTCAGCCCTGAAGATATTGCCGAGGCTAAACCGATTCCTCTGTTTGATGCCATAGAATTTCTTACAGGGCAAAACATTGACATCATGTTACCACACATGTTTTGTATTCCTGGAATGACTCACTACCGCGCCCTATTCGACCTGCTCAAGATCCCTTACATAGGTAATACTCCAGATCTGATGGCAATAACGGCTCACAAAGCCAGAACCAAAGCAATTGTCGAAGCAGCAGGCGTGAAAGTACCTCATGGAGAACTGCTGCGCCAAGGAGATGTTTCAACAATTACACCGCCAGTAATCATCAAACCTGTAAATTCTGACAACTCTCTAGGGGTGACTTTAGTCAAAGAGGCTACTGAGTATGATGCCGCCTTGAAGAAAGCATTTGAACATGCTTCGGAAGTGATTGTAGAAACATTTATCGAAGTCGGTCGAGAAGTTAGATGTGGGATCGTTGTTAAAGACGGGGAATTAATCGGTTTACCCCTAGAAGAGTATCTAATAGACCCCCAGGAAAAACCTATCCGCAGCTATGCTGATAAACTCATACGAACGGACGATGGTAACTTGGGTTACGCTGCTAAAGGTAATAAAAAGTCTTGGATTGTAGACCCTAATGACCCAAGCACCCAAAAGGTTCAGGAAGTGGCAAAGAAGTGTCATCAGGCTTTAGGCTGTCGCCACTACAGCTTATTTGACTTCCGCATCGACCCAGAGGGACAACCTTGGTTTTTAGAAGCCGGGCTGTATTGTTCTTTTGCCCACAAAAGTGTAATTTCCTCTATGGCTAAAGTAGCAGGAATTCCTCTACATGAGTTATTGATAATGGCTATCAATGAAACGTTAGGCACTAATAAATAGAATTTGCCTAAAGTTGGGTGATAAAACTAGACTTATCTTTTTTATCAGAAATTGCTACATATTTTTTTAATCAGTACTTGTTTTTTGTGGATTGTCATCAATTAATACTGCTGTAAATATTGCTCATAACCGAGTTGTTCTAGTTTGGTTTGCTTGGCAATTACTGATTGTGATAGGGTTTGGCGATATTGTTGGACTTTTTCTAGCAATTCTGGTTGCCCTGTTGCAAGTATTTGTACTGCTAAAAGTCCAGCATTTTTGGCATTACCGATCGCCACTGTAGCTACGGGAATACCAGCAGGCATTTGTACAATTGAATACAAAGAATCTAGCCCTTGCAAGTTCCGGGTGGGTACGGGAACACCGATAACCGGAAGGGGAGTTAAAGAGGCTACCATTCCAGGTAGATGAGCAGCACCACCTGCGCCAGCAATAATTACTTTAATACCGCGTTGGTGTGCGAGTTTAGCATATTCCACCATGCGTTCTGGGGTACGATGAGCGGAAACGATCGCCACTTCGCTTTCAATGCCAAATTCGTCACAAATTGCGATCGCGTCTTTCATAGTGGGCAAATCAGAATCGCTGCCCATGATAATACCAACTAAAGGAGTCATAGAATTTTGGATTAACGAGCGATTGTTCAATCTAAAATCAGATTTAGCTATATTCTCCTGAATGTGATGACTCAAGCAACACAAAGTGCCCTAGAAATTATCAATGCTAGAGTGCCTGGTTACAAAGATTTGCAAATGCTCTTGATTAATCGAGAGGGGATAATCGAGCAAATCTTGCCAATGAGTACAGTAGAGATGCGCAGGGATGCAACCGTACTCAATGTAGCAGGTGACTGGATTTCTCTAGGCGGCGTTGATTTGCAAATTAACGGTGCATTGGGGTTGGCATTTCCTGATTTGAGGACTGAAAACGCTCATCTTCTGGAGAAAATAACCCAATATTTGTGGGATGTAGGAGTAGATGGATTTTTACCGACACTCGTAACAACTTCGGTAGAAAATATTCAGCGATCGCTTGCGGTTATTGCTAATTTTACTGGCAAAGAGAGCTTGAGGGGGAAGTCGTGCGCCAAAATTCTCGGAGTACATTTAGAAGGGCCATTTTTAAATTTCCAAAAGCGCGGCGCACACCCAGCAGAGTACTTGTTACCCTTAACAATTGACGAGGTAAAGCGGGTTTTGGGAGATTATGCCCAGCTTGTGAAAGTTATTACCTTAGCGCCAGAATTAGATTCCACTGGTGAAGTAATTCCATATTTGCGTTCTTTGGGGATTACCGTTAGTTTAGGACATTCCCAGGCAACGGCTGCTCAAGCACAACGTGCTTTTGAACTAGGCGCAACGATGGTTACTCATGCTTTCAACACTATGCCACCACTACATCATCGCGAACCTGGKTTATTAGGGGCAGCAATAATCCATCCAGATGTGATGTGTAGTTTTATTGCCGATGGAGAGCATGTTTCGCCCACTATGCTACAAATTTTACTGCGTGCTAGCGATCGAGAAAAGGGGCTGTTTATGGTTAGCGATGCCCTTGCACCTCTGGGATTACCCGATGGAGTGTATCCTTGGGACACTCGACAAATTGAAGTCAAAAACGGTACGGCACGATTACCAGATGGCACATTATCAGGAACTACTTTACCCTTGTTGGTGGGGGTGCAGAATTTGGTGAAGTGGGGAATTTGTGACGTAGAAAGTGCGATTTTATTAGCTACTAATGCACCGAGAGAAGCAATTGGCTTATCAGGAATTGTTTTACTTCAAACCGCCAACTTATTACGCTGGCATTGGGATCGACAGACAAAAGAACTATCTTGGCAACGATTATAAAAATTCTTTGTTGGCGAGCGATCGCTTGGCGTGATGTTTGCCAACTATATTACAGCAATTTTTCGTAAATTTACAATAATAACTCACTTTTTCTCACAGACAAAGCGATCGGTCTAGAAGTAGAAATAACATAACCTGAAATAAAATCACATAGATTTTGTATTATGAGTCGCACAGTTAATCTTTTAGAAAAACGTGCTTTGAGAAGGTATATATTTTTAGATATTACTTGCGTTTCAAACGATGAACAATAATCAACGCAGTATTCAAGGCACGAAAATTATTATATCTTTAATAGGTATAATTTTCGCAGTTCTACACACTAAACAAATCCTCTACTTTGATACCCAAGGATTAATCCTTGTCACAATAGCTTTTCTACCTTGGTTAACTGGCATTCTCTCAAAAGCAGAACTACCAGGGGGCTGGAAACTAGAGTTCATACAACAGATACAAGAAGAGCAAGTTAGACAAAAGTATGAAATTGGGCAACTCAAGTTTTTAATAGAAGGTTTTGTAACTGACAATGAGTTAAATATTCTCAAAAAACTTAATTTATCAGAGCCTTTTTTAGTAAAAGTTGATCACACTTCTGTTTTCTTTTCTAATGAATTAGATAGATTAAGAAAGCTAGGACTCGTTTCCAACCCTGAAGGTAAAGGTAGAGCTACTCTCCTGATTAATGATGGTAAAAAACGAGAAGTTAAAGAACACTTTTACATTACGGAAAAAGGTAAAAGCTACCTAAATTTTAGAGACTCTGCTTAATGTCAAGGCAACTGAATAACTGTTTTATTAAAAAATGGATAAATTTGATGTGTATTTAGATTTATCTGTAATTAGTAAATTTTGATGAAACTAGATAATTTAAACATTAGAGAAATAATGAACCAAAAAGTAGTTTCTAGAGAATATAAACTTTTGCTCCAAAAAGATTTATTTATTGGTGACGAACAACAAGCATTAAAAAAATCTCAGGAGTTTTGGCACGATTTTTCACAGGCTATTAATAATATTGTCATTGGTGTTAAGGGCGATTTAGATGAGATTGAAGATAGGCGAATTATCAGATTTTATGATACTGATGAATATATGATCAACTCCAACAGTTACATACTGCGTGAGAGACAGAATATAATTAATGATGAAAGAGAAGTTACTTTAAAATTTCGCCATTCAGACCGTTATATTTCTCAAGATCGGCTGATGAATAGAGGAGAATCGAAATTTGAAGAAGACATTAAAACTCCTTTTGAAGTATTATACAGCTTCTCTGATACTCAAAAAATCTCTACGATTGAGAAACTCAAAAAAATGGAAGACGCTACAAACTTGTACCCAGATTTGGCAGATAAATTGAGTACTTTCAATGGACAAGAGATTATCAGAACTGTAGGAGTTCCTATCCGTGAACTAGTGGTCAAAGGAGCGAAATTCCAAATCAGACAAGAACCCAAGTTAGACTCGAAGTGTGCTTTGATTTTTTGGTATAAAAACGATGATAAACAAAAAAATCCCGTAGCAGTTGAATTTAGCTTTAAATATGAGGATATAAATGAAGGATATACCAGGAAAGTAGCTCAAAGAGCTTATGATGTATTCCAGATATTGGAAAAACTAACGTCTTGGGTAGATTTAAAGTCCGATACAAAGACAGCTTATATCTATAAGTTAGATCGATTGACTAAATGCTAGTTTTGACTTTTGAGTTGACTGCACCAAAAATTGAAAACTATAAACTTGTTAGTGAAGTTATACCAATTCAATTAATGATTGCAATACATTTTTGGCTATTTTTGGCTTACGCACATTCTACGAATCCTAGCGTTCTTGTGTTCTCTACGAGACGCTAACAAATTATCATTGATGAAAAGGGATGAGCGTTACTAATCGTGCAACTTGTCCAATACCCACGCCAAAGCACCATCAACATCATTAACGTAATCTCCTGGTGGTATGGCTGGACGATTTACCATCACAACTTTCACTTCAAGTTCTCGTGCGGCAATGATTTTGGCAAAGGTTGCATTGCCACCGCTATTTTTACTGACTATGGTATCGATATTGTGATGAATCAGGATTTCCTTTTCATTATTTAGGGTAAAGGGGCCGCGATCGCACAATAACATCCCCGGTGGCACTAAGGCATCAGACGTAGGAGGGTCGATCATTCGCATGAAAAACCAAATTTCCTTGAGGTGAGCAAAGGCGGCGAGTTCTTGCCTACCGACAGTCAAAAATACTCGCTGTGCCTGGTTTTCCAGAATTGCTGCTGCGGCTGCAACGCTGTCAACTTCAATCCAGCGATCATTACTTACCTTTTGCCAAGGCGGACGAATTAACATCAGATGGGCTACTCCCACTTCGGTTGCAGCATCTACCGCGTTCCAGGAAATCTGTGAAGCAAAAGGATGAGTTGCATCAATTAGCAAATCGATTTGCATTACTTCCAAATAACTAGCCAATCCAGCTACACCACCGAAGCCTCCAACCCGCAAATCGCCCAAAGGAACTAATGGCTCACGCGTGCGACCAGCTAGAGATGTGATTACTTCTACCCCTTCGATAGTCGCCAGTCTAGCAGCTAGTTCTGCTGCATCTCCCGTCCCACCCAGGATTAAAACGCGGATCATAGAGGTGGAATCTTTGCCAAAATCCCCTTTTTCAAAGCTTCTGGACGCTCTGACCAAGGCAGTAAACCATCTGGTTTGGCATAGTATTGACTAGCACACTCTAGTACCGCAGATGCACTGCCATCAACAGTTAGATCCCCAAATAAATATGTTAATTTGCCTTTGGCAGCAAAGGCAACCACACACGAACGATTGCAAGCACTCATGCATTCGACTTCTTGAATTGGGAATTCATCTCGCAAGTCCCAATCTTGTGCCAGGTGTTGAAGTTGCTGTAATAGTTGTTCGCCACCGCTTCCACCTAAGCGTTTTCCATCTTGCCAAACGCTGGCACAAGTTTTGCAAACAAATAAAGTGTGGTCAGGAACACCACAGCGATTAGTTGTCGAAATATTTCCAGTCGCAGTCATCCGTACCTCGCACAAATGTGGAACTGATAAATCTACTTCAGTGGGCATCCTGCTTCACTCAATTAAGAATTTTAGATTACTGAGGCAAGCTAATCTCAAATCTCAAATTAGTTCACAGTTACTCCCAAGCGCCAGATTATACAACGAATTTTCACCGTTACCTCTGGTAGCTAACCCCCACGAAAACTAAATAACCTTAACATCGTACACTAAGGTTTAATAGTACTAAATTAAGCTGGATTTACACCTTGGATCTTGTTTTTTTATAAAAAGTATGTGTTAATATTATTAATTGTGTGGTTAAGGACGTATAGCTCAGTTGGTTAGAGCGCTACGTTGACATCGTAGAGGTCACTGGTTCGAATCCAGTTACGTCCATTTTTGTTGTACAGTGACTAATTATTTGTCGTCGGCAGGACAATACTGCCACTGGAAAGTGACAATTAATATATGAAATTTTAGCTATTTGACATTTAATTTATTAAATATGAATTGGAGAGGTAGTATTGTTTTCAATAGCAAAATGTTTTGTGCCTTAATTTATACAAGCAAATAAAAAGAAAGTGAAGATATAATCATTTGTCTCAAAGCTTGGTTCAAGGCTGTTTTACTTCTAAATTTTGAGGCTTTAGCGGAGCATTTCCAGCGAAGCTCATCAATTCTGAATTATGCAGCCGGATTCTTTAATTAAAGCTATAGAATTACGATCACTTGGAGATGCACTCCAATTAACTGGAGATTTAGTACAATCGCGTCAAGTTCTCCAACAAAGTTTACAAACTGCCGATAAATTGCAATCTTTTGCAGAAATTCAGTGCAACATTGCTGAGTTTGGGCAATACTTCTAGAATTGCTCACAGGATTACTCACTCAACAGTTAACACTCAGCATTATTTCCAAGTTTAGAGATTCATGGCGATCGCTTTACTGCAATCTTAGTTTGTGAGTTTTATCATCAGTTAGTTTCTGCCAAAGTTACAAAAGCTCAAGCCCTGCGTCACACTCAATTGACACGTAATTTATAATGCGTAATGATGCTCATTTGCCCTTGGTGTCTCCCATTGGGAGAGGACTCGCTTCAAAGTAATTAAAAAGGAATTTTGAAAAGGCAAATCTGGGTGGAGATTCTAGGATATCCTTAAACAAGTGAAAGATTTGCCAAAAAAGTAAGAATGAAGCTGGCAGCAAGAGTAAGTCAGGTAACACCTTCATTAACCTTAGCGATCGCAGCCAAGGCTAAGGCACTGAAGGCAGAGGGTATAGATGTTTGTAGTTTTAGCGCTGGCGAACCAGATTTTGATACCCCAGCGCATATCAAAGCCGCAGCAGTAAAAGCTTTGGATGAAGGCAAAACCAAGTACGGTGCAGCAGCCGGAGAACCAAAGTTAAGGGAAGCGATCGCCCGTAAGCTTAAAACTGATAACGGTCTTGATTATAAATCAGAGAATGTGATCGTCACCAATGGTGGTAAGCATTCTCTGTACAATTTAATAGTGGCGTTAATCGATCCAGGTGATGAGGTGATTATCCCTGCGCCCTACTGGCTAAGTTATCCAGAAATGGTAACCTTGGCTGGTGGAGTTTCGGTAATTATCTGCACAGATGCAACCACAGGCTATAAAATTACTCCCGAACAACTCCGTAAAGCTATCACACCCAAAACAAAGTTATTTGTCCTCAACTCCCCATCTAATCCCACGGGGATGGTTTACACGCCAGATGAAATTAAAGCTTTGGCAGAGGTAATAGTTGATGCAGATATCTTTGTCGTCTCTGATGAGATTTACGAAAAGATTCTCTACGATGGTGCAGAACATATCAGCATCGGTTCTCTGGGAAAGGAAATTTTTGACCGGACTTTAATCAGTAATGGGTTTGCCAAAGCTTACTCAATGACTGGGTGGAGAATTGGCTATTTAGCCGGCCCGGTGGAAATTATTAAAGCTACGAGTTCCATCCAAGGACATAGTACATCTAACGTCTGTACTTTTGCTCAATATGGAGCGATCGCCGCACTGGAAAGTCCCCAAGACTGTGTTGAAGAAATGCGTCAAGCCTTCGCTAAACGCCGACAGGTAATGTTAGACAGACTCAACGCTATTCCCGGACTGAGTACCGCTAAACCAGATGGCGCTTTTTATCTGTTCCCTGATATCAGCAAAACCAATTTGAAATCCTTGGAATTTTGCGACGCCTTGCTAGAAGAGCATCAAGTTGCAGTCATTCCCGGAATTGCCTTTGGTGCTGATGACAACATTCGCCTGTCTTACGCCACAGATTTGGCAACGATTGAAAAAGGGATGGATAGGTTAGAGAAATTTGTCAAGTCGCGTATTTAGTTATGTTGTGATTTGTGATTTTATTTAGCAATCATCATGCCCTCTTCTAACAGGAGGGCTTTTTTTTAACAATAGTGGCCGTAGGTTAGGTTGCAATACGCTTGCTGTGTAATAGTGGTCAATTGATCGCAAAACGGTTCAGTTAGTTAAGGCTAAAACTCTTTGTCAAAATCAATTTTTGAATCTAGACGCAAAGCAGATGGTCTATTTTCTTCTTGGTTTGTGAAAAATTTTTCACAAAGTCGTTATGTGTGAGTTGGTTTTGGGCTTCCTAAGTGTAGAAGTAGCGATGGTGTATTAATAGTGAGCGGCCGAGAAAAATCCTCAGAACAAAACAAGTCCTCCGAAAGGCAAATCATCGTCCAAGGTTTTCTGTTTCTTTTGGTGTTGGTTCCGGCTATCTTTGTCGTTTGTAGTATTTTCCTTTCAAATTATGTGGCTCAAACACCATCGGTTCGTGCGTTTGATGATGCCGCAAAACAAGCTGAAATCGCTACCTGTGAATCCTAAAACGGATACAAAAATACTGAGGATTGTTACAATTGATATTTGCTCCTGAAATAGGATTATGCATTGTTAAGAAAATAAATATAGATTGATACTAATTAAACCATTAGAATAGTGATTAGGCAGACATAATATTACTTATGATTTCCAGATCGCAGTATCCCTGTTTTTCTATATAGCTTTTCACCTTGAATTACCTCCTCATATTGTTGCTCGTAAGGAGTGAATCTGATAGATTCTTGCTTTCCTAAACCCAAGACACCAAAGGTACAAAGGCTATTATAAAACAGTTCATGAACGCGTTTTTGAAGTATCTGATTAAAATATATTAGGACATTACGGCAAAGGATAACGTTAAACTCATTAAAAGAACTATCTGTTGCTAAATTATGCTGGGCAAAGACAATATTTTCTCTTAATGATGCTCTAAAAATAGCATTGTCATAAGCTGCTGTATAATATTCCGAAAAAGACTTTTTGCCACCCGCTTTCAGATAAAGCTGGGTATATTCCTGCATTAATTTCAGGGAAAAAATACCGCTTTTGGCATTTTGTAATACTTTCTCGTTAGTATCAGTGGCATATATACGGCAACGGTGATAAAGTCCTTCTTCTTGCAGGAGAATTGCCATTGAGTAGACTTCTTCACCAGTAGAGCATCCAGCGTGCCATATGCGAATAAATGGATAGGTTTGTAAGAACGGGATGACTTGACTTCTAAAAGTATTATAAAAGCTGGGGTCGCGATACATGGATGTGACATTTACAGTTAAAGCCAGCAAAAACCTTTCTAGATAGTTAGGATTATGGAGTAACTGTTCTTGTAAGGCAGAAACATTAGCTAATCCTTGTGACTGCATAAAGCTCTGAATGCGGCGTTTAATTGAGGAAAGAGCGTAATTCCGAAAGTCGTAACCATAGTACTGATACACCCCTTCCAATAATAAACGTATTTCGATTTCCTCCAAGCTAGGTTTTGACAAAGTCATAATAATTTGTAATTGATAATTAGTTCGTTGGCTTAGCGTGTTGTAGACAAGACTCGGTAACGCTACGCTAACGTAATTCGTAATTATTACCTCATTTTATCAATAGGTTTATTTAAATAATGCTTCTGCAATTTGGAGTGTTTATGTGATTAATATTTGATGATTTTAGAGTTTTTATAACCCTAATGAATCCTACACCGAAAAGAGCTTGCTCTAATTAAATTTTAAATATGATAATGCTCTAATTTTGGATTTCAATTCAACCAAGTGGCTGTAACCCCTAAAACAGCGATCGCAGTTATCGAAATCCCAGTCAGCCATCTCACCTGGTAACGCAGATTTTTAATCTCTTGGTTAAGAGTTTCTGTCTGAAGTGCAGAAGATGATTGAACTGCTGCAACTTCGATGGCTAATTCTTGGGGTTTAGCTGGGCGACTTCCAAAAGTCACCTGGGAATGTAACCAGTTAGCAATTAGTTGGGGACAGTTCTTTTTAAACCAGTTGAAAGCCAAGATTCTAAAAACTGGTTTGGACATGCGGGCAATTAATTTCATTAACCTGTTTACAGGTCGTACCGGAAGCTTTTGATTAATCAGGTTAACTGAGCCAACATCATAAAGACAATCCAGAATTAATTTCACAGTGGCTTCTTCACTGTTAATCAGGTTTTGCAGCAATAGCAGAACATCATGCATACGTTCTGCTTCAACATGCTTTTCTGCCAATGTTTCTGGACGAATTACTGATGAATTTGGGGAATTTTTTCTTACTATTGTCATATTAAAAACATAACAGCTATGTTAATGTCAGTACACCTATCCACCGAGATAAAGATATATTATCTAGAGAAATAACCAAAAAAGTTGCATGAAACAGACATATTTCCTTGAAAGATAGAAGTTATATAAATTATTTTATTACTGAAATGAATTTCCTGTCATTGATATTGTTTTGACAAAAGAATGGGAAGATGGGGAGATGGGGAGAAAAGACAAAGAAAATAATTCCTAACTGGAGAAGATAGGAAAGGTCTCCGGCTCGACTCAACACTCAACACTCCCTCACCGATACAGCCAAACCCGCAGTAGTGAAAGCAGTTGTTCGGTATCTACAGGTTTGGTGATATAGTCAGAGGCTCCGGCTTCGATACATTTTTCGCGATCGCCTGGCATAGCTTTGGCAGTTAAAGCAATAATTGGTAACGAGCGAAATTCTGGTTGCTGGCGGATGGCGCGGGTGGTTTCGTAACCGTCCATTTCTGGCATCATAATGTCCATCAAAACCATGTTGATGTCGGGATTAGCTTGCAGCTTCTCAATGCCATCTCTACCATTTTCGGCAAACTCTACTACCATGTGATAGCTTTCTAAAAAGCTGGTAATGGCAAAGATATTTCGCAAATCATCATCCACAATCAGAATTTTCCGATTTGCTAGCACCGGATCGGTTTGATGTAACTGTTCGAGAATTTGCCGCTTTGGTGATGGCAGATTTGCCTGGACTCGATGCAAAAACAGGGCAGTCTCGTCTAATAACCGTTCTGGCGATCGCACGTTTTTAATAATAATTGTCTCTGCTAGTCCCCGCAGTTGGCTTTCTTCTTGGCGAGTGAGTTCTTTACCGGTGTAAACAATAATTGGGAGTTTCATCAACCTGGGTTCTAACTTGATCTGCTCAATTAGTGCAAACCCGCTCATATCAGGCAGACCTAAATCCAGCACCATACAATCAAAGTGCTGCGATCGCAATATTTGTAGTGCTTCTTTTCCTGAACCCACGGCTGTACTCTGGACATCGTTATTACCAATCAGTTCGATGATACTTTGGGCTTGTATGGGGTCATCTTCTACTACTAAAAGATTTTTTACCTGACGCTCAATAAAGCCTTTAATCTCAGTCAATACTTGATTTAGGGCTTCTGGAGAAACGGGTTTTTGCAGATAAGTAATTGCTCCTAGCTTTAATCCCCGTTGCTGTCTTTCATCCACAGAAAGTATATGTACTGGGATGTGCCTGGTGTCTGGGTTATGTTTGAGGCGATCCAAGACTGTCCAACCATCCATCTCTGGCATGTGAATATCTAGCATAATCGCATTTGGCTGAAACTGTTGTGCTAATGCCAAACCTTGTTTACTTTGTAAGGAAACGATTCCTTTAAAGCCCTGCTGACGTGCCATGTCTAATAAGATGCGGGCGAATTTCTCATCATCCTCGATAATCAACAAAACGCGATCGCCTGATTCAATTATTAATCGATCATCTGGGATTTCGTTGGCGGTGAGAAGCACTTTCGCTGCTGGAGAAATCTCCACAGAGGTGCTTCGGCTTTCAAGCGTTGGTGCTGTTGAGGTGGGGGGCGCTAATGTGGTAGGAATATTTGTAGCCGTTTTACCCTTGCTCTCAACTTCACTTTGTGGTGTTACTTGCTTTCCTACCAGCGGTAAGTAGAGAGTGAAAGTACTTCCGTGGTTTGGTTGGCTGGCTAGCTCAATTCTTCCCCCTAAAAGTTGAGCTAGTTCGCGGCTGATGGACAAGCCCAAGCCAGTTCCGCCGTACTTGCGGCTAGTTGTGCCGTCTGCTTGCTGAAATGCCTCAAAAATAATTTTCTGCTTCTCGACTGGAATGCCAAGTCCTGTATCGCTGATTGCAAAAGCAATTAGCTGACTTTCGGCTGGTGGTGTTTGAGTTAGCATGTTAACTTGTAACTTCACGCCTCCCTGTTCAGTAAACTTAAAGGCGTTAGCTAGAAGATTTTTCAGCACTTGTTGCAGACGTTTGGAGTCAGTAGAAATGACTGGGGGTAGTTTGTCGTCTAGTTCAATGGCAAAAGTGAGTTTTTGATTTTCGGCAACTTGACGGAAAGTTTGCTCTAAAGATGCAAGCAAATCTGCGAAGGCAAACTGCTCAATGTCTACTGACATAGTACCCGACTCAATTTTTGCCAAATCGAGAATATCGTTGATTAATTCCAGTAAATCAGTCCCAGCAGAGTAGATTGTGCGGCTGTACTCTACCTGTTTGTCGGTTAAGTTCTTCAAAGAGTTATCTGATAGCAGTCTTGCTAAAATTAACAGACTATTTAGCGGTGTCCGTAACTCGTGGGACATGTTCGCCAAAAATTCGGATTTATATTTGGAAGACAATGCCAATTGCTCGGCTTTTTCTTGTAATGATTGTCTCGAGCGCTCAATCTCCTGGTTTTTGCGGGCAACTTCCCGATTTTGAATTTCTAGAAGTTCTGCTTTTTCTTCTAGTTCTTCATTGAGTTGCTGTAATTCTTCGTTAGACTGTTTGACAAAGAATTGTGATTCCTCCAAATCGTGGGCTTGTTCTTCTAATAGTTGATTGCTTTGCTGTAATTCTTCTTGCTGGCTTTGCAGTTCTTCTGTTAAAGCAACAGACTCGGCAAGTAGTTGCTGAGTTTGTACTTGTGAGGCGATATTATTTAAAAACACACCCAAATTTTCACTCAACTGCTCTATAAATATTAGGTGCAACTCGTTAAAAGGCACAAAAGATGCAAGTTCAATTACGGCATTTATCTGGTCTTCAAATTGTATGGGCAATACAATAATATTTAGTGGTGGAGCTTCTCCCAAGCCGGAGGTGATGCGAATATAATCACTGGGAACTCCTGTTAAGAGGATTCTTTGTTTTTCTAAGGCGCATTGTCCCACCAATCCCTCGCCCAACCGAAATTGGTTTGCCAGATTTTTGCGCTCTTTGTAAGCATAACTAGCCAACAAGTTCAGGATTGGCTCGTCGTTGAGTGATTCCATTAGATAAAAAACGCCAGCGGATGCCCCAACCAAGGGAGCTAGATTTGACAAGATAGTGCGAGACACAGTTTCTAGATTTCGCTGCCCTTGGAGCATTTGGGTAAATTCAGCCAAATTAGACTTCAGCCAGTTTTGCTCGTCATTTTTTTGAGTTGTGTATCGCAGATTCACAATCATCTGGTTGAAGGTTCGCTTAAGGACGCCAATTTCGTCGTGGCGATCGCTATTTGGTAAATTTACTGTTAAATCTCCATCTGCCACCTTTTGAGCTAAATCAGAAACTCGCTTGAGCGGTAATGAAATGTGTCTGGTAAGGATAATTCCAATTAAAACTAAGATCGCACCAAATAAAGGAATACTATAAACGGTGGTGGCAAGTGTTTGTCTAGCAGCTAACTGTGCCCTTTGGGAACGCTGCTTTAGGAGTACATTTTCCTCATTTCTCATCGCCTCAATAACTTTGCGAATCTCAGTCATCAGTTGCTTGCCTCGGTCTGTCAGAACAACCTTCTGGGCAGCTTCAAAACTTTGATTTTGGCGCAAATCGATAGTTTGTTTAAGTTCAACCAACTTTTGAGCGATTAGTGGCTGTAAAATATCAAGCCGATTTTGTTGGTTKGGATTATCTGCTGTTAACGTCTGAAGTTCCTTGAGTTGTCGATCCATTACTTGAATGGCAACATTATAAGGTTCTAAGTAACGCTGTTCTCCAGTAACCAGGTAACCACGTTGACCAGTCTCAGCATTTGTCAGTTGCAAGTTGAGACCTTCAAGCCTACTTAATACATCGTAAGTATGATTTTCTTGGCGGGAAGTTTCAATTAGCTCATTGGTACTTCGGTAAGAGATTAGACCGATGGTACTCAGAATTGCCAAGCTCAAGGCAAAACCTGCTCCAATTTTGGTTCCAATCTTCAAACGGTTCAACATTATTCCAGACAGTTAATTTAAATTTTTTGTGTTGCTGTTCTAAATATTCTGATAAACTTTCGGCTATACAAATATGAAATATTGCCTTGAAGTTAAACTATGTTTTTTTGCTAAAACCTAACATAAATGTTTTTAAATAATGTTTTTTGAATAAAAATTAACATTTAACTGACACATAGTATAACTTATTTCCAAAGAAGCAACCATCTTCTTTTATAATTAAATCTTGCGGGGGATAATTAGATTACTATTGTTAGAATATAAACCTAATATCTAATTTAAATCCCAAAGGCGAGTTTTCATGAGTGCAGTAATCGATCTAGGAAAACCAAAATTCTACATAGTTCTACTTATCTCACTTCCAAACTATGCTTTGAAAGCTTATAATTTCCAGATTTATCGCCACTTCAAAAGTCATAGATCCCCAATTTATTTTATAAATTAGAGATCTATATTAAGCTTTATATTTAATTAGAACTTACTAAATTTGGGTAATAAATATGATTTATAAATCAATAATATGAAKAAATAATAATTCCCTTTATCTTACTCATCTTGCTGATTAAGTACCACTTGGTACTACCTGGCGATAACTATCAGTTAGATTAATTGGGGATTGATTATATATCCGAAAATTTTGAATCTTATTACTCTCTAAAATAGCTCTCGCACCAGCCATATAGATATCAGTTGCATTGATAAAAACAATTAAATTGCCAATATTCAGTTTATTTTCATAATAATTAGCTAAGTCATGAGCAACTTCTAAAAGATTATAGTTATCTTTAGTAATTACTGACACTTGACTCATAGGAAAGCCAGCTTTATTGAGTTCCGTAAGTGCTATTTCTACATCTTGATAATGAGAAAAAACACCAACTCCATGTTTATAGCGACTTTTTGGAGATAAATATGGTTGATAAATACCGCAGTTTTGAATGCTGTAGCGATTAAAAATTTTCTTAGCAAAATGAATCTCGATTTCTATACTGGTTATGATTACCAGATAGTAACCTTTGAAGACTAAATCATTATAAACGTCTGCTTGATCTTGGGGAATTCCCAAATGTATCAACGCACCAGCCAAACTACCTGCCGCAACACCGATCGCACCACCTGCTATAGTGGTAGCGATCACTGTTGCTTCTGCTCCGGCTACCACGATTGGACCTATACTAGGAATTGCTAACAAACCTATATCTATTGATGAATTAGCAAGACCACTTAAACTATTATGAGTAAGATCCTGAAGTATATTGCTAGCATCGTCTTTAACTTCAATACCAGCAATATCACTCTCTCGTTCCGCCTTTCTTGCAACTACAGAAACTTTATGCATAGGAAAGTCTACTGCCTTTAGTTCCTGCAATGCCAATTGTGCATCT
This sequence comes from Nostoc sp. PA-18-2419, assembly GCF_005869855.1. Classification (GTDB taxonomy): domain Bacteria; phylum Cyanobacteriota; class Cyanobacteriia; order Cyanobacteriales; family Nostocaceae; genus Nostoc. The sequence goes on along the minus strand of NZ_SZNH01000010.1, from coordinate 106,626 downwards.
GAACATTTAGCGAAAACTCCTATAAATTTTCGCTCTTTTTCTGATGTCATTTTACCCGCTTATTCCGACTTCAAATGATTCCCAAATTTTTTAATTAATCTGAGGTAACTACACAGCACTACGAGTTAGTAAACCCCAAAGAAAAATCAATAGCATTGCACCAAGAACAGCAAATAAAATGCTTCCAAGTGATAATGCTCCTACAGAGGCGGCTGCTGCTGAACTACTCCCTAATAAAGTTTGACCTAAATAGCCACCAACTACGGCTCCAAGAATTCCTAATACAATTGTGGAAAGAATACCACCACCTTGGGTTCCTGGATAAAAGAATTTAGCTAAAGCGCCTGCAATTAAGCCTAAAACTAACCAAGCTATGATGTTGCCCATAATATCTCTCCTCTGCTCAGCAAAATGCTACTTACTGCTTTTAACTAGTTTTATAATAAATTTTTCGCCAAAATTCCCGATCTACCTAGAGAACTAATATCAAAAATCTTCAGATATTATTTGATATTTAGAAAGTCATCTTTGAGGATGAATATACGCAATAATCGAGACTTGGGAAATAAAACAGGCTTGAAAGCTGGCTTTGAGACTTCAAGTTTATACTTAATCCAGCTAGGACAATTTGTAACAGTAACTAAACTATAGTATTTAGCAATCTTATTTGATTTGCTTCAATTTACAAGGCTCACCTCTTTGACATATAAAATTAAGTCAAAGAGAAAAATGCTATTTCTAGTCCAAAATGCTCTAATTTCATCTTCAGATAGAAGAATGATTTCATTTTTTTGTATCTTTTGGATATGAGTTAAATTCTCTTAGATGACTTTAATTGACAGATAAGTATATAAAATGATGAAAAATATTTTTCAAAAAAATATCTGAAGATAGAAGAGCTTACCAATATTTCCAAGTAGTATACATATGTTGCAATTCCAAAGTTGGCAAGCAATAAAAAATAAGTAGTTGACTAATTTTAGGAGTGAATTATGAGTCTTGAAGATAGAGCAAAGGCTGTTGCTAAAAACATCGAAGGCAAAGCGCAAGAAATAGTTGGAAATATAACAGGTGATCCTGAAGATAAAGCTGAAGGTCAAGCTAAGCAAGCTGAATCACAGGTTCGTCACACAGTTGAAAATGTCAAAGATGAAGTTAAGAAAGGTCTAGAGTAAGCTGAATTTTATATCGAGAGAAGGTATAAGTAAAATTATAATTTACTAAGCCTTCTCCCTAATCATAGTTCTCTATATCTCTATTGATAGAGAGTCTTAATATAATAGTTTTTAATTAAGTTAAGAAATAAATCGAAACATCTAAATAAAATTTTGATGAGATTAAAAAATAATTTTTATTATTACTAAATTATGTTTACCTTCTAACTTTAAGTATTTTGTTAGTATTTGTACGATTTTACGTCTGAACACTATTTTATTTGTAATTACACTTTTATTTTTGAATATTTCTGTTGTTTGGCTCCTCAGCTTTTTGGATAAGTCGAGGATCTAAATTTTTAAGAACAGTTAAGTACGGCTTTATTTTTACTTTATAAACAAATAGCCTCTGAACTTTTAGTTTTCGTCAACCACAGGTAGACGTATTGTAAATGTACTACCTTGCCCTGGTTCAGATATCACATCGATTGTGCCTTGATGTGCTTCAATAATGCATCGAGATAAATATAGTCCTAAACCGCTACCAGAACGCTGGTGTTTACCTTGGCGAAATCGCTCGAATAATATTGCTTGATCTTGTTTAGAAATTCCCGACCCTGTATCTTGAATATTAATAGTTACATCTGGCAAATCAAGATAGCAGCGAATATTTACAGAACCTTTATCAGTAAATTTGATAGCGTTACCGATGATATTTGTAAAAACTCGCCGCAGTTCTACACGATCGCCTATGACTGTAATTGCAGTTTCACCTTTATCAATATTGACAGTTAATCCTTTTTCTTCAGCCAAAGGAGTTAATTCTTGAGCAACTTCACTCACTAATTCCTGAATATCACAAGGAGAAATTTTTAAGATTTTACAGCCTGCCTCATGACGATAAACTTCTAACAAAGTATTTACCATTTCTAGGAGGTCTTGGTTACTCCCAATCATGGTATTAACTATTTCTTGCAATTGTGGCGACACTTCGCAAAATCTACCTTCTAGCAATAATTTTAAAATCCGATTCGAGGCTACTAGTGGTATACGTAAATCGTGAGTAAAACGCGAAACAAAATCTGCCCGCAAGTTAGCCATTTGATCTCGTTCGTCGATACTATGCTTGAGCCGCAGGAGCGATCGCACTCGTGCATCTAGTTCATCTGGATCGAATGGTTTACGAATAAAGTCATCTGCACCTGCATCAAGTCCTTGAACAACGCTTGACTCATAGTGAGCTGTGATCAGCAAAATCGGGATAAATGGCAATGCTTGATTTTTTCGGATACGTCGAGTGAATTCATACCCATCGATCCCTGGCATCATCACATCTAAGAGAATTAAGTCTGGTGGCGACTCTTCAACCATATTCAGAGCAAGTTTACTATCTTCCACCAAGCTAATTTCATAGTCCTTATCTTGTAGGACTGCTTCTAGGATTAGTAAATTGTCAAGAATGTCATCGACAACGAGAATTTTATCTTTTTTAACAGTTTTAGTTAAAGACATGGCTAAATAAAAAAAGACGTGCTTGGCTATCCCTCGCAAATCTAGTAATAGCTTACTTCAACAGCGGTGAGATTATTAAAATTTCACTTTTTCATTTAAAAGTTCCTAAATTTATAACAACTACTTCAGTAATTATACATATAAAATATGTATAATATATTAAAGAGTGTTTAATTTAGTTTTTATTAAGTATATTAGCTGGTTGATTATCCATAACTACAAGTAAAGTGGTAAGGTAAAGTAGTTTAGTTCATTTTGCGTGCATTCTTCTTAGTCTAGCAAGAGTAACTGATTGAATACCCCCAGAGTGGGAGCTTGCTAGCAGATTTTAGAATTCAGTTGTACGCCATAAGATATCTATCTTCAAAACAATGTATAAAAATATTTTTTGATTTAACTATATTGTTGAGATAGAAATTCTTGCCTCTTGAAAAACTTTCAATATCAGGTTATTTATCTCTAATGGTAGATGCCATTGAGGGAACAATACCAGAGATATTGCTTTTTGTATAAAATCCTGAATGTGAGAACAGGATTATTTTAATGTGTACTTTAGATAGATAACAGTAAAGTTAAGTAACTATGAGTGAAATCAAGATCCTCGTGATTGAAGATCATAACCTTACGAGAATTGGTTTACGGGCAGCCCTGCAAACCCAGCCAGAAATAAACATTGTTGGTGAAGCGGCCAATGCAGCAGATGGAATAGAACTGTTGAAAACTCTCAAGCCGGATGTTGCTACTATTGACATTGGTTTGCCTGATATGGATGGTATTGAACTGACACGGACATTTAGGCAATATCAAGCAGAGAAGGAAGATTATACAACAAAGCTGCTGATTTTGACAATGCAAAATAGCGAGCAGGCAGTCTTAGCAGCATTTGCAGCAGGTGCAGATTCTTACTGCATGAAGGATATCGAAAGTGAAAAACTAGTAGAAGCCGTGCAAACGACGTATGCAGGTAGCTCGTGGATCGATCCAACGATCGCAGACCTTGTACTACAGCAAATACGTCAAGATTTTCCTGATGCTAGCAGAGCAACCGCAGGAAAAAGAGTGTTGATTGAAGGTATTGACCCAGATATTGAGAAAACTATCGTTAGCTATCCTTTAACTCAACGCGAAATGGATGTTTTAGAGTTAATTGTCGCTGGGTGTGATAATGCAGAAATCGCTAAAAGACTTTATCTAACAGTTGGTACTGTCAAAACTCATGTTCGAGGTATTCTGAATAAACTCTGTGTTGCTGACCGTACACAAGCTGCTGTGCGTGCATTGCGTGCGGGGTTAGTACCTTAAAAAATCAAAAAATAAGTACAAAGTCAAAATCAATACTGAATTATGATTTTGCACTTGACAAAAATCAAAGAATACGCAATAATAGTAAATTGTGGATAAAGATAATTGCCAGCGGAACTGGCGGAATTGGCAGACGCGCTAGATTCAGGTTCTAGTGCCGCAAGGCTTCCGGGTTCAAGTCCCGGGTTCCGCATTTTTAGTTATGACTTAGGAGTAAAGAGCTGATTTAGTCTGTTTTAATTCCTAAACTTATTATTCCTGAGTCCTAACTTTATTGATGTTAACCAGCTTACAAAATTCCCTAGTCAAGCAAATCCGCAAATTACACTCTACCAAGGAGCGGCATAAGCAGCAGTTATTTTTGCTAGAAGGGACGCACTTGTTAGAGGAAGCTTGTGCGGTGAATTACCCACTACAGACAGTGTGTTGTACTCCAGATTGGCAAGCAACCCATTCATTGTTGTGGGAAGAAGCTTGTAAGCGATGCGATCGCGCCGAAATTGTTAGTAGAGAAGTCTTGGATGCGATCGCCACTACAGTTCAACCGGATGGTATCGTAGCAACAGCAAAACGGGGCGATATTCAAACCCAAGTGCCTTTTACTGGATTAGTCCTAGCTTTAGAAACAGTACAAGATCCTGGTAACCTGGGTACAATAATTCGTACTGCGGCGGCGGCTGGGGCATCAGGATTGTGGCTAAGTGGAGATAGCGTAGATTTAGACAATCCAAAAGTCCTACGTGCATCTGCGGGGCAATGGTTTCGCCTAGCAGCGGCAATAACCGAGGATTTAAAAGCGACAGTGCAACAAAGTCAGCAAGCAGGAATGCAGGTAATAGCAACATTACCTAATGCCAGCTTAACTTATTGGCAAGTGGATTGGCGAAAGCCAAGTTTAATTTTATTGGGAAACGAGGGTGCTGGTTTGTCAGCAGATTTAGCAGCGATGGCAGACAAGCAAGTGAGAATTCCTTTGAGTCCTGGAGTAGAGTCTTTGAATGTGGCGATCGCAGCAGCTTTAATGTTGTACGAAGCTCAGCGGCAAATGAGTCATTAGTCATTGGTCACAAGTGAATAACAAAGAACAAAGCGCAAAGTCAAGCCACTGCTACCTCAGCGCCCTGCGTCGGAAACTTGTGGTGTTGAGCTAAGGCTTCTTTGGAACGGACGGCAGTTCCTTTAAGCGGGGAACCCCGCCAACAGACTGCCTCAACTTTGTAAAACAGGACAAAGGATAAATGACTAATGACAAACTTTTATTTTGTTTTTTGCTCAAAATATTGTTCAATATCGGCTACGGCGTCTTCAAAAGCTGCTAAATCAATATCTGTCAAATCATTAGCTTCGATTTCATTAGCACTCTTAGGATGGAATTTCGGTGTCTGTTCATCCTCAGTAGAATTTTCTTGTAAGATATCCTCCAATTGGTCGAGGGCTTCTTGAAACTCTCGATCGGGGTCGTAGTGCTGTGGTCGGTGACTTTGCTCCATAGGTTGACTTGAAAATCCTAATTTACTAGCGTAATTTTTATAAATTTAAATTTTGCATATATGACATCATAATTTGTGCCTATCTGCTTTATCAACTTTAGAGCGATCGCTATTTTTGGTGAGTTGCTTACATCCAAGTTGCCCAGAGCAAGCAACAAACACTCAAAAGCTCGAGCCAGGCGGACTATGCAATGCACCTACTAACTAGCAAGGGCGAAATGGCTTCCCTACTACCTTTATCAGCAGGATAAGCTGATCATCAAATGCTATTGACAAGCGGGTTTATATACCTCATCATGTTGCAAGAAGCAAGCAGCAAGAATACTCAATATGTAGTTATTAGACTGGTACTTCCTTAACAAATTCTGGGGTTTAAGTGCCTTGCAACTAACAACCAGCAAGTTTTGCAACGGGGATTTAGACCGCGCCACAAAACTTAATTATGAATTACGAATTATTTTAATTCCCCTGCAACCACTCATCCAAGCGAGACATTTCCACCGCACGGTTCAACAGCAATCCATTAACCTCGTTTGAGCCGGAGTGGAGAGCGAAAATATAATACTTGCCGTTTAGATTACCGATAATTGCACCTCCAGAAGCACCGTGATTAGTATCACAGTTGTGGTACAACAAATTATTCTGACGGCGAAGGATACTGCATTCCAAATGAACGCCAGCAGTCATACTTTTACCAGCAGTATAAGTTTCAAGACCTCTTATCTTAGGGTCGGGAAAATCGCCAGAGTAGCCGACTAAGGCGAATTTTTTTGTATCTCCAACAAGAGTAGAAGATGGTAGGGATTTCCAGCCCAAATAACCATATTTTTTACCGATAGGCTTGTTGAGTTTCAAAATCGCCCAATCATTTGCATAATCGGCTAAATCGCCATTTTTAAAGTCTGTGCCGTAATAAACATTAGTGGCGTAGGCTACATCATTTTTACTTTTGACGACACCATTAATTAAGTTTGGCTCAAATGCGATCGCTTGACTAACTTTTCCGGTTTTAGGGTTAACGACACAGTGAGCATTTGTCAAAGCAACATCTTCAGAAATCAAGGTTCCCGTGCAACTGTAACCGCTACCCTCAGCACTTATCCCCTCGATTTTACCAATAGCTGACCAAGGGTAGTCTCTGCTAGTCATGGGAATCCGGTCATCTTTGGAACCAATGATTACCCGTTGTCCGGGGAGTTCTTCTTTCTGATCTAGCATCGAAGGCTCCCCTTTTCCTTGTAGTTTAAATTCTGCGGAATTTTTAACTTTGGTAAAGCTGGGTGGGGATTGTGGTTCGGCTGAAACTGAAGCCCAAATTCCCAAAATTCCTGCTCCAATTGTTGCTAGGCACGGGAAAATAAATTGTTTGGATGGAAATATGGTTTTCATGAAAAATCACTCCTATAAATTTTGAGGTGAAAATTTAAATGCAGAGGGACGCAGGGTAAACGCAGAGGTACGCAAAGTAGTGTTTTGCGTTGCTGTGTTTAATTTTGAATTGCTATTCCCACTCACCCAGCAGGGTAAAAGCCGACCAAGAATAGGGGTTACGCCAATTTTCTTGTTCCCACATTTTGAGTTGTGCGGCTCTGAGGGCGGCGGCGGGAGTTTTCCCTTTCTGCAACATTTGGTTGTAAAATTCGCTCATTAATAATGATGTCGCTTCATCATCAACATTCCATAAAGACACCACTACCCGCGCTGCACCTGCATACATCAATCCTCTTGTCAACCCCACTAGCCCTTCTCCTTTAACTTCTTCACCCAGCCCGGTTTCGCAGGCACTCAACACCACCAACTCCGCTGGAAAGTTGAGGTTAAAGATATCAGTGAGTCGTAAAAAGCCTCTTTGGGACTTACCTTGTTTATCTATCAGGGAAAGCACAATTCCTGATAACTCTGGGTCAGTGCTGTCTAGGAAGCCGTGGGTAGCAAAATGCAACATCTTGTATTGACTCAGTTGGTCATTGGTAGCCCAGTTATAATTAGCATCAAAACCAAAGGCTTGGATGTTGTCTGAGGGTGAGACAAGTTTGAGAATTTCCCGCGCTTCTTGTTGTGTGCCTTGGAGTCTTTGAATTTCGCTGCGGTTGATATTTCTAGTAGACCGCTTCAGAGCAGACTCTTGTAGTTGCAGGTCAATGTTATTATTAGCAACATTGGAAGATTTGCCAGTAAATCGCTCATCACTAGCGCTAAATACTGGGTCTGCAAGGATGGCGAGGGTTTTAGGTGCTTTTGTCCGTCCTTTGATTTGTTTTCTGAGAATGGCAATGGTGGAGGCGGAAGGTAGACTGATAATTTCATGGTTGACTACCAATGGTTGATAATCTGAACCATCCGCCGATTTGGTTGATGTAGTTAATGCCGCAAAGGGAATGTATTGTAAGGCTTCATCACCAACAATTACTAGGCGTTTTTGCCCCAACTTATCAGCAACAGGCGCGAGGATAAGTTGACTCAGTTCGTTAGCAGCTTTCGCCGTGTCTTCTGGGGAAACTCCCTGGTATCCAGGATTTTTTAAATAATTGTTATATAAATTCTTGGCTGCTTTGTCTATCTTTTCGCGTCCTGGAAGTTCATAGCTATAGAGAGAGTCGGGTGTGACAGCCCAAAGATAGCTACGTTCTTTACCTACAGAATATTGCAATAGCAGTGTGTCTTTATCTAGTTGTTGCTGAATTTGTTTGAGAGTTAGGGGTTGGGGATATTTCAAATCGGCATATTCAGGGTTATTGGCGCGGATTTTGACTTCAAGTTCTCGCTGTTGTTTGAGTAAGTCTTCAAGTTGTTGTTTGGTGTTGGTTAAAAGTTGTTCTGAAGTTTCTTTTTTACTTGCTAGTTCTGATAAGAATTTTTCTCTAGCATCGATTTGCGATCGCAAACTATTTTCTTCTGCTAAAAGTTTTGGGTCAATGCCTTTTTTGATATCGATGTTTGCTTCCGTTAATAGTTCAATTAGACCACGGGCACGAGAGCGATCGCTAACTTCCAGTGCTAATGCATCGTATCCTTTTGATGGGTCTTTTTTGTGCAGTTCCATCAGCAGGTCGGTGTATAACTTGTAGTAGCCTTGGACTGAGGCAAAGTAAGAAGCGCGTAGTTGTTGGTCAGCTATTTTGGTGCGTAAATCTTCTACGATTTCAATGGCTGCTTGAATCTGTGTTTGGGCTTGTTGTAAATTACCGCGACTGCGTTCTAGGAAAGCCATGTTAAAGAGAGTGTTGGCTTCCCCTTCTTTGTCCCCCACTGCACGGCTTATGGGTAAAGCTTGGTTGTAGTATTTGAGCGCTTCTTGCTTTTCTCCTAAATCGTCGTGGACACTGCCAATATTGTTGAGGATGGTGGCTTCCTCTGTTCTGTCCCCCACTGCACGGCTTATGGGTAAAGCTTGGTTGAAGTATTTGAGTGCTTGTTGCTTTTCTCCTAAATCATTGTAGACACTGCCAATATTGCTGAGGACGGTGGCTTCCCCTGTTCTGTCCCCCACTGCACGGTGTATGGGTAAAGCTTGGTTGTAGTATTTGAGTGCTTGTTGCTTTTCTCCTAAATCCTTGTAAACACTGCCAATATTGTTGAGGGTGKTGGCTTCCCCTTCTTTGTCCCCCACTGCATGGCGTATGGGTAAGGCTTGGTTGAAGTATTTGAGCGCTTGTTGCTTTTCTCCTAAATAGTCGTAGACTAAGCCAATATTGTTGAGGATAGTGGCTTCCCCTGTTCTGTCCCCCAGTGCACGGAATATGGGTAAGGCTTGGTTGAAGTATTTGAGCGCTTGTTGCTTTTCTCCTAAATTCTTGTAAACACTGCTAATATTGTTGAGGACGGTGGCCTCCCCTCTTCTGTCCCCCACTGCACGGTGTATGGGTAAAGCTTGGTTGAAGTATTTGAGCGCTTGTTGGTTTTCTCCTAAATAGTCGTAGACTAAGCCAATATTATTGAGGATAGTGGCTTCCCCTGTTCTGTCCCCCAGTGCACGGAATATGAGTAAGACTTGGTTGAAGTATTTGAGCGCTTGTTGCTTTTCTCCTAAATCTGAGTAGACTAAGCCAATATTGCTGAGGGTTCTAGCTTCCCCTTTCCTGTTCTTTACAGCACGGCCTATGAGTAAAGCTTGGTTGAAGTATTTGAGTGCTTGTTGCTTTTCTCCTAAATCTGAGTAGACAACACCAATACCGTTGAGAGTGTAGCCTTCCCCTTCCCAATCTTTCATTGCACGGTATATGGGTAAAGCTTGGTTGTAGTATTTGAGTGCTTGTTGCTTTTCTCCTAAATAGTCGTAGACTAAGGCAATATTGTCAAGGATGATGGCTTCCCAGCCTTTATCATCAACTTGTTGCCAAAGCTTCAGTGCTTCTTGCAATTTCCCGATCGCCTCTTGGAGTGATTCTGCTGTACCTTGTTGATAAAGCTGCATTCCCTCTTGAGAAAGCCGTTCCGCAGCAGCGCGAGTGGCATCTTGTTGAGTAGTTCCTGGCTGCTGTGCTATCTGCAACCCTCGGTTTTTTTGTGTCGCCCCCACAGCATCAGACAGCAAAACCACACTCAGCAATAAAGTAAAACTGTAACGGGTCAATTTTGGTAGAAACCACCAGCAAACCCGTTGAGACTTTGCACTCCTCTTCATTCTTTAGCCTCACACCCTCAATCAGTGATTATTTGCAGCCCTATCCTGTCGGCATCAATTCTGCTTATTAGTAAATTATTTAATTGTCGCCAGTAATATTGCTGAAACTTTATGTTGATTTTATAGGTGCAGCTAGCGGACTCATGTGTGGTTGCATTTTTCGTAACAGATTTTTTTAGGGGCTAGGAGCTGAGAAGAGGGAAAAATCTAATTGAGCAATGACTTAAAATCGAAATTAATAAATCTATGTCAACCAAAAATACATAATGAAGCAAACAAAACAACTCACTAGCATTATTGAACGGGAAGGAGATGGCTATGTATCACTATGTCCCGAACTCGATATCTCCACCCAAGGAGACACGATTGAAGAAGCACGGAATAATCTGATTGAAGCATTGCAACTGTTTTTGAAGTAGCAGATCCTTCTGAAATTGAAGAACGGATGCACACTGAAGTTTTTGTGACACGCTTAGAGGTGAATATTGGGTAAACTGCGTGTTCTTTCTGCTGGTGAGGTGTGTCGGATTCTAGAACAGAATCGTTTTGTACAAGTGCGTCAGCGTGGTAGTCATATTATCATGCAAATGCAAACCGAAGATTCAACAATTACTGTTACTATCCCTAATTACGAAGAATTACGCATTGGTACTTTACGCTCTATTATTCGCTAATCAGGATTAGCTCGTGCTTTATTTGAGGTTAATCAAGCCGAAAAGGTAATATAGAGTAGTACATCAATAAACAATGTATAATTTTTTACTATTTAAATATCTTTTGCTTGCAGTGCGATCGCCCCAGCACGAAACTCAGTTTAAATGGGAGTAGGAAGCGATCGCTTTTTATAGTAGATATTAAGACAGCTCAAAGACGCTGATACTACATATCGCATTCAGGTTGGTGATTACCGCGTAGGCTTTACGGTTGTAGGGGATACAGTTATCTGTTCTACAGTAACTCAAACCGTGCCTGAAAGAACCGTAGATATTTTGGTTCGTAAATCATATTTAGTCCGCGGAGGCGATCGCGATTATAATAAACTTCTTCAACTGCTTCAGCAGTCAAATCCATATGAGCTTGGGTATACACCCGCCGGGGAATAGTCAAGCGTACTAGTTCTAACTCTGGATAATAATTGTCGCCTGTTTCTTTACTGCGTCCAGCCGAAACGATACCCCGTTCCATTGCCCGAATACCTGCCTCTACATACAATTCGGCTGCTAGGCGTTGTGCTGGAAATTCGTCTTGGGAAATTTGTGGTAAAAAGCGTTTGGCATCTAAATAAATCGCATGTCCACCAATGGGCACAACAATTGGAATACCCCAATCTAATAACTTTTGTCCCAGATACTCAACTTGCCCGACACGCGCACGAATATGATCGTCTTTAACTGACTCTTCGATACCGCGTGCCATAGCTTCCATATCTCGACCAGCCATACCCCCGTAAGTATGCAGACCTTCGTAGATTACGATTAAATTACGTGCTTCTTCGTAGAGATTATAATCATTAAGAGCCAGCCAACCACCGATATTTACTAATGCATCTTTTTTGCCACTCATGGTGCAGCCGTCAGTATAAGAGCAAAATTCGTGTAAGATGGTGGCGATCGCCTGATTGCGATAATCTTCCTCTCGCTGCTGGATAAAGTAGGCGTTTTCCACGGCGCGAGTTGCATCAAGAATAATCCGGATACCGTAGCTTTGGGCTAACTGATATACTGCCTGCAAATTAGCCATTGATATCGGCTGTCCACCTGCCATATTCACAGTTCCAGCAACGCTGATGTAGGGAATGCGTTCTGCCCCAACTCGCTCAATTAAATCTGTAAGCTTTTGCAGGTCTATATTACCCTTAAATGGATGCAATGATTCGGCATCGTGGGCTTCGTCAATAATTACATCTACAAATGTACCGCCAGCTAACTCTTGATGCAGCCTGGTTGTGGTGAAATACATATTGCCAGGTATGTAATCGCCTGGTTTAATCAATATTTGAGAAAGAATGTTTTCGGCACCACGTCCTTGGTGGGTGGGCACTATATAGCGATAGCCGTAATATTTCTGGATGTTTTCTTCTAAATTATAAAAATTCTTGCTGCCAGCGTAAGCTTCATCACCCAGCATCATCCCTGCCCATTGATAATCACTCATGGCTGAGGTGCCGCTATCAGTCAACAAATCAATGTAGACATCTTCGGAACGTAATAGAAAAGTATTGTAACCCGCAGCGGCGATCGCTTGCTCGCGTTCAGCACGAGTAGTCATTTTTAATGGCTCAACCACCTTGATTTTATACGGCTCTGCCCAAGAGCGACGGCGGCGTGGGGAAGTATGCTTAGCGTCAGTCATAGTATTAATAGCTCCTTAATAACTCGTTGGCTGAATATTGCAATTGCACCCATTTTGATTGCTAAAACCTGCTGTTGCCAAGACTCCGATTTCAAGTCCGGCTAAATACTTATTATTAAAGCTGACACAAAGACGTGAGGACGCGGTGAGGGGAAGAATTATTTTTAATCAGCCAGACTTTAGATGAAAAGTAATTTTAACGCTTCGGCGCACACCACTGAGCTACTGCTTCAATTCGCGCTTGTTGCATCAATTCCCAAACTTGCGATTGATTACAACCATAGGTAGATGTCAACAATTCTTCACCTTGATTTTTTGCTTCATCAGCAGATGCACCAAAGGTGATGATTTCTTCATCTTGGTTACCTGTCATTTTCTCAACTGGAATCATACAGATATATTGAGGTTCATTCTGTCTGATTTCTTGTACCATTACTTACCAACCTTACTGATAATAAATGTCTATTTTTAATATATTTGTAACTCCAGATAAATGTGAGTCAAAGAGAAACAGATTTAATATTTCCGTGGTTAAGATTTAAAAAGATAAATTTTTATACATGTTAAAAATCATATTAAGAATTTTCTCAAAATTCTGCTTATCTAGGGTGTAAACAGTTACCTATGTAAGAATTAAATTAAACATCAATAAATATCTTTTTGTAAACTTTTGTTTGGTTTTTAGCTCGTAATGCATTCTCAATTCTGTATTTATTTGTAAAAAACATCATAAAAATTGGAGGTGATAAAATGGCATTTCGGAATAACTCAGTTACTAATTTATGGCAAAGATTACGACAAGATTCAGTTGTTTGGGGGTCGTTAGGTCTTTGGATTAGTGCATTAATTGTAGTGTTAATAATGCTAGCAGCGTTTTCTAACGCTTAATCTGGGCAAGATTATTCTAGTTCCTGGGCAGCAGCCTAGGAACTTAAATTGGGTAAACTGCCATCTCTAAAAAACTAAAATTATGAACTATAAAATTCTGGCAGCACTTATAGTACTAGCTACTACTAGCTTTGTTACTCCTGCTAAATCTCAAGAACCTGTAACTGAGACTCCAGCAAAATCAAATCAAGTTTTGAGTGCTTGTGTTCAAAATCAAGCCCAAACTTTACCAAATCCCTTTACAGATGTTCCATCAGACCATTGGGCTTTCAAAGCAGTTATGACTATGTACTATTGTGGTGCATTTCGCAAAGCTACACCACCAGCTTTATTTGAAAAACTCCAACCAATTCAACACCAACAGCAACTACAGCAAAAACAGCAGTTTGAAAAATAATAGATATAGTAAGGTTTATCTTAGAAATACCCCAAAAAGCTTAATTCGATACTCGATAATATCAATAATCTTCTACTTAACTACTAGCTAAAAAATTAGATTAATTTTGTTATAAATCTTAGCCAGCAGAAAAAAAACTAAACTCTGATTTAAGATTCCATCGCTTACCGTCATGAAGTAGTAGAGTTAATTTGTCAGCCGTAAAGTCAAAATACAATTGACGCTTCTCAAATTCTGGCCAAGCAGCTTTGAAATTCTGCTTTGTTAAATCTCGAAATGCAACTGTCATGTGGGGTGCAAAAGGTCGGGTTTGAGCAACTTTATCAATAATTCCTAACTTATTTTCTACATAAGCCATTAAATCAGCTTGCAAAGTGAAAAGTTCTTGAGTTCTGACCACATCAATATATATAACGCGGGGTGGAAAGGCAGCAAATCCACTGAGTGTAATGGGTACTGACTTTTGTTCGCTAACAAATTCCTTCAAAGATACTTCTAGCAATGAAACGTTAGCATCTGCCCATTCAAAGGGCGGTTGCAGGGTAATATGAGGCGGAGACTTTTGCGCCCCGCGACTGGCATAATTATCAGCAAAATACTGCTTGATTTGATTAGCGTAGTCTTGAATGTCTTTTGGTGGTAAAAGGGCAATGAAAAAACGGCTCATTGAATTTTAGATTTGGAATTAGACGAAGAAGTTAAATTTAATCAATTACAGTACTCACAGGAGAATTTAGAATTCAGGTCTTTTGTAATCGGAGCTAGCAAATGCCAACATTTGTCAAGATTGAGCAAGGGAAAGTCGATAAACCTACCTTTGACCAATATATACCTGCTCATAAAGCCTACGTTCAGGAGTTGATTGCTAAAGGACACAAAGCGCGAACAGGCTACTGGGCAGAAGCGCGAGGTGGAATGTTGCTGTTTGAGGCAGCTTCAAGGGCTGAGGCAGAAGCGATTGTAGCTAGCGATCCATTGGTACAACACGGTTGTGTCAACTATCAGCTATATGAATGGCGGATTGTTATGGAATAAGGCACACTTACTGACTTTTGATGTTATGCTTTTATAAGACCTGGATCTATGCGACTGCAACACCCAAACCTTGTCAGAACCGGAAGGTAGCAGCAACACGGGAGGCTTGTGGTAGGCGTAGTCTCCGGGTCGCCCTATTTTAGGAGCGTTCAGCAGCAATGCCTGGTTTTGGAGATATTGTTCAAAAAGCTTTTTATCTTGGTGTGGGACTAGCTTCTTACGCTGGTGAAAAAGCAGGGGGGAAATTAGCCGAACTGCGATCTCAAGTCCAAAAACTGGCAGACGAAATGGTAGCTAAGGGCGAAATGAATACAGAAGAAGCCCGCCGCTTTGTCGAAGATATGATGAGGCAAGCCCAACAACCCCAACCATCTAGCGGAACCCCCGAAAAAACACCTCCTTCAGAACCTCGCCGCATCGAAATTTTAGAGGAAGATGAAGAGTCAACAGTGAAAGAGGCATCAACTGAAAATGTGGATGAATTACGCGACCAAGTGCTAGAACTGCAAGAAGAGTTAAAACGATTGCAACGCGATTAGTTAAAAGCAATGTTAGCCATAAATTTAGTAACAACTGGCATTTTCAGATGGCGATACATATACAATACTTGATATAATACATTCCCTAATCTGTACTTTAGTGTTTTAAATTAGACAGCGCAAAACGTCCTGTTTATAGCCTGTAAAGGCGTCAAGTTTATGGAGCAATGGCAAAAAGATTTAATAGAAATCGTAGAAACAGTGACAGATGAGGTAGAGCGTTTCTTCCTGGGAATGGGTGAAATGGTAGACGCCTTTTTTGAGCTAACGGAAGAAATTAGCGAGCAAGTACACAGTAGCATTGTCACTGAAGTGGATCAGTATTTACAGGATGCTTACTGGGAGTTGGAAGACGTTGTAGCAGATTTAGATCCGGGTTTTCCTTATCCAGTTGAACCCACAGCCGAAAAAAATCCAGCTTGTATCGGTTGTACTAACTACCACGGTCAAGTTTATGGCGGTAACTTGTTAGTTTGTGCCATGCATCCCCACGGTTATGAAGACGAGAATTGTCCAGACTGGGAGAAACAGGAATGTTGAGTGATGACTGGAGATTAGGGGACATGAAAAGAGAATTTCACCCCACTATCTCACCTCTGCTGCACTCAGCATACCCAATGACCAATGACAAATCACAACTAACAAATGACAACTAATAATTTACCAGAAAGTCTATCCCAGCCAAGTCAAGAAATGAAGTATGGCGAGCGTAATATCGCGGAAGGCGAACTAATTACGTTTCCTAATCCGCGTGTGGGAAGGCGATACGACATTAGCATTAGTTTGCCAGAATTTACTTGTAAATGTCCCTTTTCCGGCTATCCTGATTTTGCTACTATTTATATTACCTATGTGCCTGACGAACGAGTAGTAGAGTTGAAGGCACTCAAGCTTTATATTAATAGTTACCGCGATCGCTATATTTCTCACGAAGAATCTGCTAATCAAATTGTGGATGATTTTGTCGCAGCTTGTGACCCCTTAGAAGTTACTGTAAAAGCAGATTTCACGCCTCGCGGCAATGTTCATACTGTAATTGAAGTACGTCACCAAAAAAGTCATTAGTCATAGGTCATTTATAAAGTAAAAATAAAATTCCCCCAGATTCAAAAAATCTGAGGGTAAGTAAGCGTTATGAGACTATGCGAGCTACATTGGAATTTAAATAATACCCAATACTGACCCGACAGTGGACTTAATCGAATCCCGCGCATCCTTTAGAGTTTGACTGATGGGATGCTTTGCTTGCAAAAACACACGGGCACAATTGCGTCCTGGCATTCCCGAAATCGAACCGCCTGGATGAGTTCCTGCGCCAGTCAGAAATAAATTCTCAATTGGGGTTTTATAGTTCGCTATTTCTGGCAAGGGACGGAAAAATATCATTTGATCCAAGGTCATGTCAACATGGTAATAATTCCCTTTGTATGCACCTAATCTTTCTCCTAGTTCCGCTGGACTTTCTACACGACGGGCGATAGTTGCATTTTTGACATTCGGCGCATAATTTGCCAACTTATCAATCACCCTGTCTGCAACTTTATTTTTCAATTCGTCTGTCCAACCCGTACCTTTCAAACCTGTGCCTTCTGCACCTGCAATTTGATAGGGAGCGAAAAACTCAATCCACAGAGTATGCTTACCTGATGGTGCTAATGTGGAGTCTAAGTAGCTAGGCATCACCACATACATTGATGGGTCAGCATCCGGAATTTCTCCCAAGGTACATTTACTATGAGCCTGTTCTACATGAGCTATGGAATCTGCAATTAAGATAGAACCAACGAGATATTCGTCTTTGTGCGCGTGGTATGGAAAATGTAGTGGTTCGTTTAATGCCAAATCTATCTTGAGGATAGTTTCATTGTTGTTAACGATGCGGCGTTCTAATCTTTCGTATAATTCTGGATCTACTGCATCAACTTCACTTTTATCAGTCATTTGTAAGAACAAGCGCTGAGCATCAATATTAGAAATCACCCCGTGTTTGGCACGATATTCTTTATTACCAGCGACTCGCACACCCACAGCTTTTCCATTATCAATTAAAATTTTCTCTACATGCTGGTCTGTGAGAATAACGCCACCTTTACTTTTGACTAAATTGACCAAAGCTTGCACAAGTGCGCCAGTTCCGCCGCGAGGTCTTGCCATGCCTGGATTATGACGCATTGCCATCATAATTGCACCAATAGCAAGGGTTTTTTGTGATGGCGGCGCACCAAGTTCTGCTGCTAATCTTGCTAGTGGCGCTTTGAGGAATTCGGAATCAAACCACTCATTAAGTAAATCTTCACCACTGTTTAACATGGTGCGAATGAAGTCGAGTGTTTTGTTTGGGGAACCAATCACAGAAAATAAATCTTTGAGTTTTGTGATGTCGTAGTTACCAACGATGTCTATAATCGACTTTGGCGGTGCATTAAACATCGGAATCATTGCACCCAGCGCCCTTTGCCAAAAGTCGATAAATTCTGCGTATTTTTTGGCATCGCGATCACTATAACGAGCAATTTCTGCACAAGTCTTTTCCACCGACTTATGTCCTAAAAAATATTTGCCATCGGGATGTGGACAAAAAACAACCGGATCGCACTCTAGATAATGCAAACCGTATTTTTCTAGTTCTAATTCTTCAACAACTGGCCCCAAGTGAATAAATTCATGGTCAATAGCGCACAAGTTAAATTTAAATCCAGGAGCTTCTTGTGGCAAACATTCTTCGGTTGTTGCTGCACCGCCTGGAACAGAACGCTTTTCTAGTAACAGGACGCTATAACCAGCTTTCAACAAATAAGCTGCACAAACTAACCCGTTGTGTCCAGCACCAATCAGCACAACATCATACTCTTGCATAGTCGTTACTTTTAAATTAAGTAGCTTTATAAAGCTTAATGAATTTTAACGAAATTAAAATCATCCATCGGTAACAAAAAATATCTTCAACTAGTGCAGGAATACAAAGGCAAAAAGCCAAAAGGCAAAGCAAATAAGTCTTATCCCATAAGCTTTTTGCCTATTTTAGATGGTAGGTTTATTTGGGCAATCTTGTACTAAAACTAATACTACTAAAGAGATAGTACATTTGACGATGAAGGTATTTGCCTGACTTGGGTTTCTACCGTAAGTATTAAATTACCAATTTCTACTTCTAGCTCTTTGATACTGAATATCATATCTTCCCATGTATAGTATGGTAAATTAATAAATTCTTTGGCTTTGTGCATTAATGCTGTGATTAGTTCTATTGAAATACCATTCCCCTCAGTGCAATTAAAACTCTCCAACATTATGGGTTGTGAATGAGTACGTGGACTAGCGATCGCAGTGTAACCTAAAGGGCGAGTATTTCCCATTTCCTTTAACAACACCTTTCCTCTAAATTCCATTTTGCCCGCAACAGGTAAAAATACCTGAATTTGTTGCAGTTCCAAACTGACAATTTCGCCATCTACATTCAACTCTAGGCTTTGCATCTGCTTGCGAACCAATTCTGACGATAAAGCGCGATTTATATCTGCTTGTGTCAGTGTAATCTTAGCAATAGCATTTACAGGCTGATTAAGTTTTATTTGACCGAAAATAACACTTAAGGGATCAATATTAATACCATCTGTTTGCAGTTTTATTTCCTGTATGCGAATATCTTGTTGAATAACTAATCCTTCACCTACAACCGAAACTCCATCTGCATGTCCCTGAGCTATTTTCAACAAATCAGTTTTTACATCTATTTCTATTTGTTCTACTTGGTCTAATTTTTCAGATATTTTTCTTTCAGCTTCCTGGGATAATAATTTTTCCTCCAATCTATGCTCATCAGGCATAAATAACTAATCTCCTAAATGTCCTCTTATTTATTAATGTAAAGGCTGAATCCTGACAGGAAATCTACATTGCGATATAGGCAAGTCGGAGGACTGAGTAATTAAGTAAAAAGGCGTTGTTGATTTGAGATTTATAGTGTAATACGGTTCAATTAGAGTCAAAAAGCTTAACTTACAATTCTCCTTAATTGAACCGTATTAATTTATTATTACCTCTGAATTAATTAAAAGAGCGATGCCTACTGCGGGTTGCACCAACCCGATTATTGGCGAACTCCAAGAGATAAATTATCCCGTTTGGTCAATCCGTTAGCTCAGTATGACTTTTTTGAAACCTCTAGTGGCGAATCAACAGACATCGCTCCCATTAACTTACCGACTGCTAATTTATTCCATTTGGTCGTTGAATAATTGTCTCTAAAACCCGCCGCTTGGCTTTCGGGTCGATACCTACCAAGCGTACGTACTCACCGCTATATTCTGCTAATGTTGATTCCAAGTTTGAGATTGCATCTGATTCTGCATCAATGTGGCTGTGAACACAAGTTTGCCAAGAACCTGTGCGGAAACGGCGCTCATCAACGTGTTCAATACTAATTTTGTAACCTTCAGCCAATAATTCCCTAATTTGTGCTTGTGTCTCTAGGGTCAAATGTGGACTTGATACTTGCTGTTTTTGGAATTGGTTAGTTTTTGCTTCTTTGGTTACGCCATTGCTTAACGGCTGACTGATTGGTGTCACAGCAGCAGGTGGTGCAGATTGAGACTTTCTACCTCGATTGAGTCGATTGTAATCATCAACCAAATGAGAATTTTCCACTCGTTTTTGTTCGCCAACCATCAAGTTAGCAGACTCGATTAAGTGAGACAAGCTGAAATTTGGCTTTTTAAATTCTGGTGGCCCTTCAGTGCTATTAACCACACTCAACGATACGCGCTCAAAACCTACTTGATGGATATAGTTGCGGATTTGTTCATCATAAATGCGCGATCGCAAAGCGCTAAAAAAGTCAATGGACTGATTGACAAAAGTATCAACTAGCTGTTCAACTTCACGTTGCGATAGTCCATCCTGTTCAAAAATCCCACGGACAATTCCCACTTTGTCGTCTCGGTTTGGTTCCCAGTAGAATTTATCCATCCGTCCATCTCGAATTAACGGTGCATAGAGGGTGGAAAAATCATTACCTGTGACAATAATCGGTACACGACGCAAAGGCGTGGAATCATAGCTTCCAGGTAACTGCACATCTGTAGGATTATCAGCAATATTCATCAGTGTGGCATTTACCAACTGCGTATTTACAGTATATTGAGTGCCTTCATCGAAGCGTCCAGCACCCGCATCTAAATCGTTAATCATCAGCACGCACATTTTACCGCGTACTTTGATTAGTTCTGCTGTTTCGCGGTAGCGCAGCCGAATCAACCGCGCTGGATCTCCTGCATCTGGACTTTCCAATTCGCCACCAGATATGTGAGTCACTTCGATACCCATTTTCTCGAAGACTAACTCGCATTGAAAGGTTTTACCCTCACCTTTACGCCCGTGAATACCCAGAATCAAGGGGACTCGCACACCTGGAAGCTTCAAGAAGTTTTTGGTGATGTGGACAGCAAGTTTGTCCAGAAAGCGAGGAGCAATATAGTAAGCCATGAGCTTGTCTGATAAAGAGTTAGCATTTCTAAAGTTAATGTTAAGTTTTTTTGGAGATAGCGATCGCTTGAAAGTCGTCAAAAATCAACATTGAATGCTTAATAACTACAACCCATATTTAGTGTTTTTTGTCAATACAAAGATTTTAGGTAGAAAAATTACTGAGTTGGGAATACAATTTTCTCTTTAAAGAGAATAAATTGACTTACTCAGTTTAGCCAAGAAGTTTTGAATTTTGATTTYAGGTAATTTAGGAGCATTACCATGAATCAAGACGATTTTGAAACGAATTCCTATTTGTAGCAGGATTGGGAAATATAGGCGATCGCTATAAACAGAAAAATCCCAAATAGTTGAGGGGCTGGGTAATAATTGGGGACTTATTTGCGATCGCTCTTACCTGATTCATTATTACCAACATTATCTGTATGCTGAATAAATATAATTCTCATTTAAATACAGCATACAGGTAATGGTAGTAACAATTTCACGCTCAGATCACTGGGAACTCTGGGATGAAAATGCCGATAATAAGGTAAAAGTCTAAATTGAATAAGACAGTGGGAAAGACTTGGCATCTTTTGGCTTTACATACACCCGCTGTTTTGGTTCTAATTCTAATTGATTAAAGCGATCGCGTGTTAAATGTGCCGTTACTACTTGTCCGTCATCGAAAGTTAATTCTACCTGAATTTCCCAACCCAAATGTATGAGCCGACTGACTATAGCAGGTGTAGTGGCACCGTTGGCAGTAGTTTCTAAAATTACATCTTGAGGGCGTAAAAATACTTCTGGAGACGCTGTATCAAACCCACTGCTTTGAAAAATCCTAGAGGTGCTAGGCAAGACATTTACTGGGCCGATGAAGCTCATCACAAATGCAGTGGCGGGATTATCATAAATTTCTGCTGGTGTTCCTACTTGTTCGACGCGCCCTTTATTCATTACCACAACTTCATCTGAGACTTCCATTGCTTCTTCTTGGTCGTGGGTAACAAAAACCGTGGTAACGTGTACTTCATCATGCAGGTTGCGTAACCAGGCGCGTAAATCTTTGCGGACTTTAGCATCAAGTGCGCCAAACGGTTCATCAAGCAATAAAACTTCTGGTTCTACTGCTAATGCCCTTGCTAATGCTACCCGTTGTCTTTGACCACCAGAAAGTTGTGATGGATAGCGATCGCCTAGTCCACTCAATTGC
Organism: Nostoc sp. PA-18-2419; assembly: GCF_005869855.1. Lineage (GTDB taxonomy): Bacteria > Cyanobacteriota > Cyanobacteriia > Cyanobacteriales > Nostocaceae > Nostoc. The sequence continues at coordinate 84,648 of NZ_SZNH01000010.1, read as the reverse complement.
ACCAATTCTAACAACTGTTCTACCCGTCCCTTAATCTTCTTGGGCTGTGCTTTGCGAATTTCTAAGCCAAAAGCAATATTCTGCCTGACAGTCAAATGCTTGAATAAGGCATAGTGCTGAAACACAAATCCAATATTGCGCTGTTGCACAGTTTGATATGTTGTATCCTTGCCGGTAAGCAGGATTTTGCCACTATCTGGCAGTTCTAAACCTGCAATTAACCGCAGCAGAGTAGATTTACCCGATCCCGATGGCCCGAGCAACGCAACTAATGAACCGCTCTTAATTTCCAAACTGACGCGATCGACTGCCTTGAAACTTCCGAATTGTTTGGAGACATTTTCTACTACAATACCCACTGCCACTATACCTCTGCAATTAAATCTACAGTTCCTTGCTAGGATTACCGTGTCTTACATATACCATACATAGATATTTTTGGATAAACAAGATTTAGCTATGACTAATTCTGGTGCAATCTCAAGAACTAAAATTAATAGCACACCTAATTTAGGAGCGCATTGAGGATAACAAACTGTTAGGAGCCTAGGGATTGAAGAAGTTCCTTAACCTGTTTTTGAAAGACTTGCCCAGGTTACAAGTGAATGTGCAGTTTTTGATAAACATCTATTTGGATAGTAAAGGCTCTAAAATCAGGGCTACAATTCTTAATCAAAATCCAAAAGATTTATATCTAACAGGTGGAGATAGATTAGTATCGTTTATTGAAATAGAGATTATTAACTCCATCACCGAAAGATTATTTTAATTAGAACAAACAGATGTTAGGTAAAGAGTATAAAGCTGTTAATTGTTTTGGGCAAGTTTACAAGTTGATTTTAAAAATCAACGCTATAGGTGAATATATAGTTTTTGGGGGATATCAATTAGGTAGTCAAGCTTCTAAAATAATTATTAAAATTCTCAATCCAGAAGACTTGTATCTAAGCTAATGGAATTAAGAAAGTATGACTTAGCGCTCAAGGAATTATCGACTCACAATCTGACAAAGATTAATGCAAGGATAATAATTAGGTTATTTTTCTTGTCATTGGATTAACCAAATTTTCCATCAACAATCTCGCTATTTTGTATCGAAAGATTAAGGAATATTGCATTTCAATCGAAACCTGGAGGTAAAGCACCAAATCAGCCGAAAGACCGTGGTAGTATGCTCAGGATAAATGTGAAGATTGGGAGAAAGACCTTTGACACTACGGGTTGCTGTTATTGGTTCAGGCCCTGCTGGTTCATCTGCCGCTGAAACATTGGCCAAAGCTGGGATTGAAACCTACCTGTTTGAGCGGAAGCTAGACAATGCTAAGCCTTGTGGGGGTGCAATTCCCCTGTGTATGGTGAGTGAGTTTGACCTACCACCAGAGATTATCGATCGCCGAGTACGGAAGATGAAAATGATTTCACCTTCCAACCGTGAGGTAGATATCAATCTGGTAAATGAAGAAGAATATATAGGAATGTGCCGCCGGGAAGTGCTGGATGGCTTTTTGCGGAATCGTGCGGCAAAACTCGGCGCAAATTTAATTAATGCGACTGTTCATAAACTTGATATACCTGCAAACAATACCGATCCCTATACCATTCATTATGTCGATCATACGGAAACAGGTACAGAAGGTATTGCCAAATCTTTAAAAGTGGATGTCATCATTGGGGCTGATGGGGCGAATTCCCGCGTTGCTAAAGAAATGGATGCCGGGGATTATAATTATGCGATCGCTTTCCAAGAGCGGATTCGCTTGCCCGAAGATAAAATGGCATACTATAACAACCTCGCGGAAATGTATGTCGGCAATGATGTTTCTACTGACTTCTACGCGTGGGTTTTCCCCAAATACGACCACGTAGCTGTTGGTACTGGTACGATGCAGGTCAATAAAGCTAGCATCAAACAGTTACAAGCTGGCATCCGCGCTCGTGCATCCGAGAAGCTGGCAGGCGGTAAAATCATCAAAGTAGAAGCACACCCCATTCCCGAACATCCTCGTCCCCGTCGTGTTGTCGGTCGCATCGCTTTGGTGGGAGATGCTGCTGGTTACGTTACCAAGTCTTCTGGTGAAGGTATTTATTTTGCCGCTAAATCTGGGCGGATGTGTGCCGAAACCATTGTTGAAGTATCTAACGGTGGTAACCGTATTCCCACAGAAGACGACCTCAAGGTTTATCTGAAGCGTTGGGATAAAAAATACGGACTCACTTACAAGGTGCTGGACATTCTCCAAAGCGTCTTCTATCGTTCTGACGCCACCCGTGAAGCCTTTGTGGAAATGTGCGATGACCTTGATGTACAACGGCTGACATTTGATAGCTATCTGTATAAAACCGTTGTTCCAGCCAATCCCATCACCCAATTGAAAATTACTGCCAAAACTATTGCTAGTTTAATTCGGGGTAATGCCCTTGCGCCCTAAGTAAGTGCCCAGTTCTGAATTCTAATTCCTAAAAGAAGGAGCAGATAATTCATAATTTTGAATTATGAATTATCTGCTCCACTATTATGATATTTATTTTGTAATGCATTAACTTGATGTTAACTTGACATCTATTAAAGTTATCAAGTAACTTTGTGGTCATAAATAGTTTAGTAAAAGTTATAAAATGCTGAAATTTTCAAGTACTCATAAAGTAGACTTGATAAATATAATTTAGTGAATAAGATTTTCTAAAAAAAATATAAATACTTCATAAAAACTACAAAAAGATATTGGCATATTTTCCGTAAATTGACTAACGTAGACTGGAGACTTACTTAAGAGAAGCTCCAAAATGAGAATTGAAACCTAAGTTTATGAAGCGAAGTTTAGTTTTCACGACTGCTATATCTAGTTTTTTTGTGAGTGCAACCACAGCATTTAGTTTCTGTGGTCAAGCACAAGCTTTCTCTTTTTCTGGTATCTCTAGTGGTACATGGGGAGAACCTACTCCAGGAAGCCTTGATGTCGATCCTACATACACAGGTGTGGGAACCAACACATTTACCTGGGGTCAACCTTCTTCACCATCAACACTTCCAAATAGACTAATTTTTAATGGAAGTTCCTTTTCAGGAAACACTGACTCTATATTCAAGATTGGTGAGTTGAAGTACTTTAACGAAACAGTACTCAAAGGCACAAGTGTTGAATTTGTACCTTTAAATCTCAATCTATCCCTTAACCCTAGTGTTGGAATAAACCAAGCTTTTAAGTTCAAATTCGATTTGGTAAATACACCGAATACCTCAACAAATCCTGAAGACAATGCAGATTTTGTATTTTTAGATACAAATTTCCCTGCTCAGAGTTTCACGTTTGCAGGCAATAAATATACATTTGAGCTAACAGGCTTTAATCCAAATATTTCTCAGTTCGGCATTAAAGCCCTTGAACAAGGCACAATTACAACATCTGTTTATGCCAGAATCAAGACTATACCTGAACCTGCAACAATAGCAGGTCTATGCTTGTTAGGAATATACCTGATATCCCAGAAAAAATCCTTGTATAACAATTAGGTATAAGTGGTAATTAAAAAGTAAAAAATAATCTCCATAAATCAATTTAGAAGACTTACAATCTATCTCTTTTTCTCTCTCTTTTGCCTTGTTAAAGGAATTGGTCCTTAAAATTTCAAGGCAGAAGAACATAAAAATTTTGTGAAGAATTTGTGCAGTTCACAAAAAAATCCCTCAGAATTTCTGAGGGAAGTTGAAGAGAGAATACTGTTTTTTGAGACAACTATGCAGGATTAGGTTGGGTTCGGCTTTGCAATAGTTGGATAATTGCAGCTTTTTCTAAGATTCCAACCAAGACGCCGTTATTACGAATTACAGGAAGCGCGGATAGCTTTTGTTGTTCGAGTAGCTGCATGACTTCCAACAGAGGTCGGTCTGATTGAACTGTGGTCGATTCGGCGATTGGTCTCATAACTTGTTTAACTTCAGTTTCAGACCATAGTGCTGTAGGGATGGTTCGTAAGTTATCAGTTGCGATCGCACCTAGTAATTGTCCATGATCGTCAGTCACTAAAAACCGATGCCAATTTTGTCCACTTACAATCCGTTCATCGGCAAACTCTCTCAAACTCAGATTAGCAGATACAACCGGGCTATCGACAGTTACAGCATCTTCAGCTGTCAAACCTGTGAGTTTTTCTTGCACTCTGGCAAATTGAGCCGCATTACCAGCATTTTGCAACAAAAAGAAGCCAACTAATAAGTTCCAGAAGTTACCGAAGTTGCCAAATAATAGTAGCGGAAGTATAGCTGAAAGAACTGCTACCCATCCAAAGATTTGCCCAACTGCACTGGCAAAAGTCACACCTTTATAAGGATTGCCCGTAATCTTCCAAACAATGGCTTTAAGTATATTTCCACCGTCTAAAGGCAAACCAGGAATCAGATTGAATAGTGCTAATGCCAAGTTTACAGTAGCCAAAACACCGAGAATTGCAGCTAGTGGCCCCGAGAAAGATGTAGTAACACCAATTGCTGTAACAATTCCAAAGATTAGTAAGCTAACTAAAGGACCAGCGATCGCTACCCGAAAAGCTTCAGCAGGAGTTTTCGATTCTTTTTCTAAGCTTGCTAAACCGCCAAATATAAATAGTGTGATGGATTTGACATCAATTCCTTGACGGATGGCAACAAAACTGTGTCCTAGTTCATGGGCGACGACAGAAGCAAACAACATCAGCGCTGTCATCAATCCCAACAGCAAAGCTAATCCCGCAGATAATTGGGGAAATTGCGCTGCTAGTCCACTGCTATAGCTCCAAGTTACCAAACCTAGAACTAAAAACCACGATGGATGGATGTAGAAGGGAATTCCGAAGAGATTACCAACGCGAATTGTGCCATTCATGTCGTTCACCTTTGATTTCATCTGCGAGAGGTTTACTTTTGTTCCTCTCAATGTCTTTAGTGTAACGAAATGTTAAGGTAATTTAATCTTTGCAGCAGTAGTGGTATCCGTCCGTACAGGTGTGGTTATTAGCAGTTGGTAGAGACCCGATGAATTGCATCTTTTAACCAGTGAGGCACCAAGAGTGCGGTTAATTTAACACATCCAGCAATCTGGGGAAATAAATATCAGACGTAATCCAATACAGTTGAATTACAGCAGTTTTCATCTATTTAGACCACATATTCATCTTCCTCTGTGCGACTTTGTCTTGGAAAGTTCTGAGCAGAGGAAACCTCCGCTTAGACTTTCCGCTGCGCCTCTGCGTGAAAAAAAGTCGTGGTTGATTTACCTGAAAATAGCTGTAAAACTCTATTTTCTCTAAGGGGACTTAAAAATGAGAGAACTAAGCCCCCAATTTATCGGGGGTTAGGGGGATATCCGATGCTAAATACCATTAACTGAAGGTATTAATTTATCAATCTAATTTGAAGTCCCATAATTGCAAATCATTGATCCCCGACTTTTTAAAGATGTCGGGGATCGTGTTTTTCAGCAATGATTCAGGACTGCTATTTTACGCACAGATGCAATTTTAATCGGATCTCTATAGTATCTTTGCATAGTTTTATTCTGCGTTTACAAATTCCAAATATCCATTGCTGAGTTCCTTTACCGCCAAATCATAAAATTGCTTACCGTGTTCTGGCGTTGCTAAAGCCGGATTTGATCCCATGCGTCCATCTGGATAACGTACTCGAAAGTCGGCTGCGCTATAAATCCTATGTCCGCTTGCAACCTCTGGTGAAAGGGGTGCTTGCTTAATCGACTCTGGATAAACGTATTGGGTGAGGGCTACTTCACTTGGGGTTGCATGAGAACCTTCTTGATCCCGATATAATTCTTTAGCTAGTTTATATACTGAACTGCACATAAACCAGTTAGCCACTTGACATTGTACTTGTTGAGCATTGGCAGTCTGCAAATCTTCTAAATAAGCGTAAGTTTCGGAAAAAGCGGCTTTCAGGGTGGCGATGTTACCACCATGTCCGTTGATAAAGTAGAACTTGGTAAAACCAGCTTTGACTAAACAAGTTATATAGTCTCGTACTACTTGAATTAAAGTACTAGGACGCAGACTGATTGTGCCTGGAAAAGCAGTATGGTGCAGTGCCATCCCTACATTGATTGTAGGGGCAACGATCGCTCCAGTTACATCACCCACACCGCGAGCGATCGCTTCTGCACAAATAGCATCAGTACCAATTAATCCCGTTGGCCCGTGTTGTTCTGTGGAACCGATAGGAAAAATAATACCCTTTGATTGCTGTAAATAAGTTTCGACTTCTTGCCAAGTACTTAAATGTAGTAACATTTTTGATGATTTTCCTCTTAGAAGGCATCTTCTGTGATTCAACTTCTACTAACATCATTATGAAGTTTCTTTGTTTTGAGTGGTAGCCTGGCGATCAGTAGGGTTTCAATTTGTCAGAAGTACAAGCCACAGATCCCCAACTTCTTTAGGAAATCGGGGATCTTACAGTAGATTTTAAGTTATTGAAGTAGACAAGAATTCGTTTGGTAGCCAGGTATTAAGCGTGTTTTACTCCTGGATTCACCAATTCTACTGTATTTCTTACCAATGATTTAGGATTGAATTATAAGATTTTGCTTTTCTAGTTCGTTAAGAAAACAAAGGGGATCAATCTCTAATCTTAATTAATCAAAGTAATAATGCTTTTTTACGTTACTTTTAATTTCCCAGATGCAAGACATACCAGAGGGAAAATTACCAAATCGCCTTCACCCATTTGTACTGGCTGTCCACTATCAGGAGTAACAAATACATCACCTTCCAAAAAGTAGCAAGTTTCTTGAGAATCATAAGTCCAGGAAAATTTTGAAACTTACTTTTTTCAAATTGCCCATTTGGACATACCCAATTGTTCGAGACGTTGTTGTCTGGGTTGATGCTCAACTTGAATTTTTATACTGTGTATTCTCTAGTTTTCTTTAGCAGTAGGACTGAATATCCTCTCCACATTGATCTACTAAATAACACAAAGCACGAAAACGCAAGCTTATAAGTTCATCATAAAGGGGATTCAGCTTGCACATTGGAGGAATGTGGCCTATTATGCGACCAAAAAGCATAATATCACGCTCGAAAGGACACTGGGCAGGAATCAACTTAGCAATGAATTTGGCGAATTTGCGATTCTCAATCTTGATTTTGTCGAGCCATTGACGTAATGGTTGCAGTAAATCTAACTTTTGCTGAGGAATTTGTTTTTTACTATCTGCCAGATTATTTTCTTGTAAAGGGCTAATAAAACCAGGTAGAAAAATTCGCCGATTATTTGTTTTAAGCATAGTTTTGAGCAAGGTTTTCCTTCTGTAGATGAACTACTTGTGTAGATGAACTATTTGCCGATTTAGAATATTGCCATGTAATTTGCCTGGACAATTTGCATTTTGCTTGTCAGTCGAAGTAAAATCAGCAAAATCCAAATAATTTACATGCCTCTTTGGGGGGAAATAGTTTGATTAATTGTTATTTAAGCCCACCAAATGTTCAAGAACTGTCCCGTTAAATACAAAATAACAAAGAAAATATAAAAATTGCATTTCTTTAACTTATAGATTTCTTATCTCAAAAATTACAATTTTCTATTTGAAATATAATATTTTGGTGACAAAAATGCATAGTATCTAGAGATATACTTTAAAGAAGAAAAACTGGGTTTGACGGTGATTACATATACACTTCGCTAGGATTAGCCTCTACTATCTATAGATATTAGAACGCTAAGCATCCATTACTATGTCTCATATCTTACATATTTAACCCAGATATTATCTAATCAGTGGGGGAAAATCCTTTGATAAGTTCAAACTAATGTTGATTATTGATTGTTGACTGTTGACAGTTAACAATTAACAGTGTCAGGTAAATTTTCAGATAATCTTATTTTTGTCAATTAGAAATTATGCTGTAATCTATAGCATAATTAAAGGTATAAAGTGGAATTTTAGTACTTAAATTATGGGTAGGCTAGCAAAAACCATAGGCATCGTCTACTGAAAAATTGTGTCTGCGACTCTGATTTTTAGCCATGTTTTAAGTACTATTGCTTATTGATAAATGGTATCTAACCTTAAGGAACTTCCTTTCTAAAAAAGATCCCACTGTTCATACTCAACAATCATCAGTCATCACTCAGGAATTTGATGCGGTTGTTTTTATTTCTTGCAGTTCCCTAACTTCTGACAATCTAGTCATCAATGAGAATTAGCAATTAGGGACTTCCAGAGAATAAATTAACCAATTTATTTAGATGATAGTTTTCTTTCTTCTCCTGCTCCCTGCCCCCCTGCCTACACAACGATTGATTATTTTTTAATTGGAAGTCCCTTAATTAACCCTGTGTTTCGCACACTTCCTCATCACGCCACAATTGATATAACCGTGTAGCTGGCATCGTCATATATAAAATATCGCCTGGACTGAGGTTAGTTTCTAGCAAATCCCAACCGTGGAGAGTTTGGTGAGTAGTCTCTACGTATAAAGGGACGCAATCAGTAAACATTGCTACATCTTTGATCCACTGACCGCAAAAAGCGTGTGAAGATGTAATTACTGTGGCAAAAGCTACCCAAAGACTATCTGCTGTAATCCCATTACCAAGGATTCGTCCTCCTAGTGCGGCGGCGGCAAAAGCTGGGGCTGCTAATTCAGCTGGACTGAGTACTGCCTCGAAGTCAAATAGCTGTTGTGCTATGCCAGCAAAATCGGGATCGGCGTAATGGACAATCACCGGAATACTTGGTGTCAAGCTCTTGGCCTTGAGAGCAATCTCTAAATTAGTAGCATCATTGCTGGTTACCACAAGCACTGCGGCAGCAGAATTTATATTGCTAGCCTTGAGGATGGTAAGGAAGCTAGCATCACCTTGAATTACAGGAATACCTAGTCCTCTGGTGGTATTGACAAACCTGTTATTGGAGTCGGTTTCAATCACCACCACTTCATGTCCGCTAGCGTGGAGTTGCTGGACAATTTTGACGCCAATACCACTCAAGCCACAGACAATATAGTGATGTCGCTGGGGAATTCGTGCTGCATCCCAAAATTGCCGAAAGCGGCTTCCTAAGACAAAATCAGTGAGCATTGCATACCAGATACCAATCACCACTGCGCCAACCAGCATCATGACAACGGTAAATAATTTGATACTGTTGGGAGCATTTTCTACAACTTTGTCGTTACCACCTGCTCCAGTAATCATGCCTACAGAAAAATATAGAGCATCGATTACAGATAACTTCAGTTCAGTAGATGTGTAGGTGAGTGTGGCAAACAGAATAACTGCCAGTAAGACAACAGCACCAATGACTACCGATCGCCCATGTTGCTGAAACTCTCTAAGATTAGTTATAACTTTCAGCAATTTTCTAATTAACGATTTACGGAAAGGACGGGTACGAGGTTGTGTGCCAACAATTAAGCGATCGCCGACTTTTACTTGTTGTCCTGAGATAACAGCGGATACCAAATCCATTTCACCTTCTACTGGCAGATAATAAATCAGCATCCGCGATCGGTCTTCCCACAATTCACTCAGCTTTCGACCTTTCCACAAATGATTTTCATCAATGTATTCTTCGTGAATTGGCCAAGTTTGCTCAAATAATTTGATTTGCCCGATCGCTTGACTTCCCAGTGCTGCAAAGGTGAATACCGGTGCTGCTAATCCCACAACACTCATACTCAAATGGTCTGGCAAAGTCTGATCTAAGCGCTCTCCCAAATTTGTATTATAAAAGCGGTTGATAATCCGAATCTGGGGATTGAGCGCTCGCGCTTGCATCATAATTGACAAATTTAGTTCATCTTTAGATCCAGCGATTACTAAAGTGTGCGCCTGCTCAATTCCTGCTGCTTTCAGGGTAGCTGCTGCTTGCAAATCACCAACAATCACATCTGGTGCAGTTTCACCTGGGATGGAATGGTGATGAATGCCAACAACAAATGCTCCCTGTTGTCTGAGCAAACGAAAGATTTTATATCCAGTACGTCCTAATCCACAAACAATAATTCTAGGTTTCATGAAACGGCAGCATCTTTTACAGGCGGGGCTGCATTTCTAGTTATTTATCCAAATTATTGCCTGCTTTCTTAAAATATAACTGTAGCTGACAACACGATTGCTTTAATTGAAAGAGTTAAGAGTGTGGAGATGGGGTGATGGAGGGACATGGGGACTGATAACTAATGACAAATGACAAATTTAAAACGGTATTAAATCTCAATAATACTTCTCTAGATACTCATCAGTTGATCACAAAATTTTTTAAAATTAAATCACAAGAAGATATTAATAGATTAAGAAATTTAGTTCATGACTGCAATCCAGTTCCAGAATTTACCTCATACACAGCAACAACAAGGCACTCTACCCCACTTGGGGCTGGTTTGTATCACTGTTGAGAAACAAGTGCGCTTTCGGACAATGACGCGCACGCGCTACCTAAAACTTACTCTTGAGCAACGTGAAACTGCCTTAAGAGAACTGTATCAGCATAACTTGCAGCGTTTACACGACGCTCTATCGTTTTGTCAGGAAAATCAGATTCAACTGTATCGGATCTCCTCTGCTTTATTTCCTCTGTGCGATATGGAAGACGAAATTGGCACAAATATATTAGAGGAAATAAGCGATCAATTAGCAGAAATTGGGGAACGTGCAAAAGTATTAAACATCAGAATGGTGCTGCATCCAGATCAATTTGTAGTACTGAGTTCTGATTCTCCAGAAGTAGTAAAAACAAGTATCAAAATTCTGGAACGACACGCCCGCAACTTTGATTTATTAGGCTTACCCCAATCACCTTGGTCATTGATGAATATTCACGGTGGCAAATCTCAACGCAGCGAACAACTTGTAAAGGTAATTTCAGAATTACCAGAACCAATTAAAAGTCGCTTGACGTTGGAAAATGATGAATACGCCTATAGTGCCAGTGAAATTTTAGCAGTGTGTCAACAAGCAGGAATACCAATGGTATTCGATGCTCATCATCATATTTGTCACGAAAATTTAGACAGCTACGACGACCCAAGTGTAGCATCTATGCTATATGCAGCACGAGAAACTTGGGCAAATCATGATTGGCAATTAGTTCATATTTCTAATGGTGAAGAAGCTTTCAACGATAGAAAGCATAGTGATTTAATTACGGATATGCCCAGTGTTTACCACGAAGTACCTTGGATAGAAGTCGAAGCTAAACGCAAAGAAGAAGCGATCACTCATTTGCGTTCTTGGTGGCTGATGCAGAATAATCACAAATGAATCAGAATGACTCCTGACTCTTGAATTCCTTGTTAAGAAAATATGGCGATCGCAATCGATTTTGGTACTAGCAACACAGTCATTGCTCGCTGGAACCCTGTAACCCAGCAGCCAGAAACCCTGACTCTACCCGGTTTATCAATTAAGCAAAGTCTCAATCCCCCACTGATTCCCAGCTTAGTTTATGTTGAAGACGCAGCAGAAAGTAAAATCTTAGTCGGTCAGCAAGTACGCGATCGCGGTCTTGACCTCAAAGGCGAAACTAGATTTTTCCGCAGCTTCAAGCGTGGGATCGGTGCAAATATTCAAGGTTTCTTACCTGAGTTAGATGGGCAAATTGTCACTTTTGAGCAGGTAGGGCAATGGTTCCTCACCCAAGTGATTGAAGAACTAGCACCCTTGGAAGGTGGTTTAGATTCGCTAGTGTTAACTGTACCTGTAGATAGTTTTGAAGCCTATCGTCATTGGTTAGGAAAAGTTTGCCAGTCCCTGAAAGTCGAACAAGTGCGAATGCTGGATGAACCCACCGCCGCCGCTTTGGGTTATGGTTTGGCAGATCGAGAAATTCTGTTGGTAATCGACTTTGGTGGCGGTACTTTGGATTTATCGCTTGTGCGGTTGGATCGAGGCGTCCAAGCAACCACAAAACCCGTGGGATTTCTGCTGAAATGGGGTAATAAATCCTTAGCCGAAGATTCCAAACAAAAAGTCAAAACAGCCCGTGTGTTGGCGAAAGCAGGGCAGAATTTGGGCGGTACTGATATTGACAATTGGTTAGTAGATTACTTTGCCAAAACTCAAGGACTGGCGGTAAGTCCTTTGACAACAAGATTGGCTGAACGGGTAAAAATTCAGCTATCAAGTCAAAATCAAGCCAGTGAAGTTTATTTTGACGACGAGACATTTGAAACTTATGAACTGGAATTAAACCGCGACACTTTTGAAAATGTCCTCAAAGAACACGCATTTTTTGAGTTATTAGATGAATCGATGACGACACTGTTGCAACAAGCAAGACGCCAAGGGATAGAAATTGCAGATATTAATGCAGTTTTATTAGTTGGTGGAACTGTACAATTGCCGTCAGTGCAGACATGGATCAAACAGTATTTTGAGCCAGAAAAAATTCGTTGCGAACGTCCCTTTGAAGCGATCGCCCAAGGTGCATTACAAATCGCCCAAGGCATCGAAATCAAAGACTTTCTTTATCATAGTTATGGTATTCGCTACTGGGATCGCCGCAATGGGCGTCACCATTGGCATCCGATTATTAAAGGTGGACAGCCATATCCCATGAGTCAGCCAGTGGAATTAGTTTTAGGCGCGTCTATGGAAAATCAGCCCAGCATTGAATTAATCATGGGAGAATTGGGAGCAGATACAGGCAACACCGAAGTTTATTTTGATGGCGATCGCTTGATTACTCGTCGTTTTGAGACTAGCGAAACCACCGTCAAACCCCTCAATGACAAAGAAGGCGCCAGAACAATTGCCCAACTGACACCAAAAGGATATCCTGGGAGCGATCGAATTAAAATCTTCTTTCAAGTTGATGATAAACGCTTTTTGCGAATCACGGTTGAGGACTTGTTAACAAATAACACACTTTTAGAAAATCAACTTGTGGCACAATTGAGTTAGGGAATTACCAACAAATAAATTATCAATTTTGTAGGGTGGACATCTTGTCTGCCCTTAGCTATATAAAGCCTGGCTAATGACTTATTAAAAACTCTGTACGTCAGCTTAACTTTTTCGCTTCTCTTCCAATTTTTTAACGTGTTCTTGGATCGCTACTTCCATGATAGCGACATTCTCAGGTGTGTCTGGAATAGGGTATAAATCAGTATCTTCAGAACTCGCTTCCAGGCGATCGGCAAGTTTGTAAAATGCTTCGTCATCATTTCGATGTAACAGAAGATAAGCCCGCAGTTGGGCAATGCTCATAGTGTCAAAATCTGGTTTCATCTAAACCTCCACTTGCCATCAGGGTAAATTACAACTTGTAAATCTTCTCCTGCAAAGATATACACAATACCTGTACGCTCATCAAAACGTACAAGCTCTAAAGTACGATAAAAGTTCGTCAGGTATTGACAAACTCTGATGCAAGATTTTCCTTGTTCACCTGTTGGTAAAATTACCTTATCCTCAGAACACCACTACTCGAATTATAGACTGCGTAGCGACTGTCTTCAAAATCAAGCGTTAGCTTAACGCATTATGCCAAACGGCGGTAAAGTTCAGCATTTTTTTTCAGCACGTAATTTGCTGCTTGGGTAAAGTCGCTTTTTGGAGAACTTAACCAGTCTTCTATACTCGCACACAGCAAAGCTTCAAGAGAAATGCCATGTAATCTTGCCAAATCTTGTAACTTTTGTAATTGGCTTTCTGAAATATCAATGGTTATCGAAGCCATGACCATCAATTCCTCGCATCTCTGAGTTGAGTGTAACACTCACAGTTTTCAAAGTTTTACTGTGCGATCGCATTCACATCTAAAGTAAATCATCCTCAGATAGCTGAGCTATTTTCATCAAGGTTTTCAAAGTTCCAATTTTTAAATCTTGATTGCGGTGAACAGGAATTGACAGGATTTGTTCTTGCTCAGGGTTTTCATAAATATGATGACTACCAGTAATTCTTCGCAAAACCCAACCTTTTTGCTCTACAATCTTGCAAAGTTGCTTGCCAGAAATTGATTTCATACAGCAATTTCGACAACTCGATCTGTTGACTCAATTGTATGACGACTATTGGCAACATCAAGCCAACCTTCAATAGCGTCCTTTAAATTAGCCATCACCTCTTCCATCGTCTCCCCTTCAGTAATACAACCAGGAAGCGCAGGAACTTCTGCCCAATAGCCGCCTTCTTCTGCTGGATGAATGATTGCTCTGATTTTCATAAATAGCTCTCTACTGTCTACTGCAAGCTAATTTTGATGTTAACTACGACTAGATAATTTTCTTCGCTCGATTCCAGCTTTCATAAACAACTTGCACAATCTCATCATGCTGATCTTGGTCATATATTCGATGAAAGAATGAAACTTTGTTCCGAGATAAATCTTTGAGTGAATGGCCAAAGGCAAAAATTTCCTCATCATCTCGAATTATAAATCTGTCATGAATCAAATTATCTTGCCGCACCTGAAGCTTAGGGAATTTTGACCTAAGCTGAGAGGCATTTAATTGAAAATCTGCTTCTGTGTTTAAGCCTGTAATTACTTGAATATTCCAATTAACTGCATGATTGGGAAGAACATTTTGAAGAAAAATAGATGTGATGTATTGATCGACAATAACTAGTTTTTCCCTAACTTCATTCATTAGTTCTGATATAGGATTCAATTTCGTCCGACCACCAAGGATAGCAGCATTTGGAACACTAGTAACAGTTGCACGAAGAGGACCATCCCCTTGAATAATCTGCCAATTATCAGACCAAGCTTGATTATTCCAGGTGATGGTCAAAGTAAAATTACTAGGAGCAGGTATTATAAACTCAAGCTTAGACCAGTCTATCAAAATATGCCGAACATGATCTGCGATACTTATTTTACCGACATTATATTGAAATGAATCTGCCCAATTTGTTGAGATGCTAAGAGTCAGATCGCATATTTCCATATCAGCAGGTACTTTTCCTAATACAACAAAATGTATCGTTAAATGATAGGGGAATTTGGGAATGAAGATTTTTCTACCAAATATTACACCTTGAAGATTAAGCCGTCCAAAAGATGCTGGTGAAGTAGATTCTACAATGAATATGTCTTTAATAATCATAAGTAGTAAACTAAATACTGAACGACTTTTAGTTAAACTTAAGTCAAAATATCGGTATCTAGCAAATATATCAACTTTACCTGTGTTCGCTCACGAGTTTGGGCGTCATGATGCAACTGACGAACATATGCTTAACTATCTGTAATATCAGGTCGTCACAAAGGCAGCTTGCAATCCGATCGCTCCACTCTTCTGCACTAGATATTGCCCAAATCATCACTAGTTCTTCGATAACGACTTCAACTGGTAGCCTTTGGGAAACAATGAAAAACTTGAATTGGCTAGTACAGACTAGAAAGGAGTTGACAAACAAATATCGCAGTATTTGACTGTTCTCGTGTAGGCAAGCTGGAACCTCCCTGTATGTGCCAATAATAGCGTGTCAGGAGTGAGTGCGACTTACTCATCCAAGCTTGCCTTATAGCTGATTCGTAGACTTTTGGTTTAATTCAAAATCGATGCTTTCTCAAACAACAGCCGCCTCTGGAATCGCACCYTGCATTCTCCCRAAAGCATCAATCAAACTTTGCAATTGTTGGTCGGCTTTAAAAACTCCTAAACCGCGCACTGTGATTTTCCCAGGAGAATACACAAAGCGGGTCTTGAGATTATCCGGTAAATTCGCCGCTAACAAATTCCAACCTGGTTCTTCCATTGGTGTTTCTAAAACAACGTGCTGCTTGTTTTCTGGTTTAATGCGGCTAAATCCGAGTTTTTTTGCTAACTGTTTGAGTTCCATAACTCGTAGCAGTTGATTGGCTGGGACTGGCAAAGTACCATAGCGATCGCTCCATTCTGCTGCAATCTGCTTTAATTCTGATTTCGATTTCGCTGTAGCTACCGCTCGGTAAGCACTCATCTTTTGATCCAGATCAGTAATATAATCTGCTGGGATAAATGCCGTCAGGTTGAGGTCAATCTGAGTATCCTCGACTTGGGGAATTTCTTGACCGCGAATTTCTCGAATTGCTTCTTCCAGCATTTCCATGTATAAGTCAAAACCAATGGCATCCATTTGACCGGATTGTTCTGCACCTAGCAAGTTACCTACTCCGCGAATTTCCATATCGCGCATCGCCAATTGATACCCAGAACCAAGTTGAGTGAATTCCTGAATTGCTCGCAATCGTTGGCGTGCGGCATCAGATAACGTCCGCTGCTTGGGATAAAATAGCCAAGCATGAGCTTGGATACCTGCACGTCCCACACGACCCCTTAATTGATACAGTTGTGCCAAACCAAAGCGGTGAGCGTCTTCAATTAAAATCGTGTTGACTCGCGGAATATCTAAGCCAGATTCGATAATTGTCGTACAAACGAGGATATCTGCTTCACCATTGCTGAAGGTGAGCATGGTTGATTCTAACTGGCTTTCATCCATTTGACCGTGAGCGATCGCAAATCTACCCCCTGGTATCATTTCTCGCAAGTTAGTGGTTGTCTCTTCAATACCTTCAACTCGGGGAACTACATAAAAAACCTGTCCGCCTCTGTCTAATTCTTGACGGATGGCACTGCGGACACTTTCGGGATTCAGTGGTGCCAGGTGAGTTTTAATCGGGCGTCTAGTTGGAGGTGGTGTAGTAATTAAACTCATTTCCCGAATTCCTGACAAAGACATATACAAGGTACGGGGAATCGGAGTAGCTGAGAGAGTCAGCACGTCAACTTGAGTTTTCAAGCTTTTAATTTTCTCTTTTTGGTTCACCCCAAATCGCTGTTCTTCATCCACTACCAGCAATCCTAAATCCTTGAAGGATACGCCTTTGCCTAAAAGTTGGTGTGTACCGACAACTACATCTAATTCACCCGTTGCCAATCGCTTTTGAATCTCGCGGCGTTCTTCAGCGGAACGAAAGCGGTTGAGCAAACCGACATTCACCGGATAGGGAGCAAAACGTTCTTTGAGTGTATGGTAGTGCTGCTGTGTTAAAATAGTCGTAGGCGCAAGGAGTGCCACTTGTTTACCGGCGGTGACTGCTTTAAAAACAGCACGAATCGCCACTTCCGTCTTACCGAAACCGACATCGCCACAAACTAAGCGATCCATCGGGCGATCGCTTTCCATGTCGCGTTTGACATCTTGTACAGCTTTTAGTTGATCGGTAGTGGGTTGGTAGGGGAAAGAATCTTCCAATTCCTCCTGCCAAGGCATATCATTTGGGAAACTAAAACCTTGTTGTTGCGATCGCGCTGCATATAGTCTCAGCAAGTCCACCGCCAATTTCTTAATCGCTTTGCGGACTTTGTTCTTGGTATTCTCCCAAGCTTTACCAGTCATCTTGTTGAGTTCTGGTGCTTTATCGGCTCCGGCGCGGAATCGAGATAAAGCACCTAATTGATCGGCTGCGACTCTCAGTAACCCGTCGGCATATTGCACTACCAAATAATCACGGGTTTCGTTGTTAATCGTCAGGCTTTCCAACTTGACAAATTTACCAACACCATGATTTCTGTGAACCACATAATCCCCTGGACGCAGCTTATTCGGGTCAACTTGCTTAGAAGTAGCTTTGTGGCGCTTGCGGATAAAACCGGGAGTTGCTAAGGAATGCTGACCGTAAAATTCCCGGTCCGTGACAATTACCAATCGGTAGGTAGGTAGAATAAAACCTTCTAGTTCCGCCAGCCCAGAATATTTGAGTGCGACGGGAATATGGTTGATTTGGAGCTTTTCAATCGCTTGGTAGTCGCGGGGATTGGGGATAAATTGAGCTGGACAATCATGTTCTTGCAACAGGGAGACAGAACGTGAAGGTTGAGCAGAAATCAGCCAGATAGAGAAATTGCGATCGCGCTCATGGCGGATAGTTTCAGCTAGTTTCGCAAACTGATGTGGCGTTACCGGAACGCTTCTGCTGGCAAGATTAATGCCATCATTCTCCTCTGACAGTTCCGATAAATATAGTGTTTGAAACCTCGCCACATCAAGCAAACATTCATCAAACGACCGATGAATTTTCGGTAGTTCACTGATGACTGATGACTGATGAGCGATGAGCGACCATTGCTCCTCGGCATTTTCTACCCAGCGATCGCTATGAGCATGACATTGTTCTGGCTCATCAATGGCAATCAAGGTGTTTTCTGGTAAGTAGTTTAGCAATGATGCTGGTTGCTCGAATGCTAAACCTAAAAAACGACGACTACCTTCAATTACTCCTGAGTTTTGAGTGTCCAGTGGTGAGTCAGAATTTAACTCATAACTTTTAACTCCTAACTGGGCATTATCCTTGAGTGCTGCCACGATCATGGGAGCAAAGCTAGTGGGAGTCAAAATTAACTGGTCAACTTTATCGAGGGCAGAACGTTGAGTTGCTGGGTCAAATTCGCGTATTTGTTCGATTTCGTCGCCAAACCATTCCAGCCTGACTGGTAACTCCGATGAAACCGGGAACACATCAACAATATCGCCACGCCGACTCCACTGCCCTTCGGTTTCCACCAGAGGTACTCTTTCATACCCCAAAAGAGTTATTTTCTCACTAAAAGCATTAAGGTCTAACTCCATCCCCCGCTTCAGCGTCAAGCAAAATTCTTGAAATGCTTCTGGCGGTGGCAAATGGGGTTGTAGCGCCCCTTGAGTCGCCACAATCGCCAGAGGTCGCTTCGCTCCGGTACTGGGGATTGGAGATTGGGGATTAGGCATTCCCCTATTTGCCCCATTCTCTCGATTTCCCAGTCCCAAGTCAGCAGTCCCCAAATCAGCCAACACCTGCATTTGACCCCAACTCATCTCAGTTTCCGGGTCAAAAGGTTCGTAAGGAGAAGCTTCAGAGGTGGGGTAAAAATGTACTGTTTGCCATCCCATTGCTTCCAGTTGTGCAAAAACGCGTCCAGCTTCCTCGAGAGTGGCACATACTACGAACAAATTCCTGCCCTGAGTTTGCGCCAATGCCGAAGCCACCAAACCCTTCGGTAGCCTAGGAATGCCATTTAACCGTAATTCCTGTTGACGATTTAACTTAGAAATAAATTCAATAGTGAGCGGCGATCGCCCTAAGGCACGCACAATAGAAGAAAATGACATAAGTTCTATTAGCAATGGAAGTCTTGGCGCTGATTGAAAATCTTGAGGCAGTTTATGTCCACTATTTTAAAACTGTTGACCGATGACTGTTGACTGATGACTGGTGACTGATGACGATCAATAGCCTACAGTCTGCTCCTGGTAGTTCCAAGAGTCCAAATAAATAGGCTCTCATCTGTCAACCGTCAACTTACAACTATTACTTTGTCAACAGTCAAAGCATTTATCGAAACACCTTTAATACTAGATACTAAGGATTGAGCTACGTTCGCTCTGATAAGCGATAACTTTAAACATGTCCTCCATCACTTTTGAAATTTTAATCATTTTGGTGCTAATTATTGCCAATGGCGTGTTTTCGATGTCTGAGATGGCAATTGTCTCAGCACGGAAAGTTAGACTACAGCAGCTTGCCAATCAAGGAGATGCTAAGGCAAAGGTAGCACTGAAACTTGCGGAGTCTCCAAATAATTTCTTGTCAACCATTCAAGTAGGTATTTCTCTTATCGGCATTCTGACTGGTGCTTTTGGAGGAGCAACAATTGCTAACCGACTCGCAATCTATATGCGGCTTGTTCCTTTGCTGGCACCTTATAGCGAACCGATATCTTTTGGAATCGTGGTTTTGATTATTACCTATTTGTCATTGATTATCGGCGAATTGGTACCAAAACGTCTGGCATTAAATAACCCGGAAGGCATTGCATCTTTTGTAGCTATTCCCATGCGCGCGTTATCGGCGCTCGCTTCTCCAATGGTACATCTTTTAAGTGCTTCTACAGATCTGGTGCTACGAGTTTTAGGGGTTACACAATCAAGTGAGCCACAAGTCACTGAAGAAGAAATTAAAATTTTAATCGAGCAAGGTACCGAGGCGGGAACCTTTGAGGAAGCCGAACAGGATATGGTAGAACGAGTTTTTCGTTTAGGCGATCGCCCTGTAAGCTATTTAATGACACCCCGTCCTGATATCGTCTGGCTAGACTTAGATGACACTGCTGAAGAAAATCGCCAAAAAATGGTTGATAGTGCCTACTCCCGGTATCCAGTTTGTCAAGGGGGACTTGACAATGTACTGGGTGTGATCCCGGTTACCGATTTACTAGCTAGGAGTTTTCGAGCTGAATCCCTAGATTTGACGGTAGGATTGCGACAACCCGTATTTGTACCAGAAAGCACCCGTGGTTTGAAAGTTTTGGAATTGTTTAAACAAACCGTTACTCACATGGCGCTGGTAGTAGATGAATACGGTGTGATTCAAGGATTAGTCACTCTCAATGACATTATGAGCGAAATCGTGGGTGATGTTCCTTCTACAGATGGGCAAGATGAACCACAAGCCGTGCAACGGGAAGATGGTTCCTGGCTTTTGGATGGAATGTTACCTGTGGAAGAGTTTTTTGAACTTTTCGGGATGGAAGAGTGGGAATCTGAGGAACGTGGCAGTTATCAAACCTTAGGCGGTTTTGTAATCACTAATTTGGGTCGTATTCCCGCAGCAGCAGATCATTTTCAATGGCAGGGTATGCGAGTTGAAGTCATGGATATGGATGGTAACCGCGTTGATAAAGTGTTAGTCGTACCAAAGGCAAATAAATCAGCAGAAACTACAACATCTGATTAGTAGTGGGTATTGGCAAGCCAGTCGCACAAGTTAGGTCTTTCGACTTGTGCGAACTAGCGTCACTGGCGATGTTTCAAGTCTTCAACGCTCAGACAAACGTTTCAGTTCCTCACCGACTAACAATTGATGTGCTTTTTGAAGAATTTTTGGGATTTTATCGGCGTGGGGACTATTGGCGAGACATTGGTGCAAGTCTAATTCGTTTAATCGATCGCCTTTATTGCCAGGAAACCAATGACTAGCATTGCCAAGTAGGTTATAACGCATTTTGCCATAGTCTACTAAATCGTAGGCGATCGCTAAATTCCACAACCACAAAATCACTCGAATATTTACCTCACCAGGCGTTTGGTTAAGTGCAGGTAAATTATCCTCCCAGGTTTTTACCCAATCTTCTCCCAAAGTGGCGATCGCTTCTGCTTCTAACCGTGCCAAAATCGGTGGCAGAATTTCTGATGCTCTATCTACTAGTTCTAAAGTCTTCAGATGTTCGTCAAAATCTTCTGGTTTTGCTGCTCCCAAACTCAAGGTATGCACTTGTGGATGACTCAAACAAAACAAATCATTAAATACCATTGGACTCAAAGGAGCGCAAAGATTGACTAATTTTTGTGGTGGTTTATATAACAAACCTCCTTTGTCAGATGGACTGATAATAAATACACCCATATCGTGGTAGTTAGCTGCTGCAATTGCCGCCCAATTCCATTGATTAATGTAGTACCAGTGCAGGTTCACATAATCAAATTGGTTAGTCTTAATTGTCTCGACAATCACATCTGTTGGACCATGTGTAGAAAAGCCAACAAATCTCACTTTTCCCTCTGCTTGTAACTGACG
Source organism: Nostoc sp. PA-18-2419 (assembly GCF_005869855.1). Taxonomy (GTDB): domain Bacteria; phylum Cyanobacteriota; class Cyanobacteriia; order Cyanobacteriales; family Nostocaceae; genus Nostoc. The sequence goes on along the minus strand of NZ_SZNH01000010.1, from coordinate 63,109 downwards.
TACCACATCCAAACAGCCGCCAGGACGGATGCAGTAATCCAATATCTCAGGAGTATTAATGCCGTGTAAACCTAAAAGGTCAACATAATCAAGCTGGAGATATGCTAACGATTTTTCAAAATACTCACGAAATTCTTTCGCATCTTCCTTTGGATTGACTTTGGTCTGGATAATCAACTTTTCGCGGGGAAACTTGGGTAATATTCTACCTAATTGCATTTCGGAACTGCCATAACCGCGCGCAGTTTCAATGTGATTAATGCCAACTTCCAGAGCTTTTTTGATAGTTGCTTCCAAATTCGCTTGGTTATCAGCAGGAATTTGTGAGTTAGGAACATCCTGCCATTTGAATTGGTATCTCATGCCACCACAGGAAAACACTGGCATCTGTAATTCTGTGCGCCCAAATCGTCTATATAGCATTAGTGGATTATGGATTGCTTACCAACTTCAAATCTAACAACTACAGTCGTTCAAGGCTTGAATCTCACAACTACAGCAGTTTTCATTCGCATGAAGTACAAAGTTACGGGTTTTGAGGCAGGGGGCAGTTCTTGCTGGAGGCAGGAGGAAAGAAGTATTAATTAAAACTTTAGTACTGGGTCGTTGCCCAGTTTAAAAGAAAAATTGTATCGAGAGGCGTAACCGAGATCCAAAGCGTCCACTTACTTAGTCCCACATTTTAAAAGGTGGGTTCCTCCTGCCTCGTGAATTCTATCGTCGTGAATAATCATCTATACCGGGCGAAACTTCACGTTCTGCTTCACCTACAACTGGTGCGCCTGATTCGCCTAAAGCCTTTGAATAGAATAGACCTGCTAATATCGCACCTAAAATTGGAGCTACCCAAAACAGCCATACTTGCTTAAATAGTTCTACACCAGCAAAAAGTGCCGGTCCAGTACTACGAGCAGGATTAACGGATGTATTTGTTATAGGTATGCTGATCAAATGAATCAATGTTAGTGCCAAACCAATAGCAATTGGGGCAAAGCCCTTGGGCGCACGACCATCCGTTGCACCTAAGATGACAATTAAAAAAATAAAGGTCAGTATAACCTCTGTAATGAAACCAGCAGCCAATGAATAGCCTCCAGGAGAATGTACTCCAAAACCATTTGTCGCTAATGGATTGGAACCAGAAAGTGTAAATCCTGGTTTACCAGTGGCAATTAAATAAACTACACCTGCGGCTAATATTGCTCCCAATACCTGAGCAATAATGTATGGAAGCAATTCAGAGCTAGGAAAACGCTTTCCTGACCAAAGACCAAATGACACTGCTGGATTAAAATGAGCGCCAGAAATATGACCAACTGCGTAGGCCATAATTAGCACTGTTAGACCAAAAGCCAGAGAAACACCTACAAAACCAATTCCTAATTCATTAGCTTTGGCGTCTGGAAATGCTGCTGCAAAAACAGCACTTCCACATCCGCCAAGAACTAGCACAAATGTTCCAACGAATTCTGCGAGACATCGCGTCAAAAGTGACACCATAAATAGCTCCTTGCTTAAGCAACTAATTAAAAACTTTATAAATTAACTTGTTAGCAAATTTCTTTAAATCTTGTAAATAAAGATTTAGCCAACAAAATTAAACTTATTAGTTTTTATGAGTGGTGTCTGGTTACGAGAATCGGCAACATTGGTGTACTTAGAAGCTGATGAACTGACTTCACTTTTTTGAGTACCCATCTTAATCTATCGGCACTCAGTTCAATGTAGTGCAAACACGTTCGCCTTTGGCATCGACTTGCATTGTGAATGCATCGACTCGCATTGTGAATGCATCGACTCGCATTGTGAATGCATCGACTCGCATTGTGAATGCATCGACTTGCATTGTGAATGCATCGACTTGCATTGTGAATGCATCGACTCGCATTGTGAATGTATCGACTCGCATTGTGAATGCATCGACTTGCAAACACAAAACTATAACTTACGCACTCAAACCTCAAAGGTGACTCTGACAAATAAAAGATATCTCAATGTTCACAATATTTAGTCAACAGTCATGTTCTCTTAAGGACTTTCACAAAATAAATTATCCAATTTCATGCCCATCAAAACGACTTTCTCTCCCCCTGCTCCCTGCTCCCTGCTCCCCTGCCCTCAGGGCGTTCGCGTAGCGTCCCGCAGGGATAGAATATTTTTTTAATTGGAAGTCCCTTAGGACTAATATCCATAAAGCACTTCACCTTTTTTTTAGCTTACTGTTATTTTTTACGTGGCGATGGGCACATTAAATATATACTTTTCACGGATAAATATATGACTACTCCAGATACAACACGCCGTTTGCGCCCTCAAGTGATTAGTCAAAATGTTAGTTCATTGCACGGTTTGCAAACCATCCCCACCTACAACACAACTCGTAGTGATGCCACTGTTGCAAATTTACAACAAGCTTATCAAGCTATGTTAGCTCAGCAACAAGCCGAAACTGAGAAACTAACTTTATACCGTGCGGCTGCGGATGCTGCGCGATTAGCAGAATGGGAATTTCACAATGCTGTATTAGCGATGAAAGAATCTGTACGTGGGCAATATGGGTCAGACAGTACAGAAGCCCAAGCTGTTGGACTCAAGAAAAAATCAGACCGCAAGCGTCCCACCCGCAAAAAGTCACTTGTGGTTGCAAGTTAAACAATTTATATCGAGAGCATCCCAAATATGTAAGTTATATCAAACCCAGGTTATGAATTATGATTGCGATCGCAATGTAGTAAAGCAAAGCAATCACAAGATATCGGATTGGTTGACTGCACTAAAGCTTGATTGGCAATGACAAACATGTTCTGACAAAATTTGGATGCTCTTCTTAATTAAAAAAAATCTTTGCAACATCTTAATCGGCTGTAGGGGTAGCTTTACACCCCTACCTATGTCAATGGACACCGTATAATTAATGGCTACTAACTTTTATGTATAAAAGCACAAGTTTTATTTGTTACCCGTTATTTTGGCATTGCAAGCTAATGTTGGATGTATGCATTATTTCTTCTATGTCTCAGTAGTCTAGTATAGATTTACCTACAAGTTAACTTTGTCACCTTTGTTTCAAGCTACCTAATACCATATATTTTGTCATTTCCACAAAAGAGATGATAAAATTTGTTAAGTAGTAATGAATTTTAATTTAATCAGCTACTACAGAATTTGTAAGTAATGAGTGAGTAACTTTATTTATATGTCTATCCTGTTTTGAGAAAATGGCGATCGCACAGCAGAACATCTGATGATACTGAACCAAGACAACAAAGATAAGTAAGGTAGGTTTAAAAGAGAATAGGGAACAGATAAACCTCATGCCTACTAGTTACATTAAAAATTCATACCAAGGACTGATTATATTTTCAATTCAGAAATCAGAATTCTGAATTTTTTTTGACGAATTGTTAATAGTTTACTTATTTTTGGGCGTTATAAATTACGAAGTTATACTTTACGCTACAACTTAGTAACAATGTAACAGTCTGATTATGAGGATAACCCGACCGTGGGAAAATCAAGATACCGAAACCAGAAATTAGAGAGGAAAACCCTGTAATATGCATCTGAGCGAAATTACCCATCCCAATCAGTTGCACGGTTTATCCGTTCGGCAACTGCAACAAATTGCCCGTCAAATTCGAGACAAGCATCTCCAAACCGTAGCAATTAATGGTGGACATTTGGGGCCAGGGTTGGGTGTCGTAGAATTAACACTAGGGCTTTATCAAACACTGGACTTAGATCGGGATAAAGTCATTTGGGATGTAGGACACCAAGCTTATCCCCACAAACTACTTACAGGACGTTACGATCGCTTCCATACTCTGCGGCAAAAAGACGGAGTTGCTGGTTACCTCAAGCGTTGTGAAAACAAATTCGATCACTTTGGTGCTGGACATGCTTCCACCAGTATTTCCGCTGCATTGGGCATGGCTTTAGCGCGAGATTTAAAAGGTGAAAAATATAAAGCGGTGGCTGTGATTGGTGATGGCGCACTTACAGGGGGTATGGCTTTAGAAGCTATCAACCACGCCGGACACTTGCCAAAAACTAATTTGCTGGTTGTTCTTAACGACAACGAGATGTCCATATCTCCTAATGTGGGTGCAATTCCTCGCTATCTGAACAAAATGCGCCTCAGCCAGCCGGTGCAATTTATCAAAGATAATCTTGAAGAACAGTTTAAGCAAATTCCCTTCGTTGGTGAATCTTTATCTCCCGAACTCGGACGCATCAAAGAAGGTATGAAACGCTTGGCTGTTCCTAAGGTAGGCGCAGTGTTTGAAGAACTTGGCTTTACTTATATCGGCCCAGTTGATGGACATAATTTAGAAGAATTGATTGCCACCTTCCAACAAGCACATCAAATACCAGGCCCAGTTTTGGTACATGTGGCAACAGTCAAGGGTAAAGGCTATGAAATCGCTGAACTAGACCAAGTAGGTTACCACGCCCAAAGTCCCTTCAATGTATCAACTGGCAAAGCTATTCCTTCCAACAAACCTAAACCACCGGCTTATGCCAAAGTCTTTGCTCACACTTTAGTAAAACTTGCCGAACAAAACCCAAAAATCATCGGCATTACTGCGGCGATGGCCACAGGAACAGGCTTAGATAAACTTCAAGCAAAACTGCCCAATCAATATATAGATGTCGGCATTGCTGAACAACACGCTATCACTTTAGCAGCCGGACTGGCGACCGAAGGAATGCGCCCCATCGCCGCCATTTATTCTACCTTCTTGCAACGCGCCTACGATCAGATAATTCATGATGTCTGCATCCAGAACTTACCAGTCTTCTTCTGCTTAGATCGGGCAGGAATTGTTGGTTCTGACGGCCCCACCCACCAAGGTATGTATGACATCGCTTATCTGCGTTGCATTCCGAATATGGTACTGATGGCACCCAAAGATGAAGCCGAACTGCAACGCATGATAGTAACTGGCGTTAATCATACCAGCGGCCCGATCGCTATGCGTTATCCACGTGGCAATGGCTACGGCGTGCCTTTGATGGAAGAAGGCTGGGAACCATTGGAAATCGGCAAAAGCGAAATTCTGCGTACAGGCGATGACGTGTTAATCGTTGGCTATGGCACAATGGTTTATCCGGGAATGCAAGCCGCTGAAATTTTGAGCGAACATGGCATTGAAGCAACTGTGATTAATGCCCGTTTCGCTAAGCCGTTGGATACCGAGTTGATTTTACCTTTAGCTAAGAAAATCGGACGTGTTATTACCTTAGAGGAAGGCTGCGTCATGGGTGGCTTTGGTAGTGCGATCGCTGAAGCCTTGTTAGACGCAGATATTCTCGTTCCTATCAAGCGGTTTGGTGTGCCAGATGTATTAGTAGACCATGCTGAACCGAATGAATCGAAAACAGAATTAGGTTTGACTAGTCATCAAATAGCAGAAAGAGTTTTGCAAGCTTTCTTTAAACAACAAGTATCTGCTGTCGTTTAGTTAATTTTTTGTAGTAATAAATCGCCCACGCTTGTGACTCAGGTGTGGGCGATCGCTTTATCAAATTTAGGAAAACTTATGAAACTCTTTACAATTGGTGACAGTATTTCTCAAGGCTTTATGTCTTTGGCAGCAGCCCGGACAGACCTTTGTTTTTCAACTTTGATTGCCAAGTCAATGGGGCTACAAGTTGGTGGTGAATATTTCTATCCCGAATGGTTGATGGGTGGACTACCAACTAATCTGGAAAAGATTTTACGGCGTTTGGAGAAAAAATATGGCTCAGATATCAACGGTCTAGATTGGCTGACCATATTGCCAACTCTTGAGAAAATACTTGATGAAGCTGAAGATTACTATGAACGGCAAGGAGGTAGCGCCCAACAGCCTTATCCAGGAGGAGTTGAATTTTTCCACAATGTAGCTATTCAAGGCTTTGATGTTGCTGATTCTTGGATGATTACACCCAAAATTTGTAAATATCAAATTGAACTTAGTAATCAGAAAGGAGACGGTAAACCTAATTTTTTAGGTTTGCCTAATGCAGCCTTCTACCGGATAGCACTTAAAGTTCTCAACCCATCATTAAATCCTATCTTTGACAACTATAGCCAACTTGATTGGCTGCGACATCACGCAAGCAAAACTGAAGGAGTTGAAAATTTAATTCTCTGGTTAGGATCGAACAATGCGCTGGGAACTGTCATCGGTTTAGAAATTTATCAAACTCCTAATGACCTTAATGCGACTCTCAAAAACCCAAGTCAAAAGCCTGAATCATTCCATGAGGTAAGAGAACAATGGAACCTATGGCATCCCAAAGATTTTGAGGCTGAATATCAAGAATTGCTTGATCGCGTTGATACAATCATGCAGGGCAACAAAAATCCTAATTGGAATGTCTTCATTGGCACAGTACCGCTGGTAACTATTGTGCCATTAGCAAAAGGCGTAGGTTCAACTACTGAAATTGATGTGCCTGGAGATAATAAACCTTCAATTTACTACAAATACTATACTTATTTCCCCTTTGAAGAGGATACGGTTAAAAATACTGGCACCTTATACCTAACATTACAAGATGCCCTCTACATTGATGACTGTATTCGCACATACAATAAAGTAATTAGAGAACTGGTCAAGAGTAAGAACAGTCAACATCGGCAACCACGATATCACATTGTTGAACTTGCCGATGCCTTGCAAGAAATTGCCTTCAAGCGAAATGCTGGACAAGTGAAGTACGATTTTCCAGAATACTTCAACTTTGTCTATCCGCAAGTCAACACCAAATACTACCACGCAGACACTGCTGGGCGACTACGACAAGGTGGACTATTTAGTTTAGACGGTATTCATCCTTCTGCCATTGGTCAAGGGCTGATTGCTTATGAATTTCTCAAAAAAATGGCAGAGGTTGGAGTTGTAAATAGCGTCGAACTAGATTGGAAATCAATCTTTTCCAACGATGAACTTTATTCTCAACCTATTACCTTGATGCATGAATTTTATGATAATAAAGAATTTGTTGAAACCATCATCAAGCTGTTCGGTAGAAATCCACTTGCGAGAAATACAAGTATAACTAGAAGAATCGGGTAACAATAAAATTTTTGTAGGGTGTGTTAGGCGTTTACAACAGTGCGATCGCTGAAGCCTTGTTAGATGCAGATATTCTCGTTCCTGTCAAGCGGTTTGGTGTGCCAGATGTATTAGTAGACCATGCTGAACCGAATGAATCGAAAACAGAATTAGGTTTGACTAGTCATCAAATAGCAGAAAGAGTTTTGCAAGCTTTCTTTAAACAACAAGTATCTGCTGTCGTTTAGTTAATTTTTTTGTCGAAATGAATCGCCCACGCTTGTGACTCAAGTGTGGGCGATTGCTTATGAAAACAATAAGTTTAATATCTGTAATATTATGTTTAATTAAACTTTAGTTAATTACCGAAAATCATCAGGTATTAAATAATTGCTTAAATTAACTTTAATCACTTTATTCTCTACATATTTAATCTAATCAATTTTTAAGATTCTTATATTATCTATTCAAAACCAATATCAATTTAGCAACAGGCGATCGCTTTATATTTTCATGGGTTTTACTAGTGAAGTTAAACCTTATATTTTGTTGTAGCTTTTTTCAAAATTTTAATTCAAATATTGAGTTAATAAAAAATATATAAGAAATATTACATAATGTGTCAAACTATATCTGCACTATCTTAAACCCAAAAAAAAAGGACAATAAGACTATCCTGTTACTAATACTGCGGGACAGGCTTTAACCTACAAATTTAGCAAAAGCAGCTTCCAGCCAAGCTTCGCAATCAAAATTTTAAATTTGATAAAGTTTTGCTAAAATTAGAGCATGTTCAGAAATTCAAATCAAGCTGTAATTGTTCCAAAGAAAAACTGCTTTGATTTCAATCTGTGAAAGTTTATTATTCCAATAAAGTTAAAAAATATTACCTTTTTTTATGACAGGTTATACAAACCAGATTTATCCAGTCATTTGGCACAACGACTCAGTGTCACTAATTGACCAAACTCGCCTACCCAACGAATATACATTCGTGGAAATTCACCGCAGTGAAGAGATGGCGCGGGCGATTAAAACGATGATTGTTCGGGGTGCGCCTGCAATTGGTGTGGCTGCGGGATATGGAATGTATCTCGGCGCAAGGGAAATTCAAACGAGCGATCGCCAGGAATTTTTGCAACACTTAGATAAGATTGCCGAGATGTTGCGTTCTACTCGTCCCACAGCAGTAAATTTATTTTGGGCAATTAGCCGGATGCTGAAAACTGCCTACGAAACACTGGGAACAGTAGAAGAAATCAAGCAAATTCTCTTGCAAACTGCCCAAGCAATCAACACTGAAGATTTGCAAACCTGTCAAGCGATCGGCGACAATGGTTTAGCAGTATTGCCCAAAACTCCAAAAAAACTGACATTGCTTACTCACTGTAACGCTGGAGCATTAGCTACTGCTGGTTATGGTACAGCTTTAGGTGTTGTGCGTTCTGCGTGGAGAGAAGGACGTTTAGAGCGTTTGTTTGCCGACGAAACCCGTCCCCGCTTGCAAGGCGCAAAACTCACCACTTGGGAATGTGTGCAAGAAGGTATTCCGGTGACATTAATTACTGATAACATGGCAGCCCATTGCATGAAACAAGGTTTGATTCATGCAGTAGTTGTAGGTGCCGATCGCATTGCGGCTAACGGCGACACTGCGAATAAAATTGGTACATATAGCGTAGCGATCGCTGCCATTGCACATAATATACCTTTTTTTGTCGCTGCACCCCTTTCCACCATTGATTTTGAATTAGCCGATGGCAGCAAAATTCCGATTGAAGAACGCGAACCCACAGAAATCTATCAAGTCGGCGATACAATTCTCACGCCTAGGGGTGTAGATTTTTACAACCCAGCATTTGATGTCACCCCGGCTGAATTGATTACAGCTATCATTACAGAGAATGGGGCGATCGCACCAAGCGAATTAGTAAAATCACAGGTAAAGCAGGTAGTGTAAATTATATTTTCGCCAGAAACAACACTTATTGAAAGGATACATCTATGACTCAGGAGCAATGGACTGCGGTTGACCGTTACCTGACGGAGCTGTTTGTACCTCCTGACTCCGTATTGGATGCAGCACTCGAAGCCAGCGCTGCGGCTGGTCTGCCACCGCACAACGTTTCGCCCAATCAGGGTAAGCTACTGCTATTGTTAGCCCAACTCCAAAAGGCACGCACTATCCTAGAGATTGGTACTCTGGGTGGCTACAGCACAATTTGGTTGGCGCGGGCGCTACCCAAGGACGGTTACTTAATTACGCTGGAGGCTAATCCTAAATACGCCGAAGTTGCTTTGAGCAACATTGCACGCGCTGGTTTGAGCGATATAGTTGAGTTGCGACTTGGACAAGCACTCTCTACACTGGTGCAACTAGCAGCTGAAGGTCGCAGTGCATTTGACCTGATTTTCATCGACGCCGACAAGTCAAACAATCCTGATTACCTAGCTTGGGCGCTGAAACTTTCCCGTCGTGGCAGCCTGATTATTGCTGATAATGTCGTCCGCAACGGAGCAGTAATCGATACTGCCAGTAGTGATGCCAGCGTCCAAGGAGTGCGTCGTTTCAACGAACTACTGGCATCTGAGCCGCGTGTGAGTGCCACAGCCCTCCAGACAGTGGGTAGCAAAGGATACGACGGTTTGGCGATCGCCCTGGTTGTAGCTGACTAGTAAGGCAGAGGCTAGGGAGTGTGAGGAGATTATCAAAAAGCAACAACCCTGACTACCTCTGCCAGACTTGCTGTTTGTCCCATGCCCCCGTAGTTTTTATCGCTATTTTGCCAGAATGGCAACACAGAATAGCACAGCGATCGCTACATTAAAAGATATATATATAAATATATAAATAAAAATCATTGTTGATTTCTATTCATCCGCAGTTCACAGAAAAACATGAGTGCAAGTACCATTCTTTTTGACAACCCTTTACTCCAAGGCACTGGTCTACCTTCCTTTGCAGAAATTAAACCAGAACGAGTAGTACCAGCTTTTAACCAATTGCTGGCAGAACTTGACCAGCAGCTTGCTGCTTTGGAGGCTAATGTAGAGCCTACTTGGGAAGGTTTAGTAGAACCTTTAGAAAAGCTGACTGAACGGCTGATCTGGAGTTGGGGAGCTGTAAATCATTTGATGGGTGTTAAAAATAGCCCTGAACTGCGGGAAGCTCATGAAACTATCCAGCCACAGGTAGTACAGTTTATCAACAAGCTCGGTCAAAGCCAACCCATCTATAGTGCTTTTAAAGAACTGCGTGCTAGCGATGGTTGGGCAAGTTTAGAACCAGCCCAGCAGCGGATTGTAGAAGCTGCCATCCGAGATGCAGAACTTTCTGGTGTTGGCTTAGAAGGAGAAGCAAGAGAGCGTTTCAACCTCATTCAGATGGAATTAGCAGAACTTTCTACGAAATTCTCTAATCATGTACTGGATGCAACTAAAGCTTTTAGCTTAACCCTGACAACAAAAGCTGAAATTGACGGTTTACCCCCAAGCTTAGTCAGTTTAGCAGCACAAGTGGCTCGTGAGGCTGCTCATAGCGACGCCACACCAGAAAATGGTCCTTGGCGTATTACTCTGGACTTTCCCAGTTATGGCCCTTTCATGCAGCACAGCACTCGCCGAGATTTACGCCAAAAGCTTTACAAAGCTTATATTACGCGTGCTTCTATTGGTGATTTAGATAACAATCCCTTAATTACGCGGATTTTAGAGTTACGTCAAGAACTCGCAGATTTACTTGGCTTTGGAAGTTATGCTGAGTTGAGCCTTGCTAGTAAAATGGCTCCTAATGTTGAAGCAGCCGAAGCACTGTTAGAAGAACTACGCCAAGCCAGTTATGATGCTGCTGTCAAAGACTTAAAAGAACTCGAAGCTTTTGCCGCATCACATGGAGAAGAAAATCAGGATTTAAAACACTGGGATATCAGCTTTTGGGCAGAACGCCAACGCGAAGCAAAATTTGCTTTTACAGCTGAAGAATTACGTCCTTACTTTCCCCTTCCCCAAGTACTAGATGGCTTATTTGGACTTGTCAAGCGGTTGTTTGGCGTTACTGTCACCCCTGCCGATGGTCAAGCCCCAGTATGGCATGAGGATGTCCGTTATTTCCAAATTGCGGATGAAAGTGGTTCTCCTATAGCTTACTTCTACTTAGACCCCTATAGCCGTCCATCTGAAAAACGGGGTGGCGCTTGGATGGATGTGTGCATCAATCGTGCCAAAATAAAAGAAAATGGTGTGACTGCCATCCGCTTACCTGTAAGTTATTTGATATGTAACCAAACTCCCCCAGTCGATGGCAAACCTAGTTTAATGACTTTTTATGAAGTAGAGACTTTGTTTCACGAGTTTGGTCATGGATTGCACCACATGCTTACTAAGGTTGATTATGCTGGAGCCGCAGGCATCAACAATGTGGAGTGGGATGCAGTAGAACTACCTAGTCAGTTTATGGAAAACTGGTGCTATGAGCGACTGACTTTATTTGGCATGGCTAAGCATTATCAAACTGGGGAAGCTCTACCAGAGCATTATTATCAAAAACTGTTAGCGGCGCGTAATTATATGAGTGGTACTGCGATGTTACGGCAGCTTCACTTTAGCAGCGTTGATTTAGAATTACACTACCGCTATCGTCCTGATAGTAATGAAACTCCGGCAGATGTGCGTCAACGTATAGCTAAGACTACTACGGTTTTACCACCACTTCCAGAAGATTCAATGCTATGTGCTTTTGGACACATCTTTGAAGGAGGCTACGCAGCAGGATATTACAGTTATAAGTGGGCTGAAGTCCTGAGCGCTGATGCTTTTGCAGCTTTTGAAGAAGCTGGTTTTGAAAATGAAGAAGCTATAAAAGCTACAGGACAGCTTTATCGAAATACCGTACTGGCACTTGGTGGTGGTAAGCATCCAATGGAAGTGTTTAAGACTTTTCGAGGTCGCGAACCGAGTACGATCGCTTTACTCAGGCACAATGGTCTAGTCGGAGCTAAGTAAGGGGGTGGGGAGTGGAAAGATGAGGGAGATGGGGAACTCGGGGCCCCCACGTTAGCAAAGCGGGGCAAAGCCCAGTGGGGATCAGGGGCAATGGGGAGTATGGGGGAAAGAAAATTTATTACTTCTGGCTTTTGGCCTCTTCCCACGCCTCCTTTTGCTCCCACACTCCCTGTTTGCCTCATCCCCAATCCCCAGTCCCTAGCTTTAGAAGTCTAGGGGTTATCCAACACAAGCGGTTCTTTGGCAACATCAGCTAAGTTGATATTGGTTAGTAAATTTTGCCACTGGGCTTGAAGTGTGCTATCTTTGGGATTTTTCTCGCGCAGTTGAGCCAGTGTAGCTAGTGCCTCGTACCATATCCCATTTTGGGCATAGATTGCATAGCGCTTAAGAGGTTCTGCGGTTTCTAATTCTTTAGCTATTGATTGATTCAGGTTAACTCGTTGGATTACCCCTTCAACATAAGTCCAAGGAGCATTTTGTTCTTGGTCGCAATTAATACTGAAAAACCAACGGTATTCTTTGTTTAACGCCAAGGCGGGAGCATTGCTAGGTAGGGAAATGCGTATTACTCCTGGCTTATCTCGTATAACGATCGATTTTCCGTCGTAAATCTCCTTAGAGTCTTTGGAGTCTGAATTTTCTCGCACCACAAATTGCACCGCTTTAACCACATCCTTGGTATATGGTACATAGAAAAACCAACTTGGACGTTCTAACGTTGTTTGTGCCCAGACATTAGTCACCCCATCTTTCTCCGTAAACGGCACTAAAGCTGTAAGGTCAGGTGTAGCAGCTGTACATCCTTCTCCTCGGCTAGCCCCGCCCCGGACACGTCCTCCAGGAGTACCACCAGCTGGAACTGGGGGTTGCTCAAAGCGTGGGGTTTGAGCAACAATCATTTTAGAATTAGGGCGATCGCCAAGTCCACGACCAACAGTATAAGTCTGGCTAATTAATAAACTGGTGCAGCTTAAAGCTAGTAGTAAAAATAATTTTATTAATTGCAAATTAGATTTCATAAAAAGCTCACTTCATCAGATTTTAGATATTAAATTGGGCTTGGGGCAAACAAGGAGTGTGGTCAGGGTTGTTGCTTTTCTATAATTTCGCCACACTCTCCCCTCCCTTTACACTTACCGTTACCTAAGTATTTCAACTGAGAAATTAGTTTTTTTTAGAATTATAAATTGACATCAAGCCAATAGTGGCTAGTAAAGATAAAGCCGACGGCACAAAAGGTACCCAAGCACCCGAAATTAACAGACCTAAACAAACTAGATACAGAATGCTAGAACTAACACCGACTATTAATGTTAACCAGGGAAATGAAAGTTTTCGCCAAGCCAAGATTCCCCCCACTAAAGACCAGCCCCAAATCCAGACTATTTCGTACCATAGTGACCAAACCCGTAACAATGGCCGCCCATCTTCCACAGCACTGAGAATTTGGCTGACCATATGCGCTTGTACCAACACTCCTGGCATTTGCTCGTCCAAAGGAACTCCGTAAGGTGTCGGCCAGGTATCTGGAGAATCTCCTCTTGACACCACACCAATCAAAACAATTCGGTTATTGACAGCATTAGGATTAACAGGATCGGATAAAAATTGGTTTAGCTTCACCTGTTGGGCTATTTGTTTTGTGGAACGGTAGTTGAGTAAGATTTGACCGCCATTAGCATCAATATTTTGATATCCACCACTACGAGAATTGAGATTTGGAAAAACAGTCTTACCCAACTGCAAATTTCCTTGGGGGGTAAACTTGACATTAATTCCTGAACGTCGCAGATAGAGGGAAGCCAGTTGTAGACTGAATGAGTAGGAGGCAGAACACAATGATGTCGGCTCTTGGTTCATAAATAGAAGATGACGACGGATGACTCCATCACGGTCGTGCATAAAGTCACTGAATCCCAAATTTGTTGTTGGAATTTCAGGTGGCGGTTGAATACCTCCGATATTGGCTGTACCATCGCTCCCCTTACATACGCCAATTAAGTTAGGAGTTTTTTGGAGACGATTAATTAAATTTGAGTCTTTAGCTYGAAAATCACGGTAGATATCTAAGCCGATCGCTCTAGGTTGGTACTGATTGAGTTTTTGTAGAAGTTTGTTGAGAGATTTTTCGGAAATTGAAGCTCCGATCAAGGATTCACCATTTTTTCTTTGAGTTGCCAAATCATCATCGTCAATGGTGATCACCAGCAGTCGAGGATCGATTACCTCCTCTGGACGCGATCGCATCATTTGGTCAAAGGCTTGAATTTCTTGATTTTCCAGCATTCCCAGTAACCTCACCCCACAAACCAAGGTTGTGACTGCCACGCTTAATGACAAAGCGATGCTAAATCTGCGTCTGATAGAGACAGGTAAATTTGGTGTCTGTTCACTCTCTTTAGACCTTAATTCATCCCAAGTGGGGGGCATCTGGGCTGGATTTTGGCAAATCATTGGTAGCCAAGTTGCACAGGGAAATCGATCCTCAAGTCCTTCCAACCGTTCCCGTGCTTGCCGTACAGATTGATATAAAGACTCTCCCCTAGCAAAACCTTGGAGAAAATACTTTAAAAACTCTTGAGCAACCTGGTCTGGAACCGGTTCGCGCATGACAATTATCTGAGGAATTTGCAAATCAGCCAATTCTCGCGCTAATCCCAATCCATCGCAGGAATTAAATATAGCTAGTTGCAAACCATTTTCAATGGCTTTCCTCAGAGCATACTTTAACTCGCCAATGGTGAGACTATCAGTTTTATTCAGATAAATTCGTCCGCATTCTCTATTTCCTTGACTAGAACTATGTCCGGCAAAGAAGAGAATATCCCACTTTTTTCCCCACAGATGCTCAGTTAATTCCTGGCGCTGTGGTTCAACGAGAAAACTGACTTCGGCGTTGCTACATTGTTGTAATAAAGCTCGATCTGCTTGGGTATTAATTCCTTGACTATTACCAACAATTGCCAAGATATTGACTAAAGGATTGGGAGTGCGTGAGTTGTGAATGCGATCGTAAGTGGGTGAAGAAAGGGCGATTTCAGCCTTGGGGTAGCGTTCTAACAAGTCCCACGAATGCCAGGGTAATAACTGTAATTGGCTATTTTCTGTTTGTAAAATTACCCGCACTTCATCGGTGGACGACAATCTTTCTAACCATTTTTCTCTTATAGAGCGAAACTCCTCTGCTCGCAGCCAGGTATTAAAACGTGCCCGCAAAATACGGGAAGTGTTTTCGCAGTCTTGGAGCATCGATACATTTGTCACCTGTACTTGCTCAGCATAAAGACGATAGCGATTGCCTATGTGCAGATAACTAGACTGCCAATGGCTATAGTAGAGCGGCATTTCGGGAAATGGAGGTAACTTCCCCGTGACTTCTGTTGTGGCACGCTCCCGTTCTTCACCAATTTGCAGGGTGACAGCAAACCCTTGCTCAAAACTACCCTCTGCGAATTTTAGAAATACTAACTTACCCATGACCGTCGCTATCCCTCTCCCTGTGCAAAATCACAAACCTCTAATGTCTGATCACAAGTGTCACAAGCGTGTACATAATTTTTTTGAAAATCCCGAAAAGCCGATTTTAATTTTTAATTAATCAATTTACCACTTATAAATTACCGACAAAGAGGGAAGATAGCTAGATGTTTTAAATCCGGAAATGTTCAGTAATACTAATACCATTCAATGCTACCCTAACGCTAAAGTCTTCTCTGGGTTCTCCACGAAACTGTAACTGAATGTAATTGTCTGATTTTCTAGATTGAGCATCCAAAAAGACTGCTCCGGAACTATCTAGAACGGTGAGATGAACTCCTGGTGGTAAGTAAATTTGACTGCCAGTTGCGTGCAACTGGAGGAGGATACTAGTTTGGCTATCCTTTTGGGGGCTGATTTCCACAATCAACATCACAGGGTGATTAAGAATTTGGATGCCCAAATCAATCAGTTTTGCACGTTTAGTAAATGATTCTGGTCGGTTAAGAGTATTTGGTTCCACAGTTTCAATACTGCGAAAAGCATAAGCTGGTCTGAGTTCTGGCAAATTCCACAAAGATTCAACAGTTTGCCAACCCGTCTCAAATATACCAGCAAACCACTGACTCAAATTCACTAGTGAAGCGAGTGGAGATTCCCGCAACTGAGCCAGATAATCAATAAATGCTTCCAATGGTTGCAATTCTCTCAAAGATAGTGTTTCAGTTGCGGCACTAGCTACAAAACCTAATATTTTTGCTTCTTGGAGCGATTCATCAAACTCAACTACTAAATAACCCACCCGTTCTTCCCAGGTTTCTGGAGGAATGGAACATATCTGCTGGTGTTTTTGAATAGGGCGACACTCAAGACGACCAACTGAGGACACCTGTAGGTCAGCTATATCCCCACACAGACGCATGATGGGGTTCCAACTGTCACTAACTTCCTTGTCGGTTGGAATATCCATCATCTGTAAATAGTCATTCACCACCCATACAGCTAAAGTATTCAGCCGAACTTGCTCTGCTTTTTGAGAATTGGACTGCTCATTAGCAAATTGCTCGGCAGTTAGGCGAGCTGTTTGGGAAATTGGCAATGTTAAGGTGAAATCGTCTAGCTGATAGGTGGAGTTATTCATAGGTTAGTCCCTAGCGATGAATGCTGCTATGTACATATCGCCTGCATCCACTAAATTTATGCCATAAAATAAAGAATCATTTTTGAAAAATATTAAAGTTGGGCATGAAGTGTAGACAAAACAAAGAGTGCTGTTAGCTTTCTGAGGCGCGTTTAGGACGTGCTAAGTTAAAAGTTAATAGTTATGATTTTCCCCTGTCCATCTACTCGCCACTTCTAACTTTCCACTCACTGTAAACTCGCTATTTTTTAGTTGGAGCATTTTACTGTAGAATTCATCGTAACAAGTATCGGCGATCGCTGATCCTAAAATTGCAAATAATACATCTTTATCAAATTCCCGCAAGTTGTGTTCGCTTTTAGCGTTGGCGCAGTATCTAGTAGAGAACAGAAGCCATCGCTGGTTTGTGACGCTCATGACTTCTGGTTGTTAATTTATGGGAATTATCTTTTTACTTTTTTAGATAATTTGAGATTCAATACGCGCTAGCCGTAGGACGCACGATAATCTCATTCACATCCACATCGTCTGGTTGCTCAATGCAAAAGGCGATCGCTTTGGCAATGGCTTCGGCCGGAAGTGCAATCCTACGAAATTCCTCCATACCTTTGCCAGCTTCGGCATCAGTGATCCTATCGGCCAGTTCGGACTCGGTTACACCCGGCGAGATTACTGTCACACGAATGTCAGTATTTTCCTGCCGCAGCCCCTCACTAATCGCTAGTACAGCAAACTTGGTGGCTGAGTAAACGGCGCAGGTTGGCCATACAGTGTGTCCACCAATGGAGGACAGATTGACGAACTGACCGAACCCCTGGCGTTTCATCAGTGGTAGTCCGGCAGCAATACCGTTGAGTACGCCACGAATGTTCACGTCGATGGTCAAGTCCCATTCATCCACCTTCAGCGCCTCTAGTTTCGAGAGCGGCATCACACCAGCATTGTTGACGATGACATCAACGCGCCCGAATTTACTGATGGCAAATTCTACAAAGGCTTGGAAGTCAGCGCGATTAGTGACATCGAGGGTCTGGTATTCTGCTGAGCCTCCCTCAGAGCGAATCGCAGCTACAAGGCTTTCTAGCCGCTGTGTGCGCCGTGCACCCAGCACGACATGGATACCCTTACGAGCAAGTAAACGTGCTGTTGCCTCACCAATACCGCTGCTCGCGCMTGTAATCAGTACGACTTTCTGTTGGTTAGTAGTCATCAAAAAATATCTCCAAGTTGTTGTACGTTTATCAATCAGTCGAGGTTTTTAATAGTTCGATATTGCGTGGAACCTTTGATTGATGAGATGTCCAGCACACTCTTAATTTAAAAGAGTCAAAGCCTGCTGCGATCCTCTGAACCTGCGAAATTCTTGCCTAATCCTGCATTCTTTTTATTGCTTACGCTCAATAGATAGACTAAAAAAAGTGGCTGAATATATTGCAACTGCTGTAAGTGTTAGTCTCAGAAAAGATTTGAAAGGAGATTATGGAACAAACAGTTACAAAGCAGCACTGTGAGCTTGCCGCTTTAATTGCACAGAACAGTGGCACAGATGGAGTTCATGCAACGGCGTTCGAGCGATTGTTCCTAATTTACTCCTCACAACCAACCGCGCCTCTCCATGCCCTGCATCAGCCTGCTCTGTGCATCGTCGCTCAGGGCAAGAAGCAGGTAATGTTGGCGGACTATGTGTATGTTTATGGTCAAGATCAATGTTTAGTGGTGTCCATCGATCTACCTCTGGTTGGTCAAGTGATTGAAGCAACGCCAACCGTACCGTATCTATGCCTGCGGCTAGATTTAGATCCAGGAGAACTCAGTACACTAATAATGGAAGCAAAATTAGAGGCTCCTGCTAACCAACAACCAGAACCAGGCTTGTTTTTAAGTTCTGTTAGTCCCCAACTGCTAGATGCAGCGATCCGACTTCTACGGTTGTTGGAAACCCCCCAAGATATTGCCATCCTTGCGCCTTTGATTGTACGAGAAATTCTCTACCGTTTGTTATCAGACAAACAAAGTGCGCGATTGCGACAGATTGCCCTAGTTGATAAGCGTCTCCAGGGGATCGCCAAGGCGATCGACTGGCTCAAATGGAACTACGAAAAGCCATTACGGATCGATGCGATCGCTCGTGAAGCCTGCATGAGTCCGTCGTCTTTTCATCATCACTTTAAATCTGTCACTACTATGAGTCCTTTACAATATCAAAAGCAACTTAGGCTTCAACAAGCCCGTCGCTTGATGTTAGGACAGGGTATGGATGCCGCAACAGCTAGTCATTACGTGGGTTACGAAAGCCCCTCACAGTTCAGCCGTGAATACAGCCGCTTGTTCGGCGCACCACCTTTGCGTGATATAGCTCGGCTAAAAACTGGTCAACAAATGTAAAAGCCAGTGGGGAGTAGGGAAAAGAAATTGATAAATAAAAAATAAATCAAAAATTACGCCCTATCAGCTCTCGACTTTCTGAAATAAACATTGTAAAAAAAATTAAACAGTACAGGATGTAAGTTGCATGGGTCGAAAAATTAGCAAAGTTTTTAAACAGTCTGGAGTTATTCCTTATAGAGTTAACAATGGTAAAGTCGAAATTTTGTTGATTACAACTCGTAACCATCAGCACTGGGTAATTCCCAAAGGAGATATTCCCTCTGGAATGAGTCCACCCGATTCAGCAGCCAAAGAAGCTTGGGAAGAAGCAGGGGTGATTGGGCAAGTGGACGCGAATCAACTAGGCACTTATAAGTACCGCAAACAAGGCAAAGCTTACCGGGTCAAGATGTATTTATTACCAGTTGATATTCTGAGTGAAGATTATCCAGAAGCAACAAAAAGAAAACGTCAGTGGGTAGAAGTCAATCAAGCTATCAGGCGGGTTAAGTTTAGTTCACTCAAACGAGTCATGAAAGGTTTTTTTCACGTCAAATCTTCCTCTTCTATATTTCGATGTTAGCCAGATAAGTAGGTGGAGGCAGGAGGAAAGAGAGTTTTAGTCTAGTACAGCAAGGCGCAAGGCGTAATTCGTAATACTCGCCTCCGGTGAGAAGCAAGCTACGTAATGACCCTCGTTGCGCTAAAGCGTCTCCCCTTGGGAGAGGACACGGCTTAGCTGCGAAGACGGTAATTAGCTGTAGGGTTTCAGACATTTAAAATGGTTGGTTTATTTTCGCTGTGCTGTACTAGTTAATCTTTTTTTACATAGTTTGGTTTTATTGTGCACACTTACTTATAGAAATGCAGACTATTAAAAAGCCCTCCGAGCAATGCGGGGGCTTTTGTAGAAGCGGCTATTCTTAAAATCCAAGTTAGCATCAAAAAAAAGCTAGGTTTTATCTACAGAGACTACGAAAATTTTAGGAATCGCTCTTACTGAGTAGAATTATCATGGTTTAAATCCAGAGTAAAGTTACCCAAGTTTTTATACCGACAATTCCATCAGCTTGTAATCCTTTAGATTTTTGAAAACTAACAATTGCATCTTTAACTAAATCAGTGAAATGCCCATCAATAGCATCAGTATATAATCCAATATCTTTTAACTGCTGTTGTAATTGTTTTACTCTTAGTCCAGAATCTCCGAGTTGCAAGTCATTAAATCTATTCAAATCGGCTCGACCACTAACACCAGCTACACCAGATACATCACCTTCAAATTGGTGGATAAGGTATTGCCCCTGCCAAGCACTAGGAATACTTGGATTCTGAACTCCATAGTGGGCAATCCATAACGGATAATTAGCAAAATCAGATGGATTCCCAAGTTGTTGCCAAAAACTGGGGAAGGTATAAATGATTGGTTTGATTGGTTTTTGTGTTTGTTGTAAAAGGGCTTTTTCCACTTCTGCTAACCACTGCTTCGCTGCATTAATTACAGCTTGACTACTGACTTTGTCAGTTATCTCTACATCAAGAACAGGTGGCAGGTCTCCCGGTTCTAATTTACCTAGAGTTTTTAAGAATTCCTTGGCTTGGTCAACCGGGTTAGATGTATGTGGATGAAAGAAATGATAAGCACCCCGAATAATACCAACAGCTTTCATCGTCTGCCAGTGATGAGCAAAAGCGGAATCTTTAATACTAGCTCCCTCTGTGGCTTTGACAAAGGCAAAGGTTTTACCAGAGTTTTTGACTGCTGTCCAATCTACTCTGCCGTCTTGATCAAAAACATCAATTCCTTGCATACAATTTTTCACCTTTTGGAACAGTACAATACTGAACTTATCAGAGACTCTAATCAAATTTATGCGATTTCCGAATATTTAAGTGAAGTACAGAAGTTTACTAGGGTTGAGTACCAACAGCTCGTACTGGAGTTACTCTGACTTTGCCTGTACAAGGCATGATTTCTTCTGTCAAGGTAAAGTGCTGGTAAGCATTAGGAGGCGTGATTTGAATTTTAGTAGATGTTGGGCAGCGTTCCTCTGAGGAGCTAACGTGGTTGTACGCTATCTGAAATGAGGCTTGTGCCCCAGGAGCTAAAGTTAGTTGTTCTCGAGGTTGTTTACTCGAAAAGTAAGTGTCCTGGGAGCGGAGAACTTTAACTCCCTCCAAAGGCCGATCTTTGGCATCCAATAATGCTAATCCCGGATAACCGTGCAAGGTGCAAGGGGATGAGGCGTTATTAGTAAAGGCGTAGGTGAGTCCAACGTTGCCAACGCCAGCATCTTCGGAGATTCGCCGGACTGATAATTGGCTAGTTTCACAGCGCGTCGGATTTGTGGCAACAGTGGCTTGAGGGGTAGAAAGCTCTGTAGTTTTTTCATTCGCTGTAGGTGTTGAGGTCAATACAGTTTGCTTCGTCACCTGCTGGGTACTTGCTGGCAAGGCTTGCGGCTGTTTTGTCACAGAGGAAGAATCAGCACAACCAGTAGTCATAGCAGTTAAGAGCAACAACATACTGCCTTCCAGAATTAGAATTCTCATATCTTCTTTTTTGTAGTCAACTACCTACAATGATGCTTAATATACAGTGTAAGTTTCCAAAATCAACCTAATTCAAAATTATCTGTTACTTCAATCAAAGCACTAATAATTCCTGGTTCACTCATTGAATGCCCTGGATCATCAACCACAATAAATTAGACTTCTGGAAAAGCAAAAACAAAAATCTCTCAATAATCTTCACTAATTTTTAATTAAGATATATAAATAACATTTTTATAATTTGACATTTTATATTTACTTTACAATTGGTTATTTGATATCAAATGAATGCTTAAATAAACTCTGCTGAATACCTTTAATGAATTCTATTATTGTAGACTTTGTCTGATGATATCGCTTTCCTTAACTTTAGTAGATTTAATTTTAAAACACTCAGATATCAAGCTTAATTTATGGAATATTTTGACAACAATATTGAATTCATCTCATTGAATTTTGCCCTCATGCTAAGTAGCTTCTGATAACAGCACCTATGCTTATTTTGTTTGATTTGTCAAGTTAAAATAATTTTAAATTTAAATGATTTTATCTTGGATTTAGTGATCGCTTGCTTTTTACCCATCTGACAAGATCGCATTGAGCCAGCTAAATTTTACCTCTTGTCAAAATTATGATTTGTAATTACTGCAAGTATGCTGTACTCTAAATTGAGTGTGCTTTGGTTATGATATTTTGAAACTATCATACCCATTATCCCTGACCTCCGGAATGTATGCGGTTTCAAGTGATTTCTTGCTATTTTTTGTCAGAAATTTAATTTTTGTACACGTTTATTCGAGAAGCCTCATATATGTTTGAAACAAACTTTTCCGATTTCGATGATTCGGCTTTGTCTGCTGGTTTTTCCTCAAGTCAAGGTCTAGGATCAAACTTCATTCCTAACTTCTTGTCAACTCAGGCACAGTTAGTAAATCCTCAGTCAATTGCCTTCGTTGATTTAAATATTCCTGACGCACAAAAAATTCTTCAAAATTTAACTGCTGACGTTATTATTCCGCTTTCGCCTGAACAAGATAGTATTACGCAAATCACTCAGACGCTCTCTCATTATGATAATCTTTTAGGGGTTCATGTTATTTCCCACGGCAGCTCTGGGCAACTGAACCTTGGGGATTCTCTAGTCAATCTTCAGACACTCGACAGCCGAAGTCAAGATTTGCAAAGCTGGGGAGATGCCTTGGCGCCTGATGCCGATATCTTGCTCTACGGTTGTGATGTTGCCGCAGGTACAGTGGGGAATACCTTTGTTTCCAGATTTGGGCAATTGACTGGGGCTGATGTAGCTGCATCCACAGATCTAACTGGAAATATATCTCAAGGTGGCAATTGGGTACTGGAGTACGCAACTGGTGCAATTGAATCTCCTCTAGCCATTAAGCCTTCGCTTTTAAATACCTATAATGGGCTATTAGCTAGCTTTGATTACACAAATTTTGCCAGCACGAGTGGACTCAAACTTAACGGTAGTTCGGCCCAGTTTGATACTGCACTGCGTTTGACTCCAGCCTCTACATCTCAGGCGGGTAGTGTTTTCTACACCACTCCAATTGCCTTGAATGCTAACACCTCCTTTCAAACGCAGTTCCAATTTCAATTGAGAGGTGGAACTCTTGGGTCGGATGGATTTACCTTTGTGCTGCAAAATAGTGCAGCAAAAGCCAATGCTAAGGGTAGTATTGGTGGCAATTTAGGCTATGGCGGGACTTTGAGCCCTATTACTGAAAGTTTAGCGATCAAGTTTGACACTTATAAGAATGGAACAGATCCTAACAACAACAACATTGCTGTGCTGCGAGATGGTAATGTAAATGCTGCGCTTGCAACCACTAGTACTATCACCGATTCAAACTTAGGTACAGCAATCGATCTCAATTCTGGTACCCCAATCAATGCTTGGATTGAATACAATGGCAATACCGACAAACTGGATGTTTTCCTTTCCGAAAGTTCGACTAAACTTGCAACCGCCGAAGCAGCACTTTCCTACAAGATTGATTTAACTTCTGTTCTCGGTTCCCAAGCCTTTGTTGGCTTTACTGCTGGGACAGGATCTCGATTTAATGCTCAAGATATTAACAGTTGGAAATTTACATCCAATAATGGTGGCTCAACTGATGGTGGCTCAACTGATGGTGGCTCAACTGATGGTGGCTCAAGTGGATTAATAGGCTATTGGAAATTTGAAGAAGCAGCAGGTAGTACTGTTTTAGACAGTTCTGGCAAAAATAATAACGGATCGTTGATTAATTCTAGTAGAACGGCTGGGTTATATGGCCAAGCTCTTCAAGTGGCTGGAAAGAATAGCTCCCATGCCAGTATACCTGCTTCAGCTAGTCTTAACTCTATGACAAATCAACTCACGGTCTCAGCTTGGGTACGTCCAAATGGTAAACCAGTGGGTTTTCATGCTGTTGTAAATAGACAGATTGGCACCCTTCTTCATCCCGATCAATTCTTTTTAGGGTTTGGTTCGCGGAATAATGTAACTACCTATAAATGGGAATTGGGTACCACTGATGGTGAAGGTGATGTTTACAAAGGTACACCAGTTAGCGATCGCTGGGTACATATGGTAGGGACATACAATGGCAGTACGATCAATCTTTATGTTGACGGTGTGCAAATCGGTAGTAGCCCGCTTACTGGCAACATATTAGTAGATAACAATCCAGTAACTATTGGTGCAGCAGAAAACTATGCTGATGGGGCACCATTGGGCGATCGTTTCAATGGATTAATTGATGAAGTCCGCATCTATAATCGTGCTTTGAGTGCAACTGAAGTTAAGAACTTGCGGTGAAATAGTTTACTAATCAAAGAAAACTAAGGCACGGGGAAGTTTAGTTAGGGGATAATATTCTCTAACTAAAAATCTCCTGAGAGTATCGGTAAGAGGGTAAGGGAATTAGATTGTTATGAGTATTATTACAGCCTAATACAAGACAAAAATAACCAGTAAAATCTATATCAGCTGATTAAGTTGGCAAAGTTATCTGTTGCTTCGATTAAGGCACTGCAAATTCCTGGTTCACTCATTGAATGTCCGGCATCAGGAACCACTATGAATTCGGCTTCCGGCCAAGCGCGATGCAATTCCCAAGCTGATATCATCGGGCAGACTACATCGTAACGTCCCTGAACGATTACAGCGGGGATATGGCGGATGCGGCCAATATTTAAAAGTAATTGTTCTTCAGTTTCCAAAAATCCTTTATTCATAAAGTAATGGCATTCAATCCGAGCAAAAGCTGAGGCAAATTCATTTTCACCAAACTTTTGCATCAGTTCTGAATCGAAAAAAAGTCTACTTGTACTAGCTTCCCAAATTGACCAAGCACGAGCTGCTGTCAGTTGAATATCTAAATCTGGACTGGTCAAGCGTTTATAATATGCTGCAATCATATCTTCACGCTCATCTATCGGAATTGGTTTTAAATATTCTTCCCAAGCATCAGGAAAAATATAGCTAGTACCTTCTTGGTAGAACCAGCGCAACTCTTTTTGTCTGAGCATGAAGATACCACGCAGGATTAATCCCGTGCATTGAGAAGGATGGGTTTGACTGTAGGCTAATGATAAAGTGCTACCCCAACTACCACCAAAAACCGTCCATTTTTCTATACCTAAATGTTGGCGCAGTTTTTCGATATCGCTAACTAAATCCCAAGTGGTGTTTTCTCGTAATTCAGCATGGGGTTTACTTTGACCGCAACCACGCTGGTCAAACATCACCAGGCGCCATTTTTCTGGATGGAAATATTGGCGATAAAAAGGTGGACATCCGCCACCAGGGCCACCATGTAGCAAAACAATGGGTTGACCTTGAGGATTACCTGACTCTTCAAAATGGATAGTATGTAGGTCACAAACCTGCAAATTTCCTTCTCGGTAAGGCTTGATCGCTGGGTAAAGTTCTCGCATTGTTGATTGTTGACTGTTTACAGCCTGGATGTAAGATTTCACTTTCTCATTTAGGACTGCTATCTGGCGATCGCTTGGATCTGAGAAACAATTTCAGTAATTTATGTCAGTACGCTTGAATATTATTTATATAAAGGCTACCGTAGTCTTCCTGTCAAGGAATTTTAATAAATGTGTCCAGTTGGTGTTCGTACTAGTCACTCAACTCATGTCTTAGAAACTGGTTTAGCTAAGCTTTGGCTGATATTGGTAGGAGTAAACCAATATCAGGATGAGCAAATACCTAGTTTGCGTTACTCAGCAGTAGATTGCCAAGGTTTAGCAGAAGCATTAAATGCTGCAACTGGGGGATTTCCGCAAAAGGATGTCAGGATTTACCATGATTTTGCTCACCAGCAACCGCGATTAGAAAATATCCGTACCAGCCTCAAACAAGTAGCTGCTGCGGCTAAATCCATTGACACCGTTCTGTTTTATTTTTCCGGACATGGGATGCTAGAGCCATCGACTCAGCAGGTGGTATTGTGTCTCCAAGATACTCAAAAAGACAAATTAATAGACACCGGTTTAAAGTTGCAGGAATTATTGCAATTATTAGAAAGTTGTCCTGCCCAACAGCAAATTTTATGGCTAGATGCTTGTCATAGCGGTAGCATGACATTGTTTGGCGCTAGGGGAGAAATACCAATAGATCCCCAACTCAACCCCACACAAGAGTTAGTAGAAATTCTGCGACAACGCGCAGCTAAGAGAAAAGGATTTTATGCTCTATTATCTTGCGATCGCTCTCAACAATCTTGGGAATTTCCCCAACTAAAACACGGAGTATTCACTTATTTTTTAATTCGCGGATTGCGGGGAGAAGCTGCTGATTCCCAAGGTGTGATTGAAGCAGATGGACTTTATCGCTACGTCTATCACCAAACTCTGGCATATATAGATAAAGCAAATCAGCAATTGCGGGTAATTAATCAGCTCAAAAAAAGCCGAGGTGAAGACCAAATTCATCCAGAATATCCATCACAAACCCCTAAGCGAATTGTAGAAGGAATTGGAGAGGTAATTTTAGGAATTAAACCAGATAAAACAGTATCTACAAGACATCCCCGACAAGCATTAGTTATAGAGGGATTTCCTAAGAGCAAGAGTGCTTTGGCTTTGAGTAAAATACTGAATACAGCTGGTGGCTTTGAGGTAAATTATTGGAATGTCAGCGAAAAAACCTCAGTTTCAGATGTTCGCAAAACAATTCAAAAATGTTTGCTGTCTGAATCTTTTTGTGAATCACCTACCAGTGCCAATCTTTTAGAAGAAATTCCAACTGTATTTTTATATCTCCGAGGACAGATTCAAGAAACAGAACAAGGAGAAGCTGTATTTATACTTTCTGATCATGTTGTAATTAATCGCCCTTGGTTGAGAAAACAACTGCGCCGCTGTCGTTCGCAACAAATTATCATCCTCGATTGTCCTCTGGGCGACAGTTGTGTATCTCTCCGGGATTGGGTGGAAGAACTGCAATTTGGACTAGACGCCCAACAATGTTTAATTGCTGCTGCTGCACCTTCTTGGGAAAGTCAACGCTTTGTTTCTTCCTTAGTAGACACTCTCAATAGGGTAGCACAGCCTTCCGCGCCTACGATTCAACAATCTGGACTAACCGCAGCAGCTTGGATTACACAATTACAACTTGAATTATCAGGTATTAATATTCAATTATATTTTTGGTTATTTGGATCTCAAGGTGTGATTGAAGTTTTCCCCGGAAAAACTTTGTTTTCTAGTAATAGTTCTGAGCAAAAAGCTGAAGATATAGATGATTTAAGTTCAGCAGTGGGTGTAGATTACACTCAATTGCGAGATTTACTCAAGGCTGGGAGATGGTTGGAAGCAGATCAAGAAACCACAACTTTGATGTTGAAGATAGCTAATAGAGAAGAAAAACGCTATCTTGATATAGCAAATTTGGAAAATTTTTATTGCGATGACTTGTGCACTATCGATAAACTTTGGGTTAAATATAGTCATGCACGCTTTGGTTTCAGCGTTCAGAAACAGATTTGGGAGAGTATTAGAGATACTTCTGGCGGCGATCCTGTGCTAGCTTTGATGATTGGTAATGATAATGTTGCTGCTTCTCAAACTTGTATTGATTTTGCCAATCGCGTCGGTTGGCGTTTAAAAGATTCCTGGATAGATTATACTCACTTAAATGTAAATGACGATGCTCCTAGTGGGCAGTTTCCTTACTTTAGTTTTTTTGAGCAAGTTTGGCGGCTAAAGGTATTAGGTGTTTGGGAATGGCATAGTGCGATCGCTACAGCTTCATGGTGGCGATTATGTGTTGCTTTATTCTCTCGCATTCAAACTTGTCAAAAATAGAAAGTAGAACAGTTTTTATTTAATTAAACCACCATCTTGTAGCGGTAGAGTAATACTTTTTCTATAGCAATTGRTTTATTTAGTTTTTAGACAAATTTTTTAATATATGGAGTAACTCAAATATGGTTAAACTACCGATATACCAATCACCTGGGAATATAGAGCGATGCATAGGAATACGAAAAGATTTGCTGCTATTTTTATGTTGGTGTTTTCTCTAATTGTTTCTGTCAACTTTGCTGTTATTGCTCAAGATACTTCAGATCTTCCTTCGGTGAATATTGCACCATCCCAGACTTGTTCAGTTCCGGTGAATCTCACAACTAAACAAGTGATTGCTGACAACGGTGATAGCCGAGTTAAAATGGGCGATCGCATTAAAGTCAAAGTTGACGGATTATCAGCAGCCACAAATTCAACGACTAAGGGCAATTCATTCGATCCTCGACAATTAGTTTTGTACTTGAATGGCTATGAACTAGAGAATATACACGCAGAACCAACCATCGTTATGGTTCCGGATCCACAAAAAAGACTAGTTGTTGATCGTGATTGGTTAGCTTTTCAACTCGAACGCAACAATCCATCAGAACATGTATGGAATGCGCTGATTGGTAAAGCCAATCAATACAGTATTAATGCGATCGTGGGAGTAGGCTGTCCCAATAAAATTGCGATTCCAGTCAGTAACCCTCTGTCACCTCCTCAAATCAAAATAATTCTGTTATCATGGCGCTTTTGGCTATGTCTGCTTCTACTTTTGGCTGTGGGATTATTATTCACTAGGTATTGCCGAAACGCTCTTCGTAGTCCTGGAATAGAAGGAGTTTACTCAAAAAAAGAAGTAATTGCTGGTCAGGAAAGATTGATTCCAAAAGAAGTTAGCATTGAACCTGAACAGCGAAAAACACGAATTGCTCAATTTTTTCTGGGTAGTAAAAAATTGTATAAAAATCCCTTCAGCTTATCGATATCTCAACTTGCTTTCTGGACATTTATCATTTTTGGTTCTTATATTATTATTTACGGAATAACGGGAAATTATCGCAATGTTTTAAATCAACAATCACTAATATTATTAGGAATTAATTCTGTAACAGCGTTTGGTAGTTCCTTGATTGATGGACAAGGTGATGAGAAGAATAGAAAAGGTAGTCAAGGCATTTCTGAAGGTTTTTTTATAGATATATTATCTGATATTAATGGAGTAAATTTTCATCGGTTTCAAATATTTATCTGGACAGTAGCCATTGGACTATTCTTTATTTGGGAAGTTGCTAAAAATCTAGCAATGCCAGAATTCGATCAAACACTTCTAACACTACAAGGAATTAGTGCAGCTACATATCTGGGACTGAGAGGACAAGAAGAGCATGGAATGACAACAAACCTAGAATCTACATTCCGAAAAGATAACTCATTAGAACAACAGCCTATACCAAAAGTAGACAATCCACCAGAAAGCGCAGTACAAGACAATCCACCAGAGAGTGATTCTTTGAGTACTTCTGGTTAAATGACCGAGAGTATTTTCGTGTATTAAACTTTTAATTTGGAGTTGCGATCGCTCTTACTCAAATCTCTCGTTAGCTTTAGAACCCCCACTTATTTAAGAAGTGGGGGATTTCTTTTTTCAGTAATGATTAATAATTTTAGATACTCTTTTAAATATACAGTCAGATTTGTAATCATACCTTGTATGGTAATTCTGCACCCCGTTTCCAATTTCATAAACTGTGATTTTGCACTCAGCGAATCCCCTAGTTATTACTATCAAGGGTATTGTCCGCAAAGCAGCGAACGCTTAACATTACCTCGCACCGCAATGTCCGAAGCGATCGCCCACGGACTCATGCAACATCTTGCTAAAGATGACTCTTATTCTCGTGAAGGCAAAATGTATGGGATATTATTAGTTGAATTGCCTAATGGCGAACAACAGGTACTTAAAGCTTTCTCTGGTCTTTTGCATGGTTGCAGTCTGGTTGAGGGTTGGGTGCCACCAATACCAGGAAGAGACGAAGTTGCTTTGGAGGAAGCTCACACTTTGGCACAGTTAGACGCCATCAAGCGAGAAATTCTCACTTTGAAGCAACTCAAAGAACGCCAGCAGTACGAAACCTTGTATGGTGAGTTTGAGCAGCAACTACAAGCAATGAGCGATCGCCATCACTATTGCAAACATCAACGACAACAAAAACGTCACCAAATCTGCAATACACTGACTGGAGAAGCGTTGGCTATTGCTCTTGAACAACTCGACGGCGAAAGTCGTCAACAGAAAATCGAACGACGACAACTTAAACGTCAGCAAAATGCAGTATTGCAGCCCCTCCAGCAGTTGATTGCAACCGCAGATATACGGATTCTAGAACTCAAACAACAGCGTAAAGAACTATCAAGACAATTACAAGCTCAGATGCACGCTAGCTACAGCCTGACTAATTTTGCTGGGCGATCGCGATCSYTGCAACAATTGATGCCACAAGGYTCACCCACAGGCACAGGAGACTGTTGTGCCCCAAAGCTACTTCATTATGCCGCAACACATCATCTTAAACCCTTGGCAATGGCAGAATTTTGGTGGGGAGCGTCTTCAGTAAATCAAGATAAAATCCAGGGAGAATTTTATGGAGCATGTGCGGAACGATGTCAGCCATTGATGGGGTTTTTGCTATCTGGCTTGAAACCTAATCTCCCAGCGCCCTTATCACCTCTCTCTAACCCTCTGCTAAAAGGAGAGAGAAGCCGAAAACTTTTGTTGCTGGAAGCKGGAGTAAGAAGCCCCTTCCCTAATAGCGGAGGGGTTGGGGGAGAGGTAAGTTTATCGATTATTTATGAAGACGAGTGGCTGATTGCTGTGGACAAACCGGCTGGATTACTTTCTGTACCTGGGCGTTATCGCGATCGCCAGGATAGTGTTTGGAGTCGCTTGTTTCATCTGTTACCTGATGGCATGACACTTACATCTGTGCATAGATTAGACCAAGAAACATCTGGTATTTTGTTGTTGGCACGCGATCGCCAAACTCATCGACAACTCAGCCAGCAGTTTCAGCAGCGACAAGTTCACAAGGTTTATGAGGCTTTAGTTGCAGGTTTTGTAAAAGTTGAGCAAGGTACAATTGAATTGCCATTGTGGGGAGATCCGGAAAATCGTCCTTATCAGCAAGTTGATTGGCAGCGCGGTAAACCGAGTTTGACACAATTCCAGGTGATGGCGAGGGAAGGAGATTACACCCGTGTAGAGTTTACGCCCCTAACAGGACGTACCCATCAATTGAGAGTTCACGCGGCAGATGTGCAAGGATTGGGGGTAACTATTTTAGGCGATCGCCTTTATGGATGCAGTGCAAACGCTAATCGGTTATATTTACATGCAAGAGAAATTCGTTTTCAGCATCCACAGTCAGGAGAAACCCTTCATCTACAAGTAAAAACACCGTTTTAAATTTATCATCATGTATGCCACAAATAAACAATTTGTAGAGACGCGATTCATCGCGTCTTCACCCAAGGATATGTCACAATCATTAATTGAATTGTATAAGAATAAAAATAGTATTTTGACACATTACCACTAGAGAAAATCTTCTCAATCTTCTATTGAATAATTGCTGTTTTAATCTTCTTACAGATGTTCACCCAAGCTTGATTTTCTTGTGCAGAGTTCAAGCTGTCTAAAGGTTGATTGGGAGTGTGCGCTGATTGATACTTTTCAATTTCTGTTTCCTCATAGTTACTATAAGTCAAAGGTATCCAAATAATTGTCAGTCCTTCGGCTTCAGCCGCATCTAATAATGGGGGTAATTCATTCTCGGCAATAAAATCTGATGCTAAAAAATCAGGGCTAACCAACAATACTGCCACTTTTGCTGCTGCTAAAGCTTTTTCAATTTCTTCACGCCACTTTGCACCAGGTTGAATTTTAGTATCGTCCCACACAAGTAGATTTTGGTTACGAATCATTGGTTTAAGTTGCTTCTGAAGTTTGGTAAGCCACTGCTGATCTTGATGACTATAGCTGATGAAAACTTGATTTCTGGTTAGAGGTTCAGGCATAGGGATTTGTAGATTTTGTGAAGCCGATAAAACATCATCAATCAGTCTTTTGACATCTACCATATGAAAGCTGTTTTGGCACTGGATTTGGTAATTACGGGCTTCCAAGGATTTATACAACACGTCTCGGCTATAAAAATGAGGCGTTTGACTATAATTACAACTTTCACAATTGCAGGGAACAAGTGTTTGATATTGCAGACGTTCGTAAGATTTATGAATTTTTTCTAGTTCATGAGTAATAACTGCTAGCCGTTCTTTCTTGTTTTTTCCTGCTACACGGACTCTAATTTCTCGTTGATTATAGTGTTCAATCACTTCAGCACGGGTTTGGTCTTTAGCAAGAACAACGCCTGTTTTCCAAACTAAGGTTTGTAAGGTTTGTTGTTCAATATCGGAGTGCATTTCGACTATAAAGCGGGTGAGAATACCTTTTGGCATGAAGTCATATTTATAACGCAGGATTAGGTTATTGGATTCATCCCAATTGAAATCAGGTTGGTTGACAGAGAGTAATTGAGGTGCGATATAAGTGCCAGGACGACTAGGTATTTCGTAACACAGTTTAAATTTCATCATTAGCCGCAACAGTTCTGGTCGCATATTGGCATATTTGTTTTCGAGCCAAATATTTTTTAAATCATTGCGATCAAATTTACCCAGGTTTTGAATTACTTGGGGATTATCTAACACTTTGTAAACGGCATCTGTACCCCAAGTAGGTTTGAGGATCACGGTTTTTGTTAACAAGTCATCATCTTGAAAGTGAAGACATACACCTAAATCATGTAGATAGCCACTAAGTTGGAGTTTATCTTCCTGTTTAGTAAAACCATATTCTTGACAAATGTTCAGATATTCTTCCAAGCTAATATATTCGCGGGAATCTCGTTCTAAAGCTTGCCGTACTTTAACCCAGGTTTTGGGTAGTTCTGTTCCTACATGGGGTAGGTTACTAATATAATGCTTAATTTTATTTAAGATTTCTGGTAGACCGCGATCAGTAGCAAGGTTTGTAGTAAGTGTTTCTTTAAAACTGGTAAATTCGCGTCGCAACTCTCGCTCGTTTATTTCCCGTTTGCGCTCTTGTTTTTCATTTTTGACAATTAGTAAAGGACTATTATCGCTCAGCAATTCAACCACATTTAACCAGTAGTAAAAATCTGTGTCTTCTTTGCGAGTATCAGCAACTACAGCATAAAGAGAGCGTTTAGTAAGAAAAAATTGGTGAGTAGCATGGTAAATCTCTTGACCACCAAAGTCCCAAATGTTGACCTGAAATTCTCTATCATTGTCAAGCAAGAACTTCCATTGAATAATATCAATACCTTCTGTGGTATTTTCATCTTGTTGTAATCTATATTTCTGGTCTTGAATTTTTTTGGCTAGCGTAGTTTTACCTGCACCACCTTCTCCCACAATGAGTAATTTAGCTTCATAGAGGCGATCGGTTTGTTGTTCTAACTGTTGCCTAAAGAAGTTCAGAATTCTTTCCAATCCTTTCCTTAGAATTTCTGGTGGAGGAGATTCTAGGGGATTTTTGCTAAGTTCAAGCTTGCTGAGGTTAGTGAGTTGTCCTATTTCCACTGGCAAACTGCTGAGTTGATTGTTGCTGAGATTGAGGGATTGCAGGTTGGTGAGTTGTCCAATTTCCCCTAGCAGACTGCTGAGTTGATTACTGCCCAGGTGGAGGGTTTGCAGGTTGATGAGTTTTTCAAATTCCGCTGGCAGACTGCTGAGTTGATTACTGCCCAGGTAGAGGGATTGCAGGTTGGTGAGTTGTCCAATTTCCCCTGGCAGACTGCTGAGTTGATTGTTGTAGAGGTCGAGGGATTGGAGGTTGGTGAGTTGTCCAATTTCCCCTGGCAGACTGCTGAGTTGATTGTTCTCGAGGTAGAGGGTTTGCAGGTTGGTGAGTTGTCCAATTTCCCCTGGCAGACTGCTGAGTTGATTGTTGTAGAGGTAGAGGGTTTGGAGGTTGGTGAGTTGTCTAATTTCCCCTGGCAGACTGCTGAGTTGATTGTTGTAGAGGTAGAGGGTTTGGAGGTTGGTGAGTTGTCCAATTTCCCCTGGCAGACTGCTGAGTTGATTGAAGCCCAGGTCGAGGGTTTGCAGGTTGGTGAGTTGTCTAATTTCCCCTGGCAGACTGCTGAGTTGATTGCCGCGGAGGTCGAGCGATCGCAGTTTGGTAAGTCGTCCAATTTCCGCTGGCAATGTTGTTAAGCCTTTGCCAGAAAGGTCTAATTCTGTCACCTTGCCTTTGGCAGCTTGTTCAATAATTTGCAGCAGTTCTTCGTTAGTCATTTGGGGTTTTATAAAGGTGATGTCTGACGAGGAGTTTCTGCTTGGACGCGCAGTAGAGAAATTGAGCTAATTAATAATGTAGCCTGTATCAAGGATTGCATTAGCGGGTAGGCGTAGCTCGTGGTAGATATAGCCCCCTCCTGTGCCGTCTACGTTCCACCTCAAAGCCTCATCATTCCACCTCTGAACTCGAAGTTTGCACCTTTTAACTCGAACTGTCGAGCAACAAGAGCGAATGCTCGACTTCTGAACTCGGAAGTTGCACCTTTTAACTCGAACTGTCGAGCAAAAAGAGTCAACGTTCCACCTCTGAACTCGGAAGTTGCACCTTTAACTCTCGAAGTTGCACCTTTAACCCTCGAAATTGCGTCTTTAGCCTTAGAAGTTGCGCCTTTAACCTCCGAAGTTGCACGTTGAAACACAAACTGTCAAGTGAAAAAAGCGTTGGTACAGCCTGCCGTAGACATCACTCTCCTTCAAACCCTCACCATTCCACCTCAAAACAAGAATGGCCGAGTTCCAAACATGAATGGCTGAGTTCCGAACACGAAACTTGCACCTTATACCAATTTTGTATGAAGATATACATAATCAAGACCCCCCTGTAGTCCTGCCTTGGCAAGGGGGGACGGCGTAGCCGGGGTAATATATGCAGCTTCATAAAGAAACGGTATTAAAACTCATGCATGAAAAAGGAATATCCCCCACACCCCACACCCTACACCCTTTTTCAAGTCAGGGAGGGACTTTTTAAAAGTGGTAGTTTGACTGTAAATGTCGTGCCTTGTTGTTCGCCAAGGCTATCTGCACAAACGGTACCGCCATGTAATTCTACTATATGACGCACGATCGCTAATCCTAGTCCTAATCCCCCATAGGTTCTGGTGCTAGAACTATCAGCTTGACGAAAACGTTCAAAAACATAAGGCAGAAAATCAGCACTGATGCCAATCCCTGTGTCAATTACTTGAATTTGGGCATATTTGTCGGTTGTCTGTTGTTTTTCTTGACCATTGACTACTGACAATTGCACCTCAACCCGTCCTCCTGGAGGTGTGAATTTGATGGCATTGGATAGTAAATTCCAGATAATCTGCTGCAAGCGATCAAAATCACCGGAAACTGAAAATTTTGAATCTTCGCTTTTGAAACTGCCTTTTGAGTGTTGAGTACTTGGGGATTGTGCTTGGAGATTTTCGGTTTCTGGTGAGAGAATCACGGAAAATCTCAAATCGATTTCTTTAGATTGGGCGGCTAAGCTAACAGTTTCTAGGCTCGACTCAATCAGTGGCACTAAATTACAAGTACGGACATTAAGGTGTAATTTGCCTCTGTTCATCCGCGATATATCTAGCAAATCTTCAATTAGCTGAGTTTGCGCCTTAGCGTTGCGCTCAATTGTCTCCATACCTTTAGCGATTTGGGTTTCGCTGAGCTTGCTGCGTTGCAACAGTTGTGCCCAACCAAGGATAGCATTCAGGGGCGATCGCAATTCGTGGGACAATATGCCCAGAAACTCATCTTTCATCCGGTTAGCTTGTTGCAACTGCTCTGTTTGCTGCTGCAAAGATCCAATTAAACTAGCTCTCTCCATAGCGATCGCAATTTGGTCGCATACTGCTTGCATCATCCCCTTTTGATTCTCAGTGAAACTTAGCCGAGTCCGGCTGCCAAACGAAAGAGTACCTAACAGCCGTCCCTGTGCGATTAATGGGTAACAATAATAAGCACTAATGCCTAAAGAACAAATCAATTCTGTTTTCGAGTCAGTTGATTGCTGCACATTCTCTACAGCTATTGGGTGGCATTGCTGGGCTACAGTACCGCAAACTGCTTGACCAAATGCCAACCACTGAATTTTATCTGCCAGTTCTGGGGAAATGCCACCGTAAGACTTTAACTGCATTACCTCAGAGTTATTCTCAATCAAGTAGTTGAAGTAAACATCTAAACCAATTTGCTCCGAGAGTTTTCGGAAGACACTATCGATTAGTTCTACTGGTTGCTGGCTCGATAGCAGCTCGTTAGCTGTCTCAAAAAGTATTTTTAGCCTCTGGTAACCCAAGGAAAGCGCTTTTTCTGCCTGCTTGAGGTTGCTAATATCTTGGAACATCAAAATACAAATAGCTGCATGGCCGTGCATCGCAGGCAAGGTATCGGCAAATATCAACACAGAGCGCACGCCACAGCTAGTATGCCAGTCTACCTCTAACCCATCCAAACGTTCGCCAAGAGCTACCCGCACTCCTGGCATTTGCTCATTGGGAATGCGATTCCCCACAGCATCGGTATAGTGATAAGCTGTATGATATTCTGCTGCTGGTACACCTTTAGGAAACTCACCCCCTGCTAATTCCTCAGCAGAGCGATTGGCAAAAGTTACCCGTGCTGTTCCTGGTTCGATAAACAACAGCGGTCTGGGCATCAGATTTAACACATCTTCCAGCCATTTTTGCTGATTCCTGAGTACTTCTTCTGCTTGCTTGCGTTCTGTAATATCCAAAAATGCCCCAACGCATCCTCTAGTCTTCCCTTCCTCGTCAAACAAAGGTGCAACGTACTCCAACAGCTTGACTATTTTTCCGTTTTCATGGATGACATCAAGTTCAACATCCAGAACTTCAACACCATGAGCGGCAGAGTACTGCATGGGAAGTTCTTCTGTTAACAGTTCCTTTCCTTGGGAGTAAATTCTAAAGTTTGTGGGTTTTTCATCAAAGGCAGCGCTCAGGGAAGCATTTGTATCTGACGATATGCCTAACTGCTTAGCAAAAGCAGGGTTAACCTTGATATTTTGGCATTTTGGATCTTCGGCAATGCCGATACCAATGGGAATTACCTCTAACAAAGTTTGTAATTCAGTAATCCGACGCTGTAAATCCTTGTTTAGTTGTAAAATTTGTTCTTTGGCCTGTTTTTGCTCGCTGATGTTGCGAGTCACAGTCGCCAGAGCAATTGCTTGACCTGTGTTGTTGTCTGTAACAGTAAAGATATTGTAATCTACTGGTATCGCTTGGCCTGTTTGCAGATGTCGGAAGCGGAATTCTCCTTGCCAGCGCCCTTGTGATAATACAGTCGGCAGTATGTACTGTTGAAAATAGTCTTTGTCTTCGGGCATGACATAATCTAATACTGCTTTTTGCTTTACCTCTTCAAGGCTTGCAAGCCCTACTAACTTTTGACCTGCATCATTTATATAAAGTATTTGTCCTTCAAGGGTGGCGATACCAATAAAATCAGAGCTATTTTCTACTAAAGATACTAATTTTTGTTGCTCTGCTTGTGCTTGCTTGCGTTCGCTCAAATCCAAAATAAACGCTACTGACTCTTCGCGTTTTTCTCCTAACAGCACATAACCAATTAAAATCGGGATTCGGCTACCATCTTTGCGAATGTATTCTTTCTGGTACGGTGTACAAGTACCTTTGGAGTTTCCCTTTGCTTCGATGATACCTTGTTGGTCTAAATATCGATGCTCTGGAAGTGTGATCTCTCTCCAACTTAATCCGCCTGCTAACAAATCTTCTTGCGTGTAACCAATTATCCGGAGATATTCGTCATTTGCCCGATGGATACCGCCGTACACGTCGGCAAACGCAATGCCGATAACGTTAGCATCTACGAAACTTGCCAGTTTATCTTCGTAGGCTCTAAGTGCTTGTAGTGCGTGTAAGTGTAGCCCATCGGAGATATCGCGCTGAGCGCTCAAGTGTTCAATAACTCTCGCACTTTGCCAAATCAAAACAGTAAAAATTACAATTAGGACAATGGCAAATACTGATACTGCAAAAGCTAGATCGTATTGTCCAGCGCGGTGACCTTCAACAATTACCCACCCCACTAAAAAAGGTACTGCGATCGCCGCAATCAACAAACGTCGCGCAAGTAAACCGCCGTAGCTATCATTTGTAACTACTTTCATTAAACCCTGTTGGGCCTGCGCCCACAAAATGCCTATACTTAGTAAATTGAACAACAGCGCTGTCTCTAACCCCATTGATGTTGTATGAGGAGCAATGCCATAAAGAACTTTGACTTTGTAGGCATAACCTATAAGCACCTGAAAGGAAATAAAAGTAGTTATTAAAGCGATAATTTGGGCATACCAATAACTGCGGTGATTTTGCTCGTTGAGAAACTGTAAAGCTACGCTAACCAGTATAAAGTTGAGTACCGTGTTCACTCCCATTCGCCCCGGATGTGATATCGCTAAACTCCTACGGGAGTCAAGAAATAGCAACTCATCAATCCCAAAATTCCAGTCGAACAGATATTCACACAGAGTGAGTGCAGCAATTGTGGTAACTGCTATTGCACAAACCCTAGAAAGCACAAGAATACGGGAGTAGCGGGAATTTTTAATTGTTCTTTGTTGCCCTACTTGTTTTCCTCCATCTTCCTTTTTGCTTGTTCTCCCTCCTGTTAAGAAAAGCCATAGCGACATACCAGACAGCACAAAGCACAGCGCTGTGTTGAATTTCATTGTGCCCAGACTACCAGGGAAACCGCGCTTGAGAACTTCAATTTCAAGCCACCAGCCAGTTAGAACCAAGCTGCCAACCAAAACAGGGATTGCACTTGCAATTTTTGCCACAAGTGAATTTGGAGGAATTTTAAATATCTCTTGCACTCGCAAGCGGTTAACTTTTAACATTGAGTAATCTCTAACCGCATCTATCTAGCGTAATAAAGTACCGTATTTCTTACGGGTTAATCATTTCTATTCATTGTATTTTATGCTACCCCTTTAGTAGCCTTTCATCTACCCCTATGCATATTTTTCATTGCACAATTTACATTAATAAATAAATGGTGCTTCAAAAATTGACCTTTGTGAGGATTTCCCAATTGCAAAGGATGTCATTAATTATGGTATTAGAAGCACTGCTCCTCAACACTACAAACTTTATAATCATTTCAGATAGTGGGGGTGTCGAGAGTTAAGGACTAACGCAATCTATAAATTAACGATAATCTGTGTTACCAGCTTAGTCCTTTTGGCGCTTTTTATACTCTGATTTATTCGCTTGCTTTGCTTAGATGTATCCCATAGTAGTCTAAAGTCAAGCTCGTGCTACTTCGGTGCGTTGCGTCAGAATCTTCTGGAGTCTGTTGCGGCGGTTGTAGATCCGAAGGTGGAAGACAGAGGTATCTGTTAGCGCAGCTAGCTATGTTCGACCCAGCGCAAATTCATCAGCCTTACTCCGAAGGAGAAGCAAGCTATAAGAATTAGAATTTTAACTTTACAGAATAATATTGCTAAACTATAAACTATAATTCACTTTATGAAAAAGCTCAATATATATATAAGATTATCCGCTAAAATATTATATATTTTATTATTTATCAGTAATAGTTTTATTTTAATTATTACTTATCTAGACTTATTTATAAAAAATCAATTAGGATTGAGACTTACAAAAATATCTAAACGACTCTGGTAAAGCAATAATACGACTAATTATATTTAGATGAGAACCGCAAAAGTTTCATAAGAATCCGCGCTTACAGAAAATATTTATGCAGATGTGTGCGTTGTTGGTGGTGTGATAGCGGGGATGTGAAGTGTTTATATTTTACTTTAATCCGCCAAGGTAGTCTGTAGTCGTGCTGGATGATAGTTTGATTGGTGGGGATCAAACAGCACAGACAACAGCATACTTGTCTAATGTACTAACTTTTTGTTACTAATAATTAGAGTAAATACACGGTGAGAGGTCAAAAGTTGTTGACCAAAGTCATACAACAGCAATCAAGTTAATACTATAGAGGCGATCGCTACCTAAGATAATATTAACTGCGATTTTGAGCTACTTGATGGCTATCTGTTTCCCTAAGAGTTTAAATCACTTGATGAAATTCAGCACGAGTTAGATAGAAGCTGCACGCAGGTATACTCTTAATTAACTTGATTTTGAAGCAAAAAATACCTGGGCACAGATTTATGACTGATTACATGTGACAATTGGACGAGTAGGTAATTTTAGATCAAAGAAGTTCAACCTTGCTACCCAGTATTTAAATGACTGACCCTAACAGATGTTGATTCTGTGGAAAAATTCGCTCCTAGTACGGGTGCAGTTATGCGGTGTGGTTAGACAAAATTCGCAGCTTTCTGAGACGAAAACGCCACACTCCAGGAATATTCGGCAATCTGTACTCACCTCAACTCTATCGTCGCCTGAAATTCCTCACAAAGTCGAGTGGGCTACTTGCCTGGTTTTTATTATTAACCAAGTGGATACACAGGAACTTCTTGTTCTAGGTTATAGTCACTAATGACTCTTCCCAATCAGCGATCGCTGCGTTATGTTTCCAAAACTCACTTACTTTTATTTTTGGCAAGCTGTTCTTCACATCTACAGATGTATACAGTTAGTGTTACCCCTTCTCAGTTTTTACTCAATTGTCTCTATAGATACAAAAATTCTAGCCAATTAGTCGTATTAACGCATATTTAGAGCAATTTTAAATTCCGATAATGAATCTACGTTATTGGAGAAATTTGGCTAATACAAATCAAATATTAACATAATTGAGAATATTTGCCTGAAAAACTTATTCAAGCTAGATAGCAGTACACTTCACGCTTTTTTGCATCCGAAAACCTATATACTAGACTAGACTTTGATGAATTTGAGGCTTTGTTAATTGCAATACCAAAAACTATTAATTTTTAGATGAAATAGTAGCGTATCTTATAGTCTATAGTTTTTAAGGTTTAGTCAAAACTATATCCAGTATTATCAAAAAATTGCAAACTTCATGTGGTGTAATAATCAAGCGGGGAGTGAAAATATGAATTTACGTACAGATGCATTGCAAATCCTCAAAGAAACTAGCCGAACTTTTTATATTCCAATTAGCCTTTTGCCACCAGGATTACAAGAAGCAGTAGCATCAGCGTATTTGTGTATGCGCGCCATTGATGAAATTGAAGATCATCCACAATTAGATAACGTTACTAAAACGAAGCTGTTACGCACAATTAGCCTGACACTACAGGCAGGAGTTGATGGCTTCCCTGTAGATGCTTTCTTTGCAGGATTTAGTGGGTATGAAAATTCTTTAGAAGAAGTTACTCTTAGGATTAGAGAATGGTCACTACTAGCACCGGAAACTATTGCACCTCGAATTTGGGATGCAACTGCTGCAATGGCAGACCGAATGGGTTACTGGGCAGAAAGAAACTGGAAAATTTATACAGAATCTGATTTAGATCGTTATACGTTTGGGGTTGCAGGTGCAGTAGGATTGTTGCTTTCTGATTTGTGGACTTGGTACGATGGAACACAAACTAACCGTACTCAAGCAATTGGCTTCGGTCGTGGCTTACAAGCCGTGAACATCCTGCGTAACCATACTGAAGATTTGAGGCGTGGAGTAGACTTTTTTCCACAAGGTTGGAGTGCAGCAAATATGCAAGAGTATGCACGGCGCAATTTGATGCTGGCAGAAAGTTATACCAAAGGTCTGCCTAACGGCCCAGCTTTAGACTTTTGCCAAATTCCGTTAACCTTGGCTAATGGCACTCTTGACGCCCTTGCTAATGGTAAAGAAAAACTTAGTCGCAGTGATGTATTTGCACTTCTCGAACAACTAATTGGTGTGAACGATT
This sequence comes from Nostoc sp. PA-18-2419, assembly GCF_005869855.1. Classification (GTDB taxonomy): domain Bacteria; phylum Cyanobacteriota; class Cyanobacteriia; order Cyanobacteriales; family Nostocaceae; genus Nostoc. The sequence goes on along the minus strand of NZ_SZNH01000010.1, from coordinate 21,213 downwards.
CACGATAAATTAAAGTTTTTGAGGTTTTGTCAAGAGTCAGTACAAAGGAATTCACTTATGCTAGCAAACTGGTTACAGTATGTCTTCTATCTCAAAGCAATACCGACCAAAAAAATTGAGAAATCTTGACCATAATTGACCGGAATATTCGGTCAACAAGAATTTTTTTGGGGAAAGTTACTAAAATTTCTTAATAATTCAGAGTCCACAGTTTTCTAAGCAAAGCCGGAGATTCCGAAGCTTCAGTCATAATTAAGAATGCTTTGATACCCAAAGTGAATTTTTAAGAAAATTAAGAAGTTATAGCACGCTTGATTTTCCAAATATTTTGGATTATGGCGACTGACACCTTTATTTTGACAAAATTTCGCCAATGGGTTTTGTTGCTTTCCAATACAGTTATTTAAATACGTGTTTCATGAGTTGCTGCCACAGATATTGTGAAGACGATACAAAAAAAGCCTTAAATCTTTGAATTGCTCGCCTTTTTTCTTTCCCTTGACAAATCCTACTTTACTCTAGGTTTTTTATGAGTTTCGAAGTACGACTGGTGACTTTGCCCTGCGTCGAACAGAACTGCACTAACGCTCTTTTTTGCCGCCCTTCGGGTTGTAGGTACCCAAACAAAACGGTCGCAAGAGAAGCTAGCAGATTCCGAGGCAAGGCGCTGAGGTAGCAGCTACACAAACAAACTAATAAATAAAAAATCCTACTGTTCATAGTCAACAGCCAAGGGAATAATTTATTTCTTAGAGTTCCCTAAACACCTAGCAACTAGCTCAACTTTTTCCCAAATCCAAAATAGAATTACCTGGTGCATCGTTTTGGTTACTCTATAGATAAGGTGGCTTTAATAATGTCATTTTTGCTGATAGTGATATCTGCGTCAATCCCAATTACCTTAATACCCTCACAGAACCTCTTTGCAAGTCGTCCGTAAGTGTCATAACTTGTAGTTATCTAGACTACACTCCCAAAGTCTTCAGAGCAGCCTTAGGGTCTTTGGGACGAAGTATAGACTTCATTTCCAGTGTATTGGCGATCGTAATCTGCGATTTGCGATCGGTCCAACTATTGCCACCCGTAAATCTGTGCTAGCAGACATCGGTGGAGCTCAAAATTCAAATAATATTAACCTTGGGGTCATACAAGTGTGTAAAATACCTATGCAAATGAAGCACAAATAAAAATTCTTAACGCTCCTCTGGTGCAAAGTTCAGGCAGTCTGTTGGCTCTTTTCTCCGCTTAAAGGAACGCCGTTGAGCTACTGCTCGACTTTTTGCTACGATGGGCTACGCCTACGCACCCCTAAAATATGGAAGCAACTTTAAGTTCCACAAGCAAACTGGTAACAACGTCTCCTGCGACAAAAGCCTACGCAGGCTTTGTTTCTTAGCCATTGGGTATTAATCAGGAATATTACATAGAATTAGTTAATTATAAAAGTATAATCAATCATGTTGTTATAAACATGCTTTTACGTAATATCATGTAAACTTTAAAAACTCTTCAAAGGATTTCCAGCAAAAATTACCTGGTAAGAGTTAATTAAGATCTAAATAATTGAAAGAGAGTATTAAACTCCCTATGATTCTTCGTGCAGCGAGTTGACAGTGCATGAGCTACTGCTTAAATCCTACCTGTCGCAATCCAGAAAATTTGGTAAATAGCCAAAGGTGTCAGTCTTGTGGCTCGCCACTACTGTTGCGCGATCGCTATCAGGTAGTCAAGCCATTAGGCCAGGGTGGCTTTGGAGCAACCTTCTTAGCCCAGGATCAAGTCTTACCAGGAGAACCAAGTTGCGTAATCAAGCAACTACGTCCCTCTGGAAATACGCCACATGTTTTACAGATGGCTAGAGAACTTTTTGAACGAGAAGCCAAAACTTTAGGTAAGATTGGCAATCATCCCCAAGTACCACGATTGCTAGACTATTTTGAAGAGCATGAACAATTCTACTTAGTTCAAGAATACATCAGTGGTGATACTTTGCAGGAGGAGGTCAAACTTAACGGCGTTTTAAGCGAGACTGGAGTCAAGCAATTCTTGAGCGAGATTTTGCCATTACTGCAATACATTCACGAGCAAAAGGTAATTCACCGAGATATTAAGCCAGCTAATTTAATTCGCCGTACTCAAGATGCCAGAATGGTACTCATCGATTTTGGCGCTGTCAAAAATCAAGTTACCCAAGGTGCAGCAAGTCAATCGGGACAGACAGTATTAACTGCATATGCTATAGGTACTCCTGGTTTTGCACCTCCAGAACAAATGGCCATGCGTCCAGTCTACGCCAGTGATATCTACGCATTAGGGGTGACATGTATTTATTTGCTAACTAGCAAAACTCCTAAAGATTTAGATTACAACCCGACAACTGGTGAGATGATGTGGGAGCAGCTTGTGCAAGTGAGTGACCACTTGACCAATGTATTGCGGAAAATGTTAGAAGTATCAGTACGTAATCGCTATCAGTCAGCTGCAGAAGTTCTTAGAGGCTTAGAAATAGAACCGTACTTAGAAAGCTTAGCACAGGGATTGCTGGTTAAATCTCCTGATTCTGAAGTTAAAGCACGAACACGCAACCATATAGAAGATTCTGCTGCTTTATGCAGCAACCCTTCTGCGGCACTTACGAGTGCAGGAGTGGCACAGGTAGCAGCAGCAATTCGCGCCAGACGAGCCAAGGCTGCTGAAGCTGCCGGATTGCACCACGCTTCTGGAATGGGCAAATCAACAACTTTAGTAAACAGCAACAGTAATAATTCTCAAATTCAAAATTCTAAAGTTGAGCGCAAGTTAGATACCCAAAGTTTACTAACAGCCTATATGAAAGGGAGACGGGATTTTGCTCTACACAATTTAAGTTTGCTCAACCTGCAAGGTGCTGACTTATCACAAACAAATTTCCATTCTGCTCAATTACAAAAAACTAATCTCCAGGGAGCTAATTTGCACGACAGTGACTTTGGCAGAGCTAGCCTCACTCGAGCAAATCTTAAAGATGCTAATTTGAGCAAAGCATACTTTAACCATACCGATCTCGAAGGGGCAGATCTGCGAGGCGCAGACCTCAGCTATGCTCATCTTACCAATGCCAATCTCCGGGGAGCTAATTTGTGTGGTGCTAATCTCACCAATGCTAAAATTTCTGATGAACAACTAGCATTAGCAAAAACAAATTGGATGACTGTGCGCCCGAATGGGAAACGAGGCTTATTGTAATTTGATAGTTCGCGTTTGTACAGAAGTTAAAGACTTCTAAATAAAAATTAATTTGTTTGAGACTAGATAATTTGCAGAAGTAATGGTTTGACGAGAAACCTTGCTATGCAACCTCTCTCGTTAATAAAGGGAACAAGGGGTTTTCTCTTCTTTGATAAAATTAAATTTCGACAAACAATTTTTAAGCTAACGGTATTTTCTGATTAGTGGTAAAACTCTTATCAGAAAGTTTCTCAGTTTTACTTAAAAATGAGATTTTTTGTGCTATTGATAATAGGAGTTTTTAAAACTAGTATTACTTAGTAAAAATACGCAGATAAATTACAAAAATTATTAAATATTTACAATTATATTTATTACAAATAACAAATGATTATTTACAATAAAAAATAAACTATTACACAATTTATTATAAAGGTTGTCATAATTATTATGGCTATAAACAACAGGGAATTTCATACCTAAAATTTGTCAAATTGAACCCTCCTAGCAAGCTAGTCAACTTCTTAGATGGCGGGGAAACCGAAAAAGCAATTATCCCTGATTGTAGGCTGAAGCAGAATATTCAAAACCGAAATCAGGTAGTATAAGGTTTATATATAATGGCTGACTTTGCACAAACAGAAATAGAACGGAAATTAACTTTATATCAGGTTTTCATCAAGTTGTATGAACACAATAGCAGCCTTCTAGATGAGATTCTTCAACTAGAAAACCTATATTATCCCTCGTTAAAGACGCTGAAAGCATCTTATGTGCATGGGGTAGTGGATACTACTGCTGTTTATTTAATGACTAACTTATGCGATAATCAGACGCAAAGTTTACAACAATCACAGCGGATCTGGACGATAGGTCGCAATCGCAGTAGTGGTATTTGCATTGCTGATAGTTATATGTCTCGTCGGCACGCTGCAATTCAACATATTGACGAGCAAGGCTTCTACTTGATTGATTTTAATAGTACTAATGGTTCGTTTGTGAATGACCAACGAACTCTTGAACCGATCAAACTCAAAGATGGCGATCGCATTCGTTTAGGTAGTCTGACTTTTAATTTTTTTGTAGAGCATAAGTCCCGCATTCTGCCAACTGTAGCAATGGAGTTGCTAATGCAGCTGATGCATCGCAAGAGTGATAGTAAAGCAGAAATACTTACTTATCCTGGTGACAAACCAAATAATAATTTAGAAATTTCAAGAAATTTTGGATTAGCTGATCAAATTGACCATTGCTATGACGACTTTAGCTCAGAACACAAATCAGAAATTTTAGACCGTTTTTTTAGCAGACAAAACCCGTACAATCCCAGCTAAAAAATTGAAAATCAAATAGTAAAAAAGGTGCGTTAACTGTCTTGATAACGCACCTTACCATTAAAATTCCTTATTCTTCTAATTCAACATCCTCTTCTTCTTCATCCTCATTGGACTTTGATACAGAGTTAGCAGAAACAACAGCACCTTTATCTAGCTTTTCCCGTACCAGTTGCTTAATTTGGTCAGCAAATTCTGGCTTTTCTTCTAGATACTTAATGGCATTGTCTCGTCCTTGTGAGATGTTATCGCCGTTGTAGCTGTACCAAGCTCCTTTACGGATAATGATGCCAGTTTCTTCTGCTAGATCCACCAGACAACCCAAGATAGAAACACCTTTACCAAAAATAATGTCAAATTCCGCGATTCTGAAAGGCGGTGCTACTTTATTTTTGGCAACTTTTACTTTGACGCGGTTACCAAATTCATCTGTACCTTTTTTCAAAGTTTGAATCCGGCGAATATCCAAGCGCACGGAAGCGTAAAACTTCAATGCATTACCTCCAGTTGTGGTTTCTGGACTTCCGTAAGTAACACCGATTTTTTGCCGCAACTGGTTAATGAAAATAACTGTGCAGCCTGATTTACCAATATTACCAGTGATTTTACGTAAGGCTTGGCTCATCAACCTCGCTTGAAGACCAACGTGAGCATCACCCATATCGCCTTCAATTTCAGCGCGGGGAACTAATGCTGCTACCGAGTCAATAACTACAATATCAACCGCAGCAGAACGAACCAGCTGATCGACAATTTCCAAAGCGGCTTCTCCTGTATCAGGTTGAGAAACCAGCAAATTTTCAATATCTACACCCAATGCCGCAGCGTAGGTTGGGTCAAGGGCATGTTCAGCATCAACAAATGCAGCAATGCCACCTTCTTTTTGCACTTCCGCGAGCGCATGTAACGCTACTGTGGTTTTACCGGAACTTTCCGGACCATAAATCTCAATTACCCGTCCTTTGGGTAAACCGCCTCCCAATGCCAAATCCAAGGTCAACGCTCCACTGGAAATTGTTTCCACCCGCATCCGGGTAGCATCCCCCAAGCGCATGATTGCTCCTTTTCCAAAGCTGCGCTCAATCTGGTTGAGTACTATATTTAACGCTTTTTGCTTGCCAGAAGTATCGGTGTTGATAGCCATTAGAGCCTCTAAGTATATGGATTTTTAGGAGTCTGGGTTTAGAGTTTGAGTAGAACAGATATACTATTTTAAACCAGAAAATTCTGGAATAGGACTTCTCAAATTAAAAAAGGTGTGACAAGATCGTAACTTGATCGCTACCTGATTAAGGTAGTCCTGCACAATAATACCAACTTGCATTCAGAGATTGCTTCCTTTGGGTGAGTGAGTCAGGGATTTTCAAAGAAATTATTTTAAACAACTAAATGGCTTTATCGACTGTATATAGCTTAGGCTGCTTTGTCTTGAAGAGAAAAGCCTAGTTACTATTAAGGCGCGACCGTTCGTCAAATCACCATCACCCCGGACATTGATAAGTTTAGTAAAGTTAGCATTATAGTTAAATCCAGCCTGTTGGCATTAAAATTGCGTACTGATAAACTGGTAAGATAATTTACATAGTCTATATTGAGAAACGTGAATAAGTCACAAAGTATTAAGCTGCTTGAAAGTGAGGGATGGACAAAAGCAGATGCTATACGTGCATTAGAAGTAATTGACTTTAGTACCAATCCTGATGAGATTACCATTCGCAGGGCTATTTCGCCTTTTGCTGGTTCTGAGTTAATTAAGCGTCAGCGTCTTCAAGCTGCTCATAAAGGTTTAGTAACAAAGAAAAGCAATGAAATAGAGAGAAATAATCAGGAATATACTGCCAAAGTCGAGCAACTGAAGAAATATCAAAAACAACAAAATGAAAAATATGAAACTGATATTAAAAGTTTAACTGACACAAACAGAGTGTTAGAAATGAAAATGAATAAGATAACTGCTCAAAATAAGGAGCTAATACAAGTAAACGAGCAATTAAAAAAAGACAATAAAGTATTAAAAAACTTAATAGACGAAATTAGACTAAAATTAGCTATTAATACTAAAAAACTTCTTCAGTATGAAGATAGTGAAATTCGTCAAGCTTTAATTATTATGTTTAAATCAACACTAGGCTAAATAACTGGATTTATGACTAACAAAAAAAGAAATTTTCAAGGAATGAGTTATCGTGATGTTCAACGTGCTAACTCCAATAAGCGAACTCAGCTTGATAAAGAAGACCAAATTTGGCTAAAAGAAAATTATTACAAAAATATTGGCTGGAATCATATTATTAGTCTTTATGAAAAACTAGAAGAGTTTTTATTAACTAAATATTTGTATAGAGAATTAACACTTGAGGAATTATTTTTAGAGGCAGATAGAATTGGAAATAAATATCTCACACCTCAAGAAATACAAAACTTTAATCAAACCTTATCTATAGAAGTCAATGATATTGCAGAAGAAATCGATAATCAATTTTCCGATGCAGAAATAGAATTTATTGATTTTACTAAAAAAACTAGTAAAAGATATTGGAATAAAATCTAAAAATTTTAACTTTCGGAAAAATATGGTGAATTTCCAAGATAAAGAACTGAAAGAATTGTTTGCTCTGGCAAATCAAATCGGTAATAAGCGATATCACAGACTAACTTCAGAAGATTTTGAAAATTATAGAAAATTCGATTACTGGCGCTATATCAATGGTGATTATGAATGTGGAACAACTCAAGAAAGTAAAGATTGGGTCAAAAAAAATTCAAACTGGTATTGTCCAATTTGTGGGCATCACTACTCTGATAAAGGTGGTAAGACGATAGATCACAAACTACCTCGGTCACAATATCCCTGGTTATCAATAGAATTCAATAATTTATGGGTCATTTGCCAGATTTGTAACCGAGAAAAGAGTGAGATGCATTGGTACGAGTATGAACACTATATATTTGTTCGCTATCCTAATCTTTATCTTTCTGTAAAAACTGCACGTCCTAGCTCGTTGCTCCAGAGTTTAAAAGATTAAAAAAAGTAATGTAATCGCCTACTTTTTTGCACTCTTTACGAAATATAACGGCGATCGCATTCAATCTCTTTTAGCAATCAATCTAAAAAATCAGATATATTAAGTTGATAGCAAACCAAGGTAAGTCCTAACAATGATATTCACAATATCCCAGTATTTATCAGATGAATTAGCTAAACAAGGCTGGCAAACTGAAATTGTCATTCACCTGACTGGTAGTATTGATTACGTTCAAATTCGTTAATACATACCTGTCAATTAACGTTGTTTGCTAAGATTTGATTAAGCTTTTGCTGCCAGGCATCTTTGATGACTTTTGACCTTCCCGACTCTCTGATTCTCGATACGGCACTTTCCGTATCTGGATTAACTGACTATATCCGCTTGTTATTAGAGCAAGATGAACAATTGCGGCAAGTTTGGGTAACTGGAGAAGTTTCCAGTGCTAACCACCATCGCAGTGGGTTATTTTTCACGCTGCAAGATACAGATGGCACCGCTGGAATTAAGTGTGTGGTATGGAATAGCCAATTGCCAAAACTCGCTCAGATACCCGTTCCTGGCGAGCAGATAATTATTTTGGGCAGTATTCGCGTGTATCCGCAACGGGGAGAGTATCAGTTATCGGTTTGGCAGACTTTACCTGCTGGTGTTGGTTTACAAGCGCTACGCTATCAACAACTAAAAAATCGCTTGCTGGCTGAGGGATTATTCGATCCACAAAGAAAGCGATCGCTCCCCATTCACCCCCAAACGATCGCTGTTGTCACTTCACCAACTGCGGCGGCTTGGGGTGATATTAAAAAAACTCTCAAGCAAAGGTATCCAGGTTTACACGTTTTATTTTCTCCAGCTACAGTACAAGGGGAGCAAGCACCAGAATCCATTGTCAAAGCAATTGAGCGAGTTGATTGGGATGGTCGCGCCGAAGTGCTAATTTTATCACGTGGTGGTGGTGCGGTTGAGGAATTGGCTTGCTTTAATGATGAACGAGTAGTACGAGCTGTTGTTAGTTGTTCGATTCCTGTAATTACTGGCATTGGTCATCAACGAGATGAATCTTTGGTAGATTTAGTTGCAGATGTATGTGTGCATACGCCAACGGCAGCGGCGGAAACAGTTGTACCCGCAATTGCAGAGTTGTATGCTGAGCATCGGCAGCGAGTTATAGCTTTGCATGAAGTCATGCATGATTCCTGGGAAGCTGCTGAAAATAAATTGCAAGCATTGCGAAACCGTTTGCAACGTTTGCGGTTAGAAAGGCTCGTGCAGCAAGAGGTGCGTAATCTTAGCTGGAAGCATCAGCAATTGGTGCAAGTCACGCTGGGGCGATCGCAGCAAGCAAAGCAGCATTTAGAATTGTTGCGGCAAAAGTTGGCAACTCTTGACCCGAAAGCTGTGTTGCAGCGTGGTTATGCGGTGGTGAGACAGGATAATGGTGCGATCGCTCGTGCTGCGGCTGAGTTAGAAGTGGGGCAAGATTTATCGATTCAATTGGGACAGGGTGAGGTTAAAGTGAAAGTTACAGAAGTAAAAAAGTAGTTTAGACATATAGCGACTTACAACAGATTACTGTCAAGATATTAAATAGTTAAACGTAAGAGTGCTTCTAGTTCTGATTTAATCGATTGGAATTATGAGGCAAAAGTTATTGAAATAGAAAAAATCATTGCTGCATCGAGGCGGGTGAGTTGGAATTGCTAGAAGTCTTCGACCAATTTGCCAAGGCTATAGAGTATTTGCGTCAGTGCGAAAGTTTTTTGCAGCAGCGACAGCAGCAAGTAGATTTATTGATTGAAACTTTGAGTGATGAGTAGAAATATTCAAATTTATTAGGTAGCGTGACTGTCCCCTAATATACCGTCAGGGATGCGAGCGCTTAATTTTGTAAACAATGCCAAAAATTGCTCGCAGGTATAATCACAGAGATAGCTAAAAACCAGATTTAGATATATGCGCTCGCCACATTTTAAGGCACATTGGCGTAGCCCGCCGCAGGCATCGCCAAAAAGCGAAGATGTAGCATTTTTTCCTAAATACCTGATGCGATCGCTAATTTAACCAATCTGAGGGAGCTTGACCTCAGTTACAACCAAATAAGCGAGATTCCAGAGGCGATCGCTAATTTAACCAATCTGAGGGAGCTTGTCCTCAGTTACAACCAAATAAGCGAGATTCCAGAGGCGATCGCTTGCAAAGATATCTGGAAGTGAGCGACGAGCAGGTGTTGGGGGCGGCGGTGGCGTTGTTGATGCTGTCTCCTGTTGGGGGAGATGTCGGGAAATATGGTAATCTTGTAAATCTATTTTTTTATTTTAAGAGGATGTTCAAATGCCAGAAACACAAGTTGGAGATATTAGCATTTATTACGAGGTGAAAGGCAGTGGATATCCACTACTCATGATTATGGGTTTAAGCTTCAGCCTTTTGGACTGGGGGGATGTGTTTCTTGATGAACTGGCGAAACATTACCAAGTCATTGTGTTTGATAACCGCGATTCTGGACGTACAAAAAGTCAGTCAACAGACAACTACACCACTGTTGATATGGCAAATGATGCAGCAGGATTGCTTAATGCTTTAGGAATAGCACAAGCTCATGTTCTTGGACTCAGCATGGGTGGTATGATTGCTCAACTGTTTGCCTTGAGACATACTAGCAAGCTTAATAAATTGATATTATCCTGCACAATGGCAGGTGGAGATTGTAGCGATTTCAATCCAAATAATCAAGGAGATTTATTGGATCTTCTTTTTCCAGAATCATACTTAGCTATCTCTAATAACCGGGAAAAAGCAGAAGATTTTTTCAAAAAAACCTCACTTTATCACAGTCAACCAGATGGTTTGAGCAGACTAATACAAGCGCACAATACTCACGATACCTGTAATTTATTGCAAGGCATTAAAGCACCTACTTTAATCATTACTGGAGATAGCGATTCCGTAATTCCTCCTGTAAATAGTAATATTTTGAATAACAAAATTTCTGGTTCAGAACTCAAAATTATTAAACAAGCCGGACATGGGTTTCTTTATAGTCATACTGCTGAATTTGCAAAAATTTTGATTGATTTTTTATCGTAATTCAAACTGACTTTTCACGGCATCTGGAAAAGGTTATTTTGATGGTTTCCCAAGCCCTAATTTCTCCGGTAGCTATTTGAAATAATTCCCACCTTTCATTTGATTAAAATTGAGCTAGCGCTCGCCAAAACAACAAATGGGTTCGCCAAAACAATAAATGCGTTTGCCGAAATCACAAATGCGTTTGCCGAAATCACAAATGCATTCGCCAAAATAACAAATGTGATCGCCGAAATCACAAATGGGTTCGCCGAAATAACAAATGAGGTCACTAAAATAACAAATGCTGGATCGCTATGCTTCAGTATCCTAGTTTTTATCTCACGCAAAGGCGCAAAGGAAGAAAGCAAGGAATAAGATTGTGGTCTAAATATAGCCGTAGTCACACCCTTTAGGACATTTTGAAAAGATGAATGCTAGGAATAGTAATAGTTCTACCTTCTGCCTCCTGCTATACATGAAAACTGCTGTAATATCAGCTATTGTTCAACTGCTGAACAAACGCTTGATGTTCATCTGAACTTAGCCCTTTTTGCAATACCGCTAATACCTGTTGCATATTTCCCGCAACTAATGCTGAGACATCCAGCCACAATCCTGGAAACACTTGACTTTCAATTATCCCTGACATATTTGGTATCAACGCCACATATTCACCATCCTGCAAGCTGAACCAACTCACAGTACTTTCAAAAACCTGCCAAACAATATATTCCTGAATGCCATTGCGACGATAAGCATGTTTTTTATCATGCAAATCTTTGCTAGCACTGCTAGCAGCAACTTCTGCAACTAATTCTGGCGCACTTTCGACGTAACCATCATTACCTATATGAGACAATCCACCACAGGCTGCATCGATTAACAAAATGGCATCTGGCTGGGGTTCATTATCTAAATCTAGTCGCAGGTTAAATTGATTGTATCGTAGTGTATTTCGAGGATAAAGAAGATAATGGCGATCGTGTGCGGCTGTAGTCCGACAAGATTTGTTGAATCAATTGGGGCAGGATGGAGTTAAAGTGAAGGTTATGAAAATAAATGTAGACTCAAAGCGGCTTGCTGTAGGCTAGCGCACGAGGAAATAGAGGACATAGAGAAATTAATGGTTAGACGAAAGAATTCTTCTAATTCTGAATCAATAGAAGGTTGGAATTATGAGGCGAAGGTTATTGAAATAGAGGGAATTATTGCTCGCATTGAGGCGGGTGAGTTGGAATTAGAAGAGGTTTTTGACCAATTTGGCAAAGCTGTTGAGTATTTGCGTCAGTGCGAAAGTTTTTTGCAACAGCGACAGCAACAAGTAGATTTATTGATTGAAACTTTAAGTGATGATTAGTAGCAACAATCTGCGTAAAACCTAATAGTATAAATTTTACTCAATATGAATAATCTACTGTAGTCGTAAATTCTATATCCATGTAGTAGAGTTTCTTCAACAAGTAGCAAAGTGTGTGAAGTGGTTTTATTATAAATATCCTAAATCTGATAAAAAATTAATAGTTCTTTGTTAGTTACAAAAAATTTCAAAGTTGCATCTATTCAGATTTTAACAAAGTATAAATTACTGGGTCTTTATTAACTAGCTCGGTAAAAAATCCAGTTATTTTTGACTTTTAAAAAAATTATTACATTGGTAAGAATACACAAAAGCCAAAATTTGGTAAATTAACTCGCAACGCGTAATTAAAAATCCTTTGACGAGTCTTATCATCTGACCAATCGTCAGAACTTTACCTATTTTGGCAACTACTAACTTGTAACTTGGTACATCAAAACTATGAAACCATTTCTTTTTGTAACCGACCTGGATGACACCTTGGTATATCGCACTGTGGGAAATGACGATATTTTACCAAAGTTGAACCAATTGTTGAATCAACATCGTCAAGAATATGGCACAAAAATTGTTTATTCTACCGGGCGATCGCCTCACCTTTACCAAGAACTTCAACTTCAAAAAAATCTTTTACAACCTGACGCTTTAGTGCTTGCTGTGGGCACAGAAATTTACCTTGATGGTGGTAAAACTCTAGATTCGAGTTGGTCAGAAATCCTCTCTCCTGGTTGGGATCGCGAACTTATCTTATCTATAACCAAAAATTTCCCTGAATTAAAGCCGCAACCAGAATCAGAACAGCTTGCTTTTAAAGTGAGTTTTTTTGTTCCTCAAGAAATAGCGGTTAATATCTTACCCCAACTTAAGGCAGAGTTGGATAAATATAAATTAAATGTAAAGTTAATCTACAGTAGTGAAATAGACCTTGACATTGTACCCCTTACCAGCGATAAAGGTCAAGCAATGCAATTTTTACGTCAAAAGTGGAAATTTGCAACAGAACAAACAGTTGTCTGTGGTGATTCGGGTAATGATATTGCTTTATTTGCTGTAGGCAACGAAAGGGGAATCATAGTCGGTAATGCTCGAAAAGAGTTACTCCAGTGGCACAACGAGTATCCGACTGACCATCATTACCTGGCACAAGATTTTTGTGCGGGTGGGATTCTAGAAGGATTAAAATATTTTGGTTATTTAGAATGATTAGCTATCTCAAAGGAATCGTTGCTGGTATTCAAACAATTGGTAATCGGGTTGTTCTGACTCTGGAAGTAAATGGCTTGGGGTATGATTTACAAGTCCCACAACGCCTAGTACAGCAGTTACCAGATTCAGGAGGAGTGGCGCAAATCTTTACCCATTTGCAAATTCGAGAAGAAATCCCATTCCTATATGGCTTTGCTTCTCCAGCCGAACGCGATTTATTTCGCCAGTTGCTAACAGTTAGCGGTATTGGTGCAGCCTCAGCGATCGCTTTATTAGACACTTTGGAACTACCAGATTTAGTCCAAGCAATTATCGCTGCCAACACCCAAGTTTTAATTCAAGCCCCAGGTGTCGGCAAGAAAACCGCAGAACGCATCTGTTTGGAATTGAAAAGCAAGTTAATCGAGTGGCGCAAATCAGCAGGATTCTTCGTCGCTACGGGCGGCCCCGCAGCCGGAATTCTCGAAGAAGTGCAAATGACTCTCTTTGCTTTGGGATATACTGCCCATGAAGTCAGTCACGCTTTGCACGTAGTAAGCGAAGACATTGGACTACCAAAAGACGCCTATGTAGAAGATTGGATTAAACAAGCGATCGCTCATCTCAGTAGTAGCGAACAAGTTGGTTATTAGTTATTTGTCATTAGTCATTAGTCATTATTTTTTCTTTGCGTCCCCGCGTTTTTCTATCTCCCCATTACCCCTTATCCCCAGAGGGGGCCCCACCTTACCTATTCCCCTCTATGCCCCACGACCCTTATGCTTGGATAGAAACATCTCTAGCAACAATTCATCGGGCGAACTGGTATCGTTCAGTACAAACTATCGAGGGTCGCCCTGGTGCAACGGTGGTTTTAGCTGGGCAAGAGGTAATTAATTTTGCCAGTAATGATTATTTGGGATTGGCTGGGGATGAGCGTTTGATGGCAGCAGCGATCGCTGCCATTGAGGAATTTGGTACTGGTAGTACTGGTTCTAGATTACTCAGTGGACATCGAGAATTACATAAAGAGTTAGAAAAGGCGATCGCATTTATTAAACAAACTGAAGATGCCTTAGTGTTTAGTTCTGGGTATCTAGCTAATTTAGGTGTAATTACTGCTTTAGTTGGTAAGCGCGATTTAATTTTATCCGATCAATACAATCATTCTAGTTTGAAAAATGGGGCGATTCTCAGTGGTGCAGCAGTTATAGAATATCTACACTGTAATGTTACAGCACTCAAAATTCAGTTGAGTCAGCAACGGCAAAATTACCGACGCTGTTTAATTCTGACTGATAGCGTCTTCAGCATGGATGGCGATTTATGTCCAATGCCAGCACTGTTGGATCTCGCAGATGAATTTGACTGTATGCTGCTAGTTGATGAAGCTCACGCGACTGGGGTACTCGGAAAAACTGGTGCTGGGTGTGTTGAGCATTTTGGATGTACCGGAAAGCCGTTAATTCAAATTGGTACTTTGAGTAAAGCTTTGGGTAGTTTAGGTGGATATGTAGCAGGAAGTAGTGCCCTAATTGACTTTTTACAAAACCGCGCACCCAGTTGGATTTACACCACTGCGCTTTCACCTGCTGACACAGCAGCAGCCTTAGCAGCAATCAAGATACTACAACAAGAACCGCGACGCCGTGCCCAATTGTGGGAGAATATGCGTTACTTGAAAACTTTGCTCGAACAACTACCTAATCTAAAATTACTGCCTTCAGAATCACCTATATTATGTTTTCAATTGCCTAATACAATAGACGCACTTCAAACTGGAAAGCACCTCAAAGATGCTGGTATTTTTGCCCCGGCTATTCGTCCCCCAACAGTGCCCACAAGTCGCATCAGAATATCTGTGATGGCAACTCATAAAGTAGCACATATTGAAAAATTAGTAGCAGTGCTGAAGCAGGGCAATGGCGAGTGGGGAGTAGGGGAGGTTTGAACTGGATAAATCGACCTCACAGACTCGAATGGCACGCTTGTTATCGGCTGCACTACTCATGTTAGCAGAAAATAATTGAGCCATCTCATACACAATTGTTACATCTATATTTATCTGAACAAATTTTATTGGCGTTGTTACACGAATAAGAATTTCAGCCAAAAAGTTAGCAGTTTCAACGCTTTGGCTATCCATAATTGCTTCACTGAGAGATGCTTCTCGGTTTTGACTTACCCTTACCCACAAAACGTAACAGTTCCTTAATTTCAACCAATGTTCAATTAATATGCGATTGTTGGAAGTAATGATAGACAGTTTTCCAGTTGGAAAAATAACTTACGAGCATTCGTTTAGTAACATCCTTGCTTTGAGCAATCAACTCAGATTTTGGATTAACTTAAATTACTACATTTTTATAAATTGAATATTTCTTATTAGTAAATTAATTTTATGGCTAGAAGAAGATTAATTATAAATTCTGGTTTTAAATACTATATCACTTGATAATTAACTTCTAGCAAAAGAAGTTTTGAAAAGTAAACAAAATCTATCTAGAGATAAATTACTAAAATTCGCAAACTAGCTTAGGGTGTGTAAAGCCTGTGCAATAAGTATTGGTTAGTCCGAAACATTTTGATGCTCCATATTCCTTATTCTCAATTACTGCGTTATGGCATTGCTGTATTAAATGTAGCACTTGCATTAGTTTTAATGCTGATGCTACATTCTTGGCTAAGCATAAGTGGAACTCATTTTTTGCTGTTTTTTAGCGCTGTAATGGTGAGTGCCTGGTATAGTGATCTGAAATCAGGACTATTGGCAACCTTGTTGTCTGCGCTACTGAGCAATTACTTCTTCCTATCACCGCTTTATCAACTGAGTTTTGATTTATCTAATTCTCTAGAAACCGGGTTGTTTGGATTACAGGGATTCCTCTTTAGTATTATCTGTCAGGCATTTAAAACTGTTAAAGGAGAGGCTGATGTAAATTTACAACAGCTCAAAGTCTCCCAAGAGCGATTTGGCTTAGCCTTGAGCAGTTCAGATATTATGGTATTTCAGCACGATCGCAATTTGCGATATCAGTGGATTCATCATCCTCAAGTTGGTGACACGGCACAAGAAATCCTTGGTAAGTCTGATGCTGAAATATTTCCTGCCTCAGTAGCAGAGCAATTGATGGCGATTAAGCGCAGAGTATTAGAAACTGGTGTTGCAGCCCGTGAAGAAGTTTATCTGCCGATAAATGGAGAAAACCGTTACTACGATTTGCTCGTTGAACCGCTTAAGGATGCAGATAATAGCATTCATGGGATTACTTGTGTGGCTGTGAATATTACGCAGCGCCATCAAGCGGAATTAGAAAACACTAGATTGCACAGGGAACTTCAGCAAGCTGTTCAGCAAAAAGATGAATCTTTGGCGTTGCTGAATGCTTGGCTGACCACTTCACCAGTAGCGCTGGCTTTCCTTGATACTGAACTTCGCTACGTTTACGCTAATGAAGCTTTAGCAGCTACTAATGCTGTGCCACTAAACCAACATATTGGTCGCACCTTTCAAGAAGTCCTACCGCAATGGGCAGAGCAAATTGAGCCTGTATTGAAGCAAGTGATGGCAACCAGGCAGCCCTTACTGAACCAGGAAATAACCCGTGAAACTTATCCACTCGGGATGTCTCGTTACGATATTGTCAACTATTATCCGGTGTGTTTACCAGATGGGCAGTTGCTAGGAGTGGGTATTACATCTATTGATGTCACTCAACAGAAACAATCTGAGCAAACATTACGGGAAAGCGAAGCCAAGTTTCGCAGTGTAGTTGAGTCAAATATGATTGGCATTGGGTTTTGGCAAATAGACGGCAAAATCGCAGATGCCAATGATGCCTTGTTGGAAATGTTGGGTTATTCTCGTGCAGAATTAGTTTCCGGCAAACTTAACTGGCAAAACCTGACTCCACCAGAGTACCAGCCACTCGATGAGCAAGGACTGATTCAACTGCAAAACAGTCGCTTTTGCACACCCTATGAAAAAGAATATATCTGTAAAGACGGCTCACGCTTGCCAGTTTTGATAGGTGCTAGCCACTTTGAGGAGACTTTTGAGCGAGGAGCTTTCTTTGTTCTAGATATCACACAACGCAAGCAGGCTGAGCAAAGACTCCGCTATATTGCCGAAGTTACTAATTTACTTTCTACTTCCCTTGATTACGAGCAAACCTTAGAACAAATTGCAAATATTTCAGTTCCCCAGGTAGCTGATTGGTGTAGCGTCGATATTCTCAATGAAGATGGTTCCATTCGTCCCTTATGTATTGCCCATGCAGATCCATCCAAAGTTGAATTGGCACGTAAACTTCAGCAGTATGGGCAGAATTACAAGGGTACAAATGCCATTAATAGAGTATTGCAAACTGGGCAAAGCGAATTAATCTCAGAGGTATCTGACTCGCTATTAGTGACAAATACTCAGAACGAAGAACACTTAGAAATTGTTCGGCAATTGGGGATGAAGTCTGTGATGATTGTGCCGTTAGTCGCAGGAGGGCGAGTACTCGGTAGCATTACGTTTATTAGTGCTGAATCAAACCGTCATTACGATCGCTCTGACTTGACTTTAGCAACAGATGTCGCCTCTCGTGCTGCCTTAGCAGTGGAAAATGCCCAACTTTATCGAGATATCCACCAAGCTTTAGTTCATTATGCTGAATCTTTATCTCTTCTAGATGCGCTGCTAGGAGCCGCTCCCGTTGCTGTATGCTTTTTGGATCGCCATCTGCGATATATCAGGATTAACCAGGTGTTTGCTGACATTAACGGTTTAACTATAGAACAACACTTAGGACGCAAATTTCGAGAAGTACTACCAAAAATGGCGGCTGAGTTGGAAGTCCAGTTACAGCAGGTGTTAGATACTGGAGAACCACTGCTGAATGTAGAAATTAACACCCAAACACCAGGGCAACCCGAAAGTTATCGATACTGGCTGGGCAATTATTACCCAGTCAATAATCGAATGGGCGAAACAGAAGGAATTGGAATAATTATGGCAGATGTAACAGCAGCAAAACAAACAGAAGTTGCTTTGCGAGAAAGCGAAGAAAGATTCCGGGCAATGTTTAATCAAGCTGCTGTGGGTATTGCTTTGGTAGCCTTAGATGGACGATTTCTTCAGGTTAATCCGGCGCTGTGCCAGATTACTGGCTACAGCCATGAAGAGTTAATTGAGATGAACTTCGAGGAAATTACTCATCCTGACGACTTAAAAGCTGATAGAGAAAATGCTCTGCGAGTTTTGGCACAAGAAGAAATTAGTGGTTATTCCTTAGAAAAGCGCTACATCCGCAAAGATGGTTCTATTGTTTGGGTAAACCTAACTTCATCAGCAGTTTGGAATTCTCAAGGAGAACTCAAGTATGCATCAGGCATTATCGAAGATATCAGCGATCGCAAACGAGTTGAAGCCACGCAACAATTTTTAGTTGAAGCCAGCACTCTACTTGCTGCCTCATTGGATTATGAAATCACCCTAGCCAATGTGGCTAATTTAGCAGTTCCTACCCTAGCTGACTGGTGTATTGTAGATGTTTTCCAGGAAGATTGGTCAAGTAAACAAATTGCGATCGCAATTGCTCAGCCAACAAAACAAAATATCTTAAACGAAATCCAACGACGTTATCCACCTAAAACCGGGGCACAACAGCTTGTGCAGCAGCTACGGTTGGGAATACCTGTTTTTTATCCCGAATTATCTCACTCTCATCTTTTACAGATGGCTCAAAACGAGGAACATCTGCAATTACTCCAAAGTTTAGCTATTTGTTCTCTAATGGTGGTTCCAGTCCGTTCTCGTGGGCAATTATTTGGCGCAATCTCTTTTTTTACAGCCGAATCGGGTCGGCACTATCAACACGTAGACTTAGCCTTAGCAGAGGATATTGCTCGCCGTGCTGCTACAGCCATTGACAATGCCAGACTCTACCAAGAAACTCAGCAAGCAAAACAAGCAGCAGAGCTATCTGTTAATCGGACTGCACTTTTACAAAGTATCACTGCCGCCCTCTCCGAAGCCCTAACTTCTCAACAAGTAGCTGATGTGGTGATGAACCAAGGAATTGCTGCCTTGGGAGCCTCTGCTGGTTGCGTTGTCTTACTTGAAGCAAGCACTACCTTGGAAGTTGTCCAAGCAACTGGCTATCCACAATCAGTTATAGATATCTGGAAAAGTTTTCCTATCACTGCTGATAACCAAATTGCCCAAACAGTCAAAACTAAAAAGCCAATTTTTATAGAAAATGTAGAAGCCTTGATGGCAAACTATCCCAACTTAGCTGATACTGTGGCTGTGACTGGGAATAATGCCTGGGTTTCCATACCATTAATAGCAGAGGGTAAAGCCATTGGCGCACTGGGATTTAGCTTTGCTAGTGCCCAAGGTTTTAACGAACAAGAGCGGCGATTTATGTTGACATTGGGACAGCAATGTGGCCAAGCCATCGCCCGCGCTCAACTTTACGAAGCAGAAAAGACTGCACGCGCCCAAGCTGAGACTGCCAACCGGATTAAGGATGAATTCCTCGCTGTCCTTTCTCACGAATTGAGAACTCCCCTCAACCCGATTTTAGGCTGGTCAAAGTTACTCAGAACCCGGAAGTTTGACGAAGCGACTAAAGTCCGTGCTTTAGAAATAATTGAACGCAACGCCAGGTTACAAACCCAACTCATTGAAGACTTGCTCGATGTGTCGCGGATTTTACAAGGTAAGCTGAGTCTAAATCTCCATGCAGTGGATTTAAAAGTTCCGATCACCGCAGCTCAAGAAACGGTACGTTTAGCAGCAGAAGCCAAGTCAATTGAAATTCAAACACATCTGAACAATGATGTCGGCAAAGTTTTAGGCGATAGCGATCGTTTGCAACAAATTATGTGGAATTTACTTTCCAATGCCGTTAAATTTACATCTGCTGGAGGACGAGTAGAAGTACGTTTAGAACAGGTGAGGGAAGAGGACGCAGGCAATTTATCGCAAACACTTTTTGCCTCCTCTTCTGTTGGCTATGCTCAAATCCAGGTGATTGATACAGGTAAGGGAATCAACCCAGAGTTTTTGCCTCACGTTTTTGACTACTTCCGCCAAGCAGATTCCAAGACAACCAGGATATTTGGCGGACTGGGATTAGGATTAGCAATTGTGCGTCATTTAGTAGAACTTCACGGTGGTACAGTTGAGGCAGAAAGTCCAGGAGTTGGACAGGGAGCAACCTTTACAGTTAAGCTACCTTTACTCAAAAGTACAGAGTCACGAGTTCCCAGTCCTCAATCTTCTAACTTAGAACTGAGTGCTGAAGACTCATTACTTTTGGGAGTAAAAATTTTGCTTGTAGACGACCAAGAAGATGTACGTGACTTTTTTAGCTTTGCCTTAGAACAGTATGGAGCAACTGTAACCGCAGTTGCATCTGCACCCGAAGCATTAAAAGCAATAGCCCAGTCGAAGCCAGATATCCTGTTAAGCGATATTGGAATGCCCTTGATGGATGGCTACATGCTGCTACGCCAAGTAAGAAAATTGTCGCCAGAAAAAGGCGGACAAATTCCAGCCATCGCTTTGACTGCTTATGCTGGAGAAATTAACCATAATCGAGCATTAGCAGCCGGGTTTCAAAAACATTTATCCAAACCCGTCGAACCATTCGATTTGGCTAGTGCGATCGTAAATCTAATTCGTAATTCGTAATTCGTAGTTTGTAATACTTTGGCTTCGCCTTTCTCTACGAGAGGCTTGTCTGGGAGACGCTACGCGAGTGCGAACGGCTACGCTTAGGACAGGTTCGGTACAAGTTCGTAAGTTTCTAGTTCAGAAGCTCAACTTTCACCTTCAGAAGCTCAACTTTCACCCTCAAAAACTCAACTTTCACCCTCAAAGACTCAACTTTCGAGTAGAAAGATTACAGCAGATTGCAAGTAAGTGAGGTACAAAATCCAGGACTGATTCATGAGAGATAAAGAGTTTCTACCTCCTACTTCCTGCCCCCTCCCCTGCCTCCTACTTCCTACCCCCTCCCCTGCCTCCTACTTCCTG
>NZ_SZNH01000001.1 GCF_005869855.1 Nostoc sp. PA-18-2419 | reverse complement strand
GCTGCACTGTTAATAAATTCTCGACTGTGATTTTAGCGATCGCTCCACCTGCATGAGGTTTTGGAGTCACTTGTCCTATATTTCGGTAGCGACGAATTAACCGTTGGACAAACGATAAGCTTACTTGAAAGCGGTCTGCAAGTTGTCGAAGTGACCCTTCCTTGGCTGTATAAGCATCAATTACCCGTTGGCGTAGATCATTTGAGTAGGCAGCAGGCATTACTGTGAGTATTTTTATTACTCTTCTAGTTTATACATTTTGTAGTCTACTCAATTGAAAACCGCTGTAAGTCTTTGACGCTATTAGCTGTTGGTGTTGATGCAGCGCTTGATTGGCAAGCTCATTACTATATTCACCGTCAGTTTTTAAGTCGGCAAAAGCTTTTGACTGATATGGTTTACAACTTGTTTGGTTATCAAGATCAATGGACTCTCCAAAGTCTGACACATCTTTTGGAGGAAGATTTAGATTGTTCGCTCTCTCCTCATTCTCTGTTTGAGAGGGTAAGTATAACTCCAAACAGAGTTTCAGTACCTTTGATGGTTTGTGGTAGCTTAAACGATATTGTAGTCCAACCTGATGCAGTGCATGGATGGCGACCGTATTTAAAGGAAGGCGATCGCCTTTGGTATTGTTTAGAAGGATGGCATTTCTTTCACTTTTTCCACTACCAGCTTGTAGCACAACAGTTACTTGATTTCTGGAAGTTTATCCGGGTGTCAGACTCACTATATTCCTGTTTGCAACTTTAGGTAGAAATATAATGATAATACATCTCAAGAATGATTCATTGAGCAAAACAATTGTGAGAGCTTAATTATGTCCTAAATTTATTTGAGGCAAGTCTACAAATGGTTGTAGCTTTAGATGATACCAAGCGTAGCGCGATCGCTACAGAGCTAGCAGATTTGAAAGCTATACAAGAGTTGCTAATTGCCAACGAAAAAAAAGTAATACCTGCTGTCAGCAACGACCAAGAAATTAGCCAACGCCTAAATGACTTTCTCAAAGATGACCAAGAAAACCTTACAGTGATCGAGGGAGTTATTTCCAAATTTGGTGGTGGCTCAGCCCAGCCTAGAGACACGATACAGCAGTACGTTGAGCAAGTAAACCGGATAATAGATGGGGATGAGCTAACACTCTACCAAAAAGCTTCTATTCACGAAAGGATTAAGCATCAAGCCGTAATGACTGGTTTAGTGATCCATAAAGCTGCTCAGGTAGTAGGTGATGACGTGAAAGAAGCTATCGGGCCGCTCAATCAAGTGAACTTTGAAAATCGCGCTCATCAAGAACAATTGAAAGGTGTGTTAGAAGTTTTGGGTACAAGAGAACTTACAGGTCAAGACCCAGATCAAGGAGTTTGGGCACGGACTCAAGATGCTGTTGCAGCTTTAAGGGGTGTATTTGAGGGTTTGACAAAGTAAATATAACTCGATACCAGCTTGAGTTCTAATTGCGTAAGTGCCAATTGATAAATAATCCTAATAATCTCTTTTGATTTCAGGAATCCGACCGCGATCGCACTCAGTTTGAGATAAAAACTGTCAGGCGATCGCTTTTTTTATGAAAATATATCGGAAACTCAAAGAGGTTAAAAGATGGTTCATCAAACATATACAGCTGATGTCTTAGTTGTCGGCGGCGGAACCGGAGGTAGTGCAGCTGCTATCCAAGCAGCCCGACGGGGAGCTAAAACTATTTTGGTGAGTGAGTTTTCTTGGTTAGGGGGAATGCTGACTTCGGCTGGAGTGTCTGCACCCGATGGCAATGAATTAGAAGCCTTCCAAACCGGGTTATGGGGTGCGTTTTTGCAAGAATTGCGACATCGACAGCCAGGCGGATTAGATAACTGTTGGGTAAGCTTTTTTAGTTACGAGCCTCGCATTGGGGCTGAGATTTTTGCTGATTGGGTGGAGGAATTACCGAATCTGCACTGGATTTCTGGACAAGTGCCTTTAGAGGTGTTCCGGCAACGAGATTCTATTACTGGTGTCCGCTTTGCAGATTTTGCTGTCACAGCCAAGATTATTCTCGACGCTACAGAATTAGGAGATTTATTGGCTTTAGCTGAGATACCTTATCGGTGGGGGTGGGAATTGCAATCTGAGTGGGGAGAACCCAGCGCTCCAGTGACGTTTAACTCGTTAACCAAGAGATATCCAGTACAAGCGCCTACTTATGTAGTGGTGATGCAAGACTTTGGTGAAGCTGTTGCCCCAGAAATTCCGCCTGCTCCCAATGAAAATCCATCGCAGTTTGTCGGTGCTTGGGATAGTTATGGAGCGGAGACATTTTTAAATTATGGACGCTTACCTGGCGATCGATTCATGATTAACTGGCCAATCTGTGGCAATGACTACGGTCAAGGGGTAGGGCGGCTGATAGAGTCAGAGGTAACCAGAGGTGAATTTATCGAAGAATCACGCTGGCACAGTCAAAATTTTGCCCGTTTTATTCAAAATCAACTTGGTCGTCGCTATGGTTTAGCAAAACAAATATTTCCTCACACTCATACAGCTTTTGCACTGCATCCTTATTACCGTGAAAGCCGCCGTTTAGTGGGGCTAACTACTGTGCGAGAACAGGATATTTTACCAATTCCTGGAGGTAGAGTTGCATCTATATATAATGATGCGTTCGCCCTACAGCCCTTCGACCATACTATAGCCGACGTTTGCGTACCACTCCCCTGCGAGACGCTACGCGAACGTGGAAGTAAGCAACACCAAGCGTCTTTAACAAAAGAAGCGATCGCTGTTGGTAATTACGCCAATGACCATCATTACCCTAGCGTTCAATTTCCATTGCAACCAAAATCTATCTATTGGGGGGGACGCTGGACTGGGACTGSCTTTACAATTCCCTACAGTTGTTTAATTCCGGCCACAACAGATGGTTTGTTGGTTTGTGAAAAAAATATTTCTGTCTCCCACATTGCCAATGGCGCAACCAGATTACAACCCGTGGTTATGGGCATTGGTCAAGCAGCAGGAATGGCAGCAGCGATGTGTGTTGAGTTCAACTGCCAACCTAGAGATTTACCTGTCAGAGAGCTACAACTAGCTTTGCTACAAAACGATCAGGCAAAAGCAATAATCGTACCTTTTTTTAATCTGCCGCCTAATCATTCGGATTGGCTGCATCACCAACTGTATTACTTAGATAACCCAATAGCCTATCCAGCTAGTGGTGATTGCCCTTGCCCATCCACGGATCAGTACTCTGATTCTACTTTTGACAAGGTATTAATCCCAGAAAATAAGTGTTTCCAAGGCATTTTCTACCGCTTGGCTCCGCAGGAATACAGATTCACTGTCACTGCACCAGCGGCATATCAAGGTCAAAATTGGCAGCTTGTGACTTTGCGATCGCATATCAACGAGCAGTTACACGTTTACCCTCACGAACAATTAGTTACAGTGTGGGGTCGTCAGAATCACTTCAGTAATTGGTTATTAGTCGAACATCTGGACGGAGGATAAGAAGAGTTTATTTTCAGTAAAACACAATACTTTTTGACGAATTGTCCGGATATTCCTAAAAAAGCTAAGTATCAGTGAAGTGGAGAGTTCCAAAATAGACATCTGCTATGCGTGCTGCCATTTCACTTTTAGTTTCGAGTCTGGTGTTCGGCCCCTTAGCTTCTAACTGCCAAGCAATGGACAATCACTTACCCAACGGAAAGTCTGTAGATGATTCTGCGGCTTTTCCCAAGCTACGCCGACTTCCGGCAATACCAAGAGCAAATAGAACTTTCCAAGAGAATCGGCTGCTTTCGATGCCTACTTGGCAGCAGTTGCTCTTGGCATCTGAACAAAATGCAGATGATGCACCACGTCATCGCGGTAGTGGGCGCAGAGAAGTGATGCAAAAATTCGCTGAAAATTTCTATGCTGTTGTTTAACTACCGTCAGACAATGGCTATTTTTGCAAAACAAATAATTTACCGCAAAATAGAATGTTGTGGTGATATTTTTTTCACAGCTTTTCTGGCCAAGATAAATACAGTTATCACACAAAAATCTTCAGCGATCGCTTAGTATTTCAACTGCAATTTTTGTATATATTGTAGTTAATGTAAATTCTGAGAATTAAAAAGCAAATCAAACCAACTGCTTCGATCAACAGCATCACCAACTCTTCAAAAGCGACACAACTGTTACTCATATTCTTCAAAAGCTCTGCATCTCAATCCTTAATCCAAATGCTTTAGAAACAGATGTTACTTAGATTATTAATTAATTTAAAACACATCTAATTCGGACATTTTGTTAATTGGGGAAACAGCTTTAAAGCAACTTCTCTTTATTCCCAAATAAGTTTTCTTACAGATTGAGTAGCTAGTACAACAAGGCAAAAGTAAAAGTGAGCCAGTGCGGTGAACGGGTTAAGAAACATAAAGCAATGGCCGTAAACGTCGGGGGACGCTGTGAGCGCAGTGGTAGCGACTGTGCGTAGCGTCATTCCCAAGAGTCACTGATTAAAAATAAACAATACTTATACCCCAAGCTTTTTACTGATTCCAAATGATAGGTTTATTTCCGCCATCATGTACTAGTTATCTACATCAACAAATAATTGCTCTTTGCTTCGGCATCTGTTCAGTGTCCTTTAACAAAGTATGAAATTTCCTTCACCTCATCTTGTCTAAGGCATTGGGCAAACACGAAGTGTGGGAGTGGTGGAAAGCTTTTTTATAATCTCCCCACACTCCCCACATTCCCTCATCTATTTGAAGTTCTCAGTGCTAAAAGTCAGCACCGGTGACTTCTTTATTCATCTTCTACTCCCCTACTCCTTCTCTTGAGACAGTGGTTTTCTGGCGATTATCTTCTGTTCGTTGGATGCCGTTGAGAAACATGGGCACAAAATTCTGGAAAAACGCCTGTGGATCGCCCTGCCAAGCTTTTTGTGCAATCTGAATCCTCGTAAATTGCAACTCAGGTGCTAGCAAAGTCTGGGGTAAGCGTTCCATCAGGTATTGAGGACGTTCCCAAACTGGCATGGTATTTGCTACTTCCATCAGGTTGGCAACTCGTCGCAGTTCGGCTCCCAAGGTGATATCCATTCCCGATTCAAAGGCTGCGTGTTCAATTGCAGTATATTTTCGCTTGGCTTGCTCTATTTTTTGCCGATGTTCTGGACTTTTACGCGCGAGTTCTGCTAACCAACGGTTACCCCAGCGCACATGTCCTGCTTCTTCTGGCAAAATTTTTGCAATCGTTTCCCGGATTTTGATGTTTTCTTCTGTTTGCGGCGCTTGCTTGAGGGCGTGAATGTGGGCGGAAAAATACTCACAGGCCCGTTTTTCGGTAATGTTAATTGCTGTCAGGGCAGCAATTATACCATCCTCTAAGTTGCGTTTTGGATCGTAGGCGTCTTTATCGAGTAGGCGATCAAATTCATCAATATAGGAAGTTCCGGGGGGAGTTCCGACATCACTCCCCAAATCGATCAATAGATCAGTTAACCACATGGCATGACGAGCTTCATCACTGATGTGATGAGATAAATCTCGTACGAGTTCCCGTGGCTGTCCATCCAGTTGTTCAATTAAGTCAGTCAAATCTTTACAACTGCGCTGTTCGCTGTAGCGGTAGCGATTGAGAGTAATCAAATGGATCTGGCGATCGCATACCACCCGTTTCAAGATTTCCCTTGCACCTAAAGCATTCTGAAATTTACGTGGGTAGGTAACTGTCATAAAGTTATATAAATTTTTATTAACTTATATTTAATCGTAACTTAATTTTTTGCAACTCCTGTATTCCTTCTGAATTAGTCAAAAAGGATAAAATTTCCCAAATTAATCACTTTATCTCCACTTAAGTCTGATTATGAAAATATAAATTTTTGTAAAATGTGTTATCAATTCTGAATATTACTTTGAGCAGTAAAAAGCTCAAAATCTTTAGTAATCAATGATTTTATTTAAAAAATACTTGCAATCAAAATTAAAAAGCTAAAAAACTCTCTAAAAAAGTAGCGTATGTTACAGATTTTTGTTATATTATTAGATGTAGCCGAAAATTATATATTCACTACAAAAACAGGGAGGACTATGATTATGTCTATTGCAGAAAAATCTCGTGCGTTAATGGTGCGCGAACATCAGCAAGTTAAGAATCGCCAACAATCAATGCTGATGCGTGCTGCACAAGAACTAGGTCTTCCTGAAGAAGCATCTCACTACTGGAACCCGATTCAAGGAAAGATAGATGCGACGACTAGGATGATTTATGGACGCAGCAACGCTACCATGAGCTAAGCATCAAAATTGATATTTTCAGCATCATGTGAGAAAAATAACTCTTTAGCTCAAAAAAAAAGCCACCCCACAGGGTGGCAAAATTTAAACTTTTAGTTTAGATACGATACTTAATTAAGCATCGTAATAGAGGTAAAACTCGTAGGGATGAGGACGTAGCTGCAACTGCTTGACTTCATTCGCTAACTTGTAGTCAATCCAATTTTGGATAAAGTCTTCTGTGAAGACGCCTGATTCTGTCAAGAAGGCGTGATCGTTTTCCAGTGCTTCCAATGCCAATTCTAAAGAACCTGGAGTTGAAGGAACCTTCGCCAGTTCTTCTGGAGAGAGTTCATAGATATTTTTATCTAAAGGGGCACCAGGATCTATTTTGTTTTTGATGCCATCAATACCAGCACAAAGCATCGCAGCAAATGCTAAGTAGGGGTTAGAAGTAGCATCTGGGCAACGGAATTCTAAACGCTTGGCTTTGGGGTTAGTGCCAGACAGAGGAATACGGATAGAAGCAGAACGGTTACCTTGGGAGTAAGCCAAGTTGACTGGTGCTTCATAACCAGGTACTAGGCGCTTGTAAGAGTTGGTACTGGGGTTGGTAATTGCCAACAGCGCTGGTGCGTGCTTGAGAAGACCACCAATGTAATGCAACGCCATCTCACTTAAGCCAGCATACTTATCACCTGCAAACAGAGGTTTGCCATCCTTCCAAATTGATTGGTGAGTGTGCATCCCGGAACCGTTATCGCCAAACAGGGGCTTGGGCATAAAGGTGACAGTTTTGCCGTATTTCTTGGCAACGTTCTTGATGACATATTTATAAATCATCAACCAGTCAGCAGCTTCGATCAACTTACCAAAGCGGAAACCTAGTTCGCACTGACCACCAGTGGCTACTTCGTGGTGATGCTTTTCAATGGGCACACCTAATTTTGCCATTGTTAACAGCATTTCTGTGCGAATATCTTGTAAAGAATCCGTTGGTGAAACTGGGAAGTAACCTTCTTTGAAACGTGGTTTATAAGCCAAATTGGGTTCTTCATCTTTACCAGAATTCCAAGCACCTTCTTTAGAGTCTAAGAAGTAGTAGCCTTCGTTAGCGGTTTGTGCAAAGCGCGCACTCTCAAAAATAAAGAATTCAGCTTCAGGCCCAAAGAAAGCTGTGTCCCCAAGTCCACTAGAAACCAGGTAATCTATTGCTTTTTGGGCAATAACCCGTGGACAACGGTTATACCATTCCCCTGTACGTGGTTCTTTAATACTACAAATTATACTTAGCGTTGGCACTTCCATGAATGGGTCGATCCAAGCAGTATTGGGATCGAGTACCATCGTCATGTCCGATTCGTTGATCGCTTTCCAACCCCGGATGCTGGAACCGTCAAAAGGTACGCCATCAGTGAATGCAGTCTCATCGATTTGGTTCTGGTAGAGTGTGAGGTGCTGCCAAGTCCCTACTGTATCGATGAATTTGAGATCAATCAGCTGAATTTCTTGGTCTTGGATTAATTTCAAGACTTCTTGTGGGGTTGTCATTGTTACTCCTTCTGTACCAATTTCCTAAAGTAAAACCAGAATCTTCCAAAGCATCCTAACCCTGCTGATCTCAATCAAGCCGTGACACACCTGAAATATCTTAAATACTAGATATTAAGGTATTTTGTACTTTATGTTACAGATATCTGGATTACAGGTTATATTAACCTTTCGCCGCTCGTCTGTATAAAACTGGAAAGTTCATCACATAGGGGTCAACTTTGGCATAGAATCCTTATGTAGTGGATAGATTGTTTTTGTGCCGAATCTATTTTTAATAGCACAAAAATTTACTGCTGCATAAGTGCAGCCAAATAAATATCAAACCATAGATAGCAACGATTGGGAGAAAATGGAATGCGCGATGCGGTAACAAATTTAATTAAGAATTATGACGTAGCTGGTCGGTATTTTGACCGGAATGCACTTGATAGTCTCAAGTCTTACTTTGACAGTGGTACAGCACGAGTACAAGCGGCAGCAGCGATAAATTCTAATGCAGCTGCACTTGTCAAACAGGCTGGTTTAAAGTTATATGAAGAACTGCCGGAATTGATTCGTCCTGGTGGAAATTCTTATACAACCCGCCGCTATGCGGCTTGTTTAAGGGATCTAGACTATTACTTGCGCTATGCGACTTATGCACTGGTTGCTGGTAACACAAATGTGTTAGATGAGCGAGTGCTACAAGGGCTGCGAGAAACTTACAATTCTTTAGGAGTTCCGATTGGCCCGACGGTTCGCGGTGTCCAAATACTCAAGGATCTAGCTAAGGAACAAGCAGCCACAGCAGGTGTGGCTAATGCTGCTTTTATAGATGAACCATTCGATCACATCACACGCGAATTGAGCGAGATTGATATTTAGACTTTAATGGTCACCCCACAAGAATTATCAACAGCGATCGCACTTTGATTTGATGGGGCGATCGCTTTTTTCTGAACTCTAGTAGGAGTTGAGAGATAAAATTGCCAACTTTTAACCTGTTGTTTAAAGGGAACTTCAAGAAATAATTTATCCTGTTTGAAGTTGCTGAGTGATGATTGATGACTGTTGACTATAAGCAGTAGGATATTTTTACTTAGAAGTCCCTTAGTTGTATATTCTTGAACAAGAAAAAAGTTAAGACAATGCTGACGGCGGGCTGCCCTACGCAACTCGCAAATCTTCAGGACTCCAAGCAAATAAAAACAATAGCATAGCTGTTGACACTCAACAACCATGCTATAATTTTATATTTAGAAGTACCTTTGGAAATCCAGTTGTTCCTATACTTTAATTTTCATGAAATAGGAATTATCTAGGATTAAGGTGGCGTCTATTTCCCCATCCGGGATTGACAATGGCGGCTAAATCTTCTTCTGATAATTTGTCAATCTCAGTATTTAGTTCTTCAACGGTGAATTCATAACCACGCTCACGAGCAATCTTAATGAAAGCTTCTGGATTAGCTGTTGCTTTGAGCCTTTCTTGTAATGCTTGATCTCGTTTTACGGCTTCAAAAAGTCGGGCAGCATTTTGCTGTGTCATAATCGCCTGTCTCCTGTTTGAAATATCAGGTTTGAGTGCAGTATTTTGACTTCTGCGACTTCACTAAATTTAGTAAAGAATTTTTCAATTGGGCATATGCTTTTATCTTATAAACATAAAGAGAAAATGTGTTGATTTTGACAAAAAAATATAACTATTAAGATAAATTGTTACGTCTTGTTTGGAAAATTCAGTCCGGAGATGGTAGCGATATTTAGCAGAACTTAAGCAAGTGAAACAGCGTCAGAAAAATTTATAGTATGAATGTATTATCAGGCACAATAGAAGTTGCCGATGTTTGAAGCACTAATTATGGAAGAATTATTGAGTTTGAAAGACTTGCTTGTTAAGGGCGATGTTCAAGGAGCATTGCTAATAGTAGAAGAATTAACACAAATGAGCCGAAATGACATAATCAACACGATTCGTAGCTATGCAGTGATTCTATTGTTGCATTTGATTAAACAACAAGCTGAAAATCGCACAACTCGCTCTTGGGAAGTCTCTATTCGGAATTCGGTTCGGGAAATTCAACGAGAAAATAAGCACTGCAAAGCAGGGGGCTATTATCTGACGCTAGAAGAATTGTTAGAAATCTTAGCAGAAGCCTATTTAAATGCCATTGATGAGGCTTCCTTTGAAGTAGAAGAAGGTCGTTATGAAGCCCAAGAATTAGAAAAGCTGGTTAACCGAGAAGAAATTATCAATCGTGCTTTAGGTTTAATCTTCTCAGGAGAGTCTAATTAATTGGCTAAACAACGACTCGATACATTATTAGTAGATTTAAATTTATGTTCTTCTCGCGCCTTAGCACAGAGGTTAATTCAAGCAGGGGAAGTTACTGTTAATCAGCAGGTAGTTGATAAACCTGGTACAGAAGTTGATATTGCAGCTCAAATAAATATTAAAGAGCGATCGCCTTTTGTTTCTAGAGGAGGTGAAAAACTCTCCAAAGCTTTAACAGTGTTTGCCATTCCTGTCGCTGGACGCATTTGTTTAGATGGTGGAATTTCGACAGGTGGCTTTACTGATTGTTTGTTGCAAGCTGGGGCAAAACTAGTTTACGGTATTGATGTTGGTTACGGACAAGTTGACTGGCTCTTAAGAAATGATTCGCGAGTAATTTTGCGCGAACGCACCAATTTAAGACAGCTACGACCAAATGATTTGTACGGTGAAAATGACCCAATTCCCGATTTGGCAGTAGTGGATGTTTCGTTTATTTCCTTAAGCAAAATTCTGCCTGCTTTGTGGGAGCTAACTCAAGCTAGCCGGGAAGCTATATTATTAGTCAAGCCACAGTTTGAAGTTGGCAAATCCCGTGTGGGAAAAAAAGGAGTTGTGCGCGATCCAAACGACCAAGCGGACGCTATTTTCCAGGTGTTGCAAGTGGCTCAAGAATTAGGATGGAAATACAAAGGCTTAACTTGGTCGCCGATTACTGGACCGGCTGGAAATATCGAATATCTTTTATGGTTGGGAATGGAAAGTGAAACATCACCACCTAATTTAGAAGCAGTTAAGCAGACCGCGCAATCAGCAACAGTTGATTTACGGAAAAATTGAACAAGAATGCAGAATTGAGAATTCATAATAAATTGAAAACCACTAAATCTTGATTGCAAAATGGTGTGCAGAAGATTTAGTGGGGATTTAAACCCAATAAACTTGGGTTAAGGTTTATTGACAAAGAAAACTGAATCTTTTAGACGCGATGAATCGCGTCTCTACATGAATATTTTCAGGCTTAACTCAAGGTTATTGGATTTAAACCTACATATTTATCAGGTATTCGTACAGAATTTATACTGAGTCCTGAATTCTATCTTGTTAAAGGTCGTATATCAGACACTCTACGGAATCTGGATGGCGATCGCAATAGTTCTCTAAAGAGGTTTTCTTTTGTTTTGCTCGATGCCGATCAGATTTTTCAGCTTGTAATTCTTCGACGATATCCCAAGCTACGGCACAATTAGCAGAATTACTGCCATTCAACTCACAAGTTGCACGAGCATCACTAATGGCTTCTAAAATCGTTTGCTCAAGAGTTGTAGCCACAGCAGCTTGATTTACGTTTAAGGTTGTCATGTCACTTTCACCTTATATTTTCAGAGATATAAATCAATGGCAGAGATTCTAATGACCTTAGAAAGCTCACATTTACAGTTTAGATATGTTTGTCAAAAAAAGTGGTGTAAATACCGTCATCTTTTTAACAAACTTGGGTGAGGATTTCCCTCTGGCAATCTTTGCTTGAATAAGCTAATGCATTTTCTGTTAATTGCAGCCACGAGCAAAGATGATCATCTTCTCAATCTTGCATTGGAAATCGGCAATTGAGATGGATTGTCAGAAGACTTTGATAGAAGTTGATAAATGCTTATAAAGGGTAACAAATGAGAAACAATTATTAGTTATTCTCAATACTTTATGCCTAGTTCTTGTCGCAAACGATACAGAATTGTGTTTTGGTCAACTTGAGAAAGAATTTCTTGAATGACGCTGCTAGCGCCCAACTGTCCCCAAGTGCAGCCTTTTTCCAGATAGACTTGAGCGGCTTTGCCAACGGAGTATGCGCCATAACCAGCAATCCCAGCTTGGGCGATCGCACTGCCAGCGAAGGCAGTAATATTTGTCGGATTATCGCCAGTGGCGATCGCAGCTGTACTCTTGCCCAAACCCAACACGAAACTACTACCTAATTCTCCCAGCAGTAAGCCACCAGAACTCAATAAAATAGTTTTAAAAATTTTTCCTGCTTCATAACTAGTCATTGGTAAACCATACAAGCGTGCCAAAGCGCGAATCAAAGCCAAATCAGCAATAGCCCCGCCCAGGATATCTAAGAAGGCGATGGGATTTAAAGCTACTGCCAAAGCTTTATATTTAGTAAATTGCCAGATGATGTCTTCGGCTTCTTGTTGGCGTAAGTCGATGGTTTTTTGAGCGATCTTTGCTTCTGCGTCTCGTGCTTGGATGAGTGCATTTAAAGCCAGAAGCGATCGCCCTTCTCGATTGAGAATGTTCAAAATTGTCTGCTTGAGTTCGTCCACTTGTGGTGGTGGTGTCTCCCATTCATAGGTGATGCGACCATCAGGCCATTCAACCCGCACCTCCATTGGTGCTGGTTCCGCCGCCACCATGACAATTTCATCGGGTAGTAAAGGCTTTGCGGGGAAATTTCCTGCACCCAGTTGTTGCAAATTTTCGTAAATCGCGCTTTTGTCTGTATCTGGGTACAAGTCTATCTTGTTAAACACCAAAATCAAAGGTTTTTGTGATCGCCTTAATTCCAGCAATCCTTGATACTCAGTGCGAGTGATATCACCAGATACGACAAACAAAATTAAATCCGCTTGACGCACTACTTCTCGTGCCATGTCTGCCCGTGACTCGCCCTCAATTTCGTCTAATCCTGGTGTATCAATTAACTCTACTAATACCTTGTTTCCTGGCTGCCAGCGTACCGACCGAGGCCATTGGGTAACACCATTGAGGGGGCCAGTTTGCAGAATCTTGTCTCCCAGCAGGGCATTTAAAACTGCTGACTTTCCACGACTCACTAAACCAAAGACGGCAATTCTAATAACGTTAGAATCCAGTTTATTGAGTGTAGAGTTGAGAGTTTCTAATTCTGGTTTTACAAAAGATGCTAATTCGGGGTTAGATGACAACTGTCCTGATTTGCGAAGATATCCATACCAAGACAGCGCTTGTCTAAGACTGGCGCGGGCACGGTTTAAGTGAGACTCTTGCAGATTACGCACAAAGTTAGGTTGATTCAAGGTTGGACAAACAACAGGCTACATATCCATTTTGCTCTAATTCCAATTAGAACATGGGATTATGTTTATTATCCCAACACTTGCGATCGCGCCAATCTCTACCAGTATGCTCGCATTCAGCTGCATCATCTATCCAAGGAATTGATGTAGAGTGATGTGAGATTCCGATGGAAGTAAATAAGTTAGTAGTAAATAATGGCAATAATAAAGATAAAGTTATCAAAGTAAAAATTGGTAAAATGATAAAATATCCAGCCAAGAGTATTATCTTAATTCGAGTTTTGAAAAGCTGATAATTTTTATTTTTTTGAGTAATTTTTAAACTCAATTTTGACTTTGATAATAGCATAATGCAACCCTGTTAAAAGCAGCTTATATAAGATAGATTTGATTTTTTCAAGCCAAGCTGACTCAGAGCTAGCCGAAAGAAATCTTAGCTCTCAGTATACTTAGCTAGATTAAATTCAGATATCTATACAATTACGAATTTGTACGTAATCAGATTATTAAAGCTATACACTTTAATGTCAAATATATAAGTCAGGACTTCTTAGAAATTTTAATTTTTGAGCGCTAAAAAAGATTTTTAATGAAAACCTGTTGAAGTTGTGGTTATTGTACCTACGTAAATACTGATAAATTTAGAGAAATAGTTAATTTTTTTATGCCTAAAGACGATAAATCTGAAGTTTCATGCAGCAGTGCGTCTGAAATTCTTGGTTATGATGATTTTTTATTTGAGCTAAAAACTCAATTTCTAGCGCTCAATTACGAGCGGCAGTTGCAGTCAATAGAGAATTAGTATTGCTCTACTGGCAAATTGGGCGAGATATTCTTAATCACCAACAGCAGCAGGGTTGGGGTGCAAAAGTCATCAATCGTTTGGCAACTGACTTGCGAAAAGCTTTTCCGGAGATGAAGGGGTTTTCACGTACTAATCTTATGTACATGAGAGCATTCGCTGAGGCTTACCCAGACGAGCAAATTGTCCAACAAGTTGTTGAACAAATTCCTTGAGGTCAATGTAGAGAAAATTATCTTTCATCTACAGCCTACTGCCGTCGATGCTGCAAAAACCACTGATAAAGTTCTGGATTATGATATGTTTGCGTCCACGAGTCGTGTTCGGCTTCTGGGTAAACTGTAAATTTCACATTTCCGCCGCAGGCTTGTAATGCAGAAACCATGATTTCGGACTCGCTTAAGGGAACGATATCATCCTTTGCTCCATGAAATACCCACACAGGAAGATTTTTCAAGTTTGGTGCTTGGGTTAGCTTACCACCACCGCAGATAGGTGCGATCGCCGCGAATATTTGGGGTTGTACTGCTGCTAAATGCCATGTTCCGTAACCACCCATGCTTAAGCCAGTCAGGTAAATGCGATCTAAATCCACAGGATAGGATGCGATGACTTCATCCAAAAGAAGGCTCAATCGCTTTACTGACCAATTTTGACCGCGTGGACATTGGGGAGAAATAACAATGAATGGAAAATCAGGCTGTTCCTCTACAATTTTAGCAACGCCGTGGTTTTTCACCTCATCTAGGTTAGAGCCTCGCTCACCCGAACCGTGTAGAAACAAAATCGTTGGCAAAAGCGGTTGTAGTAAGCCGTTGCGATCAGGTAAAAATAAGAGGTAGTTGTAGCTTTGGGTGGAAGTAACTTCTAATTGGGTTGAGGACATAGCATTGAAAAATTTTGTGAGTTCAACTTTTGCGAACAGCAATTGTATAACTTGCTCGCTGTGTAGCTTCCCGTTGACTCTTAATTAAGCGAAAGTCATTGTCTATATATAAATGTTCTAAAAAAGAAGTAGCTAAATAGACTTTCTCAAATTTTTTGACAGTATTTCTGTCCATCTCTTCTAATTGCAGTTCTGGCTGTAAATCTATCTTTGATGATGATTGCTTCAATTTAGATTCGACATTTTTCGTAAACCACTTGTCTGCATCCTCAATCGTTAATGGAATTTCTCTATTTCCCCATGCCTGGAATATACCAACATTTTTTATATTCCACTGCTCATTTTTAATTGAATAGTGTTGCAATAACATTAAGTCATAAGCTGGTAGTTTTGAGGCAAATTTTTGCCAAAAACCAGACTGATGTCCGAGTGCATAACGGGCAACATTTGCATAGTAACCATCATTATGAAAAATTTGATAAGACTGCTCGTGTATCCTACCAGGTAAAATGTCTTGAAAAGGGATAGTAGACCAGATAGGCATCCAACCACCGATCACGATCGCTACTTGATCTGCAACTTGAGGAAAGGGGTTGCGCTGGCTCAATTCTGCAAAATATGGTGCTAATTCGTTTTTATAAAATTCTACTTTGGCTCTTAACGACTCTTGATTGCGGTCTTTAACAAGTTCTGTAATCTGATTTTTAATTTCTACCGGACTCCAAGATGTCAATTCTTCGGAAGTTGTAATATTTTCCATTACCGCTCATCCTTGGAGAGTTTCAAATCTGATAATTCTTTGATTACAAATGTAGCATAAACTCCGAAGATACGGTAACAGGGAAATGGGGAGTGGCAAAAGGTAAGAGAATTAATCACCAATCCCCGATACCCTTGTTTCTTCAATCAGCGACTACCGCCAAATTCGATTTCCATCTTCGTCTACTCGTGCTTGGCGAATTACATCAGAAATCTCTTCAGCATCTTTAACGTGGTGGAGTGCTTTCTTTTCACCATCGGGTTCATCGACAACAAAGTAAGTGGGGACTGTAATTTCGTCACCTGTAATATCTGCTACATGATCGACAGCTACCTGTTTAGCCTTTTCTTCAACAGATTGAGGCTGATCGGCGATTCTATCTCCAGGATTTGCTGTTAATTTTTCTTCATTCACATCTGGCTTCTCACGAGTATCGCGATCTTCGCTCACTGGTTGATTAATTTGATTTTCTTGTTTATTCTCACTCATGGCTTTTTCAGGTACTAACAAATGTTCTACTTAATAAAATTTTAAAAAATCAAACGTATAAAGAATTCTTTCTCTAGAAAGATTTTGATCATATATTCCGAAAAACATATCTGAAGTAAGATATTAATTAAGAGTTTGATAAATAATCTCAGACTCCAGAAATATAACCTGAGTTAAGGCGTTGTTGATTAAGAATATAAATTTGCCTTTAAGCATCTCTATTGGCGTTGGTGATTGCGATCGCCCCATTAGGCAATTATCAGCATGACAAGGGGGTATTTTTAGTGCGTGCCTTCAGATTAGGTTATTTCTGCGGGAGTTGTTATACCGTTTCTTTTTGAAGCTGCGCCAAATTTTAACTTTTTTCAACCCATAAGTGCTTCTCTACGAGACGCTACGCGAACGCCTTCCCGCAGCGTAGGTAGGCGAAGGTTAGCGCAAAGGTGAGGCAGCCCGGTCTTCTCCCAAAGGGAGAGGCTAGCGCCAAGGGGATTTCCCCCATAAGCAACTGCCAACGCAGAGGTTTTCTCAAGATAATTTGCTGTGCCCTAAAATGATTAGGCGCATCTTCATAGAGAATTGGTATAAATTAGTATAAAAAGATAATAAGTTAGTCCAAAACATCAATATTTTGCTACCAACTGTAAATCATAAATAAATTTTTCTATTGATTGTACAGTCCATAAGATGACTTGACTTCCCATTGTTCGTTAGTTCTTTCTAAATATAGCAAACTCCCATACTGGGGTGGCCCTGCTGGACAATGAGCGGTTATCTGAATTAATGCCTGGGAAAAATCCACAGATAATCCTGGTCGAGTCAAAGTATATATAACAGACCACCTATAATCATAGTCATTTATAATTTTCTCAGACTGTTTATTGGATATTAGAGTGATTTGAGGATTTGTAATCAATGGAATTAAAAAGGAAGGTTGATCATTGATTGAAATCCAATTATCGTATGTCTCTTTTTGCAGATTAGGAAAACCTATAATTTTCATTCCATGAATTA
Organism: Nostoc sp. PA-18-2419; assembly: GCF_005869855.1. GTDB lineage: Bacteria > Cyanobacteriota > Cyanobacteriia > Cyanobacteriales > Nostocaceae > Nostoc. The sequence continues at coordinate 390,321 of NZ_SZNH01000001.1, read as the reverse complement.
ACATCTCTGGAATCCGCAGATTTTCCCAGGAGATATTAGGAACCAGAGAAGTGGTAGTTAAAAGATAATTATTAGACATTTCATGCAGAAAGTCTTTTTCCATCTTTGAATGTTTAATTACAGCAGAAAAAACTTGTGATTCGTGTTGCGATCGCATAATCTCCTCTGTTGACATCAAGCTGCATGTACAATTTATAATCTATTGTCCTTGTTATGGATCTCAATTTGACTCTCAAGGTTGAATCGTTCCTCGTCCAGCTTTTACCACCACCAAGTGCTGTAGTAGTCAATCACAAAGTTCGTTTGGTTGCTGAAAAACCTAGTATAGATCCTCGTTAACCTTGCAGTACCAGATCGGAGTGAGCAATGCCACTATATTTTTTCAGCAAGTGATAAATTACAAAAGATTCACAAAAATTACTGCTTAATTTGAATTTGTCAGCTAATCTGACAACAGCACTTTTAATCCTCAAGACAATGATAGCAACTAGTCCCACGATTTTAGCCCTAGATTTTGACGGAGTGATTTGCGACGGACTAATTGAATATTTTGAGGTAGCATGGCGTACCTACTGTCAGATTTGGTCGCCTACTGATGACACACCACCAGATGATTTGGCTTTGAGATTCTACCGCCTACGTCCTGTAATTGAAACGGGTTGGGAAATGCCTGTTTTAATCAAAGCCTTAATGGATGGAATTCCTGATGAAAAAATTCTTCATGAATGGGTAACTATTGCTCCTCAAATATTGTCAGACAATAAAGTACAGGCAAAAGAAATAAGTGCAAAACTAGATAATCTGCGGGATGAATGGATTGCTACAGATTTGGACGGCTGGCTAAGTCTGCATAGATTTTATCCGGGAGTAGTAGAAAAAATTAAAGCAACTATTGCTAATGAAGTTAAATTATACATTATCACAACTAAAGAGGGGCGTTTTGTGCAGCAATTATTGCAACAAGAAGGAGTGAATTTACCACCATCAGCCATATTTGGAAAAGAAGTGAAGCGTGCCAAATACGAAATTCTGCGAGAATTAATTCAAACAGCAGAAAATTCAGTCAGCTTGTGGTTTGTAGAAGACAGACTCAAGACATTGCAGTTAGTCCAACAGCAAACAGATCTAAAGGATGTGAAATTATTTCTTGCGGACTGGGGGTATAATACGCAAGCAGAAAGGAAAGCTATTCAAAACAATGGGCAAATTCAGTTAATATCACTGTCTCAATTTGCTAAAGATTTTTGTGCTTGGTATTAACCCAAGATAATCTCACGCCTAGATGCAGAGTTTATCTTTGTAGATTTGCGTGAGATTGAAACATCAGGTAATATCATGTCCGGTTGAATACTTATGATATCTGTGAGGGTCGGTAATGGAAATGGGTAATGGGTAGTGGGTAATCGTCAGTTATTTATTCCTTTTTTCCCAATTAGCAATTACCAATTAGCAATCACCTATTACCAATTACCAACAACACCAACCATATCGGAAGAAATTAGCCGAACTTGATATAAGATAAACACCCCCAATGGTGTAAAAAACAGTATTACTGAAAAATCTATGCTTGACCTAACAAAACTAGCGCGACAAATGCAGGGCTTAAGTCAGCATCTTTCTTTAGAAGCTGTTGCTAGCCGCCAGCGTTTAGAATTGGCACAACAACATCTAAAAAATGCTTACGAATCTCAACAAGATTTAATTGATCGCCAAGAAAAATGGCGCGATCGCATTCTCTTTGCTAATGCTACCCCAGTTGAGCCGCTAGAAACCTGCATTGATATCCCAGTTCCGCCAAAAATTCATACTGTCATTGCTACCGATGGTTCCCAAATTGCCCCCAACCACCATGAAATTGCTTACTGTTATCTATTAAATATCGGCAGAGTTGTCTTGCATTACGGACAAAACCGCCATCCCCTACTCGATAGTTTGCCAGAGGTATTTTATCACCGAGAAGATTTATACATGTCTCAGCAATGGGGAATTAAAATCGAGGAATGGATGAGTTTTCGCCGTACTGCTTCAGAAACAACGGTTTTAGCCGAATTAGCTTGTGCAGCCAAAGCAGAAGCACCAGCACTGGCAATGGTAGATGGTTCTTTAATTTACTGGTTTTTAGAAAAATTGCCGATGGATGCACGCGATCGCATTTTACCCCCGATCCTAGAAGCTTGGCAGCAAATGCGTGATGCTCAAATTCCTTTGATGGGGTATCTTAGCGCCTCCCGCAGCATCGAAGGTATGAATTTTTTACGTTTGTTGGCTTGTCCCCATTCAGTACCAGACTGTAAAAGTTATTGTCCAAATCAGCTAGAAAAAGTACCTTGTAAAGTTTTTGAACAGCTACGAGATACTTCCCTTTGGACAACCCGACTCAAACCAGGACAACGCAGTACCTTATGGCGCAGTAATAATCCGATTCTTGAACTCTACGGCGACCAAACTATTTACTTTTGTTATGTCCACGTTGGCACCGAAATTGCCCGGATTGAAGTTCCCTCATGGGTAGCCCAAAATACAACTATGTTAGACCAAGCATTGGGATTGATGTTAGCACAAGTACAAAAAGGATACGGATATCCAGTGGCGATCGCTGAAGCCCATAATCAAGCAGTAGTAAAAGGTGGAGATAAAGCGCGTTTCTTTGCCCTCTTGGAACAACAAATGATTAAAGCTGGTTTGAAAAATGTCGGAACTTCCTACAAAGAAGCTAGAAAGCGAGGAAGTATTGCTTAAAAGATGTTTTAAAAGTGCTGGCTAGCTGAGAGGTACCCAAAGTTTTAATGATTAAAACTAAAGTGCAAAATTAACTAATTCAAGCGACCAATCGCAAGATGTCGCTCATCACAAGAGTAGTATTGAGAGTTAGCAAAAGTACTCCAAGTGTATCCGACAATTTCTTGAGCTTGATTAGAGTACAATCTCAGTACTCCTTGTCCTAAACCGCCATGAAACGAACCATCTACTTGACGGCGCGTGTCAGTTTTACCATGTCCTGACCGACTTTGATCGATGACTTTTATTGACCACTGTCTAGTTTTTGGCACAAGGGGCTTTGAAAACAGTTTTTCTGTTACAAGTTCTGCAACTAATAAAACGTGTCCAGTATTGTCTTCACCTTCTGGATACTTAATCGCAATAATATCTCCAGCCTTAATTTGTTCTAACTTAATAATTTGTTGAAAGCGATTTTGATTAATAATACTATTGTAATAGTTTTCGGCTAAAGGACGTTGTGTATTCATCCATTGTTGAAAAAATTCTGGTGTCCAGCCATAACTATGGGACAATAGCTTATTGATAAATCCACTGCAATCTGCTTTCGAGATATAATCTTTAGCTCCTGAAAATCCTTTCCAATTAACGAGTGTAGGTTCGTGTTGATATTTGTTATTTTTCGGATGTAACCCGCTCAATAATATCAATGCATCTTTCAGATGTTGTGGCTGTTTAACAGCTTGTACTTTTTGGCTCAAAGATAAAGTTATTCCAGCTGTGCCACCCAAAATCCAGGCTAAAAAGATTCGTCTTGGTAATAGCATATAGATTGCGCCTTATTTTTAGCATACAGATTTAATTTTATTTGCAACCGTTATCATCGCACAAAACTGATACTTAGTGGTTTTTGCAAATATAAAGTCAGAAAATTCTAGAAAGTATTGAGCTGAAAATCTTACAAAAACTGAAATAGAGGCTCAAAACTCTCAAATACTTTTTCAAGCAACTTAATTTATGCTGAAGTTTTTTGTAAAGTTTTATTAGTTTCGTTTACGTAAAATAATACTTCTTATCTTAAAGATAAAATAACAATGTTTACTTTATCTTTTTTTTAGGGAAATCTATATTTAACAGAGGATTGAGTGAACAGCAAGCTAGTTTACTCATTATAAAAAAGCTATATTTTTACCTCTAATATAAAGTTAATTACGTGTTTATTTACATGTTAAACAGTCCTCATGGGAATAAAAGTTAGATAGCCTCTAACTCGACAATATTCCACGAGGATGGTTATTTGATTTGTGAAAAACGTATTAACTTATTTAACAAATATTAAATAAGCTTTATGCCCGAAAAACTGATGAAATTAGCTCAATCCAAGTTCCAACAATTGGAAGGAAAATATTCTCGATTTTTCTCACTTTCTATAGATTTACTCTGTATTGCTAATTTTGATGGTTATTTTAAGTATTTAAATCCAGTATGGACAAAAATGCTAGGTTGGTCAAATGAGGAATTAGTCGCTAAACCCTTTATCGAATTTGTTCACCCTGAAGACCGTGAATCAACTATTCAAGTAGCTCAAAAAATTACCCAATCTGTAGATTTTATTGCCTTTGAAAACCGTTATCTTTGTCAGGATGGTGGCTATAAATGGCTGTCATGGAATGCAACAGGCTTCATAGAAGAAAAGTTAATTTATGCAGTAGCTCGTGATATTACTCCTAATAAAGAGAATGAAATCGCTCTACAAAGAAGTATCCGAGAATTAGAAGCTTTTAAATTTGCCTTGAATGCTCACTCCCTAGTAGCTATTACTGATAAAACAGGCAGAATCACCTATGCTAATGACCAATTTTGTGAAGTTTCTAAATATTCTAGAGAAGAACTTTTAGGACAAGACCATCGAATTATTAATTCTGGTCATCATACAAAAGAATTTTTTGATAATTTGTGGAAAACTATTAGCAAAGGCAAAATTTGGAAAGGAGAAATCAAAAATAAAGCCAAAGATGAGACTTTTTATTGGGTCGATACTTTAATTACCCCAATGTTAGACTCTGATGGAAAGCCTTATCAGTATGTAGCAATTCGTACTGATATTACACAGCGCAAGCTTTCAGAGTTAGCTTTATTGGAGCGATCGCGCTTATCTCTTTTGAGTGCAGAAGTCAGTTTAGCATTATCTCAAAGTGGGACGCTGGCAGAAATTTTACAAAACTGTACAAATACTATTTCACAATATTTAAAAATCGCTTTTGTTTGTATCTGGACTTTTGAGCGACAAACAAACCAGCTAGAATTACAAGCTGGCGTTCAATGCACAGATGTTACTTGTAGTGCTTTGAGCAATAGCCAAGATTTTCCAAATCACATGGTTTTAGCCAATAATATTGTTGGCTTAATGACTCAAAATCATCAAGCCATTTTCAACCAAGAATTTGCAACTGAACGTTCAGAATTACTACTCAATTCTCCATCTTCTATTTTTCGTTTTTCTGCCTATCCTTTAATAGTAGAGCAGCAATTAATCGGGATAATCGCTTTATTTAGTGAAGAATTATTTAGCGAACCAACTCATAACTTGTTAAATTGGATTGCGAATAATATTGCTGTAGCTATTGACCGGATTTGGGCTAGAGAAGAACTTCTCAGCCGTCGGGAAGCATTATTACTGCGTTTGGCTAGTCAAATCCGTAGTTCTCTTGACTTAGATATCATTCTTGAAACTGCTGTTAATGAAATTCGCAGCTTCTTACAAATTGACCGTTGTTACTTTATTTCTTATTCACCGCACCCATCTGAGCCAAGCCTGAATATCACCTCTGAAGCACGAAACCCCAACTACCCTAACTTACCAACGATGTTAGGTACTATTCCACCGCAAAAAAGTACTTGTTTGACTAAAATACTTCTTTCTCAAGAGCTAATTTGCATCGACGATGTTAATAGTAAATCGCATCTTGATAATGTGCAAGAGCTTTTGAATGATGGTATTACAGCTCAACTAGTGCTACCGGTTAAGAGTAATTCTGGGGAAATTGGAGCAATTGTTTGCAGTCATTATAGTGGCGATCGCTTTTGGAGTAACAGTGAAATTAGCCTGCTACAAGCTGTTTGCGACCAATTAGCAATCGCTATCGATCACGCACAACTTTATACGCAAAGTCGTTCTGCTACTTTAGCCGCCCAAACTCAAGCCGAAAAACTCACCGCAACTTTGTATCAGTTGCAGCAAACTCAATCTCAACTGATCCAACATGAAAAAATGTCTAGTTTGGGACAATTGGTAGCTGGAGTTGCTCATGAAATCAACAATCCAGTGAATTTTATTCATGGTAATTTAGCTTATGCTCATGAATATTTTCAAGAGTTACTAACTCTCTTGCACCTCTATAAACAATACTATCCTCAGCCCAATACAGAAATTCAAGATTTTGCTGAGAAAATAGATTTAGAATTTATTACCAGCGACCTTTCTAAACTTTTGTCTTCCATGAAAATGGGTACTAATCGTATCCGTGAGATAGTTTTGGGGTTACGAAATTTTTCCCGCCATGATGAAGCTGAGAAAAAACAAGTTGATATCCATGAAGGAATTGACAATACTTTATTAATTTTGCATCACCGCTGGAAAAATAATGGAATAGGGCTGGATATATCTATCGTTAAAGAATATGGTAATTTGCCCTTAATCGACTGCTATGTAGGACAGCTTAATCAAGTATTTATGAACATTTTGACTAATGCGATCGATGCATTAGAAGAGTCAAAATCAAATGCAAATACAATAGAAAAACCGCAGATTAGAATTCGCACGGAAATTTTAGACAATAACTTTGTTGTGATTCGGATTATTGATAATGGAGCCGGAATTGCAGAAGAAGTCAGAACGCGGTTATTCGATCCATTTTTCACCACAAAACCTGTTGGTAAAGGAACAGGGCTAGGATTGTCAATTAGTTATCAAATTGTAGTCGAAAAACATGGTGGGATTCTCAAGTGTATATCAGAACCAGGACAAGGTACAGAATTTTGGATTCAAATTCCAATTTAAAACAGACTAGGAAATGCTAAGCGTAATATTTCTATCTGATAAAGCGGTTCTGGAGCTATAAAGAAAATGAGTTTTTTATTAAAAGCTATCCTACTACTAATTAACTTAGGAACAGGATGTTACTTGACTTTAGCTAATCCTTTAAAAGTCTCAGAGCAAACATCAGCTAAATTTAGTTTTGTTATTCGGCCAAAAGTATTTTTAGCTATGGGACTATTGCTTAGTCAATTTTTTGTTCTGTTTCTCTTTGCAAGTATTGTATTTACACCTATTACACAACTTGTTTGTAATTGTTCTTCAAACAATATATCTATTTCAAATATTGATTTAAGTACGGGAGAAAATACTCTAACAGTAATGTGTAAGTTAACAGAAAACTATTGGTTTGGTAACCAAAAAAGTGAAGTGCTAGTTTCTGAGTTACTAGAGGCTAAAGTGGAAACAGAGATGCAAACGGATAGTCAAGTTAAACCTCTATACTCATATAAAATTTTACTACTAACTGATAAAGATAGTTTTTCTTTTTCACGCGGAGGATACCCAAAGTTTAAGCTTGAAGAATTACAATCAATAGTATTAAAAATTAATAAATTTTTAAAAAACCCTACAGAGAACAATTTAGCGGTTATACTTGATGACACTTTTCTGGGTTACATTGCTGTCATAATTACTGTATTCTGTGGAATATTAGCGTTGCTAATAGCGTCACCAGGTTTATTTATCACTTGTAATTTTGATAAAGAAGCAAATATAGTAAAAATTAGTCGTTATAGGTGGTTTGGAACGTTAGGATAAACAGTTTTTCAATATTCTTTGAACGAAATTACTGATGTGAAGCTTGAACGCAATGATACTAGTATAGGCAAATGCTTTTTTAGGGTTATTTTAGTACTAAAATCGGATGAAAATTTACCATTAACGCCTGATTATACTTCAAATTATATCGATGGAGATTTTATAGTTAGACTAACTAAAGATTTTCTGAACTAAAACATTAAGATGAATTTACCTGAATTGACTTTTGCAAGAGGTCTACTCTCTAAATTTCAAAGCTAGGCATAGAGCCTATTATAATTTTGAATTTTGATGCCTTGGCGGAGCTTTTTAAGGCTCCGCTGTTCAATTCACCAATTTCGTTGGATATAGGAATTAAAAACTCCTAACTTCTAATTATTTACTACTCTGTACTTTAGCTCTAATTAACCAGTCAGCGTCCTGAGCGCAAATTTCCTGACCAGAGGAATCTCCTAAGCGGTCTAGTGCCAATAAACAAGTATATTTCAAATCCCAAATTCGCGAATTTAGACAATTTTTGAGTTCGGGAATTGCTTGGGAATTACCCAATTCACCAAGAGCGATCGCACAAGCACCGCGAGATTTCTGAAATTGGGGTTCGCGATTGTGCAAATTTTCTATTAACAAATCATAAGCAGGAGCATATTTTAGCCAGCCCAAAAGTTTCATCACATGATAGTGACCGCCATAATCGTTATATGCTTTATCTGCATAAGTTGCTAAAAGTGCTGCTGGCGCTTCCTGGGGATAAATATCTAGTAAGGTTTTTGTTGCTAAATAGCATCGTCCAAAATCAGTTTGATAGAGTTCCTCAATCACAAAATTCAATACAGGCGTCACATCGTATTCATGTACTAAATCAATGTCATTGGGGCGATCATACAAAACTTGTTCTAAGTGAGGTTGAACTTCTGCAAACGTAATTTCACCAGATGGGACGCCTGCATCTAAAAGCATCCGCAATGCTCGCAATCGGAATACCAAAGATACAGGACAACGGGCGATTTCTGGAATGGCTTTATAATAGCGCGAATCAATTAAATCTTGAATACACCCGCGTCGTGCATTTACATTCGGACTCTGCAACAACGCCATTACCTCAGTTATTTGGGAATAGTCACCCGTAAACCGACAAACTGTAGCGAGGGCTGCACTACGGGTAGGTTCGTCCTCAACTTGCGTGAATTTACGCACACGTTCTAAGGATGGTTGATAATTAGCATGTGCCAACGTATGAATAATTACCCGATAAATTTGACCTGGTTTATCAAGTAATTGTGCCACTTCTTCTAAAATTTTCGGGTCTTTAGTGCCGATTTCACCAATTGCCCAAACAGTATTTTCTACAGTATAAATATCATCATCTTGAAGGCACTGGCGAATTACAGGTAAAGCTGATTCGGCCTGCAATCGTCCGAGACTTTCCACAGCCTTGCGTCGGACAATGCGGTGGTCTAAATCAGCCGGGTTACTGGTTTCAATCGCCCGTACCAAAGCTGCGATCGATTGTTCTGTGGGAAAATTAATTAAATGCGAAACCGCAATGTATTTATCAGAAGCATCTTCGAGTTCTTCTAAAGGTGTATCGATAATGGCGATCGCTTGTTCTTCGGTTAGCCCAAAAATGTTAAAAAACCGTTTATCCATTGATTTATTAATTGCTGAGGAAAATTATCACGTTTACTATCGTAATATGATTGAAACTCAACAAATATGTCGGGTTCTCACACGCTAAGCCCTACCTACAAAAAAATGCCAAAGGTATTACTAGGGATACCACTTTTTTAGAAAATGGTAATTCTATATTTACTCATTCAGAAATCGAAATAAAGATATCTGTTGTCAAAGCGACTAGGGGCTGGGGATTAGGTATTAGGGATTGGGTTAAAAATAGAAAAATATATTGGCTTGGAGCTTTTACCCACCAAATTTAAAAAACTTTTTTCGGTACCCAATCTCAAAGCGACGTTCCTCACTAACGCCGCAGCCAGTTCAAATAATAATTTTATGCTATTGGTTGAAAATAATTTTATAAATTCAGCTAATTCAACCAAAAATTTTAATCATACAATTGCTTAAAAATGGCTAGAATTTTTTTAAAATAAGAATTCAACGGAGAGATAGGGATTTGAACCCTAGAATACGTTTCCGCATTACAGCATTTCCAGTGCTGCGCCTTAAACCACTCGGCCATCTCTCCAGATATCACAATTTACAACTATAGTATAAAGTTCCCAAAAATGCAAAGATAAAAAGATTTGAAGTTAATCTCAAAGTTCAAATCTCACAAACAAAATCCAGATGTCCCGTAGATATACAATTCGAGTTCGCGATCGCGCCACTGGCCAAACATACACCCTACAAGTGCCAGAAGACCGCTACATCCTGCACACTGCCGAAAAACAAGGGGTAGAACTGCCGTTTTCCTGCCGTAATGGGGCTTGTACTACTTGTGCTGTAAGAGTGTTATCGGGAGAAATTTACCAACCAGAGGCGATCGGCTTGTCGCCAGAATTACGTCGCCAAGGTTATGCCTTGTTGTGTGTGAGTTACCCCCGTTCTGACTTGGAGGTAGAAACACAAGACGAAGATGAAGTTTATGAACTCCAATTTGGACGGTACTTTGGTAGGGGTAAAGTTAAAGCAGGTTTACCGTTAGATGAGGAATAAGATTTTGTTCGCCCACAGGTGCAGAGGAGCAAATTAGTGTGTCGATACGTTTTGGTGTTTGGGCAAAAAAAATAGGCATTTTAGTTTGTCTGTTACTGCTGGTGAGTTGTCAAGGTAAAAATCCCCTGCCAAACAATCAGGCGCAGGTGAAGATTGCACGGGTAGTTAGTGGGCAAAGTTTGGAAGTGTTAGGTATGGCGGAACAACCAAATTTGATTTCTCAAGTGCGGTTAGTGGGAATTGATGCACCAGATTTGCGACAGCGACCTTGGGGCGAACAAGCAAAAGAACAGTTAGAGAATTTAATTGATGGTGCAGATTCAGTAACGCTGGAGTTTGATTTAGAAACAACAGACAAAATTGGGCGAACCCTAGCTTACGTATGGAAAAATAAAGTTTTGTTGAATGAAGAATTAGTTAAACAAGGGAATGCATTATTTGTTGAGCGATCGCCGAACCATAAATATGACCAACGTTTAGAACGTGCCCAACAATGGGCTAGACTCATGGGGCTAGGAATTTGGAACCCAGAAAAACCCATGCGTCTCACTCCTGCTGAGTTTCGCCGTCTGAATCTCTAAGAAGATGGGGAGATGGAAAGACAATGACAAATGACTCAATAGCACGCTTGTTAAGCTTCAATGATTGATATTACTGGTTTTGGGGTGTGGGGTGTGGGGTGTAGGGAATTAAGAAGAAGTAACCTCTGTTTGATCTCTAAGAAATGAATGGTGATTAACACTATACCCTACCCCCTACCCTCTGCCCCTACGCCTGGTTTCACATCAGTCTTAGTGCCATTCGACCAATGACCAATGACAAATGACTAATAACTAATGACTAATCTACAAATTTTTCTAGATATTGCTACAGAAGCAGCCTTAGCTGGTGGTGCTATACTGCAAAGCTACTTGGGTAAGTTAGAAGATGCAATTATTGAAAAAGGACGTCCTGGTGATTTAGTTACCGCTGCTGATAAAGCCTCAGAAAAGTTGATTTTAGAAATTTTACGTCGCCATTTTCCCCAGCATTCTATCCTCGCTGAAGAATCAGGAAAATTAGGCGATGGAGAAAATGAATACCTCTGGGCAATAGATCCTTTAGATGGCACAACCAATTACGCCCATCAATACCCATTCTTTGCCGTTTCCATTGGGCTATTAATTAATGGCGTGCCACAAGTTGGTGTTATTTATGACCCCTTTCACAATGAGCTTTTTCGTGCTGCTGTTGGTTTGGGAGCAACACGCAACCGTCAGGCGATCGCAGTTTCCGCAACCTCCCAACTAAATAAGAGCTTACTGGTAAGTGGATTTGCCTACGATCGCCGTGAAACTTCTGATAATAATTATGCTGAATTTTGTCACTTCACGCATTTGACTCAGGGAGTTAGACGTAGCGGTTCCGCATCGCTGGATTTGGCGTATGTTGCCTGTGGACGCGTCGATGGTTACTGGGAACGCGGACTCTCACCTTGGGATATTGTCGCTGGAATAATTTTGGTACAAGAAGCTGGTGGCAAAGTTACCGCCTACGATGGCACTCCCTTAAACATCGAGTCAGGTAGAATTCTCGCCACCAACAGTTATATTCATGACAGCGTAAGTCGTGAACTTCTACAAGTTCCGCCCCTGTCAGCCTGGAAGTGAGGGGGATGAGGGGGCAGGGGGAGCAGGGGAGGCAGGGGGGCAGGGAAGAATAATTAATGACCAATGACCGATGACCAATGACAAATATAATTTGCTACTAACGGATCGCCAAGCGAGGGAAGTAAACTAGAAAAAATCTAATTGCTCCTTTGGTGCAAACTGCTATATGTCTTTCAAAATAGATCGTGGACTATTTAGATATGATTTCATAGATCATCACGCAGTGTTGTGCGTTCCAGTTGATGCGGATGTTAAAGATATTCGCAAACGCTATCTTCAAATTGCCCGCCGTTTACACCCAGATAGTAGTATTACTGAAAATATTGAACAAAAACAGCTAGGTAATGAATTGCTATCAAAGCTGGTTAATCCAGCTTATGAAAAACTTACTAACGAACGCACTCGCACAGAATATATTATAATTTTGTCGCAAATGGGCAAGCGCCTGGTACAAGAGGCTACTTCGGTGACTCTAAATACAGAATTAGGGAGACAGTTAGCTGGTGCTGCCAATATCGATCATTTTTATAAAAGTGCGATCGCTAAACTTGCCCAAACTCAATATGATTCTTTAGAACAAGCCCTGCAAGTTGTTGCCCAAATTAGTGAGTTGAATTTAGTCTACTTGATGCGGAGTGCAGTTAAACCGTCCGCAGCACCACCACCAACTGCTCAACCCAAAGTTAACTCAGCTACACCTAAGCCAGATACCGCAAAACAGACACCACCAGCAAAAGAAGACTTGATTGTAGAGCAGTATGTTCGTCGCGCTCAATCTTTAATGGACAAAAATCAATTTGCTCAAGCCAAAGTAGAGTTGCAGGAAGCCCTGAAGCTAGAACCAAAAAATAGTCACTGCCATAGCTTGATTGGAATGGCCTATTTGAAGCAAAATCAGCTAAAAATGGCAAAAATTCACTTCGATAACGCACTCAAATTAGACCCCAATGACCAAATAGCGTTGCAATGGAAACCTAAAATAGATAAAGCTTTAGGACAACAACCTACCGATCGCAAGGTGACTTCATCTCCTAATAATGGAGATAAGCAACTAGATAAATCTGGTAGTGGTGGTTTGTTCGGTGGTTTGTTTGGTGGGAAGAAAAAATAATGGTGTATCAACCAGCAGCGGGAGCCAGGGATTTATTACCCTTAGATGTGGCAAAAAAACGCTGGATTGAAGATAGGTTACAACAAGTGTTTCACCGTTGGGGATATCACAGGATTATCACCTCAACTTTGGAGCGGATGGATACCTTAATGGCAGGGGAAGCAATCCAGCGCCAGATGGTGATTCAACTCCAAAATAGCGAAGACGATGAATTGGGCTTGCGTCCAGAATTAACAGCATCCATTGCTCGCACCGTAGTTACTCGTATGGCAGGTGTAACTTATCCCCAACGCCTGTACTACAATGCCAACGTCTTTCGCCGCAATTGGGAAACTAGGCATAATCGCCAGCAGGAGTTTTATCAAGCTGGGGTGGAGCTATTAGGTGCTGGTGGATTGCTAGCAAATGCAGAGGTACTGCTGTTGGTAGCAGATTGTCTAGCGGCACTGAGTTTGCCGCAATGGCATTTAATTTTAGGAGAAGCGGGAATTACCCGATCGCTCCTGAGTGCCTTCGATGCTAATCTACAGGATAAAGTTCGCACGGCGATCGCTCATCTTGACCGCATTACTATAGATACCTTACCTCTGAGTGACGAACTACGCGATCGCGCTCGAATCATGATGGATCTGCGTGGGCCTAGTGCTGAAGTCTTACAAAAAGTCAGTAGCTTGGAGCTAGACGAACAACAGCAACAAGCAGTGAATAACCTTAAATCCCTAGTGGAATTACTCGAATCAGAGAAAAAATTCTCCTTAATCCTCGATTTGAGCCTGATCCAAACTATAGATTACTACACTGGCATTGTCTTTGAAGTTGTCAATGATACCGAATCTCAAATCCGAATTTTGGGGCAGGGTGGTCGTTACGACCAGCTTTTGGGGCTATATCATCCCCAAGGAGAAAACATCCCCGGAATTGGTTTTGTACTCAACATTGAAGATTTATACCAAGTTCTATTATCTACACAGCAATTACCGCAAACAACCCCAGCAAGCAACTGGTTGGTAGTACCAGAGACAGCGAGTGCTGATGCTGCTGCCTTTGCTTACGCTCAAAAACTGCGAGATTCCACTGATTTGGTGCGTGTAGAAATGGATTTGCTTAGAAGGGATGCAGACGCGATTCGCGAATATGCACGCGATCGCAGTATAGCCCAAATTGCTTGGATCAAAGCTGATGGTTCGCCAAAAATTGAATCATTGCGTTAAGTGAGTTGAGCATGGGGCATGGGGCATGGGGCATGGGGTGTTCTTCATCTCTCCACTCCCCACTCCCCAGCTACGCGACCCAGATGATACTGTAATTTTAGAAACTGCTATAGCAGCTAATACTGAAGTTATTATAATATCATGTCCGGCAAATTACTTATTATATGTCATTGCGAACGAAGTGAAGCAATCGCAGAGGCCTTATGATTGCTTCACTTCGTCGCAATGACAAGTGTTTAACCGGATATGATATAACTGGCGATTTAGATTTATTGGTGCTAATAGCATTTAACGCAATTCCCATTTTGACACCGCAAGAATTTCTCAATTAGTATTTTCCTGAGATATTCTAAAGTCCTGGTGAAGAATCTCGTACATCTGCAAAAACTTCTGGTTCAATACCTGCGGTTTCTAATTCTTGTTCTTGGCGAAATTTTTCTAGGGATTTCCCGAATTGCGATTCACCACTGACGCTTGTTGTAGAGTCTTCGGATAAAATCTCAATGCCTATTTCTTGTCCATCAGGAATATTTATTTCCTGAAATATTTCTATAGTACTTTTGCGCTTGATACCTTTTATTTTCATAACTTTTAGTCACAAGTAACAATTCAAATTTATTTGATATTAATTGTTTGTTGATGACCCGCAAACCACGAAATCACCAATCCGGTTTTTGCTATCACATTACTATCCGTTGCAATAATCGGGAGTTTCGCCTCACACGCTTAGAGTGTCGAGAAGTGTTTCTCTACACTATCAAAAAAGCTCAAGATAAATATCGATTTAAGCTCTATGCCCTTTGCATTATGAGCAACCACGTCCATTATCTGTTAGAACCTATACAACCAGAAGATTTACCCAAAATTATGCACTGGCTAAACTGGTACACAGCCATGTGCTTTAATCGGATGCTCAACCGTACGGGACACTTTTGGGAGAAGCGCTATCACAGTAGTGGCTTTGCCAACACAGATAGTAAAAGAGCATTAAATACCCTAAGATATATCCACGCTAACCCAAAAGCCGCTGGAATACAGCAAGGCTTTTTCTATGATTTTAGTAATTATGGCATTCACGATAGATTAGGTAATGATGGTATTACTCAATGGCATCCAGCATTTTTGAAGTTGGGTAAAACTCTGGATGAGTGTGCGGCAAAGTATCGAGGATTCTGTAAAAAATACCGCCCTCAACTTAAACCAGAAAAGCGGAACCACTGGGGAAGCAAGTTATTGCTAGGGTTGAAGGCTAAGGTTAAAGCAAAGGTGAAAAAATCATCTCCAGGACAAATGAAACTACCTTGGGATGAATGGGAAGCAGTTAACGAAGAAATAGAAGAAGTAGCGTGTAAGTTTATCTTTGCTAATTGTTATGACAGCCAAAAAGCTTGCATTGTACTACAAGCCCAACAAGAATATGTATTAAATGCCCAGTGCCAGGTAACGAAAACGTAGAAACCGCAATCCTTCGTGCAAAAAGGCTTGTTTGTCAATCTTTACAATTTTCTGTAAGCCTTATATGTTACACTTTACAAGTCTCGACGCGAGAGAAGAGAAACAGCACGACAAACATCACAGACGTCCCCGAAAAGAAAACCCTGGTCGCCCACCGCGCGGAGTAGCTGGTCGGAAGGTGTCCTTCCGGGGCACTTGTGTTGAATAACAAGTCTGAGTAATTTAGCCATTCACTTTGTTTTTCGGTTTGTTGTTTCAATCCAAACCATTTGTCAACTACAACTGTTCTCCACTTCCGCCAGCCGACGCGATCGCCAAACTTTTGATAGTCTTCTCCGACGCTTTCCCAAATGCGCTTTTGCACGCTAAACCCAAAGCGCCCATTACTGTATTTTACCCACAGTTGGTCAATAGTGCGTAAGTCAGTGCAGGGAAAGTTTTCGATGGAATTGATATCTAACCAACCTTCTTCTTCTCTACCAGTGGCTTTGAGCATAACTGCCAGAGTTTCTTGATCGGCTTCTTTCCACTCACTATCTGTGAGTAAATCGCGTAATCGCGTATAGTCTACACCCTTTTCAGAGAGTAGGTCATTACCTGTAGATTGCTGTTCTTGTCGCAGTCTCTCAGCTTCTTCTTGTTCTCTTTGTAGTTTGAGTCTCTGTGCTTGTTGTTGTCGCAGTTTCTCGGCTTCTGCTTGTTCTCTTTGTAGTTTTAGTCTCTGTGCTTCCTGTTGTTGCCGCCTCTCAGCTTCTTCTTGTTGCTGGAGTATTTCTGCTTGTTGCTTTTGTACTTCAGCTTCATTATCTATTGCGGCTACATCCTCGTCTTTAAGCTTTAGGTATTGCTGCAATTTCTTCAAATCCGCTTTAGCTTTTTCCCCTAACGGATATCCTTGTTCATCTACTAACTTCGTAAAAATTTGCTTGTATTTGTCGAGATTTTCCTTGTATTTCCCATAAGGTTCTAATGCTTTGTCTCGAACTGTACGAGCTTCTTCATCAGTTAATCCTAGCTGTTTTTGTAAATCCTTCAATATTTCGGATTCTACAAAAGAAATCTCACCATCAGCCGCAAATTCCTCAACCAATTGGCGATACTCAGCTATAGCAGCTTCTTTTCTTGCCAATGCTAGTTTTTGTTGACGTTCTGCCTTGAGTTGTTGAGCAGCAGCCCTAATTCCCTGAGCTACATTTGTAAATGCCTCGTCTCGATTAGTCCAAGAGGTAACAGGTTGGGCATTATTGGGCAAAAGTTGCAGTTTAGCAAATAGCGTGTCACTCCAATCAGCGCTTCGTAAAATAACTGGGATGACACGAGCCTTTCCTGTATTGTGACGTTCTATTGCTGTGGTGACTTCAACATCCCAGCAATAACTAGAAGCAATAAAGTCTGAACTGACGAGTAAAAGAATGATATCCGCTGTGTTTAAATTATCATTAATCTGGCGATCCCACTCCTCTCCTGGTAGTATCTTGCGATCGTGCCAGCTTGAAATCACACCCTGCCGTGTCAAAGTACTTAGGTGATTAGCTAGTTCATCTCTTAGAGCTTCGTCTTTGTGGGAGTAGGAGAAGAAAAGCTGTAGCGATACCTCTGACATTTTACATTTCAAGAGTAGGAGAAATTACACTTGTAATAAATTATAGTATTTTTGCCTGAATTTCCATAGAACCTGACAGCAATAGCCAAGAAGGCTTACTTACGCTAAAAATCTTGATTTTGAGGGTAAATTTCAAAATTCCACGTTCTGAGCTAGTAATGAATAGAAATTGCAGTCTCATCCAGACTCACCTTGACATCGGTCAATCTCCGCTCCCCTGCTAGTCTAGAAATAGCCGATACAGAAGAGAGGGAATCGAGAACATGCCGCACACAATTGTTACAGATGTCTGTGAAGGCGTTGCTGACTGCGTAGGTGCTTGTCCGGTAGCTTGCATTCATGAAGGCCCAGGCAAAAATGCCAAGGGAACCGATTGGTACTGGATTGACTTTACTACCTGCATCGACTGTGGGATATGTCTGCAAGTTTGCCCAGTTGAAGAAGCGATTCTTCCAGAAGAACGACCGGAGTTGCAAAAAACTCCGGAATAGTTCATAGTCAGTGGTCAGTTGTCAGTTGTTTTTTACCAATGACGACTGACAAATAATAAATGACTAATAACAAATCACACATGACAAATGATTATTTACTAGAAGTTCAAAACGTCCACGCTGGATATATCAAAGACGTAGATATTCTCCAAGGTGTGAATTTTTACGTTGCACCAGGGGAATTAGTAGCAGTAATTGGCCCTAACGGTGCTGGTAAATCTACTTTGGCAAAAACAATTTTTGGGCTTTTACTGCCTCATACCGGCACAATTAATTTCAAAGGTGAAAATATTGTAGGGCTAAAGTCGAATCAAATCGTGCAACAGGGAATGTGCTACGTACCGCAAATAGTTAATGTCTTTTCCTCCCTGAGTGTCGATGAAAACTTAGAAATGGGTGCTTTTGTCCTCAATGTTCCTTTGAAACCACTCAAAGATAAAATATTTACCATGTTTCCCAGGCTGAGCGATCGCCGTAATCAACGCGCTGGTACATTATCTGGAGGAGAACGCCAAATGCTCGCAATGGGCAAAGCTTTGATGTTGTCACCGAGTTTGCTAATTTTGGATGAACCTTCTGCTGCTTTATCTCCCATCTTGGTAACACAAGTATTTGAGCAGATAAAACAAATTAATCACACGGGTACTGCGATCGTCTTAGTAGAACAAAATGCCCGTAAGGCTTTAGAAATGGCTAATCGCGGATATGTACTGGAGTCTGGACGCGATGCTATCTCCGGCCCAGGTCAAGAATTATTGAACGATCCGAAAGTCGGTGAACTGTATCTGGGAGCAGGTAAAGGGCATTAAGGAACTCCAAAAAATAAATTATCTCGTTTGAAGTTGTTGACTGATGACTGATGACTGTTGACTGTAGATAGTAAGACATTTTTTATTTAGAAGTTCATTAAATACAGCAAAATTTAGGAATAAAACTTTTATATCCAGATTTTAAAATTAGATTCTGTACCTTACTTACCTGTAAATTGTTGTGATTGAAAATGGCTAGTAACTTAAAAATAATTTCTGGTGGTCAAACAGGAGCAGACCGTGCAGCTCTCGATTGGGCTATAGCTCGTCAAATTCTTCACGGAGGCTGGTGTCCCAAGGGACGTAAAGCAGAAGATGGTGTTATTAATTCACGCTATAACTTAACTGAAACCCCATCAGGTGAATATTCCCAGCGGACTGAATGGAATGTCCGTGACTCTGATGGAACAGTAATATTTTCTATTGCTAAAAAACTTTTTACAGGTAGTTTATTAACTGCTGAATTAGCTAAAAAATATCAAAAACCTTACATACATATATCTCAGCAATTAACTGATATAAATCCTGTCAACGAATTACTATTATTTATCTCAAACTATAAAATAGTAACCTTGAATGTTGCAGGGCCAAGAGCTTCAAATGAACCAGAGATATATCAGTTTGTAAACACTATCTTTGAAGAAGCTTTTTTAGATAAAATCAATAATTATAATCGCCTTTTTTCAAGTAAATAAAGATTAAATAACTCTTAAACCGTGTAGCAGGGTACTATTGTCTTTGATTTATATCTGATATGTTCCTGATACTAATAAAAATGTTATCAGGTAGATTGATGAGTCAAATTCATCGATTCGTAGGGCGACGCGATTTCTTGAAATTTGCAGGTGTAATGAGTATTGCGGTTACTACTTTTGGCGATCGCTGGAATACACAACAAGCTGTTGCGGCTGATATTCACCCAGTTAACCCTCATCCAGTTAGCCCTAATGAAGCTATTAGACGTTTGCTAAATGGTAATCAAAGATTTGTTCGTCAACAACGCGAATATCCTGACCAATCATTAGAACATTTACGATTAGTTGCGAAAGCTCAATATCCATTTGCAGCAATATTAGGCTGTGCAGATTCTAGAGTACCTGCGGAAATTGTCTTTGACCAAGGACTTGGAGACTTATTTGTTGTACGAGTGGCTGGTAATGTTGTTAGTGACATGGCTATAGGTAGTCTAGAATATTCTACAGCTGTATTAGGTTCGCAATTAATTGTAGTTTTAGGTCATAAAAGATGCGGTGCAGTCACAGAAGCAATCAACAATGAACCACTTCCTGGTAGAATTGGTCTTGTTATTGAAAGCATCAAACCTGCTTTAGCAAATATCAAATTAACAACTACTGATACTCTTGATGATGCGGTTATCGCTAATGTTAAATATCAGGCTGAAAAATTGCAAGAAAGCTCAATAATTTTAAGTAGATTACTACGTGCTGGTAAACTAAAAATTGTTGGTGCTTATTATGATATTGACACTGGTAAAGTTAACGTACTTTAATAAAATAGGTGCCACTTATAAATTACTTGTACGTTGATAACAATCTATATATATCTATTACAAATATTTTTGAAATAGGATTATCTGGCACTGTCTGAGTTGGGCTATACCAAAACAAACTCATCAAGATTCGCAAAAACCCAAAAGCCAAGCATCACTGAACCTTATAAGAAATAAACCTAGCAAGGGTCACACAATAAAACCGCCTGCTAGGAAGGTATAGTTTATTCTGGCCATGTTTGATTCGGTTAGCGCTTATTTCTCAAAAATAATGCGTATCCCCAG
Source organism: Nostoc sp. PA-18-2419 (assembly GCF_005869855.1). Lineage (GTDB taxonomy): Bacteria > Cyanobacteriota > Cyanobacteriia > Cyanobacteriales > Nostocaceae > Nostoc. The sequence goes on along the minus strand of NZ_SZNH01000001.1, from coordinate 369,954 downwards.
TTAGGATAACTAAAATGTTTGTAAAATTAAGTTAAGAAAGATTAAGCAATAGGTTAATTTCCAGTTAAGCCTAAATAAATCAAGAATAGGAAGCGGATGAGGGGGTGTGGGTAAATGCGAGAAGTAGCCAATGACTAATAATATAAGAAAGCGCTTCACACTTCTTAAATAATCAGCTTTACAAGAACTATGGCTAGAGACTTACGGGGATTTATCAAAATTCTAGAAGAGAGAGGGCAATTACAGCGGATTTCTGCTTTAGTTGACCCAGATTTAGAAATTGCTGAAATTTCTAACCGGATGCTACAGCAAGGTGGGCCAGGGTTGTTGTTTGAAAACGTCAAAGGTGCTTCTTTCCCGGTAGCGGTGAATTTGATGGGAACTGTGGAAAGAATTTGCTGGGCGATGAATATGCAGCATCCAAAGGAGTTGGAAACTCTGGGTAAAAAGTTGAGTATGCTGCAACAACCAAAACCACCGAAGAAGATTTCTCAGGCGGTAGATTTTGCTAAGGTACTGTTTGACGTAGTGAAGGCGAAACCGGGACGAGACTTTTTCCCCGCTTGTCAGCAAGTTGTGATTCAAGGTGATGATTTAGATTTAAAAAAGTTGCCTTTGATACGTCCTTATATTGGTGATGCTGGCAAGATTATCACGCTGGGACTGGTAATTACCAAGGATTGTGAGACTGGTACGCCGAATGTTGGGGTGTATCGTTTGCAACTACAATCTCAAAATACGATGACGGTTCACTGGTTATCGGTGCGGGGTGGTGCAAGGCATTTGCGAAAAGCTGCTGAACGTGGGAAGAAATTAGAAGTAGCGATCGCACTTGGTGTAGATCCTTTAATTATCATGGCAGCAGCTACACCCATTCCTGTAGATTTATCAGAATGGCTGTTTGCTGGACTTTATGGCGGTTCGGGTGTGCAGTTGGCGAAGTGTAAAACTGTAGATTTGGAAGTTCCCGCAGATTCAGAATTTGTTTTGGAAGGAACGATTACACCAGGAGAAGTTTTACCAGATGGGCCTTTTGGCGACCACATGGGTTATTACGGCGGTGTAGAGGATTCGCCATTGATTCGCTTCCAGTGTATGACACACCGCAAAGATCCAATTTACTTAACAACATTTAGCGGTCGTCCACCCAAAGAAGAAGCGATGATGGCGATCGCACTTAATCGCATCTATACACCTATTCTGCGGCAACAAGTTTCCGAAATCGTCGATTTTTTCCTACCAATGGAAGCTTTGAGTTACAAAGCGGCGATTATTTCCATTGATAAAGCATATCCAGGACAAGCAAGACGGGCGGCTTTAGCATTTTGGAGTGCTTTACCACAATTTACTTACACCAAATTTGTGATTGTGGTAGACAAAGACATAAATATTCGCGATCCGCGTCAAGTTGTATGGGCGATTAGTTCTAAAGTTGACCCTGTGCGAGATGTGTTTATTTTGCCAAATACACCCTTTGATACGTTGGATTTTGCTAGCGAAAAAATAGGCTTAGGTGGGCGCATGGGAATTGATGCGACTACAAAAATTCCACCGGAAACAAACCATGAATGGGGTGCGACTTTAGAATCAGATCCAGATGTGGCAGCGATGGTAGATAGACGATGGGCGGAGTATGGTTTAGCAGAGTTGCAGTTAGGAGAAGTTGACCCAAATTTGTTTGGCTACGATATGAAATAGTATAATATTCATCACAGCAGTTAGCTGAATAACTGCTGTTGAGTATTCGGGACTGTTTTTCAAATCAATGTGGTGCAGCCCTTACTAGTTGTTCGTCAGAATTCAAAAGTCAGAATTCAGAAGTAGAGTTGGCTATACAGCTAGTGTCAAATTTTTAGGTTTTTAAAGTATATACTCATTTACCACGAAAAGATAAGGTGTAAGTAATAAGGTGTAAGTAATAATTTTAATCAGGCGTTCTAGAATAATTGTTATCTCTAGAATGCGATAATTTTGAATTTAAAATTGTTTATGCTCTCACCATTTCCAGGAATGAACCCGCATTTAGAATATCCTGCATCTGGCAAGGAGTACATGGTTTCTCTTGCCATTGCTAACTGGTGATAATCAACCTTCGGTAGATTTGCAGACTTTCTTAACTAGGATTGATGACCCCGCCAGTTATGATTTAGTAATAGATTACAGTCAAAAACCAGCATTACAATTGTTATAAGAAAATGCAGTTTGAGTAGATGCAGTATTACGGGAGAAAGGATTGGGTTAAGTTAAATTAAGATTTACTATATAAAATTAAGCAATTTTTGCGAATATCACCCAAGTAAATTAAAAGGTTTACGCGGAATGAATATTTTAATAGAATAATCTTATCAAAAGATTCGCAGCAATCAAAATGGACTGGATTACCCTACTGCGATCGCTACAGTCTGATTTTATCAAAAGGTTAACATCTGGTTGTCTGCTTCATTGTGAAACAGAAGGTCAATATAGTGAATTAACTATAATTTCTGGAGAGAGGTTAAAGGCACTACGAGAATTTTGCTGGCAAATGGCTGAGAAATATAAACGGGTTTTGCCAGTTCGTGATGTTTTCATCAACTATCTTAAGGGAAAACTTGGCGAGGAAGTTGTCAAGGAACGTTTAGCTGATTTTATTACCGAAGTCGATTATGAACAGCGATTCGGCGGTGATGGAAAAATAGATTTTACTTTGACTTCTAACCCATCTATTGGTATCGAAGTTAAATCTCGTCATGGTAGTCTTAATAGAGTTAGATGGTCAATTAGTTCTGAAGAAGTTGAAAAAAATGCAGTTGTAGTTTGTATTTTAATTCAAGAGGATGTCAGCGAGGCACAATCCGAGTATCACCTTTTTTTAGCTGGCTTTCTCCCAACCCGAATGATTAAATTAAAAACTGGTAAAATTTCATTTGGGATAGACCAATTACTTTATGGTGGTGGCTTATTTTGCTACTTAGAACAATTACAATCTTCAGTAAATCATAATTCTTCTTTGCAACAGCCACCAATTTCTAAATTTATCTCAAAAGAAACTTTACCGCAGTCGATTAATAATCATTTTCTAAAATCTTATTTTAAACCTAATGTAGAATTTTTTTTAGATTCTCGTGAAGAAGATTTAAATTTAGTTTCTATAAAATTAGGTGATGAATATTTTGAAAAAGGAGAATATGCAAATGCTATAGCTAGCTATAATCAAGCTTTGATAGTTAGCCATAGTGATGCTGACTTGTATTATAAACGAGGTTTAGCTTACTATCAAATAGGTGATTACGAAGCAGCGATCGCAGATTATTCTCAAGCAATCCAGATAAATATTCATGATGCTAAATCTTATAATAAACGAGGTTTAGCTTTATATCAGCTAGGACGATTAGAAGAAGCGATTAATGATTATAGCCAAGCTATTAGAATTAATCCTGACCTTGCTGTAGCTTATAAAAATCGGGCTGAAGCTCGTTTACATATAGGAGATAACCAAGGAGCAATTGAAGATTATACCCAAGCAATTAAAATTAATCCTGATTATGCTGATGCCTATAAAAATCGTGGTATTACTCGTTATTTATTAGGAACTCCACCGGGAGTTTCCCAAGCAATTAAAATTAATCCTCAAGACGCAGTAGCTTATAAAAATCGCGGTAATGCTCGTTCTGATCTAGGAGATTTTCAAGGAGCAATTGAAGATTATACCCAGGCAATCCAGATTAATCATAATTATGCAGATGCTTATTATAACCGTAGTAATGCTCGTTCTGACTTAGGGGATTTAGAGGGAGCAATTGAAGATTATACTCAGGCAATCCAGATTAATCCTAATTATGGAGATGCTTATTATAATCGTGGCAATATTTATTTAGAAATGTTAAACAAACAGAGAGCAATTGAAGATTTTCAAAAAGCAGCAGATATTTATCGCAAAGAAGGTAAACTAGAAGCTCTGAAAGATACAAGACAAAGAATATTAGATCTAGAAATAGAAGAATCATTAGATATTTTAAACTTCTAAGTTTTTGAAATTTTCAAATAACTAAGATAGGCAAGTAAAATTTAAATGAGGTGTATTAGATGCCAAAATTTATATTTTTAATGAAAAATTATCTTAAATTATACACCTGATACTTTCTAAACTTTTAGATAATTCTTACTCATTGATATAGATTATCGTTCTTAAAAACTAAGTTGTAAAAACTTATTTTTTTAATTATATTAAAATATAGGCTCTATATCAAATAACTTACTAGTCTCAATAAAAATGAAGCCAAAACTATATTCAGAATCTTCAGGTTGTGGCCACTGTGAACACGATCATCACGAGAATCATAACCATGATCATGATGAGAATCATAACCATGACCACAATCATAACCATAGTGAAGAATTCAATCTCAAAAAAGAGTTATTTCCTTTAGTAGTAATTTTAAGTTTGTATGCACTTGGTATAATTTTTGAAGAAAAGTTACATAATACACTCTACTCAATAGGTGAATATTTAGTTTTCATTCCTGCTTATTTATTAAGTGGATGGAGTGTTTTAAAAACTGCTGGACGGAATATACTTAGAGGCAGAATATTTGATGAAACCTTTTTAATGACAGTAGCGACACTCGGAGCGATCGCAATTCATAAATTACCCGAAGCTATTGGAGTGATGCTATTTTACAAAATTGGGGAATTGTTCCAAGATATTGCCGTCAATCGTTCCCGTAATTCTATCAAAGCTTTATTAGAAGTACGCCCAGACTATGCAAATATCCAGACAGAAAAAGGACTAGAAAAAGTATCGCCAGAAACAGTAAATATTGGAGATATTATTGTTGTTAAACCTGGAGAAAAGATTCCCTTAGATGGTGAAATTATCGAAGGAGATTCCCAAGTTGATACATCAGCATTGACTGGAGAATCTGTACCGCGAACGGTGAAGCTAGGAGAAATAGTTTTAGCTGGGACAATTAATAAAATAGGTGTTCTCAGGATTAAAGTCACGAAACTTTTTAATGAATCTTCCATTGCTAAGATTTTAGATTTGGTGCAAAATGCCAAAAGCAAAAAAGCAGAAACAGAAAAATTTATTACTAAGTTTGCTCGATATTACACGCCAATAGTAGTTTTTACATCTTTAGCAGTTGCTTTGTTACCTCCTTTATTCATTTCTGGTGCAACTTCTTCAGAATGGATTTATCGCGCCCTGATTTTATTAGTTATTTCCTGCCCATGTGGGCTGGTTATTAGTATTCCATTAGGTTACTTTGGAGGTGTAGGTGGTGCAGCTAAACGTGGAATTTTGGTGAAAGGCTCTACCTTTTTAGATAGTCTTAATGCAGTCAAAACAGTTGTTTTTGATAAAACAGGAACGTTAACTAAAGGAGTATTTCAAGTAGTAAATATAGTACCAGCAAATGGCTTTACTAAACAAAAGTTACTGGAATTAGCTGCTAAGGTAGAATCACATTCAAATCATCCCATTGCCCAATCTATCCGCAATGCTTACGGCGAGAAAATCGATGCATTTGACGTGAAAGATTATGAAGAGATAGCAGGTTATGKAATTAGAGCTAAAGTTGAAAATAGGGTAGTCATAGCAGGAAGCGATCGCCTGTTACATAAAGAAAACATTGCTCATGAGAATTGCCTTATAGAAGGAACAGTTATTCATTTAGCAGTAGATGATATTTACGGTGGATATATAGTAATTGCTGATGAAGTTAAAGAAGATGCGAAACAGGCAATTCAAACACTCAAAAAAATGGGTATAGAGAAAACAGTAATGTTGACAGGAGATAATCAAGCGATCGCTTCTCAAATTGCTCAAGAAATTGGCATAGATATTTACGAAGCAGAGTTATTACCTGAAGAAAAAGTTAATGCTATTGAGAAATTCCTCAGCACCGCCGACAAACATAGTAAAGTAGCTTTTATTGGCGATGGCATTAATGATGCGCCAGTAATTGCTAGAGCAGATGTTGGCATGGCAATGGGCGGCTTGGGTTCAGATGCAGCTATAGAAACTGCTGATATTGTCATCATGACAGATGCACCGTCAAAAGTAGCAGAAGCAATTGAAATTGCCAGAAAAACCCGGACAATTGTTTGGCAAAATATTGGGTTTGCTTTAGCAATTAAAGCTGTATTTATTGGATTGGGTATTTTTGGGATAGCGACAATGTGGGAAGCTGTATTTGCAGATGTCGGGGTAGCAATGCTGGCAATTTTAAACGCAACTAGAGCAATCAAATAAAGTTTTGATAAAATCGGGAATCCTTGGTTGGGAAATTGTAGTTGTTAAAACTGAAAAATAATAATTGAAGCAACCATTCCCAATCTTATTTCTTCGAGGTACACTGTGAAATCATATATTAAAAGTATTGCCACGACTGCGTTAGTTTTGCTGCTAACTTACTCTGCAAAACAAGCAGTTGCACTCCCCCAGAAAATTGAGCGTTCGGTTACTATCGCTAAATCGCAACCATTAACAGACACCTTGATTGTTCCTGGCCAAAGAGTCGGGCCCATAACACGCACAACCACCAAACAAGATTTAGTTAAGCTGTTTGGCGCGTCTCGTCTTGTGGATCAAACCATTTCCGGCGCTGAAGGAATCGGTAGTTTTGCCGCTACTCAATTGAAGTTAGACCGAGGGCGATCGCTGTTGGTAGTCTGGAGTGATAATACTCGTACCAAACCTCTAGATGTGCGTAACTTGGGTTCAGCTTGGAAAACCCGTGAAGGTATCAGTGTAGGAACTCCTTTAAGCGAGTTACGCCAGAAATTAGGTAATTTTAAACTCTATGGATTGGCGTGGGATTACGGCGGTACAATTTTGTTGGATAGTAGTAAATTATCCCGCTATCAAGGCAAACTTATTTTACGAGTAGACGCTGCTGCTAATGCTTACGAAAAATATCCCAATCATTACCAAGCAGTATCAGGAGATAGTACTTTTTCTTCTAGCAATCCCCACTGGAAACCTTTGGGAATTAAGCTAGCAGAAATTATTGTTGTATTGAATCCAAGTCAGGAATAATCGGCTGCTCAACATCTAATTTGTTGGCTGAGGCAAAGGCTGACTGTCTAGACTAGTTTTTATACTAGGTCTGGAAGTGGTAAATTACTTTTAGAATAAACTACATAAGTTACATTTAGCGTCAGAATGATGTTTCAGTTGAAAGAGAAGGCGATCGCTCAGATTGCTATATCGACATTCTGGATACTCCTATTGAGTAAAAATTATTCATTAAAAAAGTAATTCAATGTCCGCTGAGCAGTACTTAGAGCCGAAATGCCAAGCATTACAACAGCAGTATGACTTACTGATAGAGAAGCAAAGTAGACTACGGCGTGATTTTGCGATCGCAGCAGATACTCTCATTCGCTTCCAATTAGAAAAGCAAATTGAACAAACTGAAGCTGAATTGAACGAATTAGTTCAGCAGCTTGACGATCTAGAACGAGCTTTCTCTAGTGAAAAAGTCTATCGTGCTTTGTTGAAATTGGGCTATCGAGAGCAAACACGAGCATTTCGGAAATTTATTGAGACTCAATCCGTAGCAGCCTTTCTAATCTATGGTTCGCTTTACTATGGTCAACGCTGGTTGTTGAATCGGTTAGTGGTACAAAATGTTCGCAATATCATCACCGGAAAGATTGTGCGAATTGAACTCAGTCGCATTGCTCGCAGGAGCGACAGTGCTGCTTTGTGGCGCGAACTTGCTGCCAGAGTCGGTCTGGAGAGGCAAAGCTCAATTCCTGAAATTGCTGAACGAGTTTATCAATGGTGGCGAACTCAAAATGTGGTATTAATTTTGTACGATGTAGATTGCCTTTCGGAAACTTTTTTACGCGAGCTGATCCAAGATTTTTGGTTAGTATTAGCGACTAAAGTTAAGACGGCTAGCCTGCAAGCGAGTCAATTCAAATTATTAATGTTCCTGGTAGATTATGATGGCTGCGTAGGTAGTTGGAATATTCCTTTTGTAGAAAAGCTCGACCCTACCTGGAAGCCAGATAACCCTGTAAAACTGCCTGAGATTAACCAATTTTCTGACGATGAACTGACTAACTGGCTAGAGTATGCAGCGGACGAATTGCCAACTAAACTAATAGATCGGTTAGATGAAACAGTACAAACAATACTGAAAAACAGTGATAATGGCATTCCAGAGCCCGCACTAGGCGAAATTTGTCACATGTCTGGCTGTAATTGGTATGACGAAGAGGAAAAATGGTTAAGGCTGTAGGTGGAAAACTCTTGGAATATACAGGTAAAGTGCAGCCCCAGCTAGGAGAAAGGGGGACGAACGGACAGCTGTTATCTCCCTATTTGCCTAATCCTGAACTGATAGAAGCAGTCAACTTAGCAATTTACTTAGAACGTCCCTTACTGCTTAAAGGTGAACCGGGATGCGGTAAGACTCAACTTGCAAGTGTAGTTGCCTACGAGCTAGGTTTGAACTTGGAAGCTTGGTATATTAAATCCACTAGTCGGGCAAAGGATGGGTTGTATAACTACGATGCCGTTGGACGTCTGCGCGATGCCCAGCTAGCTGCTTCCACTCGCTTAACAGCAGAACAAATCCAGCGAATTGATGACCCAACTACCTATGTACGCTGGGGGCCACTAGGACGGGCATTTCAACAAGAAAACCGCACTGTCGTACTGATTGATGAAATTGATAAAGCTGACATTGACTTTCCTAACGACCTGCTGCTGGAATTAGATGAGCGACGGTTTATTGTCGAGGAAACAGGTCAGAAAATACAAGCAAAGGTAGCACCAATTGTTTTAATCACCAGCAATGATGAGAAAGATTTGCCTGACGCTTTTTTGCGAAGGTGCTTGTTTCACTATGTTGAATTTCCTAGTCATGAGCGGTTGATACAGATTATTAACGTTCTATTTCCTGCTTCACCCCAAGCTTTGGTGGATAAAGCCATAGTTCGGTTCCTACTACTGCGGGAGGAAATGCGAAAAGATAAAGGAGATGGTGGCAAAAAAGTCAGTACCAGTGAATTAATTGACTGGTTTCGCGTTCTGCGTCGTTTTCCTCAAGATCAGGCTCTGGCAAAACTGGATGGTAAGATCCCTTATGGTGGTGTGTTGCTCAAAAGTTGGGATGACCATATCCGTTATTTGAGACAGAGCCGTGGAAGTCAATGATTTGCCTCTACTGGAACTTTTTACTAAACTTCGTGAAGCTGGCCTGCCACTTGGCATAGAGGAGTATCAGTTAGTATTGCAAGCTATGCAAGCTGGTTTTGGGATTAATGACCAAGCTGCTTTGAAGCGTCTGTGTCGGACTTTGTGGGTTAAATCGGCTGAGGAGTTGCGATTATTTGAACATCACTTTGAACAATTGATAAGTATTAATAGTATCTTGCCGACATCAGAAAAAGTTGTTAGATATTCTGGGCAGCATCAATTCTCTCTAATTACTCGCTACTTGATTCTGGGGTTTGTCGGAATAGGAATTATCTTGGGTGTTGGATTAACTTTAAAACAGCGAACTCAGGCACCACAACCAACTGCACAGTCAACACTACAGCCAACCGCAACACCACAGCCAGCCGCAGCGCCAACATCACACCCAACCTCAATACCAAGAACACAGCCAACCGCAATACCAAAAGACACAAACCAGCCAGATTTAATTTTTTGGAGCTTGCTATTAGCTATAAACTTGAGTGGTGGATCTGGATACATATTTTTTAGGTGGATATCTCAGCGGAGGTTTGAACAACGTATTAATCGGAGTGCCTCCCTTGCCAAACTAACTCCCAGTTCGGTTGCTTCTGCTATTCCTACAAAATTGACACAAACAATAAAAGATGAGGTACAAGTAGCTCAAGTAGTGCTACAAGCTACCAGCACAAGTGAGGAAATTCTTTACAATCGTTTCATCCTGAGCACTGAGTATCTTCCTGTAACCGAACGGCAAATGAAGCAAATTTGGAGATACTTGCGCCGTCCAGTACGTGAGGGACAACGCACAGAGTTGGATGTAGAAACAACGGTCAAACAGATTGGACATCAAGGTATATTGCTCGAACCTGTTTTGCTACCGCGTCGAGTGAACCGAGCAGAACTACTGTTACTAATTGACCAGGATGGTTCAATGGTGCCTTTTCACGAAATGTCGTATCGTTTGGCAAGAACTTCTTGGCGCGGGGGTCGTTTGGGCAGATCTGGAATTTACTATTTTCACAATTGCCCCACTGAATATCTCTATCGTGATCGCAATTATCAAGAAGCAGAGTTAGTCAGTGATATCATCACTCACAGTTGCTCTAACCGAACGGCTGTATTAATTTATAGTGATGCTGGCGCTGCCCGTGGTGGCTATAGCGAGGAACGTTACGAATTAACCAAAAAATTTCTTGCCCAGTTGAAGCAAAAGGTGCGTTACATTGCTTGGCTCAATCCCATGCCAAAAAAGCGCTGGCTTGGGACAACATCTGGAGAAATTGCCCACCTTGTCCCAATGTTTGAAGTCAATCGTCGGGGTTTACAGGATGCTGTAAATGTGCTGCGTGGACGTACTACGAACTTTCAGGGGCAGAGAAAATGAGCAAAATTAGTCCTCAAGTTGCTAACCGACGTATAGAGTCTTTTAGTAAACGATTCACAAAAGCGCATCTGTATTTGGCATATCATGCTGCTTTTCCCTTAGCGCTCACACCCAATCTTTTATATCGTATATGGGCTAATTTTCAACGCGATATTCACGCCGAAGTGTTAGATATCCCCTGGATAGCGGTAGCGGATCTGTTGCTTTCTAGCCTTTGTGATGAAGTTGGACATGAACTCTACGAAATGGATTTGTCCATCAGAAATCTGCTGTTAAAGCGATTACAGGAAGATGAAAAGTTTGGTCAACAGCGAATTCATGAACTGTCAAACTTTTTAGTGGATTATGTACAACAGCAACTTCAAAGTGACGATCCCGATGTGCGCGACTTTGCTCAAGCCCAATATTGGACGGCGATCGCATATACTAAACCCAGTGAGGCAGCTCGTGAACTCACAGCTACTCTCAAAAAAGCTTATCAGACCGATAGAGCGGATTTAATTCGCTTAGCATCATTGGTAGAAACCTTAGCAGAGCCACTAGCAGAATTTGAGCCACTATTGGTTGATGCTCGTAAGATGAGGAGCTTTGCTTCTAGCAATCAAGAGATTTTAGAGCCTCTATTGCCAAAAAATAGATTTTCTAAGTCTTTAATTTTTTCTGGAGTGGCTTTAGCACTGGTGAATGTCAGTTTTTGGTATCTTTACGAGCCAGCAAAAGCAATTCCAATGTGTATGCAGTCTTTCATGGACCCACAAGGCAATGACAAAGCGCTTGGTATTGGTGTTTACGATCAAGACGGCAGAGTAGATTGGACAGCCGTGAAAAACTCTGGTAAAACCTTCGCTTTTTTGAAAGCTACAGAAGGTGTTAGCATTAAAGACTCTGCTTTTGATCATCACTGGCGCACTCTGAAAGCTGTTGGTATGATTCGGGGTGCTTCTCATTTCTTTCATCCAAAATCTGACGCTGTTTTGCAAGCAAAAGAATTTTTAAAAACTGTTGGCAAATTTGAACCTGGAGATTTACCACCAGTTTTAGATATTGAAATAACTGATAAGGTAAATAGCCAAGCCGTCATCAATGCAGCGAAGCAATGGCTAGCAGTGGTAGAAAAAGCGTTAAAACAACAGACCGGAAAGACAATCAAACCAATTATTTATACTTACTCCAGCTTCTGGCAAGAGCTTGGTAATCCTTCTGATTTTGCTAGTTATCCGTTATGGATTGCACACTACGGAACTCGGCAACCAACAATTCCTAGTCCTTGGCAAGGGAAATATCTATTCCATGAATATGAAGGTGATATATCTGGTGTAACTGGTGTTAGTGGTAGAGCTGATTTGGAGTCCTTCAACGGCTCAGTGCAAGACCTTAACTGTTTTGTCAAGTCGCCCTCACTCTTCCAAGTGACATCCCAATTACGTAATCTTATATCTGGACAAAAAGTTACAAAAAATCCAGAGCCTTCCGTTAGCCCAACTTCCACACAAATAAAATAGCTAAAACTAGTCAATACTAATATTTCTGGTGATTAAAAGCTTTCAAATTCTCTAAGTTCCAATAAAAACAGCAGCTTCTTGATTAACAGGTAAAATTAGCAAACCTTAGCAATGAACTAAATAAAATTGAGTCTGCATTGCAATTATAAAATTTAGTAAATATGCAGTTATTTACTTGATATAAATCAAGATTTCCTAACCAAGAAGATTAGGAAAACATAGATATTCAGCTAATTGGTGTTTGTTTATACTATTTCAAATTTTTGTAGTCGTTATACTCATGACTTAGGTTCTACCTGGGAATTAGGAAGTGGCTTTGCCACTTCTTTTTATTTATATCGTAGCCCAGTAAAAAATAAATTAAAAGTTAAAAGTAATTTAGTAAAACTTTTAACTTTTATTGAGTTATGACAGCAATTTGCAACTAAATGCAGTAAAACTCATCTTTGCCCAAAGCCAGACATAAAGCTTTTTTCACTCCTGACTCTTAAATTCACCAATTTTAATATCAGTCATTACTCATGCTATCTCGCCATCTTTCACGCTTGAGCTTGCTTTCGGTATCGCGCGATCGCGTTTCTTCCCAAGTCACCCACATTCGAGACTGTTGTTTTTCAACATAATTAATAAACTGCATAATTGACTGATCTGCCTTGATAGGAGTTTTCAAATCAAACTGAATAGTTTGAACAACTTTGATATCACCCATGAGAAAGTATTGACCTGCAATCTTAGTCAGCCACAACACAACGCGATTGAATAACCAACCAAAAATTCCCTGACGTTTTTTAACCATCAACAAAATTTGACCTTCAGCTTTTCCTCCTTCATGAAGGCGCGTAGCAAACATCATGTGGACATGAAGGCAATCGGGGCCAACTGTCACAATGCCAATGCTACCGTACCAATAGCAAACGCTGTAAGTAATGGTCTTTTTATAGAAAAGACGGATTAGCTTGATGAAAAATGAATTTTCTTTGACGGGTGCAGTGTTGGTAAAGATAATTGCATTTTCGTTGAGTTGCTGTCTTTCAAAGAAAACTTCTACAGGCAATTTGTGAACTGTGTTCAAGTGCTGAGCATCAATTGCATTAATCATCACCACATTAGGGTGACAATTCATTAAGAAGTGGGAATGGATAGCAATATCACATTCTTTTTGTTCTAATTCTGGCACAAAAGGTAGAGGCTGTTGGGGAATTTCTCCAGTCCAAACCCAAATCATCCCGTACTTTTCAGCAGTCGGCCAAGATTGTAACTTCAAAGAAAGCGGTGTATCTAAACATGGGATATCAATACACATCCCTTCACTATCAAACTTCCAGTGATGGAAAAAACAGCGTAGTGCATTCCCCTCAACTTTGCCTTCAGCAAGGTGAGCGCCCATGTGCGGACAGTAGGCATCAAAAGTCACTACTCTTGTGTCTTTACCACGATAAATAACTAGTTCTCTGCCCAAAATCGTGACAGGTTTTACTTCACCTACCCGCAGATTTCGAGAGGGTATTACCCAATACCATCCTTCAATAAAACACTCTACATTATTAAAAGTTTTAGGTTTACGGGTTGAGTTAAAAGCCTGGGAGTTGAGATTCATTTTTATAGTTTCACTTCCAGTGAAGCGGTTAATCTAGAAGTAGCATGGAAACTATAAACAAACAGTTACTTTCAGTACTAGCCCAATGATTCACTCAATAAATTAATATAAAAACTTGAACGTTATCTGGAAAAATGTTAAAACTATAGCAATTAAATATAAGCTTATGTAAGCTACTATAGGCTGACAATAAATCTTTGAAAAATTATTACTCAGAAAAATTTCTAATCTGCTAATAATTATAGATACCGATTTGAAAAGTTGGCTATAAAACTTATAATTTTAATGATAATCTAGAGTACAGTAGTATTCGCTACAAACTGCTAAAATATTCCTAAATTTAATGTTTAATTATCTAATAATTAGATTAATTTTGAAAAACGTAAGATAGAATCTTTGTGATTACTTCGTTACCCTTCTCTTCTCTACGAGAGGCTGCGCCAACGAGATGCTACGTGTAACTTGCTTAAGAGTAGGGGTACGGGAAGCCGCTTCTCTACGAGACCAAGGCAAACGCGTCTACACTCTGTTCCGCTCAAAATGATATTTCACATTTAATTAGATTGAGCAATTTAATAGCCACAAAAAATAAAAATATAGCCTATAAACTGACAATAAAAAACTGTTTTTAATTGGTCAGGTTATAAATTACTGTTAAGAGCCAGTTGCTACTCTGGGGAAACGCTAACAGCGAACAACTTATCAGTCCCTAACAGCACTCCCAATGACTAATGATAAAAAACAGGGTTGCAGGTTTAAAAAACAATCGTGCTTTTTAGTACACTCTACCCAGAAGCCAGCTCTTTTCAAGCCCTCACTGAATTTTCAATTTACTGGTCTTTGATTGCTATGGGTTCAAGCCCCCACCAATTATCTCCTACACCCTACACCCCACACTCTCTTTTGACCAATGACCACTAAAAATGTGAAATCCCACAACCAACAGGCGTGGGACTGGCTCAAATAAGTTTTTTGGCAATTTTACATTTGATCCAATTGCTTGCGTAGGGAATCCAACTCGGCATCAACCACTTCGTTAGACTTAGGAGCAGCCGTTTGTTGTTGGGGTGGGAGTTGGGGTTGACTTTGGGGAGTGGCGGGTGGTAACATTTGCGCTTTCAAAGCAGCCAATTCATCATCAACATCGCTACTACCTTCTAAGCGGGCAAATTGGCTTTCTAAATCGGCACCTGCCAACTCTTCTGCTGACTGGGCACGGGCTTCTTGCATCAAGACTTTTTCTTCCATCCGCTCGAAGGCAGCCATTGCACTGCTGGTATTCATCCCACGCACCATACCTTGAAGTTGTTCTTGGGCTTTGGCAGTGGTAATCCGAGCTTTGAGCATTTCTTTCTTAGTCTTAGCCTCAGAAATTTTGCTTTCTAACTGGATTAAGTTGCGCTTGAGCGTTTCAACTTGGGTGCTTTGTTGATCTAAGCTGGTTTTGAGCGCTCCGCTGGTGTCAGTATAAGTTTTCTTACGCTCTAAGGCTTGTCGTGCTAGGTTTTCATCACCTTTTTGTAGCGCCAGTTGAGCATTGCGTTGCCACTTATTGATTTCATTTTGAGCATCAGTATACTGTTTATCAGTGCGTTTTTGAGCGGCGATCGCCTGGGCTACTCCCTGACGTAGTTGAACCAAGTCTTCCTGCATTTCCAGGATCGCTTGCTCTAGCATTTTTTCGGGGTCTTCGGCTTTGTTAACTAAGTCATTGAGGTTAGCGCTAACAACTCGTTTAATGCGATCGAATAATCCCATAACTTTGTTTTTCCTTCTTTTGGTTTACGCTCTTTGTTGGACAGTTAGCTTTTTTACTTTTTAATAGCTACCTATTTCAATGTAATCTTTCCAGTTTGAATCAGTACCTTCCAACAACTATTAATTGTTAAGATATCTCGAAGCTGCGGCAATTTACCCAACTTCAAGAGTCCTGTGTTTTGGGTAGCTGCTGTTGGGGAGGCTGCCCTATATTCTGGTTGTCTTCCATGAGGCGATTGTTGGGCTGTGTATTTTCTGCCTCATTTAAAACCTGCACCTTCATCGCTGCCAATTCGGCATCCACATTATTAGTAGATTCTAAGGAAGCAAATTGTGTTTCCAGCCGATCGCTACTAAGTTGACCAATTGCCTCGGATTTAGCTTCTATCTGCAAAACTTTTTCTTCCATCCGCTCAAAAGCATTCAAACTGCTGGTTGTAGAAACTCCATCGAGCATTTCTTGCAGGCGATAAGAGGCTTCAGCAGAACGAGCGCGAGCAATATACATATCTTTTTTAGTTTTCGCTTCGGCAATTTTTAACTCTAGCGATCGCATATCCTTTTTCAGCCTAGCTACGATCTCATTTTGCTGTTCTATCTGGTTAAATAGGGCTGTACTGGTTTCTTTATAAGCTTGGCGCTTAGTTAAAGCTTCCCGTGCTAAAGGTTCATTGCCTTGTCGCAATGCTAGCTGAGCGCGGCGATACCATTCTTCGGCTTGGGACTCGGCAGCAGCAGCTTGTCGTTCGGTGCGTTTTTGGGTAGCGATCGCTTGTGCTACACCCTGCCTTAACCGCACTAGATTTTCTTGCATCTCCATCACAGTTTGCTCCAGAATCTTTTCTGGATCTTCTGTACTGCTTACTAAACTATTGAGGTTAGCGCGAATCACCCGCAGGATACGCTTGATTAACTCCATCTCTGCTCTCCATTCATGAAACTGAGTCACCGTTCGCATGATTGCGTCTCCCTTTAGGAGAAGTTCAGATGTCTGACGACTTGCCGATGCAGCGTCTACGGCGCAAGCCGCCCAGTCGTGACTTCTCGCGCTCGTGCTGCGTGTTGAGTACCCTAGTAGCCTCTTTAAATATAAAAAGTCACAATAAGGTCGTAAACAAGCAAGATTTTATCTTTACTACTCATCAAATCCTCACTCAACACTCTTAACTCAGCACTGGCTCAACACCCCCAAGAAAGCTAACAGTACTTATAACTCAGCACTGTGATCTCATGGTATCGTAGATTTTTGCGACTCATGGCTGTTGAACTCGTGCTTTAATTCCTCTTGTCTGTAGTAATTGCATCTGTTTTTGTACTTGCTCTTTAGTCTTAAAAGCACCCAGAAAAATCAATTGTTTGTTATCTGATAAATATGCATCGGGAACTACTTGCTTTGCTGAAGCTAAAGCAGCGCCTTGATTGTCTATCACTATGTGATATAGCCCATCTGTAGATGGTTTGATTTGTGCATTTGGCTGAGGTGAGGTTTTTGGCTTTTGAGTCGGGGACAAATTCACATCAGGTAAGGGCTTTGCCGTCGGTACAGGCGCTAGAGCTACGGGATTTGTTGGTGTTAGGGGTGTGATGGGGTCAGGCAATGTAGCTGGAGGATTTGCCGGGTTTTGGGGAATAACTGGATTCGTTACTACTGGAGGTGTTGGTTGGACTTTGGGTTTTAAGCCAACTAAATCGTTGGGGTTTCTCACCTCAGGAAACTCTTCATTAGCCAGATTGGGATATTTGGGTATAGATGTACTTGGTGGCTGGATCTGAGATTGGACATTAGTTGCAACTTCCTGAGTATTTTCTGGTGCAGCAGGCGAGTTACTATTAAACAAGTTGCTTAAATTCCACTGTGCCAAGCTTTTAGGATTAAAAACTACATAACCCAAGGTAAGACTTGCCAGTAATAGCAGCAACATCGAGCCAATACCCAAAGGTGATAGCAAACTGTCACTATAATTACTTGGTTTTTTAGTTTGTGGTTGTTCTTCTGTCAGACTTCGCAGCAGTGCTTCACTAGATTCCAAATAGTCATCTGGCTGCTTAATGGTATCATCCGGCTGCACGAGATTTTCGCCTTTAGTATCTTTGACGACTGCTGGCACGATGCTGCTACTAAAGTTAGGGGGCGGTGGTGGAAGTTGAGTTTGTTTTTTAGCAGCATCCAAATCAGACAAAACGTTACTAGTATTACTTAAATCCTCAATGTTTACCGTTACTGATTCCGAGTTACCCTCAGAATTCACCGCTACAGACACCGGTCGTTCGTCAATTTTGACCACGGTTACTGCTGGAGTTACGTGAGGATTCACTGATACAGACACAGGGGGAGGTGGTGGTACATTAGTTTTAATTTCTGCTCCTGATGGTACAGTTGTACCCGATGCTGTAGAAACGGCAGTGAACTGCTGAGGTTGAGTGTTAATGTAACTGCCAACACGTAGCTGGTTAGGGGACACCGAACCAGTTCGCGTGCGTCGGTATCGAGCTAACTCTTGATCTAATGGCACCTCTAAACTTGCCAGTGCTGCTGCTAGTGCTGGTTTCAACCCAGGTATTTTAGACGATTGAGTACCGGAATCATTCAGGGGGTTTTGAGTCATTACCTCTACACCTCAAACGTAGATTGCTGGAATTAACTTTAAACATATTTGTGCCAATATTAGCGAAAATTACTTAGAAAGTGGGGAGTGCAATTGTTGACTATTGACTGTTGAGTTAGGAATTATTTTCTTGCTCATATCTCCCATCTCCCCTTATCCCCAGAGGGGGCCCCACCTTCCTCATCTCCTCATCTCCCTCATCTCCCCACCTTTTAATAATGTCGTTGAAATCAGTTAATGATATTTTGGACGTTCTAGAAAAGCAGGCTAAATGGCAGGAGCAACCATTTCAACGCTTGCTCAAGTGTTGGACAGAGGTTGTTGGCTCTGTGGTTGCGGCACAGACTCGACCATTGTCGATTCAGCGTGATGTTTTGTGGGTAGCAACTTCGAGTGCAGCTTGGGCGCAAAACCTGACTTTTGGTCGCTCGTCTCTGCTTTTAAAGTTGAATAAAAAGCTGCCAACACCTTTAGTTGATATTCGCTTCTCAACTGCTAGTTGGCAGCATCCATCTGTGGAGCCAAAACAGCAACAAACAATTTCGGCTGATGAGCATCCCAGTTATGTTAGTGATCGCATTAGCCGCCCTGATACTACACCCAGTATCCAAAATGCGAATGCCGCTTTTGGGCATTGGGCTAAGATTGTGCAAGCGCGATCGAATGGTCTACCTCTTTGTCCTCAATGTCAATGCCCCACCCCACCCGGTGAACTCCAGCGTTGGAGTGTCTGCTCTATATGTGCTGCTAAGCAATTTTGAAGTTAGTCCATCTTCACCGATCAAAAAATATCCCAAATTTTCTTGTGGATGGGTGTCCTCACCCGTCCTATATTCAGGGCAGGCTTTCCTGCCCACCCCACAAGAGGGATAATTTCTTCTCTGGAAATCCCTCACACTCCGCATCGAAGTGTCAAAAGAATTGTATTTTTGGCTTTTGCGCCATTTTGTAGACCCGAAGTGGCTGACCGCAGGGTATAGTCTGTTTATTTTTGCGCCCGCTGCACTAGAGAAATTAAATTTATCTCTACCATCACAAACACAGCAACTAAATTTGTTTATGGAAAACGAACAAATATCCTTAAGTAACTTAGTGCAACCGCATACAATAATTTTGATGAATAAAAAGTAGATATTTTAGCAGTAAAATATCCGGGGTGCGATATCAATGCACACTATTTATCTTAAAATCTCTGCTTTCGGCTATCCTTAAGGAGGAAGTTAAAAGCCTAGATAAATTAAAAACTTTATTTTTACTCTTGATCCCTAATAATTTTTAGCTAAAAGCTATGGGTGGGCAATCCAGGAAAGATTTAAAAATATAACAACAATATAAAAATATTCTAAAATTTATTTTTTCATTGGGATCGCTGAAACCTAGAGTAAATAATGATTTTTTGCCTCTTATCTCTCTTTATATATAGAAGCAAAATATAAGAATGAAACTTAGCCTGAAACGGCACTAAAGATGAACCCAAATGAAACCCATTAAATTTTTAGCATCTGCCTGTAGATATTGCCGTCATTACCAGCCAGAGGGTCGTCGTGGCGGAACGTGTCAGCAATTGGGAGCGCCAGTTCAAGCAAGCTGGAAGGCTTGCTCTTTAGCACTTCCACCTTTTGCACCTTCTTGGGAAACTTTGGAAGATGCTTGGGGTTTGGCAGATGTAAAACCAGTTTTAGCTTCTTCTCAGTCTCTAGCTTCAGATTTAGATAATGCTACTCTTGTTCTTGTACAGGAAACAACTGTTTCTACTTCCTAAGAGGCTAAGACTAAAACTGTACTTATTTAGTCACTCATTATCACTCAACTGAGTTCCTAGTCTGCTTAAAATAATATTTGTTTTTAAGATTTTTAGTGCTGTAAATTTTGACATCTACAAAAATCGCACCCTTTGGGAAGGTGCGATTTTTGCAATTTAAGGTAGCCAAGGAAAAGAGCGAAAATCTGGTGGACGTTTTTCGAGAAACGCTTTTTTGCCTTCTGACCCTTCTTCTGTCATGTAATACAGTAAGGTGGCATTGCCAGCGAGTTCTTGYAAACCMGCTTGWCCRTCACARTCAGCGTTRAATGCWGCTTTSAGACAGCGAATWGCGATCGGRCTTTTTTCTAAAATTTCTTGCGCCCACTGCATACCTTCAGCTTCTACTTGTTCGACTGGGACGATGCAATTAATTAAGCCCATTTCTAGGGCTTGTTGTGCATTATATTGACGGCAGAGAAACCAAATTTCCCGGGCTTTTTTTTGTCCCACGATGCGGGCAAGATAGCTGGCACCAAAACCACCATCAAAACTGCCGACTTTCGGCCCAGTCTGTCCGAAAATGGCGTTATCAGCGGCGATGGTAAGGTCGCAAATCAAGTGTAGGACATGTCCACCACCGATCGCATATCCAGCTACCAAAGCAATCACTACTTTCGGCATGGAACGAATCAAGCGTTGTAAATCCAGCACATTTAACCGGGGTATGCCAGTATCATCCACATAACCAGCATGTCCGCGCACACTTTGGTCGCCACCAGCACAGAAGGCATATTTCCCATCAGTGTGTGGGCCATAACCAGTAAATAGGACAACACCAATAGTAGTATCTTCACGAGCATCACAGAAAGCATCGTAAAGTTCAAAGACAGTTTTCGGACGGAAAGCATTGCGTTTGTGGGGGCGGTTGATGGTAATTTTCGCAATACCATCAGTTTTTTGATACAGGATATCTTCGTAAGATTTGGCAGTTTGCCAGTTAATTTGCATTGGTCTAGAGTGCGCTATTGCTTCGAGAATTTTATCGCGGACATGGGGAGTTGCGATACCTGCGGTGGGCTACGCCTACGCTAAGATTAATGTCTCAAGCTTTACAATCAGGGCTGGTAATTGATTAGCAACGACAATGCGGCGTGACTCCATCTTCTACAAATTGTTTAAACAATTTCTAGGCTTGCTGTTTGAGTTGGTAGATCAACCACCGCCAGAAGCAGCAAAGTACCAGTTTGAATCGGTTGAGGTTAAAGAAACAGCCTTCCGAATTGATGGAGTGTTTTTACCCCAGCCAATGCAGTTTCAAAAGTTGTTTTCTTTGCTGAAGTCTAGTTTCAGAAGGACGAAGATTTATATCACCGCTTCTTTAGCGAATTGTTTTTGTTTCTTTATCGCCACTCTATTCGCTACGATGACTGGTTTGGAGTRCTAATTTTTCCTTCTCGCAGTCTGGAACCATCGAATGTAATGATTCACCGCGCTTTGTTGGAGAGTGGACAAGTCAGGCGGGTTTATCTTGATGAGTTGGGAGATTTACGACAACAACCTTTGGGGTTGGGTTTGATGTTGCTGACGAATATTATTTCTGAAACGGAAGCAGTGGAAGAGGCGCGGTTTTTGCTCGAACAAGCACGGCAACAATCAGAGCAAGCAATAATAGATTTAGTGACGACGATTATCGTCTACAAGTTTTCTACCCTGAGTCGAGAGGAGATTCAAGCGATGTTGGGACTGAATAGGGAAGAACCACGGGCTATTCGGGAAGCGAAGGAAGAAGGAGAAAGAAAGGTCATTTTACGACAATTAAATCGGCGCGTGGGTAATATACCTGATGCGGTTCTGTCCCAGATTCAAGGGTTATCGGTGGAACAGTTGGAAGCTTTAGGTGATGCTTTATTGGATTTTTCTACTCTTGCTGATTTGGAAAGGTGGTTACAAGGTCAACCAAGAGGATAAATCTCACACAGAGGCGCACAGAAGAAAGGCGATCTCGCTCCAGTAAAACAATTATGGTTACAAGGTGAAGTAAGGGGATAAGTTTTATGCAGACAAAAAAGGCGATAGCGTCAACTTAAGAGGATCTATAGCAAAGCTGACATAAAAGTGTTGAGACATACTTCTCGCAGACCTCGTGGAAAGCGTAGAGGCACAAATAATAACGCAAGAATGTAGCTTAATTCAACACACGAAAGTATCGAATTTTATTTAATAGTCGAACTTTGAATTTAAATCTGAAATAGACTTAATTGTAAAATAGACATATTTAACTCTACCGTTGGAATTGTACTTTCTTCTAATAACTTTCCTTTATGTTTACCTTCATTTGCCTTTATTGGTATTGTGAATGTCTCTTTATTGTTTTTTTCTAGTATCCCCGTAAATAATAACCACCCTAGCATTCTGCTAACATAATCTCCTGCTGACTTCGTAGCAATTGAATCAGGATATATCTCAAATAGTAGTGGTAGATAATTTTTAATGGGCTTACTTTTATACTTGTCTTCAGGATATACTTGCTTAATTAAACTCTTCAAATATTCTCTACTAAAAACATCATTTGGTTTGAGTTGCTTATAAATTTTTTGTACTACAATGTGTTGATTGAGAGATTTAGCCAAATAATTGGCTATAACTATATTCTCTGAATTTTTTAAATTTTGTAGTATACTGACTTTGCCATTTTGAACTATCACCATTTTAAAAACTTGCAAATCTAAGAGTATATTAGTAATTTTACTCTCTGAATAGTTATATTTTTCTACCAATTCTTTATAATGTAAATTTTGATAACCTTCTTTTTTTAAAATTTCAAAAAAATCCATTACTGTAGTTATTGAGTTTCTAATTCTATATTCCATAATACCTACAGCCTCCAAAGGATGAAACGAAGGTGTATCTAAATTCAGTAAGTTTTGACTTTCTAAAAAATTAACTTGTAATGGTAAATGTAGACATCTATCCAACTGTAAGCGTGTTGGGAAATTGTCTAATAGCCAGATAGGAAAGTTTGTGCCATTAAAATTTTGAGGGTTGCGTGTGAGGACTGCACTGACACTCATAGATGTTGCACAAGCAATCTCTAAAGCAGATTCAAAGTCTATCAGATTGAGTGAGTTTGCTTGCTGACTTAATTCATAGCTTATAGGACAGACTATGATATCTTTTTCTATGGCAGATGTATATTTTCTAGCTGTCTCTGGAGAATATATATTCTCTGTTAAGGAAATAATTTTATCAAACCCCGATTGTGTGATAAAAAACTGACATTGTTTATTCTCAATAATATTCCCTAACTTCTCTACTTCTTCTAGTTGTAGTAGTAAGTAATCTATTAGCAAATCGGCATCAAGTATCACCTTGATCATTAGTGCGCCCTCGACTCTGAAGATTGGTCACAATTTTGTTGGTTTAGTGGGACTAATTTAGGAGGATTTAAGCGGGCACGTATTTCTGCCAAAGAATCTGTTTGTATCGGTTTGGTATCTGGGATATATTCAATAAGCTCCTCTGGTGTGCAAGCAAAAATTTTGCACAGTTTAACTACTCTATCAATCCATTCGACACTACTCCTGCCTGTTTCCCAATTGGCGACCGTATTCTCAGTAATCTCTAAGAGTTCAGCTAGCTGGCGCTGGGTTAAGTTCTCCTTTTCACGGAGTATAGCCAGTCGTGAGACTACTTTCATATGTTCCATAGACTTACTTATTGTGCTTACAACTCCTATCTTAGCATTTTTGCCTAAAAAATTTTAGGCAATACTTGTTAGACTTTCAATTTTAGGCTAAATTGTTTTTATACCTAAAATATTACCCCTAAATAATTTTAGGGGTAATGTCTTACTCAAGTATTAGCAAAATTAGGAGTAATACTATGTCTAGCTACGACAAGATGCAATGGTCAACCTATCAAGAACATCACTATCAGGCTCGATTGAGCTACCTTTTGTCTTGTGTGGCAATTGCTGCTTCGATCAGCATGAGTTTATTAGCTGGTTTTCTCATACTATCAGGCAAAGCTACTCAAGCTAATGTTACAGCAGTAAGTGGACTGTTCTCTACTGGACTATATATTCCTCTATCCAGAGATGCAAATAGAAAGATAGAGCGCTTGACAAAACTTACGAAAGATTATAAGTCACTTCGCTAAATTTACGCAAATTATCCTGTCGCCATTTAGCATCAGCTTTACGATTTGTCTGCAACTCCAAAACCTGAATACCTGTAGTTGGTAGTGGGTTCAATTTTTGCTGCAACTCTTCCCAAGAACTAATCAATTCATGCTGCACATTATAAGTAGCACACAACTGAGCGAAATCAATATCCTGAGGAGTGCCGAAAAACTCTTCAAATGGTGGTTCAAATTTGGCGATGGGTAACATTTCAAAAATCCCTCCACCATTGTTATTGATTAATACAATTGTCAGATGTCCGACAAATTTATTGCGGATTAAAAAACCATTGGTGTCATGCAACAAAGCTAAATCTCCTGTTAACATCACACTACTTTGCTGGCGATGGGCAATTCCTAAAGCTGTGGATAATGTGCCGTCAATACCATTTGCACCCCTGTTAAAATGCGATCGCACTTTTAAATTATTCGGTTTCCAAAAAAATTCCACATCCCGCACAGGCATACTATTAGCAATAAACAGCGGTGTTCCCGGCGGTAGCGTCTGAGAAATTAACCAAGCTGCTTTACTCTCAAATAATTCCTCCATATTCCCCATAGTTTGATCAACAGCTATCCTGACTTGCGCTTCCGTTGTACACCACTGGTGGAGATAGTCAGGGGGAGATGAGGTAGATAAAGAAGTATTTTCTTCCTCATCTCCCTCATCTTCCCAAAAAAGCTGTTCTACCCTCATCCGCAAATGTGTCGTCCTCCCGTGCAAAGGGTCGAGGTTTTGGTTACTAGGGTCAATTACCCAGCGTTGGGGTTGGGTTGCATCTATCCAGGTACGTAATTCTTTACTTGTAGGCATTTCTCCTATTTGAATCAGCATTTTGGGTGCTAGCTGTTTGGCTAGTTGCTGATTTCGCAAAATCAGGTCATAGGTGGAAATTAAATAGGGGTTAAGGTCAGCATAATTTCTCAGTGGGGAGAGTCCCTCTGCTAAAACAGGCCATTTGAGAGTTTGGGAAAGTTCGGCGATCGCCTGACAATACTCTCTTGGTTGCTGTGGTTGGGCTACACCTGCAATAATAATGCCGCGATCGCATTCCTTCCATTGTTGGGGAATAGGGAATGGGGTATGGGGCATGGAGAATGGAGTGGCGCTTGTTATTTCTGCAAAAAAGTCTTCTGGGTGAAACTGTGATTGCAAATAGCTCAAGTCAGTTCCATCAGGAAGAGGCGCTAAGGGATCGCGAAAGGGAATATTCAAGTGTACTGGCCCCTTTGTAGGAGTTTGCGCTCTTTCCCAGCTATGAATTACTATTTGCCGCAGGTAAGCTAACATTCCCATCTCAGCAGAGGGTAAGGCTAGCTCGGCTTGCCAATTTGGGTAGTTACCATATAATCTCAACTGGTCTATGGTTTGCCCAGAGTGACAATCTCGCAATTCTGGTGGTCTATCGCTGGTTAAAATCAACAGTGGTACGCGGCTATATGCAGCTTCTATTACTGCTGGAAAAAAGTTCGCTCCTGCTGTACCAGAGGTGCAAACAACTACCACAGGGCGTCCGGTTGCTTTGGCTTGTCCTAAGGCAAAAAAGGCAGCTGAGCGTTCGTCAAGCACGGAAATTGCTTCAATCTCAGGTACTTGTTGAGCAAAGGCCACTGCTAAGGGTGTAGAACGCGAACCAGGACAAATGATGGCACAAGTCAATCCCAGCTGCTTTAACGTCTCTGTTAAGATATAAGCCCAAAGTTGATTAATATTTTTAAAGGCGATCAGCATCAAATCAAACATAGCTATAAAACAATCTTAAATTTTAGATTTTATTTAGGGAAATTCAATTTAAAATCCGTCTGGGAAAGTTGGACAAGCAAAAGTCTAAGGCTCGGTTTTTGACCTTCGGAGGTTCAAAAGCAGCTTTTCTTAAGGGTAGGTTGCAAGTTCCTCCTCGCATTTGTAAGGATGGAAACCGACACTGCCAGGCAAGTTTGTTGGCAATAAAATTTCCAGACAGACTAGCTTGACGCCAGTTGATTCAACTTGGGGAAAGTCCATAACGCAGTGACTAGACTTTCTACAACATGCACACAATTTGTTCTCAAACTTTTATGGATTGCATTTATTTAACAGGAATTCGCTGCTATGGTTACACTGGGTATCTGCCAGAAGAACAGGTGCTAGGACAATGGTTTGAGGTGGATGTGAGGTTATGGTTGGATATCTCCACAGCTGCTAAAACTGACGCGATCGAAGACACTTTAGATTATCGCAGCGTTATTAGTTTGATACAACATTTGGTCAAAACTTCTAAGTTCGCTTTGATAGAGAAGCTAGTAACAACGATCGCAGATTCTATCCTCCAACAATATGATCGCATAACACAAGTTCAAGTCAGTCTCAGCAAACCTAGCGCACCAATTCCTGACTTTGGGGGCAAAATTACCATTGAACTGACTAAAAGTAAGTCCAATCTCTAAACCACAAAATGTGTTTTTGCGTTCGAGATTTATAAACTAGCAAAAATAGGGGTATAGCTGGAGCGGCTAAATATCTAATCAAGAAATTTTTCCTCCCATTTATTCCCCGAAATCCCATTCATTCTCAAAAACCTAAAATAAAATTGAGCCTAGTGGCAAGCCAGTGCAATTTTAAATTCCTTTTGAATTCCAATCTTGGATAATTTGTACCCTGATTCTTATTCCTAACTGCTTAAAAGTTAATATTCCCTAACTGTACTTCAAAAGGATAAAATCAGAGATTAGTATGTTATGAATTTATGAAATTTTATTCTTGATTAATTTTTTTATAAATACTATACTATTAATCTCCCATTTTTATTAACATAATTATTTTATATTTGTGAAGAGCAATTTTTAATTGTTGCTAATTTAGATTCAAAATTATTGCGGCTTGATATTAGCTGTATTATATAATCAAATTAGCTTTATGAAACACAGAAAATATGGCAGGTAAATAACATGTTGTCTGCTATTGAGCTAGGTATTGAGAGATTGTTTATGATATGATTATCGAATTTTAGATCTAGTTGATAGTGACAACAAAATCTCAACCTTAGCAAACAGGCTATTGTAACATGCTCGCCCGCAAAATCCTAGTTGTTGAGGATGAAAAAAACCTAGCCTCGAATATCAGAAAAAGCTTACAAAAATTAGGCTATTCTGTTTCAGATATAACTGAGTCTGGTGAAGAGGCTATAAAAAAGGTAGCAGAAACTCATCCAAATTTAGTATTAATTGATATCTGCCTAGCTGTGGAAATTAATGGTATACAACTTGCGGATATTATCCAGAATAATTTTCATGTGCCTGTAGTCTATCTCATAGACCGTTATGAATATAAAATATTACAAAAAAATCAGTTAAGTGAGCCTTTTACGTACATATTTAAACCACTTATTGAGAGTGATTTACATTTTGTAATTGAAATGGCTCTGCATAAACATCAAAGTGAAAAGAGATTACAGGAAGAAAAGCAGAGGCTGACAGCAATTATTAACAGTATGGGTCGTGGCGTAATTGTGACATATGCAAATGGTTGTATTCAAATGATGAATCCAATAGCAGAAATTCTTACTGGGTGGAAACAAAGCGAAGCCTTCGGTAAAAATTTAGTAGACGTTGTCAGCTTAGTTGACAAAGATGTAGGAGAAGCAATTGAAATAGTCACACATGTAATCGAAGCAGGTGAAGTTTTAAATCTACCGGAAAATTGTACGCTAATTAACAAAGATGGAAAAGAAATACCGATTGGGGATAATGTTGCACCCATCCGCGATCGCAATGGTAATATTACTGGTGCAGTTTTAGTTTTTCAAGACATCACCCAACGTAAGCAGACAGAAGCAGAACTGCTCCGTAATGCCTTTTATGATGGACTAACAGAATTACCGAATCGTGTTTTATTTCTAGACCGACTCCGACAAGCTATTGAACGCGGTAAACGTAAAAGCGACTATTATTTTGGAGTTTTGTTTTTAGATTTAGATAACTTCAAAGAGATTAACGATCACTTTGGGCATAGAGTAGGGGATGATTTTTTAATCGCGATCGCTAGACGTTTAGAATCATGCTTACGCAGTGGCGATACTGTAGCACGGTTTGGTGGTGATGAGTTTACCGTTCTTTTAGAGGATATTAAAGATGTTAATGACGCTACTAATGTTGCCAAACGTATTCAAGACTCCTTAAGGTTACCCCTTAGCCTTAATGGAAATCAATTATGTACTACAGCCAGCATTGGTATTGCTTGGAATTGTAGTAATTATGAAGAACCTGCAACTCTGCTACATGATGCTGATACTGCTATGTATCGAGCTAAGCGACAAGGAAAAGCTTCTTACGCAGTATTTTAGTAATTTACAAAAATTCTTTTAGGATCAATACGCTTGGTGTTAGTGCCAAAAATCATAAACTGGGAAGGTGAGTTTAACCAACACATTTAGGGAGCATCTCAATCGAAGATCTGTTATGGAAAAACCGAAAAACAGAAAATGCTCACAGGCGAGTTATATTTTACAGAAGATCCCGAATTAGCTGCTGAAAATAAGCGAGCTACTCGTTTGTAATTTATCCTAGAATTAAAATTTATACCCTCTAGCAATCCAATAGAGCCAATCTGCGATCGCTTCTTGAGTTTCACTGTCAGCGTCAATGGCTACTATTTCCGATAACTTGGCAGAATATACATCATCATCCTTACCATTAATATCAGCCACTTCTACAAACATATCTTTTAAGCACTCATCATCAGGTGCCATTCCTAGTACTTCAACTTGTTTCTCCTCTACTGAAGCTGATTTGCGCCCCTTCTTATTCCATTTAGCCATAAACGGAAAATTCAGAGTTTCTTCTAAGTAGTAGTACCAACCCATAGCCCGGTCTTCTTTGTCTTCAGCATCTACAACAATCTCTGTTTGAATGCGATGCTCTCGTTTTTCGTCAGGTTCAACACTAGGCATAAAACAACGGTTTGCGTATGATGCACTATATGGTATATCCTTTTGGCGACTGTCTGTCAATTATTCTAATTGATACTTCCATCCAAAAAAGCGAGTAGCCAGTGTCGGTAAGGATTCAACAATGCTAAGGGAACGCTAAGAAATAAATTATCCTGCTTGAAGTTGCTGACTGTTGACTGTTAACTGACTGGAAACAGTGGGATATTTTTTATTTGTCAGTCTTTAAAATTATTAAAAAATCCATTCCATCTGACTTTTAACTTTCAAGAGTCAGTTGTTACCCTTAGAGAACGCTAAAGCCCAACAACTCACCTCAAGTCAACCAAACGCGCCCACAGTGCTGTCTTTCCTATGCACTGGCTGCTTTTTACTTCTGTCTTACACTACTAGTAGTGGGTCTGGTAATCAACTGTTAGACATCGTTTCATTTCTTAACCTAAACTTATCAATAAATTAAATATAAAACTTATTTTTAATTACATTACAATCAGAGGCTGAGAGCTAAGTAATAGTAAGTCGGCATTATTAAACGTAACTATATTTTTCCAATTTTTTAGAGTTTAAAGGCTTGCTATCAACTTTAATACTTAATTATCAAAAGTGATGTTTATTTTTAACCTGATAACTCATTTGGGATTTTTCTCTGTTTACCGTAAAAGGTGTTATTAAATTGATGGTTGCTTCATTTAAACCTAAAAATCAACATTATTTCCCAGAACGCAGGCTAATTTATCAGCAGCGATCGCCAACTTCTAAGATTAAGTTGGAAATTTAGTTAGAGAGTTAAAAAAATATGGTACTGTATAAAAATAATTGAAAAGTATCCATAAATATTGATGCAAACTCATCGTTAAATTCACTTATCAATTTGATAAACAGCTATTTAAATGCTTGCTTATCTAAATTATTTATTATCTAGAAATGCTTAGAATTTATCATTGGTGAATTTATTGGACTGAGAGATCCCAACTTCATAATTTTAATAAAAATAAACAGGTATAATACTCTTAATTTTCTAGATATTCTGACTCTCAGAACTTCTGAGCGGCGGGTTACACTGCTTAAAATTTCTGAATTATGACGCTTTTTTAATATGTTATTAAACTAGTAATCAACTTTAATTCTCTTTTTAGAGAAGAAATTTGATTAGTAATTAAAAATGACAATTCTAGAAAAATATAAATAATATCTGTAAAAAATAAAATGGTAATCTAAATTGACAAAAATTTTTTCAACACCAAATCGTTGAATTATCTTCAAGTAAACACGTAAAATCAGGAGGATCTATGCGTTTTTCTCACCTTGCAGCAATTGTTGGTTGTACGACAGCAGCTTTTATATCGATTGCACCTATACAAGTAGAAGCGGCAACTTTTAAAATAGAATCTGGAGTCACCAGCATTGATCGCGACCATGAAGAAATTCTCAAAAGTCTCGGGCTATTCATCACAGACACAGAGAATACAGTCCCACCAATTCCTAGCAATTATTTAGTTGGCTTGCCAATTGATTCAGATACCAATTTCACCTTCAGTGACGAAGGCGGTTTTACTCCGCTGTTTGGTTCAATCGAGCATACTGGCACTATTACCTTTAACGACCAAATGACTGTTGGTAACTTTTCAATTGGTTTTGCTCCTGGACGCACAGTCCCCAATGCTAGCGGACTTGTTTTAAGAGACACAGTTTCTCCCCTTAATCCGATTTTGTTTGACTTAGGCGCTCCCCAATCTGTGACATTTGATAAAGACAATTTAAGTTTAACTCTGGCTAATGTTCAATTGTTCATTTCTCCAGAGTTCGCTCAGGGACTTGGCAAGTCTAATTTGGCAGGTTTGTTTGCTGGAACTGCACGAATTGATGCTAAAGTTGCTGCCGTACCCGAACCTGGAAGTGCCCTAGCAACTTTGGCGGCGGGTGCGGCTTTGTTAGCAGCGAGATTTTGTACTCAAAAAACTAAATACATTTAATATCCTCAAGCATATCTAGATGCTTGTTAACAGGTGCAAGGGTATTGGCGGCAATCATCCCACTAACGGCGACTGCTGGTAAACCAATACCCGGAAATGTCGAATCTCCACAGCACAGTAGCCCTGGTAGGGGAGTAGTGGGGCCAGGAAATATACCAGAACCAGCTGCAATTGCTGGGCCGTATGAACCTTGGTGACGACGCAAGAAACGCTCATGGGTTAGAGGTGTACCAACAAGTGTGACTTCGCAACGAGAACGAATATCTGGAATAATCCGCTCTAGCGCTTGCCACATTACTTCTGCACGCGATCGCTTTTGTTCAGCATATTCTTGGCTTTTTCTATTCATCCCCTGCCAAATAGCATATGGCTCATTCCCCGGAGTATAAACGTGAATTACATGCTTACCTGGTGGTGCGAGGGATGAATCAAGAGTTGAAGGAATTGATATCACCACCATATTTTGAGGTGCTGTTACCCCCGCTTCCCAATTATTCACCACGACGTAATGACATTGTAAATTTGTCTGTAATCCTTGGGCGTCAATACCTAAATGCAAATGCATGAAACTATCACACTCAGGCGTTGCTTGTCGTTTAGCGCGGAAATGTTTTGATACTGCATTTTCTGGTAACAGCTTTAGCGTGTCCCAAACCGATGCATTAGAAATTACTGCTTGACGGGCGCGGATTTCTTGGCGATCGCCAAGACGCACACCCACCGCCCGATTACCTTCTACCAGCACTTGCTCGACATGCGCGCCCAGTTTCAATTGACCACCGTGACGCTGCAATCCTTGTACAAGAGCGTCAACTAAAGCACCACTACCACCAATCGGATAGTCAAGCACTGCCCCTGGTTTATACCAGTCGGCAAACATAAATGCTACTTCTGCGGCGATCGTGCCATCTGCTGGCAGTCCTGAAAGCAGAAAACACAGCAAATTCAGCCAATTTTGGGTAAATTGGTCTTTGACAACACCATCCATAATCCGGCTGAAAGGCCCAGTCAGCTTGATGATACTGCCAATATGTTTTGCTAGAGTTGGGGCAAATCGTCCCACAGTTTGCACTGCACCCAAATCAAAGCGTAATGTTGCCGGCGACATAGCCGTTGCTGCACTCGCCAGTGGTTCCATAACCCGCTGAAGTTGCTGCCATTCGGCTACAGCATTACGACCACGCAATTTCAGCAATACTTCACAGAATTGCTCAGCTCCAACTGATGCGTCAAAATAACCTTCTGGCAAGAAACAACCCCAAGTATTGTAGGTTACACATGGTAATTCCGAGCCAATAGCATCTAAGACTTGGCGCAGGGGGTTTGTAGAGGGGCCTGCCGAAGACAGTCCAGAGTAGAGAGACGGGCCAGACTCAAACTTAAAACCATTGCGTTCAAAAGCGTGGGCGGCACCACCAGGTATGGAATGACTTTCGCAGACTATCACATCAAACCCATACCGTGCCAAAAGAGCAGCACAACTTAAACCGCCAATACCGCTACCGATGACAACTACATCTGTGTTTTGCATATTCTATGTTTGCAATGATGGCTCTTAAGATTTGTTAAGCGATATTTGGCAGTATAACTCGTTGCGCTCGTTATAAAAGTTTGGTAACAGTCTCACTTGCTAAGGTCAGTTTATACTACTTACAGTATGACTTCCGGTAGGATATGGCTAAAATTTCTATTTCGCTGCCAGATGAATTATTAACTTTGCGTCAATATCTGAAACTGTAGGCTAAAAGTCAGCATGAGCATCATCGTTTTTGGCAGCATCAATATAGACTTGGTAGCTACAGCACCCCGTTTACCACTCGGCGGAGAAACGTTGCTCGGAGAAGATTTTTTTCAAGTTTCGGGAGGTAAAGGAGCTAATCAAGCTGTAGCACTAGCCAAATTGGGAATTCATGTCCAAATGGTGGGGCGTGTCGGTGCAGACAATTTTGGTGTAGAACTTGTCAACAATTTGCAAGCCTCTGGCGTGCAGACAAGCAATGTTTTGGTTGATGAAACTGTTAGTTCTGGAGTCGCCATCATCACCGTTAGTCAGAGTGGAGAAAATCAAATTGTTGTGATTCCTGGTGCAAATGGCCGCGTCAATCACGAAGATGTGCAACGATTATCTCACTTAATACCAGAAGCTACAGCACTACTTTTACAATTAGAAGTTCCGATTACTGCTGTGGTTGCAGCGGCGAAAGCAGCAAGAAGTGCAAACATCAAAGTCATTCTCGACCCTGCACCGGCACAATCTGATTTACCTGCTGAACTTTATCCATTAGTAGACATTATCACACCGAATGAAGTTGAGGCTGGGCAGTTGGTGGGTTTTGCTGTGGATGGAGAAGAAACAGCAGCCAAGGCGGCTGAGATTTTATTGCAACGGGGAGTGAAATGTGCGATCGTCAAACTGGGTGCTAAGGGTGTTTTTTGTGCAACTCTTCAAGAAAAGTTTTTTGTACCCGCCTTTGGAGTTCATGTGGTTGACACAGTAGCCGCTGGGGACGCTTTTAATGGCGGTTTAGCAGCGGCGCTTTTTGCCGGAATACCTTTACACCAAGCAGTTGTTTGGGGTGCAGCAGCAGGTGCTTTGGCTGCGACAAAACCAGGCGCACAAACATCATTACCAGATAGGTTGACGTTTGATGCTTTTCTCAAGCAAAAAGATAAAAGTTAAAAGTAAAAAGAGTATTAGGTATAGTGACTCTCTTAAAAGTCAAAGGCACAGTCTAAGAGCGATCGCTATTTATCACTTATTTAATCACGTCAAATCCCGTTTTGTAGTTTTATAAAGTGTGTTATACCGCTCCCTTTCATACTTAAAATACAGGATGGTGCGTTAGGACTAGTATCCATAACGCACCCTACCATCTGAATCCCCCGCTATCAAGATTTCTAAATTCTAGATTTTTCTTCAAAATCCAAAATTGGTGTTAACTCACAAAATTGTTCCAGTTTCTTTCAAATAAACCCGTGTAAATGGTTCATCTTCGCCCAAAGTGTAATCTTCAATTAACCCTTTGCGACGAATAGAAATGTTGTTGCCTCTTTTAATTATCACAGTAGAACCATCAAAGACATCCCGCGCCAAAATCATCTCAGTTTCCGTAGGGTCATCCAAAACTACAATATTACTGCGCTGATAAAACATACCCTCTTGCTCGAATATATCTTGTGGATACTCAGCAATTAACAAATCGACTTTGGGATGACGCAGTAAAGTTTGAACATTGCTGTTGTAATTTTTGCTTAATACTTTTTTCGAGCGATTTACAAAAACTGCGTCATGGCAAACAGCGCCAATTGTCCAGTCAGGATGTTGCAATAGAATATGGTCAATTGTTGTTTGTAGTTCTTCAACTGAGATTTTATTAAACGTAATAATTGGTATCCTGGCATCTGCGCCGGACTCAAAAAACGTTTCTAAAATATGAGAAGGCACATCAACGCTCTCACCTTCAGATGGTTTAAGATGCATTAAAATTCCTGGTGCAGCGTTGATTTCCAAGATAGCGAAGTTACTCGATTTCCAAGATTCTGAGAGACTTTTAGTAATGACATCAATACCCAGACAAGTTAGCTGAAAGTGTTGAGCAATATCTTGGGCGAGGATAATATTGTCATCATGAACCGTGTGTGTTGCATTGATACTTATACCGCCAGCAGATAGATTGGCAACTTTACGTAGGTAGATAGTGCGCCCTTTCTCAATCACACTATTCAATGACAAACGCTGTTCGTCTAAATAAAGTTCCATCGCATCATCCACCAGAATTTTACTCATCGGCGAAGTGGGTGAGTCTAAACGTGCGGGGAGGCGGTTCTCTTGGCGAATTAATTCGGCGATAGTTAAGTAGCCATCACCAACAACCGATGCTGGACGGCGTTCTGTGGCGGCGACGAATTTGCCATCGACACACAATAAGCGAAAATCCGATCCAGAGATGCTTTTCTCGACAATTATTCGGGTTAACTGGTCTTCAGGAATCGCTGCTACTGCCCTACTGTAAGCAGATTCCAGTTCTTTTGAGTCTTGGACGTCAGCCGTGACGCCAATTCCTTTGTGACCTACCACTGGCTTAACTGCTACTGGGTAACCAATTTCTTTAGCTGCTGCTAAAGCTTCTTTTTCAGAAAAGACGATATCGCCTTCCGGCACTGGAAAACCCAAAGTTTTCAAAAATGCCTTACAGTCATCTTTACGAGTAGTAAATTCCGAATCTAGATGGCTATCACAGTTAAATGTTGTTGCTACCCCCCGCACATGTTTTCTTCCTGAACCGTATTGCATTAATCCTTCTTCCCACAGATAAAATGCAGGAATACCTTTTTCGTAGGCTGTTCGCAATAGAGCGTAAATTGTAGGGCCACCGTAGACAGATGCGCGAAATCTACTTTGCAGCTTTACTAACCGCTCCTCAAAGTCGAAGTCTTCGTCTTCGGTAATGGCTTCAAACCAATCCCAAACAAAGTAGACTACTTCTCTAGTTGTGCGTTCATGTAAGGATTCAACGCTAATTCGCGTGGATTTTGGATATGGCTTGACACTCCAGTGGTTGAGGTGCAAGTCCATGTCCAATTTTCCGACTTGTGACACCACTTGGGCAAATAGATGGGCATAGGATTCGTAGCTTTGGTCACCCAGATAGGGATAGCGCGAGCCAATCTTGGATATATAATCCTCAACAGGCAAAGGCTCTCTCGACTCAACTAGAGCAAAATCAAATACTAATGCCCCTTTATCTAAATAAGGGTTAGCTCCAATATAATGCTTGAAGTTGAAAATATCGAATACATCCCTTTTTCTAGCATTAATCCGGACTAAATCATTACTTTTTTGTTGAACCATTGATTACGAACCTTTGGCTAAACACCCTGGAGTTGAGATGCTGAGTTACGATTACTCAGACTTAATGATTATTAAAATTCAGAAGTTAGAGGACTTACATAATCATCAGAATATTTAATCAATCAGATAAAAGAGTATCTTAAAGTCTTGATAAATCATCACTGATGAATGACAGTTGCTTCAACTTTGTAAAGTAGAGTAATGTCCTGCCTCCTCTTGAATCCTCAATTCTGACAAATAATTCACATTTACTATGGGGATTTATGGTTTTGCCTTGAATTGAACAGAACCTAACTTAACGGTATTATTAAGTATCTACAACTATCTCAAGGCAGAATTGAATATTCATTCTTCAGCAAAAAAAATCACATTCAGCTCATCCTGATGAATAATTAAAGATATGACCTTTGAAAGGTGATATCCTTTACTAACAATTGGTATAATATATATATAAGGTATTAGGGAGACAGCATAGCATGAATAGCACACAAGCTGCTCTAAGAGATGAAGTTAGACTATTAGCTGAGGAAGCTTTTCATCAAAAGCTGATATCTGGACATGGAGATGGACCAGACATCAAAGAGTATCAAATTGTGTATCAAGGAAAACCCAGGCATCTCCCACTAGAACAAGCACGTCTTTTCTTGAATAACTTGCTTAATCAAAGCATAACTTATTAAATAATTGATCAATTACTAGAGATATTTAATTGCGGCTATAATAATCTCATCTGATGTTTGAACTTATTTAGTTTGGTAGCTAGCAGGAAGTAGGGAATTAAAGAATCAGCATTTTGGAGTTTTGCATAGCGAGAGCAAAAATAAAGCAGAATTCAAATACCTAAAATTAATAAAAATTATTTTTACACGAAAAATCTGCGATCGCTACTTTCCAATATCATCAACAAAGCCTCTAGAAAATTACTCTAGAGGCTGTTGATACTGTGGGTTTTAGTTAGTAATAAGTACTTATTTATGAGAAGAGTTATTTTTTAATTTAGTTTTAGTGAAAAATCACTTGGTTTGATTGAGGTCACAAATTTTAATACTTGCTGTTTTCAAGTAATCTACCTAATGGAAGATATTATAAGTTTAATTGTCATGGTTTATTGAAATTTAGCTAAATTAAATTAGGAGTTGTTATGGTAGAAAGTAATTCCAAACGACAGTTGGTAATTATAGGTGGAGCCGAAGATAAAGAGGGAGATTCCCAAATTTTACGGGAATTTGTGCGCCGTTCTGGAGGTACGAAAGCGAACATTGTGATTATGACAGCAGCGACAGAACTACCGAGAGAAGTGGGAGAAAATTATATTAGAGTGTTTGAGCGATTAGGAGCCGAGAGTGTCCGTATCATCGATACAGAAACTCGCGATGATGCGTCTTCATCTACAGCATTGCAAGCTATTGATAAAGCAACTGGGGTATTTTTTACTGGGGGAGACCAAGCTCGCATTACTAGTATCCTTAAGGACACTGAAATCGATGCGGCAATTCACAGACGATTCTCTGAAGGTATAGTTGTTGCAGGTACCAGCGCCGGAGCTGCTGTAATGCCAGATAAAATGATCGTCGAAGGTGACTCCCAAACCAACCCACGGATGGAAACTGTAGAAATGGGGCCTGGTATGGGATTTCTCCCAGGGGTGGTAATCGATCAACATTTTTCTCAGCGTGGACGATTGGGACGCTTAATTTCCGCTTTAATACTAGAGCCTGCTGTTTTGGGATTCGGTATTGATGAGAATACCGCAATGGTTGTGACAGATAATCAAATTGAAGTGGTTGGTCAAGGTGCAGTCACAATTGTCGATGAATCAGAGGCTACATATAATAATATGGGTGAAATTTTGAAGGATGAGCCGTTGGCAATTTGCGGAGCCAAACTGCATATTTTGCCACATGGCTTTAAATTTGATCTCGAAACCCGCCAGCCTATCCTCAATAACGGCTCTGTAGCAAATGTCTCTGTACCAGTTGGCTCAGTTTAAGCAATAGCTAACCTTTAGGAATGGAGATCAGGGAGTAAATTCTTCTCTATCATTATTGTCAAGTAATGTTAAGAATTAGTTAATAAACATCTAATTGAGCAAAATGCAGTCATTATAAAATACTGGGAAAATTGAAATAATTTCCCAGTTTTTTAGTATCTTAGCTTAGTTACTGACTTGACAATGAAAGCAATCATATTAGCTGCTGGTGTTGGACAACGCTTGGGTAAAGATGGGCAAATCCAACCCAAATGCTTACTAAAGTTTAGCGGCAAATCTTTATTAGAGCGCCATTTGGACTATCTTCGTCATTACCAAATAGATGAAGTAGTAATTGCCGTGGGTTACCAAGCAGAAAAAATTCAGGATGAAATCAAAGCATTGAGAGCAGAAAATTGGGTTAGTACGGTTTACAATTCTGACTATACCAAAGGTAGTGTTATCAGTTTGTGGACTTTACGTCAACATCTTGCTGCTGGTGACGATTTATTGTTAATGGATGCAGATGTTTTATACGATCGCCATATTATCGAACGATTAGTAAAAACAAATATCTCTAACTGTTTCTTGTTGGATCGAGATTTTGAAGCAGGCGATGAACCAGTAAAGCTTTGTGTCAAAGATGGTTATCTAGTGGAGTTTCGCAAACAACTGGCTTCCAACCTAACTTATGATTTGATAGGCGAGTCAGTGGGATTCTTTCGCTTTGAAAATGCGATCGCTCGCCGTCTTGCCAGCCGCACAGAACAATATGTTGCTGAGGGACTGCACGACCAACCATATGAAGAAGTAATACGGGATTTGCTGTTAGAAACTCCAGAAAAATTTAGCTATGAAGACATCACTGGTTTACCTTGGATTGAAATCGACTTTCCCCAGGATATTCAACGCGCTCAAAACCAAACTTTACCTCAAATTGAAATAGCAGAGAAGATAAATTTTGCCAAAGTAGATTCTTTGGAAAGCAAACTAAAAACATAGCATAATTCATAATTGTCAAGTCAAACAGACTTGAGTCAAAATAATTCGTAATTACTAATTAATCTTGACTAATCGCTAACATAACTCGTAATTATTACCAGATAATTAAGCATTTGTCTCCAAAATAAAACTTACTTAAATCATAACTTTGTCAAAAAAGTTAGAGAAAAAGCTTGTAAATTATGAATTACGAATTAGTAATTATTGGATCATCTCAAATCATCTTTATTTGAAAGGTTAAAAAAAGCACAATAATGAATGAAATATTTGCACCCGTTATCAACACTGCAAAACTAAGTAAGTGTTCTCAGCTGCGGGCGTTATTGGAATCGCCGCAACTCGAATTTATCATGGAAGCTCACAATGGAATTAGCGCCCGCATTGTGGAAGAGGCTGGATTTAAAGGAATTTGGGCGAGTGGATTAGCTGTTTCGGCTCAATATGGCGTTCGAGACAATAATGAAGCTAGTTGGACTCAAGTTGTAGAAATGCTAGAGTTCATGTCTGATGTTACCAGTATCCCGATTTTATTAGACGGCGATACCGGTTATGGCAACTTTAATAATATGCGTCGCCTGGTAAGGAAACTAGAACAGCGAGGTATTGCTGGAGTTTGTATTGAAGATAAACTTTTTCCTAAAACCAATAGCTTTATTAATGGTAGTCGCCAACCCCTGGCTGACATTGATGAATTCTGCGGCAAAATTAAGGCAGGCAAAGATAGCCAAACACATGCAGATTTCTGCATCATTGCTCGACTCGAAGCCTTGATTGC
Source organism: Nostoc sp. PA-18-2419 (assembly GCF_005869855.1). Taxonomy (GTDB): domain Bacteria; phylum Cyanobacteriota; class Cyanobacteriia; order Cyanobacteriales; family Nostocaceae; genus Nostoc. Next base: position 330,510 of record NZ_SZNH01000001.1, on the reverse strand, counting down.
CGGTTGGGATCTTTCAGAAGCATTGCGACGAGCCGAAGCTTACCATGCAGCAGGAGCAAACGCCATCCTGATTCATAGTAAATCATCGCGTCCTGATCAAGTGCTAGCCTTTGCTAAAGAGTGGGCGGGACGCTCGCCATTAGTAATTATACCAACCAAATATTACAGCACCCCTACTGATGTGTTTCGCAAAGCCGGAGTTAATTTGGTTATTTGGGCAAATCATTTGATTAGAGCTGCTGTTGCCAGTATGCAAGCGATCGCCCGCGAAGTTCAAGTCAGCGAAACTTTAATCAACATTGAAGATGATATTGCCCCAGTCAAAGAAATTTTCCGACTACAAGGAGCCGACGAACTTGTAGAAGCCGAAAAACGCTACTTTAGTAACGGACGCCATCATACCCAGGCGATTGTTTTGGCTGCTAGCAGAGGACAAGAATTAGCAGCATTGACTCAAGATAAACCGAAAGTCATGCTACCTCTTGGAGGTAAACCGCTGCTCAGGCTTTTGGTGGACAAATTCAAGAAACTTGCCATCAACGATATCACCGTTGTTGCAGGTTACAAAGCAGAAACTATTAATGTTACGGGGACAAAAGTCATTCGTAACCCAGATTATGAAACAACCGGGGAATTAGCATCCTTAGCCTGCGCTCAAGCCAGCTTCGCCGATGAGATGCTAGTACTTTACGGCGATTTACTATTTAGAAGCTATATCTTGCGGGATTTATTAGAATGTCCCGGAGAAATTGTGGCTGTGGTTGATTCTTTAATCAACTCTAAATCAGTTAGTGGTTCCCCTGATTATGCTTATTGTTCAATTCCCGATGACCTTTCCATCTTTGGACAAGATGTTAACCTTTTGCATATCTCGAAGGAAACACAAACTCAATTAGCTAAATCCTGCGGACGCTGGATTGGAATGCTGCGCTTACGAAGTCAAGGTAGACAATGGGTAAGTGAAGCACTCAAGGAATTGCAAACGCAACCAGAATTTAATAGTTTGGGTTTGCCAGAATTATGTAATTATTTAATCGAGCAAGGCAAACCAATTAAAGTGCTTTATATTCGCGGTAACTGGTTAGATGTTAATTCTTTAGATGACCTTGATTTGGCGTTTCAATTGAAGCAATAGGGAATGGTGAATGGGGCATTGGGCATGGAAGATGATTAGGGAGAGTTAAAATTGAAAGTTTCAAGCTTAGAAGCTCAATGTTCCAGCAAAAAGGTGCAACTTCCGAGTTCAGAGGCTCAACGTTCCAGCAAAAAGATGCAACTTCCGAGTTCAGAGGCTCAACGTTCCAGTAAAAAGGTGCAACTTCCGAGTTCAGAGGCTCAACGTTCCAGCAAAAAGGTGCAACTTCCGAGTTTAGAGGCTCAACATTCCAGCAAAAAGGTGCAACTTCCGAGTTTAGAGGCTCAACGTTCCAGTAAAAAGGTGCAACTTCCGAGTTCAGAGGTTCAACATTCGAGTTCAAAGGTTCAACACTCAAGCTTATCTCTTTGATGCCCAATGCCCCACATTTATGATTCAAGCAAAGGAATTTGTCGAAGCTGCTCGTAATTTTGGTTTTGATTGGTATACTGGCGTACCTTGTTCTTTTCTGACGCCGTTTATTAACTATGTCATTAATGATCCTCAACTGACTTATATATCCGCAGCCAATGAGGGAGATGCTGTGGCAATCGCATCGGGAGCTACAATTGCTGGTAAAAGTGCAGTGGTGATGATGCAAAATTCGGGTTTGGGGAATGCAGTTAACCCCCTGACTTCACTAACTTATATCTTTCGGATTCCACTGTTAGTTATTTGTACGCTAAGAGGCGATTCCAATTTGCAAGATGAACCGCAACATGAATTAATGGGGGAAATCACAGATAAATTGCTGGAAACTATGACTGTACCTTGGGAATTTTTCCCCACAGACGCAACAGAAATAGAACCAGTCTTGCAAAGAGCTACAGCTTACATGAAAAAAGAGGGTCGTCCTTATGCTCTAATTATGCGAAAGGGAACAATTGCGCCCCATGCACTCACCCGTTCTTCTATCCCCAAACGCGAAGATAACAGCGAGGCTCATATTCAGCAAAGCTTTTTTCGGGGTAACCAAGAACAACGCATTTCCCGCAGCCAAGCTTTAGCTCGAATTATGGAACTGGTTGATGCTGAGAATACTGTCATAATTGCCACCACCGGATACACTGGGCGGGAACTCTTCGCCAGTAAAGACAGCGCGAATCATCTGTATATGGTCGGGTCGATGGGTTGCGCTTCCTCAATGGCTTTGGGACTTTCTTTAGCACGGAAAGACCTGAAGGTGGTGGTGATTGATGGCGATGGTGCAGCATTGATGCGAATGGGTAATTTTGCGACTATCGGTACTTATGGCGGTGCTAATTTAATCCATATTCTATTAGATAATGAAGTCCACGATTCAACAGGCGCACAAGCCACCGTCTCTTTTGGTATCTCCTTTGCCAAAATTGCCGAAGCTTGCGGTTACGGTGTCACGTTAGCCGGAGACGATCCCACTCTTTTAGATGTTTTATTTACTACACATACCAAAACTAGACCAAAATTTGCTCATCTAAAAATCCGTCCCGGAACCCTAGAAAAGCTACCCCGACCCAACCTCACCCCGGAAGCAGTTTTACAACGGTTCATGAAACATATTCAGGGAGTGGGGACTGATACCGTTTCACTTTAAAATTGATGCAAATAGCAGCAGGGGAGCAGGGAGCACAGGGGGCAGGGGGAAAGAATTAAAGACCAATCATTTGTATCAAATATTTTGTGAAATGCTATGAGAGAGACACAGGGACGCGGGGAATAACTAATGACCAATGACAAATCGACAAATGACAAAATGATTTTACTAAATCCTGGCCCTGTTAATTTGAGCGATCGCGTCAGAAATGCGCTCTTATCTCCTGATTTGTGTCATCGAGAAGTGGAATTTTCTCAACTTCAAAGTAGAATCCGCGAACAATTACTTCAAGTTTATGATTTAGCAGGCGATCGCTGGGCAGCAGTTTTACTTACCGGTTCTGGTACAGCAGCGATGGAAGCTATGGTCAGCAGTTTAGTACCCAGGAATGGGAAATTGCTGGTAGTTGAAAACGGCGTATATGGCGAACGATTATCTAAAATTGCCAAAATCCACGACATTAATTACATTACACTTTCCCACCCTTGGGATGCTGAAATAGATATCAAGGGTTTAATTAAACTCCTGGATGAAAACGCCGACATCACTCACCTTGCTGTTGTCCATCACGAAACTACTACTGGTCGCTTGAATAACTTGGTGGAAGTTGCTGCAATTTGTCAACAACGCCGCATCGAACTATTAGTAGATGCAGTCAGCAGCTTTGGTGCTGAGGAACTGAATTTTAGAGATTGGGGAATTACCGCTTGTGCGGCAACGGCGAATAAATGTTTGCATGGTGTTCCTGGAACCTCTTTTGTCATCTGGCGACGCGATGCACTGCCGTCAGCAAACACAATCCCCCGCACTTTATATTTAGATTTAGCAACCTATTGCCAACAGCAAGATAAAGGCGGTACACCTTTTACTCAATCAGTACAGACATTTTATGCTTTAGCAGAAGCTTTGCAAGAAATGGTAGAAGCAGGAGGATGGCGTGCTAGACACAGCTATTACAGCCAACTTGCAAACTTAGTTAGGGATGGGTTAATGTCAATCGGAATTAAACCTTTACTTCCCGAAGGAAGTTCTTCTGTGGTTTTGAATGCCTACTATCTACCAGATAATTTCAGCTATGAAGAATTTCATGACCAACTCAAAGCCCAAAATTATGTAATTTATTCTGGACAGGGAAATTTAGCCCAATCTATCTTTCGAGTATCGACAATGGGAGCTATTACCCAAGCTGATATGGAACGATTTGTTGGTGTTGTTGAAGAAATTATATCAAAGTGACTTTTTGAGTCGGAGTATAACTTGGCAAAACTTGAGCGAGTTTTGCATCATTTATATATAGATGACGTTCCAATACAGTAGAAATAATATCTCGAAAATCAGTAGTGATTGCTAAGTCTCGCTTTTGATACAGTTGGCTTGTCGATAGACCAGGCCATTCACCATAAACTTTACCACCACGAACACCGCCCAAAATCCACATCACATTTCCATGTCCGTGGTCAGTACCACCATTACCATTTTCTTCGACCGTACGACCAAATTCGGACATCACCATAATTACTGTATTTGGATAAACTGCTCCTAAATTTTTTACTAAAACTGCTAAACCATCTCCTAGTTTTTGCAAGTCTTGTGCTAACTGCCCCTTACTATTACCCTGCTTAACATGGGTATCCCAACCACCCAGAGCCATGAATCCTAGCTCAATTCTGGGGTCTTTCATCATTAGTTGTGCCAGCTGTCGAGCATCTTTAGCAAAGCCATAGGGTAAAGGCGCGCCATTATTCGCCATTTTCATTTCTGCATCTAAGTCATTCATTAAAGCCTGACGTGCCATTTTGCCTTCACGATAGGTCTGACTCAAGGCATCATTGCCACTATAAAGTTTGTCAAAGGCGGTTCTGACTTGGGGAGGATCCAGTGGTAGACGCGCGCTAGAGTTGCTACCTGATGCTAAATTGGCTACAGGCATTCGCCCAGACAAAATCCAAGGTGTCGTTGCGCCTACACTCACGGCTTGAATAGGTGTATGTCGAGAAAGTACGCCTAATAGCCTATTCATCCAACCATCATCAGTTCGTCTCACACTAGAGCTACCACTTCCACTTTCCATACAGAATTGAGCATCAAAGTGCGATCGCGTTGGGTCTACAGAACCAGATGCATGAACAAATGCTAAACTTTTGTCTTGCCAAAAGGGCATCAAGCTAGCCAACGCTGGATGCAATCCAAAACGCCCATCTAAATCTAAAACTCCTCCCTCCTTTCCAGGTTGGGGTATGGCAATTTTTGGTCTTGCTTGATAGTAAGCTGTTTCTGAGTAGGGAACTACTACACTTAAACCGTCTACTGCTCCCCGGAGAAAGATGACAATTAACCGTTTTGGGTTACTGTTGGAAGTAGCGGATCTAGCTATCCAAGCATTGCTACTGATAGCTGCAATGGCTGAAGCGGAAAATATTCCCGATTGAATTAAAAAATCACGTCGTTTCATATTTCAAAATCCTCAGTTATCAGGTGTTGAGCTGTAGCGGATTTTAACGTTGCATAAATTCGGGACTACCTAAGATTAAAGCAGCCCTTAGCTGTGGAGGACTGGAGGCGATCGCACTTTGGGTTCGAGGAGAAAAAGAATTACCCAATGTATCGGCTAGTTGTAAAGCATCCACAGGTTGAATGGAACTCATTTGGTCGTTGTTGTCTCGATCCACCGGCATTGTCGATAGCTGTAAACGCCCAGAAGCGAGCACAGTAGCAAAGCTGAGACGACGGTTCATTGCATCAGGATTCAACCATACTTGTTGAGTGTTTTTATAACCTTCTGGAGTTTGATAGCTATAGAGAGGCATTCCCAATTGTTGTAAATTATTAGCAATAGGTTTAGTATTTTTCACTTCACTACCCGTTGCCCGTACCGCAGATATAGTGTATTCATAAGGCGTTTTAAACTTGCTATGGATGTTTTTCGAGTCCCAAAACTCTTTGCTGTGGAACAGGGTGTTTAGGACAGCGCGAATATCGCCATCAGTGGATAGAAAGCGCTGGGCGAGATGGTCAACTAAAGTACTAGGGGGATTATCTCTGACAAAATACTGAGCTAATTGGTAGCTTATATGACGAGCCGTAGCTGGACTGCGAGCCAAAATATCTAAGGCTTGTTCTCCCTCAGCCATACCACTGCCTTTAATTGTCTGCTTGAGAAAAACTTTGTCGCCAAAATCATGACGCTTTGGGTCAAAGTAAAATCCCGAACTATCATTTATCTGCTGGTTGGGACGACTTAATCCCCAACCAGTGAAAATCCGCGCCAGGACAATCACATCTTGCTGAGTATAACCACCATCTATGCCCAGAGTGTGTAATTCCATTAACTCACGGGCGTAGTTCTCATTCAAACCCTGATATGTGCCATGGGCACTAGGGCTACTGGGAGCCGTATTTCGCGAATTATCCAAATAAAATAGCATAGCAGGATGGTGAGCCGTTGCCCCTAGTAAGTCGCGAAAGCGACCAAGCACATAGGGTCTTATTGCTTGCTGTTCGTAAGCACCGACCAACAGACGACCGCGTCCTTTGTTTGCATAGACATTGAAGTGGTTATACCAAAAGTCCACCATCACTTGTTGTAGTTGTCGCTGACTTGTAGTTGCTTGTAATAAACGTGCTTCTATTGCTTCTTTAAACACTTGTTTAGTCCTTTTTTCGGCAGCCTGCTGTTGTTCTGGGCTGGGTTTTTGTCTTGGAGTCACAGTGCCGTATTCATTAAGAAGTTCTATAGGACTTAGCGTTAAAGTCTTGAGCTGTGAAAGCTGAGCATTAAGGCTTGGTGATTCCGGAATAGAATTGGGTGAGAGTTGTTCTTGGATGTAACGCTCTACACCMATCGACTCCACTCTTTGGATATCGCCGGGGCGAGGGCCAAAACTGAGGCGATTAATTACATGTAGTACTTTAGAGTCAACAGGTGCATTAGCTGCATTACTCGGAGCAATACCTCCTAGTGAAATAAATAGCAGCAATACTAAGTATTTTGGCTTCCAAGTCATAGAATTAATTTTGCTTTGGTGGCTGATTAGGTGCGGGTTTCTTGTACATGCTATCGGCAAATTTCTGCCGTTGAGCGGGATTTAAGATTTCGCGGATAGCAAGAGTATTCTCAAACTGAGCATCAGCTAGCTGCTGTCTTATGACTTTGATTTGGTTGTATTTATCGCGTACTTGTTGAGTGGAAGCCGTCCCCGCTATCAGGTTATGTAATTCCTGTTGTGCTTGACGCACTGCCTGTCTTTTTTGTGTTATTTGCAGTTTTGATTGAGTGCGAATCTGCTTAATTAGTTGTATTTGCTGTGGTGTCAAGTTCAAATCTTTAATCCATCCCCCTGATTGAGTGCGATGCCCAGGAGGCGAATTTGTGGGGATTTGGGCAATGACTTGGTGTGATAAAGTTGGTTTGGTCAAAGCGATCGCATTACCACCAAGAGTAATAATCATAGCTGTGGCGATCGCTACACGATTTAATAACATCAAAGTTATCTCCCTTAAATACTGAGTAAATTAATCACTATTTAAATTTGTAAAATGCCATACATCGCTTTCTGGATATTCGTTAACAGTGCCTTGCCAATTACTTTCTATAAAAGTTTGTAAAGTGGCAAGTTCGGCCTCACTCGGTTTACCAGGCACTAAGGCACGGTAGCTGAGAAAAGCAGCTACTAATCCAGCTGTAATCATAGGTAGAACTAGCCAAAGCCGGGAACGATGAGGTAAAGGTTGAATTGATGTTTCTACCTGTTGGAGAATTTTTTGTGACAAATCAGGGGAAGCTGGGGGAACTTCTGGGCGATGTTGACGCACAAAGTTAACCAAGTCTCGGTCATCATCAGGATTACTCATAGCTGCACTCCTTGTTGCTGAAGAAATTGACGCATCGCAGCACGGGCATGGAATAGGCGAGACTTAACTGTTCCTATAGGAATGGCTAGAATTTCTGCAATCTCTTTTTGGGGAACTTCCTCTAAGTCATGTAAAACTATTATCGTGCGGTGGTCAAAGCTGAGATTTGCCAATCCCCGTTGGACTAAATCTTGATAATKCAAATTTATAATATCTGGGGCTTGTTGTTGCGTAGAAGTTTTTTCGCCCAAAGACTGCAATTGAGTCCGTCGCTGGACGGTTGCCTGTCGTTCGTCAGCAGCCAAATTCCAAGCAATCCGGTAAAGCCAAGTAGAAAATTTTGCAGTTTGACGAAACTTGGGCAATCCTTTCCAAGCTCGTAAAAACACTTCTTGCACTACATCATCAAGGCAAGATGGATCGCATAGTTGATAGAGAATTGACCTTACCCTTTGCTGATGGCGACAATAAAGTTGCCCGTAGCTTTGGGTATCACCCCCCAGACACCGCTGTACCAAATAACTATCAATTTCGTTTTCTGATTTGCCGTTGAATTGGCTATCCTGTGAAAGCTTGGTTGGCACAATTAACACCTAAGGCGTTCTCCTGCATCCGTTTCATGGCTTGTAATTATTAGACCGAATGAGTGGGAGAAAGGTTCAAAAGAAACTTCCAATTAAATAACTTCCAAGATTTCACTTTAGAGATAAAATTTCTTCCTCGTCTTCATGCAACAAACGTTTCTCAAACTCCTTCTCTAAAGTCTGGTTGCTAAAGTGAGGAAAAACTATGTTATAAAACAATTCTTGAACTGCCTGAGCTTTATTTTTAAGCAAATGCTGATAATCTTTTTCAACAGAATTTTTTCGTCTTTGACAACGTTCCTCTGCTGAAGACTGCTGCTGATGAATATCAGGTAGCCAAGTGGAGTGTATCGTCATGGCAAGATTCAAGGCGTGTTTAGCATCTGGTTGAGCGCCCAGTTGGTAAATAGGTTTACTAAAATCATCTGCATAGAAAATCCAAAACTCATCTCTACCACGGTCAGATTGAGTAGAGTCATAGAGGATTGCCATCATATGCCACACATCGAGTGCGATCGCCTCTTAAACCGTCATTTATTTAGGTATAAATACTATATGAATTACCATCTTCGCATCATAAGCTTTACTTATAAAAAAACTTTACCTAAATTTATTACTAAAATCTGACCTTTTTCCGACCGTCAATCTTTATACCAACCAATAGAGTATTTGAACAAGCAATATTCATATCTCCAATTTCTTAAAAGATATCTAGCTAAGACAAGCAGCCCTTGAGCGTCTATGCTCCCAGTCGATTATCCCAATAACGCTTGACTTACCGTAAATTTCTCCATTAAATCGGAATTCAGAAGTGCAGAGTATTTTTCTTTACTATGGTTACTTGGAAAATCTTACTTAGGAGGAATGAATTTTCACAGGGTATGCCTCAAGCTAGATATAACAGACTATGAAGTTTTACTTATTAGTTAAGTAAATCTTTATAAGTATGCTAAAGGTAAAAGTTTAGTACTCCAAATCGAACTTGAATAAAATCTAATCAAAAGTTGCAGACAAAGTATAAATAGTATTCTTTGTGTTTAATTAACTATTCTGATTGTTGTAATAATGAATATTTGATTGACTTTTAACTTTTTAATGTTAAAAAGAAATAGAAATTTAGACACAGGAGAAAATCGTTATGACTACAGTTAACTTAGTACAGTTACAGAAAAATTTGAATGAAGTTACTTATCCACTAAGCAAACAAGATTTGCTTAGATATGCTGAAGAAAAAGGTATTGACGAGGGTGTTCTGCGAGCTTTGAAACAGTTGCCTTTAAGACAGTATGAAACTTTAGCTGACGTTACCAAAGCTTTAAGTGAAAGTGAATAAATAATTGTCGATTGGAATGGTAAAAAATAATAGCAACTAAATCGATTAATAATTGTTCTACTTCCCAGCCTATTGAGAAGAAATTTTGTTGTTGACATGATGCAGTTGTACTGTACCCCAACTACTTATTGGTTTGGTTACACTAGCAAAAGTTAGGGAGCATCATCTAGTTTTAAGAAGGGCTAGCCTTTTATCATCTCCACAACAGGTTAACTGCTAATTTTTACAGTCATATGCACGAACAAAGAACCCAGATTTATTTAAATACAGTTGCAGCACTGCTCAATTGTTCTACAAATGAGGAAGTGATGCATATATTAGCAGTTAACTCTTGTTGGATAGATGAAGAGTTTCTAATTGTAATGGCACAAGCCGCAGAGAACATAGCCTCTGTTGGTCGCAATCATACAGCAAATTGGTTACTCTCCTTAAGAAACAAGCTAGCTGCTGGTTTGCTAAAACAAGCAACTCCTTTGGAATTGGATCTTGAGCGACTTTTTTTAATTGAAGTGTTGGAGACAATTCAAAAAAATCCGAACACACAGATGGCGTACCTGTTATTAGTCGCAAATCAAGACAAGCTCAATGATAAATTGGCTGATGAGTTGCAGGCTTGGGCAAGGGATGTCTTGCCTAAAATGGAGGAAATAACAGGACTATGTACTGCACAAACTCTTGTCGATTTCAGTAACCTAATGAAGGAGTTTTCCGTAGGTAACTTAGAAATTAATATTGAGTTGGCAATTATCGGTTATCAAGTAGCTGCGACGCTGATTACACGCGATCGCTTTCCTTCTCAATGGGCAATTATACAAAATAATCTTGGGCTTGCTTACTCCAGTCGTCTTCGTGGTTCACTCGCCCATAATCGAGAACTGGCTATTTATTATTATACCCAAGCTTTGGAGGAACACACACGCGCACACTTTCCCTTTGACTGGGCAAGAGGGCAAAGTAATCTTGGGCTTGCCTACTCGGAACGTATTTATGGTATCAAAGCAGATAATTTAGAATTAGCTATTGGGTGCTACCAACAAGCATTACAAGAAAATATCCGTTCTCATTTCCCCCAAATATGGGCAAGAACACAAAACAATCTCGCAATTGCTTACTCAAACCGTGTTTATGGTAAAAAAGCTGAGAATGTAGAACTAGCGATTTCATGTTACAAACAAGCATTGCTAGAATACACGCTCTCTGGCTACCCAGAAATGTGGGCAGCTGTACACAATAATTTAGGGAATGCCTACTGCCGTCAGAGTGAAAATAAAGCAGAGAATCTGGAATTAGCAATTGAGTGCTATCAACAGGCTTTGCAGCAGTACAGCCGCGAACGCTTTCCCGAAACCTGGGCAAAAACGCAAAACCATCTAGGACTAGCTTTTTGCGAACGTCTCTATGGTTCAGTTGCCGAGAACTTGGAACGAGCAATACAATGCTTTAATCAAGCTTTGCAGGAATACACACAGCAAAACTTTCCCGAAATGTGGACACAGGTGCAAAATCATCTTGCACTTGCTTACAGCAAACGCCAAATTATTTAAGGTAGTTAGAATAATTATGGGTGACGCGGAGACTGCCTTCAAACCCTTATTTCATCATAGAACGAGATGCCGATCGCCCCTAGCGCGCAAATCCTTGTAAGGGACTGACAAATAAAAAAATATCCCATCCCTACGGGACGCTACGCGAACGCTTTTAGGGCAGAGGGCAGGGAGCTATTAGCAGGGAGGAGAGAAAGTCGTTTTGATGGGCGTGAAATTGAATAATTTATTTGTTGGAAGTTCCTAACTCTATCCTGGTAAGTATTCATGATTCGTGGATAAGTCTGTTAGGAATACTTTCACAACCACCGGGAATAGTATTTCTGGTTTTTTCACCACCCCAAGCGCAACAGTAGTAACGTGCAGACTCAGACATCCGTTGAACGTTAGTGAAATCGGCTTTTTCTACCACAGCGCCAGTATGTTCGCCTGTTTGATAATTTGGTGGCTCAGTACGACTGCGGGGTGATGCTTTATCTGCTACTCCGTAGAATAGCCTAACTCCGTTAAAGTCAGCACCAGTGAGATTAGCACCATATAAAATGGTACGTGAAAGGTTGGCTTTTACTAAGTCACACTCAGCCAGATTAGCGCGGACAAGATTAGCTTCGCTCAAGTCAGTCCAACGCAAATCAGTTCCGGAAAGGTCTGCTGCTGCAAGTATTACGCCTAAATCAATGACACGCACACCTTCTAATCGGTCTTCAGCATAACCACCCAGACCATCGAGAATCGCTCTACCTAATCGACGATCGCGTTTTAGGGGTGATAGCAACTTGGAACGTGAGAGAAAGCGAAGAATTTTTGCTTTCCCACTGCTATCAACACTACTTAAAATTGCCGCAGTGCGTCCTTCAGCGATCGCTCTTTCTTGAGGCCAATCTTCTAATAATCCTTCTTCATCTAAAACTAAGTCGGAAACACCTTGGAAATAAGAATCAATTGTTTGCTGCTGGGTGATAATATTTTGCTGGACGGTTAGCAGATTTTGCTGAATTGTCAAGTCTTTAGAAATAACGTATTGTCGCCAAGCTACGTAAACAGCAATGATGGCGATCAAAATTTGTCCTAAAGCGGCAAACCAATCTGCTAAAGTTCCGGCAATATCCCAGCTAATCTGGCGTCCTAAAACAAGTAGGCGATCGTGTATACCTGTGAACTTAATCAAGCCGAAGATGGCTATGATTAATCCCAAAAAGCCAACAAACAATGTCCGTTCTTGCGGTGAAAACCACTCTTCAAAAACTTCTACCAACCAAGGCAATAATATTGCTAGGGATAACACCAAAGTCACCAGTGTTCCGATCAGGCCTACGATCCAGTTATTGAAAATAATTCCGCTTAAAGTGGCAGCGATCGCTACGAAGATCAGCAGCAATGCTCTGGGCTTGACTGTGAATTGCTTGGCAATGGATTGTTTGAAGTCAGAACGAGCTTTTTTAAGAGCTGTTGTATTTTGGGAAGATTGCAAAGACGAAATAGCCGATAAGGCTTGTTGTGTTGCCAGTGCTTCTGAGGTGAGATGATTTTCAGTTACACCATCATCAAAGTCATCTGGCTGCAAGTCGTGTTCTGGAATAGGTTCTGGGGTTGGTAGATTTGAGGAATTAGATTCAATCGTCATGTCTTCTATTTTGCCCCAGTTGATTCAGTTCAACATCTGTTTTATCAGAAATTGCCCGCACTTCTAGTTAGTGGTGTCAAGTTTCCATTCGCTTGCAAAATTGAATTGCGATCGTTCAAGCATTAAGTTGGTAAATAAATTAACAATACTGACTTTCCTGCTCCCGCTAGCAGCTGCTCTTGACTTTTAACAAATGTACACGAAATATCCAATTTGAATTCTATGTGTATTAGTTTCATATTTAGAACTGGTACCAATTCATGATTACGAATTAGTATCAGTCCTATTATTTAGGAATTTGCTAGCAGTCGAAAGCGTTCCTGAATTTCTTTAATCGAAAATAATGCTTGAAAGTTCAACCCAGCTGACTGGTACAACTCTCCTCCTCCTTGGTGTCGGTCTACCAATGCAATTACTTGATTAACGGTATAACCTGCTGCTTGAAGACGCTCAACTGCTTTGAGAGCAGATTGCCCAGTTGTGACCACATCTTCCAAAACTACTATTTTTGCACCTTCTGGTAAATTAGGGCCTTCTATATAAGCTCTTGTTCCATAACCCTTGGCTTCTTTGCGAATAATCAGCGCTGGTATTGGTCGATTTTCATAAACCGAAACTACGCTCACTGCTGTAACAATTGGATCAGCACCCATTGTTAAACCTGCTACTGCTTGCGTATCTTCAGGTAGCAAAGGAAATAACAACCGTCCAACTGCCAAAGCTCCTTGGGGGTGGAGTGTTACCTGCATCTTATTTACGTAATAAGAACTACGTAGCCCAGAAGCGAGAACGAAATCACCCTCTTGATAAGCCAGTTGAGAAAATAAGTCTAAGAGCTTGTAGCGTAAGTTAGTCAAATCAGGAGTGGTTGCCCAAATATTTGAGTTGGTAAGAGTTTCAGTAGGATACGTCATTACAAAACATTAAAAGTTGTGCTACACCAAAGGTTGAACCGATCAAAGTTCTGAAATTAAGCATAAATTAAGATTCGCCAAAAATTTGAGGAGTAAGGAACGTGAGTATAAAATTAAAAACCTTTAGTGGTTTATTAATATTACTTGCTGCTAGTATTGGTTTTCCCTCTGTTGTAGCCGCTCAAACACAAACACCCAAGAGTCAAACTACAAATGATGTATTTGAACGGGCATTTTTTCAACACGATCGCAATTTTTATGAAAATGGTGGCCTCAAGCGTCAACTAGACTCATTCTTCGGATCTGGTTCCGGTTTTGGTGGTTCTTTCCCAGAAAATGAAATAGCCCACGATGCTGAGTTGGTTAATACTTTATATCATGATGTCCTGACTCAGCAAGCAAGCAACGATCCATATATTCGCACTCCTGATTTACCAAATCCTTATGACACATCGTTAATGATGTCTCCCCGCTTGAATACCAACAAGCTCAAAGTTGGAACTGAATTCAAGTTTTAAATACCACCTTGATAGGACTGAGAGTGGGGAATCCTGTAAGGATGGAGTAGCAGGGCGAAATCATCTCCCCATCTTCCCCATCTCCTGATGCCCCATATCCCTATATTTTTAGACAATTTAGTGCGCCCTGCTGGAATCGAACCAGCCTGAAGGCGAATTATGAGTTCGCTGCCTCCCCAATCGGCCAAAGGCGCTCATTTTGTTGGGTTTAAAGTTGCTATCAGCTAATTAATTAAACCCTGAAGTTAACTTTATTTGCTAATTTTAGAGTAAGGTATACTACCTTTGCCATCTTAATTTCAGCAAACCCCCTGATTTTAGCACAAATATATTACCTGTGAATACTCGACAATAGTTTCCTAGATTTTTATACTACATAATCTAATCATAAAATAGTGCAAACTAATATTGATTAAGTTGCTTTAAGAATTAAGGTGTAAAGCTTCATTTTTCTTAAAAACCAGCATTTTTGTGCGTTAGCTTGTCAGCAATGAAAATAAATTCTACTGTACTTCTTACTTTGACTTTGTTATTCCTAATGTTAGGAGCAGGTTCTGTAAGCGCCTTTTTGGGGTTTGAACTGGGAAGTTCAGCACTTAAAGGCGTTACTACACCAGATGGGCGTCCCACAACTAAATTTGCCAGCACTAAAACAAATAACTCTCAACAGGGAGGGGTAGCGTTATTAAAAGAGCAAGACATCCTAAAAATTGTTAAGGCACGAATTGAGGGCAAGACCAAGGCTGCTAAATCCCAAAAGCTTGAGGAAGATGATGAAGAAACTAATACTAGCAAGCAAAAGCCAGAGGAAAAACCTCCACAAGTGGTTGAAGAAAAACCGCAGCCAGGTTTTCCAGTGGTTGCCCAGAGTGAAGGTGTGACCATGTCTGTGCAATCTGCCCGTTACTCTGGTGGAGATTTGCTCCTGAAAGTAAAAATGCAGAACAAAGGTAAGGATTCTGTGCGTTTTTTGTATAGTTTTTTAGATGTTACCGATGATAAAGGACGAACCTTAAGCGCTAGTACAGAAGGTTTACCCACAGAATTGCCTGCCAATGGCCCAACATTTTCAGGTACGGTAAGCATTCCCACAGCTTTACTTGATGATGTCAAGAAAATATCACTTGCTTTGACTGATTATCCCGCTCAAGAATTAAAGCTAGAGGCATCGAATATTCCTGTAGAAAGGTAGGAAGAGTGCTGGGGATAAGGGGTAATGGGGACTAGGGATTGGGGACTAGGGACTGAAAAATTCTTTTCTAGTACCCAATACCCAGTCTCCAGTCCCCCTGAATGGAGGACGTGAATTTTACACGAGCTTTGGCAGTGAGTGGTTTTCCTAATTTAATTTGGACAGATGCAGGGCTGCGATTGTTGTCAGTTTTACTGCTGATTGCCATAAATGCCTTTTTTGTAACGGCGGAATTTTCGATGGTGAGCGTGCGGCGATCGCGTATTCACCAGCTAGTTAAAGCTGGGGATGTGCCAGCACTGGCAGTAGAAATGCTTCAACGCAGTATTGACCGACTGCTATCTACCACCCAGTTAGGTATCACTCTTTCTAGTTTGGCTCTGGGATGGATTGGAGAAAGTACAATTGTCGTGCTGGTGAATGCATGGTTAAAATCCTGGCCTCTACCCAGTGGGATCACTACCTTCATTGCCCATTCTTTATCAATTCCCATCGCCTTTTTCTTAATTGCCTATTTGCAAATTGTTTTAGGAGAATTATGTCCTAAATCATTGGCGATGCTGTATTCAGAACAGCTAGCTCGATTTTTAGGGCCTTTGATCAAAGCGATCGTGCGTTTTTTTAGCCCCTTCATTTGGATTCTCAACCAATCAACTCATTGCTTACTGCGAATTTTTGGTATCGAATACACAGGTCAAGGCTGGAAGCCGCCTATCACCCCGGAAGAATTACAAGTGATTATCTCTACAGAATGGGGGTCTACAGGTTTACAACGTGCAGAGCGAGAACTGCTAAATAATATTTTTGAGTTTGGGGATGTGATGGCTCATGCTGTAATGATCCCCCGCACCAGTATTGTAGCGCTGCCAAAAGATGCTACCTTCGAGACATTACTCAAAGAAATGGCTACTACTGGTTACTCCCGCTATCCTGTAATTGGTGGGTCTTTGGACGATGTTCGCGGCATTGTTTATTTTAAAGATTTGGCACAACCTTTAGCTGTAGGAAAGCTAACTTTAGAAACACAGATCCAACCTTGGATGCGTCCTGCTCGGTTTGTTCCAGAACACACGCCCTTGAGTGAACTTTTGCCGATGATGCAGCAAGAGAAACCAGCTATGGTCATGGTAGTTAATGAATTTGGCGGTACTGTAGGACTCGTGACCATCAAAGACGTGATTGCCGAAATCATTGGCGACGCTAGCGAACCTGAAAACAACGACGATTTGCTAATTCAAATGTTGGATGAGCAGAAATTTCTGGTGCAGGCACAAATTAACCTCGAAGACCTCAACGAAGTATTAAATCTCGATTTACCCTTGACAAGAGAATACCAAACACTGGGAGGTTTTTTGCTGTATCAATTACAGAAAATTCCTGCCAAAGGCGAAACCTTCTATTATCAAAATCTCGAATTCACTGTGATGTCAGTTATCGGACCACGCCTGCATCAAATTCAATTGCGACGTTTAGAAGAGTTAGGAGTTAGGAATAACTGATAACTCAAGAAGCATATGTCAGGGGATCGACAAGTCCCAATTCGGCAAAAGCTGCTAGCCGCAAACGACAAGAATCACACACACCGCAGGCGACATCACCACCAGCATAACAAGACCAAGTTAGTTCCCAAGGAACTCCCAATTGGTTACCTAGTTGAATGATTTCAGTTTTTTTTAGGTTAATCAGGGGTGGAACAATATCAATTGGTTGTCCCTCGCGTCCTTGTTTAGTTCCCAGCCGAAAAACTTCTTGCATGGCTTGGATATAATCGGGGCGACAGTCAGGATATCCTGAGTAATCTAAGGCATTGACGCCGATATAGACACGCTCACCTGAGATCGCTTCGGCGTAACTCAGGGCAAAGCTTAAAAATATTGTATTACGAGCCGGAACATAAGTAACAGGAATATTTTGAGCCATTTCATCCAGGGTACGCTTCTGGGGTAAATCAATAGTGTCGTCTGTAAGTGCCGAACCACCCCATTGTCGTAAATCAAAATTGACCACCTGATGTTTTACGATCCCAGCCTTTTGAGCAATCAGCACGGCTGAGTGTAACTCTCGTCGGTGTCGCTGCTGATAATCAAAAGAAATAGCATGACATTCACAACCATCTTCTATCTTTGCTTTGTACAAAATTGTGGAAGAGTCCAATCCTCCAGATAACAAAATTACGGCTTTCATATCGCTTGTAAATTTTGGATTTCAAATTACCAAATTACACTTCAACAAGATGCTAACAAGCAATGCCAAAAACACTCTTAACTTCTATGAGTGATTGTGAACACCTTTGCACCCTAGATATTCCAACAAACAATCCATACCAGTTTCTCTTAAAAAGCGGTGCGATGTCTTCTCTTGTGTGCCAGAGGCTACGCCAATGAGACGCTCTTGCTAGCTTGCTTCTTTGCAGGAGTACGACAAGACACGAACTGTCTACGACAGATGTTGCAAATAATCATCCAAAAATCATTTCAGGTAATCAGTGGCAGTAATTCCCTATACCATTTTTTCTCAAAAAAAGCATAGGTATTACTCGTCTATTATTTTGTAATGTTAATACTCTCAATTCGATATCGAGCTACTAATTAATTGTCTAACTCAATCTTAAGCAAAATCCCAGCACAAAAAACCGACCCTGAGAATTTTCCAGAATTTATACTTAAGTCTTACCGAATATTCTAAAGTTAATAAAAAGACATACATTTTTTTCTATAAAATGCAAAGTGCAAACCAAAGCCGAAGTATCCATACAAAAGATAGCTGGATTGCGGGAACCGATCGCAAACTTTGAAATTCTTCATAAACATAGCCTCTATGTTACCATCTGGATGGTTTTAGACGGATCGTAACTGGCTTTTTTTGTATAAACGCCAACGGCCGTAGCGTCTCTAAATTTGGTGGTTGAGGAGAGAATAATAGTGCAAAATAGCATGTCACTGGCAGAACCGAATCCATATACACAGCGCAACCAGCCACGACCAATCCGCATAGGCGTGATTGGGGTGGGTAACATGGGACAACACCACGCTCGCGTCCTGAGTTCAATGAAAGATGTTGAACTAGTCGGCGTGGCAGATATAAACGTCGAACGAGGGTTAGAAACTGCCAGCAAGTACAAAGTGCGTTTTTTTGAAGACTACTGTGACTTGCTACCCCTGGTGGAAGCAGTTTGTATTGCTGTTCCCACCCGTTTGCATTACGCCGTGGGCATTAGCTGTTTGTTAGCGGGAATTCATGTTTTAATTGAAAAACCGATCGCAGCCAGTATTTCTGAAGCAGAATCCCTAGTAAATGCTGCTGCTGAGTCTCAATGTATCCTCCAAGTAGGTCATATCGAGCGCTTCAATCCAGCATTTAGGGAACTTAGCCAAGTGCTAAAAACAGAAGAATTACTGGCATTAGAAGCCCACCGCATGAGTCCTTACTCAGATCGAGCAAACGATGTTTCGGTTGTCCTGGATTTAATGATTCATGACATTGATTTACTTCTAGAATTAGCAGCTTCCCCAGTGACCAAATTGACCGCTAGCGGTAGCCGTGCCCTAGATTCCGGTTATTTAGATTACGTAACTGCCACCTTAGGCTTTGCTAATGGCATAGTCGCTACCCTTACTGCTAGTAAAGTCACTCATCGCAAAATTCGCCGGATTGTTGCCCACTGCAAAAATTCATTTACTGAGGCAGATTTTCTCAAGAATGAAATTTTGATTCACCGACAAACAAATCCTAACTCTCTTACCGACCATCGACAACTACTTTACAGGCAGGATGGTGTGATTGAAAAAGTCTACACCAGCAATGTTCAACCTCTGAGTGCAGAATTAGAACATTTCGTCAACTGCGTACACGGTGGCAATCAACCCTCAGTAGGTGGCGAACAAGCTCTCAAAGCCTTGAGATTGGCCAGTTTAATTGAGCAGATGGCACTGGAAGAAAGAGTTTGGAATCCTTTAGACTGGCAATCGGAACCAAGAGTACAATCATTGACGCCGACAGTCTAGAACTAAAGGAGCTTCAGGTGCTTCAAGGGCAGGGGACAAGAGGAGTAGCGAAGCACACAAGTATAGGGTAGGGAAGCTTCAGGGGAGAATAATAACTCTTAACTCCTCACCAGAGCAAAGCTTTCCTGGCTTTGCTCCTAACTCAATACTCCCAATGTCCCAATACCTAATTCTCAGAACAGAACTCTACATTATATTTTTAAATTTGTCATAAAGTCTTTCGATCCTCCCTAGTCCTTTTAAAAACCAAGCTAAGGAGGATCTAATTAATTAGAAAACAAAACCTAGTTACCATGTCTGTGATTCTGTTCTCAGTTGCAAAACTAATTTTTAGTGTAGCTGAGTTACGTTGACTCTAACAAGGACAGATAGTTACAGCCGTTTGCAAGTAAGTGGGTAGGTGGTTTACAAAACCCAGGACTCAAAATCAAAGATACAGAGTTTGGTGTCTTTTACCTCCTAGCTCAAAACCTCTAACTTTGTACTTCACACTAAAGAAAATTGCTCTAAATTTTGAGAAAGCTAACATTGAATTTAGTAAAAAAATAAGTACAGTAATTTTTAGGGTTCGACCCAATGCTTGAATGGATAACTAATACTATCAACTCTTTGGGCTATTGGGGAATCGCCCTACTGATGTTTCTAGAAAATCTCTTTCCCCCCATTCCTTCAGAATTGATTATGCCACTGGCTGGATTTACGGCAAGTCCATATCAACCTGGCGGGGCAAAGCTCAATTTCATTGGTGTATTTTTTGCAGGACTTTTGGGTTCTGTATTAGGGGCACTTATTTGGTACTATCCAGGTAAGTTTTTGGGCGAAAAGCGTTTGCAAGCTTGGGCTGACAAATATGGGAAATGGCTGGCTATATCTAGTAAAGATATTACTAAGGCTAAAAGCTGGTTTGACCGACAAGGTACCAAAGCAGTATTCATTGGTCGTCTTRTACCAGGAATCCGTACTTTGATTTCTGTTCCTGCAGGAATCGGCAATATGCACTTGTTGCCATTTGTGTTTTACACAACCTTAGGTAGCGCTGCTTGGGTGGGTTTGCTAACATACTCAGGATATATATTGGGTAGTCAGTATGAACTTGTGGATAAGTATCTTGCTCCTGTGTCCAAAATTGTGCTTGGGGGTTTGGTTCTAACATTTGTTTTCTGGATATTCAAGCAACAACTCAGACGCACCAGAAGATAAACAGAGGTACTTTTGGTTTGAAAGCAGTGAAAGCAGGGGTTACATCTGACCAAAATTCGCCTACACTATGCCAAATAATACTAGATGTGCAATTGCCAGAATTAATTTTTGGCGTATTTCTAGCTACACTTGACGCAACCTAGAATTTCTGGTTGCTCGCATTTTTGTAAGATGAGCATGACAACTTTTTACAGTTAAGTTAGAACTAGGAGCTTTCATGACAGACCAACCTTCCGCCGCCACCCCCATTAATGCCGCTGCCATACCGATGAATAGAGTATCGGCATCAACTCCCATAAATGCTGTTAATCCTGCAAAGCCAGCGACAACTTCAGGCAAAACTATTCTCAGTGTTGATTTAGGCAGAACTTCTACAAAAACTTGTGTAAGTCGCGAACCCGGTAGTGTAGTGTTTGTACCTGCCAACGTCAAGCAGATGTCAATAGAACAAGTACGCGGTGGTGTATTTGAAGCCCGCGCTACTGACCCTTTGATGGATTTGTGGCTGGAATATCAAGGCAACGGATATGCTGTAGGTCAGTTAGCAGCAGATTTTGGAGCGAATTTAGGAGTAGGGCAATCTAAGGTAGAGGCTGCACTGATAAAAGTGTTAGCAAGTGCTGGCTACTTCAAACTCAAAGACGATATTTCAGTTGTTTTGGGTCTGCCTTTTCTTTCTCTAGAGCAATTTGAAAAGGAAAAAGCACAGTTAATCAGCCAAGTAGGTGGGCCTCATTTGTTAAACTTCCGAGGCGAATCTGTCTCCTTGAACGTGAATAAGGTTTGGGTGATGCCAGAAGGCTACGGCAGCTTGCTATGGTCTGAAGCTCAACCGAAGAAAAGCCCCGGCAGTCCAGATTTTACAAAAATATCGGTGGCGATCGTTGATATCGGGCATCAAACTGTCGATCTCTTGATGGTAGATAACTTCCGCTTTGCCAGAGGTGCTTCTAGGAGTGAAGACTTTGGGATGAATAAGTTTTATGAATTGGTGGCTGCCGAAATTGAGGGAGCAGATAGTCAATCTCTAGCCTTAATTTCTGCTGTCAATAAACCCAAGGGCGAACGCTTTTACCGTCCGAAAGGCGCTAGCAAGCCCGCCAACTTAGACGATTTTCTACCAAATCTCATAGAGATGTTTTCCCGGGAAATTTGCAGCCGTGTGCTAGCCTGGTTGCCAGAACGTGTTACTGATGTGATTCTCACTGGCGGGGGTGGTGAGTTTTTCTGGGAAGATGTTCAACGTCTGCTCAAGGAAGCAAAGATTAATGCTCATTTATCTGCACCTTCCCGGCAGGCGAATGCTTTAGGGCAGTATATTTATGGAGAGGCGCAATTGTCCGCCGTTCGCGCTGCTAGGGCTTAAAACTAATGTTCCAATGGTCAAAAAAGGTAGTTAAATCCGTCACGTTCAACCCAGGGCTTGCTGATGAAAGCTTGTTAGCACAAGTGGAAAGTTATTTGGAGAAACAACCCGACAAAACTTTCAGTGACCTATGTAAAGAAGCACTGTGGCAATCCTTATGTGTACCGGAATCTGTACGACCTGCTCCAAAAACAGCAGCAACAACAACACCGATTGAACAACAAATCGGCGAGCTGCAACGTCAAGTAGCTGGCCTTGAGGAACGTTTTTTTGCCAAGGGATCTAATCGTTTGGAGGCGATGGAACACCACCTACTGCAACTTTCTCAACAAGTTGCACAACTGGCACTCATAGTCAATGAGCGATCGCTAATTCAGTCTCCAACTCCAATAGAAGTAGTAAATAATACTTCTTATACTATTCCTGCCCCTCCTCAAGAGGTTGACCCTGTAATCAGTCGCCTTAGTCAGTTTCTCGATGATTTTTAAGAAAAAATCAGGTTTTTGAGCAGTTTTTGCTGCTGTCATCAATCCTTAATAGTCTTTACTATTAAGGATTATTAATATTTATCCATATTTTTTAAAAATTAGATTTCTAACGGCAAGCCGCTTTGGGTTTTTGCAACTAATTAAGTTTAGTAAAAAAAGCGATCACACATACATTTTTACCGTGCGCTCAGCGCTTTAACTGAGATAGCAAGAAGCCTCTGACCTACTTAAAGGAAAGTGCTGAGATGAATTGCACGTGAGTTGACGACAGTCCTGCCCTCAATCTGCAATAGTAGATACCTCAGAACAGGCTAGAGAAGACTTAAGAAATATAAAAAGCAGAAAAAATATTACTCAGGTAAGAAAAAATCCTATACCTTTAAAATTATTATCAACAGTAATTGTATGAAGTCATGATTATTAAGTTGGAAATGACTGAGTAGACAATTGGCGATCGCTGATTGAAATTCAGTCACAGAGCGGACTTAGTATTCTTGGGAGATATCTAGTAGGTAATACAAAAATGATTTTCCCTCTGTTGATAAATACTTGCGATCCAAAAGCAGAAGAAGGAGCAGGAGATGCACGTGCAGCTTATAGATTACATCAGGGACTACTTAAGTTAGGAATTAATTCCCAGATGTTAGTCCAAGATAAGAAAATTGATGATCCAACTGTAATCTCTTATCCCAAAAAATTAGGCCAAATAATATCGAAAGTTCGTCCTTCTTTGGATGCTTTACCGCTAAAACTTTATGGTCATAGCAAACGCAATCCTATATATATGCGCTTACAGTGGCTCCCCAATAATCTTACCTCGCAAATTGCTACTCTTAATCCAGATATTATTAATCTCCATTGGATATGTGACGGATTTGTGCCAATTGAAGCTCTGGCAAGGTTTAATAAACCTATTGTTTGGACATTCCATGATTTGTGGGCATTCACTGGAGGATGCTGCTATAGCAAAGAGTGTGATCGCTATACAAAATCCTGTGGAAATTGTCCTCTACTCTGTAGTAACCAAACTTTTGATTTATCGAGTTGGGTTTGGAGGCGCAAAGCTAAAGCATGGCAAAATCTCAAATTGACGATTGTCACCCCTAGCAAGTGGCTTGCTGAATGTGCTCAGTCAAGTTCACTATTTCAAAATAGTCAGATAAAAGTTATTCCCAACGGGTTAGATATTGGCATATATAAACCAATTGAGCGTCAAACAGCAAGAAACTTACTTAAGCTACCGCAAAATAAGCAATTGCTTTTATTCGGAGCGCTCAACGCAACTGGTAACAAGAGAAAGGGATTCCATCTACTGCAAGGAGCATTGCAAAAGTTAAGCTCTAGTGAGTGGAAAAACAAGATAGAACTCATTGTTTTTGGTGCATCTCAACCGTCCAATCCAGTTGAGCTTGGTTTCAAGGTATATTATCAGGGCAAAATCTCTGATGAAAATAAGTTGGCACTTCTTTATTCAGCAGCTGATGTGATGATTGTGCCATCAATTGAAGAAGCTTTTGGACAAACGGCTTCTGAATCTCTAGCTTGTGGCACACCTGTAGTTTCTTTTGATTCGACAGGTTTAAAAGATATTGTTGATCACCAAAAGAATGGCTATCGAGCTAAGTGTTTTAGTGATGAGGACTTAGCAAATGGAATTATTTGGACGATTGAGAACAAACAGCGACATGAAAAACTCTGCGATCGCGCTCGTGAGCAAGCCAAACAAAAATTTAATTTGGAACTAATTACACGTTCTTACTTGTCTGTGTATGAAGAAGCACGCACCCAATTTAGTTTAACTTTAACGACTTAAAGACCTTGAGTGCAAACGTCTTCGCCGTCAATAGCCTTGAGTTACCGTGCGTTTGTCCGCTCTAGATTCAGAAATTCACTCGCTTTTGTGTTAAAACAGCCGAATATTCCTACTAGATGTTAATACTAGATTCTTTTTTTACTTTGTACACTGTATAAATGCTAGAATCCTCAGGTAGACAGTTAGGATACTTAGATGGCAGTTGTAGCTAACTCAATCAAGTTTGGTACAGACGGCTGGCGGGGCGTTATTGGAGATGAATTCACCTTTGAACGCCTAGCCCTAGTCGCGCCTGTCGCTGCAAAAGTACTATATGATACATACTATTCTACGGTGGGTAGCCAGACAATAATTGTCGGTTATGATCGCCGATTTATGGCGGAAGATTTTGCTCGTGCTGTCGCCGATGCTGTCACCGCTGTCGGATTTGATGTTTTACTCAGTGAAACCTATGCCCCAACTCCGGCTTTTAGTTGGGCAGCAAAACAACTCAATGCCTTAGGAGCACTAGTAATTACAGCCAGTCATAATCCGGGCGCATATTTAGGCTTAAAAGTCAAAGGATATTTCGGTGGCTCGGTATCGCCAGAAGTCACAAAGGAGATAGAAGCACTGTTGGTTGAAGGAGTACCACCCGCAGCTACCCCAGGCAAGCAAGAGAAGTTCGATCCTTGGCCGAGTTACACCCAAGCACTAGAACGTAAAGTTGATATTGCCAAGATTAGAGAAGCGATCGCCTCTGGGAAACTGACGGTATTTGCTGATGTTATGCATGGCGCTGCGGCTGGTGGATTGGGAAAACTATTAGGGGATAAGGTTAAAGAAATTAACAGCGAACGTGATCCCCTATTTGGTGGCGGTGCGCCGGAACCTTTACCAAAATACCTTTCCAAACTATTTGAAGTTATCAAAACTCACCGAGAAACAAATAAATCAAGTTTATCTGTAGGATTGGTATTTGATGGAGACTGCGATCGGATCGCGGCTGTAAACGGGGAAGCTAACTTCTTGAGTTCTCAAGTGTTAATTCCGATATTAATTGACCACTTAACCCTGCGGCGAGGCTTTAAGGGTGAAATAGTCAAAACTGTCAGTGGTTCTGACTTGATGCCCCTTGTGGCAGCACTACATAACCTGTCAGTATTTGAGACAGCAGTTGGTTATAAATACATTGCTGACAGAATGTTAGCAGCAGAAGTTTTATTAGGTGGTGAAGAGTCGGGAGGAATTGGCTATGGCAGTCATATTCCCGAACGTGATGCCCTGCTGTCAGCATTGTATGTCCTAGAGGCGATTGTAGAATCAGGTTTAGATTTGGGTGAATATTATCGCCACTTACAGCAACAGACAGGATTTAACTCAGCATATGATCGCATTGATTTACCCTTAGCCAGTATGGAAGTGCGATCGCGTCTTTTACAACAACTACAAACTACACCCTTAACAGAAATTGCTGGAAAAGCAGTAATTGATTGCCAAACAATTGACGGCTACAAATACCGTCTTGCTGACAAAAGTTGGTTAATGATTCGTTTTAGCGGAACTGAGCCCGTTTTACGCCTTTACTGCGAAGCCCCAACCCTTGAGCAAGTGCATCAAACTCTTGCTTGGGCGAAACAGTGGGCAGAGTAAAATTAGTTATTAGTTATTTGTTCTTCGTCATTTGTCCTCTGTTACAAAGTTATGAGCAGAGGTTTCCTGCGTATCAGACTTTGCGCTTTGTCCTTGGTAAATGACCAATAACCAATGACTAATAACTAATAACTAATGACCAATGACTAATGACCAAATTACTTGTAGTAGCTACAGGAAATCCAGGTAAGTTGCGGGAAATGCAAGCTTACTTGGCAAATTCTGGCTGGGAATTAACCCTCAAACCTGAAGAATTAGATATTGAAGAGACAGGTGAAACCTTTGCTGCTAATGCTTGTCTCAAAGCGTCGCAAATTGCCAAAGTAACAGGAAACTGGGCGATTGCTGATGATTCTGGCTTAGAAGTAGATGCTTTAAATGGCGCACCAGGAGTGTATTCTGCACGCTATGCCAAAACCGACTCAGAACGCATTGCTAGGGTATTGACGGAATTAAGCAATGAGGTAAATCGGCAAGCGCAATTTGTTTGTGCAGTGGCGATCGCTCATCCTGATGGTGCGATCGCATTACAATCTGAAGGTATTTGTCGTGGCGAAATTCTTCATGCACCTCGTGGTAATGGTGGATTTGGCTATGACCCAATTTTTTATGTGCAAGAGTTGCAATTGACCTTTGCCGAAATGACACCGGAGTTAAAGGGCTCAATTAGCCATCGAGGCAAGGCTTTTACAGCTTTACTTGGTCAACTGGAGAGAGTTAAGAGTTAGGAATTAAGAATTAAGAGTAAAAAGTTAAGAGTTGTGAGTTTAGGAATAATCAATGAGGATTTAGCATAACTCCTAACTCGTAACTCTTTACTCTTGTATAGACGCGATTAATGAGCCAACGCGTTGCAAAGAGAAGTCTGAGCGGAGGTTTCCTCCGCTCAGAACTTTGGGGGGTTCCCCCCGTTGTAGCGACTGGCGTCGCGTCTGTACTTTTTTAAACTGCTTCTGTGTTCTTTTCGCCAGTACGAATCCGAATCACTTGCTCAACAGGCGAGATGAAAATCTTACCATCACCTATTTCACCAGTGCGGGCAGCAGCGATAATTTTGTCTACTACCATATCAACCTGATTGTCGTCAACTACGATTTCCACTTTGAGTTTTTGGAGAAACTCAACAGTGTATTCAGAACCACGATAGCGTTCAGTTTGACCTTTCTGCCGTCCGAACCCCCGGACTTCAGAAACCGTCATCCCAACAATCCCAGCATTAACCAAGGCAATTTTTACTTCATCAAGTTTAAATGGGCGGATAATAGCTTCTACTTTTTTCATTTCTTTGACTTGTGACTTGTACTAGCTTCGTTTATCTATCTAACCAGATCTGTTGTCTGAAACTGTAACTAGTAGCGCCTTTGCTAAAACATATGTAATAATTATCGCTTTTTTCAAATTTGTAGATACTTGGTGTGAGTGCTTTTGAACCTAAGAGCAGCCTTGATGAAGTAATTTAATAATCCTTAAACTTGTAACATAAAGAAATTGCTGTCAAATTAGCATTCTTTTATGTGGTGTTTGTTACCTAAAAATAGATAAATTCCGCTATCGAGTGGATACGCTTAGATGTTCAAAAGACTGATAAAAAAGAAAATTGTACGATAGCCCCTAAGGTTGCTGCTGACTGTGGGAGTGTTAACTAACTTTTTTGATGTTCAAACAAAGGACGCACAATTAAATACCCAGCAGTGAAGGCAGTAAGCATAATTAACAAGATGGTAATAATTAACCACCAGCCGCTAACTTCCTTGGCATCTGGCTTAGCAGTAGAATAATAACTTACTTCTTGTTCTTCTATAAAAACTGGTTGTGGTATGGAAATATTCTCGATTACAGGTGTAGAAAACTCCTGGCGTCTTTTTTGAGGTGGAGGCACTTGTGTTACTGGCTGCTTGGCGGCACTTTTAACTTTGCCAGAAGCTTGGAAAGCCTGGTCTTCAGTAAAAATTGCATAGGAACCTACAAAATTTTGCAAGTGTGAAAAAGACTCAACGACTTTGGTAATTTCTTGGCGTAGTAGTTGATTTTCTTGTATTAATTGCTGATTTTTCGTGGTAAGTGCATCTAGCCTCGCTTGAGTTGCTTGCAACTCCATTGACAATTCCCGGTATACAGATAGTGGTACAGAGGGAGGGTACGCTTGACTAGTCTGTGTTGACGAATTCCTGTGAACAGAACCTGTGGTTGTTCGCATTGGGGCTTGGTATTAAAAATCAAAGTGATTAGATTGTACAGAGATGCTAACAGAGATAGTCAGCCCTGAAACTATGCCCAAGAATAATAGAAAAATGCCGAGACGGCAAAGATTTTTTATCGGAGACTGGGTATTAGGTACTGGGTGTTGGGAATTGGATATTAGAAAGTCCCTAGTCCTCAGCCTTCAATTCGCATAATGGAAAGAAGTGCCCCACAGGCCCTTGTCCTTCGCCAATATCTAGGGCGTAAGTCAGTGTGGTAGTTACATACTCCTTTGCCTGTTGCACTGCCTGCCACAAATTCTTTCCCTTTGCCAGATTAGCAGCAATCGCAGCCGATAGCGTACAACCAGTACCGTGGGTATTCGTTGTCTGTACTTGCTTTGTAGTTAGAACTTCCAACTTTTCCCCATCAAACCAAATATCAACGCCACGTAAATTCCCTTGCATACCTCCACCCTTGACTAAAACAGCCTTTGTCCGTAAAGTCTTGTAAATAATTTCAGCAGCGGCTTGCATATCCTTTAAGGAATTAATTTGTAAACCGCTCAAAATTTGGGCTTCGTAGCGATTAGGCGTGATAATAGCTGCCTTGGGGATAAGGGCATGGCACAAAGTCTTCACAGCATCATCATCAATCAATTGTGCCCCAGTACGTGACACCATAACTGGATCTACTACTAGATTATCGATTTGTAAAGCTTCTACTTGCTGGGCAACAGCAAAGATAATTTCCTGATTCAGCAACATTCCTGTTTTGGCAGCTTGTACACCAATATCTTCAACCACTGCCTGAATTTGCGCCACAACCGCTTTTGTTGGCATGGCATCAACCCTCATTACTCCGAGAGTGTTTTGTGCGGTGACGCAGGTTATAGCACTAGTACCGTGGACACAGTGAAAAGCAAAGGTGCGTAAATCAGCTTGAATTCCTGCACCGCCACCACTATCTGAACCAGCAATAGTTAAAGCAACAGGTATTTTGGAGATGATTTCAGCATTCATATAGCGGATTCAACTTACTGGAATACAGTAGCAGCAGTGGGTAAAGTAATTTAAAACATCATTTTGATTAAATTATATCCAGTGCAAGGGCATCGCTTTTTCAGCGATCTTGTTGTGACCGCGCAGCAACAGAATGCACGAATTACCTAACTTTTGACCAAAAATTTTTAATTAGAATCAAATCAGAGCCCTCAACATTCTACCTGTATGTAATTCACTATAATTGTCTAGTAAAACGTTTTTCCAACTGCTTAAGCCCAAATTTTGTAGGTCTGTGAGTTAAGCTTGTTTCAAACCTGAAATATAAGCGATGAGTTTAACAGTTTCTCTACATAACTGAACCGCTATAAGTAGGTTAGTGTGAATATTTATCGTTGGGATGAAGCAGGAGGCGGGATAGGGGAGCTAAGCCGTGTCCGTGTCCCTTGCGCGTCTCGTAGAGAGCGTCGGCAGATAGGCTAGAGAAAAGAGGGTTTAAGCCTATTTAATTTTTCTTAGCATAGTTTTGTTTTTCCACACCGTTTTACTTAGTTACTTGGTTAAATATTAACTGGTTGAAAGAAAAACTTTTGAAATTGCCCTACATAAGCCTTAGAAGTATGTCTAAGGCTTAGTATAGCCCTCATACCATTAAACAAATTAGTATCTAAATATACAAATTACCCAAATAACTTAATAATATATACTTCTTTAGTATAGATCGAGAATCAAATAGACATAATAATATTTTAAACAAAGAAGGATATCAACTCATTTGATTGCTTAACAACAAGGTTGGAATAACTTAATCTTCCAGTTTTTTTCGAGAGAAAGCTGGAAATATTATGCTCAGTAAAATTCTGAAGGAAAAATATTTTGATGATTAACATCAATATGCAATTACCCTATCCATAATTATTTCTAGATTTGAGGATAGAAACTTTATTTTCTTGTTTCGAGAGTTAAGAAAACAGAGGAATAATTTACATTCAACATTGCTTTTTGTAGAGAAGATAAAGTCTTTATATGAAGCACAAAATATCTGTCATCACAAATTGTAGCAGTTTTCGCTCTGAAAAAAGTTCTGAAGTGGCGATCGCATGGAGCGAGTTAAATTCTCAAGTAACTTCATCAAATCCTTGCATCAAGAGCTCTTTATTTCCATGTTGGACTGCAAGTTAACAGGACTCCACTACAAACTTTCCATAAATTTTTGAGTTTTTCTGTAAAAAATCTTACAAATATCTGAGTATTCACTGATATCAATCACTGTTTGTGAAGGTTAGTCTAAATTGAGTTCACAAAACTTGCTTACACGGATTAAAACAGGTTTGACTAAGTTATTAGATTAGTCCCTTTATCTTAAGGGATCGACCTACTAAAGTTTGAAACAATCAGCTTTGACCACTGTAATTTTAAGTCCCTGGTTATCAGCCAGAGGTGCGCTTTCCCATACCGTGGCAACTTCTGACCTCAGACAACAGATAAAGTTCAGAGAAATTATATACCAAATACGATCACCGTATTGAAATAAAGCATCTGCGATCGCAGTGCAGATCCGATTTGATTTGACCCCAAAGCTATCGATTATTCAGACATCCTCTAATCGTCCGATTACTCCCAACAACACCCTGACGATTGACGGTATCGACATCCCTGGTTTAACCATCAACGGTTAACAGGAGAAAAATTTTTAGTTTGACAACAGCGCTTCTACCACTGACGCAATTTGAAGTTGCGATTGGACAACTGTGACTGTGCTCAACACTCGAACACTAACTACTTAGCAATGAACTGACTCGCTAAGAGTCTACTACCAATTCCCTTACACATATTCGGAGTTAATCTATGGCTGGCAAAGTATACTACGTTTCTGGAACAGGTAACGATAGCAATAATGGCTTGAAAGAAACAAGCGCGTTTCGTACCCTCCAAAAAGCCGCAGACTTAGTAAAGGCAGGCGACACGGTATACGTGATGAATGGTACTTACGAGCAAAGTAAATACCCTAATAACCCAGTCCTTGGTATCAATCAAAAACACGGCACTTCCTCAGCACCAATCACATTCACGGCGTATCCTGGTCACAATCCTGTGATCAAATCAACGAATTTCCAAGCCATCAACATTGTCGGCTCCTCGTACATAGTGATTGAAGGTCTGACGATGGTCGGTGCTAACGACCAAATAACATTGAAGTATGCACAGTCTCAAGAATCAAACAAACTTAATCCCTTAACCAATGGAGCTGGGATTTATATCCAGCCAGATAAACAAAATAATATTTCTCACCACATAGTAGTTCGCAACAACACTATTTCTAAGTTTGGAAGTTCAGGAATTGGATCAAAAGAAGCTGATTATCTGACGATTGAAGGGAATACCGTATCTGAAACATCCTGGTATAGTCCTTGGGGAACAAGTGGTATTAGTACTCTCAATAACCATAACTTAGATAACAATACTACTGACTATAAAATAATCATTCGGAATAATACAGTTTACGACAATTACACTTACATTCCTTGGTGGGAAAGTCCTAATGGAAAAGCCACTGAAGGTCATGGCATTATGATTGATTCGGCCGATAGCTTAGGATTAGACAAAAAAGCTTATACTGGAAAAACATTAATTGCCAACAATATTGCTTACAACAATGGTGGCGCTGGTATCCAGGTATTTAAAAGTTCCAATGTCGATGTAGTCAACAACACGACTTACCAAAACTCACAACATCCCGATCTCCAAGATGCTGGTGAGATTTTGATTAGTGGTCCATCTACAAATGTAAACGTTGTAAATAACATTATGTATGCCAAAAATAATGGCCAATCATATGTTGTAGGTGGCTCAACTAAAAATATTAAAGCTGACCACAATTTAATTTACAACACTAATAACTACAACAAGACAGGAACTAATTTGATTCTGGGTAAAGATCCGCAATTTGTTGATGCTGTGACTGGTAATTTTGCACTCAAACCAGGAAGTGTTGCGATTGATGGTGGTTCCAATGCCTTTAATAAAATAACTGGAAACACTCCTTATGATGGGGATGGTAATGGCATTGCAGTGATTGATATTGGTGCATACGAAGCCTCAACTATTAAAATTCCCACTCCAGAAATTCAAGTTCTCGATGGCAAAGTTGACATTATAGATGGAAGTACAACTGCCATCAACTTTGGTGAGGCCATTGTTGGCAATACTCTGACCAAAACCTTTACGATTAACAATATCGGTGCAGCTGCACTCAATTTGAGTAATCTTGAGCTTCCTGATGGATTTAGTTTAGTGGGAACTCTCCCCACTAGCGTGGCTGTGAATGCTTCCACCAACATCACAGTGGCACTCAATACTACGACACCTGGCACTTATAGTGGCAGTCTAATTTTAAGCAACAATGATAGCAATGAAAGCGCCTTTGACTTTGCAATTGGTGCCACAGTTAAACCTGTTCCCACTCCAGAAATTCAAGTTCTTAATGGCAAAGTTGACATTGCAGATGGAAGTACAACTGCCATCAACTTTGGTAAGGCTACTGTTGGCAATACTCTGACTAAAACATTTACGATTAAAAATACTGGTACAGCTGCACTCAATCTAAGTAAGCTTGAGCTCCCCGACGGATTTAGTTTAGTGGGAACTCTCCCCACTAGTGTGGCTGTGAATGCTTCTACCAACATCACAGTGGCACTCAATACTACGACACCTGGCACTTATAGTGGCAGTCTGATTTTAAGCAACAATGATAGCAATGAAAGCGCCTTTGACTTTGCGATTAGTGGGACAGTTAAACCCGCTCCCACTCCGGAAATTCAGGTTCTCGATGGCAAAGTTGACATTGTAGATGGAAGTACAACTGCCATCAACTTTGGTGAGGCTATTGTTGGCAATACTCTGACCAAAACCTTTACGATTAAAAATACTGGTACAGCTGCACTCAATCTGAGTAATCTCAAACTCCCTGACGGATTTAGTTTAGTGGGAACTTTGCCCACTAGTGTGGCTGCTAATGCTTCCACCAAGATCACAGTAGCACTCAACACTACGACACCTGGCAGTTATGGTGGCAGTCTGATTTTAAGCAACAATGATAGCAATGAAAGCCCGTTTGACTTTGCAATTGGTGGCACAGTTAAATCTGCTCCCACTCCGGAAATTCAGGTTCTCGATGGCAAAGTTGACATTGTAGATGGAAGTACAACTGCCATCAACTTTGGTGAGGCCATTGTTGGCAATACTCTGACCAAAACCTTTACGATTAAAAATACTGGTACAGCTGCACTCAATCTGAGTAATCTCAAACTCCCTGACGGATTTAGTTTAGTGGGAACTTTGCCCACTAGTGTGGCTGCTAATGCTTCCACCAAGATCACAGTAGCACTCAACACTACGACACCTGGCAGTTATGGTGGCAGTCTGGTTTTAAGCAACAATGATAGCAATGAAAGCCCGTTTGACTTTGCAATTGGTGGCACAGTTAAATCTGCTCCCACTCCGGAAATTCAGGTTCTCGATGGCAAAGTTGACATTATAGATGGAAGTACAACTGCCATCAACTTTGGTGAGGCCATTGTTGGCAATACTCTGACCAAAACCTTTACGATTAACAATATCGGTACAGCTGCACTCAGTCTGAGTAATCTCAAACTCCCTGACGGATTTAGTTTAGTAGGAACTTTGCCCACTAGTGTGGCTGCTAATGCTTCCGCCAAGATCACAGTAGCACTCAACACTACGACACCTGGCAGTTATGGTGGCAGTCTGGTTTTAAGCAACAATGATAGCAACGAAAGCCCGTTTGACTTTGCAATTGGTGGCACAGTTAAACCTGCTCCCACTCCGGAAATTCAGGTTCTTGATGGCAAAGTTGACATTGCAGATGGAAGTACAACTGCCATCAACTTTGGTGAGGCCATTGTTGGCAATACTCTGACCAAAACCTTTACGATTAACAATATCGGTACAGCTGCACTCAGTCTGAGTAATCTCAAACTTCCTGACGGATTTAGTTTAGTAGGAACTTTGCCCACTAGTGTGGCTGCTAATGCTTCTACCAATATCACAGTGGCACTCAACACTACGACACCTGGCACTTATAGTGGCAGTCTGGTTTTAAGCAACAATGATAGCAATGAAAGCCCGTTTGACTTTGCAATTGGTGGCACAGTTAAACCTGCTCCCACTCCGGAAATTCAGGTTCTCAATGGGACTGAGGGTTCTGAATATTTAAAAGGCAATGCCTCAGCTAACAAGATTTATGGTTTTGGAGGTAAAGACACGATTGTAGGTAATCGTGGAAATGACCAACTTTGGGGAGGTGAAGGACAGGATACTCTCTGGGGGCAAGATGGTGATGACTTACTGTATGGCGATAGTGGCAATGACCATCTCTGGGGCGATAATGGTAACGATACCCTATTTGGCGGTATCGGCGATGACCAACTTTACGGTCGTGCAGGTGACGACTGGCTTTACGGCGGTAAAGGCAACGATGCACTCACGGGAGGTTATGGTGCTGATACTTTTGTGTTGGCTTTGGGTGAGGGCACTGACTCCATTCTTGACTTTGAAGTAAATAAAGATAAAATTGCCCTCTCAGGAGGTCTCCAGTTTGGTCAATTACTGATACAGCAAAAAGGAAGTCAAGCCTTGATTGTAGATAGTCTTGAGAATCAAGTGTTAGCAAAGTTGGATAATGTCAATGCAAGTACACTCTTGGCTCAGTCTTCTACAATTTTTATGACTATTTAGTTCTTTTTAATAACCAAGTGTTTTAAAGCAGATGTCAGACAAGAACTAGTACTGCAAGGCGTAATTCGTAATGACGCTCGTTCCGACGCTCCTCCGTCGCTAACGCTTCGCTATCGCTACCGCTTCGAAGACAGTAATTCGTAATTCGTAATTAGCTGTTCACAAGGGTTTTAGACATTTAAAATGGTTGGTTTATTTCCACTCTGCTGTACTAGACCAAGAACATTAAGTATTAACTAGAAGAGGACAAGAGGAGGGATTTATTAAAGGTTGTCCCTTGTCACCAAGTCATCCCCTTGTTCTCTTATCTTTTCGATGACCAACTAAATTCTTTAATGGGTCTCTACACCCGATTCTTGCTAATCCGGATTTCTGCCTCATGAGAAATCCGGGTTACTTGACAATCATATAGGCAACCAAATGCACTAAGTAAGTCGGGGCAATAAAACCAAACTATGTGAAGAAAGATTA
The DNA here is from genome assembly GCF_005869855.1 of Nostoc sp. PA-18-2419. GTDB lineage: Bacteria > Cyanobacteriota > Cyanobacteriia > Cyanobacteriales > Nostocaceae > Nostoc. Next base: position 295,329 of record NZ_SZNH01000001.1, on the reverse strand, counting down.
ACTAGACTAAAACTTTCTTTCCTCGTGCCTCCTACCTTACCTCAACAATAAATTTTACTACCCACCTACTTAAATGTTGTTTAGCTCCATTAATGAAATTTTCTGGTTAGAATAAAGCCATTTTTCAAAATTGGCTTTACAGCGTGGCCATTCTTTATTTGTCATGGCGAACCAATCGGTATCTCTGTTTTTTCCACGAACAAACATATGTTGTCGAAAACGACCTTCATAAATGAATCCCATCCTTGCAGCAGTAGTCCGGCTTGCATGGTTAAGTGAATCACATTTCCATTCAACTCTACGATAAGAATGGTGATCGAAAAGATGTTGAAGTAATAAAAACTGTGATTCTGTATTGACTTTACTTTTGTGGACTGCGGGAGTAAACCATACATGACCGATTTCAGCACGACCATGATTGGGGGCGATCGCGAGTAATGCTACAATTCCCACTTGAGTCTTTGCTGAGTTCTCAAAGACTGTCCAAGTCAGAGGATCGGATTTATCTACTAGGTTTGTTTCTACCCAGTCTTTCATTTTCGAAGGGGTATCAAATGGCCCGTAAAATAGATAATTCCATACGGCTTCTTTTTCGGGACTGCCATGTGAAGCTGCATATAAAACATCTATATCTCTTTCTGAAATCAGGGGACTAAGTGTGACAAATTGACCGTTGAGTTGAAAAAAGTCAGGTGGCTGCCAAGTTCGATTTTGCATGATTTTATAATTTTTTCATAGACAGATAATACCAATTCGTCATTAGTCATTTGTGATTATAAAAATAACTGATACACTCTACTTTTCATCACCCATCTGGTCATTAGACCTCTTGCAAAAGTCAGTTACGCAGATTCAGTTTTGGCGAGACGAAGCTCATAGTTGTACAAGCCAGCGATGAGATTTAATCTCAAACTAAATCTTTTTGTTCGATTGCGATAACGGTCAGATAAAATTTTAAATATCTTCAGTTTCTGATTAATATGCTCAATCATAACTCGGGCTTTCGGTAACATCTATTACCACTATCTCTGTTTGACAATTCGAGTCAGAAAATTTTTTCTTCTCTGGAATAAAATTTTTTTTAACTGATGAGAATATCTTCAATTTTACGGATAATACGATATACTGTTGACTCGTTTACTCCCCAAGATTGGCCAATATGAAAGTATGTCCGGTACTCCCTCCAATACTCTAATGTCATCAATAATTGGTCTTCCAAACTCAGTTTTCCAGGTCGTCCTATTTTCAGCTTGATTTTTGAGCGCGATCGCACTACCTCTATCATCCGGCTAAAAGTCTCCGGATGCAGACCACACAGGCGTTTGAATTCTTCTAGTTTGAGGCTCTTTACCTTTTCGTAGCTCATAGATCTTAAGAAAACTCTAAGCTACTTTGACCACGCTTATGGGACTTTTGCAAGAGGTCTATTATGTGAGTAATCCAATTAGTGTTTGCTTTGAAAAACAAATTGTTGAGTCTTAACGAAAAAGAGTTCTCCAATTGAATTGGAGTGTAGCCCGTGGATGAATAAACGATAAAATACGCCACCAAATTTTCAATTCGGTAGTGCTTCTATATGGTGAGTATTAATCCTAACTAATTTATTCTAAATTCTGTATTCTTTTTCAACGTTTAATTCCCTTAAAACGTTCTTGTGCCGCCTGAAAAGCTTCTTGCATCACCAACTGAATTCTCTGGGGATCTGGTTTTTTACCTCCCATTAAATCACCAAAGTAAACGCAGGCTGCTTCCCCTAATGCCCAGGTATAGGCGGCTGCCCAAGATGCGGCGATCGCACTGCCAAAAATTGGTATAAATTTGACTAATTCCCGTCCGATGGCCTGTGCTAGAAAACCACCGGCGATTGTACTCACAACACCCCCCGCTTGGGATGGAGTAAGTGTTTGTCCATATAATTTTCCTAAAAGACCCACCATCGAAACTTGCAGGGAAGTTAGCACTGGCATTGTAGCAAGTGGTAATGGCACAGCTGCCAGAGTTGCAGACATAATTGCAAAAGGCAAAATGTAACGGCGTGCTGTATCACGGTAAAGGTTGCCAATTTGTTTACCAACTTCTTCTCGATCCAATAATTGATAAATCGCCTGGGCTTCTGCTTGGGGGAGTAGTTCTGCAAGCCTATCTCTTAAGGCTTCTAACCCATAAAATACCGGGTTATAGCCATCTTCTTCTAGGGTAAAGTCAATGAGTACAGAGCGATCATACAGTCCAGCAAAAGCCTCTTCTATCTCAGCAAATGCACGGCTGACTTGCTCAAAGTCTGGCGGATAGGCAGGATGATCGACGATATCAGCAGGATAAAGCTCATGCAGGCAGGTAACCACTAGCAAACAGGGAATATTTGGATACTGCTGGCGCAGCTGTTGAGCAATTTGTCGTAGGGTATCAGTTGCAAAATCATTGATTTTGACGGTCAAAAGTAAAATTCTGGCAGAACGAGTGTCCTGTTGCAAATCCTCAACTAACTCTTGAATTACTCCTTTTGTATCCTGTTTGACATCTCCCAATCCAACAGTATCAGTAAAAATCAGTAATGGCAGGTCATTGGAAGGATAGGCATAACGCTGGGTGTGCTGGGTGTGGGGACGAAATCCCTGACCAACAATTTCGGCAGAAACTCCCGTTAGTCCGCGCACGATTGAGCTTTTGCCTGCTTGGGGCTTACCAATTAGCAGCGCTTGTGTAGTTGGCAGTTCGGCTCGAACTTTGTCTAGAATGTCTGCAACTTGCGCCTCACTTACACTAAACCAATCAACAACTGTCTGTGCCAGTTGTTCTAGGGGTAAGAGTTGCGTCAAACCTGTTGTTGCTTTGTTCCAGACGCCAGCAATGCGATTTTGCCAGGAATTACCGACCGAATTGTTTGTCTGAGTATCGGTAAGTTCATTCAATTGCTCAGAGTCAGGATCGCGTTGCTTACTCATTCGCATGAAAACGGTAGATAGAATTTAAGTCCTGTCTTTATTCATCCTACTGTTAAACTCGGTTGAGCTTGGGTTAATTTCCTCATCCACAAGTTTAGTTTAAGGACTTCCAATCGAAGAAGAATTCAGGAGCAAAGCCACAGACGCTTTGCCAAGGCGTTAGAATCAATCACTGGGAGATTCTAAACTCCCCACCCAAATTTATGATTTGCCGGGGATCTTAAACTCCTCTATCCATCCGCCAGTCGGATTCAAATTCATGTTGAATTCTAACGCCTGAATTCTGTTTTAATCAAAAAACAACTGATAAATAACAAATTAGTACCCAAAAATATTTTATTCACATTGCAGTAAACCTATAATCGCACAGTTGGCCGCAACATAATCACCTTACGACTATCTACGATACTGGTAACAAAACCGCGATCGTTTAGCTTTTGTAATGTGTTATATGCTTCACTTTGATTGGTAGTATAAACTGCCAATAAGTAGGGACGTTGTCCGTAAGAAACAAAACCAACGTTACCTCCCACCACTTGCTGGACACTATTTGCTATTTCTGGACGATTGTAATAATCTACCAGTACTGCAAAACCCTCTCCTAAGGCTTGAGGATTATAATTAACTGTCTGCTGCTGAGATGGCTGTGATTGTACAATATCTGGTGTTGTTGGTCGAGTAGTAATGATAGCAGACAAACCAACAATATTGCTGACATATCTTGCCCATCGATTGGCATCGTCAATTTTGTTAAAGCCTCCGATGCGCGTCACAGTTTCATTGAGATATTCACAGGTGATAGTCTTGAGTTTAGGCGGTAAGGCACTACGTAACTGCTTTTGATTATCTGCCGTAGGACTGACTACTAATAAAAGATACTCACCTGCATTCGGTGGTTGACAATTAGGAATGGCTTGTTGGGCAAAGCCAGAACTCATGCCACCAATTAATGCTGCGTAAGCGAAGCTCGTCGTAGCGAAAAGTCGGAGCGGCAGCTTCCGCCGCTCTGAACTTTTTAAGACAGACATCGCTAATCCTAAAACACTTGGTATTTGAAATCTCAGCACAAAAGTTACTATAGATAAATTATGGTGTCATAAAAGATTTTATAAACAAAAATGGGGAGTGGGGAGTAGGGAATTGGGACTAGGGACTGGGAAAGTGTTTCTCAACAAAAATTTAATTATTAATCCCCAGTATCCAATCCCCAATTTTTAAGATACGGTAGCTAAGGATGCCAATGCATCTGGTATTGTCTCACAAGGAGCTTGAAATTCTCCTACGAGCACGTACTCTAAACGCAATTTTAACCAAGTAATAAATTGAGGATTAGTGGAAATAATAGCTACTGCTGGTTGAGGACACTTCGCTTTTAACTCTGCTAGGTGAGGCGCTTCTAAGAAAGCTGGTTGCTTAACCAACCAAAAATCAATTTGTTTTTCTTGTTCGTGGTAATGACGGGTGCGTTCTTTGAGAACTTCGTCTATCGGTTCTTCTTCCAGAAGAAAGCGTTGACTAGCCAAAACGTAATAGTATGTTTGCATTTTTATCCTTTGCTTACTATGTGAAGAATTTCAGGGCACAGTGCTACACTCTGTACCCTGATAAATTAACTTTGGCGGAATTTCTTGAACCAAGAACTGAAGGGACAAGCACTTCCTTGTTTGTCTGCATTTGCTGGTTTGCCACCAGATGTTAGCTTGCTTAAGAACAGACTATTATCAAAGTAGTGTTCTAAGGAAATAATCTTTAAGTCATCGGTAACTTTTGCAATACTCATGCCGATAATTTCCACCGTCTCTCCAGTAGGTGCATAGTCTTTGTATTGTCCATTAAAATGTCCCCAATGCCGCCACTTGAATGTTACATTCGGTGGCCCTGAGAAAACTTCCAGCACTTCCCAAGGAAATCCTTTGGGAAATGTTCTGTGGAAGACTTTTGCGGATGATTCAAAGCTTTCTTCTGAAGCCTTATAGTGGTCTGAATCGGCCATAAATAGATTGTAAGTACCTTGAGCTGATAAATCTGCTGCTGTGTAGTCTACTCCACCGTTGCTACTGACGCGAAACTTATCATTAACAATAGATAACCACTGTTGGGGGTTAGCTTTAAAGGATACTTCCATCTCGAAGGTTCGCACTAAGTTTTGGACGATCGCTTCTAGTGTACCTTCAAGGTGATTACACGTACTTTCTTGGGCTAGATTCTCTTTTGAGCGAGAATAATCTGGTGGTGTCTGATAGCGCCACTCGATATCAATGCTTTCTCCTATTACCCGATCTCGATCCTGTACCCAAAGCGGTAGGTTGTTAGACTGTGTTGCGCTCATAGAAGTTTTTGCTGAAGATTTTTCTAGATTTCGCAGTTACAACCCCTCTTGAGGAGGTAAGGAGATGGGGAAGGGCCCCCACGAATTGGGGATTAGGGGCAATGGGGAGAAAATAACTTTCAAATCTTAACTCCTAACTCAGCACAAGGTAAACGCTCTGCTACCGCTAACAGCACTCAGCATTAGGCACTCTCCATCTCCCCATCTCTCCATCTTTCTACCTCCTCATCTCTGTCCATACCCCCGTATCGCTTCTTTCATTTCACGGACTGCTCGTTCTATACCTACTAAGGCAGCCCGACTGATGATGGTATGACCAATGTTTAGTTCTTCCATACCTGGAAGCGCAGCAACTTGATAGACGTTCCAATACGTTAGTCCATGACCAGCGTTAACTCGCAAGCCTGCTTGAATCGCTTGTTCACACCCTTTAGCTAATACGGCTAATTCTCGATGGCGATTTGTTTCGTCCTTAGCCTCAGCATATTGTCCAGTATGCAATTCAATAAATTTGGCTTTTACCTTGACAGATGCTTCGATTTGTGCTTGTTCGGCGTCGATAAATAAACTAACTGGAATGCCAGCGCTTTGCAATTTATCAACTATCTCACCTATTCTAGCAATTTGCCCCACGATATCTAGCCCGCCTTCCGTTGTGACTTCTTCGCGTTTTTCGGGAACTAAAGTTACATAATCTGGTTTGATATCGAGAGCGATCGCTAACATTTCATCTGTAGCGGCCATTTCTAAATTTAAGTGAGTTCTCACTGTTTGTCTTAATATTCGCACATCCCGGTCTTGGATATGTCGGCGATCTTCTCGCAGATGCACTGTAATTCCATCTGCACCTCCTAATTCTGCCAGCACCGCGGCTGCTACAGGGTCTGGTTCTACCGTCCGCCGTGCTTGCCTGATGGTGGCAATATGGTCAATGTTAACGCCAAGTGTAGACACCCCAAAATTCTCCCAATCCACAGTCCTCAGAACTTGATTTTACCGGAAATATCGGAAGTTTGGCTTGAGAGTTAGATATACCACAACACCTTAAAGGAACTCCAAGATATAAATTATCCTGTTTGAAGTTGCTGACTGATGACTGTTGACGTAAACAGTGGAGTATTTTTTATTTGCAAACCGTTATAAAAAGCAAAAGCAAGGTCGTCAATGCCTTGCTTTTGTTTTATTTCACTCCACTACACTGAATATTTCACGAAGGATTAGCGAGACCTATTACCACTTGTTGAACCTTCAGCGGACTTTGCTTCTTGAAATAACTGCGGCATATGCTGCTCGAGCTTTTGAACTGTCTGCTGTTCCTGTTGCAAATTTTGCTGTAATAGTTGCACGACTTGATTGTGACCTAACTGTTCAGCTTCTTTAATCAAACCGCGATAAGCAAAAATTTCTAATTGTTTGACCTTAGCCTGTGCTCCTGCCACTATCAGCTCGACAATTTTCGGATTATCACCAGCCAATAGAGTTAATTTCTGAGCATCGCTAATCAAACCAGCCGCAGCATCACAAGTCACCCGTTGTGGTTGCTGTCCCAAGGCGCTAAATGATTGCTCCAGATTTCTAATTTGCTGCTCGGTTTCCCGAATATGAGTTTCGAGCAAGGACTTCAATTGATTGTGTTGGCTACACTGCAACATTAGCTGCTGAGCTTCCAAAAAGCGCTGTTCAGCATCATACATACCACCAAGTTCATAGATAAACTTATCGCGCAAGTTTGTGATTTTTTTGGTACCGGGACGTTCGCTAAGTTGAACCATTGTGATTCTCCTAAAGGTTGACGTTGTATTTCACGGTCATACCCTAAACCTACGTCCCTCACCAAATCTTCTCTTCATACCTGAGGCACAGCTAAGTGTTAAATCTGACTGCTAAACTCAATACACAATCTCACATTCAAAGAGTGTAGGGGGTAGAGTGTGGGGAACCCACGTTTGAAAACGTGGGATTGCAACAAGGAGCCAAGCTTCGGAGGCTCTGGCTTTGCACTATTTTTAAGACGCTTTGTGTTCCTTAAAACATTTTTTTAAACTGAGCTTTAAATTTGGCAACTTTAGTTTTTATTTAAACCCATACACCCCAGACCCTATTCTTTGTAAGTAACATTTGTTTATTTTCGATTCATAATCGAGCCATTTTGTAAAGTAGCCAAACACCTACTTCAGTAGGGGGACGGACTGAAGTAGGAATCAGGTAAATTAAGATAAGTAAACAAAACGTTTTGAATTCAATGACAGCTTTAAGCTTAGAAGAAATTTCTACTCAGTTAGAAAGTCCAAATTTGCGCGATCGCATGGTAGCCCTTGCTAATCTGCGTCACATTCCTGCTGAGGATGCACTACCTTTAATCAAAAAAGTATTAGACGACGAATCTTTGCAACTGCGATCAATGGCAATATTTGCCCTTGGAGTCAAGTCTACGCCAGAATCTTTTCCGATTTTAGTGAGAATTCTGGAAACTGACCCAGATTATGGTATTCGTGCTGATGCAGCTGGTGCTTTAGGATATTTGGGTGATGCCAGAGCTTTTGAGGTACTCTCACGGGCGTTTTATGAAGATACTGATTGGTTAGTACGCTTCAGTGCAGCCGTGTCTCTAGGTAATATTAAAGACCCACGTGCCCATCAAGTTCTCCTGCAAGCCCTCGATAGCAAAGAAATAGTATTGCAAGAAGCTGCTATCTCTGCACTTGGAGAAATTAAAGACATTGAATCTGTCGATAGTATCCTACGGTTTGCCCAATCTGATGATTGGTTAATTAGGCAGCGTCTAGCAGAAGCTTTGGGCAATCTTCCCACTCCCAAAAGCTTCTCAGCTTTAAAATACCTAGAAAAAGACAATCATTTTAACGTGGCTGAGGCAGCAAGAATTAGCCTCAAGAGGCTTGAGGAAATAGGCAATCAAGCTTAATATTAAAGCCTCCTACTAGCTTTTAATAATAATTAAGTGAGAATTTTTGCATTTTGATGCAGGGTAATTTCATTCATGAATATTGAAGAGTTTTTTGAGTTAAGTGCTGGAAAATGGTTTTCCCATCGTACTATTCATTATTTAGCTTTGAATCAATCTGAACATGGCAAGTCAGAGATTGTCATTGAGACACTGCCAGCAGAACATCCAGAAGTGAGTAAATTGTGTCAACAGTACGAAATTAATTCTAGTTCCGCCTCCTGTGGTCTTAAAGTCACCTGGAACGGCACAACAGAACGGGAGCAAGTAAAACATAGTGGTTCAACTGTGTTAGTTTCAATACCTGATACCGATAATCCACGGCAAGGCAAGTTACTTAGACAAATAGTTGATACCAACGAAACTCCAGTTCACGGACGTTATCAGATAGACAGTGATGGTGCTTTGACTTTAAGTATAGAAGATGAAACCATGAAGTCTGAGGAGCGTCTCTGGTTTGCTAGCCCCAATTTGCGAATGCGGGTGAATGTCTTAAAGCGTTCTGCTGGGTTAAGTATCACTTCCTTTACTTCTGAGATTCGTTTGGGTGGCTTTCCACCTGCGGCGAAGGCGAACGAGGCAGCTAGTTCAGTTTCGAGTTAATTTGAATACAAAATATTCCCCCTTTTGTTCGGGGGAATTGCATTTAACATTTGAATACAGGTATGACAAAAATCTCTAGACGTAAACACCAAATTAGCAAAGCGTCCAAATCAAGCCTTTTGCTGTTTCTTTAAACAAATTTTTAACGAGTCAGTTAATTCAATAGACACTCTTAACACCCAAAAACTCAAATCTATGTAATTAAACTTACTACAAAAAGGGAAGTCGAGGCTGCTATTGGCAGCCCCAACTTCTCTACATATAATGATAATCATTCTTAATGATTGAGGATTTTATTTTTTGTCAGTCCCTTTGTTGACCTGTAGCGAGACTTTTTAGATTTGTAAAAAGTTGGCGATCGCCTGAGGTAATGGCAGTACAATCACAACCAACAAAGCCATTCCTAACAATCCCAAAATATCACGTCCATTATCCAATTCAGTAACATCATTCAGGGCAGGTTCATCAATTAATGGCATAAATAATAAGATAATTGCCCACAACAAAAATTCTTCTCGAACTAAAGAAAGTAATAGTAATAGTATACGAGCTATTTGACCAATTACAATTGCAGTTCGTTGTCCAAACATGGCATGGACAATGTGACCTCCATCTAGTTGTCCCACAGGCATTAAATTTAAAGCAGTGACAACTAATCCCAGAAAACCAGCTACTGCAACTGGATGCAAGTCAAGAGCGGATTTTGCTGTTAATTCGCTACCCAAAGCTAACTTCGAGAGTAGCGCTAATAAAATAGAATATTTGGGATTGAGGGCATCAGGATTCAAAAGTTGAGTTTTTTCTGTTAGGGGAACCACATCAGAATGAGCCAATCCCCAGATTAATACTGGCAAGGTGACGACAAAGCCTGCAATTGGCCCAGCAATGCTAATGTCAAATAAAGCTTTACGGTTAGGAATTGGACTACGCATTTGAATGAATGCCCCAAAAGTTCCCAAGAAGAAAGGCACGGGAATAAAGTAAGGCAATGTCGAGCGAATCTTGTAAAATTTAGCTATTAAATAATGTCCAAGTTCATGAGTGCCTAAAATCGCCATTAATCCTAGAGCATAGGGCAATCCCTTGAGTAGGATATCTGGATTAGATAGAACTTCGAGCAAAGATTTTATTTCCCAGATTCGTGGCAGAGAAACATCAGCAATTTCTACTCCCACCAAAGTAGTAGTTATCAAAGTAGCGAATAGCAATAAAAGTGCTAAACCTGGGCGAGTTAACTGTTGTTGGTCGCGTCGTGGTGTATTTGTCTGTTTCGCAGCTTGAGTATTGGGAACTAGTACAAAGAAAGGTTTGCCATTGAAACCTTCTTGAAAGATTAATAGAAAGCGATCGCCAAATTGTGCTTCAATATTACTCTTAATCTGCTGATAAGCGTTGCTAGCTTTGGTTCGCAACTGACCTCGACAAATCACTGCTTGTGGTCGATACTCAATATTTTGGACGTAATATACAGACCAAGGAAAACAATTTCGCAGTTGAGTTTCTTCCCTTGGTTCAATGGGACGCACTGTTGTTTCTACGGGAGGCTGGATAATTGGCTGTGATTCCGGGGCTTGGGTTTGGGCTTCGGTCTGAGTATCTGTTGGTACTCGACGCCCCCATTGAAACAATATCCAGTAGAACACTATGGAGATAAATAAAGACCACATAAACAATCCTACTGGCGGAGGTTGTTTCGCCCCGTACATCAGCATCCATCCAATCAACAGCAATGCTGGTGTCATTAAAACCAACCACAACAACCATACTGGCGTCCGGGTGATCTGAGCGACCCTATGCTGCACCATTAGATAAGTAGCTAGCCCCAGTAGGAGGAGAAACAAAAACCAAAATTCCATATTATCTTCAGTATTTTTGACAAAACGCCCTGCCGATAGCTTTAGCACCATCGCCTTAACACCAGGCAGACCTCAAACCCGAATCTTTTTAACAATGGTTACCAGTGCTAGTTAAAGCTTAAGTTTCAATCCTTGAGAATTTTCACACTATAACCAGATCATCCACAACTCCTGAGTTTCAGTTCTTTATATTATGTCTCCTTTACCTCAACAACCAAGTCGCACAACCAACCCACCACGGGCTGTGTTTGTTGACGAAATTCCTAGCAAAGATTCTCTGGGAAGGAATTTCGCACAAGAGAGTATTTTTGCTTTTCCACCCAATCGAGACACATTAGGGGGAACCTCTTATTTTATTGTAAGAAATGAAAGCAACATCCTCATAGACTGCCCTACCCTAAACCAAACAAATCAAGATTTTTTAACAGCGCATGGGGGCGTGGATTGGTTATTTCTCACCCATCGAGGTGCTATTGGCAAGACCCCTGAAATTCAGCAAATTTTTGATTGTAAAGTCCTGATTCAAGAGCAAGAAGCTTATTTATTACCAGGTTTAACCGTAACTACTTTTAGTCAAGAATTTACTACTGATGCAGAAATACAAGTGATTTGGACACCAGGTCATTCTCCTGGCTCATCTTGCCTATACTACAGCCAACTTGGAGGCATACTGTTTTCTGGTCGCCATTTAGTCCCCAACCAGCAAGGTCAAGCAGTACTATTACGGACAGCCAAAACTTTCCACTGGCCGCGACAAATTAACAGTCTTCGATTGTTATTAGAACGTTTTACACCAGAAACTCTTCAGTACATTTGTCCAGGAGCCAATATAGGTTTTCTTAGAGGCAAGCGGTTCATAGCTCAAGCTTATCAGCACCTTGCCTCTGTTGATTTACAAGTTTTGTTGCAGATATCCAGACAGCTTCTATGATTTTACGCTGGTATACGTATCGTTAGCGGGTTAAAGAGTATCATAAAATTTTCAAGTCGGGATGTCAGGTGGAAAGATTATGTAATTGTTTAAAGTTAAATGAAGCGGCAATTAACATCATAATTCTGGAAAAATAGCTTTTGATAATACCGAATTAAACTTTTATACAATCAACCTTTACTGGAGCAATTTTTTTGATGRCAACTCAACTTACTCATCGCAAAATTATTCTCGACACCGACCCAGGTGGAGATGATATCTATACCTTCCTGTGGCTTGTGAGCTTAGTCAAACAAGGATTTGCTGAACTTGTCGCTGTTACTTCCGCAGATGGCAATGTTGCTGCTAAATGCACATTTTCTAGTGCTAGCCAGATTTTAAATTTAACAGGATTCCCACACATTAAAGTGGCTCGTGGTGTCCTTGCAAAAAGAGAAATTATAGAAGATGCCAGCCATATTCATGGTTCGGATGGGATGGGCAATCTTTCTCAGACTTTACCCCCTACCACCCACACTTTTGAAGATGCTCTGTACTCTGATGAACTGATTATCAATGAGTTGAACACTGCTCCGGGAGAAATTACCATTGTAGCGATCGCACCCTTGACCAACCTCGCAGCAGCAGAAATAAAAAGTCCCGGCATCCTCAAAAAAGCGAAGGAAATCGTGATTATGGGGGGTGCTTTCTTCTGTCCTGGTAATGTGACTCCTCATGCTGAATTTAATATTTGGTTTAATGTTGAAGCTGCTCAGACAGTATTTGATAGCCGAGACGATATCGTTGTGTTGCCGTTGGATGTAACCCGACACTTAATTTTCACGCGAGATATGGCTGTGACAGTCACTCAGGCGAATCCAGAGGGTAAACTTTCTCAGTTTTTGAGGGGTCTTTGTGAGTTTATGATTGGCACAGCCTTGAGTTATCGAGAGACAGCAGGAATTTCAGGTTTTCTTGTCCATGATGCAGCAACATTAGGATACTTGTTTTATCCAGAAACTCTGATGTTGAAAAGAGCAAAAGTCCGGATTGAAACAAAGGGACAGTGGACACTAGGACAGACATTGATTGATAGTCGTCCTGCTCCGAAAATAGCAGCAAATGCCTGGGTGGCATTGCAGGTAGATAAGGACAAATTTTTTACCAGCTTCGTTGAAGATTTGAAGCACCTATTCTAAGCGCTAATATTTAAGCTTCTCTTGTAGAGGCGCTTGCTCTTGATTTTAGGTTAGTAGTTAGTGGCAATTTTCACTAGTTGTTTCAAAATGTAACCACTGGCGATCGTAAGAAAGAATTTATTCAAAGATGAAATTCCTTAGGCAACTGATTTTCTATTTGACATTTGCTTCACTTAAATTCACGATTACAGAGATTTATCTGGGAGCAAACAAGCTTTAGAAACGCAAGCATGATCAAGCGGTTGCTAAGAGTATTTCGATTAGGGACAGACAAATAAAAAAACATCCCAAATTTTATTTTAGGATGGGTATCTTCACCCGTCCCACATTCAGGGCGGGCTTTCCTGCCCACCCCACAAGAGGGATGATTTATTTTCTGGAAATCCTCAAAGGACTGACAAATAAAAAAATATCCCAGTGTTCACAGTCATCAGTCATCAACTTCTAACTTTTTAAGTTTTTCCGGCCACAACTGAGTTTTCTAGCAACAGTTCCATTGCTGCTTGATATTGCAAATCCGCAGTTGTGGCAATCTCTTCGCGATTCAAGGGTGCTTGGGAAATCACTCGATCTGGCTTAATACCTAGTTTGTTAATATCCCGATGTTTAGGAGTTTCATACTTAGCAATTGTTACTGCTAAACCCGAACCATCTGATAATTCAAACAAAGATTGAATTAAACCCTTACCAAAAGTAGTTTCGCCTACCAACTGGGCACGCCCATTATCTTGGAGTGCGCCAGCAAGAATCTCACTCGCACTGGCAGTTCCTTGATTCACCAAAATCACCAGAGGATCGCTTGTCAAAGCAGGGCCAGAAGCTTCAAAACTACCCTGAATGCCTTCTCGGTTAACAGTGTAGACAATAGTGCCAGAGTCTAACCACAGACGGGCGATTTCAATTCCAGCTTGTAATAGACCTCCAGGATTATTTCGCAAATCTAGAATGTAGGCAGCAGCGCCTTTTTTTTCTAGACTAGAAATAGTGTGTGCCAATTCCATAGAGGCGTTGGCATTGAATTGAGTAAGGCGAAGGTAGCCAATGGGTGTACCCTTCGGGGAAACACGCAATTCAGAAACCACAGGGTTAAGAGCAATGCGTGAGCGTCTAAGTCTAATTTCTGTTTCTGCTTCTCCATCTCGTTCGATTAGGAGAGTCACAAGGCTGCCACTGGGGCCGCGCATTTTCGCTGCAGCTTCATCAAGAGTGAGATTTTCAGTGGGAATACCTTCGATTTTGAGAATGCGATCGCGTGGTTTAATTCCCGCTTTATCTGCTGGTGAACCTGTGATGGGAGCCACTACTTCCAGCCTACCAGTTTCAGCATTGAGAGCAATTTGTAATCCCACTCCCGTTAGTTCTCCAGAAGTGTTTACCTGTAAGCTGCGGTATTGTTCTGGATCTAAAAAGCGGGTAAAAGGGTCGTCAAGGCTCTTGAGCATTGTCTGAATGGCCGTATAAGCTGCATTGGAATCGCTAAGCGGCTTCTCCAAAACTTTTTGTCGGACTGCCGCCCAATTTTGATGATTAAAGGTCTCATCCAGGTAAGTACGATTGACAACTCGCCAAACTTCAGAAACCAGCTTTTGTTGTGCCGTCAAAGCCAGTGTCGGCTGGGTAAGTGTACCCATAGCCAAACAAAACGCCATTAGCAGTGAAAATCCAACTCGGAAAAACTGTTTGTTCATGAACCCCATTATCAATTCCACCTCAACCCAATTGCCTACGATTGCCCACTTGTCCTGTTGTTGATGAAATCTATCTCTCGATTATGTTACTTTTTTTATAGAAGTGGTGCATTCTTCTCATCAAGTTATTTACTCAACTGATGCAGTTCATCCCACTCAGCAAACGATAAAATCTACTTTGTGCCCACCATTTTGTGTGTTGAGGCATAAAGAGACCGCAATACATTCCATCTTTACAGAGTGTAAAGTTTCTGAAAACTCTCTAGCACACTCAAAGCTCGCAAACAAAAAAGTCCCCTTTACTAAAATCCCAAAATTGCTAATTGGGAGAGAAGTCAGGACTCGGCGGCTTCTAGAAAGTCTGCAGAGGGTTATGCTGCTACTCTAGCCTGTGGCATCCCTTGGGAGAAGCTCGAAAGCCAAACTCACAAAATGCCGAGGCTTGGAACCCTTGAAACTTACGTCGCCGATTTACAACTTCAGAATTTATCAAACGCAACCGATTCTTAGGAACTTGAGATTGTATGGCCAACGTTTACGACTGGTTTGAGGAACGCTTGGAAATTCAAGCGATCGCTGAAGACGTTACTAGCAAGTACGTCCCTCCCCATGTCAACATCTTTTACTGCCTGGGTGGAATTACCCTAACTTGCTTTTTGATCCAGTTTGCCACTGGATTTGCCATGACGTTCTACTACAAGCCAACAGTCGCTGAAGCTTTCTCCTCAGTGGAGTACATCATGAATGAAGTGAACTTCGGTTGGCTAATTCGCTCCATCCATCGCTGGTCTGCCAGCATGATGGTATTGATGATGATTTTGCACGTCTTCCGGGTTTACCTCACAGGTGGTTTCAAAAAGCCTCGGGAACTGACCTGGGTGAGTGGTGTCATCTTGGCTGTAATCACCGTTTCCTTTGGTGTTACCGGCTACTCCCTGCCTTGGGACCAAGTTGGTTACTGGGCTGTGAAAATCGTTAGCGGTGTACCAGAAGCAATTCCTGTGGTTGGTGTTCTAATCTCTGACCTCCTGCGTGGTGGTTCGAGTGTTGGTCAAGCAACACTGACTCGTTACTACAGCGCACATACCTTTGTTTTGCCTTGGTTAATTGCAGTTTTCATGCTGTTTCACTTCTTGATGATCCGCAAACAAGGGATTTCTGGCCCTTTGTAATTTCAGGGATTAGCAAAAGGCAACATTTGTCAGTTTCCAGATCGAGATTGTTTGTTCTAAACTTATGGAACACAAGAAATTAAGTTCTACATAAGTTACAAAAAACAAACACTTGTATCGCAAGCCAAAAGCTTTAGATGCCCTCAAAGCGGCTGAGTGTAGATAAACGTAACGCTGCTAGCCGCTTGTTAGGTTTGTCTAATAGCTGATGGCTTTCAACAAATGCTTTAATTAAACTTAAGCAGGAGAGCACATTTAAAAATGGCAACACACAAAAAACCAGATCTCAGCGATCCCAAATTAAGAGCCAAACTCGCTAAAGGTATGGGTCACAATTACTATGGTGAACCGGCTTGGCCTAATGACCTACTTTACGTGTTTCCCATTGTAATCATGGGTTCGTTCGCTGCAATTGTAGCTCTAGCTGTGCTAGATCCAGCTATGACGGGTGAACCAGCAGATCCTTTTGCCACACCATTGGAAATTTTACCGGAGTGGTACTTATACCCAGTGTTCCAGATTTTGCGATCGCTTCCTAACAAACTTTTAGGAGTGTTAGCAATGGCTTCCGTACCTTTGGGACTAATCCTGGTTCCTTTTATTGAGAACGTGAATAAGTTCCAAAACCCCTTCCGTCGTCCAGTTGCAACTGCAGTCTTCCTGTTTGGTACCTTTGTCACTCTGTGGCTGGGTATTGGTGCTGCCTTACCATTGGATAAATCTTTGACCTTGGGACTATTCTAAATTAGTCACCAGATAGTGCTTTGACGCCTGTGAGTTTTAAGAGCATCTGCAAATGTGCTTTTAAAAAAATTAACAGGCGTCAATTTTAATAGTTCAGCTGAGATATTGGATTTGAAGTTTTGRATGAAAAAGCCTCAGAATTGGGCATCTATGAGTCAAAAGTCAGAATTAATTAGAAGTTTAGGATAATTGGTATGTTCATCGCTCAAATATTCTCCTAATTATTTAAGTATTCTGACTCTGTGTTGGTATAGCGTCCCGCTTTGAAGTTTCACTCTCAGTCAGTCTTAGTGCAACTTGAAAGCGAATTCTGACACTAAGCCCCGCAGTTTCTTTGACTTGCTCTTGAATTCTAAATTCTTATGCAAAAGCAATTCCAAAATTTAAAACCACTAAAAGTCAACAAATACAAACATTTTCACTTACTCAAGGTAAGTTGCTAGTTACAACCCGAGAATGCCAAAATTGTTCATGTTTTGTATTTTGTTRCACAGAATATGTCAATTTAGATTTTTAGATGTCAAAGAAATTTTGCACAAAGCGCAGAATTTAATCACTAGCAATTTGGGTTTACTTTTATTTAAGTCAAAGTTAGTGCTTACCATAGTGCAGCAAGACCATCTGACGGTTAGGAGCGAACTTAGTCTCCTAAACGAAGTCCAAGAATGGTTTGAGCAATTTTGTTTACAACATTTGTCTCAACTTGGTTGGTCAAAAACCCAACTCGATCGCCTCAATTTAGCATTAGCAGAAGGCTTTACCAATGCTGTTCGTCATGCTCATCATGCCTTACCACCAGAAACCGCCATTGACATAGGCGTTTATTTATGGATTGACCGACTAGAGATTAAAATTTGGGATTATGGAAAACCTTTCAATCCTGATGCGATTCCAGAGCCGAAGCCAGGCAGTCTGATAGTAGGCGGATATGGATGGTTTCTGCTACGGCGTTTGGCTGACCGTGTTGTCTACGAACGTGTTGCAGATGGGAGAAACTGTCTGCTGATTGTCAAATATTCTACAAAAGTACAAAAATCAAAGTTAGGTATTCAAGGATAAACCAGGGCAAAAATAGTTTTGCTCCCAATTTGAGATTTTGTGGAAAGTATGTAGTAAGTGTATTGCCTTAGAGCAGTTCCTTTGCAAACACTAACAGACACTATTGATTAGCTAAAGGGTTTTCCTAATTAATATCAACACGCAACATGAAGACCTAGGATAAACAAGTTAGGCAACGCAGTGGCTCAACCTTCCAATCACGATTTTGGCTAATCATTGAGCCATCCAATTCCAAATAAAACTATCAATAGAAACAGTATTTAGCAACCTAGTGTCTAGTTTTTGATTGATAAAAGTATACTCTTTTTTCATAATACATGAATTGGAGTATTATGTTTTTTCAGTTAAATTGCTTAACTATTATAATTTTTTGATGAAAAATCAAAGAGCAATCCTTGTATAAAAAGAATTTACTGAATACAGTAAAGATAGCATTCGAGTTGTAAAACCTCCTTTGTTAAGATTTGTCAGCAGTGTTGAGAGTCTTATTTTTGTTCTCCAACAAGTGCCATTTAGTGCTTAAAGAGATAGAAGATATAGGAGACAGAATATGACTAAGACAGCCCTAATTACAGGAATCACTGGTCAAGATGGCTACTATCTCAGCCATTTGCTCCTCAACCAAGGTTACCGAGTTGTCGGATTAGTACCCCCACACCGACAACCTAATTTGACAAAATTAGGAAAATTGGCAAATCAGGTAGAAATTTTTACGGTAGATTTGAGAGATAGTATGGCGCTGTTGACCGCTGTTGAACAACTACGTCCTCAAGAAATTTATAATTTAGCAGCTCCGAGTTTTGTACCCGATTCTTGGAAGGATCCCTTAGGAACTCTAGATTTAATAACTGGTACAGCCACTAGGCTGTTAGAAGCAGTACGGCAAGTTGGTTTGTCTACCAGATTTTATCAAGCCAGCAGTTCAGAAATGTTTGGTGATGTCTTGTTTTCGCCTCAAGATGAGGAAACTCCTTTTCGACCGAAAAATCCTTATGCTGCAGCCAAGATGCACGCCCACTGGACAATGGTGCATCACAGACAGCGTTATGGACTATTTGCCTGTAGCGGAATTTTATATAATCACGAGTCTCCTCTACGCGCACCTCAGTTTGTCACACGCAAAGTTTCTTTAGGAGTTGCATCGATTAAATTAGGTTTAACTGACACTTTACAAATAGGTAACCTAGATGCCAAACGCGATTGGGGTTTTGCAGGAGATTACGTAGAAGCGATGTGGCGGATGCTCCAAATAGATGAGCCAGAAGAATACGTGATTGGCACAGGGAGGCTACACAGTGTCAAAGACTTAGTAGTTACAGCCTTTGAGTCAGTAGAATTAGATTGGAAAAACCATGTAATCATCAATACTAACTTATTGCGACAAGATGAGCATTTTCAATTAGTTGCCAACCCTAGTAAAGCTAAAAGAAACCTTGGTTGGGAACCACAAGTCAGCTTTGAGCAACTTTTAGAAAAAATGGTCAAAACAGATTTAGAGCAGTTACAAAGCGGTGCGTTGGATGAAGTCCTTGCCGCAGGCATCGCCCCCTTGCCACGAATGTAAATAATCAAATATGCTCATTAATACAGTGACAGAAAACTTAAAATTAGGTAATAAAGTTAATCAAAAAACTAACCACGTTTTCGTGTTCTTAGAAATTTTTACCCAGGAAGGCGGTATTCAATCATATATAAAAGATATTTTTCGAGCTTATTTAAAATTGAATCAAGGCTATAAAGCGGAAGTTTTTTTACTGCGAGATAGTCCTAATTGCTTAAATTATTTTGCAAACGAAAATTTAAAATTTCATTACTATAAAAATCACTCTCCCCATTTGGGAAGAGTCAAAATCGCAGCAGCTTTACTCAAATGTCTGTTACAAAACCGTCCGCAGCAAGTTTTCTGCGGTCACATTAATTTAGCAGTATTAATCCAAACCCTTTGTCAGCCCTTGGGGATTCCCTACACCGTACTAACTTACGGCAAAGAAGTCTGGGAACCGCTCAAAAGTCAAGAACGTCGCGCCCTAATATCAGCAGCAGGAATTTGGACAATTAGTCGCTACAGCCGTGATCGCGCTTGTGTTGCCAATGGTCTAGACCCTAAAATGATACAGATGATGCCTTGTGCAATTGATGGGGATAAATTCACCCCTGGTTGCAAACAGCCAGAATTAGTTGAAAAGTACGGCTTAACTGGTGCTAAGGTGTTAATGACAGTGGCAAGGCTGTGGTCGGGGGATATTTACAAAGGCGTAGATGTCACGATTCGAGCGTTACCACAAATTGCCAAGGTTTTTCCAGAACTAAAATATTTAGTAATTGGTCGTGGTGATGACCAACCGCGATTAGCTCAACTTGCTGCATATTTAGGTGTGAGCGATAGGGTTGTGTTTGCTGGTTTCGTTGCCACAGAAGAATTAATGGAACATTATCGCCTTGCTGATGCCTATATTATGCCTTCTCAAGAAGGCTTCGGAATTGTCTATTTAGAGGCAATGGCTTGTCAAGTACCTGTATTATCTGGTGATGACGATGGGTCAGCTGACCCCTTGCAGGATGGTAAGCTGGGATGGCAAGTACCACACCGCAATCCTGATGCTGTAGCAGCAGCTTGTATAGAAATGTTGCAAGGCAATGACCAGCGCTGTAATGGAGAGTGGCTACGAAAACAAGCGATCGCTATGTTTGGCTTGGATGCGTTTGGGTTGAAATTGCAACAGTTGCTTCTGTCCTCAGTCCTCAGTCCTAATCACAAATGACCATAATGACTAAAATTGCTATTTAAGAGCGTGAGAAACTATGACTAAAATGTTCGATACAGCTAATATTAATAGATATTTTGTCCAATAGAAAACTTGCTATACTTGTATGAGCGCAAAAATCAAGTAAAAAAATTAAGGCTTGAGAACCTGTACAAAACTTTTAAGAGTAGCCCACCTGATCTAAGGCAACTCTTGAAGTCCAAAAAACCTTAATAATGCCTAATTAGTGGATTAAAGTAGCAAAGTTTCTCAAAATCTCACTCAAAGACAATTTAATTTATAACTAGGGTAAGCTTTATCTGAGCTTAAACCTGTAGAGTGGTGAATGCCGACACTGCTAGAACGTAGCAGGAAGAAATCTGGGCAATGTGTGACAAAGTTGAAGTTTGTTTAACTTTATCCAAATGTTGTATAGCGGAGAGCAGGACGACATTTAAAAATGAGCTTTAAGTCATCTCAATTAAATCTTTTAAATCTCCGTCCCTGGCTGACTCTGCTAGCAGTTATTTGGTTGCTAGCATCACTAGGCTTGGGTTGGTTAGTAAATTCGTTGTTAATTATTTTTGGGTTGCTGTTGTTAGCACCTATTGTGGCTTTCTTTGGTTTTCGTTGGTGGCTGCAACGCAACTTGATTGCTGACCAATGTCCCGTATGTAGATATGAATTTACAGCTTTAAATAATAGCCAGGTACAGTGTCCTAACTGTGGTGAGTCGTTGTTAGTACAGAATCATTTTCAGCGCTTGACACCAGCAGGCACTATTGATGTCAAGGCAATTGAAGTACCAACCCAATCATTGGAAGATTAGTCATTGGTAACTGACAAATGACAAAGAGCAAAGTCTGTAAAAGCTTCTGCGGCTTCCTGCTGGGTGCGCCGACTTGAGGCAATCTGATGTTACTCGCAGTGGCTCAACGGCAGTTTCTTTAAGCGGGGGAAAAGAGCCAACGAACTGCCTTAACTTTGCACGAGAGGACGAAGCACAAATGATTAATGACTATTTCTTTTGTTGCGAGATTGAGAGGATGTAGTTATACTCTTGCCCGGATAGTTCGCCTACGTATAGTGAGTATTTTCCTGCTTGCCAGTAACCAGAAAGTTCTGGTTTGCTTCCAGAGTAATTATCTGCTTGTACACAGAACTTTCCTCCAGGGCCGTCAATTAACAGGGTTGGTTGACCTTGGCTCTCTAGTGTTAATCGTAAGTAAGGCAGTGACTCTGTAACTTGGATAATTTGATTAGGTGCAGTGGTGATATTACCACATTTACTTTTGACAGACCCCCCAGACTTTCCCTTCAAAACTAGCGGATCTGGTTGCAAATTCCGGTTAATTTCGATCTGTGGTGTCTGTGCTAAATTAGCCTCAGTGAAAATTAAACTAATCGCTAAAGCTGTAGGAACAATCGTCAATAGACTAAACGCCTTCATTTTAATTAGTGCTCCAGATTTTTCTAGAGCAGTATAGTTATGTATACTCTGATTCAACAGACGACAGCGATTCCTACTTTGTTCCACAAATGCTAGTATATTTTAATACTTTAAAATCTAGGATTGTTGGGAAAAATTTGGAGAAGTAAGAGCTGCAAACAGATGCTTCATCAGTCGAATGTAGTGAAGTTAATCCTTCCTCTTGATTTTTTACTAATTATAATTTTTACAATAAATACAAGTTATAGTACTGATAACAGAAAGTGGGTTGCAAGATAAAAGAAAAAATATAATTTTCCCTGCCGAAAAAGGTCTTGCGAGACAGACATTAGCTAAAATCACTAACACAACCACCAAAGTAGAATTTGATTGGTATGTTGTTGAACAAGTGTCCTAGCTGAGGTAGGAAAATTGATGAACCCTCAAAGAGAAGAAGACTTGCAGCGTCGCCTCAATAAGCTAGAGGCAGAGATTAATTCCTCACCCAAGGTGGTTCCCCAATCACCAGAACAAAAACAGACATCTGAGTTTAGTTTTGCTAACTTAAACTTGCAACTAGAGCGATTTCGGATCTGGTTTGGGAGTTTATCAGGGGCGAAAAAGCTCTTGTTTTTGGGTGCAGCAGTGCTATTGGGCTTGGCGATAGTGCAAGCAGTATTCAAACTGGTTGCATCTGTAATCAGTCTGGCAGTTTTAGCAGTGTTAGTGTATGTTGGATACAAATTTTTTGTATCTAGTAGCTTTGAACGTAAGCGATAGTCTATTTTAATTGTGCCAATTAAGGCGTAGTAATAATGTCAAAGGGAATTATGCGATGACGACACCAACTGTGAGGAGAAGTAATCAATCTGGTCAGTCACAAGAACCAGAAAAAGCTAATTCGCTGCTGCTAGCCAGTAGGCGTTTTGCTGCTTGGGCGGCTGAAATCACACTAGTGGTTACTAGTGGGTTGATTCCCTTTGGCATTGGTGTCTATGCCAATTCTAGGAGTGATCTCAACCGAGTGCCCCTCAATCCCGTACTAGTAACAACGGAAAGAGCGATTGCTAGGCCATTAGCTTTGCCCGTTAGCTATGGCATTCGTAACGTAGCATGGCCGACTAATTTTTTGTGGACAATCGCGATATTAGCGCCTGTAACTCTTTCATGGTGGCAATTGTATTTATTGGGTAAAACTGGTAGCACAATTCCCAAACGTTGGCTAGGAGTGCGGGTTGTGAACGACCGAGGATCAGCACCCGGTTTGGCAGCAGTTGCAATCAGAGAAGGAGTTGGTCGTTGGACTATACCCATTTCCATCGCTTATCTACTGTGGCGTTACAGCTTTGCTTTTCCTAATTTAGGATTATTCACATTTTTAGCTGTGTTAATGGTGCTGGGTGAAGGGATAGCTTTACCGTCGCGTCACGGGGGGCGTCGCGCGCTGCACGATCAACTTGCAAATACTTATAGTATAGATGCAACTCGCCCCTTACCAGTTTCACTTTTTGCTAACAAACAAATCCAGTCTACTAACGATAGTGATCGCCAAGCAGAAGAATGGCAGCAGGGAAATGCAGAATTAGCCCCAACCGCAACTAAAACACCTCATCTGTGGCGGCGCATACAACAAAATCCTAATCTGACTTTGTTTGGAGTTGGGCTAGTAAGCATGACTGCTGTGCTGGCAACTTTAATAGGTACTCAAGTTTATATCCAAATTCAACAATCTCAGCGAGCAACTAAGCAAATCAACAGTCAACAGTTCCTCGAACTTGTCAAACAATTGAGTCCCGACTCTGGGGCTACCAATGAACAACGCCAAAGTGCAATTTTGGCCTTGGGTGGTCTCAAAGATCCACAGTCGATTCAATTTCTCGCAGATCTCTTGGTGAAGGAAACCAACCCCAGCCTCTTGGATACAATTCAACAAGCCCTGACAAGTATCGGTACCCAAGCCATCCCCGAATTAAAAAATAAGAATCAATTTCTAGTGAGTGAACTGGAGTCTTTGAACAGCAGTGCAACCCAAGAGCGAGAATTGCGGCAAGGGCGGCTACAAAGAAACCAGCAGACAATCAATAAAATTCTGTCTGTTTCTAATGGGAAAATCGAAGGTGTCGATCTCAGTCGCATCCAATTAGGTCAAAGCAGTACTCCAGGTAATTCCTCATTCAACTTGGTACTAGACAACATTGATTTGTCAGGAGTTAAATTAAAATCTGCAAATCTGAACCAAGCCAGTTTTAAAGCTAGCCGCTTTCGTAGCGTGGGTGAAGATGGACGTTGGGATACTTTCGATGATGTGATGGCTGATTTAAGCCAAGCTCAATTGCAGCAAGCTAATCTTACTGATGCCAATCTCAGCCGAGTTTTGATGAACCGTACCGATTTGAGTCGCGCCACTCTCAACAGAGCCAACTTATCCAATGCCCGTTTGTATGAGGCTAAACTCAATAGCACCCAACTAGTAGGAGCCGATCTGCGAAACGCAGTCTTGGAACAAGCCAGCTTAACTGGGGCAGATTTAGGTGACGCCAAATTGAACGAAGCCAATCTCTACGCTGCACGTTTAGGTCGCGTTACTGCCATAGGAACACAATTATCCTTTGCCAACTTAACTAATACCGATTGGGAAGGGGCAGATTTATCAGGAGCATATTTGGATCGGGCTAATCTCAGCAATGCGAACTTGAGTGCGACTCGTCTGACGGGTGCTGTTTTACGTTCTGCTCAAATGCAAAACGTTAACTTGCAAAATGCCGACCTCAGTCTTGCAGATCTACGGGGAGCAAATGTAGCCGGAGCAAATTTTCAAGGAACAATTCTCGCTCCTAGTAAACAAGATCCAGCCGATCAATTTGTCCAAACCCCAGATTTGGGCTCAGTATCTGCCGTAGTTCAAGGCGTTGATTTTTCTCAAGCCAAAAATTTAGATTCTAAGCAACTAGCGTATATTTGTACACAAGGAGGCATTCATCCCCGTTGCCCGTAAAATGAGATCAGGGAGATGAGGAGATGAGGAGGTGGGGTGATGGGGATATGGGAGAGAATTTCACCCCCATTACTCCACCGACCCAGTGCCCCATACCCTATGCCCAATGACAATTGAGAAAATGGTGTGAGGAATTGGGTTATGAAATATGTTCCATATTTGCTTTCTGTTTTGGGGGCTACCTTGGTTTGGAATTTGGCTCAACCAGCACAAGCTCAAGTAGCGTATGGTAGTTATATCGGTATTGGGCCAGCTATTGGTTTTACAGATGGTGTCCAAATTAGTGGGGTAATAGCTGGCCGTTACAAACTTTTGGAAGCACCAATTTCTCTGCGTGCCCAAGTGTTAATTGGTAATAATACGGCAATTGTACCGACAGTTTCTTACGATGTCCCTCTGAACTGGCAAGCTGATGCCTATTTAGGTGCTGGATTAGTGTTGGCTAGTGGTGGTGGTTCTTCTCCTGTGGGGGACAAAATTAGTTTTGCTTTACAGCCGGGGATTGATTATATGATTCCAAATAGCAATACTGTGCTTTTTGGCAACGCTATCATCGCTTTTGATGCCTACCGTGATAGTGGTGGTACAGCGATCTCTGTGCAAGGTGGTATCGGTTTGAGATTTTAACAGACTGGCAGCGTAGCGCGCACTTGTGTAGGAGACGCTGTTGCTAGCTTGCTTAAGAGCAGGGGTACGACAAGCTCAGTGACCATTGTAGATATCGCTATGTCTAAGAAGCGTTAAACTTCATTGCAAATTAAGAAGTTAGTCCAAACAACGTGATAGTTTTTGATGATGTCAAGCAAAAACCTTGAGCAGCGACTGCCGACGCTCAAGGTTTTTCAAGAGGAGAGACAGCATAGGATTAATACAGGAGAACACAGTGGTAATGGAATCAAATTTATTAAAGAATGCAGATGCAGATGAAATGAATCAATATTTCAGTGAATATGTTGCTAACTTACAACTTCACATGACTCTGCAAGCTCGCAATCTTGTTCCACCCCTGAAGCAAACACTGGTCGATAGTCGTCAGCAACTACTCCATCAAACCCAAGCCCACTTTGAAAAGCTAGTTTCTCGACAAGGCTTATAAATATATACATACTTTAATTAAAATTCAAATAAAATAAAGGCAGATATTGTTGGGTTAATACCAATGGTTATTCCCACAACATCTGCTTTTTCTGCTTTTTTAAGTATTGAGTTTCTAAAATCACCCTTTTGGCGCAATAGTCAGGAGCAGAAAGTAGTTAAGATGATTGCAACAGTTCTGACAAAGAGCAGTTAGTTAAGGCTAAATGGCGGCTGGAATAAAAATGACTTCATTACTTCCCCGAAACCTCAGCGTTGTCATCCGACCAGTCCAATACCGCGATCTGGATGGAATCGAGCGCATAACTCAAGAGTCATTCGCAGCCCTTACTCCCAAGGAAGCAGATTTTGCCATCAGCCAGATGCAATGGTTGCGTCGCTGGTATGGATTACTCAAATTTTTGAGTTGGTTTCCTAACCCGCTACAGTATCGCCTTTGTGCTTACGTAGCAGAGCAAGGGCGTATACTTCTAGGGATGATTCAAGTATCACCTTTTAATCGCACACGCAGTACTTGGCGGATTGATCGAGTGCTATTAGAGCGCGGTGTCGATAAACAAGGAATTGGCTCCCAGCTTTTGCGTCATTGCTTTGAATCGATTTTGGAAGCTCGCACTTGGCTACTGGAAGTTAACATCAACGACATAGAAGCGCTGGCATTGTATCGCCAAAACGGATTTCAGCGTCTGGCAGAAATGACATATTGGGAGATCGAGCCTCAATTGTTGATTGAATTGGCACAAGCAGAGCCAGATTTGCCCAACCTCTTGCCAGTCAGCAATGCTGATGCTCAGTTGTTATATCAATTAGATACAGCATCAATGCCACCTTTGATCCGTCAAGTTTTTGACCGCAATACCCGCGACTTTAAAACCAGTTTGTTCGGTGTTTTAACTGATGCTGTCAAGCAATGGGTAACCAAAACAGAAGTAGTGAGCGGTTATGTATTTGAACCCCAACGCAAAGCGGCGATTGGCTATTTTCAAGTGCAACTTGACCGCAAGGGACAAGTCCCCCACGTTGCAACGCTGACAGTTCATCCTGCTTACACCTGGCTTTATCCAGAATTACTATCTCAACTGGCTCGGATTGCCCAAGATTTTCCCCAGCAAGGCTTACAATTAGCTTCCTCAGATTATCAGGCAGAGCGAGAAGAATATTTGGAGCGAATCGGGGCAAAACGCATCGAACACACGCTAATTATGTCTCGCTCGGTGTGGCACAAGTTACGTGAGTCAAAATTCGTCTCCTTAGAAGGAATTCAGTGGACTGATATGCTACAAGGTCTACAACCAGCTCGCAAACCCATACCAGGCGGAATGTCGTGGGTACAACCACCATCGCCATCGTCAGATAGACCACAGCCAAGCAAATCAGAACCAATTAATTTTTCCGGAAAAAACACTAGCATAGAAGCATCGCCAATTCCGGAATCACTAGATACACAGCAGGAGAATTAGGTGATACCCCAACAGCAAGCAAAACCGTTTATTTCAGCTTTGGGATTAGATTTCGGTCGCAAGCGGATTGGTGTGGCTGGGTGTGATCGCACCGGTTTGATTGCCACGGGGATCGTTACAATTGAGCGTGCATCTTTTGATTGGGATGTCGAGCAAATCCGACAAATAGTTAATGAACGCCAGGTGCAAATCCTGGTTATAGGTTTACCTTATTCAATGGATGGCTCAATAGGATTTCAGGCACGTCAAGTTCAAAAGTTTGCTAAAAGACTTGCCAAAGCGCTGAATTTGCCTGTGGAATATGTTGATGAACGATTAACTTCATTTCAAGCAGAACAACTGTTAATTGCTGAAAATCGCTCTCCATCACGCCATAAAGGTTTGATTGACCGCAAGGCAGCCTCTTTGATTTTGCAACAATGGCTCGATACTAGGCGTACTAATTCCCGCACTTCAGTGGCGGCTATTGAGTATTGATACCTTTTAACATGATATTCTGAAAACGATTACCCAGCATTTGGATCTACGTGTAAAGCTATTTGATAGTTAAACGATTTACGAACTTGCTGGTATTTATTAAAGTTATACATTTGGCCATGTCTTTCTCTCCATTTCCTGAAGAAAATGATAACGCTCATGAGGGTTCCATCACTTTGACCGATGACAAAGGGCGATCGCTCGAATGTTATATAGAGCATTCCCTGGAGGTAGATGGGCAAGAATATGTTTTACTTCTTCCTGTAGACTCACCTGTCGAAATTTTTTCTTGGCAAGGTGAAGATGAGGAGGAAGAAGCAGTTCTTGTAGAAGATGACAGCATTATTGAGCAAATTTTTAGCACTGCCCAAGCTGTACTATCTGAGCAAAACTTAACATTGAAGAATACAGCTTATGCTCTGACAGTTGCAGGTGATTTACCGCCAGTTGAAGAATCAGAACTTTTTACTTTAGAAATTGAAGACGAAGAAGCAGATTTAGAGCCAGAGCAATTACAGCTACTCGCTAGCTTCTATGATGAACACCAGGAGTATGCAATTTATACACCCCTGGATCCACTATTATTTTTTGCAAGAATAGCGAAAACAGGTGAACCCGAATTACTTTCTCCAGAAGAGTTTCGCAAAGTACAGCCTTTGTTAGAGGAACACCTTTTTAATGAAGTAGAATAAGATGCAAAAATAAAATTTAAAATTAACATTTTGAATTTTTTGATTGGGATTACCCAAATATTTTGCTATGCTCCATTAAATATAGAAGCAATAAAACATTACACCTGCCTGAAAAATAGGGTATTAGGCGTTGGCAATCTAAAATACAAAATTGCTATGAAGTGCTAAAACTGGCTTATAGCAAGTTTTTATTAAGTAAATTTAAAAAGTCATTCAGCATCGGTATTGATGAAGAAACTGATTTGTGTGCCAATGTAGAACCTCTACAAAGCGATCAACTCACGAATACTTTAGAAGAAACCACAGAACTGGCTTTAGCAATTAATAATGAAAAAGCTAGTTTAAAAGTGATTACTAGACCAATATTATTGGAGGTAAGACGTAGAGCTAGTTATCCAATTAGTTTATTTTTTGTAAATTGACTTTAATGTAGAATACAGAAAAAAGTCTGAATGGTTATTGTGACTTTATTATCAGTCTTTCTAAACAACTAATAATTAATGTGCCTGTGGTAATTATTATCGAAGCAAAAAATGAAAATCTTAAAGGTGGATGGGATCAATGTACCGCAGCAATGTTAGCAGCACAATTATCTAATCAACAAAAAGGAAATGAAATTAAAAAAATTGATGGTGCGGTAAGAACGGGAGATATTTGCAAGTTTTTGAAGTTAGTAGAAAACGAGATATTTATTGATTTGAATAATTATTATACTAAAGAGATAGATAAAATTTTAGGTATTTTATCTGAAAGTGTTCATGGAGATATTCCAGGATTGAGTTCGACTAACTAAACTGTATTGGGTTATGCTCGTTTCTCTAGAGCTATTTATATTTGCCTGTTGACTATGACCTGGAACAATCTTTTACAGCCTGACTTAATTTTAGAAGGTTCAGTGTTAAACCTGACACCAGATATTATCCAACAGTCTGGTCTCAAGGGGCTGGTATTGGATGTAGACGAAACTTTGGTACCCTTTAGAGTAGGAATAGCTTCCCCAGAACTACAAACGTGGGTAAAGGAAATACGTGGTTGTACTGCATTGTGCTTGGTGAGCAATAATTTGAGTGAAGCGCGAATTGGTGGAATTGCGCGATCGCTCAACTTACCTTACTATTTGGGTGCAGCTAAACCTTCCCGACGTAAAATTAGAGCCGCACTGCAAGCAATGAATTTACCTGTGCATCAAGTAGGGATGGTAGGCGATCGCTTGTTTACCGATGTTTTAGCAGGTAATCGCTTGGGAATGTTTACCATTTTGGTTGAACCGATTATTCATCCAGAGGCCGCACTCCGCTCTCATCCTGTGCGAAATTTTGAAGTTTGGGTATCTGAAATACTCGGAGCCTCTATTACGCCCAAGAAAAACAAAATTCACAAAACTTGAGAAATCATCAGGAAAGTAAATCTAAAGAAATAATTAAGGAATCTTACTGGAATCCAAAAATCGGGGATCATAGGTATTAATAATATGGAGTCAGCTAAAAAAGACTCTAGCGAATACTAAATAAATATAAACTCGTAAAGCGTCAGCCTTCACTTATAGAAGGACTGGCGCTTTACAAATTGGGGATTAAGTATGGGGCATTGAGGAGCCAGTTGCATGGGCGGGTCTCCCGACTTGTGTGAACTGGAGTTATTGGAAATTAAATTTTACATGTTAGAAAAACCTTCCCCAGTCCTTGTTAAAAGTATATTACATTAACTGTGAAAAGTATTTCATAATGCTACATAAAAGTGATACTATATTACTTAATTTTACTTAAATACTTATTAAATAATGTTACAACAAAATTCTTTTCTTGTGGGAAAACCAGTACCTCCAGAGCATTTCGCTGGGCGAACATCAGAAATTGCGGCAGCCTTCGATCAAATTTATAATCGCAGCCACCTAGCGATTTGGGGGGGACCAGGGATGGGGAAAACCTCGTTTTTGCAGAAATTAGAATCACCCCAAGCTTGGGAAGACCACGGAATGGACTCATCTCAAGCTGTAATTGTTCGTTTTAGTTGCGAGAATATTACTCCTTTCACTCCCTCGGATTTTTGGGGAGAAATACTAAGTCTTGTCAAAGATAAATTAGCAGCATTGGAGGGTGAAATTGATGCAATCTTGCAAGTAGGAAAGCCAACTAAAGATAGCCTGCGACAGATATTGCGAAAGCTGAAAGTACAAGATAAATATCTAGTGTTGCTGATAGATGACTTTCATGTAGCACTCGAGACGAACCAGGAATACGATGAAGATGCGATGCAAAAGTTTTTGAGTGAGTGCCGTAATTTAGCTGTTCACTCTGCAGAAGGACAACACATGTCGATGATTGTTACTTCGCTAAAGCGTCTCAATGAACTAGGCCCAAAGCTCAATCCGAATGCTTCTCCGTGGTACAACCATTATCTATTTTTACGACTTAAAACATTTAATAACCTGGAAATTGACGATATATTTAAGATATTAAGAGTACCAGAGTTACGGGAAGCAATTAAAGAAATTACAGGCGGACACCCATCTTTACTACAAATATCTGGTTTTTTACTCCACAGAGATTTACTGACTGCAAATGCGCCAAATGTAGATAAATTTGTTAATGAGTTTGAAAGTGTAACGCAACAGATTTTTGACAATATTTGGCAAAGGTGTAGTGAAGTAGAACAAACTTTACTGATGCTCATGGCTCTTTCTGCGTTAAAAGGTCGCCTGCATAAACAAAAACAATTTGATGTCAGTGGTATTGAATTAATTTTTAGCCAAAGAGAAGCAGAGCTAATCAAACTAGAAGAACAAGGTGTAGTGACTCACACTGTTCATGAAGAGAAAAATGTTTACTCTTTCACTTCATCAACAATGGAGCGTTGGGTAATTCAACAACTTTGGCAAACAGATGATAAGTGGTTGCAAGCACAAGAAAAAGTTTTTTTTA
Source organism: Nostoc sp. PA-18-2419 (assembly GCF_005869855.1). GTDB lineage: Bacteria > Cyanobacteriota > Cyanobacteriia > Cyanobacteriales > Nostocaceae > Nostoc. The sequence goes on along the minus strand of NZ_SZNH01000001.1, from coordinate 264,049 downwards.
ATTTGATGAGTCGCCAACAAATGAACAAATTTACTACAGCTGTTAAATGGTTATCAAAGAATCAAGATAAAATTCCCAAAATTATAGAGTGGTTTGGTAAGTTAGTAGCTGCTTTACCAAAAGGATTGAGCTTACCAGGTAATTAGCATGAGCAAGTAATATGAATCAAGGAAATTATAAGAACAACCCTTACATTATTGGTCGACCAATACATGTACATGAAAGCAAGAAGTTTTTTGGTCGTGAAAGTCTATTCCTCTTTATTGAAGATAATTTAAGTCAAGGTGTAAAAGTCATATTGTTGCATGGCCAAAGACGTATTGGAAAATCTTCTGTACTTAAACAGATTCCCAATTTTATTCAGCTTGACAAATTTGTTTTTATTCAATTTGATCTGCAAGATAAAGGTAGTTTAAGTCTGAGTGATATTATTTATGATTTAGCTCTAAAAATAAATGATGCTTTTAGTAGAGATGAAGATGAGTTGGTATTACCAAAAAAGATAGAATTTGAGCGAAAACTAAATTTATTTTTTGATGAATTTATCCCACAAGTTTATCAGAGGATAGGAGATAAAAATATAGTATTATTACTTGATGAATTCGATGTTGTCAATAATGATTTTTTTCCATATTTAGCAAGACTTATAAATGATGTACAAGTAAATTTATTTGTTATCCCAGTAATTGGGAGATATCTTCATGATTTACCCAACTTGCAAAGGTTATTTAAAGGTGCGCCACACCAAGAAATTGGTTTACTAGATAATACTAGTGCTAAACGAATGATTCAGAATCCTGCTAAACGAGTTTTGCAATACCAACCAGAAGCAATAGAGAAAATTATAGAACTCTCAGCAGGGCACCCATGTTTTACTCAAGTTATTTGCTCTGCTCTTTTTGAACAAGCAAGAGAAAATGATAGATGGAACATTGAACGTGCTGATGTAAAATTTATTTTAGAAAAAGCAATTGAAAAAGCTGATTCTTTTTTGCAGGGTTTTTGGGATGTACTAACCGTTGAAGAAAGAATTATTATGTCAACTGTGGCAGAGGCTCAAAAAATAGCTATTGAGCAAAGAAGAAGAACTCCAGAAGAACCATTAGATTTGCTTGCAAAAAATGACATAAATCAGACAGAACAGCTATCTGATGCATGGGAAAGATTAATTAAAAACCGTTATTTATCTGATGACGGACGCAAAGTCACAGTGGAATTAATCCGTCGTTGGTTACTACAATGTCATTCACTACAAAACGAAATCCAAGGTTTAAAAATTCAGGAATCAGAAACACAAAAAAATCAAAATCTTGAAGATATTGTTAATAACTTAATCACAATAGCAATTTTTTGGTCTGAACAGAAAAAATACAATTTAGCAATACAGCATTATGAACAGGCTCTAGAAAGAGATCCTAATAATCTTAATATTAAAGGGTCTTTGGCTGAACAATATTTACAAGCAAACAATTTTTTTAAATCTTTAGAACTTCATCAAGAACTTTTTAAAATTGATTCTCAATATTACAAAGAAGGATATTTAGATGCGCTTTCAGAATATGGACATCATTTAACAATTGAAAAAGAATACAAATTAGCGAAAAAACAATACAACAAAATCTTAGAAATTGAACTTAACAAAAAATCAGCTAAGCAAAGAATTTTAGAAATAGAAATTTATGAGAATAATTCTAAAACTATCTTACCAGATAAAAATAATTTTTTAAATGAACATATACAGGAAAAGCTAAGATTTGTAATTAGAAATTTTAGAACAACATTAACAGTAACAACAGTTTTAGTTTTGGGAACTGTAGGTTTAAGTTATGTTATTTCTCAGTTTTTATCTGAATGTTCTCCTGGTCAAGAGAAAGAGTTTGGTCTTTTTTGTATAAAAGATAAGAAAATAGTTAGTAATGGCGATCGCACTTTTTTTCCTAAAATTAAAAATATTGCTCGTGACCAAGGAATTCAAGCCTTTAAAAAACAAGATTATAAACAATCAATTAAGTTATTTCAACAAGCTATAGCAGCTAAGCGCAACGATCCAGAAGTTTTTATTTACTATAATAATGCCTTAGCCTATGACAAGGGAAATTATTTTACATTGGCAGTAGCTATTCCAGCAGATAATAATACTAACTTTGCTCAAGAGATATTACGCGGTGTATCACAAGCACAGCAAGAGTTTAATAATAAAAATGGCTTAAATGGTCGATTGCTAGAAATTAAAATTGCCAACGATGCAGGTCAACCAGAACAAGCTAAAGAAGTAGCTGCCGAGTTAAGCAAAGACAATTCAATCTTAGGAATTATTGGCCACTATAGTTCTGAATCTACCAAAGCAGCCCTGCAAGAATATAACAAAATCGATATTCCGATTATCTCTCCAAGCAGTACTAGTACACAATTACAGGGTAGGAATTTTTTTAGAAGTTTACCTTCTGATGCTGCTGGGGGAAAAAAATTAGCCCAATATGCTTTTAAGAACTTGAATTTAAGAAATGTAGTGATTTTCTCGAATCCTGAGAGTTCATACAGTAATAGCATGCGAGAAGAATTTCAACATCAATTTGAAAATATGGGGGGTAAGCTGGTTCACAAACCACTTATTAACTTAGCTGATACTTCATTAGATGTAAATGCAGAAGTTTACAAAAGTATTTATCAATATAAAGCACAAGCAGCTATCTTGATTCCAGATGCGCTACGTGCAGATGCTGCTCTCAAAGTTGCTAGAGCAAACCAGGAACTAGTTAATCAATCCCAATCTCAAAATGGAGCTAAAGTAGGACTGAAGCTTTTAGCTGGAGATATTCTTTATAGCGATGAAACCTTAAGTGAAGGTACAAATGCAGTAGAAGGTTTAATTACAGTTGTTCCTTGGTTTCGCGAAGCACCACAAGCACAAACCTATGCTCAAAGAGCATTCAAGCAATGGGGAGGAGGAGTGAGCTGGCGAACAGCAACTAGCTACGATGCTACGCAAGCTTTTATTCAAGCTTTGTCTGCTAATTCTACTCGCGTAACAGTTATCGAAAAACTAAAAATTGTTAATATTTCTCCAGATAATACATCTGGAGATCCACTTCAATTTGATTCCCAAGGAGAACGACAAACAGAGCCAGTTTTAGTTCAAATCCAAGGTGGAAAGTGGGCTATGTTACAGTCAAAATAAACGAGCGTAAAATAGATTATATCATTCCCTATTAATCTACGGTTAATTTTATGGTATTTCGGAGAAACCCTTATATAATTGGTCGTCCAATCGATGAACCAAAACTACTTTTTGKACGACAAGGTTTGTTTGATTTTATTAAAGATAATCTAAGTCAAGGTATAAAAGTAACTTTGCTGCATGGTCAAAGACGTATCGGTAAGTCATCTATTATTCGTAATATTCCAAAATTTGTTCAATTAGAAGACTTTGTTTTTATTGCTTTCAATTTAGAAGATTATTATGGTGAAAATCTATATAAAATATTAGCAGAATTATCTAAAGAAATCATTAATACTCTGCAACTAAATGCAGAAAAGATAAAGCCACCTAGTATTGTAGATTTAGAAAAAGACGAATATATCTTTTATAGTAAATTTTTGAATAAAGTTTACGAGCAATTAGATGGTAAAAAAATAGTTTTTTTACTAGATGAGTTTGAAGCATTAATGGATGAAGCTTCTGCATTACTATTGGAGCAATTTTTGACCTATTTGAATTCAATAATTGAAGTAGAAGAAAAACTATTTTTGATTATGTTTGCAGGTAGACAATCAACAAATATGCCAAATTTGCTCAATGATTTTAAGGGTGCTTCTACCTGTGAAATCGAGTTTTTAAATGAAAATAGTGCTATACAGCTAATTACCGAGCCTGCTGAGGGAATTTTAGAATATGAACCAAAAGCAGTTCAAGCCATTATTGAACTATCAGCAGGACATCCTTATTTTATTCAAGTCATCTGCTTTGCTATTTTTGTCAGAGCTAGGGAATTAGATAAATGGGATATTAACCTAGAAGATATAGATAATATTGTTGATAAAGCAATTGAGAATGCAGAAGCAGGACTAGCATGGTTTTGGGAAGGACTGACTATTCCAGAAAAAGTTGTATTTTCTGCCGTTGCAGAGTTTCAAAAGATAGCCCTTGATAAATTTCAAACAGCTCCAGACAGTCCATTAAAATTACTTCAAACATACGGAAAAGTAAAAATAGAAATTATAGAGCAAGCAGTTAAAGAGCTTGTAGACTATAATTTTTTGGATAAAACAGGTGACAGAATCAAAATTGAATTAGTACGTCGTTGGTTGCTACAACGTCATCCATTACGACAAGAAATTAAAGAGTTACAAAAATTTAATCAAGAAGATATTGGTACAAATCCTGAAGCTAAAAAATATTTACCTGTAGAGAAAAAAAAACAGAATAGCCTAGCTAATTATAATCAAAATTGGACAGAAAATTATAGTACTTTCAATTCAGCATTGGTTTGGTCTGAAGGATACTTTTACCAAGAAGATTATAAGACAGCTTTAGAACTTTACGTTCAGGCTGATAGAGCAGATTCTATCAGTAAAGAAGGATTTTTACAAGCTATTGAAAAATATGTAGATAAATTGAAGCAACAACATCGTTGGGAAGAGGCAAAGGATTTAGTTAGCAAAATATTAGACATAGAGCCATTAAGGTTTTCTGCAAAAGATAAAAAACGAGAGATTGAAATTTCCGAAAAAGAAGAAAAGTATCAAAGGATCTCAAAGACAAGATACTATTTTCCAGCCAAATGGAGGTTATCCAAAAGGATTTATGTCATTACTATAGCAGGATCAATGGCAATTTCTAGCATTGCAGGTCTAGGAATTAGCCGTTTGTCAACACCATGTTTGGCAAGTGAAAATAAAGTATTAGGTGTTTTCTGTGTAGAGAATCCAAGAGTTAATTTAAGTAGTGGTGATCGCACCTTTTTTCCTATAATAAATAATCCCTATCGTGACCAAGGTATTCAAAGTTTTAAAAACCGTAATTATCCAGTTGCCGTTAAATTATTTGAACAAGCAGTACAAAGTGATCGCACAGACCCAGAAGTATTAATTTACTATAACAATGCTCGTGCTAACCAAAAAGGAAATCCTTTTACATTAGCAGTAGCTGTCCCCGCAGATAACAACTCTAGCATTGCTCAAGAAATATTGCGCGGTGTAGCACAGGCACAGCAAGAGTTTAATCAAAAAAATGGTTTAAATAGTAGATTACTGCAAATTAAAATTGCTAACGATGGAGGACAACTGAAACAAGCCAAACAAGTAGCTGCTCAGTTGATAAAAGATGATTCTATTTTAGGAGTCATTGGTCATTACAGTTCTGAATCTACAAAAGCAGCCTTAGAAGAGTATAACAAAATAGATCTGGCGATTATTTCTCCAACGACCACTAGTACACAATTACAGGGTAAGAATTTTTTTAGGAGTTTACCTTCCGATGCTGCTGGAGGAAAACAATTAGCGAAATATGCGTTTGCTCAAAAGTTAATAAAAGTAGTGATTTTTTCTAATCCTGAGAGTTCATACAGTCAGAGCATCAGAGAGGAATTTACAAAGACTTATGAAATCGTGGGAGGCGAGGTGCTGCACAAACCACAAATTAATTTGGCTGATACCTCACTAAATATGGATTCAGAAGTTTATAGAAGTATTTATAGAGACAAAGCAGAAGCAGCTGTATTAATTCCAGATACCAGACATATAAATATTGCTCTCAAGATTGCTAAGGAAAATCAGGATATAGTTGATAGATTCAAATCTCAAAATATAAACAGACCTGGGCTAAAGCTTTTAGCTGGAGACACACTTTATAGCAATGATATTTTAAGTCAAGGTGGAAATGCAGTAGAAGGTTTAATTGTAATTGTTCCTTGGTATAACGAAGCGCCGCAAGCAATAAAATTCGCCCAGAAAGCCAAAAATCTATGGGGAGAAGAAGTGAGTTGGCGAACAGCAACTAGTTACGATGCTATGCAAGCTTTTATTCAAGCTTTATCTATTAATTCTAATCGAACAATAATTCTCGGAAGATTGGAAAAAGACAATTTTTTGATTAAAGAAACTTCAGGCTATCCACTTAAATTTAATTCTGAGGGAGAGCGGCAAAGTGAGCCAATTTTATTACAGATAAAAGATGGGAAGTATGTTGCAGTACCATAGTGAGTTATGATAAAAATTTTAGATTTGGGATTTTGGATTAAATAAAAAATCTTAGTTCTAAAATCTAAAATTTAAGGACTCGTAACTCTTAACTTTTTTGATGTCACTAACGATTGTTGTCAAAATCGGTACTTCTAGCCTTACTCAACCAGAAACGGGACAATTAGCACTTTCTACCATCGCCACCTTGGCGGAGACACTCTGTCATTTAAGACGCCAGGGACATCGGGTGATTTTAGTTTCTTCTGGGGCTGTAGGGGTGGGTTGTGCGCGGTTGGGTTTAACCGAACGTCCGAAAGCGATCGCCCTCAAACAAGCTGTAGCAGCAGTTGGACAAGGCAGGTTAATCCGTATATACGATGATTTATTTAATACTTTACAACAAGCGATCGCTCAAGTATTATTGACTCGCAGCGATTTGGTACAGCGCAGCCGCTATCTAAATGTATACAATACTTTTCAAGAATTATTAGGACTAGGAGTAATTCCCATAGTCAATGAAAATGATACCGTAGCAGTAGAGGAACTAAAATTTGGCGATAATGATACCCTTTCAGCATTGGTTGCTAGCTTAGTACAAGCTGATTGGCTATTTTTGCTCACCGATGTCGATCGCTTATACTCGGCCGATCCGCGTTCTGTGCCAGATGCCCGGCCGATCGCTTTAGTTAGTAGCATTAAAGAATTAGCTCAATTACAAATACAAACAGGTTGCCAAGGTTCTCAATGGGGCACCGGCGGTATGGTAACAAAAATTTCTGCTGCGAGGATCGCGATCGCCGCTGGAGTGCGGACTGTAATTACCCAAGGACGATTTCCTCACAATATAGAAAAAATTCTCCAAGGAGACTCGATTGGGACGCATTTTGAACCGCAACCAGAACCAACTTCTGCGCGTAAACGTTGGATAGCTTACGGACTTGTACCTGCGGGAAAATTGTATTTAGATGAAGGTGCGATCGCCGCAATTTCTTTAGCAGGAAAATCGTTATTAGCAACTGGAATTAAAACAGTAGAAGGAGAGTTTGACACACAAGATGCTGTGCAATTGTGTGATATCAACGGTAATGAAATTGCCAGAGGACTTGTGAATTATAACAACGATGAACTGCAAAAAATTCGCGGACATCATTCACGGGAAATTTCCACAATTTTAGGCTACGCCGGTGCGGAAACTGTGATTCATCGGGATAATTTGGTTTTGACTTAGGATAGAAATAAGTGAGTATTAACTGAGAGAGTAAAAAATATTATGACTCAAACGTTAGAAAATTCTCTCAACTTACCAGAAGAACTTTTTAAGAATGTGATAACAAAGAAGGCAGTTGATACATGGAGTGAAAAACACGCGCTCCACATGCTTCGAGTAAAGTAGCCTCACTTTGATTGCTGTAACCTAAAACTCTCATCCCAGCAGCAACACCGGCACGCACACCCAAAATGCTATCTTCTACAACAGTGCAAAATGAAGCTTCAAACCCCATATTTTTAGCTGCATGTAAGAACAAGTCTGGTGCTGGTTTCCAGCTGCCGATTTCATAAGAACTAAAGATGCGCCCTTCAAATCGCGGTAGCAGATTAGTGACACCCAAAGCTAACTTAATTTTTTCCGGGGGACCACTGGAAGCCACACAAATAGGTAAGTTTATTTTGTCTAGAGCCGCTTCTATGCCGTTGACAGGAAGCAGTTCGCGCTCGAATGCTTTAGCAGTGCGGGCACGAAACTGAGTCACAAAATCTTGTGGCAGGTTTTCTCCCAGCCTTTGCTCAATAACCGCAATACAATCAGCCATTTTGCAACCCTTAAATAACAAAATGGCTTCTTTAAGTCCGAGTACTAGTCCGAACTCTGCAACAAATTCGACAAGAATACGATTGCCCAATGTCTCGCTATCTACCAATACCCCATCACAATCAAAAATTACCAGTTCTGTTTGCACTTATACACTCCGTACATAGCTTGAGTACCAGTATTACCATAAATTTTTTACAAATCCGAGATGCTCATTATAGAAGCGATCGCCACCGCCCCCCACAACGGCGCATCATCACCCAATGCCGCTGGTACAATTTCAAAATCAACTTCCGGTAAAGCTGTCTCCCGCGCCACCTGTCGCACCACCCGCCAAAAATCCTCGCCCGCCTTTGTCACGCCACCCCCCAACACGAAGCGCTGCGGATTCATCAAATTCGCCACATTTCCAATACCCACACCCAGCGCCCAAGCAGCCTTGTACAAAACTTGCTTAGCCACATCATCTCCACAGGCTGCCGCCTCACTTACCAACTGTCCCGTCAGTAACGTTAAATCATTTTCCACAAAACCCCTTAAGACCTCTCCACCTCTGTGGGGTTGATTTTCTAAAACTTCCMTAGCATTCTGTGCCATATAAGGCCCCGAAGCCAAACGTTCCACACATCCCCGCTTCCCACATAAACATACTGGCCCAGCAGGATCTACAACTATATGTCCAATTTCACCAGCCATTCCACCCACACCCCGCCAAGGCTGGCCGTTGAGTATCCAACCACCACCCACACCAGTGCTGACAGTTATATAAAATAAGCTATCGTAACCCTGTCCTGCACCAAAGCGATGTTCGCCCAAAGCCGCAATGTTAGCATCGTTATCTACACCAACACCCACACCAAACTCCTCCTCTAACAAGTCTTTGAGCGGAATATTTTCCCATCCAGCGACATGATGGGATAGTCGCACTATCCCCGTGGAAGCATCTACAGGGCCGCCAAAGCTAACACCGATGGCACTCACTTTTGTATCTTTTACTAAAGAGTAAATCAGCGATCGCATAATTTCCAAGTCAGTGCTAGCATCTGCATTCGCTGGTGAAAAGCGGCGTTCATAGCGCAACCACTTTCTTGAGCCAATATTTACTAATGCAGCCGCTAATTTAGTTCCGCCAAAATCGAGAGCTAAGATTAATGTCATTGTCTATTCTCTTCTTAAACCATTACACAACGTAGTTTCTCTCTCAAAAAAGATGTTTGCCCTCAAGATACATTTAACACTAGAAGAAACTACACTATTATTTAGCAACTGATGACTACTGAGCAACCAAATCCACTCATTGATTTCTCTGACGCCAAAAAATCTCCTCGCTCTCTTGAGCTTGATAAACAAACAGCACTGATTAAACCAGAATAAGTTAGTAAAGATGATTTTAATAGCCAAGAGGAAAGCAAAGAAAATCAAAGGGAGCCACAAATAATAATTGCCAATGTTCCAGGTAGAGTAGTTGTCAATCCAGAAGATGATAATTACTAATCTATTCACCTGTTTTTGAGTCAAGTACCCCATTGATAAACTGTTGCAAGCGTTCATAATGCGAACCTTTCCAATAAATGCGATCGCAATCTTGGCAGCGTTGAAATTCATCAATCTGCACTCGCACCTTTTCTGGCACTTGTTCAACAATCGATTGTTTATCTACAGGTTCTAATAATCCATTGCAGCGCAAACACCTTTGAAATGGTGAAACTAATTTAAATAGGTCGAAGCGTTGCAATACTTCTAGGATTTGTTTGTCAGGGTTAGTATTTCTCACATAATACCCATGCGTTACCAAACTACGCATTAATAAACCCTTATCACGAGTTAAAAGAATTCGTGCTTGGTTGTCAGATATCTTTGCTAATTCCTCATCCTCGTAGTCATTGCGGTATAAAGTATCAAAGCCTAAAAGTCGTAGAGATGTTGCTAGTTTGCCTAAATGAATATCTAAAACAAAACGAATAATACTCAGGGATTTTGGTGATACAGAAACACTTGGTGTTATATCACTCCTACTAGAAATCGGATAAACATTAATAATATCTTCGTCTGCAACAATGTAAGAAAAATCTACATATTCATCATTAACTTTTATAAAATCAATTTCTGGATGAGGAACGCCCAATGACTCGATCATATCTTTAATTGAGGCTCTCTCCTCAAAATAATGGGAAATTCTCACTTCCTTTTGCTGCCGTGGTAAAAAATGATTCAATTCTGCGTGAAAGTATAAGTATGCGATCGCCATAATCATAAATCTTTGGATTAGTCATTAGTTACAGTTGGTAGCCAGGCTGAGCGCAGTTGATACAATTGCAAATAATTCTCTATTATTTGAAAAGGATCTATTCTTGCTCTTGTAAAACCTGTTTACCATGAATTCCCTATTTACCTTAATTTAACTAACTTCTTGGAGATGAAAAGTTGTAAAGATAATATAAAGATTATCAAATACTTGCATTTCTTATTGACTTCAGTTACAGTCAAGGCAGCTATCTGAAATCAAACCCTGATGTAATTTTCAGGAAGTTAGTACTATTGCCTTATAAGTCACGCACTCAAAAGTCAAAGGTTTACACTGAGCAAAGTCGAAGTGTCAAAACAATTGTATTTTTGGCGGGCTATTTTGGAGACAGGAAGTAGCTGACCGCAGGGCATGGTCTGTTTATTTCCACGCCCGCTGTATTAAATTAGGTAACAAAGTAAACACTAGGTTTGTTAACGCTGAAATTAGTGATGGTGCTAAATAATCAGTCACTAATCTCAATCGTTAACATATCGCCCATCGAGTACAGCGTACTAAAGCATTTACCGTTGAATCTAGGGATGATTCTTGTAGGGTAGGCATTTCGCCCGCTTTGGAATACAACTGACGGGTAAGACGTAGCACCTTTTTGAGGATGACGCGAGCATTGTAAATCAGCTTGCTTGCTATTAACTTCTGTCTATGCCACAAAACTAACAAAATCATCCCTCAAACCTAACTATCTTTATTTTTCTCATTCAATTGAGAACATTTTGCAATATATGTATGGAAAGATAGATTAAAATGTATCAGTAAGGGAAAATTTATGAAATACCAAATAATAATAAAACTAGATACAAAATTAACATCGCTCTTAGAGAAAAATATCTTTTGACAGCGTTTTATCTTTCTTATGGAGAATTAACTAAATGGCAAGACATTAATCAATAATAATGTTAGAAAATAACTAAAAATTTTAACTTTTATATACATATTGTTCTTTTTATTTATTGTAATTATGAATATTTTATTAAAGAACAAAAATGTAGTTCCTCGTACCTTTTGTCCAAAAAATACACTAATGAGTATAGTTAGATGAACACCTTTTTTTGTTCTGATTCTTCACGGCAAGCAGCAGAAGATATAATTGGTACCGCCACCAATTATCAAACTTATATTTTAATTGAGTGTCCGCCACCTTGGACATCAGAAGCGTTTAATTCTAAATGGGTGCCCAATAATTTGAGGATTTTAGTTGAGGAAGTGAAGCGTGCTAAACTACCGATTAGATTCCTCTTAATTGCTAATGATTTTTCTCACAAAGTCAATAAAACTACGCTTTTGATTTATCAAAGAAAAGAAGGGTTGAGTAATGGATATCAAAAGCAAGAGATTATACTAGCAAATATTGAGCAGGTAGCAGCAGTTTTACAAAAATGGTTATGGGGTATTGGTTCTAATTCTGAGGTTGAAACTACTGCAACTAGAGATATTTTAGTTTGTACCCACGGTAGCCATGATAAGTGCTGTGCCAGATACGGAAATCCCTTTTATTTTCATGCTACAGCAACTATTTCTAATTTGAACTTAGACAATGTGCGGATTTGGAAATCATCGCATTTTGGTGGACATCGCTTTGCACCAACAATTATAGACTTGCCAGAAGGAAGATACTACGGTGTTCTGGAGCAAGATTCATTCAGATCAATTTTGACTCGTAGCGGCGAAATTCAATGCTTGCATACAGTGTATCGAGGTTGGGGAATTTTGCCGGCTGCACTTCAAATTTTGGAGAGAGAATTAATTTTCACTGAAGGATGGGATTGGTTGAACTACAAAGTTGTAGGCAAAATCTTAGAGCAAAGTTTAGATAATAATACGATTTTAGCTGAGCTAAGTTTTGAAAAAACTTCTGGTTCTCTCTACACTTACCAGGCTAAACTTGTGAAAGATGCTACCAAGATTAAAAAACTTAAGAGTTCATGCAATGCTGTACAAGAGTCAGTGATTACTAAATATGCTGTAGCTAGTATTTGGCTTACTTGTAGTAAGGTAATGACTTATAGTACCTAAATAGGAGTCAGAATAATTCGTAATTCGTAATTCGTAATTACAAATTACGAATTAATAATTATTCGTTCATACACGATTCATTCTGAATTCTTGCTAAGGCATATTTAAGACTTTTCGTAACAGTACTTGGTCTTCTAATTTGGCTTTTAAACGACCATTTTCTATATCTCGAATCCAGCTTTGGCTTTTACCTGCAAGCTTTGCTAATTCTCTTTGAGAGAGATTCAAATTTTTTCGCGCTTCCGAAACCTCTTCACCTAGTAAATCACCTGTGGTGGCGGACTTCCTTTTACTTTTAACACCTCGCCGCTGCTTTTTCTGTGATTGTGAGATTTGTTGTTCCCATTCTGCTGGTAGTTCAAAAGCCAAAATCCGCGCATTCATTAGCAGATTCCACTTCCCACGAGGACCTGTATCTGTTAGGCGAGTTTCAGCCCCGCCGTCATTAGTCCAGAATTCCAATGCTTCATCTGGATCTTCGGGAATATCCATTAACTTTGCCCACAAAGGTTGGATTTCTGGTGGGTAGGTAACTGGGTCGAAAATTGGTTTCATTCCATAATGATTGAGAACTTCCAAATCGTTTTCAAAAGTTCGTAGCAGGCGTTTGCGTTCTTCCCGTTGTCTGGATGCAATGGCGACTTTTTCTTCACCGTAAGCAACACGCAGCAAGGTAGGAACAGTAATGCGTTGTTCTTTACCCATTTTAGTTTTAAACAACAACCACAACATTAGTCGGACTGCTCCTTCATGTTGTTGCCAAATGCTCATGACTGTAGTTAGCAGCGTTTTGGGGAGACTACCATATTGATAGAATGCAGTTCGCTCTTTACATGCTTGTTTGTTTAAGAAATATTGTGCCCAAATACCGGCTTTGACTTTAAAAGTTAGCCCAATCAGATATTTGCAGCCGAGAGCATCTTCTTGAAAATGGTGCTGAATGTCCACCAAGTGCCATAAACGGGTTCCTGTAACAGAAAATCCGTTGACTCGACCTTGTTGAGGCCAGTCGATGGAGATAATTAGCGAGCAAGCTTGCTGCACAAGATTTTTCATCAAAGCTAGCTTGGCAGCTTTGTTTAAATCTTTGCGTTTCTCCATCCCCAAATATTTCTCAATTTGGCGCTCATCGATCGCAAATTCCTGTTCCCAAGGTCGATCTAAAGCTGTAGCATAAGCTGCAAAAATTAGATGTATGCAAGCAGCTCTGATATCTAGCCCTTCAATTGCTGCTAAATCTGTCGCTTTATCGCTCACCTTGAATGGATCTTGGATATGGAAAGCGATCGCTCCTTTACCTTGGTTAACTTGTCTGCCATAACATAAGTAACCCTCTTCATCAGTTTCCCAATGTAAGGATGTGCGTTGCGCCAGTAGATTACAAGCTTCCCAAATCGCGATCGCCGAAGCAAATGGATTATTCTTTCCGTTAGAAAATAAATCTAAGCTGGTAGCATCTCTCGGCTCAATTTTACATCTACCCTTTTTTACCTGCCAAGGAATGGGAGAATTAGTTGGACAAGCTATTACACATTGTGGTTCTGGATAATAACCCTCACAATTGTTACAAAGACAAGGATCGATCCAGTAATCATCATCCTCTATTTTGATTGCACCCGTAGGACATTGGGGGCGGCAGTTGTCACATCCAACGCAACTGTTGTTAGGAATCGTATAAGGCATATGGCTCTGTTCCCACTCTAATCGTTGAGATGTCTGGCTCAGGTCTCCCCTGGATGAGTCCTGTTTATTTATCACTCGCTACCACATGATCTTTCTGGTAAGAAAAATCTTTTCTTACCTCAGCTAAAACACATATTCACTTTATTTGGTTGTCATTTGTTAGTTACTAATGACCAATGACTAATGACTAATGATCAATCACTAATACTTCTCTACCTTGGGCTGCGCCAACAGCTTCTCCTAAAGGAGACCCTCTTGCTAGCTTGCTTAAGAGCAAGGGTACGATCAGTACAAGTGACCAATCACCAATGACAGACTTAACCAGAGAATGTGCAAATTGGATGCATACTAGCTTGCTAAGTCCCCACATCCATCTGCTTGACTTTGCATCCAAATTGAAAGCTATTTAAGGCTTTCAAACCGAGCCTAGTATTACTTCTTTATTAAATATACATTTCATAAATTAAATAATTAAGTTGTTCGCAATGAGCTTAGAAAAAAACCTTAACATTTATTTAATTATGTAGTTAATGAACATTTCACCTTTAGCCGTAGAACCTTACCCAAAGTCTTTTTAGTCAAAATTTAAGCCAATAACAATTCCTTGTTCGCTGATTTATTAATAATTTTAATATTTAAAGCTTCATAATATTCTGCCATAAAGTTTACAGTTTCTTCATGATAAGCTCTTTTTCATCTAGTGAATCAAGGAAAAACAATAATCTTTACTTTGTCAGTATTTATTTAGATATTTTCATAAAAAATAAATTCAAAATTGTTGTTTGAAAAATACATAATGCAGATATAAAAATGTAATTAAAAAACATTTAATTTTGTATATAATGCTACTGTTATTATCTATTTTTTGGTCTCAATATTAAAATATTTGAAAAATAATATCATCATTTTTATAGATAAATTTAGAGCTTCAGGAAACAATAGTTATTGCTAGTAGAGGCTTTGATAAACATTTCACTATTCAAACTTATATCATAATTATTGGCAATAAATTTCATTTATCAAAATCAAATTAAAAAGAATTTAGTTTGAAATGAAAGCTCATGAAAATTTGATGATTAAAAATATTATTAAATCTTGGAAATTAAAGAATTAGGATAATATAATGATTAAAGTAGGAATAGATTGTCAGGCAAAATTGCCGAGGATTAATTCATGGCACAACTAACAGGTTTAACATTTGGTGGTAAGACTTGGACACCAAAATTTGCTCAAGAAATTGACAAAGACAAATGTATCGGCTGTGGCAGATGTGTTAAAGTATGCGGATACAATGTACTAGGTTTGAAGGCACTCAACGAAGAAGGGGAATTTGTAGAAGACGAAGATGATGATGAAATTGAACGGAAAGTAATGGCAGTTAGTTATCCAGAAAACTGTATTGGTTGTGAAGCTTGTTCGCGGATTTGTCCCAAGAACTGCTACACCCATGTTGTATTAAATAATTAAGGTTTGTGGAGTTAGTCAATATTGTTGTTCATCTAAGGAGGCACTGTTTGTAAAAAGGGCAAATGCCCTAAGCAAGGTAACTAGAGGGGAATGCCAGTGCCGCTGTGCGGAAGTCAAAAATCAAAAGTCAAAAGGCAAAAGGCTTTTATTTTATGCTTTATTGCTGTTTGCAATGGTAGCTTTATTTCCGTGCTGTTGTACTTAAGATTTACTGGAACTAGATAAAAAGTTCATAGTAGACAAATCTGTAAATCACAAAATGTTAGTTATTGACAATTTTAAACTTGCTGATAATATAGCCTAATCAATATTAGGACTAACAGTGTCCTCTGAACAACTAGCTTTTCTGGAAGCAGGTGAGCTTCCTTTGTCATAGGAGTTGAAATATAATTGATAATTTTATGGGGGAAAGATATGAAAAAATCTGGAAGTTTCCCCCATTTTTTATAGCTGCACGTTAGAAAGTTAATAAGTGAAAACAAAAAACACTGCCCTGTGAAAGGGAATGGGCAATGGTGAAGTCAAAAGGTAAAAGGCAAAAGTAAAAAGAAAAGAATATGAGTACATCTTTACTTTTTATTTTTTACTTTTTTATACCCAATACCCAGAAAATCACACCTGAAAAGACGGTTTACAGAGCAGGTAGGATGTATGCAACAAGTTCCTGTTTCACTATGGACTCTGGTTGCTGGGATAGTAATCACAGCAATTAGTATTTTGATTGGTCAAAGCCACACTCTACTGCCGGTACAAGCATCGCAACAAGCGCCTTTGGTAGACGGTTTTTTCAACGTTATGTTTACCATCGCCATTGCTTTGTTCTTAGTAGTAGAAGGAACAATTATAATTTTTTTGGTTCAGTATCGTCAGCGTCGGGGAGATGACACCGATGGCATACCAGTAGAAGGCAACTTACCTTTAGAAGTTTTTTGGACAGCAATCCCAACACTAATTGTCCTCGGCTTGGGCATTTACAGTGTAGATGTTTTTAACCGCATGGGAGGCTTTGAACCTGGAGATCATCCTCATTTGCCGGCTCATGTTGCTCATATGCCAGGAAGTGCGATCGCAGCCACATTAAGCGACACTTCTCAACCAACAACTGCTCCAACAATTGGAATTGGCGCGTCTCCTAAGGTTATAGGCAAACCAGCAGATTTAGTGGTTGATGTTAAAGGGATACAGTACGCTTGGATATTTAACTATCCTGAAAGTGGCATTACCTCTGGGGAATTGCACATTCCTGTTGGTGCAGATGTGCAACTCAACCTTTCAGCAGATGATGTAATTCACTCATTTTGGGTGCCAAACTTCCGCCTGAAGCAAGATGCCCTTCCTGGTATCCCTACCGAACTACGATTTGTTGCCACCAAACCAGGTACATATCCGGTAGTTTGTGCTGAATTGTGTGGTGGTTACCACGGCTCAATGCGAACACAGGTATTTGTTCACACACCAGAAGAATATAAGAGCTGGTTAACAGAAAACCAGGTTGCTCAAAAGCAAAACTTGGATCAAGTTGTAGCGCTTAACCCTGCTGAGTTATCAACATCAGAGTTTCTCGCCCCTCACATCCACGATATGGGGATTAGTGCTGCAACTCTAGAATCAGTTGTTAAGAGTCATTAGTCATTGGTCATTGGTCATTAGTCATTAGTAACTGACAAAGGATAAATGACAACAGACAAACAACGAAAGACAAAAATATGACACAGGTAGAATTTCCACCCAACACTCCACCGGAACAAAAGAAACCGGAAATGGCTGTTGCCCACACGTCTCATCAAGAAGCGTGGAAATGGCAAGACTATTTCACATTTAATATTGACCACAAGGTTATTGGTATCCAATATCTAGTAACGGCGTTTGTGTTCTATTTAATCGGCGGACTGATGGCGATGGCTATCCGCGTCGAATTAGCAACACCTGATGCAGATTGGTTAGACCCCAATTTGTATAACGCTTTCATGACCAATCACGGGACGATTATGATCTTCCTGTGGATTGTTCCCAGTGCCATTGGGGGATTTGGTAACTTTTTGGTACCCTTGATGATCGGTGCTAGGGATATGGCTTTCCCGAAGCTAAACGCGATCGCCTTTTGGCTAAACCCACCAGCCGGTGCACTGATATTAGGTAGTTTCATTTTTGGCGGTTCGCAATCGGGTTGGACAGCTTATCCACCTTTGAGTTTGGTGACAGCACCCATCGCCCAAACCATGTGGATACTGGCGATCGTTTTGGTGGGAACTTCCTCAATTTTGGGTTCGCTGAACTTTGTGATCACCATTTTGATGATGAAGGTTCCCAGCATGAAATGGGATCAGCTACCTTTGTTTTGCTGGGCAATTCTAGCAACCTCCGTCTTAGCACTCGTCTCCACACCTGTATTAGCAGCAGGTTTAATTCTGCTGTTGTTTGACCTCAACTTTGGCACCTCCTTCTTTAAACCAGATGCAGGCGGTAACGTTGTAATTTACCAACACTTATTCTGGTTTTATTCTCACCCGGCAGTATATTTAATGATTCTGCCCATCTTCGGCATCATGTCCGAAGTGATTCCAGTCCACGCCCGCAAGCCAATCTTTGGTTATAAAGCGATCGCTTATTCGAGTTTGGCAATCTGCGTTGTCGGTCTGTTCGTCTGGGTACACCACATGTTTACCAGCGGTACACCCGGTTGGATGCGGATGTTCTTCACCATCTCGACTCTGATAGTTGCAGTTCCCACTGGTGTTAAGATTTTCGGCTGGGTTGCTACCCTTTGGGGTGGTAAGATTCGCTTCACCAGCGCCATGCTTTTCGCCATTGGTTTGTTATCGATGTTTGTCATGGGCGGCTTAAGCGGCGTGACAATGGGAACAGCTCCCTTCGATGTTCACGTCCACGACACCTATTATGTTGTGGCACACTTCCATTACGTTCTATTTGGCGGTTCCGTGTTTGGCATTTATGCCGGCATTTATCACTGGTTCCCCAAAATGACCGGACGGATGTTGAATGAAACCTGGGGTCGCATTCACTTTTTCCTCACCTTGATTGGCACGAATTTAACCTTCCTACCCATGCACGAATTGGGTTTGCAAGGAATGCCGCGACGAGTTGCAATGTATGACCCCCAATTTATCGACCTCAATCAAATTTGTACCTTCGGTTCATTTGTTTTGGGGATATCAGTAATTCCCTTCACGATCAATATTATTCAAAGTTGGCTTAAAGGACGCCCAGCAGGCGATAATCCTTGGCAGGCTTTGACCTTAGAATGGACAACTAGCTCACCACCCGCGATTGAAAACTGGGAAGTCTTGCCAGTTGTCACTCACGGCCCTTATGACTACGGTAATGGTCATGTTACTGAATTACAGCCATCAACGACATCGGAAGCTAATGCTTAGTTAGTAGAGTCAGTAGCGCTATTTCTTTAAAGGTGACTGAAATTTCTAATCATGTGATTTGAGAACTCACAACTCTAGGCTTGGAACTCAGAACTCCAAGCTTAGAACTTGAAACTTCAAGCTTAGGGATTTTCAAATCAAAAAAAATTCAACTTTTCTTGTGGGGTGGGCGTCTCGCCCGCCTGTAAGCAAGGGCGGACAAGATGTCTACCCCACAATGATTGAATAATTCATTTCTCGGTAATCCCTTAGAACTGGAAACTTCTGGTTTAGAACTGGAAACTTCTGGTTTAGAACTGGAAACTTTTCGTCTAGAACTAGAAAGTTCTTGTTTAAAACTGGAAACTTCTCGTTTAGAACTAGAAACTTCTCATCTAGAACTGGAAACTTCTCGTTTAGAACTGGAAACTTCTCATCTAGAACTGGAAACTTCTCGTCTAGAACTGGAAACTTCTCATCTAGAACTGGAAACTTCTCGTTCAGAACTGGAAATTTCTATTTATTTATGGGCAGGCTAGTTAAAAATCATGCAAGATATTTTAGCTTAGTCCCAAGTCCCAAGTCCCAAGTCCCCAGTCACTTTTTTGCCAACAAATCTATGACTATAGCGACAACAGAACATAACAGTGCAGAACATCACGAACAACATCCAGATTTAAGAGTTTGGGGACTGTTAACATTCCTCGTCTCTGAATCCCTGATGTTCGGCGGACTTTTTGCTACCTATTTGTTTTTCCGCAGCAGTACAGCAGTTTGGCCTCCAGAAGGAACAGAAGTAGAACTATTGTTGCCAACGATTAACACCATTATTCTGGTGTCCAGCAGTTTTGTGATTCACTTCGGTGATACGGCAATTAAAAAGAATAATGTCAAGGGAATGCAACTATGGTACACAATTACTGCCATCATGGGGGCAATTTTCTTGATTGGTCAGGCTTATGAGTACGCAACTTTAGGATATGGTCTGACTACCAATATCTTCGCCAACTGCTTTTATTTAATGACAGGCTTCCACGGTTTGCACGTTTTTGTGGGACTGTTATTAATATTAGGTGTGTTGTGGCGATCGCGTCGTCCCGGTCAATATTCTGCAACAAATCACACCTTCATCGAAATGGCAGAAATTTACTGGCACTTCGTAGACATTATTTGGATTGTTCTTTTCAGTTTGGTGTATATTCTTACGCTGTTTTAAAAGTGAGTGGGGAGAGACGCGATAACCCAAGTCTTTCCAAGAGTTAGGAATTATTTTCTTTGTCTCCTCTCCCCATCTCCCTATCTCCCCATCTCTCTATCTCCCCAATCCCCATTTCCTAATATGCAACTCGAACCAAATAAATTCTCATGGTTTCAGGTTCCTGAGGATATCAAAAATTTATTAATTTTAGCTGCAAACAACTGGGAAAATACATCAGAATCCGAAAAATATATTCACCAAGCTTTAGATAAAACTGGTGAAAATACAGATGTCTTAGTAGCAGCATATAGATTCTTTTACTATAAAAATAATTATTCTTTAGCACTGCAAACAACAACCAAATTATTAGATAAAATTAAAGAACTAGAACAATTACCTGAGGAATGGCAGCAACTTAAGCCGATATTAGTCAATCGCAAAGAAGATCCACAAATTCGATTGTACTTGAATGCTTATGCTGCTTCTGGATTGGTTCTAGCAAAGTTAGGAGCAATAGAGGAAGCAAAAGAAATCAGCGCCAGAGTCAAAGAGATAGACGCAAAGCATGATTTTGGAGCCGGAATTCTCTTGGATATTTTGACACATCCAGCAGAAGAAGACGATTAATGAATATGTGGGGATTAGGAATTGAATATTGAGAAAGTATTCCTAATTTATTTCCTAGTACCTAATCCCAGTCCCCAGTCCGTAATCCCTAGTCCCTAATTCCCTTCTTAAATCAAGGTGAACACTCATGAACAATTGGTTATCTACTTCATCTTCCTCTTACTCGCTTTTAGGAACTACGAGTAATAACAACTCTATTTTTCCTGTAATCTACATTCCTACTACACCTCCTGTGGAAACTTTTCCTAATGTTTCTCCGATTATTGTCATCCAATCTTCTCATATCAGATTTTAAAAGTTATGCAAGGTAAGGATTGGCTAATAACGGCAGATGGTGAGTGTCAAGCCTGTAAGTCTGTCAGAGGATGGGATTTATTGAGAGATAATTACCGCCTGTATCGGTTTTTAACTGAGGTGGAAGATGTTCTCAATAGTGCGGAAGATGAATCGAGTTGTTTGCCAGAAATGCGGATGCTAGTCAGGCGCTTGATTGTCAATTCCTACTGGGTGCGGAGTCAATATTTAGAACCTTCTGCAAAAACTGGAACCTCTGTTTCACTCCTATATGATGAATTGGGTTTTCCATTGACAGTGCAAGTAGTAACATTTGCACCAGGAACTCGCTCGAATATTCATAATCATGGAACGTGGGGAGTAGTGGCGGTGTTAAAAGGTCAGGAAAAAAATACTTTTTGGCAACGCACTCATAGCTCAGAATCTCAGGAGAAAATTGAATATAAGGGAGAAGTGGCTCTTTTTCCAGGAGATATTATTAGCTTTGCTTCCAATGCAATTCATAGTGTAGAAGCACTGGGTGATGAACCAACTGTGACTTTTAACGTTTATGGCGAAACCACTCCGAAAGAAAGATTTGAGTTTGACTCTGTTACCCATAAGGCGAAGAATTTTTGATAAGAAAAAATTCCCAAGTCTGGAGTCAGACTGAATTTTATCCGAGTGGTAAATGAATAAACGGTGAAACACCAGACTCAACAGTTATCAATTATCAGTTATCAGAAAACTGCTGAGAATTGATAACTGATAACTGTTAACTATCCCAATCCCCCACTATCAAGATTGCTAAATTCTTCTTCAATTAGGAATCTCAAGATTATTTGCATGGATTAGTAGTTTGTGCTGTCTTTGGTAAAGCGCCAACTACGAACAATTGAGTAATTAAGAGGTAGTTACATGGCAAGAGTAATTTTTTATAGCAAACCAGGCTGTAAAGGTGGTACTAAGCAAAGAGTTTTGCTCACAGCTGCTGGTCATGAGGTGTTAGCATACGATTTGTTAACAGAACCTTGGACAGTTGAGCGGTTGCGCTCATTTTTTGGCGATCGCCCCGTAGCTGATTGGTTTAATCGTTCTTCCCCACGGATAAAATCTGGTGAAATAGTTCCAGAAAAAATTGAAGCCCAAACTGCTTTGATGCTGATGTTGAGAGATCCGCTGTTGATTCGCCGTCCTTTGTTAGAAGTAGGCGATCGCCGTGAAGTCGGATTCGATGTGGAAAAGATTGATGCTTGGATTGGTTTAAACCCTGTGGATGAATCCTTGCGAGAAATTAGCGAAAATCTGATGAACCAAAATTTGCAAGGCTGTGCCCACGGTGGCGATCACAATCATCATCATAATGAGCAAGGTGGTTGTAAGCATCATGCTGAAGAACAGCAAAAGCAAGGCAGTTGTAACCATTAGTGATGGTGGTTTTTAAGGACTGTGTTATCTAAAGACAACCTTGTGCATTGTTAATGCATCGACTTGCATTGTTAATGCATTGACCTGCATTGTTAATGCATTGACTTGCATTGTTAATGCATTGACTTGCATTGTTAATGCATCGACTTGCATTATTAATGTATTGACTTGCATTGTTAATGTATTGACCTGCATTGTTAATGCATTGACTTGCAAAAATTAACACGCTGTTTGTTGAGAGCGTTTTTTAATCACGAGTAAAGGGCACAGCATTGCTGTGCCCCTTCTTTGATTCATATTAACGGACGCTAGCAGTTTCTAAGGACAAGTCTTGAAACATTGGGGTGCTGAGGTAACGTTCGCCGAAAGAAGGCTGAATCATTACAATTAAACGTCCAGCATTTTCTTTTCGTTTACCTACTTGAATTGCAGCACATAAAGCTGCACCAGAAGAGATTCCAGACAATAAGCCTTCTTCTTTTGCTAACCGTCGCCCGTAAGCAATGGCTTGTTCGTCGCTGACTCTAATTACTTCATCAACTAATTCCAAGCGCAGAACATCTGGAATAAATCCGGCGCCAATACCTTGAATCCTATGAGAGCCGGCTTCACCACCAGAGAGGACTGGGCTGTTGCTGGGTTCAACTGCGATCGCTTGGAAAGTTGGCTTGCGGCTTTTAATTACCTCTGCAATCCCAGTAATCGTCCCACCAGTACCAACTCCGGCAATGACGATATCCACTTCCCYATCTGTATCAGCCCAAATTTCTTCGGCGGTGCTTTCGCGATGAACTTTCGGATTAGCAGGGTTACGGAATTGTTGCAGCATAAAAGCATTGGCAGTATTAGCTACAATTGTTTCGGCTTTTTTGATTGCTCCCCGCATTCCCTCAGTACCCGGTGTCAACTCTAAAGATGCCCCATAAGCTCTGAGCATAGCCCGCCGTTCATGGCTCATGGTTTCTGGCATCGTCAAAATTAATTTGTAGCCCCGCGCCGCTGCTACCATCGCTAGAGCAATTCCTGTATTACCAGAGGTAGGCTCTACTAAAATAGTTTTCCCCGGCTCAATTAAACCCTCTGCTTCTGCTGAGAGTACCATACTTATGCCAATGCGGTCTTTGACTGAAGCCGCTGGGTTCATACCTTCGAGTTTGACAACTATTCTTGCTAGTACCCCCTCAGCTTGAGGAATTTTGTTCAGTTCAACTAAAGGAGTTCCTCCAATAAGTTCTGTTACATCTTTAGCAATCCGCATTATTTAACTCCTAAAATCCTAAATCTTAGTGCAGAGTATCTATTTATAACGATAAACTTTTATGTATTGATTTTGCGGCTGAGTAATGAGAATTCAAAAACTACAATTCAGGAATCTAAGAGTTACAGAATTACGATAAATTTGTTGAATCAATATACCAATCATCCAATGTTCCTGAGAAATTTGGAATTTTTAACGGCAGTTGCTCGTTTATGGAAACTAAAGAGACTGCACCGCCTCTTGCTTAGGGTTGAATTCTTACCTGGAATGTAGATGAGTGTATCTACTATGTATTTTAACTCAATCACCAAATATATAAGTTTAAGAAGAACTTTTTCTAAATGTTCCCAAGCAAGAATCAATACGTTAGTTGCTAAAATTCATTTAGTTATAGAAGTATGAATTAAGCGCATCAAATTTAATTGTTTTTTTTATTTATTCAGTCTATCCTGATCAAGAGACATTGATATTTGGTTTTGAGTACAGATTTTGTCAGCCCAAAAATTCATAAAAAAAGTCTTTGAACCGTGTCTACATTGCTTTGAGATTGAGTACTCCACACCCCAGAACCCCACCTGAAAAATACTAGAACCCTACCTGAAAAATACTAGCACCCATACCCCAATGAATTTTTATAAGACTTATCAGGCAATAATTACAGGCTGTGAGTACTGTTTTAATAAATTTAATAATCTTAATCGAGCTGCGATAAACTGTTTTGTGAAAAGGTGGCTGATATAAAACATATAGGATTTACGCAGAGATTCCCCTCTACCCCCCAAAATTCTTAGGCGAAAGCTTAGTGAACTAGGGGGGACTTCTTAATCTCTCTTTTGAGAGTCAGCTAATGTGCTTAAATATTTTTAGTCATTAGTCATTAGTCCTTAGTTCTTAGTCATTGTTATTAATTATTAGTTATTGTTAACTAACAAAAGACAAAGCACAAAGTTACCAGCGGAGGTTTCCCGCAACCAGAACTTTGTAAGAAAAGACAAAGGACATATCTTACTGGGTGGATACTACCTAGCAAGGGAGAGCCAAAATGAAAGCCAAACTTTTAAATCTTCTTACAGTTTGCATAGTTACTATAGCAGTGCTTTCTCCAGGGCTAGTAGTATTTGGCATAATTTGGGAGCGACATCTTGAGTTATTAGAATCACAAAATTTAGCCTGCCAAGTTAGCAAGACTAGTGGAGCGATCGCTGTGACTCCCCAGACAGAAAGTACACCATTATCTCAAACTAGCATCCAATCCTCTGACCAGAATGTGGTTAATCAAATGGTGACTGTTGCTGAGCAATATAAATTTGGTGCTATCCTGCAATGGTTCTTTTTGTTAACCCCGATTTGTGTTGGGTTAGGAATAATCTTTTACGATAGATATCTTGTTTATCGTGCTGCTATTTTCAAAGAACAAGTTGAAATGTTGGAAAGGCTGTGGCAGCAAAGTATCGAACAGTAATCAATTATCCCATCTAAGATTTCTTTAGAGATTTTAAATCTCTGACTAGGCTCCAAATTTATTCATTCAAATCAATAGATTTACCATGACAGAACAACGCCAACAATTGTACTTTAACCTAATTGATGAGCTACTTAAATGTCCTAATGGTCAGGAGCCAGAAGTTTTGGAAGCTCACCCAGAATTAATTGATTCTGGCTTTGTAGAAACAATGTTACAAGTGGCAACTATGTTCGCCCATGAAGGCAATCAAGATGGGGCAAAATTTTTATTTTTTGTAGCACGCGAGTTAGCGAAACAACTAGGTTTATATCCTGAAGTATCCAACTCTGAAGTCGTTAATAAGGAGTAAAAATGCTATTGACTTCAACTGATGCCGGACAAATAGCTTTAGAGCTACTCATGGCAGATTGGAACATTTCAGAAGAAAATAGAGAGTGGTTTACAATGTTTAACTCTCGTCTGATTGGCGAGAGTTGGTACATTGTAGAACTAGGTATACAAGGATTTCCAGATCGGTGGTTTATTCAAGTATATGACAATGGAGCGTGCGATCCAAACTATACATTTATTTCACCAATTTCTGGCTCTGAAGGATTTACAGACTTGATAAATCTGCCGGATATTGTAGCAGAGGTTTTAGTTTGCGAACGCAATGCTCGATAATAAAAATTAAAAATTAAAAATTCAGAATTCAAAATAAAAATGTGCAATTTAGCTACATTTGATTGAATTCATCTTTTCTAAATCAAATAAAAAAGCTGTAAGCAAATGAGAGGTATCCTAAATCAGGTATACCTCTTTTTCGTATAAAAATATAACATAATTGAAGATTGTAAAATCAGAAGTTAAACAAGCTTGATGTTGTACTTTAACTTGATAAAAATATCTGGGAGGATTGTAACTTTTTTTCAGTAAGGTATCACTCAAGTAAACTTTTTTATTTTTTGCTATTAACTATCAAAATGAATTGCCATCTTTAATATTTTATTTCAATTAAATTAGTTAATTTATCATCATTAATTGACAGTATTATGTTATATTAAATAGAGTGATCGACGCTACAGAAATATCAGTTGAAATGATTGCTGAAGACATCTTAGCTAAAGAATTCACAAGAGTCGTTAACCACTACTATCCGACAGTTGGGGAATTACTAGACGGGTGTTATGTGAAAGTCATTACCTGTTTTTGGGGACGACCTGCAAGACGCTTGCAATATATAGGAATTTATTGCTCTGATGAAATGATTTCTTGTGTGCAAGCTCAAAAAGAAATACTTCGAGAAGTAGCAGACAACATGGGTTTAATGCAGGTAGTCTGCATAAATGCCAAGCGATTGTTACGCGACCCGATGTCGAAGCTCAAACATAACAATCCACGCCTATGGTTGGAGTTGCAGTGGGTTGCTACTGCTACCTAAGACTCTGTGAATTAAAAATCGCCGATTTAAGACTGATATCATGTCCGCTCAAATAACCGTTATTACGACCGTAGGGAAGCAATCCTAAAAACTTTGTGATTGCATCGTTTCACTCGCTTCGGACATATTACGAATGAGCCGGACATCAGATAACACTCTAACGCCAAGAGTTTTAAATCGAGCAAAGTTACCTTGACAGACTAATAAATAGCCAGCACACACGGTGGGTAAAAAGTACCAACGCTAATGAAAACTGGAATTTTCTGCAATTACGAAAATCATCACCAAGATGGTCATCGTGCCATTTTTGAGCAAGTGACGCTGATTAAACAAGCAGAAAGCTTAGGCTTTGAGGAAGCTTGGGTGAGTGAGCATCACTTTAATGAATCCAATCTTAGCCCATCCATGTTGGTGTTAATGGCACACTTGGCGGGATTGACTTCAACTATCAAATTAGGTACGGCGGCGGTGTTGCTGCCATTTTATAACCCAATTAGGGTAGCAGAGGACATTGCCACTTTGGATAACTTGTGCAGTGGACGATTATTATTTGGAGTTGCTAAAGGAGGGCCTTTCCCTCAACAAAATAAGCATTTTGGTACACCAATGAGTGAATCGCGTCCCAAAATGTTAGAGGCAATGGCATTGATTCAAAAGCTTTTGTATGAAACTAACGTATCATTTAATGGGCAATATTATCAATGCGATCGCCTAACAATTTACCCCAAACCATTGCAGCCAAAAATTCCCGTATATGTTGCCACTGGTGGTGATAATGGTATCGAGTTTGCCGCCAAACATTCCTTCAGTTTAATGGGTGGCCCGCCGTTTTCTCTACAAAGATTGAAGAATACGATTGCCAAATATCAAGCGTTAAATGCTAGTGGTGCAGAAAACTTTGTGCTGGCACGCTTCTTTTATGTTGGCAAAACATTTGATGAGGCAGTGAGTGAAGCGTTACCTTTTATTCGCCAATTTAGCCAGAAAATGAAAGCTAATTCGGCCCAAACATTGCAAAATAGTGCGAATCCCAACCAAAAACCATTCGATCGCACAAACATTTGTTTCGATGAAGACTATTTGATTGAGAACTCAATTATCGGTGATGTGGAGACTTGTCGAGACAAAATCAAAAAATTTCAGGATGAATTGAATTTAGGTACGCTAGCACTCAAACCCTCATCTTTAGATATGGAAAAAAACCTAGAGAGTTTGACGCGCTACAACCAAGAGGTGCGAAATTATGTCTTCTAAATTATACCTGCTGCCTCCCGATGATTTACCTCCAGCCGAGGTAACAAGAGAGGATGGAATGTTGCAGATGGAATTAGAACAGTCTACTGGCAGATGCTTTTATTTAGCCTGCGATCGCATTACGCGAGTGCTGTTAT
Organism: Nostoc sp. PA-18-2419; assembly: GCF_005869855.1. Lineage (GTDB taxonomy): Bacteria > Cyanobacteriota > Cyanobacteriia > Cyanobacteriales > Nostocaceae > Nostoc. The sequence continues at coordinate 236,157 of NZ_SZNH01000001.1, read as the reverse complement.
CTAATTGTCAATGGTATTTGACAACAAATACCAATATTCTCACATTAATTATTGACTGCCCCGACTTAGTATCTTACTGGCATATTGTCAGCAATATTCCCCAATTAGGTAATCGGTTAGAGCGGTTTAGTAGTAACGCCAAAATTCGCGTTTATCCACCATTTGGCAAAGGGATGCCATTTGAAATTGGTGTCAATGAAATTTCAGCCTATCGAGATTGGCTTTGAGGTCAATAAACATTCATATATATTTATTCACCATTATCTCTATCTCACACCCTGTACTCTAAGAGTGCAGGGTGTTGCAATTTTAGAAGAGTGTACAATATTGTCTGTAGTGCTTGCTTACGCCAAAATTACCATTCCAGAAGGAGGCAAATCAATTCGCACCGTTGCGCGACCATCGTTATGATGTTGTACAGCTACAGTTTGATTCTGCCGTGGGTTGCGTAAATCGGCATTGCTCCAATCACTTTTGTATAAAAAAGTCATTTCTGAGTCTTGAGGATGCATATAAGTATCTACTGTCACTTCTGCACCCCGATTTTCTAAGCCGTTGCTATTCAATACCATCAGCACTTCTGTGTCAAATAAAACTTGTGACCAAGCAACCAATTCGCCTTGTGGGGGAATCGAGAAGGGGTAATTACAAAAGGATATTTCCCGCAGATAGTGATGTCCACGGCGCAATGCTTTGCCAATTTTATCTTGACGGTTACGGATACGGGCGATCGCAGCTATCCGCAAATAGGTAGGATGGTCGATATCGAAGAAATGACAATTTACTGTTTGAAATGCGCCAAAATCACCGCCAAACATTGCTTCTTTGATATATCTATCTTCTGCTAACCCTTCACCTTCTAAACTGTAATCGTGATAACCTTGATTGCCATCAAAAGCCTGTTCTGTTCCATAATAAATAGCAGGAATTCCTGGCATAGTTAATTGCACACCGACAGCATGAGCGACTTGCTCATAGAGATTAGGCACATTACTATATGCGGCAAATCGCTGCTTATTAGTACGGAATGACATCCGCTCGTCATCCAAGACACAGACATGATATATTCCAATTTGGCGATATTCTCCGGCGAGATTATTGCTATATAAATCGAAAAATTGCTTTGGATCTACTAAACCTTTTGCAAGTGCAGTCAATTCATTAGGAGCCTGCACATTGTCTAATACAGCACTAAGGTTGCGACCAATAATGTCTATGTCAGCAGCAGCCATACTCCCGGAAGTCATTTCCCCAGCCAGTAAAAAGTTGTCTTTACCAATAGATTGGGTGTACTCAGAAATAGCAGTGCAGAATTTGCGGGAATCTTCTAAAGAAACGTGTTTAAGGGAGTCTATGCAAAAGCCATCGCAGTCAGAAACAGCAATCCAATATTGGTAAACTCTTGCTAAAGCTGCAATCAGGTCATCTCGATAGAACCAGTTATCAGCGCTCTGGTTATAAATTACATCTAAGATGACATACATCCTGCGATCGTGGGCAGCATCAATTAAATCTCTTAAATCTTGACGGGTGCCAAAGTGGGGGTCAATATCTAAAAAGTCTTGAATGCGATCGCTGTGATAAGTTTCTAATTGAGAGGGTTGTCGCCAAAGCGGATTAATCCACAGCGTTGTTACTCCCAATCGTTGCAAGTAATTTAACTTACTTCTAATTCCCCTAAGAGTACCACCAGCAAACTTTGTACCTGCTGTCATCCAGTCGGCTTTGTCTTTAACCTGGAATTTTAAAGGGTTAGCGCGGTCAAAAAGTTCCCTTTGATTTTCATTGTCATCACTGAATCTATCTACTATCAATTGGTACAAAAACTGGTCGCGCCAACTGATCGGACTCGGATAAACTCTCCCTCGTGGTTTTAGGTCTGTTATGGAGAGTTGCTGGGGTGTCAATTCTTCAATTTTAGCCATGAGGATTTACGCACAGATAGAAAAATGGAAGTATGCATCTCTAATGTTGTAAAAACTACTTCCAATTTTCATGAACCCGCAGGGGGATTTCATAATTCCATGACTTAATTTTATAATATTAGGTTTTTCAGATTATCTATTCTTCCTTGAAATCAGGTGATTAATAAATATCTATTAAAGTTTATCAAAATGAGTTATAAATGCTGGAGGTACAGTAAAAAATACTTCAGTAGTGCTGGAGTTTTAAGACTGATATTGCAGTTTTTCACAACAGTGGAATATGGAGCGATCGCTAATAATTAAACAAGATATCCAAGTTAATTAATCTACACTTTTTCAGTCAACCATTTGTACCAATTATCTAAGCCTATATCAGTAGTTGCAGAAACTTGAAAGATTTTAATTTGCGGATTTACTTGCTTAGCATATTCTATGCATTTTTGTACATCAAATTGCACGTAAGCCAGCAAATCAATTTTAGTTAAAATCATGATATCACTAGCACGGAATATGTGCGGATATTTTATCGGCTTATCTTCTCCTTCTGTGACGGAGAGAATCACGACTTTTGCATTTTCTCCTAAATCAAATAAAGCTGGACAAACTAAATTTCCCACGTTTTCAATCATCACAACTGAGTTCAACGGTGGATTTAGTTGTTGTAAACCCCTGTCTATCATCGATGCATCTAAATGACAGCCTGTTCCAGTATTAATTTGAATGACTTTACAACCTGTTTCTTGAATTTTTTTAGCATCATTAGCAGTTTCTTGGTCGCCTTCAATTACACTAATAGATAACTGATGCTTTAAATCATTGATAGTGCGAGTTAAAAGAGTTGTTTTCCCAGCACCAGGAGAACTCATTAAATTTAAAGCAGTAATATTTCGACCTTTAAACCATCCCCGGTTTTGAGCTGCTATTAAATTATTCTTTGCTAATATATCTTGTTCTAAGGATATAGTTGTGCCATGTATCTTGGCATGAACTTGAGATACTTCTATATGAGGCTCATGACTGTGAGAATGGGTAATAACAGTGCCATCAGCTAAAGTGTGAGTATGATGATGGTGATTATATTCAGCTTTACTGAATTCCAGATTAGTAATTTTAGTTTCACCATCATCAGAACAACCGCAAGTTACACACATAATTCCTCTATTTCTATTTCTTTAATTTTTAGTTCTTCACCAGATATTAAATTTAATTCCACGCTACCGCAGCTACAAATACCAAATGGCTTATCTAGATAAATTTCTGCACCGCATTGCTGGCATTTTGCTAAACCGGGAATTTCTAAAATTYCTAATGTCGATGCTTGTAAAACTGTTCCTTGTGTACAAATATCAAAACAAAATCGGATAGCCTCAGGCATAATAGCTGAAAGTTTGCCAATTTCTAATACAACTCGTTGTACTTTTGCACCTTTTGCATGTTCAGCTACAATTGCTACAATGTTTTGAGTAATTCCTAATTCGTGCATCTAAAAATATCTGAAATATTAACAAATTCTGGGCAATTGTTCGCCTACCAACATATCAACAATTCTTTCAGCACCAAAAATTGTTTTTAACGAGACGATACCTGGAGGTGAGGTAATAACTTCACCAATCATACAAGCATCTTTTCCTGCTGGGTGAGATTTCATAGCGGATAAAATAGATGCAACATCTTCTCTTTTTGCTACTACAACTAATTTACCTTCATTAGCTAAATACAATGGATCTAAACCCAAAATTTCGCAAACACCTTTCACTTCTTCACGCACTGGAATAAATTCTTCCTCGAGGCGAATTCCTATATTTGAACTGGAGGCAAATTCATTTAAAACTGTAGCTAAACCACCACGTGTTACATCCCGCATCGCATGAACCTGGGGACAGACATTGAGGATAGTTGCTACTAAATCATACAACGCCTGACAGTCACTCTCAATATTAGTTTCTAAAGCTAGTTCTCCACGGGCAATTAAAATAGCTGCCCCATGATTGCCTAATTCACCATTAATAATTACAGCATCCCCAGGTTGAATATTGCGAGCAGAAATGTTAACTCCTTGGGGAATGATACCAATACCAGCAGTATTAATAAACAGTTTATCAGCAGCACCGCGATGTACAACTTTTGTATCACCAGTGACAATTTGAACACCAGCATTTTTCGCCGCTGCTTTCATACTGGCTGCAATACGTCGTAAGGTTTCTATTGGTAATCCTTCTTCTATAATTACGCTACAAGTTAAATATAAAGGTTTAGCGCCACTAACGGCTAAATCATTCACTGTACCGTTGATGGCTAACTCTCCGATGTCACTACCGGGAAAAAATAAAGGGTCTACAACATAAGAATCTGTGGTAAAAGCGAGTCTATCTCCCTGTTGTAAAAGAGAAGATAAGTTGAAGGTTGCTTGGTCTTCTAATAGAGAAAGAATTGGGTTATCAAAAGTATTAACAAAGATATCGTCAATTAAATCGCGCATGGCTTTACCACCGCTACCATGTGCGAGAGTTATATGAGTATCTTGGATTTTATGGGATTTTGTCAATAGAGGATTTTGTATTGAGTTTGTGGGGAAAAGATTCATATTAAAATGGGAGATTTTTTCAACGCAAAGGAAAGCACAGAGGTTCGCAGAGTATTTGTAAGATGTATTAGTCTAAAGAAAAACCACAGGCAGGAAGAGGTTCTTGGGTGATGGTAATTTTTGGTTTCTCAGCTATTACTTTTTTAGCCATTGTAGAAAGTCGTCCATATTTGTAATAGGCTGCACAAGCACCTTCAGAAGATACCATACAAGTACCGATGGGTGTTTCTGGTGTACAAGCTGTACCAAATACTTTACATTCCCAAGGTTTTAAAACTCCTTTGAGAATTTCTCCACATTTACAAGCTTTATGGTCAGCTACTTTGAGATTGGGAATGGTAAATTTAAGTTCGGCATCGAATTGAGCATATTCAGATTTAATTTTTAATCCTGAATAGGGAATATCACCCAAACCCCGCCAATCAAAACTATCTCGCACAGCAAAAACTTTATTTATCGCTTGCAGTGCTTGTATATTTCCAGATTTTTGGACAATTCGATTATATTGGTTTTCGACTTGGCAACGATTTTCTACTAGCTGTTGTAACAGCATCCAAATTGATTGGAGAATATCTAAAGGTTCAAATCCTGAAACGACAATTGGCTTATTATATTGTTGGGAAATAAATTCATAAGGTTCAGTACCAATTACCATGCTCACATGACCAGGCCCAACAAATCCATCCAATTGTAAATCGGGGTTATCTAGTAGGGCTTTGAGGGCGGGAATCACAAGCACGTGATTGCAAAACATACTGAAGTTAGGAATTTCTTCGGCTGTTGCTTGGAGAATGGTGAAGGCGGTGCTGGGGGCTGTGGTTTCAAAGCCTAAGGCAAAGAAAACTACTTCTTTGTTAGGGTTATTTTTAGCAATTTGCAGGCTATCCAAAGGAGAGTACACCATCCGGATGTCTGCGCCTTGTGCCCTGGCTTGTAGTAAACTTGTTTTGGAACCAGGAACTCGCATCGCATCGCCAAATGTAGTGAAGATGACGTTAGGATTTTGAGAGATAGCGATCGCATCATCTAATTTCCCCTTTGGCATAACACATACTGGACAACCAGGCCCATGAATTAGTTCGATGCGATCGGGCAAAGTCTCTTCAATGCCATATTTAAATATAGAATGGGTATGCCCGCCGCACACTTCCATTATTTTGATTGGTTTTTCTAGTTGCTGGCATAATTTTGCAATTTCACGGCGTAAGGCTTCAGCTTTTTCTCTTTGGCGGAATTCATCAACGTATTTCATAGAAATAGAACCATAGTTTTTTCAAACGAACCGCAAAGGACTAAGTTTTAGAAGTAGTAAATTAAACTGAGTGCCAGAATTCTCTTCTTTGTCTCTGCGCCTTTGCACCTCTGCGTGAAGAAAAAAGTCTGTTATTTAAGTATTCATCTCTACTTGTACAGTTGCTAATTCTTGCAATAACTCTAATGTTTCTGCCGCTTCTTGTTCGTTAATTCGATTCATTGCAAAGCCAACATGTACTAATACCCAATCCCCAATACAAGCTTCAGGCGGATGTTGTTCGTCAACAATGCAGGCAATATTTACTTGGCGTTTAACACCACCAACATCAACAATAGCTAATTTATGATTAACGTTGGTAATTTCTATAATTTGACCGGGAATTCCTAAACACATTTTTATCTTCTTTGCGCCTTGGCGTGAGATGAATTTATCTTCTGAATTGTGCAGCCGTAATAACTGCTTGTCCTAAAGATAACCCGCCATCATTAGCTGGAACTAAGCTGTGAGTCAATACTTCTATTCCTAATGTTTGTAAAGGTTTGGTAACTTGCTCTAACAATATACAATTTTGAAACACCCCTCCTGTTAGAGCTACCTGATAAATCAGATTTTCTTGACAAAGACGTTTAGCCATTTCTACAATCGCATTGGCTAAACCTTTGTGAAATTTAGCAGCGATAAATGCTTGGGGAATTTGTTGCTGCAAGTCATGGAGCAAAGCTTGCCACATTGGACGCGGGTCTATACAGTAAATACTATCTGAAAAACTAAATTTAAAAGGATAAATTAGCGTTTCTTTATCATTATTTAAGATGTTAATATCGATTAGAGCTTCCATTGCGATCGCAGCTTGTCCTTCATAGCTACATTCATCTCTATAAATACCGATAGCCGCCGCCACCGCATCGAACAACCTTCCCACCGAGGAAGCTGGAGGAGAGTTAATTCCTTTTTCAACTAATTGATTAAGTAATTTTAATGGTTTATTTTTCAAAAATTTAACTATTTCTAAATCAGTATATTGCTGTTGGCAATCATCCCAAAGTTTAGCCGCTATTAATTGGGCATAGGTATTACGCCAAGGTTGATATATTGCTTGTTCACCGCCAATCATTGCCACTGATTTAAATGTTGCTAATCGCCTAAATTTTCGGTAATCTGCTAAAATAAATTCTCCCCCCCAGAGTGTACCATCTTCACCATAACCCAAACCATCTAAAGCAATACCTAATACTGGAAGCGAATTTACAGGAATGTTATTTTCTGCCATGCAAGCAGCAATGTGAGCGTGATGATGTTGGATTGGGTTAATTTTAATTTTATTTCTATCTGCAATTTCTTTACCAAGTTTGCTTGAGAGATACTCAGGGTGTTTATCAATCACAATTATTTCTGATTCATGTTTAAATAAATTTAAGTATAAATTTAACGTTTCTTTGTAATTATGAAAAGCCATATAATTTTTTAAATCTCCTAGATGTTGCGAAAGAATTGCTTTTTTTTCTCCCAACAAACAGAAGGTATTTTTTAACTCACTACCCATTGCCAAAATTGGCGGCACATTGTCAAATCCCGGTGGTAAACTAATCGCTGTTGGTGCATATCCTCTGGCACGGCGAATTGTTTGAACTTTCTCACTAACAACCCGTACTACCGAATCATCTACTCGATTAATAATTTCCCGATTATGGAGAATAAAATAATCAGCTATTGTTCCTAATTTTTCTCTAACTTGATTATTATCAATACATTGGGGTTCATCGGCAATGTTGCCACTAGTTAAAACAATTGGACGATTCATCCGCCGCAAAATTAAATGATGTAACGGAGTGTAAGGTAGCATAAAACCAAGATGATTTTGCCCCGGTGCCACTGAAGCTGCAATATTAAAATTCAGAGAATATCTATTCTCGGTTTCTATTCTTAGTTCCTTTCTCTGTAATAAAACAATCGGTGCAGCAGAACTTGTTAATAATTCTTTTTCCTTAGCATTTACAATACAATATTGTTCAATTACTTCAATATCTCGTGCCATTAAAGCAAAGGGTTTATGATAGCGCCTTTTGCGTTGACGGAGTTTTTGTACAACAGTTTCCTGAGTTGCATCGCAAGCTAAATGAAAACCACCTAACCCTTTAATTGCAACAATCTCACCTTTTTGCAATAGGGTACAAACAGCATCAACATCATCTAACATTGAGAACATGGAAGCTGTAACCGTTTTCCCATCGGCACGTTCCAACCAAGCTGAAGCACCACAAGCATGACAAGCTACAGGTTGGGCATGAAAACGGCGATTTTCGACATCGTGGTATTCCTTTGCACATTCCGAACACATGGTAAACGCAGACATACTGGTATTGCATCTGTCATAAGGAATTGCCCGAATAATACTCAAGCGAGGACCGCAATGAGTACAGTTAGTAAAGGGGTAACGGTAAAAGCGGCTAAAAGGGTCAAATATTTCTTTTTGACATTGTGGACAAGTTGCTGCATCAGGAGCAATTTCTGTTTTAATTGCACTATTGACACTACTAGAAATCACAAAATTATCAACGTTCAATTTACCAATGTAAGGAGTTCTTATTAGTTCATTAATTTTTGCTAACGGTGGGCATTCTATTTGTAATTTGGCAACAAATTCGCTTATTGCTTCTTCACTACCAGATACGTGAATTAAAACACCTTGGCCATCATTACAAACATCTCCACCCAAATCGTAGGCTTTAGCAAGACGATATACAGTAGGACGAAATCCTACTCCCTGAACAGTACCGCGAACTCTAATTTCTTCAATCACCATAGCAATCTGATTTTCAAAAATTATGAATTACGAATTACGTAGCTTGCTTCTCGCCAGAGGCGAGTATTACGAATTACAAATTATTAAACTGCCACAGCAAAATTCGATTATTTCCAGAATCAGCTATTACTGCCGTTTTACCACAAGTTTTTATACCGTAACACCAATTTAAACTATCTCGTTTTGCTAATCCAAAATCCCGATTTTCACCTTTACTTTGAAAATTCATTTGTCCGGTTATTCCATCTGCGGCTGCATTTTGCAGTGATAAAATTGATTGTGACTTTCTCCATCCTAACAATCGCGAATTTGCAGTATCTGCAACTACTAACCACTCCCCACCCACGCCTACACCATAAGGCATACTCAAGCTACTAGCACTAGGATAATAAACCCCTTGATTCATTTCTACGGAATCAAAGGTTTTTTGTCCTAAAACTATTGCACAAGGAGTATTATTTTCTGTGGGTATTCCTTGCCAAATCATTACACGGTTATTGCCAGCATCACTGACAACCAAATTTTCTCCCCAAAAGGTGATATCGTGACACCAACGCATACTCGCTGGGGTTGGAGAACCACCACCGTTTTCATTACGAGATATCATATCCGGTTGTCCCAAAACTAAATCAGCAGGTTGACCGTTTTCTGTTGGTAATTGATGCCAAATTAATACCCTGCGATTTCCTGTATCAGCAACAAATAGCTGTCCTTGATAATAAAAAACTCCGTAAGGCCAGTGCATTGTATCGGCAGATGCTTGTTGAGTTCCTCGATTTGGTTCATTATCCCTAAAATTTGTTTGTCCTAATACTAAATCTGCCGGTACATTGCTATCTTGTGGTAAATTTTTCCAAATCAAAATCCGATGATTCCAAGCATCTGCTACAGCTAATCCTTCGCCACAACTACAAATTCCAGTTGGTACATTTAAGGTACTTCTTCCAGTTGTACTTTTAGCATTTTGTCCTTCATAATAAAAGTCAGGTTGTCCAATTACCCAATCAGCCGGTTGACTGTCTTTAGTAGGTAAATTTCGCCATCCCAGTAATCGATGATGTCCTGTATCCGACACCCACAATACCCCATTTAACAACAAACAAGCACCACGAGGTCCAAACATTGTAATCGGACTGGGTACTACAGGCATCACTAATTGTTGTGCCTCAATAATATTACCTAAAATGACCTCGGCACCCTGAGATGATAAAGGTAAGTTTTGAGGAGTTGCTGTTGCTTCTGGCGGTAATTGTGCTAAAGGATGAATTTTAATTGGGATATCCATGAACCGGAAATAGAGGCTGATAAATATTTAAAAACATTAATATTTAACAGCATGTAACAACAGTAACATTTTGATATTTTTGAGATAAAATACTCAAGAAAATCAAGTATAATTCTTGAAGTTACAGAATATGTCTTTTAAATAAACGCTTCGGTAAAATAGATTTGTTAATAAGCGAACATTTCAAAGTCTTATTGATTGAACAACAATAAGGTTAAGAGAAGCATTTTTAGATTTTTTAAATATTTGATTTAGTTATTTGCATAGCAGTTTGACAAATACCTTATTGTCTTTAATCTTTACTGGATACGATTGAAGCGAAATATTGGGTGTAGTTAAACATTCACCTGTCTCTAAATTATACTCAAATCCATGGAAAGCACAAGTAATAATGCCATTTTCAACCTTACCCTCATCTAAAGGATTTCCTAGATGAACACAGGCATTACGGTAACATCTAAAAGTAATACCCTGGCGATATAAAATTAGCGAAGTACCAGCAAATTCTACTGCTAATACACCTAATTCCGGAACCTGCTCGATAGTTGCTACTTTTATCCAACTAGAACTTAAGTTTGGAGGGAATGGACTTATTAAACTAGAACTTTCAGCGTTAACAGTAGAGTTATTATTAATAGCAATAACTGTGGTAATTTCCGGACAATGGTTTTTGATTGCTTGTTCTACTCCCTGAGATAAAGTTAGATTAGAAGCCGGACAACTGCTGCAAGTTCCTATTAATCTAACTTCTACAGTATCTGGTGGTTTAATTGCTACTAATTCTATATCTCCGTTATGGCTTTTTAAGCCTGGTCGGACTTCTTCAAGTGCTGTCTGAATGCGCTGTGTTAGTGGTGGTTTTGGGGGTTTAACTAATTCGTGGTAAAGTAATACTGCATATACTACTTCATCAGTAACAGCATGACGTAAAGCAGACATTGATTCTTGTTTGAGACTTTTAATCAAACTAGTCAATGCTGCTTTATGTAAAGCTTCAATTGCTCTTTTTAAACCTACTGCTACACACCGTTGGCTTTCATCCCACTCGGATATAATTGCCTCAAAGCGGTTAATTTCCTGAACTAATTCTTCAAGATTAGACATGGGGCGGAACAATTTTGAGTTTGAAATTTTAGGAAAAGTTAGAGCTGAGATTTCCTCTCAAATGAACTCTTCAAAAGAGATTTTGGATTAAACAAACTAAAATTGTAAATCCTACTTTTAAGTAGAGTATTAGTTATTTACAAATGCTCAATGACGACTCACTTCATTTTGAAATCTTTGAGAAGAAATGGCATCATCATACCTGTCACTAAGCTAGATAATATTACTGGGAAGTAGAAAGGAATTTTGGCTTGTGCAAATAATACTAATATTAGCGAACCTACAGCAGTAGCAATGGCAGTTCGCTGGATAAAATATATGGGGTTGCGTAGAAGCTTTCCTTTTAAAAATAACTTGGCAGAAAACCACCCAATTTCTAACATATTTTCTCCTAATAATTTGTTAATAAATTGAGAATGACTAGTCCTAAAATGATAGCAGGAATTACCCCAGCAGGAGCAAATAATGCGCCAAGCATTGCAGAAAACTGATAACCTATATCTTTTCCAGCTAATAGCATACCACCGATAGCACCACCAACCATAGATAAGACTGTTGCCGTAACTAGCCAAACAAATTCTGTTGCTATGTTCAGGTCACCTGCTGCTAAACTTGTGAAAAAATCTCTGACAGAAGAACTTGTCAAAATATCTTGCATTCTCAGTTTTCCTTCTTAATTAAGTTGGGTGAGTGGCAAGTGAAGAGTTAGGAGTGGAAAGTTAAGTTAGATGAAAAAATCATAACTTTTAACTCTTAATTTCTGCTTCTACCTCTTGTAATGCCTGGGTTATTATTTCTGCTTGTTCCATCTGTTGGTATTTAGTAAATATTTCTAAAGCTTGTTGATAGTATGCACGCGCTTGTAAAAGATTTTTAGGATTACCGGCTTCTGGTTTTTCTGTATCATCGGGTAAGTTGAATAACGCGTTAGCTTTGTTTGAGATTGTGTTAGCATATTCAACAGGTGTATCTTTGGAATTACGTACTTTTAATGCTTCGTTATAAGCGACGATCGCCCTTAAGTTATTCTCCACAGGATGGGAACTCACTAAATATTGGAAAGCGTTACCCAAATTATTTTGCAACATTGCATATTCTCTGGGATGCTCAATCAGATTAATATGCTTTAGCGCTATCTCAAATGATTGCACTGCTAACCCTTGACGCAAGTATTCCCGTTCTGATGCTAAGGGCATGGAAAGATAAGCGATCGCAATATTATTGTATAAAATGGCGTATTCTTGTGGGTAATCCTGCCAATTAAATACTCGTAAAGCTTCATGATAGGCTTGGATACTATCAGTTATCCGCGCTAAATTATACGGAACCAGTGATTGTAATACCAGCCCGAAGTTCATCTGTGTCTCTGCCACTTCTTCAGGTAAAGCTAACTGTTGTAAAATCGGTAATGCTTCTTCATAACCGACTTTCGCTTGCAACAGCAGTTGTGTGCTTACATCCGGTATTGCCTGTAACGTTCCTGCCATCCCCACTTGCGCCCTGGCTTTGAGTAGGGGAAACTCCTCACCACACATCTCATAGGCGCGGTAATATAAGCTAACTGCATTCCGCAAATCTTGGGCTGTTTTAGGCTTTTTTTGAAAGCCTTGTGCTATTTCAATCAGCATTTGAATTTTTTCATCTGCTGAGGCTGACTCCGATGCAACAGCTGCGATCGCAGCCTTCACCGCTGAATCTGTAATGCTAGGGGTCATAACTCTGCCATACTCTAGCCAATTGGGAATTGAGTCTGTCAACACCCATGAATGATCGAAACACGCGATCGCATCTCATCACGGGCCATACTGATTTACGCAGGCTTCGAGTCCTTTAGGCGGAATTCCCCTTTTTAGTCTGAGACTAGGATTAGTGACTGGGGGTTAAGGAAGAGTTTTCCCAATCCCCAATCCCTAAAATATAAAACACCCTATTTCTAAAATTCTAGGGGGAAATTGCTAATATTAATGTCAGCTTTAAACACCTAATATTTTTTAAATGCTTTTTGTATCATCATCTTATACAATTTAAATATTTTTTATTGAATTACTGACATACATAATATTTAGTGTACTTTAAATATTCGCCACGCAATCGTCGAAGTGTAAAATATATTCATCAACTGTAAAACAAGCTCCCTTGAAAACAGACAGCATCTTCTATCGGATCTTTCAGAGTATCCCCAGCACTTTGTTTGAACTGATTAACCAACCACCCCAGCTAGCTAGTGCTTACCAATTTTCTTCAGTCGAAGTCAAACAATTAGCATTTAGAATCGATGGTGTCTTTCTCCCAAATATACCAGAATTTCCGATTTATTTTACTGAAGTGCAATTTCAATCAGACAAGAAATTCTATTCACGTTTATTTACCGAAATTTTTAACTATCTTGACAAAACCGAATTAACCAAAAATTGGCGTGGTGTTGTTATCTATCCTAACCGCAGTGTTGATACTGGAGATACTCAAAGATATACAGAATTGCTCAACTCACAACGAGTAACTCGTATCATCTTGAGGAGTTAAGCTCAATTGAGGCATCATCAATCGGCATAGAGACAGTTAAACTCATCATTGAACCCGAATCAACCACCGCAACAAGAGCAATTGAAATAGTCAACAGTGCCCGATAGCAAATTTTAGATGTTGCTACTATTAGGGAAATAATACAATTAATAGAGACGATATTAATTTACAAGTTGCCGCGATTGAGCCAGGAGGAGATTGGAAAAATGTTTGGATCAAATGAGTTAAAGCAAACTAGATTTTAGCAAGATGTTTTTGCAGAAGGTAAACAAGAAGGTAGGCAAGAAGGTAAGTTAGAACCCATACCCCAGTTATTAGGGTTGGGTTTAAATATTCAGCAGATAGCTTTAATCAAATGTGTCACATATATAACAGACATAGCTTTTAAAATAATCTTAAGATAATTTAATTTCCTGTCAATGATTAATTCTTTTTTAATGAAAGTAAATTAGATAAAAAATATCTTACCATTGATAAATAAATATTGATAAACAGGTGAGATTTTACAAGCATTATCACCTAGCTCATGCATAGGAACAATACAAAAATATCTAGCAGATGACTAACCTATTATGGCTACAAGGTGGTGCTTGTTCAGGCAACACCATGTCATTCCTCAACGCTGAAGAACCGACAGTCTGCGATTTAATTGCTGATTTTGGCATCAAGGTACTTTGGCATCCTTCCTTAGGATTGGAAATAGGCGACAACTTGCAAACACTGCTGTGGGATTGCATTTCTGGCAAAATTCCTTTAGATATCTTGGTGTTTGAAGGCAGCGTTGTTAATGCTCCCAACGGTACAGGTGAATGGAATCGTTTTGCCGATCGCCCCATGAAAGATTGGTTACTAGAACTTGCCAAAGCTGCCCAATTTATCGTAGCTGTAGGTGATTGTGCTACTTGGGGAGGAATTCCTGCCATGTCACCCAATCCCAGCGAGTCGGAAGGTTTGCAATATCTCAAACGTCAAGAAGGTGGCTTTTTAGGCAAGGATTTCGTCTCACAAGCGGGATTACCTGTAATTAATATTCCCGGATGTCCCGCACATCCTGACTGGATAACGCAGATATTAGTAGCGATCGCTACTGGACGCATAGCAGACATTGCTTTGGATGAACTGCATCGTCCTCAAACCTTCTTCAACACCTATACTCAAACAGGTTGTACCCGCAACGTTCACTTTGCTTACAAAGCATCAACCGCCGAATTTGGTCAGCGTAAAGGATGTCTATTTTATGACTTGGGTTGTCGCGGTCCCATGACCCATTCTTCCTGCAACCGGATCTTATGGAATCGTGTCTCCTCCAAAACCCGTGCCGGAATGCCTTGCTTAGGTTGTACCGAACCAGAATTTCCCTTTTTTGACCTCAAACCAGGAACCGTATTTAAAACTCAAACAGTCATGGGGGTTCCCAAAGAATTACCACCAGGAGTCAACAAAAAAGGCTACGCCTTACTCACAATGGTGGCAAAAGATGCAGCACCACCTTGGGCAGAAGAAGACTTTTTTACAGTTTAGGGAATAGTGAATAGGTGAGTATCCCCCACTCCCTACTCTTTACTCCCCCTACTAAATTAAAAGAGACGAGAAATGGGAATTCAAACATTAGATATATCGCCGGTTGGCAGAGTTGAAGGCGATTTAGATGTAAGAGTCGATATCGAACACGGAAGAGTAGTCAACGCCTGGACTCATGCCGAACTATTTCGCGGATTTGAAGTTATCTTACGCGGTAAAGACCCCCAAGCCGGATTAATTGTCACGCCTCGAATTTGTGGAATTTGCGGCGGTTCTCACTTAACTTGTGCATCTTGGGCATTAGATACAGCTTGGGAAACAGAAGTTCCCCGCAACGCAATTTTGGCAAGAAATCTCGGTCAAATTGTCGAGACAATTCAAAGTATCCCCCGCTATTTTTATGGTTTGTTTGCCATTGATTTAACCAATAAAAAATACCGCAATAGTCGCTATTATGAGGAAGCTACCAGACGTTTTGCTGCTTTCACAGGCAAATCTTACGAATTAGGCATAACAATTTCTGCCAAACCTGTAGAAATTTATGCACTATTGGGCGGTCAATGGCCTCATTCTAGCTACATGGTTCCTGGTGGTGTGATGTGCGCCCCCACCCTTACAGACATTACCCGTGCTTGGGCAATTCTGGAATATTTCCGTACCAATTGGTTAGAACCAGTGTGGTTGGGTTGTTCTCTAGAACGCTACGAACAAATCCAAACATACGATGACTTTTTAGATTGGTTGGATGAAAAGCGCAATCATCGAGATTCCGATTTAGGTTTTTATTGGCGCATGGGTTTAGATATCGGTTTAGATAGATATGGCGCTGGAGTGGGCAAATATGTCACTTGGGGATATTTAGCCCATGAAGATAAATATCAAAAGCCGACCATTGAAGGACGAAATGCGGCGATGATTATGAAAAGTGGAGTTTACGACAGCTTCACTCATACTCACACTTTAATGGATCAGTCCTTTACCCGCGAGAATACAACTCACTCCTGGTACGATGAAGGCACTGCGGATATCCATCCTGGCGATCGCACTACTAAACCCATCGCCAATAATACCAAAGACTTCGATAACGCTTATTCTTGGGCAAGTGCAGTCCTGCACAAAGACTTCGGACGTTTGGAAGCTGGCCCCTTGGCGCGTCAGTTAGTCGCAGGTGGCAAACATGGCGAATCTTGGCAACACTACGACCCCTTCATCCTCGATGTCTTTAAGCGGATGGGTGGTGCTAGTATTCATGTGCGCCAGTTAGCACGACTTCATGAAATTGTCAAGTTATATCGTCAAGCCGAACATTGCTTGCGCGAATTTAAATTAAACGACCCTTGGTATATCAAGCCCACAGAAAAAGACGGCAAAGGTTGGGGTGCAACGGAAGCAGCGCGGGGTTCTTTGTGTCATTGGGTGGAAGTAGAGGGCGGTAAGATTAAAAATTATCAAGTGATTGCGCCTGGTACTTGGAATATTGGCCCTCGTGACGGTGAAGGAATGCGCGGTCCCATTGAAGAAGCTTTAATTGGCACACCCATTTACGATTCTAGCGACCCGGTGGAAGTTGGTCATGTAGCGCGATCGTTTGATTCTTGTTTAGTGTGTACAGTCCATGCCCATGATGCGAAAACTGGTGAAGAGTTGGCGCGTTTTCGGACTGCTTAAAGAATGTTAATTACTAACTAAAAAATGGCTAATTGAATCACAATTAGCCATTTTATCTTGTAAATTTTTTACCTTAAGCTTGAGCCATCGTCTCACAGTCGTATAAAAAAGCTTAACACAAACATAACTCCAAGACCAATTGCAACAATTAAAAATAGTTTGCTACTTAAATCTAAGAATTGATTAAGAACCTCAACGTGTGGTCGCCCTGGTAGGCTGAGTTGTACACGTATATAGTTAAGCCAACGAATTAAGTCTTGATTCTGACGGGCACCAAAAGAAAAAATTTGATAAAATCCAAAGCTTAAAATAGCAGGTAGAACAAGAGCATACCTTAGGAGAAATAATCGCCCAAACAAGGTGAGGAGTCCGCTTTCCTAAGAAAAAATATATAGCCAAATCGTAAGACTTCACCATCTTAAAACTTACTAGCCAAAAATGCGATCACGCTACCAACTATTTTAACTGGGGAGTGAGCAGTAAGGAAAATGAGCGCGAAATAACCTATTCTCAATGCCTCATATTCAAAACTCGTAGCATAACACACTAAAACTAATAGAAATATTGCGTTAGGCTTGCTTTAATGCACTTGCATAAAACAGCAATTTACACGGTAAGCTTGTGTCTGATTTAGCGCTACATAATTATCTCGCTCGTGTTCCCGATGCAGCATTGCAAGAATTCATCGAATGGTGTGTTTTAGAACAGGCAAAAGCCGCAGAATGTAACTTTACTCCAGATAAAAGTAAGTTAGCTAATTTGCCGCCAGTAGATTATGTTCCCAAGCTTGTGGATCAGTTTATGAAAGTTAAACCAGATCCTATTAAAGCAGGTTTAGTAGCAGCGATCGCTGGTAAGGAAGCCGACAAACATGGTTTATCTGATTTAGCAGTCGTAGCTGATTTTGTGTCACTTTATGTGAAGTATTTAATTCCTAAAGAAGGTAACAACCCAGAAGAAGCACAAGCGGTATTAACTAAAGCATCCCAACATCAGTTGGAAAAACTTACTGAAATTGCCAAGAAACATGGTGTAGAATTTTAGTTTTCAGCTGATAATTTTTTAGAGGCTTTGTCTGTATTACTAGTCAGAGCCTCTGTTTTAATTATTTCTCATCGCCTGAATTAGAGCTTACTCGATACCAGTATTTATAAATTGGTTTATAGCCGAGTTTTTCATACAAGTTGCGAGCCGGAATATTCGCCTGCACTACCTGTATGTAAGAAAAATTAGCTCCTTTATTAATACCCCATTCAAGCAAACCCCGAATAATTGCTGTTGCATAACCGCGCCGTCTTTGCATTGGATTAGTAACTAGGTCAAAAATGCCTAAATAGCCACTTTCCAAAATACCTATTCCACAAGCAACAATTTCATCATTTTGTTTGCATAAAACAAATAGAGTTTCTGATTTCATTGCTGTTAATATCATTCTATGAATAGTTGATGGCTGTTGCCCCGAAGCTTTTAAGTTATAATAAGCAACCAACCAATCATTTAAATTTTCCTGATAAATAGCGGGTAGAATATTAAGCGATCGCTCTGATAATCTCATGCTCATTACTAGGGATGGCTCAATTAGTTGATATCCTCTTGCAGCTAGTTTTTTATCTAAAATCTCTGGGTTAGTGAATGAGAGCAAGCGAAAAATAGGGTTTTGTTTACGTGCTTGATATTCGGATTCGCAGTAAGCAATCTTTTCTTCAATGTTTAAACCAATTTCATCCAGAACTGTCACAGAATTAGCTCGTTTGGTGTAGCCATCAGCAAAACGCATTACCCAACCATGATAGTTAATAGTTTCAAAAGCGGGCCATGCTTTCAATGATATTTCTTCAATTATTTTATGCATTCAAAAGTAACAACAAATATTTACCTATTTATTCAACCACTTTTATAGGTACAGAATTCAGGATGGGTTACACCCCATTACGCTAATGGAAGTCAGAATAGGAACCAGAAAATATAAAACATTATCTCATGCTAACTATTATTGGTTGCGGAAATCTCAATCGCAGTGACGATGCTGTAGGTGTAATCATCGCCCAACGCCTACAAAAATATCTAGCCCAAAACCCTCATCCTGATGTGCGAGTTTATGACTGTGGCACTGCAGGAATGGAAGTAATGTTTCTAGCTAGAGGTAGTAAACAATTAATAATTATTGATGCAAGTTCAACTAATTCTCAGCCTGGTGCTGTGTTTAAAGTTCCAGGAAAAGAATTAGAAGCTTTACCAGAACCTAGTTATAACTTGCATGATTTTCGTTGGGATAATGCTTTAGCCGCCGGAAGGAAAATCTTTCAAAATGACTTTCCCGAAGATGTGATAGTTTATTTAATTGAAGCCGCAAATCTTGATTTAGGACTAGAATTAAGTCCTGTTGTTAAACATTCTGCCGATTCAGTTTTTGAAGAGGTAGCTGCACTTATCAGACAGAATGTTGAGGCTTGAGACTCTATTTATGGGGTATTGGACATTAGTTATTGTCCTTATCTCCCTCATCCTGCCAAATCACGGTATACAGATAATTCATCTACCCTCATTTCAAATGGTACGCCTTGACCTTCCGGGGGACAGACGCGGATTTTTGCACTGCTGATAATTTGGTTAAGTAATGTCCCCATTGGCACAATTTGTTGTAAGACACGCCAGTTGGTAACTTGGTCAGTACATTCAATTACTAATGTCATAGCGCTAGCGTGGGTTGTGACGTACCATCGACAATTAGATAAGAGATTTTGAATAGTGCGATCGCAACCATCATAAAAGTATTTACTAATAGAATACTCTAGTTGTTGCCGCAATATAATATCTGCCGATGTCGGTTGCACAGGATGCGAATCGTCACGATTTAAGTAATACATATTTCTAGTCATCTCTATTTACTTTCCTGCTTATATTCCAATCACCATTGCGTAAAGTACATCTTTATTTATTTCTAATAATTCCTGGGTTTCATCATCATAGAAAGCACCTACACCACTACATTCAATTCCCAAATAATTACTAGCTAAATAAAGCCTCTGCCCTAGAAAACCAGCTATTTGCATAGCGGTTTGGTAGTTTAAATAATCAGATACAAAAAATAAAGTTACAGCGCTATCTCTAGCAATAGCTTGATTAATACATAAGTAACCTGTCTGTTCGCTGAAATTACCTGTTTTAATCAGATATGTATCTTTATATAATCCACATAACATTCCCTCTACTCGATGTATCACCGAGTAAATATCTATCTCCTCATAATTTTCTGTTGGGATTGGCTGCTTAAGTTGCTGCATTATATATAAATAATCTTCTTGAGAAATAGACTTTTTCCGGAAACGTCTAACAGAACGTCTATTCAAAACAGTTTGATAAAATTTATCCTTGTCAAAGTTAAGTTGAGGCTGTTTGAGTTGTTGCTGACTACTCTTTTGTACAGCTGTAGCTTGATAAGTATCTTCAATGAATTGATTAGCTTCAAAGTAATCAGTACCGCAGATAAAAGGAATTTTCATCCTTAAGGGTCTGACTTTCTTTTCTTGTAATTCTCCTGACACCGCACAAGCTGTGATAAACTCTTTATTCTCAAATCCCAAAGCTAAATTGAGAGCGAGTTTATTAAAGTCAAAAATTAGTTGTATGTCCTTTTCATGGAGATAAGCTGAAGCTGCGATTGCACCTAAATGGTGTCCGCTATCTAAAAAGCAATATCTCGTGCTTCTATTTTGATATTTCCAGCTAGACCTATAATAAACACAACTAATTAAAAATATGAATCCATTGATACTTTTGTCCGGTATAATATAACTCTCTAGCCCATC
This sequence comes from Nostoc sp. PA-18-2419, assembly GCF_005869855.1. Classification (GTDB taxonomy): domain Bacteria; phylum Cyanobacteriota; class Cyanobacteriia; order Cyanobacteriales; family Nostocaceae; genus Nostoc. Next base: position 215,680 of record NZ_SZNH01000001.1, on the reverse strand, counting down.
ATCAATCAATTCGTAGATGAGTGTTAGAGAATTATTCTCAACTTCAAAATGATATATACCATCTAGCATTCCCTGAATTTTCCGAAGCTGTACGTAAACCTCCGTAGGATACAGAGCGCCTGCTGATGGATTCACCCGCAGTTTATCCAGACTATCTTTATACACCTTTTCTAGTGTTATTGCACTGCTTAAGGATATAAAAGAATGAACAGGATTATTGAGATTTAATTTCACTCTCCGATAGAATTTTGGATAAACTTTAAATGCAGATGGTTGAGTTGAAGCATCTACATAATTTGGATCGACTTGTACTGATAAGTAAGAATGCTTGGTAGCTTCATGATAAGCTTTGCCCGATATTTTGTTTTCTGGCATTTTTGAGTATCCTTAAAACTTCTACATTGCTAGCAAAATCAAGCGCTTTATAGTCGTCTAAGTTTTTCAAATCTAAGTTAGGATGATGCTGTAAAAGTAGCTTGACGACTTCTGTTTTTCCGGCTGATGCTGCATACATTAAAACAGTTGCACCATTATCATTTTGGTTGTCAATGTTAATATTGTTAGCCAGTAGCAAGTTAATTAAATCGTAGTGATTTCCAAAACAAGCAAACCATAAAGCATTATTGCGATCGCTATTTTTAGCATTGATATCCGCACCTACATCAATCAATTCTTTAACAACTGTGTAAACACCCTCTCTGGTAGCTTTCATCAAAGCTGTATCGCCATTTGCACCTGGTTGATTTAACTGCTCAGGATTATAGCTTTTTGCTATTAACCATTGGGTTGTTGTTTGACTCAAATCTTGACTCATAATATTCTTCAGCTTCCAATACTTTCACTAATACTTATTAAGAAATCTCAAATAATTTCATTTTTAAAACCATCATTTGCTACTTTATTGAAGTATCCATAACAAAAAGACATCTGAAAAATGGAAATTAGCGCTCGTAATTCTCTCAAAGGTACTGTCAAACAAATTGTACATGGTTCGGTTAATACTGAGGTAACTTTAGAAATAGCACCAGGAGTAGAGCTAGTATCAATCATCACAAAATCATCAGCTGAAAAGCTCGAACTTGCAGAAGGAAAGCAGGCTTATGCAGTGATTAAATCATCAGATGTGATAATTGCTGTTGATTAAGAAATAGCTGCTTTACCCCTGATATTAAATTGCATCTATATCTATAAATTAGTAACCTCACTCCTAAAACTAGTTAATAAAGGAGTGAGGTCAAAAATTTATTAAAGGTTACTTCCAGTATAATAAACAATTTAAAATAAAGAATTCAGGAGAAAAAGACTTTTTGTACATAGCTATTATATTTAAATTAAATAGTTATTGAAAATTGCTTTTATCTATTTGTTGGAATCAATGTTATAATTTATTTTGGTTATTAATAAAAACAACAAAAATATTTTTCTGATTTTTAACTTATTCATCTACTAATTAAACTCAAATTTATTTTGAGGTCTCGGTGAAGCTTTCTTTGGTTTGCTTATGAATTCTTAATTATAAATTATTGATTGATAAATGATGAAGGAAAGAATGAAGTAGATTTTCATCCTTCATCCTTCATTTTTATTCAGTTGCTAAGAACAGCAATCGAGGTAATGGTTTAGACCAAATACGCTTCTTGATGTGTCTTAATTGTGCAATTAGAACGAGGATAGGTAACACAAAGTAAAGCGTATCCTTTAGAAACCTGATCGTCATCTAAGAAGTTTTGATCGTCTTGATTAATTTCGCCTTCAACAACCTTACCAACACAGCTAGAGCAAGAACCTGCATGACAAGAAGCTGGTAAATCAATATCGTTGTCATGTGCTGCTTCTAAGATAGTAGTTTCTTCGTCAACTTCAATTGTGGTATCGAGGTCTTCTTTTTTGTTGATTAATCTAACTTGGTAGGTAGCCATTTTGCGATTCTCCTCAAACGTTATACAATTAGGTTTAATTTCTGAAAATTTTGAGTCAACCTGTTCTACTGTTTGCTGTGCAACGCGATCGCTTAGCATTAAGAATGGTATTAGTTGCCGCAAGGTACACCAGTAGGCGTACACTCACCTGCTTTGAATGACTTTCCACAACCGCAGTTACCAGTTGCATTCGGGTTGATGAACTTAAAGCCGCTTTCCATCACTCCCTCAACGAAGTCAACCACAACTCCTTCTAATAAGGGCGCACTTTTGGCGTCAACATAAACCAGTACTTTGCCTTGCTGGATTACCAAATCATCTGGTTGGGGCTTGCTAGTGATATCCATTGCATATTCATAGCCACTGCAACCACCATTTTTTACAGAGAAGCGGACACCTTTAGTTGCGCCATTAGCATCGGTTGCGGAACCTCTAAGAAATGCCCGCAGATGAAATTCTGCTTTTTCTGATAAAGTTACAGTCATCAGATCTCCTGATTTATTGTTTATCCGTTGTCCGTTGTCCGTTGTCCGTTGTCAGTTGTCAGTTGTCATTTGTTTTTTTACTAATGATCAATGACCAATGATTAATGACTAATTAGCTATTGTGTGCAATACCGGTGGCTTCCATAGAATTGGGTTGAGCATATCTCCAAGGCGCACTATTACCGCATACTGGACAAGAGCGATCGCGATAAGAACGGCGCTTAGCAAATTCCAGCCGACTCAAGTCGATTGTCAGCAATTGCGACAATAAAGGCTGACTAAAGCCAGTGATCAACTTAATCGCTTCCAATGCGGTTAAACAAGCTAGTGTCCCAGAAACAGCACCAACAACTGAAAAGCCGCGCCGATCCCAATCAGGCTTTTCCGGAAACAAACAGGACAAACAAGGAGTCACACCAGGAATAATCGTTGTCAGGTAAGCTTCCATCCCATCCATTGCAGCTTCCACCATTGGCTTACGCCAGCGCACGCAAGCTTCATTTAATAAATTGCGCTCCGTAAAATTATGGGCGCAATCAAGAGCCATATCAGCGGATTGCACTAGTGCATCTACATTTTCCGGGGTGATATAATCATGAACTGCTTCTACTTGGACATCAGGATTAATCGCATCCAGAGTTTCTTTAGCTTTGAATACCCTTGGCTTACCTACCCAATCGTCTGTCATCAAAACCTGACGATTCATATCATCTAGCCGCAAGTCACCACCCCGGACTAAGATCAGCCGCCCAACGCCTGCTACTGCTAAGTAAAGCGCCGCCGTACCACCCAATCCCCCCACACCTGTAACCAAAACTGTTGCTGACTTCAAGCGCTTCTGCGCTGCTTCGCCAAAATTCGGCAGCATCATTTGGCGATGATAGCGTTCTAATTCGGTAGGCGTTAGGTTTACCAATTTATACCTCTTAATCAGAAGTGATTTCTGTCAGTGTGACTACATTTTTCGGCTTATCATTGAACACTTTGAACAACTTTTGTTCGTGGGGTGTTGACTCCATAAATACCTGATAAGCTTTTTGCAAAGCCAGAGAATATTCATTTAGTTTTTCTTCTGGACTCAAATCAGGAGAATTATCATCAATTTCCTTGATGTATTGGGAAAACTTTTTCAAAATATGTAGACGATTTATATTGACAAATTTTTGGTCGTAGGGTAAATCGAAGAACTGCAAAAATTCTTCTGTATCCACGAGTTGTTTGAATTCATCAAGAGTTCCAGTCATTTCGCATTCTCCAATTTTTTCAGCTGTTGCTTAAGTTCATCTAACTGATGAAATATTTCATAAGTTGCAGCTGCAACATCCATAAGTTGTTTGTAATCTGTTGGCAAACCTTCCGCTAAATCATGCAGATCCATCTTCATTTGACCTGCTTTGCTGTTGAGGCGTCTAATTTGTCCCTTGAGTTCCTCAATCTTTGTTTCTTCTGCCTGCACGATTAGCCACTCCTTTTTTTAGTTAGGAGTTAAGAGTTAGGAGTCAAAAGTTAAGAGTTACGAGTGAGGAGTTAATGATTTGCCTAACTTTTAACTGAGAATTCACCATTAATAACTCTTAACTAATAATTCATAACTTTTAACCCCTAACTCCTAACTTTTTACAATTTGCCTACTTCCGGGAACCGCTTCGCCAAATCAATACCTTTTTGGACGTAGCTTTCTCCCTCTTGGGCTAATTTTTCCAGCGAGTCAAAGCCAAATCTTTGAGCATCTCGCAAGGTTTTTACAGCTAGTAAAAGACGACCAGAAAAAACTAGCGCCCAGCCAAATCCTTCGTGACCTAAATCAATCACAACCTGAGATATCAAACCTGTTTCCTGTTCAATCCCAGCGGCTACAGCTCGAAAAAATGCCATAATCCGAGCTTGAGTTATAGGATCAACTTCGCCCTCAATGGAGATTTCTCGTTTCTTTTGTTTGCTGACTACAAAAGGTTTGAGAATTAATTCATCCGACCAACTACGATAAACTCCATAACTATCTTGACCCCGAATCTGTTTGATTAATACCTTGAGAAAAGGCGAGCTCAAGACTTCAGTCGTAGCAGTTCCGTTAACACTATTATTTATAGTCATACTGTTGCTTCATCTCCAACTTCATCTGTAAAGTTTGAAGGTTTTTGCTGTAAGGCTTTACGCAACCAAGGTGGAGGATTACCTTTGAGGGTTTGGACTAATTTATTTAACACTTCACTAATTTCTTCTTCTTCCGATCGCGCCTTCACTGGGGTGACCCCTTTTTTGATTAACCGAGCCGCAGCACTGCCACCAATTGCTGTTACATAAACAATTGTACAATCAGATAACGCCTCAAGTTTGGGTGTAATTTTATCTTCATTTCCATCTTCTTTGAGTTCACCTTCAAAGTTGAGGGTTTCTAAAAAATCGTATCCCTCATTGGAAATTTCATAAACATCGATTAACCTTGCCCATCCAAAGTGAGCATTAATATGAACTCGGTCAGTCGTAGTGAAGGCAATTTTCATTGTAATTCTCCTCTTTCAAGTGTTGAATAAAGAACTCAGGAGTCAAAAACTTTTAATTCAAAATCAATTTGAGTCAATTGTGGTGAAGAATAAATGTTAAAATATCACACTAAATATGTATATTTAGTGGTATTGATTTGAGAAAGACTACACCCACATCTGTATGATTGAATTCTGATTTCTGACTTCTGAGTTCCGAATTCTGACTTCTGAATTCTGACTTCAAAAATCAGCCCCCACAACTCCTACTTCTTGTAACTGCTTAACTCTTGCTTCTTCTGCCTCTAAAAAGAGGTTACCGATGCCATACAAAAGTTCCATTGTGCCTCGGTAACCAACTTTGGTAAACAGACCATTACCTAAACGGTCATAAATGGGCAGTCCCAGACGATAAAGAGGAATTGAGAGCCGTTTGGCGATCGCATTTACATTTGAGTTACCAATTAGCAAATCAGAACCAGTTGCTAAACTGTCAAAGTCTTCTAAATCACCGATGGTGACGCTTTTAACTGGGAGTTTTTCGAGTAAAGGCGATCGCGTCGTTGTCACCGCAGCATGAATCTGCGCTCCCATTGATTGGAGAAAATGCACTGTTGACCACAATAAATCAGGTTCCAGTGCTAAAGAAACTCGCTTCGCACCAAAATAAAAGTGCGTGTCTAGCATCGCATCTTGCAGCTGACGACGTTGGCGGCGGTATTTTTCCGGTACGCTGTTACCACTCAGAATCGCCAATGCTTGGAGAAACTCGTCTACTGGTTCTAATCCAGTCACTTCCCCAAACACCTCGTAAGGCGTACCAAACCTCTCTTCTAGAATCTTGGCAGCACCGCGCATACTCTCGCCTAAGGCCAAAGTGAAAGCAGAACTACCGACTTCTCGTAGCTGTTTTAAGGTAGTCCCACTGACTGTAACCGCACTATAGTTATCTTCCAAGTGTCCATCGAGAGAAGCGCCAAGGTCTGGTACAAAGATGGGCACCAAGCCAAAAGCCGTCACCATCTCTTTGATTTCCTGTACATCCCCTGGCGTGAAAGCAGAACCCGCCAAAATCGTCACTTGTTCAGTTTTGATTCCACCCGGTCGCGGGATTTCCTGAACTATGCTTTCCACAGCAACCGCAAAACCATCTTGCAACGCACCTTTAAAATCGGGAGTCGGAGCAAATATAATCGCCAAATCATTCAATTCTGGGTGACGTTTACGGATTTCCTTGAGAAAACCCTCAATGTCATCTCCCCTAGTTTCGGTCAACCCAGTAGTACATAAACCAATAATTTCTGGTTTAGCCTTTTCTACCAAAGTGAGAATAGCCTGTTCCACATTTTCTTCACCACCCAATATTGTAGTGACTTCCGTCATCGCTGTAGTAGCTAAGGGAATCGCTTCCCGGAAATGCCGTACCAGCACAACTTTAGCGAAAGCAGTACAACCTTGAGAACCGTGGAATAAAGGCATCGTCCCCTTTAATCCCAAAAAAGCTAATGATGCGCCCAAAGCTTGGCTTTGCTTGAGAGGATTAACCGTCAGTGATTTATTAGAAACAGTAACGATCGCCATTAAACTACCTTCTTGTTGCGTTCGGAAATAGCATCTACTTACAGAGGTGGAGAGGTGAAGAGGTCGGGAAGTGGGGAGGTGAAAAGTAAAGGAAGCAAACAAACGATTATTCTTCCTCATCCCCCCATCTTCCCATCACCTCATCCCATCCACGCTTCAGTTACTACATTTGAATGCAACTCAGCCTCTTCCCACGGCGCTGGCTTACGTATTTGCTCCCAAATCGGGCTATAAAGGGCTTCGTACAATTCCCGCGCCATCTCAATCATCCCTACATAACCTGCATAAGGATGGTGGCGTTCTTGGTTGATATCCAAAAAAGGAATCCGGGCTTTTAAGGCAGTGTATTGGTTACGACCTCCGGCAATCAACATATCTGCTTGAGTATCTCTAACCAGCTTGAGTAATTCCTGAGCATTGCCTTTCTCCAGCATGATGCCATCGTTACCCAGCAACTTCTTAATTTTGGCCTTATCTTCCTCAGTACTTTTTCTAGTACTGGTAGCAACAACTTCAATACCCAAGTCTTTAGCAGCCGAGATAATCGACCAACTCTTAACACCACCAGTATACAATACAACCCGCTTACCTTTAAGTCGAGCACGATAAGGAGCCAGAGCCAAATCTAGAGCAGCAGTTTCTTCGGCAATTAGCTTTTCTGTGCGTTTTTGTAAATCGGGGTCGCCTAATTTAGCAGCAATATTTCGCAGACAGCGATTCATGTCATCGATGCCGTAGAAAGATTCTTCAATGTAAGGAATGCCATAACGCTCGTCCATCTTTCTCGCCATGTTCAGCAACGCTCGCGAGCAGATCATCACATTGAGTTTGGCACGGTGGGCGTAGCGTATTTCATTGTAGCGAGCATCGCCTGTAATTTTGGACAAAATGCGGATGCCTAATTTTTCTAAAAGCGGCGTTACTCCCCACATTTCTCCAGCGATATTGTATTCACCGATTAAGTTAATATCATAGGGTGTAGTGTATTCCGGTTCTGCTGTCCCGACAACATAATCCAACAAAGATTCACCGCCAAAACGGTTGCCCAGATTTTTACTGCCAATGAATCCTGGAGCAATTACTGGGATAACTGGAGTGCCAATTTTCTCGGCTGCGGCTTTGCAAACTGCATCGATATCATCGCCAATTAGAGCAGTCACGCAAGTAGCGTAGACAAACACTGCTGCTGGTTGGTAACGTTCGTGAAGTTCCAGAATCGCTTGGTAAAGCTTTTTTTCGCCACCAAAAATGACATCATTTTCACTCAAGTCAGTGGTAAAGCCCATCTTGTAGATTTGCGGCCCCGAGGAGAGACTACCACGACTACCCCAAGAATTACCAGCACAGGCTATAGGCCCGTGGACTAAATGAGCAGCATCAGCTATCGGAACTAGGGCAATCATTGCTCCATCAAAGGCACAGCCCCCTTGAGCTGCACCAGGTTGTGCCTGTTGGCTGCAAGACTTATTTTTCTTTTCTGATTGTTTGTGCTGATTATGCTCACATCCTGACTCGGTGAGCAGCTCGTTAATTTTGCCTTGGGTGCTTTTCATCTCTCTTCTCTTATTGGATAGCAGTTTTTGTTTATCATTAGTCATTGGTCATTTGTTATTTGTCATTTGTCTTTTGTTTTGAATAACTCGTAACTGAGGAGCAATAACTAACAACTAATGACCAACGACTAATAACCAATGACCAACGACTAATGACCAATAACTAACAAATATATTTCGTGACATCTTCTCCACATACATCTGTGAGGTAAGATAAAGCACGAAAACGCAATCCGACAAACTCATCATATAAAGGATTGAGTTTACACAATGGTGGAATATCAATACACCGCCCAAATAATTTTATTTGGCGCTCAAAAGGACAACAGCAGGGAATTGTTTGGCAAATTAAATGAGCAAGGCGATTATTTTTCACCTCAATTCCATCCACGACATGACGTAAAGGATTAAGGATATTGTTAAATATCCCACGTTTTTTATAGTTAGGTGGATGGTAATTAGGATGAGGATGAGTGTGCGTGTGAGTGTGATTGATAGTTTCCATTAGTTATATACCTCGGGTAAATGCTAAATTTGGGAATGGGTATTGGGTACTGGGGAGCGGGTATTGGGTGTTGGGAAGTAAATCCCCATCTCCCCAATTCCTAATCCCCAGTCCCTAGTCACTAATCCCTAATAACTTGCGTTTCTGGGCAATTCCTAACGAATTAAGTCGTAGGAAATATCGGTCTTAGAAGGAATATTGGTGTTGCGATCAATTTCTTCAAACAGGGTATTTACAGTCCAGTTGAGGAGGTTGATCACGCCTTGGTAACCAATGGTAGAGTAGCGGTGTAGGTGGTGACGATCCATGATGGGATAGCCGATTCTCACGAGAGGAATCTTGGTATCGCGCCACAGGTACTTACCGTAGGTGTTACCAACAAGGAAGTCTACGGGTTCGGTGAACAGCAAAGAACGCATATGCCACAGGTCTTTACCAGGCCAAACAGTTGCATTCTTACCGAAGGGGCTAGAAGCAAGCAATTCTTTGATGTCTGCTTCAAATACTTCGTTACTGTTGTGAACCAAGATATGCACTGGTTCAGCACCCATTTCCAGCATGAAGCCAACTACGCTGTATACTAAATCTGGTTCGCCGTAGATAGCGAAGCGCTTGCCGTGAATCCATGCATGGGAGTCAGTCATCGCGTCAACTGCACGACCGCGTTCGATTTCCAATTCTTCAGGAATGGGCTTACCAGATAGTTCGCTGAGTTTCATCAAGAACTCATCAGTAGCTTTAATACCCCAAGGACGGGAAACTACGGTTGGTTGCTTCCACTCTTTTTCGATGTACTCGCGAGTCTTGACTGTGGAGTATGATTGCAGGAATACTGTAGCTTTACCATTAATTGAATCTGCTGCATCTTCCAGCTTTGTACCACCTGGATACATATCGAACTCACCTGTATTGGGTGAATCCAGGTAATCGCTGTTGTCAGCTAAAATAGTGTAGTCAAAGCCAAATAGGGAAGCAATCCGCTTGATTTCGCGGTTGTTACCTACGTAGGTGTCAAAACCTGGAATGAAGTTGATTTTGCCGTTGCTGGTTTCTTTGTTATGACCTGCGGTCAAGTTAGAAAGAATTCCCTTCATCATGTTATCGTAACCAGTGATGTGGGAACCAACAAAGCTGGGGGTGTGAGCGTAAGGAACTGGGAAATCTTGAGGAACTGAACCTGCATTTTTAGCGTTGTTGATGAATGCTTGTAAGTCATCACCGATTACCTCTGCCATACAGGTGGTGCAGACAGCAATCATCTTGGGTTTGTAGAGTTGATAAGAGTTTGCCAAGCCGTCAATCATGTTTTGCAGCCCACCAAATACCGCTGCATCTTCTGTCATCGAAGAAGACACACCAGAAAATGGTTCTTTGTAGTGACGGGTTAAGTGGGTGCGGAAGTATGCAACGCAACCTTGGGAACCTTGAACAAAGGGCAGAGTGGCTTCAAATCCAACAGCAGCAAAGATTGCTCCTAAAGGTTGGCAACCTTTAGCAGGGTTGACAGTTAGAGCTTCACGAGCAAAGTTCTTTTCACGATAATCCCAACCCTTCGTCCATTCTGCAACCCGCTTTACTTCTTCGGGGTCGTGACCGTTTTCAAATTCTTTCTTGTTTTGGAATAATTGTTGGTATTCTGGCTGGTGAAATAGCTCTACGTGGTCTTGAATTTTGTCTGGATTCTGAGGCATTTGTGATCTCCAAGCTTGCTGAGTTTATTACTAATCGAGGAATCGGCACTGAAGGAGCTAGTAAGTTAAAAGGTAAAAGTAGAAACGCGATTAGTCATCTCTGTACAAAAGTAAAAAGAGAAGAAAAACTTTATAAAATCTCTTTTACCTTTTGCCTTTTTCCTTTTAACTTCATGTAAGGAGTGGGAATATGACTCAAAACTCAAAATACAAAATGCAAAACATATAATTTTGAATTTTGAATTTTGAATTTTGAATTCCCAACTCCCTCCTGGGGCTAAAACCCCAGGTACTTATGTCTCTCTCATTTTTTTAGACGGTTGCTTTAGCTGTAGTTTTAGCTTCAGCCTTTTTGCTCCAGGGAGCGCCAATTAATCCCCAGGTTGGGCTGTTGAGTGCCAAATCCATATCGCGAGCAAAGATAGCAAAGCCATCATAACCGTGATAAGGGCCGGAGTAATCCTTTTTATGATTTAATTCTTTTAGAGAGCTTAACGTTTGCAATGAGCAATGTCAGAATTAAACATTGTTTGCTGATAACACATTTATTTTTAGCCTAAATATAGACTAAAGGATAATTTGTAATTTGTAATTTGTAATTTGTTTTGCTGATTTAAAATATGAATTTACTCACACACAGAGAAGTTTGAGCCGCAGAAGCCGCCGCTCAAAACTTCGGTGGTTGCTCCAATCGCAGAGAGTAAGAGCTGAGAAGAGTCGATTTTTAAACCTTATATTCAAATTCAGCAATGCCCGTAATCAAGGGTCTTAAATTACGAACTATTTTTCTATTTCACTTCAAATCTGCAATTAGACCAGCAAAGAGAACATATGAAAACAAAAGTCTTACTGGAGTTAGAAAAAGTAAATCTGCGTTTGAAGTCTGCAAAGACAAAAGTCACAATTAGAGAATCGAATGGAAGTCTGCAATTACGCGCTACATTACCAATTAAACCAGGAGACAAGGACAAAAACGGCACTGGTAGAAAGCAATACAATCTCAGCTTGAATATTCCTGCAAATTTAGATGGATTAAAGACGGCTGAGGAAGAAGCTTATGAATTAGGAAAGTTAATTGCTCGTAAAACCTTTGAATGGAATGATAAATATTTAGGTAATGAGGCAATTAAAAAAGATTTTCAAACAATTGGAGAATTACTCGAAAAATTTGAAGATGAGTATTTTCAAACTCGCAAACGCACGACAAAAAGCGAACATACCTTTTTTTATTATTTTTCAAGAACCAAGCGATTTACTAATCCTACAGATTTAGCAACTGCGGAAAATTTGATAAGTACAATTGAAACAATAGATAAGGAATGGGCTAAGTATAATGCAGCTAGAGCGATCGCTGCATTTTGCCAAGCATTCAAAATTGAAATAGACTTATCTAAATATTCAAAAATGCCAGAGAAAAATTCCCGGAATATACCAACCGATGCGGAAATAGCTGAGGGAATTAGCAAGTTTGAAGAATATTTAAATACCAGAGGCAATCAAGTTAATCAAAATGTTCAAGATAGCTGGCAACTTTGGCGATGGACTTATGGAATGTTAGCAGTTTTTGGTTTGCGACCACGCGAACTTTTTACTAATCCTGACATCGATTGGTGGTTAAGTCAAGAAAATGTAGATTTAACATGGAAAGTCCATAAAGATTGTAAGACTGGGGAGAGGGWAGCTTTACCGTTATATAAACAATGGATTGAGGAATTTAATTTAAGAAATCCAAAATCTTTGGAGATGTTAGCAACGGCAATAAGTAAAAAAGATAATACTAATTATGCAGAAATCACGGCTTTAACACAGCGAGTTAGTTGGTGGTTTCGTAAAATAGGCTTAGATTTTAAGCCGTATGATTTACGCCATGCTTGGGCAATTCGAGCGCATATTTTAGGCATACCAATTAAGGCTGCGGCAGATAATTTGGGGCATAGTGTACAAGTTCACACGCAAACTTATCAGCGCTGGTTCTCGCTCGATATGCGAAAGTTGGCGATGAATCAGGCGTTGAGTAAGAGGAATGAAGTTGAGTTGATTAGAGAAGAAAATGCTAAACTAAGGATGGAGAATGAGAAGTTGAAGTTGGATATTGAAAAATTGAAGATAGAGTTAGTTTATAAACGGAGTTAAATTTTTAATAAAATGGAAAGTATTAGGATTAAAACATTTATTAGTAATAGGTTATCAATTGCTACTTACAATAGGATGATTTAAGACTTAGGAGAGAAGCTAGCTCCCCATAATCAAGCACGAACGATGATGGATAAAACGCACAATGCAGTAGAAGAAGCTGAACGTGTATTGAATGATTATTCTGAGCATATGCTACTGAGTGTTGCGTCTCGCTATGGCAAAAATAGTGATGAGTATGGGATGGCTGGTGGAACGCGTAAGTCACAGTGAAAGAAACTACGCTCTGTGGTAAACCTAGCGGTGAAGTCTGCGGAGTGATTTATATAAAAAGTCTGTTTATGAATAATCACAAACAGACTAGACTTTTTCGGAGTTAAAATTAAGCTTGCTCCCAAAGCTGACGTACATAGTCAGGTAGCCAGCTAGCAATTTCCTGAATCCGCTCTTGGGAAAGTTCTTCTTTGGTTGCAGAAAATACCGCTTTAACTGCTTGTTCTCGGTCAACTGTTTCTGGCTTTCCACCTTCATTAGCAACTCGGAACAGGAAGCGATCCGAATCAATATTAAAGATACCTGGGCCTTTAAAGGGTGGACGAATCTTACTCAAAAATCCCACAATTGGGTTGGTATCTTTCCAGAGATCGGCGACTTCAAACTGGAGCGCTTTCTCTTTAGTAGACACAGCTTCTGTATGCAGTTCTCCCTCAACGCGATCGCTCGCTTCTGTGCTCATTACGTCACGCATGACGCGAAACACAACTTCAGTAAAGTCTCTAGCGTCATAAATGTCTGCAAATCCGCCTTTGACCATCACTTTTTCTAAGAATGAGCGATGCTCGTCTGCGATCGCAGTTCGAGTGTCTTCTATCTCGGTTGGATCAATTTCTGGAATTTCTGTTCTAAAAGCTTCATCTGGCATAGTTTTTAGTTTTACTTCTTAATTTTGAGTCTTTATGCTTACCTCTGTAAGGTCGCACAAATGCAAAACACTTAGTATCATCCATAAGTTCGAGATATTGTCTGTCCAAAAGTTATAAATTTAGCGTCAAATAATAGCAAACATCGTAGTTTGTTACTGCTGCCTAAACGCAAAAAATTAGCTTGTGGAAATACATCTCCTATCCGTGTTCAAAAACAGTCAAAATAGATAAGTTGGTATCAATTCGCTAAAAACAAAGATGGTAGAAACAACAAATATCGAAATCAACACTTCTTATATCAAAATACCTAACAATAACTTAGAAATTGATGCTTACTTAGCTCAACCAGCACATCAGGGAACCTTTGCTGCCGTTATCGTTTTTCCAGAAATTTTTGGAATCAACACTAATATTCGAGATATCACTGAACTAATAGCTAAACAAGGTTATGTAGCAATAGCTCCTGCAATGTATCAACGTATTGCTCCTGGTTTTGAGGCTGACTTTAGCCCTGAAGATATTGGCTATAGTCCTGAAAGCTATCGGCTTGGCTTGCAATACTATCAACAAGTAAACTATCAAGATATCTTAAGTGATATTCAAGCTGCGATCGCCTATCTGAAAACTTTACCTCATGTCAAAAATGATGCTATCGGTGCCATTGGTTTTTGTTTTGGCGGTCATGTTGCTTACATAGCTGCAACCTTACCCGATATCAAAGCAACCGCTTCGTTTTATGGTGGTGGAATTACCACTTCTAGTTATGGTGAAGAAACACCAACTATTAATCGCACCTCAGAAATTCAAGGTACTATTTATGCCTTTTTTGGTACAAGAGATACATTAGTTTCTCCAGAAGAAAACAAGCAAATTGAGGTAGAATTTCAGAAAAATCACATAAATTATCGTGTATTTCGATATGATGCTGGACATGGATTCTTCGCTGGATTCTTTGTAGATAAGTACCCATTTTTAGCCCAGCACCCAAGTTACAATCCTGAAGCTGCTCCTGATGCTTGGCAACATGTTCTAGAACTGTTTCAAAATCACCTGTAAAATGTAATAATTCAGCAGTTAGGAGCAGAGCCAGACGCTCGCAGATACGGCAAATCGCTACTCCTATGGCTAAAAGGCGATGAGCCGTGACTTTATCCTTTGTAATTATAAATAACGGAGGACAAGTGACCAAGGAAGGCCATAACATCACACTCTCATCCAGTAATATCATGTCCGCTCAAATAAGCGTCATTGCGACCGTAGGGAAGCAATCCCAAAAACGTTGTGATTGCATCGTTTAACTCGCAATGACATTTAATATCAAGTTTGGCTAATTACTTACAAAGGAGTTGGTATTTTTGGTAATTGGGAAAAAGGTAATTGCCAAGAGGAGAACAGTTATGTTTTTCTTCCCCATTACCCATTACCAACCCTCACAGATATCATAAGTATTCAAATATACATGATTTAACGGCTGGTTTAGCGAACATCATGTAACTACAATATTGTTGCTTTTAAACTTTTGAATTTTTCAACAGTAGTTGACAACCACACGAGAACGGGTTGGGACTTTCGATGCGATTGTCCACCAGCACTTCAACAGTCAGCTTACTGTTATAAATTAATTCGTCATAATCCATCAAGGCATTCCACTTAATTTTGTCAGTCGGGAAGCCTAGTTGTGAAGCTCCATCAGATATTAACTCTTGCCATTTCTCAACCTCTGGATCTCGTGATTTGCAGTAATCGAGAATCGCAATCAATGCACCAGGCTTGGTAACTCGTAAAATCTCCTCCATAGCACGAACAGGATCATCAACGACACACAGCGTAAATCCTGAGGCTGCTGCATCAAAGCTATTATCCGGAAAATCCAAATTGCAGATATCCGAGATTTTGAAGGTGATGTCTGCGGATATCTGCTTTTTACGTGCTTCATCAAGCATCTTATGAGAAAGGTCGATACCGACGACATGCACCCCTTGAGGATAAGCTGGAAGATTAAGACCCGTTCCCACCGCAGCATCCAGTACAGTTTGTCCTGGCTGAAGCTGCAAAGAAGCAATTAGTGGTTCGCGCTCAATGTGCCAGTAGCGCTTCATAATTGCGTCATAATCGACTGCACCGCGATCGTAGGTTTCGATTACCTGATTTATCTGCATAGGTCTCGTAACAAATAAAACTACTTACTTTAACTATCTCAGGACTTAGGTAACTAGAAGATAAAATTTGTTTGCTGGCGATCGCTAGCAATTTAAACCATCGCATGAACTTTTACCCTCAGAGGAAGCTGAATAATAAACTCGGTTCCTTTTCCAAAAGTCGAAAAGCACTCCAGTTTGCCGCCATGTTTTTGTGTGATAATTTGGTAGCTAATGGACATACCCATTCCGGTTCCTTTACCAATGGGTTTGGTGGTGAAAAAGGGATCGAATATTCGTTGCTGAAATTCTTGGGAAATACCAACTCCATTATCGGCGATCGCCACTTCTACCGACGTTGAATTCACGACTGATGTGCGAATTGTAATTTGACTGGGATTGTCCTCAATATCCTGATGGGTACGTTTAGCATCACTTTCTTCTAAGGCATCAATGGCATTTACTAAAATATTCATAAACACTTGATTGAGTTGACCAGCATAGCATTCGACTTGAGGTACACTACCGTAGTGTTTGATTACCTCAATTTCAGGTTGTTCTGCTTTAGCTTTGAGGCGGTGTTGCAAAATCATCAAAGTACTGTCGATACCCTCATGAATATCGACACTTTTAAATTCTGCTTCGTCGATGCGGGAAAAGTTCCGTAGCGACAGGACAATTTGGCGAATGCGATCAGTGCCTACTTTCATGGAAGACAACAATTTTGGCAAGTCTGACTGCAAAAACTCAAAATCTATATCTTCAGCAGCAATTTGAATTTCTGGATTGGGGTTAGGATCATGCTGCTGATACAATTGTACAAATGCTAATAAATTCTGGCTATATTCCTGGACATGGGTTAGGTTGCCATGAATAAAGTTGACTGGATTATTAATTTCGTGTGCGACTCCAGCAACTAGTTGTCCCAGACTTGACATTTTTTCACTTTGAATAACTTGAGATTGAGTGCGTTGCAATTCCTCTAATGTATTTTTGAGTTCAGTGGTACGTTCTTGTACCCGATCTTCTAGTTCTTGCTTACTTTTTTCTAGCGCCGTAAACGATTCGTGCAGTTGTCCTGCCATGTAGTTAAAAGAGTTAGACAGGGTATTAAGTTCTTGAATGCGGCTAGCTTCTACTGTCTGAGCTTGAGCTAAATTGCCAGATGCCATCGCCTTACTTGCCCAATTCAGGCGCAGAATCGGGCGTATAATCCAATGGGAGGTAAACAAGCCCATCACTGAGGCAACGACTAATGCACCAAAACAAAGGGCGAGCGTGGTCTGCGTGTTAGCGTTAATTTGCGCCATGAATGTGTTTTCTGGCACACTCACCACCAGCAACCAATCCAAGCCATATTTGTCACGCCAAGGTACAACATCGACAAAATAGCGTTTTCCTTGGATTTCAAGCTGAAAATCTGTGTCTTGGTCGATGGAGTCAAACCCTTTAAAAGTTTGCAGGTGTCTGACAACCTTCTGTATTATTGGGTCAGAGCTGTCGCTCGCGTGCAATCTTTTAACCTTTTGATTAACGAAGGTAAAGGGCTTTTCAGTGCCGGAAGTAGCAATTAATGTGCCATCACGTTCTAAAAGGAACACCCGCCCAGACTGACTAATATCCAAACTGCGTAAAAAATCGCCTAGTTTCAGGAGATGAATATCGCAGGCAATCATTCCCAGCAAGCGATTTTGCGAATCATAAATCGGACGACTGGCAGAGGCGGCGATGTATGGGCCAGTGGGATAATCTCCAGTCACAATCTTTGCCCAAATGGGTTTACCAGCAGCGATTGGTTGGGTATACCAAGATTGTTGAGAATTTACCCAATCCCATCGAGCATTGATTTGAGTTCGATCGCCTCTCTTATCAGTAGCATAAGTGTAAACATTATTGGGAAGTTTGGCAGTCCAATCATCAATAGTGATTGTCTTGCCATCATAACGAGCTGCACCCAGCCCCTCACCCGTCGTTAGTCCCATACCAATATAAGTCAGGTCATAGGCGTGCATCTGATCCCAGAAATACTTGCCAAGGGTTTGGCGATCGCGTACATTTAATATTCCCCTGTGGATAGCATCTGCGTTGATTTGATTCAGGGTTTGCGGAACAGAAAGATAAGACTTGAGATGTTCGTCCACTACGTCCCTGTTACGATCTATCAACTGTTCTGCCAGGTCATTAACTGCTCTTTGTCCATTTTTAAAGGACAAATAACCGACTAAACTGACAGCTGCAAAAATTTGAATAACGAAGGGAACAACAAGAACAATCTGTAATGGGAACGCCTTAGCTTTGCTAAAGTAGTGTCTTTTCATTGCTGGAAACTGTAAGTTAATGCTTATTTGATTTACTTCTATAGTTCCCAAGATGCCCAGATACTCATCTTTGTTTAAATTTTTTGTCAAGTCAGAGGCAGCTATGGGTGCGTTGCGCTACACGACAACACACCCTACCATCTACATGGTATTTCTTTTTAAGATACTTATGATTGATTAGTGGGTTGTGCTGCACAACTACTAACGGATAAATATTTTGTTGGATAAAACAGTATCGCAATTATTTAGACTTGACATTTTTAGTAATAGCGCCCATCTTAACTAGTCACTGCTGGTTTGTTTCCATTTTTGCCCTCTACACTGGCAACAAACTGAGGTTGCTCAGTATTAAGAATTGGTAACTCGCCTCGCAGTCCCTTACGACGCTGGTTCTTAGGAACTCCTCCCGCCATACCGTACTCTACACTGCTTTTACCATATCGAGTCCCAACTGCCATTAGCATGTGTTCTGTCATATCTCCCAACTCGTCTTCTGTTTGGAGCATTTCACGGTACAATTTATCCAAGTTGGAAAGGGCAGTGTTGTAGGCATTTTCTCTAGTTCGCATCTTCTCGATCAGGGTTGAAAAGCCAGGTAAGCTGAGTCCATTACCTAAATCTAAGTTTGGAGCAATTGAGTTGATGCCAGCTGCACGACGCACTGCTCTTTCTAACACTATGGAAGTTCTTTTTCTACGAGCCATAATCTATACCTGGTAATTTAGTACGGTTAATATTCTTTACCTTAATGAACTGAGGTATAGATTAGCCTGAGAGAATTTCGGCAAATCTGCAATAGCTTTTGCTACAAACACAATATTTCTCATGAATGCGCGAACTACTGAAATGAGAAAGTAAACTGGGGTTTGAGAAAGTCAAAGCTGATTTTGCTTGCGGAAAACACCAAAATCAGAAAGCAAACTGGGGTTTGAGAAAGTCAAAGCTGATTTTGCTTGCGGAAAACACCAAAATCAGAAAGCAAACTGGGGTTTGAGAAAGTCAAAGCTGATTTTACTTGCGGAAAACACCAAAATGAGTAAGTCAAAAGGCATTTTGAGTAAGTAAAAGCTCATTTTGTTAACTAAATTTGGCTTTTTGTATATTTTTGGGCTGTAATGACCTACGACCCAGTGAATGAGGTGATTGTGCAATGGAAAAAATAGCTAAATATCGAGAGTATATTCAGACTTTGCTTACTCGTTATGCCAGTGACGATGTTTCAAATGATGAGGTCGAGGCTCAACTCATCTTTGATACAGAGCGAGATCATTATCAGTGGATGAATGTAGGTTGGCAAGAATTTGATCACATTTATCGATGTGTCATCCATTTTGACATTAAAAACGGAAAAATATGGCTTCAGCAGAACTTAACAGATCAGAATCCTGTTAAGGAGTTAGTAAAGATGGGTGTTTCCAAAGACGACATCGTTTTGGGATTGCAGCCATCGTATAAAAGGCAATACACAGATTACGGCGTTGCTTAAGGAGTTAGCCATATATGCAGTGGTGCGTTGTTGTCCGCGCAAAGTGCCCGTCTTATACTAGCAATTTGATAATATTAACAAAGTGAGCGATCGCTTAGTTTGAGTCATAGCCAATTGCCCTCTTCAGCAAATAAAGCAAAAACATTATGGCAAAGCGTAAGAAAAGCAATCTCCAGTGGATTAAAGAAACGCTTGAACTAAAACCTGACCATCGCTGGGAATCTCCATCAGGTTATAAGATTTTTGTAGCAGATCGAGGGGCTGTTCGCTTCAATGTTCCCCAGAATTGGGTTTTTGAACCACAAGAAAAATCCTTCAAGTTTCTCGATAAAAAGCCACCCAACGATGATTGCTGCCTAGAAGTATCTTTCAATCGTCTACCACCCAATGACTGGAGCCAGTTTCCGCTCAAATCCACGTTGAAGAAAGTCCTGGAAGACGACAGCCGCAACGTCATTGAGAGGGGAGAAATTATTACCGTTAAACGTCAAACTGCCAGAATTGTCTGGACTCAAATGAAGTTCATTGACACTCAGGAAGAACCACGGGAAGCTTTTTCGCGGACTTGCATTGGTTTGGGGTCAAATGTTCAGTGCTTGATTACATTCGATTATTGGGCAGATCAAGCAGAACAACTAATACCCGTTTGGGATGAAGCAATGCGTAGTCTCACATTAGGGTTGTATATCCGTGACCCGATGACTGGTCTAGCTTTCCCAGATTGAGCCAGTGCATCGCCCAAATGGTAGCGGCAGATTTATTCAATCGTGCATCTAAACAAACAGAAATACCCGTGTATGGATGTGTGACAACAAAAAAAGTATGCCAGTTACTACAACTTTCGCAAAAAGTGGCTTTGCTTGATAAGCAAAGATATTACTTGGATAACGTAGAAGCTATTTTGGCAATTGTACAGACAATTGTTCAAGAATTCAGTAATATTTAGAAATTTAGGCAACAGCACAAGTATTGTGAGTCCTAAACATCGCTAACAAGGATTCAGTAATTTTATATATCTACTTAAATTGGTTGCGATCGCTTCCAATTCCTCTCTAAACCAATTTGGATTGTGGTAGCGCTGTCAAAAATTAATCAATTATATTACTTAGGAAGCAATTGCTTGAAAAACAATACTAGATACAGAATGCCGGAAGTGACAGAAGTTGTGCTTTTGATGTTATTAAAGGTACGATTTAAGTGCTAACCATGAGAGTTCGTGACAAATTGCTCAAATCAAAGTCTAGGTAATTGAACAAAGACTAGTCAAATTCGGGCATTTGAAACTGGGCCATTTGGAACTGTGGCATTTGAAATTCCGGTATTTGGAACTGTGGCACTTGGAATTGTGGCACTTGGAACTGTGGCATTTGGAACTGTGGCACTTGGAATTGTGGCACTTGGAACTGTGGCACTTGAGGCAATAATCCCCCTCCTAGTAGAGTTTTCATCTCTGCATCTGAGAGTTCCTCCATTTCAACTGGGTTGAAACTTAGCTCTGCATTGTTTTTTATTTTTGCCATGAGTTTCCTTCTAACGTTAAAAACACAATACATCAATCATAGATCTCGAATGGGGTTAGTGGCAGGTCTTCCTATTTTTGCACAGTAGGATTACAGGAGGCGGGTTTGTAGGCATCGCTGGCATTTTGTTCAGTGTTCTTAATGTAAAAGCAAACACATGATTGAATATAAAGACGATTCTGAGGTACAGGAAGAATTCACTACCTGTTTTCCATTATTTTAGTTATAAAAAATACTTCAGAATAATTGATGCAATCAATATCAAAGCTATAATTTAATCTAAAAAAATGTCATTTTAAATAGTCTTTTGTTTTACAGTTTTTCTGGAGACAAAATGCGTTTCAAATCTCAAAACCAGACAGAATAAGAGTTATATTATCTAAAGCATTAAAAAGATTGTTATTGAATAACCCTAAAACTTGCATTTAGGCTAAAAATTCATTCTTTTTTCTACTGCTATAGTAAAAAACTTGCCTGACTTGACTTGTAAGAGCGTTGGCGCAGGCCGCCGTTCGCGTAGCGTCTCGTAGAGAAGGCATCGCTAGGTTCGGAGTAATCCCAAGAGTGCATTTGACGGAAAGGTAGACCCATCTTTTGGAAGACGTACTTCTCTTTCACACCAGAAGCAATTAAGTCTGGCTTGAGTGCTTTCACAAATTCCTCAAATTCAAAAGCGGTAACGTCATCGTAAACGATGGTGCCGTTTTCGATGTAGTGGGTGGTACGTTTGTAATCGTCGTTATGGGCGAACTCATAACCTGTACCAACCATCTTCATGCCCAAATCTTGGAAAGCTGGAACAACGTGACGAGGACGCAGACCACCAACCATCATAGCGACAGTCTTACCTTCCAAACGGGGGCGATACTTCTCAAGAATCACATCCATTGTAGGCTGATACTTGGCGATGACTTTCTCAGCGTTTGCTTGAATCTTCTCGTCAAACTTAGAAGCAATTTCCCGTAAGGATTCAGCAATCTTGGTGGGGCCGAAGAAATTGTATTCCAACCAGGGTATACCGGAGATTAAAGCCTACAATCCTTTGATATCAACGCTTTTGGATGTCTGCGTTTCATGTGGCTTGTTTTTGTCTTAAATCTTCTGATTTAAACACCCAAAACTCTAGTGAAATGGTAATTTGATTTGCAAGTTGTGGCTTACTGGGGTAAAAGGGCATGAAAGTTTAGCTGTATGCCCAACAGAATTAGTAATCGGGCCTTAACCCTCGACAGGAGATGCAACACAGATGCTAGTTTCGTCAAAATTCGCAAGCGGATAACATATATGTTGTCCGGCAAATTTTTGTAAAAAGTTGCAAGACATCTGTCAAAGTTTATGCACTTGGTTAAAACGTGGTGTATTGGGCATGGATGTACTGGGAAGGCGAATGAGCGAACACGGAGCGTTGCACCTGATGGAGAACGAAGACCACCGTCGTGCAGTTTGGTTAACCTTGTGCGGTCGCAAGATGCGCCCAAGCGAAGCTCTACCACAAGAAAGGTTTACTGGAGATGACTGCTGTACAGTGTGCGGTCGTGCGGTCGGATGAAACGCAGCAATCAGTCATTGCACTCTCGATTAGGTACAGCATCTCAACTGCTGACATGGACGGGTTAATTTGAAGACTTGCTGCACCAAGGGTTAAGAGCAGCTTGAGCGCAGGGTTACAAATCCACTGTTAAAAACAGCAATTTTCGCGTGGTTTAATTTTCGGAAATATCTAATATGTCCCAAAGGTTTTTGAAAATTTTTGAAATTGGATTATGCAGCCTTATAGCGTTCTGCGAGGGTTAAGGTTCAATCGGGAGAGTGAGCGATCGCGCATTTGTCACCTCATCCTTTACCCTACCCTTGGCTCCATATGGGTAGATATCCTTCAGCAAAGAAAGTAACAGTTACAGTTGTTTTAACCGAAGATGAAAAGGAGAGATTGAAGCGTCTAGCAGACGCTCAAGACCGTTCACTAAGTTATTTGGCTGGTAAGTTTGTTAGAGAAGGACTAGCGCGTGCTGAGGCTGAAGAAAAGCAAGATAAAAAGGAAAGTGCAGTATGAGCGAAGTAACCCCAGACCGCCTAGACCGGATTGAGCGCATTCTTGAAACGGTGACCGCCAACCAACTGTCTCTCCAGGAAGCAGTTCGTCAAAACACCGAAGAAATTCACAGCCTCACAGATATCTTGATGCACTCCATCCAAAACGCGGAAACCGACCGCGAGGTATTCCAAGCTGAAATTCGTCGCATCTGGGAATATCTGCTAGGGCAGCAGCGCGGCAATGGTCGAAGTGAAGGATAAACCAGGGTTCTTAGGCGGCGAGGGTCAGTCAATTGTACTTTTATAAATTTTTATTATCTGGATCATCTGGATCACTGATTATTATTTAACACCTCAGAGATCGCCCCAAGGGTGATCCTTGAGGCGATCGCGTTTATTGGTTAGGGAGCGATACGAGACAAACGCAATTAAAGAATGGGTAGATGGTTGAGACTCCTTCATCCGTTAACAAAAAGTAGAGCAAAGATTTTGAATTCACTATTGAACCTTTTAGAAAAAGCAGCAGTCTAAATTGAGGCGTCAGTTAAATTACTGAAAATAAACTGCCTTAATCCAAAATAGTTGAACAAAGGAAAATCAGTTATGAAAAGGATGCTTGCGGGCATATTAGTTGCTTTGCCACTGTTGGTTGTTGCCACACCAAAACAGGCATCAGCCCTAGTAATCTTTGGGGGACATCATCATCGTCGGTGGGTTCCTGGGCATTGGGTAATAAGACATCACCACAGAGTATGGATTCGCGGTCATTATGTATAAAAAATAGTGTAAATCCGCTCCAAAAGCTATGATGCGTTGCTGCTTCTAGCTCTTATTTCCGTCATTTATGTATCAGGTGTGGGTAGGGAGTGGGAGCGATGCGGCACTACGTCTTACTTGCTCAACTAGCTACCTAAAAACTCTATCTCAGAGATCGCCTCAAGGATCACCCTTGGGGCGATCGCGTTTATCGGTTTTAAAAAAGATGCCAGTTTTCAGCGTATTCCCCTAGCCAATCTTCTCCTGCTGATGATTTTAAAGATTTGGATAAGTTATTCTCCTACTAAATTCAGTACAGTTACTCGTGCTATTGAAAATAATTTTGGTGGCATGACTTCCTGCTTTACCCTCTGGCAGAGTTAAACAAGTATATTTTGATTTGAGAAAAATAGTAGTTTTCTGGGACAGACGATCGTTTATGCATCATCTGTGAATAGTGCATTAGGGAGCGACACGACGCTACGATTTACTCGCTGTAACCCTGAATGATTTCTGATAGACATAGTATAGACTTCTATCTAGACTCAATTCAAGATATTGATAGACAGACGTATAGACATAAGATAGACTCGAAGAAGTATAGACAAGAGTCTAGATAAAATGGCAGATAAAACACTAGCCACTTTTCGGATTGAGCCTGAAAAGTGGGAATCATTCAAAGCACTAGCAACAAGTAATGACTCTACGGCTTCGGCTGTTCTTCTTCAGTTCATTGATAATTGTCTAGATGCAAAAAAGATACTTTCTACTTCTTCTACCCTTAACGCTAATTATAGTCTAGACAATATTGAAGTCTTGATAGACAAACGTATAGAAGAGATACTGACACCGAGTCTAGACAAAACTGAAGCCTTGATAGACAAACGTATAGAAGAGAGTCTAGCAGCAAGTTTAACTGAAGTGCGATCGCAACTGGAGGAACTGCGGGGAAAATTGAAAGCCCGGTAGCAGAGGAGAATAGCGCCGCTACCGGGCAAAAAAGCAATGAAGAGTTAATCCTAAGCCGCGATCGCACGCTCAACAAGCTAAAATTAGGCAAGCAATCAACGGCAGGAAAGGCGATTGACGCTTTTATTAAGGAGCTAACACGGGCGTCAATTGGCGGGTTATAACCGGTAACAAGTGCAACTCATCCCGTACACTTGAGCGTCTACACCTTACCTACAGTTTGTCTACAGTTGAGTGTTGCATGACTTAAGTCACTCACCTGTGGCACATATGACGCTCAATACCTCACCACTAATTTGTATACATATTGTCTACAATGTCTACAGTCAAATGGCGCTAAAATTCTGGGTGTAGACGGCTATATAGCGCTCTGATAAAGGTTTTTAGCGACTACATACAAAAGTTTTAATCACTTAAAAATAGCCAATTTCAGCTAATACAATGATAATTTTTGTAAGTTGCTTATTTTAATAGCAACCTTAATTTGTAGAGTCGTTCTCTAACAGAATAGTCAAAAAGATAACAGTCAGTTAGACAACACCTCAATGATTTGATGCCGTGCCAGAGCTTGCCTGAGATATTCCACCTCAGCCCTGAGCCGTGCATTCTCTTCCTTCAATGCATCAATGCCATCTTTTTTATCTACTGCCTGCTTAATTACCTTCTTCCGGTTCTCCAGGCTGAACCACTTCTGATAAATCTCAGTGTGAATCTCAACGGAATGCCCCAAATTGTCAGCAGCAGCTTTAATTGGAATGCCCATAATATGCGCTCGAATCGCCCAAGCATGGCGTAAGTCATAGGGCGTAAACGGAATATTTACGCGCCTAAACCATGATGAACAATTAATTCGAATAGTGTTGATATCTGTAAAACTGGTTCTGTCATCAGTTTGAACTTTTAACAGTTCCAAATACTCTACATTTTTTAAATCAAACAAGTAAACCCATTCAGGATGTAGCGGTAAAGCTTCTCTGTAACCAGTCTTAGTATTTGGGTGAACCTTCCATGTATTATCTTTATTTTCAGAACTCAACCACCAATCAATTTCAGGATTTACAAACAGTTCTCTTGGGCGTAGTCCATAAGTAGCAAGCATTCCATACACCCACTGCCACATCTTCCAACTGTCTAAACAATTTTTTTTAATTGTTAGGCTTCTAGTCAATGAATACTGATGAAAAGATTCATGGTATTTGATGATATCCTCATCACTAGGGATGTCTCTAGCCTGACTTTTGGGTTGTGTAGCTCTAAATTTTTCGAGGGTGAAACTAGTTAGATTAAGAGTTGACTTTAGAACTTTCAACGATTTAATAGCGCTGTATTTAGCTGAATCACTCGTTAAGTCTGCAAGCTTTTTATCAATCTCAGATTGAGTCAATAAAGTATCTAACCCAATTAGCCGTCGTAAATAGTTCTTGTAATAGAAAAAGGTGTGCTTACTTTTTTCTGTTAATTTGCGTGTTTTAAAATACTCAGTCTCAAACTCTTTCAAAGCCTCATCAACTGTTTGAAATTTTTTAGCGTCCCTAACTGTCTTACCCAAATATTTGTCAGTCCATTCAAACTGTTTACGGGCCATCAGCTTGCCTAGCTCGTTTGCCTCCTCCTCTGCTGTTTTCAACCCGTCCAAGCTTGCAGGGATATTTAGCGAAATTTTGTACTGCTTAAAACCAAGTCCTTTTATGTCGCGATCGCCGGGTTTGATTGGTAGGGATGCTTGCAACTGAATAGTTTCCCGTGCCACGACCAAACCCACCTTCACTTTAGCGGCTTTGAGCCGAGCTTTAGTGTCTGCCAAACCTTTCTCAAACTTGCGTACCAAATGCTGCCGAGTAGCCTTCATGTGTTTCTGCGTTCCTAGATAGCTGCCATCGGTAGATGCTGGCGGAGTGAAATCCTCAAAAACGTCCTGTGCCTTGCTTTCCATTGTGTCTTAAATGTGTCTTAAAATTTAGTCCATTTAGAACAATGTTTAAGTTGAGCAAAGTTAGACGTGGACTAAATCTCGGTATCAAAGACTATTAAATCATACTTCGTACAGGGTATACCATAAGCTTCTTCCATGTGACGGCTGATGTAGTTCATCGAACGGTAGCAGTGAATCAAGTTCATCTTCACGTTCGGTGTCATCAACATTTCGTTGATGGTGCCATCACCAGACCACTGAGCAACTACGCGCAAGCCCAGTTCTTCTAACAGAATCCGGCTCGCCCAAGCATCACCACCGATGTTGTAGTCACCGATAATGGCTACATCATAAGGAGTACCTTCAAACTGGAGTGTACCGTCTTTCTTAGCCTTGTCGGCTCTGGTGAATACCCAGTCACGCACCATGTCGTTAGCAATGTGGTGACCCAAAGATTGGGAAACACCCCGGAAGCCTTCGCAACGCACGGGAACAACTGGTTTGCCAATTTCCTTCGATGTCTTACGAGCAACAGCTTCGATGTCATCCCCAATTAGACCGATGGGGCATTCAGATTGAATGGAAACACCACGGTTGAGGGGGAAAAGTACATCAAGTTCTTCGATCAGCTTAACGAGTTTTTTGTCACCACCGAAGACGATATCTCGTTCTTGGAAGTCAGAGGTGAAGTGCATGGTACCAAAGGTGTCAATACCTGTGGTGCCGATGTAGTAGTTACGACGACCAGACCAAGACCAGTAACCGCAACCTACAGGCCCGTGGCTGATGTGGATCATGTCCTTAATAGGACCCCAAACCACACCTTTAGAACCAGCGTAAGCACAACCACGAGCAGTCATGACCCCAGGAAGAGATTTAATGTTAGACTTAACGCCGCAATCGGACTTACCTTCTTCGTATACGTTTAAATGCTTTTCCCGCTTTTTAGCAGCTTTTTCTGGGTAAGCGCTGAGAACTTCTTTAATTAGCTCTTTTCTTTCTTGGATAATGTTTTGATTTTCTGGAGGTGTCATATTTAGCCTCTGTGACTTGTAAGGATGGGGCATAGGGGGACTAGGAGTCCCCTCTAAGGTTAGGGGGGAGATAAAGACAGAGCCTCAAAGGTCAAAAGTAAGATAGAGAACTCTTCCTTTTTCCTTCTACTAAAGCATTATTTCTTAGCAGCGACTTATGCTACAGGAGCTTCTTCAGCAGTCTTACCAACCAACTTGGCAGCATTTTCCTCGCTTTCGAGAATACCGAATTCAATCAACAAGTCTTCTAATTCTTCCATTTCGATAGGTGTAGGAATAGCCAGATTTTTGTTGTTGATGATTTTGGTAGCTAATGTCCGATATTCGTTAGCTTGGTTGCTTTCTGGTGCGTACTCGTTAACAGTCATCCGACGCAATTCTGCGTGTTGAACAATGTTGTCACGGGGTACGAAGTGAATCATTTGGGTGTTCAACCGTTTTGCCAAGGTTTCGATAAGTTCGTGTTCCCGGTCAGTTTTACGGCTGTTACAAATCAGACCACCCAAACGCACGCCACCTGTGTGAGCATACTTAAGAACACCACGAGCGATGTTGTTAGCAGCGTACATCGCCATCATTTCACCAGATGTGACGATGTAGATTTCTTGTGCCTTACCTTCGCGGATAGGCATAGCGAAACCACCACACACAACGTCACCCAATACGTCGTAAGATACGAAGTCTAGGTCTTGGTAAGCACCATTTTCTTCTAAGAAGTTGATGGCGGTGATAATACCACGACCAGCACAACCTACACCGGGTTCTGGACCACCAGATTCTACGCAACGAACGTTACGGAAACCGGTCAGCATTACTTCTTCGATTTCGATATCTTCTACTGCACCACGTTCTGCGGCGAGGTGAAGAACGGTTGTTTGAGCCTTGCTGTGCAGCATCAAACGGGTCGAGTCAGCTTTAGGGTCGCAACCGACGATGAGGATGCGTTGACCCATTTCTGCCATAGCTGCCAAGGTATTTTGAGAGGTGGTAGATTTACCGATACCGCCCTTACCGTAGAAAGCTATCTGTCTAATATTTTCATCAGTCATGGTTCGTGTTATTCCTGCAATTGGTTGGTTGGTGGGTATGCAGCCTTTGTCTGTTGCGTTCACGCCAGTTGAGCGACAGTAGTGAGCGCGTGTAGAGCATCGTTGGTAGCGTTGGCATAAATGCCTGCTGGGGGCGATCGCTCTACAGCTAAAATTATTGAAAGCAAGTACATATGTTTCCTCGTTAAATTTTTGTTTGTCTTTTTTGTTTTCTTTTTGTCTCTAGTCATTAGTCAAATGACTAATGACTAAGAGCTTACGTAATTTACAAATACGTCATAATGTGTTTCAGCTTGCAAGACTCAATAGGACTTGATGTTGTTATTTGTCAACAATCAATGCATAAGTCCTATTACTTGTTCAAAATAGCACCCTTGAAATTTGAGACGCGCTCTAGTGCAGCTTTGGTATCTTCTGGTGACTCTCCACGCACAGCCATTGATTCACCTAAAAGCTTGGCAATCTCATCGAAGTGTTGTTGTTGTAAATTCAATCCTGCGTGGGTTTTGTCCATTGGACGACCGGCGTATTGCTTTGGCCCCTCAAAAATCTCAGCTAGGAAAGCAACTAGATGATTACGTTGCTTGGCCATATCTGTACCAGCAAAAATGGGATTGAGGAGGCTGTCTGTAGCAATGCGTTTGTGGAGTTCATCTACTATTTGTTCAATAGCTGGTTGTCCACCAAGTTTGTCGTACAATGTGCTCATATCCTGTTCCTTTGAAGCGAGTTGGATGATGAAATTTGCTTTTTAGGCGCTTAATCTATGAAGCCTATATGCTGTTAGCTGTAATAGTGGTAGGACTAATACCAATTCGTAATTCGTAATACGTAGTTCGTAATTAAGAAAGAATTGGTATGAAGCATTGAGTGGAGATAATGATTCGGTTCAAATCCTACTTTCTGTTCCTAGCTGAATGCATATTAAGGTGTATTTGTAGAGTGCGTTAAGTCCTACAGCAATTCCTAAACTGCTTCGACCACAAGGCTCTTGCTGACACGATCTTGTAGTCTGGCTTCGATCGCAATTTTTAGAGTTGCTGTACTACTAGAACAGGAACCGCAAGCACCTTGCAGCACAACTTTAACGCGATCGCCTTCTACATCATAGAGTTCTACGTCTCCCCCGTCTGCAATCAGAACGGGTCTGACTTCTTCATCCAAAACTTTTTGAATTAGAGCAATCTTCTGCACGTTGGTTAGCGCTTGTTGCTTAGAGGTGACAATTTCTGTGGCAACTTTTACGCCGTAATTGTTGAGATTGGGTGCGGCGGATTCCTGTTGCACTGATCTAATAATATCATCAATATTCGCCAAACAGGAACCGCATCCGCCACCAGCTTTCACATAATTTGTTACTTGTTCAGCATCAGTGAGATTATTTTCTAGAATCACGCGACGAATCTTAGACTCACTAATGCCGAAGCAACTACAAACTAACGCGCCTTCATCATCGTCATCGTGGGTAGCTAGAGGAATGCCACGATAATTATAAATAGCGGCTTCTAGCGCTTCTTGTCCCATGACAGAGCAGTGCATCTTCGCTTCTGGCAATCCACCCAGGTAATCTGCAATGTCTCTGTTGGAAACTTTTAAAGCTTCATCTAAGGTTAAACCTTTGATCATTTCGGTTAATGCACTAGAAGATGCGATCGCACTAGTGCAGCCAAAGGTTTGAAAACGAGCATCTAGAATCTTATCAGATTCTACTTCCACTTTCAGGTGCAATCTCAGAGCATCACCGCAAGCAATGCTACCGATTTCTCCTGTTGCAACCTTAACTCCAGTTTCGCCCGTTTCTTCAATTTCTCCCTGATTCTTGGGATCGTAAAACAGTTCTAATACTTTATCAGTGTAGTCCCACATAATGAATTTTAGATTTTAGATTTTGGATTTTAGATTAAGGATTGGGTACTGGGGATTGGGTAGTGGGGATTGGGTATTGGGTATTGGGAAAATTCTTCCCTAGTTCCTAGTACCCAGTCTCCAGTCCCCAGTCCCTAGCGGTGCGCCAGTGCTTGTTCTTGTCCTTGCAACCAACCTGCATTATCATTTTTGAAGGGTGAGAGAGCGCGTAAACGTTCTACAATACTGGGCATTACCTCTATCACTTGCTCAATTTCGGCTTCTGTAGTGTAGCGACAAAGACTGAAGCGGATGGAACCGTGCAAAGTTGTGTATGGTAAGCCCATTGCCCGCAGGACGTGGGAGGGTTCCAGAGAACCGGAGGTACAAGCAGAACCGGATGATGCACAGATACCGAATTTGTTCAATAACAGTAGAATTGCTTCACCTTCGATGTACTTGAAGCCGATATTTGTGGTGTTTGGCAATCTCTGCGTAACGTCACCATTGACTACACAATCGGGAATTTTAGCAAGTAAAGTTTGTTCGAGGCGATCGCGCAGCCTTCTTTCTCTTGTGGTCGCTTCTTCTAAGTGTAACAGTTCTAGTTGAGCAGCTTTGCCCAAGGCAATAATTCCTGGAACATTCTCTGTTCCTGCCCTACGGCCGCGTTCTTGGTGTCCCCCAAGAATAAAGGGACGGAACCGAACCCCACGCCGAATATACAAAGCACCAATTCCTTTAGGGCCATGCAGCTTGTGACCAGACAGGGTTAACATATCTACGGTGCTGGTCTTCATATTTAAGGGAATTTTTCCCACTGCTTGCACTGCATCTACGTGGAAGATAGCGCCGTATTCTTTCACCCGTAACCCAATTTGCTCAATCGGGAAAACCGTGCCGGTTTCGTTATTAGCATACATAATTGTCACCAAGGCGGTGTTACCTGTCAAGGAGGCTTCTAGCTCATCTAGATCCAACTGCCCTTGATGATTAACTGAAAGATAGGTAACACTGTAACCTTGGGTTTCCAATTGTTTGCAGACATTGAGTACTGCTGGATGTTCAACTTGGGTGGTGACGATATGTCGCTTTTCGGGTTGCGCTAACAGTGCGGCTCGAATTGCGGCGTTATCTCCTTCAGTACCACAACTGGTGTAGACAATTTCTGACTCATCGGCTCCCAAAAGGGCTGCAAGTTGTTCTCTTGCTGTTCTTACTGCTTTACCGACTTGCCCACCAAAGGTATGCATACTGGAGGGATTACCGTAATAATCTGTGAGGTAAGGTAGCATTACCTCTATAACTTCTGGGTCTACCTTAGTGGTGGCATTATTATCGAGATAGATGCAGTTATTTTGCATAGTTATTTTGGAAGGGGAAGAGGAAGTGGAAGTAAGGGAAGGGTGAATAATTATTAATGCTTTTTAACTTTTACCCTTTAACCTTTGCATTTTAAACATTTAGGTTTAATTAGACTTCTGCTGGTACTGTTTGGGATTGACGTTTTTGCAACTGATTTGAGTATTTTTGAGCATAGTTGTTAAACCAACCCTCCCAATAATCTTGTTTATTTGTTAATTTTGCAACTACGCGATTGTAATTAGCAAACCACCCTTCCCAGTAATCGCTAGGCTGCTTAACACAACCGTCGCAGGTGGGACAACCAGCTTTACACTGAGGCACGGTATGAATGCTACCAACACAGTTTGTACAAAGTTCAGGGTCAATCCAGTGTTGTCCGTCAACCACTTTAACTGCATTTGTGGGACATACAGATAGACAGAGATTGCAGGAAATACACTGGCTAGTAATAATTTTGTAAGCCATGATTATTCTCCATTTTTAAACATGGGGAGTGGTGAGTGAGGAATGGGGAGTAGTGAGTGGTAAATATTGAAATTCCCTACTCCCTATTCCCTATTCCTTATTTCCTAATTCCTTAACGTATTGCTCGTAAAAGTCCAAAGCAACCTTTTCAATCACGTCGTAAGCTTCAACAGTCTGTATTCCAGCTTCTTGCAATTTTTCTTGAGGACAGTTACCAATCTTGGAGACTAAAACTGCTTTACAATCTGCGATCGCCTTCATTATATGCTCAAAAGAAGCTTCCTCGCCGTATCCACCTTGGCAGTATTGGTCAATTTTGCGGTGACCAACAAACCGAACTTCGCTGCCATCCACTTCGTAAATTTGGAATTCTTTGGCATGACCGAAGTGCTGGTTAACCAAGCCGCCACCTTTGGTTGCTACTGCAACTAGGACTTTAGGACTGTTGGCAAATTTCTTTTTGGTTAACGCCTTGTTTTTGGCTGCTTTAATTTCTTCTTTAAACTTCTCAATGCCTTCGTGAACTTCTTGGCGTTTCTCCATGTCATATTCTGGAGTCATTTCCAAGAATTTCTCTTTGGAAAATTCTTGACTGCGGTCTTCTCCTAATAATCCGACTGCATCGGCGCGGCACTGACGACAGTGACGCATCATTTTCATGTTACCAGAGCAATTGTCTTGAACTTCTTTGAGTTCTTTTGGTGTGGGGCCGCGTTGACCGATTAAACCGAAGTGTGTGCCATGTTCTGGTGCAGAAATCAATGGCATAATGTTGTGCAAGAATGCACCTTTTTCCCGAATGACTCGATTTACTTCAATTAAGTGCTGGTCGTTAATTCCAGGAATCATCACAGAGTTGACTTTGCACAAGATGTCAGCATCTTTGAGGGCTTGTAATCCTTCCATCTGTCTTTCGTGAAGAATCTTTGCGCCTTCTAGACCTCTGTAACGCTTGCGCTTGTAGTGAACCCAAGGATAAATCTTAGCACCGATCTCTGGATCTACCATGTTAATGGTGATCGTAACATGATCTATATTTAATTGTTTAATGCGATCAATGTATTCGGGCAGCATTAAACCATTGGTTGATAAGCACAGCTTAATATCTGGTGCTTGCTCTGCAATCAACTCAAATGTACGGAAAGTCTTATCGGGGTTCGCTAGTGGATCGCCAGGGCCGGCAATTCCCACAACTGTCATTTGAGGAATCTTGCCGCCAATAACCAAAGCTTTATGTGCTGCTTGTTCTGGGGTTAGCAACTCGCTAACTACTCCAGGACGGCTTTCGTTAGCGCAGTCATATTTGCGGTTGCAATAGTTGCATTGAATGTTGCAGGCTGGAGCAACAGCAACGTGCATCCGGGCGTAGTGGTGATGAGCGTCTTCGCTGTAGCAAGGATGTTTGGCAATCCGCTCTTGGAGCTTTTCGTCCATTTCCACGGTGGTACTGCTGTCGCAGCCGCAACCACCTGATTTTGCTTGGGTTGTCGATTCCGTAGCGTTGGAGTTGAGGAGTCGTGTAGACGGTGATGTCATTGAATTTCGCAAAAGGTCGGTGGACTTGGCTGCCACTGTGGGAGATGTTGCTACTCTCTATGCCCAGGAATTGAAGTCACGGCTTGGACACTGCCTGCAAACGCTTGGATTTGAGCGACTTGTTGTCAAGGCAGGCGATGAATCTTCAGATGTTCAGCTGGTGTGTCAACGTTCGGTTCTTGGGTAGAATTTGTGCCCTGAGCTGCGACTTCTATTCACTAGAGGCATGGTGCTATGTCATCCCTCCACTTACTCTTGGCTTCTAATTTGTGTAGGAGCGTTAAGTAATTGGCGATATAAGATTTATATCAGCCGTCTCCAAGCTAAACTTTGCGTCTATCTAGGATAGAATTTATTGGATTTATTAAGCTTGTACTCAAATCAGAAAAACCCTAATTCTTTCAGTATTACAAGAATTAGAAATTTTTTTTCTGGGTAGGGGTTCTAGTATTTTTTGGTCGGGGTTCTAGTATTTATAGATGGGGGTTCAGGATTTCTTTGTACTCAGCCAAAACCTCATCCTAGCAAGGAGTTTAACTTACTTGAAACTGGGTTTTAGTTATTTAAATGTGTACTCAGATTGCCCTCAAATCCAGTCAAAAGCAACAAAAGACAAAGGATTTGGGGTAAAAACTGGAGTAGGCTACGTCGTACTACTCCAGATACGTGCGAAATTCAATTCTGTATCCAACATATCATTTTTTTGAAGCTAAAAATGCAGTTTATCTTTTTTTAATTTTTACTTTGGCAATCATATTCAATTACGCCTCTAAGTTTTAGCTGGTAAGCCATATAGTCCGATGGAAACAGATGTGTTAATGCACATATTTTGCAAAAATTTTAGCTTTTAGCTCCTTTTTTTAATTCCCAGATGAGGAGATGCTGGAAAAATTGTTGTTGCTGCTCTTGGATTTTGTGTTTTGAGCAAACAATCAACTCAAATCTAACATGACTTAGCGATCGCAATGAATTTTCTTAATTGTTCCCTACAAACTTGGCATCATTTCTCAAGCAATTGCATAACCTGTGTAGGGTCTTAACTCTGGTGGACGAAACCCCAGAACGATATGTTCCTTGTGAATTCCAGCCCGTCATAGACATCGCTACACTGTATTCATCAGCTGTCTGAGTTGATTCACGAAAACAGGGTAGCAGGAGGAATGCAATGAAAGCAGTGGTTATCCATCGGTATGGCGGTGTCCAAGTATTGCAGTACGAAGATGTGGAACAGCCGAAAATTCAGCCAACGCAGTTACTCGTGAAAGTTCGTGCTAGTAGCGTTAACCCCATTGATTGGAAAATCCGCCAAGGAATGTTGAGTTTACTTACAGGAAGCAAGTTTCCGAAGATTTTAGGGTTTGATGTGGCGGGAGATGTGGTAGAAGTTGGCTCCCAAGTGACGCGCTTTCAAGTAGGAGATGCTATTTATGGCAGTACTAGCTTCCCTGGAGGAGGTTATGCAGAATTTGCTGCTATCCCAGAAAACTTGGCGACGCTCAAACCAAGGAATCTGTCTAATGAAGAAGCTGCGGCTGTACCTCTAGCAGCACTTACGGCTCTACAAGCGCTGCGAGATACAGGAAATATTCAAACAGGACAAAATGTTTTAATTAATGGCGCTGCGGGGGGTGTGGGGAGTTTTGCAGTGCAAATTGCGTCTGCTTTAGGCGCGGTGGTGACAGGAGTTAGCAGTTCTAAAAACTTGGATTTGGTGAAATCTTTAGGAGCAGACCGCGTGATTGATTATACGCAGCAAGATTTCACTAAAGACACAATGCAGTACGATATTATTTTTGATGCAGTAGGTAAGCGATCGCTCTCTCAAACCAAAAAAGTCCTCAAACCTAACGGCGTTTATATCACTACCCTACCCAGTCCTGAAACCGTTGTCCAGAGCGTCTTAACAGCCTTGATTCCCGGTCAAAAAGCTAAATTGGTGTTTGAGAAGCCGAATGCTAAAGACTTGCTCTATCTCAAAGAATTGATTGAAGCTGGTAAAATTCGTGCAGTAATTGCTCGCACATATCCCTTACAAGAATTAGCGGCGGCTCATGCTTATAGTGAAATTGGGCGTGCAGTGGGGAAAATTGCGATCGCAGTTT
Organism: Nostoc sp. PA-18-2419; assembly: GCF_005869855.1. Taxonomy (GTDB): domain Bacteria; phylum Cyanobacteriota; class Cyanobacteriia; order Cyanobacteriales; family Nostocaceae; genus Nostoc. The sequence goes on along the minus strand of NZ_SZNH01000001.1, from coordinate 179,878 downwards.
CCAGTTAATTATTAGTCCCAATATCAGGAGAGATTACTAGCAAAGCTTTGGATTTCAGCCAAAATGCTGTTATTCAAAGCTTTGCTGTCTCTGGAGCAATGGTGTAGTTGAAAACGCAGACTTGGGGTGTGCTGATTAATCAGCGTTAACAGTTAACAGTGAGCTTAAGCTGTTGTCACTGTGTGTAGGAGAGTTTATAGATGGTACCACTGTAGTCATCCGAAATTAACAAATTACCTTGGCGATCAACTACCATATCTACGGGTCGCCCCCAGACTTCTTGCGTTTGTGGAACTAGCCAACCGCTGACTAAATCTATCTGAGTCTGTGGGAGGTTTCTGTTACTGTTCCAGGAAAAGTAAATTATTTTGTAGCCCGTTTTCTTCTGCCGATTCCATGAGCCGTGCAGAGCCATGACTACTCCATTTGAGTATAAGCTGGGAAAGTTCGTATTTTGTAAGAAAGTTAGTCCTAACGGAGCCGAATGCGCCTGGATACCTTTGAAAATCCTATCCATCGCATTGYAATTAACACTTCCATTAGCATTGAATTGATAGTCGCGGTCAAACGGCATATTGTAATAGCCTGTTGAGGTGTCAGGATTGGGGTTGCAGAATGGCCAACCGTAGTTACCGCCATCTCGGACTCGTGTAAACTCTTCTGGCGGATGGTTGTCCACGTAGGAGGGGATAACTCTACCGTAATTGCCAGTACTGTCCTTGAAGGGATAGGCGATATTGTCTCGGTTATTAACCGACACCCAGAGATCGTTTGTGCCAGGGACGAATGCTAATCCTTCAGCATTACGTAAACCTTGGGCAAAAAGCCGCTGATTGGTTCCATTAGCGTTGTACTGGTAAATCGCACCCCGCCGTGGGTAACTGACAGTATCTTCCTTGCAAGCATTGCATGTGGAGGCGATGGACACGTATAGTTTGTGATTGCTATCAAGTGCAATATTTTTTAGTTCGTGACCGTAAGCACCTTTGAGTTCGCGTGTGCTGCTGTCTGGTAAGCCAGTTACAACGATTTGACGATTTTTGCCGATTAGGTCTCCAGATTTGTAGGTGAAACGGTTAATTTGATTAGTCTCTGAGATATAAACGTATGTGGTCTTGTCAATCGTATGAAACACAATGTCGTGTGGTTTGCGTAGACCCACGACGAAGTTAGAAATAATTGGGTCTTTGCTGCCATTTGGCCGCACAATTAACACTTTGCCTGTACTCGGTTGTGATACTAAGAGATCCCCATTGGGAGCAACTGCCATAAACCGAGCTTGGTTTATACGAGCGTAAACAGAGATGGAGAAGTTAGGCGGTACCTTCAAGTAACGGCTGGTATTAAAGGGCTTATAGCTCATTGAACTAGGCACTTTCACCTGAGTTTGAACAGATGCGGCTGAGGGTTCGCTTAACGCTGCTTTAGGAAAAACCTCTAAGGATATCAGACCAATAACTGAGGGAATCAAACTAACTAACGATGCAGATAGTATGCGTCTGAGCATCTGTGTTGAATTTAGAGTAAACACACCCATTTTGAACTTCCTTCTAGCCTTGTAGTAGTCTATATTACACACAACTGTCAGCTAATCGATTTTTCGATAGCTCCAACAAAGCTTACTCAGTAGGAATTATTTTTGCAAATATTTCTTTAGGTGTATTTCTCTATTTATATAAATCTTAACCATTATTGTGCTACATAACAGAGAATTACCCAAATGAGTAACTGGGGGAATTTACTTAGAGTAAGTTCCCGTAATGGAGGGTAAAACTCTACTAAAGCTAAAAATGTTAAGAAAGTCTTTGTAAGTTACATAAGGAAAACACTGTGTTACAACTAACATTACTTTTAAATGTCTTTATAAGAATGAATTAAGTGTAGGAGCGTTATTGTTAGTGCTGTAGTTTTCGTATAATACACTTTAATATACTGAAATTTAGAAAAAATCTGCGATCGCTCTTTCCAATATAAATTTTATACTGAAAACTTTTTAGTAGCAAAAATTAATTGTATTGTAAATAAATATACGAATAATTATTAAAAGCATGTTAACAGCCTTTCTTGGCAGTCAAAAAGCTAAAAAGACTTGGTTTTTCTCAAAGAATTGCTTGAAGCTAGTAAATGCAGTAATCAGCTTGCAAATATCCATTATAAGAATTAGCGGCAGCTGATGGTTATAGCCAGAGTGAGCGTGTAGTAGAGAAAATTGCGATCGCCATACATCCAGATAATCTTGATTGTGGAGCAATAAGACTCAAGAGTGCCAACTCAGCACTTACTAGTTTAGTCATGCGATCGCTCAAAGAATCCAGCAACAGAAGAATAATTACAGCTAAGACTGCTGCAAAGCATCGTACCTTCTGACGAAAGGTTTATTTCTGCAATAACCCTGAAATTCGGAAACATTAGTCAAGCTAGTGTATATACTCGTAATCAAACTCTCCACAGACGCGAGTATTATGCTGAACTGGTTAGCTTTTTGGGGTGTAACACAAGCTGCTGGGTTGATTTTTAAACCCATTCTCGAAGATTTAGCCAAAGATGCTGCTAAAGATTGGGCTAAAGATTTATTGAAAGGCATCCCCGGCAGGATTGTCCAGAAGCTTAAGAAGGAAGATATAGAAATTGCTGCTGGTAAAGCATTAAAGGAGTTTTTACAACTAGTGCAGCAGCAGTTAAAGGTTCGTTGCAAACTTAGTGAAAATGAAATTAAAGATTACACTCAAGATATCCAGAAATTTCTCAGCGATAAGTCAGTTATAGAAATTCTTGGTCAGGCTTTTAATATTAATTGTGAATCTCTGGATGCTAAAAAGCTAGAAGATAGTTGGAAGAGTCTGCAACTCAAACCTTTACCACCTAAGTTTAACTGGCAATCTATTACAGAACAGTATTTTACACAAGTCCAAGAACTTCTTTTAGATTCCGAAGAATTACACCATATCTTAGAATTGCAAAAGTTATCTAATATAGAAACAAATACAAAAGAGATTACTGGTGTTATTGTAAATTTTAATTTAACTAAATATCAAGAAGGAATCCGCGAACACTATGGCAATCTCAAGTTAGATAGTTTAGATACTAGCGGCTATGCCTATAACGAACTCAAATTATGGCGGATTTTTACTGCTCAAAATGTCCGCGAAGCTCATCAAGTTTTACCACAAGTTCACGAACTACCTAAAGAACATCTTAGACGGCTGCGAGAAAGTGACCAAGTAGAAGCTGTTGAATTAGAAGAATTAGAACGCCACAAAAGAGTTTATTTTGAACAGCCGATACGTTCAGTTTTAGATGTTGTCAATAAAAAGCAAGATTATAAAAATTTTGTGATTTTAGGCGATCCTGGTTCCGGGAAGTCTACTTTGTTGCAATTTCTGGCTTTGAGTTGGGCAGAGTCTCCACTGGATAATGTTATCTCATTACCAATTCCGTTGCTAATTGAATTACGCACTTATATGCGGCGACGAGAAGATAAAGAGTGCAATAATTTTCTCGAATTCTTCCATCAATGTAGTGGTGCAATTCATCATCTCAATCAGCTTGAACTAGATAAAGAATTAAAAGCTGGTAATGCTTTAGTGATGTTTGATGGTTTGGATGAGGTCTTTGACCCTGGTAAGCGAGAAGATGTAATTACTGATATTCATCGCTTTACTAATGACTATCCTGATGTGCAGGTAATTATCACTTCTCGGATTATTGGCTATAAACCGCAACGATTGCGTGATGCTGAGTTTCGCCACTTTATCTTACAAGATTTAGACTCAGAACAAATTCAGGATTTTATCTACCGTTGGCATGAGTTAACTTTTACCGATACAGCAGAAAAAGTGAGAAAACGGGAACGGCTACAAAGAGGAATTGCAGCTTCCAAAGCTATTGCAGAATTGGCGGGAAATCCTCTGCTGTTGACGATGATGGCGATTCTAAATCGGAATCAAGAGCTACCAAGAGATAGAGCCGAACTTTATAATCAAGCATCGCGGGTACTGCTACATCAATGGGATGTGGAACGCGCTTTGACAGAAGATCAGAGGTTAGATCCCAAGACGATTGATTATAAAGATAAGCAAGCGATGCTGCGTCAGGTTGCTTATCTGATGCAAACTGGTGATAAAGGTTTGGCTGGGAATTTGATTAATGAAAATGATTTAGTCAAAGTTCTGACTGATTATCTMAAAACCATAGAATTTGATAAACCCAGAGAAGCGGCGCGGGTGATGATTAATCAACTGCGGACTCGCAACTTTATGTTATGTTTCCTGGGTGCGGATTATTATGCTTTTGTGCATCGGACATTTTTAGAATATTTCTGTGCTTGGGAGTTTGTCTGGCAGTTTAAAGAAACGCAAACGCTAACTATTGAGGAACTTAAGAATGAAGTTTTTGGCAAACACTGGCAAGATGAAAGTTGGCATGAAGTGTTGCTGTTAATTGCGGGAATGATTGAGCCAAGATTTGTTGGTGAAATTCTTGATTATTTAATGGCGCAAGATGGCGAAGAGGAAAAGTTTGTCAATCTCCTTTTAGCGGCTAAGTGTCTTCTAGAGGTGAGAAATCGCTCGGCGATTGCGTCAACGGTTAATAATTTATTTGACAAGCTTAAATACTTAACTAAATATCGCCCCTGGTACCACGATCAAGACCTCTATTACGATAAAGAAGAAACTCATCAGTTTCTTGAGGAGTTTCTTGAGGAAATTTGCACTGAAGCAGTCACAGCAATTACAACGATCAAGCAACAATCTCTTAACACAAAAACCTGGCTCAAAGAACGCGCTACCCAGGATCATGACAGTGATGTTCGAGGTGCAGCAGTTCAAGAATTAGCGAATCACTTCAAAGATGACCCCGACACCAAATCCATCCTCAAAGAACGCGCTACCCAGGATGATAACTGGTATGTGCGACGTGTAGCAGTCCAAGAATTAGCTAAATACTTTAAATATCAGCCTGAGTTGTTTGACATCTACCACAACTGCGCTATTAATGACCCCTTTGAACGCGAGGAAGAGGATGAAACTAATCCTCGGCGCATTGCACTGGAGATAATTATCAAGCAATTTCCTCAGCATCCTCAGACTTTACCACTGTTGCGCGATCGCACAGAGAATGACCCAGATGAGCAAGTGCGGGAATTTGCTCAGAAGAAGTTAAAGCAGTGGGAAGGGTAAATATAAGCTGATTTACTATTCACAGTAGAAACCGCAAAAGAAAGGCTTACTATTATCCATGTCACAATTGAGGAACAGACGATTTACCCAACATACGCACAAGCTATAGCCTGTCTACGTGTCTGCCAGATGTTATCTAATACCTATCGGAGTATTGAGCTATTTCGCTTTGATGACCAAACCGGAGTTGCATTTATTTTTGTCAATGAAGAACTCCAAATCATTGTACCCGCTAATGGAAACTGGAGGTTTTTAAATGCGACCGAATTTTGAAGCAATGACTAACAAAGAACTAATAGCTTACGCACTTGCACACCGGGAAGATGTCGAGCCTTTGCGTATTTTGTATGACCGCCGCACTCCTGATTCAGAAGCAACATGGTACGGGCCAATGGTAGCTGAAGACGGTACGCCAATAGAAGAAAATATTMGCATTGCAGAAGAAGCAATTAGGCAACGCATTGAGCAAGCAAATCAAAGCAAGCAAGATTCTCAAAGTCAAGAATAAAAGATTGACTAAAAATTATGAACAACACAGACGTTCGTTAGCAAATAAACCAATATCTAGATGTATTATCTTTAGAACGCCTACACCTGATTGCTGATTTTTTATCATATCTGGCAGATCAGGAGAGTGAAGATGCTACTCAAGAGTTACTTGATATCCCTGGATTTATTGAATCCTTTGAAAGAGGTAAAAAAGATATTGCTGAAGGTCGGGTAAAAAACTGGAGTTTAATAATTCGTAATTCGTAATTATGTTTCAGAAGAATGAAATATACAATCGTGATTCAATGGTCAGAAAAAGACCAATGTTATGTGGTTTTGCTACCTGAGTTTACGCATATAATACAGCCTTGCACTCACGGAGAGACTTACGAATCAGCTCTTAAAAATGCTCAGGAAGTTTTAGAAATGCTGATTGAATCATCCCTGGCTGATGGTGAACCTCTACCAGAGGCTAAAACGTTAGGAAAATCTTTGGAAGTTGCATAGATAAGCAAAGAGAGTATTGGTAAATCAGAGGAGTGGAAATGTAAACAGAGGCTATGCCTAAGAAAATCAGAGAACTCAAAAGCTTATTGCTGCAAGCAGGGTTTACCTCGCGTAGTGGTAAAGGTAGCCACACTAATTGGTATCATCATCTTTTACCTGGGAGGTTACTATATCAGGTAAAGACGGAAGTGATGCTAAAGCCTACCAAGAAAAAGACATTAATAATGCACTTCAAAGATTAGAAGAAATTAAAAATGCTCAAGAGGAAGAAAAAGAATGTATTCTCGCTACACAATAATTATTCAGTGGTCTGATGAAGATGAGTGTTTTGTTGTCAGTCTTCCTGAATGGGGAGAATTTTGTCACACTCACGGAGAGACTTATGAAGAAGCTTTTAAAAATGCTCAAGAAGTTTTAGAAATGCTAATTGAATCATCTTTGGCTGATGGTGAACCCCTCCCAGAACCTAAGACGCTAGGAAAATCTTTGGAAGTTGCATAAAATTTAGAAATTAAAGAGGTAATTTATGAACACATCTGTAAATACAGCCAAAGTCTACGACGAAATTATAGAGTTTATTGCTGCTGGAACCACTCCCCAAAGCGTTATCGATTTCAAACTCTCAGATGCCACCAAAGAACGTTTGGAGGATCTCGTTTACCGCGCAAAAACTGAAGGTCTTACTGGAAGTGACCAGCGAGAGTTAGATTATTTCCTGACGCTAGAGCATATTATGACTTTGGCAAAAGCAAAAGCTCGTACATACATTAACCCTCAGTAAGTATTCAAAATGTCTCGTCCATATATTAATGCAGAACTGCGGCGTTTAGTTGCCGATCGCGCCGAGCATATTTGTGAATACTGTCTCGTTTCTGAGGTAGATAGATCCTCTGGTTGTCAAGTTGACCACATCATCAGCGTTAAACACGGCGGCGCTACAACAGCAGATAATCTCTGCTATGCCTGTATTTTCTGTAACCTGCAAAAAGGGACGGATTTAGGCTCAATTAATTGGCAAACGGGCGAACTTGTGCGGTTTTTTAACCCACGCAGAGACTTTTGGGGTGACCATTTTCGACTAGATGAGGCTTTAATTCAATATCAAACAGAAATTGGAGAAGTCACCGCACGCATCCTAGATTTTAACAGCGATGAAAGGCTTGTAGAGCGACAAGCTTTAATAGAATCTGGTCAATATCCCTCAGCATCGGCGCTAAAACAGATAAATAAATAGGTTATGATGTGCGATCGCTCTTACCAATGGGAATCATACACTTAGCAACTATTGCTACTTCATCATTACAACTCCCAAGGTAAATATACGATGGCTTATCAAAATATTACAGACTCGCTTTCACCACAAGATATCCAAGAAATTAAAGCTGCACTGCAAAAAATCCAACAAAAGCTTCCCTTTTTAGTTACTCTCAGTACTGAGGAACGGCGCAAGTTAGTCAAAATGGGCGATAAGAGCCTAGCTTTTGTGAACAATAGTATCACGGCTGCTCAGTCTAACCGCGAAATTTTGCCAGCCACTTTTGATGTTGATGAACTTGTTCGGGATTATCAATTAGCCAATGTGTTGACTGAGCTTTTAATTTCAATTAAACAACTAACCGAACAGGTAGATGATACCCTAATGGCTGTTGGTAGTGAAGCTATGACTGGGAGTTTAACTGTTTATGATTACGTCAAGACTGCATCGAAAAAGACTCCAGGCTTAAAGAGTGTGGCTGAACAGTTAGGCGAACGCTTTAAGGCTATTAAAGGTAGACCTACTAAAGCTGTGTCTGGTTCTTAAGTCTTTGATACTCATTAATGAGTCTTTTAACTCCATTAATAAGTCTTTGATGTTCATTAATGAGCCTTTGAACTTCATTAATGAGCCTTTGAACTTCATTAATGAGCCTTTGAACTTCATTAATGAGTATTTGAACTCTATTAATCAGCTTTTGATACTCGTTAATGAGTATTTTAACTCCATTAATCAGCTTTTGATACTCGTTAATGAGTATCTGAACTCCATTAATGAGTCTCGATTAATTCTAGTAATTGTTATTGTGGCAGTATACAAAAATACCCTAACCTAACCCTCACTTTATAAAGGGGAGGGAACAATATTTATTATTTCCCCCGTTTGAAGGTATGAATTTAGAAAGTTTACTTTATTGTTGATTTGGGGAGGTTTGCTGTGCTATTTGCTGGACTTGTAAAATAGTCAAGTCTAATGCCTGTGCTATTTGTTCGGGGAACTCCATTAATGAGTCTTTGATACTCGTTAATGAGCTTCTGAACTCCATTAATGAGTTTTTGATACTCGTTAATGAGCTTCTGAACTCCATTAATGAGCTTCTTAACTTCATTAATAAGCTTTTGATACTGATTAATGAGTCTTTGAACTCCATTAATGAGCAATACGCTTGGGTTAAGAACAAAAGTAGGTTGGGTTGACCACAGCGAAACCCAACCCAGTCCTAAGGATGTTGGGCTTTGTGCCTCAACCCAACCTACATCTACTACTTGTGGGATGGACATCTTATCCGTCCCTGGTTATGGGCGGGCGAGACGCCCACCCGACAAGAAGAGTTAAATGTTTTTTGATTTGTCAGTGCTATTATTATTCAACTGCTATGAGAATATCTACTTATTTTACTGTTCTAAGATTTTGTGTTGACTATTTCCACACATCTATATAATAAGAAAACATCTGTCATGAGCTATGGCAATATTTGGAAAGGTATACATCCACACAGACAGTAAATCCTAAAAGAAAATAAAGAAACTTGTTTTTTGTCAAACCAAATAATAAGATACTAATAGTAATAGGATATACAGAAATTTGACTTTTATTTTCATCTCACCTATGTTTGAGTGCATTTGAGTACAGCTTAATAAATCGCAAAATATCTGGAATAAATCTTTGCAAAGTCTTACAGGTAAAGTTTCTTGTAGCGAGTACAGAAATTCTTAAACCCTGCCCCAAAAATACCAGTACCCCTGTCGTTAAACACTAGCACCCCTACCCCAAAATAAATTTTAAATTTATCTTAAGTGGGGGTTTTGGCGTTTGAGTACAACCTTAATAAATCCAATAAATCCAATCTGCATTGGGTTGTCTATCGAGTTGGAAGTGGCCTGATATAAGCATAAAAATAGTACATGGCTCTTGTAACCAGATAGAGAGTAACGATGCAACAGTCTTTAGACAGAATTACGAATCCTCAAAATCTGAAAAAAGAGGATTTAAAACCGAAATCCTTGCTCAAGACATTACTCTCTGGAGTTTTTTTTGAGCCATTATTGAGTGATTTTCGCATTATCTTTGAGCGCGACCCAGCAGCACGCAATTGGCTAGAAGTTGTGTTTTGCTATCCTGGATTGCACGCACTGTGTTTGCATCGTCTTGCTCACTGGTTACATTGTCGAGGAGTGGGTTTTATTCCCCGTTTAATTTCTCATTTGGGGAGATTTTTAACCGGAATTGAAATTCATCCTGGTGCAGAAATTGGTCAGGGTGTATTTATTGACCACGGAATGGGGGTTGTGATTGGCGAAACTGCGATCATCGGAGATTACACACTGATTTATCAAGGCGTCACCCTTGGTGGAACTGGTAAAGAAAGCGGTAAGCGTCATCCCACAGTCGGTAAAAATGTTGTGGTGGGTGCGGGTGCAAAAGTTTTAGGTAATCTGCAAATTGGCGATCGCGTTCGGATTGGCGCAGGTTCGATTGTTTTGCGGAATGTCCCTAGCGATTGTACTGTAGTCGGAGTTCCTGGTCGAATTATTTCTCGCAATCAAAGTGCCAGCCTTTCTCCTTTAGAACATGGAAAGCTACCCGATGTTGAAGCAAGCGTAATTCGTTCTTTGCTATCGCGCATTGAGGAACTGGAAAAACAACTGCAAACTTTAGAAGTCAGAACTCAGGAATCAGGAGTTAAGACTCAGTAGTTATTGGTCATTGGCCATTTGCAAATAACAAAGGACAACTGACAAAGCATAAATGACAACTGACAAAAGGCAAAGGACAAAGGACAAATGACAAATAACACTTTAGATGACCAAGTATTGCAGATTCCTTTGAGCGATCGCTGGCGAATCTATTACCGTTTGCAAGAATTAAAGATTAAAAGTTCCTGTCTTCCCGATGGTTCTTTACGGGTGCAAGTGAACAATTTGCTAGAAGCGATTCTAATTCGTAGTACAGTTATGCAATTTCTGGCTTCTCGTCATGAATTAATTGATTGGCTAGAGCGTTGTTGGTATTACAGTGATGAGTGCTAAGTCCTAAATTTTATTGAAAGACCGAATCTAGACAATATTAATCCTGAATTCATCACACAAACATAGCTCTTTGTAGGAATGCATAAATATTGAACAGGTTTAGAAGTTGAAGTTACTGTCTGCTAGCAAATTCTATTGCAAACTGAGAAGAATTCCTACAGAATGCCGGAAATACAAGAGAATTCACAATTCAGGAGTTAGGAATTCTCCCATCTACCTATACCCAAAATAGGAATTTCTGATTTTTACTTCTTTCCTAACTGAAGAAATTGAAAGTTCGACTATGCCAACTCGTAACAGAGACATTAAATTCCTCAACTTTTTGCACCATGAACTTGAACTTTCAAATGCGGATATTGCTGTAGCGCTACGACACCGTGAGTTAGAAAATGGCCCCTTACCGATGCTTCTCTGGCAGTATGGTTTGGTTAACTTAGAACAGTTAGAACAGATTTTTGACTGGTTAGCAGAACAAGGTTAGCTAATTTGTAGCTGGGCTACACTACACACCAATGCTCAAAAAAAATGAGGTGACTGAGATGATTACTAGTTTAATTGCTGGATTCTGTATTTTAGTTTTTTCCGGATACGCTAATAGCTATATTAGTTCGTTGTTGCTCGACCAAATTTACAGCAACATCAGTAAAAAAGATTAGGAATTATACCAGTTTTTGGTTCTCTGTCATACAGATGTGATGTTGCTAATTGAGCAATAATTAAGGATCATGTATCCTGCATATATATTGTGATATTTTTAGCATTTACCATCACGGAAAATTGTCGAGAGGAAGAATTCAGGATTCTGAATTCAGAACTCAGAATAGTTAAAGAATTAGGAGAAAATTTAATAAATAAATATACTAATCCTACTAGATTCTTGAGAAATTCTGACTTCTGACTCCTGATGACTGAATTCTTCCGAGAGAAAGAATATTAAGAATACTTCCAAGAGAGGGATATTTGCAATGAATCAAATCATAATTAATGACACTACATTGCGTGATGGCGAACAAGCGGCTGGTGTTGCTTTCAACTTAAAAGAAAAAGTAGCGATCGCCAAATTTCTCGACGCCATTGGTATCCCGGAATTAGAAGTTGGGATACCAGCAATGGGTGAGGAAGAAACACGGGCAATTTCTGCAATTTCTAATTTAGGTTTGCAAGCAAAACTCTTGGGGTGGAACCGCGCTATCATCTCAGATATTAAGGCTTCTATCGCCTGCGGTCTCAACCGAGTGCATATTGCCATTCCCGTCTCTGGTATTCAAATTGCCACTAAGTTTCATGGTCAGTGGCGGGTAAGTCTCCAAAAACTTAAAGACTCCATCAGCTTCGCCGTCGATCGCGGTCTTTGGGTAGCAGTCGGGGGAGAAGATTCTTCCAGAGCTGATGAAAACTTCCTCTTAGATGTAGCGCTCTCCGCCCAAGAATGGGGTGCATCCCGCTTCCGCTTCTGCGATACCGTAGGAGTTCTCGACCCGTTTACCACCTACACAAAGGTGAAGCAACTAGTTTCCGCTTTGACGATTCCCTTAGAAATCCACACCCACAATGATTTTGGTTTAGCAACTGCCAACGCCCTTGCTGGGATCAAAGCTGGTGCCACATCGGTGAATACCACAGTCAACGGCTTGGGTGAAAGAGCCGGAAATGCAGCCCTAGAAGAAGTTGTCATGGCAATCAAACGCATCTACGGGGTTGATTTGGGTATTGAAACTTCCGGTTTACTGGAACTGTCTCAATTAGTTGCTGCTGCATCAGGCGCGGACGTACCACCTTGGAAAGCGATCGTTGGTGAAAATACCTTTGCTCACGAATCCGGAATTCATGGTCACGGCGTCCTGCAAAACCCGATCACCTACGAACCATTTGCTCCCGAAGAAGTGGGTTGCGAACGACGTTTAGTAATAGGTAAACATTCTGGTCGGCATTTAGTTTCCAACTTACTACAACAGTATGGAATTTTCTTAAACTCACAAGAAACCCAGTCAGTCTTAGACGCAGTGCGCCATCAGTCAGTACAGAAAAAACGCAGCCTCACGACCGAAGAAGTGTTGAATTTGGCCAGAGAACAGAGGTATTCTCATGCAACGCGATGAATTAGAGCTACACTTACCACCCGCTTTTGAAATTGGTGAAAAAGTTAGACTTCGCAAACTAATCAAAAACGATGGTACGTTTCCTGGTAAAGAAGTCGGCCAAGTTTTAGCAAACAAAGGAGATATTGGTTACATAGCAAGTATCGGTACATATTTGCAGAGTTCCTATATCTATGCTGTGCATTTCATAGAAACAGGGTTTGTCGTCGGCTGTAAGAAAAGAGAACTAGAATCTGTTGAGGAGTCTCATGAAAGTAATGCTACGCGTGAATGATGCCGGCACTTTAGTAGTCTACGTTGCTAAAAAAGACCTAGAAGAAGAAGTAGTCAAACAAACTGATGGCAATGAAGGTAAGATTCTCACCTTAGCAAATGGCTGGGAATTAGAATTTCGTGAATTACCAGATGTAGCCAATTTACCGCAAACTGTGGAAGCTAAACGGCTTGCATAAGGGGACTGGGGACTAGGGACTGGGAAAGAGTTTTCCTAACCCAATCCTCAATACCTAGTACCCAATTTTCAATACCCAGTACCCAATATCCAATAACTAACTTTTAATCAATCATGAGTAACAAGTATTTTACGTTATCAGAATTGAACCTAGAGGGGCAGTTTTTAGGTTTTGTTGGTGCTGAACCAAAGAAATATAAATATTTGCAATTGGCAGTTCCAGACGGAACTATGCAAATTAAATTGCCAAAAGATTTACGTCGTTCTCTAAGTTTGTCGTTAGTTCCTGGCGAGCAAATTCGCGTTCTTGCTCACAGTCAGTTAGACTCGCGCACAGGTGAAATAAAAATCAAAGCTTATCGAGTAACACCAGTTGGCGGTTGTCCAATTCAAAGTTTGCCACTCGAACCCCAAGCCAAGATTATGGTGTGTCAAAAGTCAGGTTGCCTCAAGCGTGGCGGTAAAGGCTTATTATCAGAATTAGAAAAAACGTTGTGCGATCGCGGTTTATTAGACAAAGTTACCATTGAACAGACCAGCTGCCAAAAATGTTGCAGCAGTGCCCCCAACTGTGTTTTACAACTTGGGAAAAAGAAATATAAGAACATTCATCCAGAGGCGATCGCATCTTTGTTAGAAAGTCATTTAACCGAACAGTAGTAGCTTTCTCTAGCTATTCTTCAAATCATACACAACTTTTTAGGGGTAAAATTTTTATCCCTATTTTTCGTTGGTATTGTCTTTTTAGTGTCCTTGTCAAACTGCGATCAGCTAAGTTATAACTACTACAAACTTAGTAATACTAAATACAAACATCAATTAGATAAATTTTCTGTAGTCTCGTTTAACCGGACTGCAAACTTATTTCGACTTTCTTTGGAACGGTGTAAGTATAGAACCTGATAAACAAGACTTAAACACCTCACCATCATCCATCGCATGAGTTTAATCAGCTACAGCTATATTAAGATAAAAATTACTCTGCATTCTCGTAGTTGTTATGAGTCTCACCACTGGTAAACGCTTTACAATAGCTGAATATCATCGTCTAGCTGAACTCAGCTTCTTTAAAGAGAATGACAGAGTTGAGCTAATTAAGGGCGAAATAATCCAGATGACAGCTAAAGGTACACTGCACTCTGTTTGTGAAACACGCCTAGAGCGAGAATTATATAAGCTAATAGGAGAGCGTGCAATTTTGCGAGGACAACAACCAATTACTTTATCTAATTACAGTGAGCCTGAACCAGATAGAGTAATTGCAAAAAATAGAGATGACGATTATTTAGCAAATCATCCCAGTCCATCTGATATTTTACTCTTAATTGAGATTGCTGATTCCTCCTTAAAATATGACCAGGAGGAAAAGCTACCTATTTATGCAGAAGCAGGTATTTTTGATTATTGGATATTTAATTTAGTAGATAATTATCTAGAATGTTATAGCGAATTTTATCAAAGTTTACAAGGTAAATTTGGTTATCGACATAAGTTTATTTATCTGCCAAATGAATCAGTTAATCTGCCATCTTTTCCTGATTTAGTTCTGGATTTATCTAAAGTATTTCCAGACTATTAAATTAAGATTGATGTGAGTAAGGATGCACGTTTTGTTTCAGCTTTCCTTCGCTAAAAAATTTATACAAACTAAGCTTTCTATTTTTATTGAAAAAATTAATAAAAATATTGGTCAGAGTTGTTGATACTATATAGCTCTCAACCCGCTGCAAATTCCGGATCTATCTGGATTAGAGATGCTGTGTGAGTATTGTATCTCTGATTATAGATGAGTTTGATGTCTTCTAAAGCCAGACGCACGTCTTCTCTGCCTCGAAAACCTTCTAGGCGATGACAGACGATTCCCTTTTTCACCATAATGAGAGTAGCCAATTGAGAAATTTGGAATATTATTTTCCTCTCAAATCAAAGCCTCTAACGCGTGTTGTAAATCATTCGTCACATCAGCAACAGCTTGTCTAGCACCCAAACGATTCTCTTTATATGTTGGGTAACGTTCAGAAATAGATATGGGTTCACCCACAGTAAGTTTTACATTTTGTTTTCCCAATTGCGGACGCTTGACAACTTTATAACCTTCAATCTTAGCAATCATATTCCATAAAATTAGAGTTGTTTCCGCAAACCTTTCTACTGTTGGTTTTTCTTTAATATAGTTACCAGAAACCGCCACGAAACTTTCTACTAAACGCATATGCCACATCCGCGCATTCGCTTCTTCAGCAATCCGATCGCCTAAAGCTTTTTCAACAGCAGATACTCCTTTAACATCTTTAAATTCTTCTCTAAATATATAATTCCAGCCAGCTTGTTCTACTCGCCGACAACGGTCACTCAAAGTACCTTTAGACTGCAAATCAAAATACTGTTCTGATATTAACAGTGCTGCATTCAATAAAGCTTGTAAACGAACTGCTAACGCTTGATTTCTATCTGGAATTTGTTCGGCGACAATCTTCGCATCTGGCAGCTTTTGATGATAGAAACGCGTGTAAAATACTTCCATCAGTGAAAGTAAATGTTCTGCTAAAGTTAACAAACGAGGATAAAGCGATTCTATAGAAGTAAGATTACTTGGTTGTTGTGGATTCACAGGTAAACCACTAGCCGCTTCCAATTCACTCAAAAGATTGGCGATCGCATCCCAAGGAGCATCAACGTAACTATATTTAATCCCAACTGGTACAATTAAAACCTGTTCCTCACGTCCAGCTTTTTGCAAATCCTCAGCACACCAAAAGCCTAGCTGGGCAATACCAGGTTCCAGGGGGCTAATAATTTCTGATAAACCATTGGTAGCACCTTCTGGCGCCGCAGCCATTGGGAATTTTCCATTAGCAAATAAGTCACGCGCCGAACGTAACCCCGTCCAGTCAGCCTTACCCCGCTGAATCGGAGTACCACCTAGCTGAGACAAAATCCAACCAACGTGGGCACCTGCCCATAGAGGAATGCCGCGATCATAGATAAAATGAGCGTGAATCGGAAGTTGTAGCGCTGTGCCTTGCGATCGTGCTACCTTTGGCACGAGTTGAGACAGCAAGTACCCCAAACCAAGCGGATCGTCAGTTTTAGGATGGCGAAAAGCCAATATAAAACGGATCTTTCCCTCCTGAAACTGGCGATAGAGATCTACCAGAACTTCTACATTGTCTGCTTCAATTTTGGTAATAGGTGTTTGCCAATTTATCCAACTGGGTAACAACAGATGCACAACTCGTAGAAATAAAGGGTTGAACGCTGGAGGAATAAATTCTAAAGGTGGCTGTGCTTGATAAATTACATTAGACAAGGTATTTTTCTCCTAAGGTGACTGGGGAATGGGGACTGGAGGAGATAGAAAGATGGGGAAGGTGGGGCCCCCTCTGGGGATAAGGGGTAATGGGGAGGTGGGGAGATAGGAAGATGAAGGAGAAAGTAATTCTTCTTTCCCCCATCTTTGCATCCCCTTATCCCCCCATCCTCTTCCCCAGTCCCTTTGTACTTTATCCTTGATAATTCAAACTTGAGTTGACATAGAAATTAGTGATTTTGGAAAGGTAATAAACGATGCGACTATCACAAATGTTATTCGTTACACTGCGGGATGATCCAGCTGATGCTGAGATTCCTAGCCATAAATTATTACTGCGTGCAGGTTACATTCGTCGCATCGGTAGTGGTGTCTATGCTTATCTCCCGTTGATGTGGCGGGTACTGCAAAAGGTTTCTCAGATTGTGCGTGAAGAAATGAACGCTACAGGTGCCCAAGAATGTCTTTTGCCACAATTACAACCCGCTGATTTATGGAAGGAATCGGGACGTTGGGATACTTACACCAAAGCTGAGGGGATTATGTTTTCCCTAATTGACCGCCGCGAGCAACAATTAGGATTAGGCCCCACCCATGAAGAAGTGATTACAGCGATCGCTCGTGATATGATTCGCTCCTATCGCCAATTACCTCTGCATCTCTACCAAATTCAAACTAAATTCCGCGATGAAATTCGTCCCCGTTTTGGTTTGATGCGCGGACGAGAATTCATTATGAAAGACGGCTACTCTTTCCATGCCGATGAAGCTAGCCTCAAAGAAACTTACCAGGATATGTATCAAGCTTACAGCAATATGCTGCGGCGTTCTGGTTTAGCTTTTCGGGCAGTGGAAGCTGATTCTGGTGCTATTGGTGGTTCTGGTTCCACAGAATTTATGGTGTTGGCGGAAGCTGGGGAAGACGAAGTTCTCTACACTGAAGATGGTAAATACGCTGCTAACGTAGAAAAGGCAGTTTCTTTACCAGCTGATATTGAACCCTCACGGTTTACAAGCTATGAGAAACGCGATACACCTGGAACAGACACGATTGAAACAGTCTCTCAATTCCTCAAATGTTCTCCTACCCAGGTAGTGAAAAACGTCCTTTACCAAACAGTTTATAACAATGGTATAACGGTGTTGGTTTTGGTGAGCATCCGAGGCGACCAGGAAGTTAATGAGGTCAAGTTACAAAATGAATTGACCAAATTAGCTTCTGACTATAAGGCTACAACTATTATTAGTTTGAGCGTACCAAATTCCCAAGCGCAGCAAACATGGACGGCGAAATCTCTGCCTTTAGGCTACATTGCGCCAGACATCGCAGATGATTATATTGCCGCCAATCAACAAATCCATCCCAAATTTTTACGTTTGGTAGATCCAACAGCTGTTGATTTAAAAAACTTTGTTACAGGGGCGAATGAAACTGGCTCTCACGTAGTCGGTGCTAATTGGAATGAGCAATTTAAATTACCCGAGCAAGTAGTGGATGTGCGGAAAGCTAGACCAGGCGATCGCGCTATGCACAACCCAGAACAAGTCCTACAAAGCACTAGGGGAATTGAAGCAGGTCACATCTTCCAATTAGGCACTAAATATTCACAAAGCATGGGAGCAACTTATACCAATGAACAGGGTGAAGAAAAGCCATTAATCATGGGTTGTTTTGGTATAGGCGTATCGCGTTTAGCCCAAGCTGCCGTCGAGCAATCTTACGATAAAGATGGGATTATTTGGCCTGTTAGCATCGCACCTTACCACGCGATTGTCACAATTCCTAATATTAATGATGCTCAACAAGTCGAAATCGCCGAAAAACTTTACACCCAACTCGAGTCAGCCGGAATAGAAACCTTACTCGATGACCGCGATGAACGAGCTGGAGTGAAATTCAAAGATGCAGACTTGATAGGCATACCATACAGAATTGTCACCGGGCGAGCGATCGCCAATGGTAAAGTCGAAGTTGTAGAGAGAGCTACGCGTAAATCTCAAGAAATACCCATTGATGAACTTACAACCACACTTCATAAGTGGATTACCACCGGAATAGAGGTGAAAAATTAAACATCATTCGCGCAGAGGTTCGCAGAATTACTTCTTCACTTAGGACTTTTGTCATATTTCCTTTGCATTCCTTTGCGTTATCCTCAGCGTTCCTCTGTGTTGTAAATTCAATATTAAATCATCTCCAGCAAGAATGAGATTTACATAATTTGGCAGGTGACGGATTAGAAGTGTAAATTCTAAAATCGGATTAAGGACTTGCAAAATTAAAAATAATCGGATTTTGAGGCATCAAACCTCCTCTAAATTGCAGGAAACTCTCCACTTGCCCGTATCGTCTTTAACCAGGCTGCTCCTCACATAACTACCATCTCAGCCCTCAGTCAGGAAGGTTTTGAACATGAAAGACCAACAAGGATCTAATCGTATTTCTCCAGGCATAATTGCAGCTGTCTCAGCAGCGGTTGTAGCGGTGGGTGGCGGCGTGGCTTGGTTAACTACACAATCTAATAATGCTCCTACACCAACCAAACCCTCTGAACGTATCCAACAACCAGCACAGCCATCAACTAGGCAGCCAGTCAATGAGCAAACTGCTAATGTTTATTGGCTTAGACCAAAGGATAAAAATATTGCTTTAGTTCCCCAGCCCGTAAGAGTAGCTAGAGTAGCTGCTGTACGACCCAACCAAGCTTTAGAAGCTGCTTTCCAAAGCTTGTTAGCAGGGCCAACACAAGGGACAGATTTAGAAGGAAAAGATTTTACAACTATCCCTAAGGGAACCAAATTATTGGGGCTAAAAGCGGACAATGATGAAGTTCGCGTTAATTTATCTGAAGAATTTACCAGTGGTGGCGGTAGTGCCTCAATGATCGGTCGTGTGGGACAAGTTGTTTATACTGCAACAACTTTAAATCCCAAAGCCAAAGTGTACATTGACATAAATAGTAAACCTTTAKATGTTTTGGGCGGTGAAGGTKTAGAGTTAGAACAACCACTAACTCGTGAAAGCTTTGACAAAAACTATCCGCTTTAGTCATTAGTCATTGGTCATTGGTCATTAGTTTGTGACAAAGAGCAAATGACAAAAGACAAATAACAAAGGACTTACCGTTTACTATTCAAGACACGAAAGTTACGGGCTTGCTGTTCTAACCTTGTGGCGAGGCGATCGCAAACCCGATTACACAACTCAAAAATCATTTGGTCTTCTACTCTATAATAGGCGCAAGTTCCTTCACTGCGGCGGCTAAGGATTCCTGCTTGCCACATTACCTTCAGGTGTTTTGACACATTTGCCTGAGAAGTCTGTGTTGCCTCTACCAACTCTTGCACGCATTTTTCTTCATCCTGTAGTAAGTGTAGCAGCCGCAGACGCATTGGCTCACTTAACAGGCTGAAGTATTCAGCTACTTGTTGCACCACTTCTGGTGGTAAAGGCAACGTTTGTTTCATCAGGATTAACCCGTAAGGTTTGAAAGTTTTAACGATGAGTCATTTGATATATAGATTAATACTTAATCAGGGTTAATTCGCATCAAAGGTTGACCATATTCTACTGGCTCACCATTTTGCAGCAGAATTTCCATCACTTGCCCAGAGACTTCGGCTTCGATTTCATTCATCAGCTTCATGGCCTCAATGATACAGACTGCTTGACCCTTGCGGACGCGATCGCCCACTTCCACGAATGGTGCTTCACCTGGTGCAGGAGCGCGATAAAATGTCCCTACCATCGGGGAAGGCACTTCTACTAATCTCTGGTCAATGGTTGAGGGGGGATTGACTGACAACTGTAATTGTGTTCCAGGTGCAGCATTTTCAAACATCCGACCTGTCGCCACCTCTGTTACCTGACTTGTAGCCATCTGGTTTGCTGTAGGAAAACCCGATGATAAGCCCGAACCTACTACACCACTTGAGGTCGCTTGACCTACCGCCAACAGATGATTACTGATGCTCACAGCCTTACGTACTGTTAGTTCAAAGTCATTGCTCTTGAGCGTGACTTCTGCAATGTCAGTTTGTGCAATAGTTACCAGTAGTTGGCGGATTTCATTAAAGTCCAATGGCACAGTTTTTATTACCTCGACCTATCCGTAAATTAGCATTTTTAAGTGTGGCAGGGATTTAATCCCTAAATAGGGATTGAAATCGGGATTTGTTTGAGATTGGAATCCAAACTTATTCCTTACCTTCCCTGCCTAAATATTTATCATCACGGGTATCAATTTTGATGCGTTCTCCTTGGGAAATAAACAAAGGAACCATCACAGTTGCACCTGTTTCTAGAACAGCTGGTTTAGTACCACCTGTGGCAGTATCACCTTTTACACCTGGATCTGTTTGCACGACTTCTAGAACTACAGAGTTGGGCAGTTCCACTTCTAGGACTTGTTCCCCCCAACGAATGACGTTAGCTTCCATACCTTCTTTGAGGTATTTTACGCGATCGCCAATTTGTGCTGCACTCAATCTGCCTTCTTCATAGGTTTCCATATCCATAAAGACAAACTCATCGCCTTCTTTATAGGTATGCTGCATTGTGCTTTTTTCTAAAGTGGCTTGGGGTACTGTTTCCCCTGCCCGGAAGGTTTTTTCCACCACACTCCCGTTCTGAACATTTTTCAGTTTAGTTCGTACAAAGGCGGAACCTTTCCCTGGCTTAACGTGGAGAAATTCTACCACTCGCCATACAGATCCATCTAATACAATTGAGACACCAGGTCGAAAGTCGTTGCTGGAGATCATGAAACTTTCAAGTTTTGGAAGACAATCGGCATTTATTGTACCCTTCAAGCGGAGTAATTAGTCATTAGTTGTTCGCTATTTAATCATCGGCATGGAGCATTGTGATTGCCCAGTGCTGATTAAGAGTGAGGAGTTAGGAGTGGTGGGCGTAGTTTCGCTCATTTGACTCATCTACCTCATCTGACTCATTTTTTCACTCAGCACTCAGTATTAGGCAGTGGGTACTCCTACTGTGGGAAGATTATTGATGGGCTACGTCCAGTCAACAATATCAATGCTGCATTTGAGTTATTCCATGCTTAACTTATTAAAATCCTGGCTGAAGAACAGCCTAATAGCAATACTGCTGGTAACAATATTTTTAGGCATAACTACAGCTGGGTGGACTCCCTCTAGTAGCGCCGCGCTGCCAGCTGGCAATGCAATTACTGACGGTAATGCTTTGTTGCGGTATGCACTCCCAATAGATAACAAACCTGTGCGGCAACTACAAGCTAGTTTAGAGGACATCTCTAGCCAACTGCGGGCAAATCGGCGCTGGGGTGCTATTTCCAAAGACATCAGCCAAGCATCCCGCATTCTTGATAAACCCTCCCAAATCCTAGCAAGTGTTCCCCAAGAACGCCAACCCCAAGCAGAAGCTTGGATTAACGAGTTGAAATCTGGTGTGGCTAACCTGCAAGAATTGGCGAACAGCAAAGATAAACAACAAATTTTGCAACAGAGAACTAAACTGCTGAATCTGATCACTGAGCTAGAACAGTCAATGGTGAAGGAATTTCCCTTTGAAGTCCCAGCTCAGTACAGTAACTTGCCACAACTTAAAGGTCGTGCCACAGTGGATTTAAAAACCAATAAAGGCAACCTCACCGTTGTAGTAGATGGTTACAGCGCCCCTGTCACTGCTGGTAATTTTGTGGATTTAGTGCACAAGGGTTTCTATAATGGCTTAGAATTTACCCGTTCTGAAGAATCTTACTTTCTGCAAACTGGAGATCCACCTGGAAAAGAAGTGGGTTTTATTGACCCAAACACAGGCAAATACCGCGCCATTCCTTTAGAAGTCTTGGTTGAAGGAGACAAAGAGCCTACCTACGGCGTTACTCTAGAACAAGCTGGTCGTTACATTGATATGCCAGTTCTACCTTTTTCTGCTTTTGGTGCAGTAGTGATGGCTCGTCCCGAAAGTGAAGTGAATGGAGGTTCTTCGCAGTTTTTCTTCTTTTTGTTTGAACCAGAACTTACTCCTGCCGGACGTAACCTATTAGATGGTCGCTATAGCGTTTTTGGCTATCTTACCGAGGGGAAAGAAGTTTTAGATAAACTCAAAGCAGGCGACAAAATTGAATCAGCAACCGTGGTTCAGGGCATAGAAAATTTGGTTGAGCCGCAAGCCGCATAACAGAGAGTAGGGGAAGATGGGAGAGATGAGCTAGATGAGTGGAGATAAAACTTCTAATTTCTAACTCTTAAATTCTAAATTCCCCTAACTGAAGATTGCCAGCGTTAAACACTTTATCGGGTGCGATCGCTATTTCTGGAAAAGTCCGCGATCCAATTTGCTGGTCGCCACTAGACACAGTCTCTTCGTAAAATCTGGGGAAGGTGGGGCCCCTGTGGGGATAAGGGATAATGGGGAGGCAGGGGAGCAGGGGGAGAACAACTAATGACTAAAGTCAAAGATATTGGTGAACAAGGTCTTTTAGCAAGATTACACCGTTTCTGTTCCCCAGAAATTATTGGTGATGATGCAGCTGTGTTGGTGACGGAACCAGAACAATCTTTAGTCGTCACAACAGATATGCTGGTTGACGGTGTGCATTTTAGCAACCTCACCACTTCCCCAGAAGATGCGGGTTGGCGTGCCGCGGCTGCAAATTTGTCAGATTTGGCAGCGATGGGTGCTTTCCCACTGGGGATTGCTGTTGGACTGGGACTTCCGGGAGATTTGAGCGTGAATTGGGTCGAAAGTTTATATCAGGGAATGACAGAATGCCTGCAAAAGTACAATACCCCGATTGTCGGGGGTGATGTAGTGCGATCACCTGTGACTACTTTGGCAATTACTGCTTTTGGTCAAGTTCACCCCAGTCAAATTATCCGTCGTTCTGCCGCTGTTGTGGGAGATGCGATCGTCGTTACAGGTGTTCATGGAGCCTCAAGAGCTGGCTTAGAATTGCTCTTGCATCCTCAATCAGGACAAAACCTTAACGCCGAACAAAAGACGGCTCTAATCAACGCACATCAGCGTCCACAGCCACGATTAGATGTCTTACCCATCCTCGAAAAAATCTTAAATTCCCAATCCAAAGTCGTTCGACTGAGCGAAACCGAAGTTTCAAATCTCAAATCCAAAATTCCTGTTGCTGGTATGGATAGCAGCGATGGTTTGGCAGATGCAGTAATCCAAATTTGTCGCGCCAGCAGCGTTGGTGCGGTATTAGAACTCAGACAAATTTCCTTACCAACAGCTTTTGACCATTGGCTGACACCAGAGCAAGCGCTGGAATATGCTTTATACGGTGGCGAAGACTTTGAATTAGTACTGTGCTTACCACAACAACCAGCATCAGCTTTAGTAGAACATCTTGGTGAAGGTGCTGCGATCGTTGGCAGAATTACACCAGATTCCACAATACTATTGCACGACGAACAAAAAAAATTCCCTGACCAAGTTCTCACTCTTAGTCAGGGATTTCAACATTTTGGTGATTAGTCCTTTCTCATTTGTCTTAAACTAATGACCAATGACTAAATTTATTGCCACTTCTCGGCGACCAATTCCGCTAAATCCAAGACTCGTTGGCTGTAACCCCACTCGTTGTCATACCAAGCCATGACTTTTACTAAGTCATTACCCATAACCAAAGTCAAGCTAGCATCAACAATTGACGAGGCGTCAGTACCTTGATAATCTGACGAAACCAGTTGTAGTTCGCTGTAATCCAAAATCCCTTTGAGTGAACCTTCAGAGGCATCTTTAAGGGCTTGGTTAACTTCTTCAGTAATAGTACGCTTCTCAACTTGAACTACGAAATCTACCATTGAAACGTTCGGGGTTGGTACACGCAAGGCAACGCCATTTAGCTTGCCTTTAAGTTCTGGGATTACTAGCGCCACTGCTTTTGCCGCACCAGTAGAGGTGGGTACAATGTTGATGGCTGCGGCTCTCGCCCGTCGCAAATCCCGGTGAGAAGCGTCTAGTAAGCGCTGGTCACCTGTATAGCTATGGGTGGTGGTCATCGTACCTTTAATGATGTTGAATTTATCGTTCAACACTTTGGCAATGGGAGCCAAGCAGTTGGTAGTACAACTGGCGTTACTGATAATGTGGTGTACGTTGTGGTCATAGTCATGATGATTCACACCAACCACGAAGGTACCATCCTCATTTTTCCCAGGAGCGGTGATCAGAACTTTCTTGGCTCCAGCATTTACATGTTTAAGCGCTCCTTCTTTGCTGGTAAATACCCCCGTTGCTTCGATAATTAGGTCAATTTCCCAATCTTTCCAGGGCAAGTTTTCTGGGTTGCGATCAGATACGCACTTAACGGTCTTACCGTTAATGATGATGGAGTTATCATCAGCAGTAATGTCAACATCCTTTAACTTCCCTAGCATTGAGTCGTACTTTAACAGGTGAGCATTGGTTCTAGGGTCTGATGTGTCATTGATTGCTACAAGGTCGAGCTTACTATTCTCTCTACCCACCCAGCAACGCGCAAAGTTACGTCCAATACGTCCGAAACCGTTGATTGCAACTCTAATCACAGTGTCTTGCCCTCTGTATTTATGCCTATATGTTAATATCGTTGACCCCAATCATATCGCAAAGGGGGGGACTAAATATAACAATAAAGTGTTGGATAAATAAAAAAACACATAATTTATTCAGATTTACTGGAGTAGAGGTTCTTGTTGGCAATAATATATGATCTCACAGATTCCGGGACTAGATAACGAATTGACTGATGTTCGCGACAAAATTTCCGAATTAGACTTGAGGAAATTCCTACTAAAGGTGTATTCATTAATTGCCAATCAATAGTAGATGCATGTTCATTTATTTGTTCTTCGACTTGCTTGCAGATTAACTCGCTTTGAGTTATAGTCTCACCACCTAGCAGTCGGGGTGCAATTAACCAATCACACATTTGTGCTAATTCGTATCCAYGATACCAATGAGGTAAGGTTTGGAAAGTATCCAAGCCAACAATCCAGTACCAGCGAGTATTTGGGTAACAAGCAGATAAGTCCATCAGGGTGTCAATGCCATAGGAAGTACCAAAGCGTTTTTCCTCCACTGGTGAGACAGTAAACGCTGGGTTATCTTTTATAGCTAATTGCAGCATTTCTACACGATGCTTAAACAAAGTCACTTCTTTGTGAGGAGGATTTAAAGATGGCACCCAAATTACCTTTTCAAGGGATACTTGATGCAAAGCTGTCTCGGCTACGAGCAGGTGTCCCCAATGAATTGGATTGAATGTGCCACCAAAAATTGCTAGTTGCTGCATCCAGTTACGCCTGGTTTTATGAAATTCAAAAATAGTTTGATTGCCAATGTACTATTGTAGTCAATTCTCGCGTAGACTTGATGCAATTTAAAATCAGTTTCACTAACAATGTATTATCGTAGTCAATTCCAGTAAGGTAGCAAAAAATATGTATTTGTCATTACAAGAATTTCTTTCCCGATGCAGCCAAAATTTTGCGAATAATCTTAAGAACAGTTTAGAAATAGCAAAAACCTCCAACCAAGGTAAAATCATTCTGAACTCGCAAAACCAGAGCAGAAACCTCATCCAGGTATCAGGCATGAACATAATACAGCAGTAATTATGGTAAAAATCAAATTCCTGTTATGATACGCGTGTCATTTGTGATTTATGGTGTGGTGTGGTGTAAGAGGAGCAAGAAATGAGTAATTCTGTTGATTTTAGTGGTAGACCATTTCATTTTATTGGCATCGGCGGTATAGGTATGTCTGCTCTGGCATACGTTCTCGCTCAGCGTCAATTTCCAGTATCAGGTTCGGATCTACGTCCAAACCATATTACGCGCAAGTTAGAATCTATCGGCGCTCATATTTTTGGTAAACAAGAGGCAAGTAATCTCGAATTCTTTCGCCCTCAAGAATTGCCTAACTTCGTAGGATTAAATTCGCTAGAAAAATTAGCTGTTGCTACTAACTCAAAACTGCCTCAAGTCATTTGTTCGACAGCAATTAATACAAATAATTTAGAATACAAAGCAGCTCTTGAATTAGGTTGTCCGATTTTACATCGTTCAGATGTACTAGCAGCCTTGATTGCTGATTATTATAGTATTGCAGTGGCAGGAACGCACGGCAAAACTACAACTAGTAGCATGATTGGTTATATGCTGCTCCAAGCAGGTCTAGACCCAACTATTTTAGTAGGTGGTGAAGTCAATGCTTGGGAAGGCAATGCTCGACTGGGACAAAGCCAATATTTGGTAGCTGAAGCAGATGAATCAGATGGTTCTTTAGTAAAACACGCTCCAGAAGTTGGCATCATTACCAATATTGAACTTGATCATCCTGACCACTACGATACACTAGAAGAAGTAGTTGACATCTTCCAAATGTTTGCCAAAGGTTGCAAAACATTGGTAGGTAGTATTGACTGTGCTACAGTGCGCGATCGCTTGCAACCAACAATCAGCTACAGCTTACACTCAGATACCGATGCTGACTACACTGTTACTAATATTGACTATCGTGCTGATGGCACCACAGCTTTAGTTTGGGAGAGAGGCAAAGCCTTAGGCGTCTTGAACTTACAACTGCTGAGTCGGCACAACCTTAGTAATGCTTTAGCCGCAGTTGCTGTTGGTCGTGTCTTAGGCTTAGAATTTGGAGAAATTGCCAAAGGAATCGCCACCTTTGAAGGAGCAAGACGCCGTTTTGAGTTCCGAGGTGAAGTCGATGGTATTACCTTCATCGATGATTATGCTCATCATCCTAGCGAAATTCGAGCTACTCTGGCTGCTGCACGTTTACAGGCAAGACCAGGACAAAGAGTAGTTGCCATCTTCCAACCCCATCGCTACAGCCGTACACTTACTTTTTTAGAAGAATTTGCCCAGTCTTTTACCCATGCTGATTTAGTTGTGCTGACTGATATTTACAGTGCAGGCGAACCCAATTTAGGGCAAATCAGTGGTGAACATCTAACAGCGGAAATTGTCAAGCAACATTCCCAGGTAGTTTATCAACCAACTTTATCATCAGTACGTGAGTTTCTACTACAAACACTGCGTCCAGGAGACTTGGCGCTGTTTTTAGGTGCTGGAAACTTAAATCAAGTGATTCCTGAAGTAATTGCAACGCTTTGTGAGCATGCTAAAGCCACATCATAAGTGAGGATTTTGCGAAGTTCCATTTTTGACGAAAGCGCCAATTTCATCAGGCTTTCATAGTAAATATAATACCGTATTTATACGGTAAATAAATGTAAAAATTTACCAAAAAAAGTAAAAATGAGCATTTCCCAAGCAGCTGGAAACGTCTGCACAGCTTCTGCTTTGAATACAAAGAAACAAACAGCTAATCCGGTGGAGAACGAGGGAATTTACTTACCTAACACTGATTGTGCGATCAAGTCCCAGGCTTCCTTGTCAGCGTTTACTTCTTATAGGGTAGGGGGGGCAGCMCAATGGTACGTTGCCCCTCGAAACTTAGAAGCACTGCAAGCAAGTCTTAAATACGCAAAAGAACATGATTTAAGAGTGACAACACTGGGAGCGGGTTCTAACTTGCTGGTAAGCGATCGCGGGATATCAGGCTTGGTGATTGCCACTCGTCATCTCCGCTTCAGCTACTTTGACCACGAAACAGGGCAATTAACCGTTGCTGCTGGAGAATCAATTCCCAGCTTAGCATGGGAAGCCGCATCACTCGGATGGCAAGGATTGGAGTGGGCTGTTGGCATTCCTGGTACAGTCGGAGGGGCTGTAGTAATGAATGCAGGGGCGCATAATAGCTGTATCGCAGATATGTTAATTAGCGCTCAGGTACTTTCACCCGATGGGAGGCTGGAAACTCTTACTCCTAATCAACTAGGTTATAGCTATCGGACTTCATTATTGCAAGGCGGCGATCGCATAATCACCCAAGCCACCTTACAACTCACACCAGGTGCAGACCCTGCAAAAGTTGTAGCAATTACCAAAGAACACAAAAAGCATCGCCTAACTACTCAACCGTATAATTTCCCCAGTTGTGGTAGTGTGTTCCGCAATCCCAAACCATACAGCGCTGGTTGGTTAATTGAGCAAACTGGTCTTAAAGGATACCAAATTGGTGGAGCGCAAGTCGCCCAACTCCATGCTAACTTCATCGTTAATCGCGGTGGGGCAAAAGCTAGTGATATCTTCTGTCTGATTCGCCACATCCAACATCAAGTACAAGAACGTTGGTCTATTCGCTTAGAACCAGAGGTCAAAATGCTGGGAGAATTTCAAGCTGCTTGTGGATAGAGAGTGGAGAGATGAGCGGGATGATAGATCGGCACAATAGGGGACACACAAGGAGAATAACTCCTAACTTAGCACTCTCAATTCTTAACTCGTAACCACTAACTCAGCACGGGCTAAACACCCCAAAGAAAGCTAACAGCACTCCTTGTTTGGCCCATACCCTACTTTACTATTCCAGAATGCATTAATTATTGGTAAAAAAAGAGGCAAATTACTTACCGCATCTATAATTGAATTTGATTTGTTATTCAACGCATACGCGTAAAACCAATTATGACAGGTAAAGGACAAGGGTTCGGCTTTGGCTTGGGAAAAATGAAAGAATTAGCTGAAGCTTTTAAGAAAGCACAGCAAGTTCAAGAAGGCGCAAAGCGACTCCAAGAAGAATTGGAGCAAATGGAGATTCAAGGAGAATCTGGTGGTGGTCTGGTCAAGGTAATTGTCAGTGGTAACCAAGAACCCAAACGGGTAGAAATTTCTCCAGATGCTTTAGCTGAAGGTGCAGATGTACTTTCTGACCTCGTAACAGCAGCAATGAAAGAAGCATATAACAAGTCAACGGCAACAATGCGGGAACGCATGGAAGACTTAACCAGTGGACTTGAGCTTCCTGGATTTCAATAGTCAACGGTCGTTAGTCATTGGTCATTAGTCATTGGTCACTATTAAAAAGAAAAAAGATAATCCCATAAATAAATTTAGGAAATTTTATAAGAACATATTGTTAGTCGCGGCACTTGACGCTTGAAACAAATGTTTTTATTTCGTTCGTAAATAAATTTCGGGGCTTGTGACCATTTTCTTTTTCTTTAGGGGTGCCTTTTAACTTTTTACTTTTGCCCTATTCGGTCATTAGTTTCAAACAAAGGATAAAGACAAAGGACAAATGACTATTGAACAAAGGACAACGAATATTTATGTCTTACAAGTTGCTGTTTGTCTGCTTAGGTAACATCTGCCGATCACCATCGGCAGAAAATATTATGAATTATCTAATTGAGCAGGCTGACTTGAGGGAGCATATCTTCTGTGATTCCGCTGGTACATCTAGTTATCACATTGGTAGCCCACCTGACAGACGTATGAGTGCGGCGGCTGCTATAAAGCTGGGAATTAAATTGCGTGGTCAGGCACGCCAATTTGAAAAATCAGACTTTCAACACTTTGATTTAATTTTGGCGATGGATCGAGAGAATTATGAGGATATTCTGACTCTCGAGCCAACTAGGCAGTATCACCATAAAGTGCATCTGATGTGTGATTTTTGCTCCCGACACAGCCTTAAGGAAGTTCCAGATCCTTATTATGGCGGACAAGAGGGATTTAATCAGGTGATTGATTTACTGATTGATGCTTGTGAAGGTCTGCTCACCTACATTACCAAGCAAAACCAATAATCTAAGTTAAGAGTTAGGAGTCAGAATTTAGGAGTTAAATTTTTAATTACTCACTGCTCACTCTTAACTCATCATTTTTATTCCACTAAATCATGCTTAATTGCAAAACGTACTAATTCAGCTCGGTTGCTGGTTGAAGTTTTTCTTAATAAGCTGCTAACGTACTTTTCCACTGTTCGAGAACTCAGATGTAGCTGATGGCCCATTTCAGCATTAGAAAGACCATGAGTTAATAGTTCTAAAACTTCCTGTTCTCTATGAGTTAGAGATGAGTGCAATTGGGATTTGTGAATTTGAGTGGACAGAGAATTATCAGCGTCCGCCATTTTTGTAGGAGACGAAATGTTTAAACCGTCTTTATGAGAAAACCGATACTCTGATTGAATGATTTGTGATCGCTCCAAAAGATTGCGAATTGCTGCTGCTAACTCTTCCAGTTCAAAAGGCTTGGGCAAGTATAAATCGCACCCTGATTGATAGCCCAAAATCCTTTCTTGGGTCTTAGTTCGTGCTGTTAATAAAATTACAGGTAATAAACGGAACATTGGTTGTTGACGCACTCGGCGCACTAGTTCATAGCCGTTCATCTGTGGCATGACGATATCCGTGACAATCAAATCAGGATGATACTCATCCACCATTAGCAAAGCTTCTTGACCGTCATTAGCTGTGATTACACAATAGCCAGACAGTTCAAGATAATCGCTAACAGACAGACGAGTGCCCAGATCGTCATCCACTACAAGGATCTTCAAGGGCATGGACAGTACACCCCTAGCATTTTTTACTGAGAAATTTGCTTTTACAGTTCCATCAGTGAACACAGGCAATAATAGTGTTCTTATGTTTCATACTATGACAGGATTACCAGCTAATGACTGCCTCAGGGTTGATATTATAAAGAAAATATGAAATCCTGAGGAAGGGTTAACGAAGTGTAACTCAGCTTCTACTCGCTACACTTAGAAGACTATAGATAGCTTTGTAATTTGTAACAACTCATCAATCAGGCACAGTAAATACTCTCTATTATGTAAATTAATATTAATTTAATCAATAATTTAGTTATTTTCCATTTGTGATTTATTTATGACCGCCAATAATCAATGCCATATACTTCACGCCTAACAATAGATGATTAAAATCGAGGAAACTTAAAGTTACCAGAAAATTTTTAATTAAGAAGTTAAAAAAGCTAAATTAGTAAAATACAGTTTAGCATTTATAGAGGTTATAAAATACACCTGACAATTTATAAACCAATCTAAATAATTTTTTAGGTACATTTAAAGCACACAAATTATCAATGAGTGACAAGAACGAAGGTTACAAAGTTATTAGCGACAACCGTCAAGCCCGTTATTTGTATGAAATTCTAGAAACTTACGAAGCTGGAATTCAGTTGACTGGAACCGAGGTGAAGTCGATTCGTGCAGGTAAAGTCAATCTCCAAGATGGCTATGCTTTGCTTCGCGATGGCCAAGCATGGCTAATCAATGTGCATATCTCACCTTATACAGCTAGTGGACAATATTTTAATCATGAACCACGGCGGACACGCAAGTTGTTGTTGCATCGTCAAGAACTCCGTAAGCTAATCGGCAAGGTAGAACAGCAAGGTTTAACCTTAGTCCCTTTGAAAATGTATCTCAAACGAGGTTGGGTAAAAATCAGTATAGCCCTTGGCAAAGGTAAAAAGTTACATGATAAGCGAGAAGACTTGAAACGTCGCCAAGACCAGCGTGATATACAACGGGCGATGAAAAACTATTAACAGTTGCTATTGCTGAACTACCACATCCGAGTGATAAACTCACTGCGGTGAAAAGCATGTTGTATATCTACAGCGTGAGTTCTAAAAATGCCTAGTTATAGCCGCAGATTGATTTTGCTCATGTTAGGACTCGATACATTGGTGAGTAAGTTTGGATGGCATGAGAGATTTTTATAGTATGAAAAGTAACTTAGTTACATCTGTTGGCGCTGGCATTCTCACCTTGAGCATGGGAATTTTGCCTTTAACTCTATCTGCACAAGCTCAAACAACTACTGATCCTGGAGTTAATACTACTCCAAGGACAACCACTTCTGAGCGCAATGATTTTGATTGGGGTTGGTTGGGATTAATTGGTCTATTTGGTCTAGCTGGTTTGGGTGGGAGAAAGCGTGATGAGGAACCAGCACGTTATCGCGACCCTAATGCTCCTGGGGCTACTAGCTACAGAGACTAAGACCATTTTTGATTTTAGATTTTGCAAAAAGTCCAGCTAGTGCACTCTTGCGGGTTTTCCAACTTGAAGCAGCTGGCGTCATGGCTGCGGCTTGAGCTGGTCTGTTAGCACTGCGTTAACAATGCAGAAGCGTTACTTCTCAAGACAGATTTTGAATTGGAAATCATCTTCTATCTCTGTGTTTTGTAAATCCATCTGTGAGAATAATTTTTTAAATTGGTACAAGCAACTCAAAATACTTTTAGTAAGTTGCTATCGGTTTACAAAATTCCAAAATTGTCAGTTGTTATGAACAAAAACAACTGACAACTTAATTTATATTAGTTTGGAGCTAATTGTGAGTTAGTTGAATTTGTTTGATTTTGAGCTAAAGGTGTCCAATAGCTAGCAATTAAGGCAACTATCAGCCACCAGAGGGTATTGACTTCAGGACGATACCAGACAGTGTCTACGGTGCCGTGAGCTAGCATACCCAACAAAATAGCGATCGCTCCAATTAACCAAAATCCTTCTACATTTCTAAGTTGTCGCAATCGTGCCATTTGCATAAATGCTGTATTAAATGTCACAATTATCAACCATAGAAAACAGGCTAAACCAACAAAGCCAGTTTCTACAGCCACTTCTAGGATAATCGAATAAGCACTTAAAGCAGTGTAACGAGGATGTTGGTAAAGCGGGTAAACTTTATTAAAAGAGTTGTGACCAGGGCCGATGCCGAAAATTGGGCGATCGCGAATCATCTCAAACACAGCATCCCACACATTACGGCGAAAATTATTACTGCTATCTTGACGATCAACAAAAATACTAAGTACCCGCAAGCGCACTGGCTCTACAAATATCACTCCTAGTAGCAAGACCCCAATCAAGCCTCCCAAGACGATGGGTAGCGACCAAGTACGCCAAAAGGGAGGCATTTCTACACTCTTCCAATAAACTAGCAATGCCATCGCAGCTAAAATTGCCACCACCAGTCCAATCCAACCACCACGACTAAAAGTCAGAATTAAACAGGCAGTATTGACAATAAACATTGTTAATGCCAGAGCTTTTTTAAGCCAGCTTTGCCATACAAAAATTGCCACTAAGCTAAAAATTACTGCTGGCAACAAGTATCCAGCCAACAAGTTAGGATTGCCTAAATAACTGTAGACCCTTGTAGTCTTAGACAGAGGAGATTCTGGATCAACCCAAGTTGCCAGTGCTGTGGCTCCAAAAAACCATTGTCGCAAACCATACACACTGACAATTAATGAGACGTGGAGGTAAAGGATGATAATCGCAGACCGAAGACGAGGCGACCTTAATACCCTCGCACAAAGGACAAATAGTAGCAAATACAGGCTTAAGGTTGCCAAATCGTTAAGTGCTGCCTTTTTGACTGGTGATAAGGCTGTTGCTACTGCGGCAATTCCCCAGTACAGCAATACCAACAGGTGAATCGGGGTAACTGAGGAGACATTTGTCGTTGCTTGCTCGGATAAAGTCAACAGTAGCCAAAATCCTGCACAAGCTACCAGCAACAAACCAACCAAGGTACTGGAACTAAAAGGTGCAAGGGCATACACTAAGCACAGTAAAGCAGCTGCTATCGGATCTCCCCACTGGATAAAGACGCTGGTTTGCCGCCAAGAACTCAACATTCCTACCACAGAACGGTGGACATAACTGGTAGCTAGATATTCTTTAAGCGGTAAAGATGATAAGGTAAATCGTTGCCAGACTAAATTCATAAAAAACATTGCGATCGATTAGCCTGCCTACGCAGAACTTGGAATCAATCATAATGTGTATAGTCATAAAAAGGTAATAATGTAGATTATAAATGAGTGATGGCACTCTTATTCATTGCCATCAGTTTCACCTTTAATCCCAAAGCCTTCTGCTAATAGTAATAAAAGATAGCTGTTGATTAACCCTTCATGTATTCCATATCGAACTTTTATTTGATTTTTGAAAAAACCCTGTACAACTGGAAAAACCTAATCTAATTCTCTACTCCCAAACACCACTTGACGGCAGTTGCTCATGAGGGCGACCTTTGTCCCCCCAGTGGCTCCTCCCTGCCACAAGTAAATAATTTCAAAAATCAAAACGAATTACTATAGACAATAAATTGATTGAAAATATTTCTTTTCTAATCTTCAATCCCCATTGCTTGAAATCAAATCTCGCTAATTGCTTGTGAGGGAGTCGCCAGTTGTAGTGGCAAAGAAAGTACATAACGGTATCCTGATTCTGATGAACCTTGAATCAAAATTTGTCCACCATGCAACTCTGCCAGTTGACAACTTAGCAACAGACCTAAGCTTTCGCGAGAAAGACTTCCATTTCCTTTAGTTAAATTTATACCTGAAGTAGAAGTAAATAGACTTAAGTAGGAATCACTTAAGTTTTTTAACTTATCCAGTGCTACTGGTGAAATATCTGGTTGTTCCTGGCTTTCTTTACCAGAATTATAACTTGCTACCTCACCTGTCAATTCCAGTAACGACAGAGAATTGAGGCGGAAGTAAGGATCGACCTCAGTAATACCATCTCCCAACCAGGGATGGGAAACCCAAATAGTAATGTTGAGAGTATCTTCTTTATATGAGACATGAATGCGAACAACACTACCTGTAGCTGAAAGTTGAATCACACTGAAAACCAGGTGATACAGAATTTGCCGTACCTTATCTTTATCTAAAGGCCAAATCCGATTGCGTCCCGGTTCTATCGAGAGACGAATATCTTGGTCGCGGCGAGTAGCTGCTTCTTCTAGGGTATTGATAGCTTGTTGACAGAGCATTTCAATATCCACAGGAGCTAGATTTAATACAGTTAAGTTATCATCCATAGTTCCCAGTTCGGTAATTTCGTTTACTAGAGAAAGTAAGTACCGACCACTGTGTTGGATAATTTCTAAATATTCTCTTTGTTTAGTTGTCAAAGGCCCGTAAATTTCGCGTCCGAGAACACTAGCCATCCCAAGTACAGATGTTAAGGGTGTGCGTAACTCCTGAGTTAGCTGTTCCAAAAGTTGCAGTTTTAGTTGCTTGGTAGAAACAGAGTCACTTTCTAAAATGGGTGCAGTGATTTTAATTTCAGTGTTACGTTCGTCGTTGAGTGAAAATATAGGAGCTGCGGGAGTGCTTGATTCGAGTCTCGCTTGCAAAAGTCGGTTGCGCTCAAATTCACTCATACTCCAACGAGCAATAATTTGTAAAAACTCAATGTCTCGGTTTGTAAAATTGCGCGGTACTAGATCCATCACCGCTAATGCACCTAAACAATGTCCTGAAGCATCAATAAGTGGCGCTCCCAAATAAGCACGAATGCCATAATCCTGCACTAACTTGCTATTAGCCAATATCGGATCTGTAAGTTTATGTGTATCATTAATTACGAATATTTGAAAACTCTCTACTACCTGGGTGCAAAAAGATTCTGTGCGTGAAAGTTGGCGGTTTTGTGCCAAATGATTCATTAGTCCCAGTCTAGATAAACCCACTGCTGACTTAAACCAGTGGCGTTCTCTATCCACAAATCCCAAAATGGAAATTGGTGCTTCCAAAAAGTGGGCAGCAGTTTGAGTGGCTTCTTCAAAAACCGGAATTGTTTCTGGTTGTCGTAAACCCAGATCTGACAAAGCTTTGAGGCGTTGTTGTTCTCTTGTTTCCTGAGAAGTCCAACCATCCTTTAGGGCAAATAATTTGTTTTCAGGCTCTACCATTGCCACTGCTACCTTAATAATTTCTCGATAATGTAAATTGATATATGCCCTATTTCTGGGTTATCAATTGCTATTTTTAAGCATTCCCTAATTTTGCCTCTGACAAACAAGTCAGAGGCAAAAAATTTTTACCTCTTCCATAAGTCGGCTACGGAGTCTGTGCTAGTTACTATTTACTGGTACTGAATGTTCTCTATCGAGCGCTGATGTAGTCTCTATTACTTCAAATTTTGCAATCAGACTGCGTTAGATTTTGATTAAGCTAGGGTAACCTAACTTTAAGGATACAATAAAAGACCTATGATTCTTGATGTACAAAACGGAAAATTTTTGTTAGGATATTTAGCGTATTTTTACTTAAAAAAAGTTATTTTAATGTAATTATTAGTAACAAAAATTCCTGGTAATAGCTAGTACCGTTGCGCCAATTTCATAATTAAAAATTTGTTTAGCAAATTTGAGATACTACATTGGAGAGCCAGTTATGTCTTTTTGGCTTGCACAAATGACCGACTGAAGTCTAGACTTTTGACTCAAATCAAGTGGCATCTGAATATTTAGAAACTAACTTACCCTGCTCTAGGCAAGCTACAGAGTTTTTGCAATTTAAAAAATTCATATTTTTTAGGTGGAAGGTAGTTATTTAGACTAAACAAGATAAGTAGTTTCTATAAATAGATTAAAACTATTATATTCTAATAGAGAAAATCAATTTATTATAAATAAAAATAAAAATAAATTATATAAAATAGTTCTAATTTTATTTTTAAATAACCCGAAATAAATACAAACAAGTAGTGAATTAGAGGACAAACAATAATGAATAAAATGGCTATTAGAGTTCCTTTTGTAGACCTAAGGTTACAACACGAACCAATTCAAGCGCAGCTGCAAAATGCAATCCAATCTGTTTTGGATCGGGGTGATTTTATTTTAGGGCAAGCACTCTCAGATTTTGAAGCAGCATTTGCGGCAGTGTCTGGGGCAAAGTATGGAGTTGGTGTGGCATCAGGAACAGATGCGATCGCCTTGGGATTACAAGCGTGTAATATTGGTGTTGGCGATGAAGTGATTTTACCGGCAAACACTTTTGTCGCAACCTTGATTGGAGTCTTACGCACCGGTGCAAAGCCAATTTTAGTAGATTGCAATCGCCAAGCTTTAATCGACTTAAAAGCAGCAGCAAAGGCAATTACACCTCATACTAAAGCAATTATTCCTGTGCATCTTTATGGTCAAATGGTATCACCACAGAATCTATTCGACTTTGCTGATACCTACAAACTACTAATTTTTGAAGATGCAGCACAAGCACACCTCGCCCAAAGAGACGGATATCACGCTGGTTCAGTCGGAATAGCAGCAGCTTTCAGTTTCTATCCCAGCAAGAATTTGGGAGCATTTGGAGATGGGGGAATGCTACTGACACAAAATTCAGATGTAGCTCAGAAGATGGCACGCTTGCGAAATTATGGCGCATCGCAAAAATATTTTCACACGGAACCAGGCACAAATAGCCGCCTAGATACTTTGCAAGCGGCTATCTTGCACCAGAAACTACCATATTTACCACAGTGGAATCGCGATCGCTTAACTATCGCCGAGGAATATGATCGAGAATTAGCACCTTTAGCAACTTTTGGTATTATTCCACTAGAAAACCAAAGTGATACAGGACATGTTTATCATCTTTATGTGATTAGAGTTGATGATTCCTGCCCTATAGAACGCCAGCAACTCCAGGAAGAACTAATAGTAGCGGGAATTCAAACTGGTATTCATTATCCCATTCCTTGTCATCTCCAGCCAGCATTTACCTATTTAGGCTATCAGCCTGGAGATTTTCCCCAAGCAGAAAAGTTATCGAAGCAAATATTATCATTACCTATGTATCCTGGTTTGAGCAGTAGCCAAATCAAAGAAGTTGTAGCAGCAATTGCCAATGCAGTTTCAAAGGATTCTGAGCTAGATAAATCCTACTCTGTAAATCTTAGTCGTTAGTCATTGGATATTGGCCAAACAGAGCATAAGGCATTAGTTTTAAATAAATGACAAATGACTAATGACAAAGCGCAAAGTTGAGCCACTGCTACCTCAGCGCCCTGTGTCCCAAAGCAAGTGGCGTTGAGCAGAGGCTTCCTTTGCTCGTAACTTTGTAACAAAGGACTAATGACCAATAATTAATTAAAATCATGGCACTCCAGCAACAAATTAGAAATAGAAACGTGTCAGGCTTGTTAAATTTAGCCATCTTAGGCGTTTTGCTGCTGCTTTATGCTCCTATATTGCTACATTGGCTGGATGGTTGGCTAAACAAGAATATTAGTACAGAACACGAATATTTTAGTCACGGGATTATTGGTCTACCATTTGCCGCTTATTTGGGCTGGTTGAAGCGGAAACAGTGGGCACGTTTACCAGATACTACCCATCCTTTAGGCGGTATTTTGTTGTTATTAGGAGGAGTATTTTATCTGAGTGGTGTTAGAGAGTGGGTTAACCTTTCGCTGCCCGTTATCCTAGCAGGATTATGCTTGTGGTTTAAAGGAATATCAGGTTTGCGATTACAAGCATTTCCGTTGCTACTGGTATTTCTGGCAACCCCGACAGCAGTACCCTACCTGATTGCTCCTTATACCTTGCCTCTTCAAAGCTTCATTGCCGGCACCGCAGGCTTCATACTCAATCAGTTTGGTATGGAAGTAACTGTAGATGAGATAAATCTCTACGTAGGAGGACGAATTGTGGAAGTCGCCCCCTATTGTGCAGGATTAAAAATGTTATTTACTACTCTCTATGTCGGCTTGATGTTGCTTTATTGGACAGGCGCGTTATCTTCACGTCGCACAACTATATCGTTTTTATCTATTGGTGTGATTGTTAGTATTACTGCCAATATTATTCGTAATACCTTACTGACTTTCTTTCACGGCACAGGTCAAGAAGCGGCTTTTAAATGGCTTCATGAGGGTTGGGGCGGTGACCTATACTCTGCTTGTATGCTGGTGTCATTAGTGCCTTTACTTAATTGGATTAATAACTATTTCTCTGCATCTGAAGAAACTGAGGATGCGGTATAAGGTATCAGGTATTAGAAAAAATATTCTTAGTTCCTAGTTCCTCATCTTTGCGTAGGGGACTGGCAAATAAAAAATATCCCACTGTTGAGTGTCAACAACAAGCCAGTGCATTGCGGAGGTTCCCCCCGTTGTAGCAACTGGCGTTCATTAGTCATCAGTCAACAGGGGAGCAACTTCAAACGGGATAATTTATTTGTTGGAGTTCCCTAAGTCCTAAATATCACCGAACTCATAGTGTGATTTTTTAAAGTAAAATTTTGCCTAAGTATTGCAAATTTTACTGATGATTTCCTTCTCTAAATTTTTTAAACAAAACCAATTGAGTCAGGTAGCAGCACTTTTGTTATTGCTAGTACTGTTGGTGATGGGAGGGGTTCCCGGATACCTAACAGGACACTGGCAATGGAAACAGCCGCCACCCGTGGCTAATCTCAAGGAATTAAGGCAAATCCGCAAGACTGGGTTAACTATTCCTGGTTGGCAAACTATTGAACAAACAGAACAGCAAATAGGCGAACATAAATGGTCTTTGCAGGTAATTAAAAAAGTAGGCTCCGAAACTCAGGCAATTCTACTTTTGTTGCCGCAAAACGGTCCTATGGATCAACCAGAGGTAGAGTGGACAGAGGTTAACGGTTGGGGAAGATTACGTTGGGGAAGATGGGACGTAGCTCAATCTCGTGGTGCTGAATTTAGTGTCAAACCGTCTTTGAAGTTGGCTTCTAATGCTGAAACGAAAGTAAAAGCTAGGTTCTTTCGCGCCTCCACACAACAGGAAACCTTTGCTGTCTTACAATGGTATGCTATGCCAAACGGTGGAAATCCATCACCTTTAAACTGGTTTGTCGCAGACCAATTGGCACAATGGCGTAAGCAGCGCACTCCTTGGGTAAGCGTGAGTATTCTAATTCCAATGGAACCTTTAGGACAAGTAGAAACATCTTGGCCTTTAGCTGAGTCTATTGGTGAAACGGTGCAGGCTGCATTGATGACTTTTATGTAGATTATGTCACAGTTACATTTGTGCAGAAACTCAAAGAAGTATTTGTGCGATCATTATATGCCTGAAACTGAGTTAAAAGATGTTTAAAATATGAAGTTAGAAATTAAAAATGACACAAGTTTTCGGCTTTTTCTTGGTAAATACTTGCAGACAAAAGAGACATTGAGAACATTTTTAGGTAAAATAACGAATGGGCGCGACCATATTCTTACATGAGTTTTCCTGCACAGATGTTGATAACTGCTAACTCTTATACGCGTGCATTCAGCGCCCTGTGTTTTGTCAGTCTTCAAGTAGGGGTTTTGTTAACAGCACCTACCCAAATTGTTGTTGCTCAGCCTTTCCCATCTCAAGGGCAACCCCCTTTGCCTGTGCCGGGTACTGAGGACGTTATACCTCCAAGTGCAAATAACGAAACTTCGCCTCAACTGAACCGCTACTTTTTAGGACCAGGAGATACCATTGGCGTTGTGCTTCAACGTCCTCCTGGTCCTTATCGCTTAGGAATCGGAGATGGAATTAGCGTTTCGGTTCAGCGCTTCCCAGAGTTAAGCTTTCAAGCTGTAATTAATCCAGAAGGTAACATTGTGGTACCGTTACTGGGAACGGTATCATTACAAGGTTTAACTTTAGAAGAAGCTCAAGAAAAAATTCGCTTGGGTTTAAATCGTTATGTTGTCGATCCGGTAATAGTTTTAGCCCTAGCAAGCCAGCGTCAAGACTTTGCTTTTCAAGCTGTAATTAGTCCAGAAGGCAACGTTGTAGTGCCGCAAGTCGGAACGGTATCATTACAAGGTTTAACTTTAGAAGAAGCTCAAGAAAAAATTCGCTTGGCTTTAAGTCGAATTTTTGTAGATCCGATCGTGGTAGTATCCTTGCTAGGAGCGCGACCAGTCCAAGTTACGATTAGTGGGGAAATATTTCGACCAGGAATTTATCCAATTAATTCACCAACACCCCG
Organism: Nostoc sp. PA-18-2419; assembly: GCF_005869855.1. Classification (GTDB taxonomy): domain Bacteria; phylum Cyanobacteriota; class Cyanobacteriia; order Cyanobacteriales; family Nostocaceae; genus Nostoc. The sequence goes on along the minus strand of NZ_SZNH01000001.1, from coordinate 138,902 downwards.
CATTGCTGATGCTTTGTTAATATCTGGTGGTTCAACGGTGAATGCAGACCTGCGACAAGTGCAAATACGCCGCAAGTTAATTGATGGTTCAGTGGTTTCGCAAACTATTGACTTGTATGCAACACTGCAAAATGGTGGTTCAATCCCTAATTTACGCTTACAAGACGGAGATGCGATCGTTGTACCTCGTCGTGAAGTCGGCAATGATGACGGTTATGACCGCAATCTGGTAGCACGTTCGTCCTTAGCCACACCACAGATTAGAGTCAGAGTTTTAAACTACGCGGCAGGAGGTCTTTCTACTCAAGCCCTACCCAATGGCAGTACATTTGTAGATGCTTTGGGAGGAGTAAACGTTGACACAGCTAACCTCCGCGATATCGCCTTGGTTCGCTTTGATCCTGAACGAGGTAAAGCTGTTACCCAAAAACTTGATGCTAAAAAAGCTCTGGGAGGCGATGCATCTCAAAACGTGCCACTTCAAGATAATGATGTTATTGTTGTTGGTCGGAACCTGATCGGTAGAATTACTAATTTCTTGAGTACCATTACTCAACCGTTTTTTAATGTCCAGTCCTTTCTCCGATTTTTTGATGACTTCGGCGGACGTTAAAATTAGTAACTAGGGAGTAAGGAGTGAAGAGATTAGGGAGATGGGAAAAATAACCAATGCCTCATGCCCAATGACTAATGATAAATGACTAACTATACGCCTCTGCCATGACCCCACCAATTGTTAAACGCTATCTTATTGCTTTTGAAAAATACAAGTGGATTGGACTAGCTAGTTTTGGTTTAATTGTAGCGGGGTCAACGGTGGTGGCTATGCAACCAGAACCACCTCCTAGTTACATAGCATCTGCTGCCCTTACTTATGCTGGACCACCAGTTACTTTCTCTGCAACTGGTAGTGAAATTCAACAGCAAGGAAAGGAACTAAATGAGGAAGTTTTATTATCAAACCAGATAATTGCAGCAGTAGCAGAGAGAGTAAATATCAAACCTAAACAACTCGGTGCAAGTGTTGTCCTTTCTTTGCCTAAAAAAAACGCTAGGACTGGAGACTTAGAATCTACTACCTTTGAACTGAAATATGTAGATACTGATCCCAAACGAGCCATAGAGGTGTTGGCGGAATTGATGCAATCAATGATCAAGTTGAGTAATGACATCAATACTGGGCGATTACAAGCAATTATTGAAAAAATTAATGATCGCTTACCACAAGCTAAACGGGAATTGCAAATTGCTGAAAAGAAGTTAGAACAGTATGATCGCATCGAGCGCACGGCAATATTAGCAGCTGAAAATGGCAGTTTGCTCAGTGGCGTTACTACTAGCCAAAATCTCCAACGGCAAATTCAATTAACCATATCTGGGGTTGATGGACAAATTCGCAGTTTACAAAATAAGTTAGGTTTAACAGTCGCACAGGCTTATATTTCTTCGGCTTTGAGTGCCGATCCGATTATTGCCAACTTGCGATCGCAAATTTATCAAAGCGAGTCGCAAATGGCTTTGCTAAGGAAAGATTTACGACCCGAACACCCAACCATGATTCAGTTGCAGCGTCAAAAACAAGCTGCTGAAGAATTACTGCAACAACGTGCTGCTGAAGTGTTAGGTGGTAATGGGATGGCGGCTCCACTTCGGGGTAATGTTGCTGGTATTCGCACTTCATCAAGCTTAGATCCAGCCCGCCAACAGTTGGCAAACCAAATGGTGGCTTTGCAAACCCAACGGGAGACACTCCAACAACAACTAGCTCAAGAAATTCAACAAGAGGCGCGACTTCGACAAGAGTATTCTTTAATACCCAATAAGCAATTAGAGCGAGGGCGTTTGGAACAGGAGGTTGGACTTAAAAAAGCCATCTATGACCAAATGCAGGCGAAGCTAACGGATGCGAAAACCGCAGAGGCAGAAACTACCAGCAGTCTCAGCGTTGCCAGACGGCCGACAGTTATTCCCGACATCAAACCGCCTAAGAGTGTGCCTATTACCTTAGCTGTAGGTACTTTCTTGGGTATATTGGTTGGTGGCGGGGTGATATTTTTATTAGGGTCATTGGAAGGGACTTTCAAAACCAGAGAAGATATCCGCGAGAGCCTCAAGCAACGCGAAGTCCCACTGTTGGGAGAGTTGCCTTTAATGCTAGTTGACGATCTGGATAAAGAAGCAGTACCAGTGGTACTTTCCCCAGATTCTCCTTATCTAGAGTTTTATGAAAAGTTCCGTAGTAATCTGCGGCGGATTGGTAGTAATACCTTAAAGGTAGTGTTAATTACTAGTACCAGTAGCCTAGAGGGTAAAACGGCTAGTGCTTATAACTTGGGTATTGCTTCTGCTCGTGCTGGGAAAAGAACTTTAATCATTGAAACAGATTTGCGATCGCCTTCTCGTTGTGCATCCCTGAAAGTAATTCCCGATCCTGAGACTACCATTGAACCCCTGCGTTATTACGCTGACTTAAGTGAATGTATTCGTTTAGTTCCTGATGTAGAAAATTTATACATTATTCCMAGCCCCGGCCCTGTGCGGCAATCCGCTGCTATTCTCGAATCAAGCGAAATCCGGCGGCTGATGGATGATGTCCGCGAGCGTTTTGATTTAGTGATATTAGATACTAGTCCGTTGAGTTTATCTAATGACCCATTGTTAATCCAACCCTACAGCGATGGCATGGTACTAGTGGCGCGACCACATTATACAGAAGAGAATATGCTGGGCGAAGCAATCGATCAATTGGTTGAGTCGGAACTGGGGTTATTAGGAGCGATTATTAATGGTGCTGATATCATCGTTTCTCTGCCTGCACCTACGTTTCCATCTGAAGTAGAAGCAGAAAATGTTGAAGAATCAGAAGAAGTTTCAGCAGGTGCGAGGAAAACATAGAAAAAATAGGGAATGGGGGAGATGGGAACAATAACTAATGCCAAATACCCCGTCCTGATTCACAAATAGACAAAGCGCAAAGTCACGACTCGGAGCAAACATCCGAACAGAACTTTGTAACAGAGGACAAATGACTTTTAACTTTTGACTTCCCCGCAGGGAGTGACCATTAATCACGTCTAAACAATCCAAATACCGGAGCAAGAATTATTCCAAAAACAAAACCACCGATGTGTGCCCAGTAAGCAACTCCACCAGTTTCCACACTCATATGGGCGGCTGTTTGCAGGCTTGCAAGTCCGGATATCACATTTTGTACAAAGAAAAGTCCAATTATCACTAGTGCTGGAATTCTAATGGTGGTGATGAAAATCCCCAAAAATACTAAAGTCATTACTCTAGCGTGGGGAAAGCGAATAATGTACGCACCCAAAACTCCAGAAATTGCCCCACTTGCTCCCAAAGAAGGAATCTCAGAATTGACGCCAATAAACCATTGGCACAATGCAGCTAAAGCACCACATGTCAAATAAAAAATTAAATATTTAAAATGACCTAAACGATCTTCAATATTGTTGCCAAAAACCCAAAGAAACACCATATTTGAAATTAAATGCCACCATCCCCCGTGTAAGAATTGTGACGTAATTAGCGTTATCCATTCCCCAGATAAATTGGTGGTTAACTCTTGAGGGATTACTGCATACTGACTTAAAAACTGATTTAATTGGGTATTTGACAGACTTACCTCGTGAATAAAAACTAAAACATTCATGCCAATTAACCCGTAGGTGAAATACGGGGTGATTCGCGTGGGATTTTCATCGTAGAGAGGAAACACAGGTGTTTTTCCTAAATTATTGATTAACTGCAATATAACTTGTATGACTAGCAGTTGTTGAGTTTAAGTATTTTAACTCAGAGTAGTTTGGCAAAAATATCTCGACAGTTACCCTAAAGGACAAATAATACAAAATCCCCCCCTTTGTAGGAGTGGGATGAGCTTAAAAATACAAAACTACTGAGAACTACTATGACCAAGATTCTTCTTCAGATTTATCACTAAATAAACCTAATAATGGACCGAGAATTGCCCCAAAGATAAACCCGCCTGAATGCGCCCAGTAGGCAATACCGCCGCTTTCCATACCGATGTTGGTAGGTGCTTCCAAACTAGCAAGTCCGTAGAATGCTTGCTGGAGAAACCAGAATCCCAAAAAGAAATATGCAGGGACGCGGAAAGTCGGGAAGAAAAACCCTAAAGGCACTATACCGAGAACTTCGGCTTTGGGAAAACGAAGAATGTACGCTCCCATCACACCTGCGATCGCACCACTCGCACCCAAAGAAGGAATGCTAGAATCTTGAGCGAAATACCACTGGGTCAATGATGCCAAAATACCGCAAGCTAAATAAAATACTAAATATTTAGCATGACCTAATTTATCTTCAACATTATTACCAAAAATCCAGAGGAACAACATATTACCAGCTAAGTGCAAGAAACCGCCGTGTAAAAATTGTGAGGTAATTAAAGTTGCCCACTCTGGTACTGGTTGATGTAGAGAGGTACCAGCAAAGCTTAAGGTAAGTTCTCGTGGGACTACAGCTGCAAGGTGTAAAAACCCATTTAATGCTCGTGGAGGTAAACTTGCTTCATAAAGAAATGCGAATACATTGACAGCAATCAGTCCATAAGTTACATAAGGGGTGATTTTTGTCGGATTATTATCTCTAATGGGAACCACGGGCGTTTTTCCTGACTTTAAGACCAAACTTTACATTACTGAATTGTGCAAGTAGTTTCTTCTACCTCGTGGATAGATTTGACTTTAAGACTTAAAAACCGAAAGCCAAAAATCCACCATCGACAGTGATACATTGTCCAGTAATAAAAGATGCTCCAGGCATACAAAGAAATGCTACTAAACCCGCTACTTCTTCCGGTTGACCAACCCTTCCCATAGGTGTTTGGGACAGAACTAATTTCAGAAAATCTTGGTTATCGAGTACAGACTCAGTTAGAGGCGTGCGAATAGCCCAAGGTGCTACGGTATTTACTCTAATACGATCTGAAGCCCATTCAACTGATAGCGATCGCGTTAATTGATTTATAGCAGCTTTAGTCATACCATAAGGAGCGCCTGTACGATTCGAGACTAAACCTGCCACAGAACTGATATTAACAATGCTGCTGTTCTCGCCATTTTGCAGCAGAGGGTAAAACAGACGGCACATCTCAAAAATTGATGCCTGGTTTGTCTGGATAATGAACTGATACTCAGCTAGTGTGTACTCTACGAGTTTTTTACTAATATTGGTGCCAAMATTATTGACCAGGATATCTAATTTATCCCAGGTTTTGCTAACCTGCTCAAAGATGGCTTGACACCCATCAGTAGTTGAAACATCTGCTGTAATCCCATAAGCAAGTAATTCTGTCTGTTGCCAGATACTTAGTTGTCGAGCGACATCTTGAGAATTCCGTGCCACAATTGTGACTTCCGCACCCAGAGATAACAATTCATTGGCAACAGCTAGTCCAATGCCTTTAGTGGCACCTGTAACCAGTGCTTTTTTTCCTGTTAGTGTCCAGCGATTGCTCATTTGAATTATACTGATTTTTTCTTTTCAAGCTATCAATAACCATTCGAGTTTATCTTGCAGATGTGCAATGCGATCGCCTTTTCTCGTAATCTAGGTAATTACAACCCCATAAACCATTCACCGCATCTTGTTTGAATTCAACAGCTGACTAAACCCACTTATTAACTCATGTTTTTTGCAAATTCTCTAGAAAATCAACTCCAGCGCTGGAACGAAACCATTCGCAATCAACCCCAAAATCTTAATGCTTACATTCGTCGAGGGATGGTTAACTTTCAGATGGCCAAAATTGATGAATCTATTGAAGATTTTGATATGGCAGAACAATTAGATGCCGGTGTCAAGCCCTACCTCTGGCAACGTGGATTATCGTACTATTATGCAGAAAGATTTGCTGAAGGCGCTCAACAGTTTGAAATAGATTTGACTGTGAATGCTCAAGATGTAGAAGAAACAGTGTGGCGATATCTCTGCATAGCTCGTTTGTCAGGTGTTGAAGAGGCACGTAATTCCTTACTAACTATGAAAAATGACCCTCGACGGGTGATGCAGCGCGTATATAATTTGTATGCAGGAAATTGTACGCCAGATGATGTTTTAAATGTTGGGCGATCGCAAGGGATAAATGGGAATTTTTACAGTCATCTTTATTTAGGTTTATATTACGAAGCTAAAAATAATCTCGATTTAGCTCAGGAATATATAGTTAAAGCTGCTGATAATTACAAGATTGATGATTATATGTGGTATTTAGCGCAGGTACATAAAAAACTGCGAGGATGGATCTAGTCAACTATTAGTGTTCTAGAGGATGCCTTCTTAAGCTTGGAGTATTATTTATATAAATTACTCACAATTATAGAGAATAAATATTATTTGGAGTTGCCTTGCTTTTACTTACCAAGACTCAGCCCCCAATTCTCTATGTACGTACAATCTACGACCATCCTCGTTATGTTGATAGACTTTTTAGAGACTGGTATGACATTACGCAACTTCCTAAAGACGACTTAAAAGTTACAGTTAATTTTAACTATTGCAAATTTCTGGGACACATCGGTGTTGCGTTTCTAGGAGGAATGGTTCGCCTGCTTGAAGCTAATGGTGGTGATGTGACTTTCGACTGGAATACACTTACCGATAAAAAAATTCGTACTAACTTGGCTCAAAATGGTTTTTTATGCGATTTTGGCTACAATTGGGAACCTTGGGATGGTAACTCTATCCCTTTTAGGAGCGATCGCCAGCATGACCCTATAGCTATAGCTGACTACCTACGATACAAGTGGCTAGGCAAAGGTTGGGTCAATATCAGTCCTAGATTACAGGAAGCAATTACAGGAAAAGTTGTAGAAATATATCTCAATGCCTTTGAGCATAGCCAGTCTGCAATAGGCGTGTTTAGCTGCGGTCAAAACTATCCCAAAGCAGGTATGCTCCAGTTAACGGTCATCAACTTTGGTATTGGTATCCCTAATAGAGTTCGCACTTTACCTGAAAACTCAACCATGACTGCTACTGAGGCTCTAGAGTGGGCATTTCAGCCGGGAAATAGTACAAAACAGAATGGTGTTCGACAGGGTGAAGGTTTATATTTACTACAAGAATTTGTCAAAAAAAATCATGGAAACTTGATGATTTTCAGTAATGACGGGTATGTCACTATAAGGGATAATGGAATCATATATGAAAACAAATGTACTAGTTTTTCGGGGACGCTAGTTAATATTACCCTTCGATGTGATGAGTCCTACTACTGTCTAGCTTCTGAAGTTCCTCAACTCAAGAAGCGAATATTCTAGAGAGCGGGAGATGGAGAAATGGTATACAAAATTTACGATATTGTTGGAGAATATGCCATCACTGCTGATGGCGGACAGAAACTATATGACCAGATTCATCCACTTTTGCTAGCTGGCGAACCTGTAGAGTTGGATTTTACAGGCGTGAAAGTTTTTGCGTCTCCATTCGTGAACTTCGCCTTTGGTCAATTGTTGAAGGACATTCCAGCAGAGAAACTGAACCAGCTAGTTGAATTCACTTCTCTCAACGCTGATGGGTGGGATGTTCTGGAACATGTAATGGCTAATGCCAAACGATATTACTCTGATGAAAAATATCGTGCTGCTGTGGATACAGCGATCGCAAATATAGCTGTAACTCCTTGAGGTATGGCGATTAAGCTCAACATCCGAGCTGATGTCATCAACATCACAACTGATACTTCACAGCAAGGTGATATTTTCTTCGTAGATACGAACGTCTGGTTTTGGTACGCTTATGCAAATGCTGCGTTTAGCGCTAAATCTTACCAACTCAACAATTATCCCAACTATCTCAACCAAGCACTTTCAAACGGAGCTACTCTAACCTACTCTGGACTTACTTTAGCAGAGCTTGCTCATATTATTGAGAAAACCGAATATGAGATTTATATCCAATCTCATGGGTGGCTACCAATCAAAGAATATCGGCATAATGACCCAATAGAACGGGCGAATGTCGTTGCTGAAGTTCAGTTTACTTGGCGTCGGGTTAAAGCGATCGCTGTTCCTATTGATCTAACAGTAAATGATGCAACAACTGATGCAGCCATCAAGCGATTCAAAACTCAAGCTGTTGATGGCTATGACCTACTGCTCCTAGAAGCGATTAGTAGAGCAGGAGCAGGACAAATTCAAATCATCACAGATGACATAGATTATAATGTTGTTCCGGGTATTCAGGTTTTTACAAGCAACAACTATGTCATTCAGGAAGCTGCTTCACAAAATAAGTTAGTGGTGCGCTAATTAGGTTTAGCGTTCCAGCTATTTTTTCCCGCAAATGCTGAATGCGATCGCCTCTTATAGAAAACTTTCCGGTTGCACCCGAACAAAATTATCAGTGGCTTCGGTTTCAAACTGCACTTGGCGATACAAATCAGCGTAGACGTAGCCCGTCGTAGACATCGCTATTTCCACATCCACTGATTCCAGGCGCAATATTTCATCTAAATTATACTCTGACAGCACCCATTTTCCTTGTTCGCTGCGCCGAAACACTTCTACATAAGGTTGCTCTACTTGTACTAAGATTCTTGCAAGGTTGGAGATTGACGATATTTGGCAAACTTTTTCCCCTATCAACTGCTTCTGTTGAAGGTGATAGCACTTCGATAATTAAACAGGGAAATTGTATTAATTGTGGATTGGTATCGCGCTCGTCGCAAGTCACCACCACATCTGGATAAAAATACTTTTGTGCCGATTCTACCTGCACTTTCACATTTACAATGTATACTTCACAAGAGCGATCAGCTAAGACATCATCTAGAAGCTTAAAAAAATTTGCACAAACCCGATTATGGTTGCGCGTACCACCGCTCATCACTACAACTTCCCCATCCCAATATTCATAGCGTTGCTCTTAAGTGGGTTCCCAAACTAGATATTCTTCTGCACTCATCAAAGTGCGATCAGAGAATAATTTACTTTTTTAGAATAACGAAAACAGGACATCTCTTTTAGTATGACCTCTCGAAAAGGAGAATCTGAGCAATACTGTTGTTCGTCTGTTAGTATCATTACCAAAATATTTAGTTCGTCCAATCTAGTGAGGTAAGTGGTTATGCAAAATTATTCTATGTCATTGCGTTTGGTTTCTCTACGAAACACTTTGCATATCTTGCTTCTCCGTAGGAGTATGCTACACTTGCAATGACAATGTATATTTAATTTTGCATTACTACTTATTAGACTGTTTAACGTCCTAGCATTTTATCCCGCAACTGTTTAATGCGATCGCGCAATTTTGCGGCTTCTTCAAATTCCAATTTTTTCGCTGCTTCTTTCATCTGCGTTTCTAACAAAGTAATCAATTCTGGAATCTGTTCTAAAGGTAATTCGTCTAGATGTTCATCTACAACTTTTAAATCAGTTGCATTCAACCGCCGAGATACATCTAAAAATGACAAAATTGCATTACTTGATTTTTTGACAATCGGTTGCGGTGTAATTCCGTGGATTTGATTGTATGCCATTTGAATCCCGCGCCGTCTGTCTGTTTCATCAATCGCTTTAATCATACTATCCGTAAGATTATCAGCATACAAAATTGCTTGTCCCTGGACGTGACGCGCAGCTCTACCAATAGTTTGAATTAAGGAACGTTCGGCTCGCAAGAAACCTTCTTTGTCTGCATCCATAATTACTACTAAGGAAACTTCGGGTAAATCCAAACCTTCTCGCAGCAAGTTTACTCCCACTAAGACATCAAAGTTACCTTCGCKCAGTTTCTGCAAAATTTCAATTCGCTCAATTGAATTAATCTCAGAATGTAAATACCGCACTCGAATACTGTGGTCTTCCAGGTATTCGGTTAAATCTTCAGCCATCCGCTTAGTTAATGTCGTAATCAGTACTCGCTCGTGGCGGTCAACTCTATCTTTAATTTCTCCTAGCAAATCATCAATTTGTCCTTCTGTTGGACGTACAGAAATTTCTGGATCGATCACTCCAGTTGGTCGAATTACTTGTTCTACTATATGACCTTCAGAGACTTCTAATTCCCAATTTCCTGGAGTCGCGGAAACAAAAATACACTGGCTTGCTTTTTGCCAGAATTCTTCTGCTTTCAAAGGACGATTATCAGCAGCACTAGGAAGCCGAAATCCATGATCGATTAAAACTTTTTTTCTTGCTTGGTCACCGTTATACATGCCGCGAATTTGAGGCACGGTCACGTGAGATTCATCGATAACTAATAGCCAATCTTTAGGGAAATAATCAATTAAACATTCTGGTGGTTCTCCAGCTTGTCTTCCTGCTAAATGACGAGAATAGTTTTCGACACCATTACAATAACCGACTTCCCGCAGCATTTCTAAGTCGTAACGTGTGCGCTGATCTATGCGTTGCGCTTCTAATAATTTCCCGGCTTGTTCTAAGTCGGCTTTTTGCTGTTTTAATTCGGCGGCAATATCTTGACAAGCTATTTCTAGCCGTTCTTCTGGGGTAACAAAGTGACGTGCAGGGTAAACATTTACGGCTTCTAAACTTTTGATAATTTCACCCGTTACTGGGTCGATATAACGAATCGCATCTATTTCATCACCAAAAAATTCGACGCGAATTATTCGGTCTTCGTATGCTGGGCCAATTTCTAAAACATCACCCCGGACGCGAAATTTTCCCCGACCCATTTCTATGTCGTTGCGGCTATATTGCACGTTTGTCAAATCCCGTAAAATTTGACGTTGATTTACTTCCATACCTATCTGGAGAGGGATGGCAGCTTTGAGATATTCTGCTGGCATTCCTAAACCGTAGATGCAACTAATGGAAGCAACAACAATCACATCACGGCGTTCAAAAAGCGATCGCGTCGCTGAATGCCGCAACATATCTATTTCATCATTAATTGCCGCCGTTTTTTCGATATAAGTGTCGGTAACAGGAATATACGCTTCTGGCTGATAGTAATCGTAGTAGCTGACGAAATACTCTACTGCATTGTTAGGAAAAAACTCTCGCAGTTCGTTACAAAGTTGTGCAGCTAAAGTTTTATTATGCGCCAGGACTAAAGTAGGCTTGCCAATTTTCTCAATCACTGCTGCTACTGAAAATGTCTTACCTGTTCCTGTAGCACCTAGTAAAGTTTGGTAACGATTGCCAGCTTGGATACTAGCACTGAGTTCGGCGATCGCTTGCGGTTGATCGCCTGTCGGACTAAAGGGAGCTTGAAGACAAAATTCTGTCATACAGTTTTGCTGGAAATACCCTGTCTGATGGTAACGATTTCACCCTTTATCTATTGTAGCTGGGTAATCAAGCCATTAAATAGCAATATTACTTTACAAAGATTTACTATTTTAATTTACTTATGTATCAGTTTTAAAGATATTTATATCTATATGAGGTTTTTTAAGGTTAAACTCTCATATATAGGAAAAAATTTATCTTTCCTTAAGTATTGTAAAATTCAATTAATAAACAAGAGGCATTCGGTTATGGCTATTAGCAGCAGTTCCAAAACAATCGGTTCTCGGCAAAACTATGCAAAGCTGAAAGGGGAAACTACAGTGGAAGTTGAAAATCATCAAGCACAAAGCTTGAATGGAGATCGAGTTGATCTGGTTAGCGAAACCTCAGGGCCGGAAACTGCTGGAACATTGGCCATTGCTGGAACTCGTCCCATAGGTAGTAGCGACTTGGAAGTTGCTGAAAAACTTTCAATCGCTGGGGTGCGTCCTGTTAGCACCAGTAAGTTAGAAGTTGTTGAAACTTATAATGCAATGGGTATTCGTCCAATTGGTGCAAATCACATTCAAGTCGTTGAAAATATTAACCTTTCTGGTATTCGTCCAGTTAGCTCAAGTTCACTAGTAGTAGCTCAAAGCTATTCAGTATTCGGTAACCGTCCAGTAGCATCAAATGATATTGATGATTCTACAAACCTCATGGGTTTTCTAGATTAGACAAAAAAATATTTCTATAACTTTATTAACCCAGTCTCTCTATGGAACTGGGTTTTTAGTTTCAATAATCCAAAGATATTTGTTTTTGTTCTATGTCTTTTAGCATAGGTAACTAACCTTCTTGTATCTAAATTTTCAGCTACTTAATAGCCAGGATGCTTACTGGCATCACTTTTCTTAATTTTAAATTGTAAATTTACCACATCTAATTTTTTTAATATGTCTTGTGGTGGAAGGCTTTAGTAAAAGCTTTAAGTTAGCGTGTATGAGTAATAACAAAGGATTTCAAAGTTAGTTTATAGCTTTGAGATAAACTTTAATCTAAGTAAACAGGAGTATCAAATGAGTTTAGAAGATCGCGCTAAAGCTACTGCTAAAAATGTCGAAGGTAAAGCTCAAGAAGTAGTAGGAAACGTTACTGGAGATCCAGAAGACCAAGCTGAAGGTAAAGCTAAGCAAGCTGAAAGCGAAGTGCGTCATGGTATTGAAGACGTGAAAGACAATATCAAGAAAAAAGTTGACTAGATTTGATATTTTTTTGCAAAAGGTATAGGAAAGACAACCATGGTGTGTCGAATTTTGCAAAGTTAATATGAGATGTTTAAAAATCAAGCTTAAATCATTTTTCACTCCCTGAGCAAGGATAAGAAAGATATTAGCTTGACTAATAAAAATAATGTAGAGACGTAATTAATTACGTCTCTACAATTCATATAATCCACTATTTTTCTAGTCAGAAATTCATCTCTAACAAATTCAAACCTGATAAATTCAATTAGCTAAGATTACTAGCTATTTTATTTATTATTCAAGGTTAGCAACGAAAAAATAATTATAGCTTAGCATATTTGCAAAATATTGATGACTTAGTTTAAGTAGTGCTGATAACATTAGCAAACTCGCGTCCTCAGTTAATCATAATTATCTAAATATCTTTACGTAAAGTATTAACACCTCAACAAGTTATTATTAAGTTTTTGAGTAATATTCTAGTAAAAGTACTATTTCAATTACAACTCATAAGTGGTTAAGTAGTTGCAAATAAATTCTCAATTATTATAGCAGATTTCAATAAGCGTGAAGTAAACTATCTAGATCTGGTAACTAAGTCCAGAGTCGGTTCTAATTCTCAATTCTGCTGTAATTTGTTGTGTTGCTTAACAAAGTATGGTGGGCATAGCCCACCCTTTTTTAACTAGTGCCAGCAAAAATTAGGTATAAAAAAGATATGTAGTTGCGTTGATAGTATGAGCCTAACTCTTTATTTCCTCCGTCACGGACAGACAGAATGTAGTCGGAATAATTCCTTCTGTGGTTCTATAGACTCAGAACTTACCCCGGAAGGCTTGGAAATGGCAAAAGCTTTTGCCGATGCATATAATTCTACACATTGGACAGCAATCTTTTGTAGTCCAATGCGGCGAACTATGGAGACTGCAAAACCTTTATATCAAACCATAGCGATGGAACCACAACTTAGGGATGGTTTGAAGGAAATTGATTATGGGAAGTGGGAAGAAAAAACCCCAGAAGTAATCAGCCGTGAATATCACGATGATTATATTCGCTGGTCAGCAGATCCCGCTTGGAATGCGCCAAATGGTGGAGAAATGGCAGTTACAATTGCTTCTCGCGCCATGCAAGTAATTGAAGAAATCAAGCAAAATTACAGTAGTGGCAATATTTTAGTAGTTTCTCACAAAGCAACTATCAGAATTATTTTATGTAATTTATTAGGAATTGATGTCGGACGCTTCCGGTTTCGTTTGGGATGTCCTGTGGGGTCGATAAGTATTGTAGAGTTTACCTCACATGGCCCGTTGTTGAAAGCTTTGGCAGACCGTACTCATTTGGATGAGCGTTTGCGAAATTTGCCAGGAACGTGAGGAAGTTAAAAGTTAAAAGTTCGGAGTTATTATTCTTGTCTCCCTTGTTCTTTTGACTCTAACTGTGGTTGAGAGACCATTTATAAAGTAAATATTAACTTTTTTACCTGCGTTATAGCGCAGCACAATGCACCATTCATCTGTGCGTTTTGACTTTTAAAGCAGTTGCTACAAATCTACAAATCTGCTTTCCGTCATCCCTCTAACTGACTATTGCTCTAATAATTTCATCTGCTGCCACCAAAGATTCAGGGGATAATAGACCACAGGTGCCCAGAGACTACTAAGAATTGCAGAAGCAAGAGCGACACGTTGGTAATATGTCCAAATATCTGCAAGGCGTAGACTCTGCCCACCGTAGGCATCACTCATGAAAGTTAATTGCAACCCAAAGATAGTTTCTCCTAAAATTGCCATACCAAAAACAATCACAGCAATAGAAATAAAATCTTCTTCCATGAAGCGCTGTTTCTGAAGTAAACCTGTGAGAATTCCAACTATACCTAAACTCAGGGCATGAGTAGGATGAGGTGATGTCATTCCATCTTGAAGTAGCCCCAAAACTATACCTGCCAATGCTCCAGTAAATATTGTGCGCTTCACACTCCAAGCTACCACCCAAATTAATAGCCAGTTTGGCCCAATTCCCAATAATTCCATACCTGGGAGGCGGGTTGGCAATAATAGTAAACATAACAGCACAGACCCAACTGTCACCATCCAAGCCGTCAACTGACGTACAGTAGGATGCCAACGAGAAAGCGGTGGAATTTTGATTTTCGATTTTCGGTTTGGCGATTTTGGCTTTTTCTGTCTGCTGCCAACAAATGCAGGAATCTTCATTTTTCTGTGGATTTTATCGAAGAATTTACTTAGACTTTTGATCTGTCGATTTTTGGCTTTCCAAATCTGGGTTTTCTAATTTTGGATAGACTGCTACCCAATCTAGAAAGCGTATTGGCGGAAAAAGCTCAACTTTTGCCACTGAAGCTGGGAGTTTCTTTAAATCTAGGGACTTGATTCGTCCTATTGCTAAGCCGGATGGAAATTTCTGACTATAAGTAGATGTGGAAACTAAATCTCCTACTTTTACATTTGGGACTTTTTCATAAAACTCTAGTACAGCTTCGGCAGAAGAATCTCCTCGCAAAACACCTTTAGCAGCGGTGCGGCTAATTGTTACACCTACTTGACTCTTAAGGTCGCTGATTAACAAGACGCGGCTAGTATTGGGAGTTACACTTTCCACTAGACCCACTAATCCGCCATCTGCTTTGACTATATAGCCTTGCTCAATTCTAGAATTCGCACCCCGATTTAGAGTAACTTGTTGCCACCACTGGTCAGCACTACGTCCTACCACCCGTGCTGGTATTGGTCTTGATGCTAGTGGCTCTTTTTCTACATAGCCCAATAAATTTTGTAACTTTTTATTTTCACTTTCCAAATCTACTATCCGAGTTTGCAACTCTAATGTCCGGGCATTTGTAAGACGTTCTTCTGGAGTTGGCCCTGACTGTAACATCTGCAACGGACGGGTAATTGCATAGTATGTCTCAAGCACCAATTCACCTTGAGTCTGTCGCACTATCCAAGCACTACCAGCTACTAGAGCTAACAGCCCGATTTGTAACCCCTTATGATCCCACCAACGCCGTACTGTAACCATATATACCTTTATATACTTAATAAATTAAGTTCTACCTGGATTCTATTTATATAAAACCCAAATAGAACTCAAATAGAACTCAAGTCTGATATTTTTTCGCTACATATTGCGAGAGCGAGCGCTGAATACTCGTTCCATCTGCTTAAAGTTTTCTAACACACGACCTGTCCCTAGCACAACACAGCTTAAAGGATCGGCGGCAATGTGGGTCACAATACCTGTTTCATGGCTAATTAGGGTATCTATACCTTTGAGCAAAGCACCACCACCAGCCAGCATAATACCTCTGTCAATAATATCTGCTGCTAGTTCTGGAGGCGTGCGTTCCAATGTCCGCTTCACAGCTTCTATAATTACCGATAACGGTTCGAGCATACTTTCACGGATTTCTGGGCCTTTGATTGTTACAGTTCGTGGCAGACCAGAAAGTAAATGTAAGCCCCGAACTTCCATCATCAGATCGTTATCATCGTTAGTGGGATAGGCAGAGCCAAGCCGAATCTTAATCTCCTCGGCAGTACGTTCACCAATCACTAAGTTGTGCATTTTCTTTAGGTACTGAACGATTGAGTCAGTGAGCTCATCCCCAGCAATGCGTACTGATTCGCTCAGTACCGTACCTTGAAGGCTTAGCACTGCAACTTCTGTGGTGCCGCCACCAATATCAATGATCATGTTACCAGTAGGTTCAGTAACAGGTAGTCCAGCACCAATTGCCGCCGCTACAGGTTCATCAATTAAGTAAACTTCTCTTGCCCCAGCTTGTTGAGCTGCATCCATCACAGCTCGTCTTTCTACTCCTGTGACACCACTAGGAATGCCAATGACAATCCGGGGTAAAATTAGGGATCTACCTTCATTTACACGTTGAATAAAGCTTTTGAGCATCAGCTCGGCGACCTCGAAGTCAGCGATTACACCATCGCGCAGGGGGCGGAGAGCAATCACATTTCCAGGCGTCCGACCGAGCATTTTCTTGGCTTCTTCCCCCACAGCCAAGGCTACCTTTTCATTTTGATCGATGGCAACCACCGAAGGTTCTTGGAGTACAATACCTTTACCAGATACATAAACAAGGGTGTTAGCAGTACCGAGGTCGATACCCATATCCCATGATGTGCGAAAGTTCCTGAAAAGACCCACGCGTCTCTAAGCCCCCTATATGTTACTTTTTGACTACAACAGTAAGAGTTAATAGTGTTATATGCTATTCGTTTGTATCCTGAGTCCAGTAAACTAGACTATATTTTTATATAATTCCCAGCAATATTTACTATGTCTCAGGCATTTATTTTTTGATATTCTCTCGTGAAGTTAGTATATCCGTATACTTTTATGTGTTTCTCCAAGTAGTATGTATCATTTTTCAATTCAATTATATTGTTAACTGTTTAACACATTATTTTCAATAGTTTGACAATTCGCTATGATAAGAGTCTAGAACAGTCAGTACGCTTGTACTAAAAGGTAGGGCACATGAGTATCAATATTGTCACCCTTATTGGTCGTGTAGGTGGCGACCCAGAGATTAAATATTTTGAGTCTGGTAGTGTCAAGTGTAAATTGACGCTAGCAGTTAATCGTCGTACAAAAGAAGGCGAACATACCGATTGGTTTAATTTGGAACTATGGGGAAAAACGGCTGAGGTGGCAGGTAATTATGTACGTAAAGGCAGGCAAATTGCCATCAAAGGCTCTTTAAAGTTTGACACATGGAGCGATCGCCAAACAGGAGCAAACCGTTCCTCACCAGTTATCCAAGTAGACCAATTAGATTTATTAGGTTCTAAGCGAGATGCAGAAGGTGGTATGGCAGATATGTCTTCAGAACATTTTTAATCGGTCAGTAGTCATCAGTCCTTTGTCAGCACAAAGGACTAATAACTATAGTACAGACAAGGGTTAATCGCGTCTCGATTAATAACTAATTTGCAACGTCACCGATGCTTCTACTTGCTGTTCGCCACCAATCACAGGGGTGGAAGCGTCAGCTTGTTGAGCTAACTTGCCAGCCTCAGCACGGTATAACACAGGTGTTGGGGGCGGACTGGCATTATTAACTTGAATGCTTACTACTTCTTTGGGTGACAAACCCAAGGCAGTGAAAACAGCATTAGCTTGCTGCCTAGCGTTTTGAGTGGCTTCTGCTAATGCTTCGTTTTGTGCCCTAGCGATCGCTTCATCATTCGCAACAAAACTAATACCATCAATTTGTGTTGCACCAGCTTTCACAGCACCATCTAATAATGTACCAGTTTGCTCAACGGAAATACGAAAACTTACGGAGTTATTGGCAGTATAGCCTGTAAGCCGTTGCACATTATTGGTGTAGCTATAAACTGGGTTGAGTCGGATACCAGTAGTTTGTAATTTGTCCACGTTTTGGTTTTTCAGAAACGCAACTACAGCCGATGATCTACGGGCGGCTTCTTGCTGTACCTCTTGGGCAGTTTTACCTTGAACTTCCACTCCTAAACTGACTTGCGCTATGGTTGTGGGAATTGCTTCCATTCCACGACCATTGACAGTCAGGGTTCGCCACATTTTCTCCTTTTCTTGTGCTAATGCAGGTAGTGTAAAAGTTGTACATAAAAGTAAAGTTAAAGACAGTATTTTCCACAAATTTCCCGATGGAAATGCAGAACCGGGTAAAGCGGCTCTAGTCATCAGATTTGCACTCCTCACAACAGATGTTTTAATCAGCGTATATAGCAATCCTGTGGTAGCTGTTCAAAGTTAACAGCTATCACAAGTTTTTCATAATTCAAATGCGATCGCTAGATACGATTTGTATGTTTATACTTTGACACTGCCAGAATCAAAAGCGGGAATGGTTACGTTTTTGGAAACTAAAAAAATTACATTAATCTATTTGGAAATTTGGGTATGGCGTATTGGTTGCTGAAAACTGAACCAGAAAACTATTCTTACTTCGATTTGGAACGGGACGGCAGTACAATTTGGGATGGAGTTAACAATCCTCTAGCGCTCAAACATATACGTACCATGCTGATTGGTGATTTGGCGTTGATTTATCACACAGGTAAAGAACGACAACTCATCGGCGTAGCAGAAATAATTAGTCAACCTTATACTGATCCAGCACTCAACGATAGCAAACGGCTAGTTGTGGATGTGCAGGCAGTACAAAGAGTAAAGCAACCCGTCACCTTAGCCCAAATCAAGCAGGATGAAAAATTTACGGATTTCGACTTGCTGCGACTTCCTAGACTGTCTGTAGTCCCGGTTTCTCAAGACTATTGGCAGCGCTTGATGGATTTACTGGAGAGTGGGGACTAGGGACTGGCGATTGGGGAGTAAAATTTGAACTTGAGCTTCTGAGGGTGAAAGTTGAGCTTCTGAGGATGAACGTTGAGCTTCTGAGGGTGAAAGTTGAGCTTCTGAGGGTGAATGTTGAGCCTCTGAGGGTGAAAGTTGAGCTTCTGAGGGTGAAAGTTGAGCTTCTGAGGGTGAAAGTTAAGCTTCTGAGGATGAAAGTTGAGCTTCTGAGGGTGAATGTTGAGCTTCTGAGGGTGAACGTTGAGCTTCTGAGCGTGATTCTTAAAGTTTTAACTCTCTTTCACTCCTTTCTCCCCAATCCTGAGTCCCCAATCCCTTTCAAAAGCTGCAAATATCATATCGAAAGACAGATGTTTTTCAGAAACACGTCAGAATCAAAGAGAAGGATTTTCACACAACCCAATGCATTTGTTAAATCCAAGTAACTTCTTTTTTCCTCTGCTGGCTAGCGCAACACAAGCCGCAGACAATTCAATGGTAGTAGCAGCAGTGCTACTCAGTTTAGTAGTCATTTACCTTGCCAGCAAACTTGGTGGGGAGTTATCAAACCAAGTGGGTTTTCCGCCGGTTTTAGGAGAACTCGTAGGTGGCGTGGTAGTAGGTATCTCTGTTCTCCATCTTTTGGTATTTCCAGAAGGCGGCACAGACAGTTCTAACTCTTTGATTATGACTTTCCTGCAAACTACAGCTGGTTTATCTCCCGAAGCCACTCCAGCAGTGTTTGCAGCACAGTCAGAAGTCGTTTCCGTTTTGGCAGAATTGGGCGTGATCATCCTGCTGTTTGAAATTGGTTTGGAGTCGAACTTAAAAGACTTAATGGCAGTGGGTATCCAAGCCAGCGTTGTTGCAGTGGTGGGGGTGGCAGTACCCTTTGCCGCTGGTACTGTAGGATTGATGACTTTGTTTGGTATCAGTGCTGTCCCCGCAATTTTCGCAGGGGCGGCTTTGACTGCTACTAGTATTGGGATTACTTCCAAAGTGCTGTCAGAACTGGGGCGACTCAATTCTAAAGAAGGGCAGATTATTCTCGGTGCTGCTGTAATTGATGATGTCCTGGGAATCATCGTCTTAGCAGTAGTTGCCAGTTTAGCTAAAGATGGCGTGGTGGATGTTGGCAAAGTCATTTATTTGATTATCAGTGCCACTGGTTTTATTTTGGGAGCAATCTTGCTAGGCAATGTTTTCAATAAATCCTTTGTGGCGATCGCTGATAAACTCAAAACACGTGGCGGATTGGTTATACCAGCATTCATTTTTGCTTTTGCAATGGCATATCTAGCTGCTGTCATCCAGTTAGAAGCAATTCTGGGAGCTTTTGCCGCAGGTTTAGTCCTAGAAGAGACAGATAAGCGCAAAGAACTACAAAGACAAGTCTGTCCGATTGCTGATATGCTAGTGCCAATTTTCTTTGTGACTGTTGGTGCAAAAACGGATTTGGGAGTCTTAAACCCAGCGATTCCTGATAATCGCGAAGGTCTAATTATGGCAACTTTCCTGATTACAGTAGCCATTCTTGGTAAAGTAATCACAGGTTTAAGCGTGTTTGGTCAACCAGAAATCAACCGTTTAGCGATCGGTGTGGGGATGATTCCAAGAGGTGAAGTCGGGTTAGTATTTGCTGGTGTCGGCGCTGCTAGCGGCGTTCTCTCGAAACCATTAGGAGCAGCAATCATCATGATGGTTATCTTAACCACCTTTTTAGCTCCCCCCTTGTTACGATTCGTATTTCCAGAACCAAAAACTGTGGATGCAGGCTCAGAGCAACTGATTTTAGACGGTGCTTCTGGGACATCGTTGGTAATTGAACCACCTCAGTCGAAGGTATCAGTGTCAGAAGTAATTCCAGAATCTGAGGATAGTTAATTACTGGGGTATGAGGCATTGGGAGTCAGGAGTTTAAAGTTCTTCTCCCTCATCTCCCTCATCCCCGCGTCAGAGCGTCTCTTAATCCCCTCGCTTCTCAAGTGGAAACTTCTGTCCTTAAATTTCCGTCCCTTGTGATTATAAAATTGTCGTTTGTTTGTAATTTCTACTAGTATTTGGAATGTTACTTATTTCCAGTTTTCCTCTCCTCTTCATACCAATTTGCATCCTGAAGCGTAATTTATAAATTTCTCTTGTTCAGTCTCTACCCCTCTAAAGTGAAAGTTACGATTTAGAAAGTAGATTGATATCACTCTTCATTTGAAGATTTTTTAAGTAATTGGGGAGTAACATCTATAAATTTTGCTAGCTCAACTGAAAGTAGTAGGAATTATTTACTCAGTGCATCAATGGCAACAAACAACAAACAGTTATTTGTCAAGAGTTATCAATCATCAGTTATCTAGCTTTCTTGGGAGTCAAAGTCCCCCACTTTTTGAGATAGAAGTTTTTACACTGGATTGAAATTCCAGTATAAAACCTAGCAATTGTTAACTGATAACTAATATTGATTTTAGTGTGTCTTTATACCAAATTAACAATCAAAAAAGGCATCAAAACTCAAGTTTAGGTGGTGACGGTGTGATATACCAAAGAGTTAAATATTGACTCAAGCATTGCTCAGCAACGAATCTAAGTCATAAATTAAATAAAGCAGATTAAAAACACTCATTGAGTCGCAATTTAATCTGGGGGTTACAACAATATGAGAAGTTAAGAACTTGAAGTTCTTTAGATCTGAACTTCTTTCAAGGGCGAAGGGCAACTCAAAACTTGCAACTTAGCACTACTGAAGACTCCCATGAATGTGAATTAGGAGAAAGGACTGTGAAATTAGACTGGTTACTACCCAGCACTATTGGAACTATCTTGATGCTATCGTCGCCAGCAATGGCTGGGAGACTAGAATCGTGGCGCTTTGATGCCAATCAAAATAAGTTGGAAATTAATACTTTAGGCAATGTTCAACCCCAAGCACAACTAATTTTCAACCCGACTCGTTTGGTAATTGATTTGCCAGGAACCACGTTTGGGCGTCCTCAGGTCACCCAGCAGGTAGGTGGTGGTATTCGTTCTATCCGTGTTGGGCAGTTTGAGAGCGAAACAACGCGCATAGTCGTCGAATTGACTCCTGGTTATACTTTAGACCCCAAGAGAGTGAAATTTGTGGGCATAACTGGCGAGCGGTGGACGGTGCAATTACCTAGACCAGAAGTCGATAAAGTAGCATCACCTCCAAGAAATATTTATAGTGTAGTAACTCCAGATTCTAGTCCTAGACCCAATCTTTCAAGGGTCGCCACCACTCCCCAGGCGGCGACTCAAATTGAGAGCCTACAAGTCACAGGCGATGGGTTTTTCATCCGCACCAGCGGTGCTAATCCTCCAATTCAAGTAATTCGTAGCCGCGATCGCGCTAGCATCTTCATGGACATTTCTGGCGCATCTTTATCACCACGGTTGATACAGCAAAATAATCAGTCTGTTAACAAGTTTGGGGTTAGTCGTGTTGAATTCACCCAATTACAAACTCAACCCCCTGGTGTTCGTTTAACTTTGCGAGTCAATAAAAATAGCCCAGATTGGCGAGTAAGTACCAGTAATAGTGGTGGTTTGGTGGTTCTGCCTACTCGCATTGTCACATTACCTACAAGTAATAATTTTGACAATCAGTCTGAATCCGTTTCCTTTCCCAGCACACCATTAGCTAACAACTCGCCAGCCACAATTGAGTCGGTGGAACTGGCTGATAATGGCACAC
The DNA here is from genome assembly GCF_005869855.1 of Nostoc sp. PA-18-2419. Classification (GTDB taxonomy): domain Bacteria; phylum Cyanobacteriota; class Cyanobacteriia; order Cyanobacteriales; family Nostocaceae; genus Nostoc. The sequence goes on along the minus strand of NZ_SZNH01000001.1, from coordinate 116,403 downwards.
AACTGCTGATTAGAACTGACCAAACTGTATCTGCTAGGGGAGTCTGGGATAGAAGCTCTGGTTTATTCCGCCTCACAATTGGCAATGCAAAGTTAGCTCACAGAGTTACAGGACCTACGTTTGCTGCCAATAGCCCCATTCTCCGAGTACGCCTGCAATCACAACAACCTAATACAGTTATCGTTTTAGTTCAACCAGCACCGGGAGTCCAACTTGGCCAACCAAATCCAATCAGTGATCGGCTTTTGGCTGTCCCGATACAAGGCTCTCGTCGAGTTGTCACACTTCCTGGCAGACCTCCCTATACTATACCTCCGCTACCACCAATCAACCGAGGCTCATTCCCAGACCCAAATAATTCCAACCCCCGACCTGTAACACAACCACAACGCCGAGTCAGCAATGGGCGACTGGTAGTCATTATTGACCCCGGACACGGTGGTAAAGATTCTGGAGCAATTGGTATTGGGGGGGCACGCGAAAAGGATGTTATCTTGCCTATTGGTAAAAGGGTAGCAGAGATTTTGCAGCAAAATGGTCTACAAGTTATTATGACTAGGGATTCTGACTATTTTGTTACCCTTCCTGGACGAGTAGAAATGGCAGAAAGAGCTAATGCTGATGTGTTTGTTAGCATCCACGCTAATTCAGCCGGTGCGAGTCGTCCAGATGTGAATGGCTTAGAAGTCTATTATTATGACAGCGGTTTGAGTCTAGCTCGTGTTGTCCGCACTAACATTCTCCAAAGTATTGGTACTCTCAAAGACAGGGGAGTGCGGCGAGCTAGATTTTATGTACTCAGAAAAAGTTCTATGCCCTCAATTCTGGTGGAAACAGGTTATATGACTGGTCGAGAAGATATGGCTAGGCTCAGAACCTCAGCTTACCAAAATAGAATGGCAGAAGCGATCGCTCGTGGCATCCTTCAGTACCTAAAGAGAAGATAAGTAATTTTGTCTAAATTGTTGAGTAAATACATTTAAATGATTACTAAATTTATACAATTTAATAGTAATTCTAATGAGTTATTGCTGGTGCTGAGAACAAATTTACCTGAGTTGGAGTCATCAAAATATTAAACTCCCAAGTTTGATCATTCTAAATTACTCTCTTGCCATTAAGAAATTACTTATCTCTTCTCCTGCTTGACGCTAACTGCTAGCAAGCGTCAGGAGCTTACCTAAAAAATTTAGGTATTCTTAGAGCGGGACAGGAGTAGGTTGTTTGTTTATTGTCATCTGATGCTTTGGAGGTCTAATTTATCTAGGCTAATGGCATGGCAAAATCAGAGGAGCGTGCTATATTTTACGCCATTAGCTGTGTCTAGATCGCAGCGCAAAACTCAAGTGTGCGCGGTGACGGTGTGAGGATTTGCCAATATGTTGAGATCTTGACGGCTCCCATGAACGTGAATCAGGAGAAAGGACTGTGAAATTACACTGGTTACTACCCAGTACTATTGGAAGTATCTTCATGCTGTCGTCGCCAGCAATGGCTGCGAGACTAGAATCTTGGCGTTTTGATGTCAATCAAAACAAACTGGAAATTAATACTTTGGGGGATGTTCAACCCCAAGCACAACTAATTTTTAATCCGACTCGCTTGGTAATTGATTTGCCAGGAACGACATTCGGGCGTCCCGAGCTAACCCAACAAGTTGGTGGTGCAATTCGCGCTATCCGCATCGGGCAATTTGACGAACAAACAACGCGCATAGTCGTCGAATTGACCTCTGGTTATACTTTAGATCCTAAGCGAGTGCAATTTGTGGGTACAACTGGCACTCGCTGGATAGTGCAATTACCGACGCCAGAAGCGGAAAATATATCTTATACAAATACTCAAGAGCAACAAGTAGATACAGAAACTTCACCGAGAACATCTACACCAGCCCTCTCTCCGAGAAATATTTATAATGTGGTGACCACAGGCTCTAATCCACCTAACAACGGAACAGTAGTCGCCAGAGTTACTCAAATTGACAACTTACGAATCACAGGCGATGGCTTTTTTATCGCCACCAGTGGCGGTAATCCTCAGATTAAAGTAAATCGTAGCAGCGATCGCCAGGAAATTAACATCGACATCGCTGGTGCAACTCTATCACCAAATTTAGAGCAGCGAGATTTGCCGATTAATCGCTACGGGGTCAGCCGCATCCGATTTTCCCAACCAGAAAGTAGCCCGTCTGTTGTTCGCATGACCTTACAGGTGGACAAAAATGGTTCTGACTGGCGAGCAACTACCAGTAGTGCTGGTGGTTTCATAGTTCTGCCCAGTCGTGGTATTGCCCAGTTACCAAGCAATAATACTCCACGCCCCGTCCCACTTGCGAACAATTCACCTGCCACTATTGAGTCTGTGGAACTAACTGGTAATGGCACACAACTGTTAATTAGAGCCGATCAAAATTTATCTGCTACAGCCGGCTGGGACAGAAGCTCTGGGCTATTCCGCATCACTATCAACAATGCTCGATTAGCTCCCAAAGTTAAAGGCCCTAGTTTTAATAATAATAGCCCTATCCTTCGTGTTCGCCTGCAACCACAAGCAGCCAACATTGTTACAGTCTTGGTGCAACCAGCAGCCGGAGTGCAAATTGGCGAACTCAACCAAGTCGGCGACCAGCTTTTGGCTCTAGAATTACGACGCTCTACTAGCATTACACCGCCCATTGTTTTACCTCCTCTACCATCACTAAACCAAGGTCAACTTCCCAGCCCCACAGATAATCCTCGTCCTATATCTCAGCCACAGCCACGCCCCTCGGTTCCTAGAGGAAAATTGCTTGTAGTGCTTGACCCAGGACATGGTGGAAAAGACTCAGGCGCCCCTGGTTTGGGAGGACTCCTAGAAAAGGATGTAGTCTTGCCTATTGGTAGAAAAGTAGCAGCAATTTTAGAGCAAAATGGCGTACAAGCTGTGCTAACACGGGACGCTGACTTTTTCGTAGAACTTCAGGGACGGGTAGATATTGCTGAGCGAGTCAACGCAACTTTGTTTGTTAGCATTCACGCTAATTCGGTTGATAATCGCCCTGATGTCAATGGCTTAGAAGTCTATTATTACGACAGCGGTTATGCTCTGGCTGAAGTAGTTCGCAATACCATCCTCAATAACATTGGTACTTTGAAAGATCGGGGAACCCGCAAAGCTAGATTCTACGTTCTCCGGAAAAGCTCCATGCCCTCGATTTTAGTGGAAACAGGTTATATGACTGGTCGAGAAGATAATCCTAGATTAGCAACACCAGAGTATCAAAATCGGATGGCACAAGCGATCGCTAGTGGCATCCTCAAATACTTACGGCAGAGGTAGTATAGTACAAATTACTTATTCCAGAGTTTGTATTTAGATTTTTTGCGTACAGAATTTAGTGGTAAATTTGTAAATTCTCTGCTAAATTCTGTATCTTATATCCAAAAACCTAAATCAATATCTGCCTGTGTATTCATCTTCCATCTTTGAAGAAAATCTTGACTATTTTGCCGAGCGAGAACCCCAACGTGCCCCAATTGGTATCTTTGATAGTGGTGTGGGAGGACTGACGGTACTACGGGAACTATATCGTCAACTTCCTAATGAATCAGTTGTCTACTTTGGGGACACAGCTAGGCTTCCTTACGGAATTCGCTCACAAGCAGAAATTTTACAATTTACGCGTGAAATCCTCACCTGGCTACAACAGCAGCGGGTAAAAATGGTGATTATGGCTTGTAACACCAGTTCTGCGCTAGCATTAGAAATTGTGCGTCAAGAATTTAGCATACCTATACTAGGAGTGATCCTACCAGGGGCAAGAGCAGCAGTACAGCAAGGAAAGCGCATCGGTGTAATTGCCACTCCCGCAACGGCTAAGAGTAATGCTTATAAGCACGCTATACTCGAAATTAATCCTAATGTCCAAGTTTGGCAAGTTGGATGTCCGGAATTTGTGCCACTGATTGAGCAAAACCGCATTCATGACCCTTATACTGCCCAAGTAGCAAGAGGCTACTTGGAGCCTTTATTAGAACAGGAAATTGACACTTTAGTCCACGGCTGTACCCATTATCCTCACCTGACACCAGTGCTGCAATCGCTCCTCCCCTCCCAAGTCCAGTTAGTAGACCCAGCTGTCCATGTTGTCGCAGCTTGTGCCCAAGAACTAGACTTACTAAGTTTAAGAAATACCTACCTACCACTACCAACTCGCTTTGCCGTCAGTGGTTCTCCACAACAGTTTTCCCAGTCCGCAGTCCAGTGGTTAGGCTATACTCCTCTGGTTGAAGAGGTTTGCTTTACTGATATTGCTATTTCTCAACTTTAATAAAATTTATTCGTCCATAGTCATTGGTCATTAGTCATTTGCAAACAACAAACAACAAAGGACAAATGACTATGGCCTATTGACTATTAACCGCTTGAGTCACTTTCGTCCTTACTGATATCTCCTGCTCATGCTTTACTTCAACAGATGAAGCAAAATTTTTAGCAACAGTCTTTGCACCCGTCCGCTTTGCTAATGCTAATAACAGGTAGACTGTGAACAAATATCCAGACGCTAAAATAAAAATCATCATAGGTACACTTCCGTAAATCATTGTTCTACCAGCACCCTTAACAACAAAATTTCATTAAATTAGTAGAACTTCAGCCAACTAAGTACATTCTTGGTGTCTGTAGTTTGCTATGGTAAATCTACCTAGAGAGATTGGATTCTCTACGGACAAATAATTTATTATGCAACTTTTTGCAGACCATACATTCCACAGCAGTTAAGTTGCCTAGAGACAACCTAATACTGCAATTCTCAGCGGTCTACTGGATCTGCCTTATTTTTGCTCACACTACTGTCAAAGGATTAACCCTTGCGCCCAAAGCGCGCTAAAGGCATGTAGCTTTGAGCCAACAAGGGCATAAAGGAGACCTTTAATACCTACTTGACGTTAGCCTACCGTTAGCGACGTTTATTTAGCGTCTCGCAGAGAAGGAGCGTCACCCGAAAGGCTTCCCATAGGGATATCGCATAGCTCCCTACTAGGAGTTTTGCATATCGTTAGAAAAATTAAAGGAGCTATCCCCTGAATTTTACCAACGAATAGTTATTTTATACACACAACTTCTTACTCAGTAAAATTACTTATTAAGTAACTTTACTTTTGCTGTGTGAGTATTTTAAAAATTTAAAATTCCTATATTTTAGCGTAACACAATAGCCCTGAATTTTAAGCCTACTCGTCTGGTRAATTTCAAATTTTTTCAATGGTTAGACTTCAATTAGAAAAAAATTTAGTCTGAGACTAGTGAAACAATCCACATTTTGTCAATTTTGTCAATAATCAATATTACTTAATTTGATTTCGTTGTCTTTGTAAATGACAATGTAAAAATGCGACAGGTAAATACCCTGATATCTTGTACCAGTTGTTTGATTCCAATTTTTGTAGAATGGGCACTGCTAAACCCTGATTTTATTTTGTACACAAACTATTACAAAATCTTACAAAATCTGAGTTACACGAGCTTCGACTAACACTCTTCTCATATTTTCTAGAAGTCATATTCATTTTAAGCATAATTGCTTATTTACAAAACCAGTATTAGCTATATTTTCACCAATAGACTTATAAGTATGGGATTAGCTGATGAAAACTTTGCGCTGGCACTGGGTTATCTTAAAATGAGTAAAGGATATGTAAACTTTCGTAACCTAAGTCAGAGTCCGCCCATCCATGACCCCAGCCACCTCCCTGTTTACCCCTGTGGAAGCAGACCTGCGACAACTAGCAGATAACCTCAAACAGCTAGTTGGAAATCGCCACCCCATTCTGTTTGCAGCAGCCGAATATTTATTCGGAGCTGGGGGAAAGCGTATCAGGCCAGCAATTGTCTTGTTAATATCGCGGGCAACAATGTTAGATCGAGAAATTACACCACGTCATCGCCGCTTAGCTGAAATTACTGAAATGATTCACACAGCAAGCTTAGTACATGACGATGTGGTAGATGAATCAGATATGCGGCGAGGCGTTCCCACGGTTCATAGTTTCTTTAACAGTAACCGTATTGCCATACTAGCAGGAGACTTTCTTTTTGCCCAATCTTCTTGGTATTTAGCAAACTTAGACAATTTGGAAGTGGTAAAGCTGCTTTCAGAAGTCATTATGGATCTGGCTACTGGGGAGATTCAACAAGGATTGAAACGTTTTCATGCTAGTCTGTCTATTGAGACTTACCTTCAGAAGAGTTATTACAAAACAGCTTCCTTAATCGCTAACAGTTCTAAAGCAGCTGGCTTACTGAGCGAAGTCTCTAGAGAAACTGTTGAGCATTTGTATAGCTATGGCCGTCATCTTGGTATAGCATTTCAAATTGTCGATGACATTTTGGATTTCACCAGTACAGCAGATACCTTGGGTAAACCAGTGGGGTCGGATCTCAAAAGTGGTCATCTGACTGCGCCTGTCTTATTTGCTTTAGTAGAAAAACCATACTTAGAAGTCCTGATTAAAAGACAATTTGCTCAAGAAGGGGATTTAGAGCAAGCATTAGCACTGATTCAAGATAGTCAAGGTATACAGCAAGCCCAAGAATTAGCTGCCGATCAGACTAAATTGGCAATTGAACATATTGCAGTTCTGCCACCGTCAGAGTCCAAGCAGGCATTGATTAACATAGCTGACTATGCATTGAGTCGGCTCTATTAAATTACTTGTCAATCACGGAATTTTAGATTTTGAGTTTTGCGAAAAGTAGAGCCAGTACTTCCTCAGCGCCTTGGATCGGAATCTTTGTTTCCCAACTTAAAGCAACTGGCGTTGAGCGGAGGTTTCCTCCGTAGACGCTTTGGGGTGAGGGAGTCGCAGTCTTATCTACAAGACGCTACGCCTTCGTGTAGCGTTCCGAATTTTATTTTTTGTAGGTTGAGTTGAGGAACAAAACCCAACAGAGACCCAAATATTGGGTTTGGTTGCGTTCAACCCAACCTACAGTTAAGATTTTCATACTCTTTTTATGGTGGGTTGTACTTAGCAGAACTAAAGAAAAAATTGAGAATTGTTCGCTGCTAACTATTTTTTTATCAATTTTAGATATAGCAAAGACTTGAAAATACTAACTGTAGGTTGAGTTTACTGTAAGAGAAGCCAACAAATCCACAAATGTTGAGTTTCGTTGCTTAATCTAATCTACGAATAGTAAATAAAAAAATGAGAATTGTTCACTGCTAACTATTTTTTAATTAATTTTAGGTATTACAAAGCGATAGGGAAAAAAATGGTTTCTTGATTCAGCAAATTTTTTCAGGCAGATTAAAAATTGAAAATTTTTCCAAAATTTATGAGCACCAGAAATCGGTGCTCATAAACTTTCAAAATAGAGATTGGGTTGTATCGAAAAAATCTCACACCCAAAACTATTCTATGCAATATCAGGGGGTATGTGTTTAGGCGATCGCATCTGTCGTAGCTGTTGTTGCATGAGTTTTTCTAGGTCAGTTCGCTGAACTTGAAAGGTATGAGTGGTCTGACCCGGCGTTTCCAAAAAAACGATACTATCTACGGGTTCTAATGCCAGCAATTGAAACAAAATATGGGTAACCGGAACAATTTTAGTTAGCATTTGAGGGTCAAGCCCAGCAGTGGAAATTAGGGAGACATCCTGTATGGTAGGAAAAGCGTAAATCACCTGCTTTTCCAATTCTGGATTAGTACGATTGCTCAACGTAGTTAAAACCCAGTTGCCCTCCGAACTTTGGAGAATATAGTACTGGGAGTAACGTAATTTTTGAGCGATCGCTCTCAGGGCAGGAGCAATTGCTGTAATCAGATTTGGTGTTATACCATCGCGGGGTGCATTGTCAATCAGCAATTGAATTTGTGTTTGTAAATCCATAATGACTTGTATACGGCTCCTGGGTAATGGCAATAACATCTATCAAAATGTGAACAATCCCATAAAACTTGGGAATAATAAAATCAGACACATCTTCAACGTAGGATTGGTCTGCGTTTAGCTTATACGCAAAACTCAAAAAGCCAACACCCACGGTCGTACAGGTTGTATTTAAATACGTTAGGGTCTTTTGAAAACCGAGACTATGAATTCAGCCGCAACCGCAACTATTCCATCTGCAACTATTCTGGGAGAAAATTCTATTGGTGTGGAGGCGATCTTTCAACTCCTGTCCAGGGAGTTTCAGCAGTCAACTAAAGCTTCAAAACAAAATTGCCACGATATAGCAAGACGAATTACCACCGAAGTCTACCGGATTTGCAGTGAAAGCAAACGTATCCAAGCTTCTGGGACTGTAGAAAGCTCGGCACTCACCCTCGCTAGACATCGGCTGCAACAGTGTCTCAGGTACTATCAGTTGGGTTCAAATCGGGGCAGGGTAGAATTACACAGTACTTTGAGCGCTATTATTTATCGTTACATTAATCCTCCTCAGAAGCAATTAAGCTATCAAGGACGGCTGACTATAATTGAAGATTTTCTACAAAGTTTTTATCTAGAAGCATTAAACGCTTTTCGGCGAGAAAATCAACTCGGTGCTACTTATCGTCCACAAACGCTTCTGGAATTGTCTGAGTACATGGCATTTACCGAACGCTATGGTAAACGACGAATTCCCTTACCAGGCCGTCAGCAGCAGCTAATTATCCTGCGAGCGCAAACTTTCTCCCAACAGCAACCCCCTGAAACCAGCGTAGATATAGAACAAGCCGCAGAAGGTAGCAATAGTGAAGCTGACGGTTGGGAAGAACCAGCCATCCAGCAATTGCGCTCCACAATGGCAAGCCAAACAGAATCCGAACCCGAAGAAGACACATTGCGCTCCGTTGTGATTACTGAATTAATGAATTATCTCGAACAACGGCAACAATCTGACTGTGCTGATTACTTTTCGCTTCGTCTCCAAGATCTATCAGCACAGGAAATTGAGTCGGTTTTGAGTTTAACCCCTCGTCAGAGAGATTACTTACAGCAACGCTTCAAGTATCATTTAATTCGATTTGCTTTGTTGCATCGTTGGGAATTAGTTCACGAGTGGCTAGAAGCTTCATTGCATACCAACTTAGGCTTAACTCCTCAGCAATGGCAAGTATACACAGCACAGTTGGATAACAAACATCGGTCTTTACTAGAGTTGAAGCAACAAGGACAAAGCGATGAGAAAATAGCTAAAACTTTAGGGCTGTCAATGGCACAACTGCAAAAACGATGGTTTAAGATTCTTGAACAAGCTTGGGAAATTCGTAACTCATTAGTGTCCGGATCAAGTGCATCTACTCATGAATAGTGACTCAGAATCCTTACAACACGAGTGTCTCTATTGGTTATTGACAGATAATGTCAAAAACGGGGAGTATCCCTCGTTAGAATGTAAGGAAAATGACGGGGTAAAAAACCTCTACAACGAAGCCACTGCTTCAAAAAACAGTGAGCTAAAATTGAGAGGAAAGCCCCAGGCCTTTCAACTGGGAGAAATTCCTACTGTGCAAGATCGTTTCCAAGCCGTCCTTAAGCGTCGGTTACAAATCCAAATCCAAGACCACCCACCGTTGTTTCCTTGGGAAACACAATTAACTGACTATCCCGATTTTGTTGATGAGCCGTCAATGACGCTCGTTCCTACCTGGGGATGGATGGCACAACAGTCGAAGTTGAATTTGCCGATTCCCCTGCCAGAAAGAGTTTTTCGGCAACTGCTAGAACAGTGTCAGGCGTTGGTTACATCTTCAGTACCGCTGGGAGCAAAATTAGTTCAAGTGGTGGAGAACTTTTTTCCAAATGAGTCTCAGGCACTCAATGATATAGCGGGGTTAGTGCTGAGAAGCACCTATCGTTCAGTGAATACTCTGGATAAGATGCCTGAAATTCAGAGTGATTACTCAGATTTACAACCCCGTCAACAGATGGCTTTGTCATTGCTGGCAGCAAAACAATTGCTGGAAAATCTGACTCTACCACTTTCAGCAACTAGTCCAGTGGTAGAAAGACAATGGCTGACCAGTGTTGGTACTTTAAACATTAAAATAGAGTACCAATCTCTAGGTAAACTTACGAAGTTACTTGTTCGAGCTGATTTACCTGTTAAAGGAACTTTGACATTGCGGGGAAGTGGCACCATAGCAATGACAACATCTTCGAGTTCCGGATATTTAAGTGTAGAGTTAGGCTGCGAGCAACTTAACTCAATTTATACCCTAGAAGTTGAGTTTCCAGAAATAGACGAACAACCTTTGTTGTTTGTGATTAGCCCCACTATGTAGTCTAAATTGCTACCGCTAGCACACTACATCACTCAACGCCGATATATTAAGATGACTTTTCCCCTAGCTGTTGCTTTGGGGCTTTGTTTCTCTTTCGAGTACTGCTAGCAACAGGGTGCTTACTTAATGTAGGTTGCCATATTTTTGGCATATGTAGACTTACCCCATAACACCAATTTTGGATAAAAAAACTCTGGCAAATAGAATTCGCGGCGATACAAATTCTCCTTTGCCTGCACGGACTAGAGAAATTTAAGTAGTCGCAAAGCCTGGGGAAAGAGTTGATTGGGTGTGTTGTGCTGATTTCGCCACGCCTCTATTTTACCAAGCCATCAATTTTTCACTTATAGACGCTTAACAAACAGGATAAGAAAACTTCGCTCAACGGGAATACTTAAAAGTAGGCGGTCAGTTCCGTCTTTAGCATTGTTTCCGTGGGATCTACACCTTAGACTCGAAATGTTTAACTTATCTAGGATGAATCGGTTTTGGCGTCTCCCTACAGATAATTTCAGGCAGCAAAATACACAGGGTTCGCCTTTGACAGAAGTGGAAGATTCAATTTCCTTACGGGTGCTGGTGCTAGCGTTAGTTATTTTGGGAATTGTGGCAACGGATATCGCTGCTGAGACTTCATTCAGTCTTTGGGCGTTACCCTTGAGTATAGTAGGTGCGATTTGGAGTTACTATCGTCGCCGCGATCGCAATGTTGCAATAAAGTTCTGCATCGCCATCGGCATGTTAATAGCACTGGGTGCTTTCTTTGGGCGGTTAGTGACAGAGTTGAATGATACACGCTTAGGTTTAGCAGAGTTATTGATTCAACTACAGGTATTGCACAGCTTTGATACACCCCGCCGCAAAAATTTGGGTTATTCGATTGTCATCGGATTGATTTTATTAGGTGTGGCGGCAACACTAAGTCAAACTTTAGCATTTGCACCCGTGTTGCTGTTATTTTTAGCGATCGCTCTGCCAACTTTAGTGTTAGATTACCGTTCGCGTTTGGGTTTGCAGTCATTAAAAACGCAAACACAAAAAATACCTAAAGGGAAATTCTCAAGTTTAAATTTTAAATTTTTAATTATTAATTTTTTTATAATTGTTGGTCTCGGACTGGCAATTTTTGCTGTTTTACCAAGGTTACCTGGTTATCAATTACGAAGTTTTCCTGTAAGTTCTCCAATAGATATTAAAGGCAGTTTTACAGGACGTACTATTATTAATCCCGGTTATGTCCGTCAAGGTAATAGTAATAATCAACGTAATGGTACAGGACAAAACCAAACTGGTCAACCAGGAAAAGTAGATAATAATTTTTACTACGGTTTTAATAGCCAAATCAACCAAAACCTGCGGGGCGAGATGAAACCCAAGGTTGTGATGCGAGTGCGATCGCAAGCTGAGGGTTTTTGGCGAGTGTTGGCATTTGACCGTTATACAGGTAAAGGATGGGAAGTTTCTCGTAATGAAGATGTTACCACCATCAGACGATCGCCTTGGTCTTACCAAATTTTTATTCCCCCACCTTTAATTACTGGTAAAACTCAAGAAGTCGTACAAACTTATACAGTGGTGTCGGATTTGCCGAATCTAATTCCAGCAATGGCTAATCCCAAAGAGCTTTATTTTCCTACACCAATGATTGCAGTTGATCAAGAAAACGGCTTGCGATCGCCTGTGGAATTATCAGAAGGCGTAACTTATACAGTACTTTCCGAAGTACCATACCGCGATCGGACTTTGTTAGGTCAAACTTCTACTAAATATCCACCAGATATTAAAAACCATTATCTCCAAATCCCGCCCGAAATTGCCCAAAAAGTCAGGCAACGCACCGAAGAAATCCTCGCCAATTACAATCAACACCAGGTAGGAAAGTCGTCTAAAAGTCTGGATTCAGCTTATGAAAAGGCTCTTTACTTAGCTCAATACCTGAAGCAATACTACTCTGTTCCACAAAATCCCTTAGAACTACCTTATTTAGATGAAAAACAAGACTTGGTAGAAGCTTTTTTATTCAAGTACAAAGGAGGCTATCCAGACCATTTTTCTACAGTTCTCACGGTGATGCTGCGTTCCATTGGTATCCCAGCGCGGTTAGTGGCGGGGTTTAGTCCGGGAGAGTTTAATCCATTCACCGGGATGTATGTTGTCCGTAATACAGACGCTTACGTGATGACAGAAGTGTATTTCCCTAAATACGGCTGGTTTGCCTTCGATCCAATTCCCAATCATCCCTTAATACCCCCCTCAATTGAAGATACTGAGACTTTTAGCGTGTTGCGGCAATTTTGGCAGTGGGTTGCTGGATGGTTACCTTCTCCAGTAACAGGTTTATTGAATAATGTATTTGGGACAATATTTAACTGGATTGGTAGAGCGATCGCTTGGTTTTTAGCTTTATTCTCTCAAGGTTGGTTCGGTGTTTTGACTGGCTTAATCTTGAGTACTACCATAGCTTTCTTTGGTTGGCTGGGTTGGGGACAGTGGCGAGAGTGGCGTAATCGTCGATGGTTAAAGAAATTACCAGCGATGGAAAGCCTTTATCAACAAATGCTGCAATGGACAGCGCAAAAAGGTTTAGGTAAACATCCTGCACAAACACCGTTAGAGTATGCCAGAGTTTCATACCAACATCATGCACCAACAACTGCTGAGGTAATAGATGAAATTTGTCAAGCCTATGTTAGCTGGCGTTATGGTGGTCATACACCTAACTTGATACGATTGCGAGAAAGCTGGCAAGGTTTGAAAAAGACTGACTTGAGGTAATAGTAACTTAACTAAGCTGTGAGCGCCCCAGTTCTAAACTTTAAGTACTAATAAAACTGAAATTACTTATGAAAATATTAGTTACTGGCAACCAAGGAATGATTGGTTCGGTTGTTGAAAAAGTTTTGCGTGCTGACGGATGTGAAGTGATTGGCTTTGATATTGTAAGTAGTGATAATATTTTAAATCCAAAGCAAATCCGTTCTGCTATTCAAGGTTGCGATGCGATTATTCATCTAGCGGCACTGCTTGGAAGCCCAGAAGATTCACCAGATGAAATAATGGCAGTCAATCTTCTTGGCACTTGGTATATTCTAAGTGCGGCAGCAGAGGCAAAAGTGAAACGTATCGTTTTCTTTAGCAGCGTTGATGCATTGGGAATCTTCAAAGGTGAGAGAAAACCGGATTATCTTCCCTTGGACGAGAATCATCCTTGTTATCCAGCCACTCCTTACGCTGTTTCCAAGCGGCTTGGTGAAGAAATGTGCCGATATTTTACTGATAGTACAGGTATCTCAACTATTTGTTTGCGACCACCTGGTGTATTTAATAAAGAGACTTATGATTTTATTATTTCTAATCGGCGAGCCAATCCCGATTTTGAATGGGATCCATTTTGGGAATACGGCGCTTTTCTTGATGTGAGAGACGCAGCTGAGGCTGCACGCTGCGCCTTACACTGCCCAAATCCTGGTCACGTAACGTTGTTACTATGTGCGGATGATATTTCTTCAGCCCATCGAACTAGTCAAGAAATGGCTCAATCGCTACTTCCTGAAGTCGATTGGCGCGGTGGTTGTGAGTATGAACATCAACCTTATAAAGCTCTGATTAATAATTAACTTGCAAAAGATATTCTTGGTTGGGTTCCGCGTTATAAATGGCGAATGTAAAGTATTCTCTCACAACAACAAGCTGTTCCAAATCTAAGACTCGAATAAAAATGTCTCGCCTTTTAGATATTTACTACAAAGCTTTTCGGTAACATAGGGTATATCTTGTGACAAGCAATCATGTTCATTCGGCTGTGATGCGAGAAACGCAAAATTATCTATTGTTGCTGCAATAAATAATGTCTCTAAAAAATTTTGATAGTCATCAGACAGTTGGCGCACGTTGTGATAGCCACTAAGAAACGATTTCCGATTTTCGGGGAATAGATGTTTAAGTGTAGAAGCAATGTCATAAAGATAGTAACCAAAGCCACACCGGGAAAAATCGATTGCTCGCGCTTCACATACATGAAAAATGTAATTATTTTCATTCAGATCTGCATGAATTAAGCCCCAATTAGAGCGTGTTTTTTCTAGTGCCGTCATCACATCACCAATTCGCTGCACCACAGTCTCAAGCACAGTGAAATCAGCAACAGAGATTGTACCAACATCTACTAGCGATCGCAGCTCTATCAGTGAGGCGTATAATTGCTCCCAGTCATATTTTGGTCGTGTGAAGTCTAAAGGTAATTTCCAAAAGCTAGTATGCTGGTGCAACCTAGCCATAAGTTCGCCAACTCGCCAAGCCTGTGTCAGTGTGGGTTGGCTGTCGAGGGGAGAACCATCGACCCAATTTAGTAGTGTACAGTTTAGCGTTTCGCTGGTTTGAGCGATTGCAACAGAGGTAACGAAAGTGCCACTCTGGTTTTGCACCGGGTATGGCACGACTAAATCGGTATCTTCATGCAACGCGGTAAGCCACATTAGTTCCGATTCAATAACAGCCTGTTGTTGCCAAATGCGATCGCAGCACCGAGTAATTGGATAATGGATACGTAGAAGAAATAATCTTTGACCGTCAAACTCTTTGGATGTAGCAGAATTTTCACTACTGAAAGTGTCAACACGAAACGTCACATTTTCGCTATGACCCAAAAATACCAATTGACTTGCACTGATATTGTAGTCAGCCAGCGCAGTTAAAGCCAAACGCTTCCAATCGATTTTGCTTGGTGTCAATTTCCGAGCCAGATACTTATTTCAAACAATATAAATGTATGTCATTTGGATACCTTATACCAGTACTATTTTCACTATATCTTTGGGTATATTTTTAGGAAAATTAGCTAATAAATGGCTAAAAAAAGCAGACATTAATTTAAAAGCGAAGGCTGGCGTCTATTTAAGCGTTGTAACTCCTGTTTATTGGCGATAACATGTAAATAAGTTTATTACAAGCTTCTCAAACTACGTTTGTAGTTAGTTTTTTATGGACATTCAATTAATCAACATCGGCTTTGGTAACATCGTGTCTGCCAACCGAGTAGTTGCCATTGTCAGTCCAGAGTCTGCCCCAATTAAGCGGATTATTACCGATGCACGGGACAGAGGTCAACTGATTGATGCAACTTACGGTCGCCGGACTAGAGCTGTAATTATCACTGATTCCAGCCACGTAATTCTCTCAGCAATTCAGCCGGAAACGGTAGCGAATCGCTTTGTGATTTCCCGCGAGCATCAAACTGTAGATAATTGACTAGCAGTGGGTTAAAATCCCACTATATTTGCAGCATATCGGCATTACCATGTGAATTAGACGAATTTTTTGTCACCAATACTACAAATTCTGTAGTTAATGGTGGGCTTGGCCACAATTACAAGACTAATAAATAATATCTATTGATTAATTCACAGGTTAAACGGATGATCCGAGTTTTACCCATCCAGAGTAGCGCTACTACCAAAGAATCTCCTAATCCAGGCAGGTTAATTGTCTTAACTGGCCCCAGTGGGGTCGGTAAAGGCACTTTAATGCGATCGCTCTTACACCGTCATCCCCAACTGTATTATTCCGTATCAGTGACAACTCGTTCTCCCCGTCCTGGGGAAATTGATGGCATAAATTATTACTTTATTAATCACAGTCAGTTTGAACAATTAATTGCTGAAAGTGAATTATTAGAGTGGGCAGAATTTACAGGCAACTATTACGGCACTCCCCGAGAAGCTGTACTTAAGCAAATTAATTCTGGCAAATTGGTATTGTTAGAAATTGAGTTAGAAGGAGCAAGACAAATTCGTGCTTCCTTCCCCAGTGCCTTCAGCATTTTTATTTTACCGCCTTGTTTTGAGGAATTGGAGAAACGGATACGCCTTCGCGGTCAAGACTCTGAAGATGCGATCGCTCGTCGTCTGCACCGTGCCCACGAAGAAATTAAAGCCGCAAATGAATTTGACCTTCAAATCGTTAATGACGATTTTCAAACTGCTTTAAATGACATCGAAGCGGCTTTGTTTAAATAACACAGTATTTTTAACAACATACCCACCTTTAGCATTAATAAACAAAGGACACAAAGAAAAAGCTTTGTGTCCTCTTTTACAAAGCTCTCAGCGAAGGTTTCCTTTGCTCATAACTTTGTACTTTGTCATTTGTTATGTGTCATTTGCCCTTTGTTCTTTATCATTTTCTGTTTGTAATTACTAACCAATGATTAATGCTTCTCTACGAGAGGCTGCGCCAACGGCTTCTGATAACGAAGACGCTCTTGCTAGCTTGTTGCCCGCAGGGGTACGCTCAGCACAAGTGACCAATGACTAATAACTAATGATTAAATTAACCAAATAAACCTCGAATTAGTTCCAAATTCCCAATCAAAAAGTAAGCAACTACTGCACCACCAATACCACCAATTAAGAAAGAACTGGCAAAGTTATTCCAGCTTTCATTGGAGTTAAAAGCATCTGTCGGAGGATTGGGTACAGTAACACTAGCAAGTGCTTTCGGAGGATTACTATTGGCATATAAAGATAAAGCACCGGTTAAAACAACAACTAAACCGATCGCTCCTAATAAGCCAGCTAAATTCGCATCAGCTGTATCCCGCAGTGGACCCAATTTGGCAAAAGGACCGAACAGCCAGTAGCCATGAGCTGCTCCCACTTCTAGCGCACGTCTACCAGGACTCAGACCTGGACGATAGGCAGGTAAGTTATTAATGAACCACTTGATCAAGGGAGAAGAATTAATCGGGGTTTCTAGGTTACCTAACTGTGGATTGCGGAATGCTGGAAAAACAACTTCCTGATTTCTCGGATCGCTAGGAAGGTCTTTGGATGCATTTACTGCTTGCGCCATATTTTATGTTCGCCTCTCAATTAAAATAAATGGTGGCATTTTTATATTAATAATAATTGTAGCTAAAGATGTCTTTTACTTAGCAAGTTTAGAAAAATTAATTTAGCTTATTTAAAAACTGTGAAACTCGCGATATATAAATTAGATCGCGAGTTTCAAAAAACTCTTTTTGCTGTCTATTTGGGCGATAATTTTGCTTAGTTAGTTTAAACATACTAACTAAACAATTTTAGAGAATTATCCTAAATCTCATTTTCCACTTATGGTAGTGGGTGGAAAAGTAAATCTGGGAAAAAGCGGTTGAATTCAATCACAATACCTGCTGTGATTGTCAACCAGATAGTAGCTGCCACTGGCGCTGTGGAAATAAATTTAACCAAATAGGATGATTGGTCGCCTTTGTCTGCCATGAATTTAGTCTCCAAAATTAATTAGTGAAATCGATTTAGCGTGGGGAAACGGGAATTTCTGAATCTTTGGCTGCTAATTTATTAGAGAGTAATTCTTGGACTGCTGCTAGTGGCCAAGTAAAGCCTGAGGCCATTATGGGTAGTGCCAAAGCTAGGTCGATTTGGATTTCTTTTTGTTCGGGGTCAGATTCCTTTTTAATCGCTATCAGATAGGTACGACCTACCCAGCCAATCCAACCAGTAATATATAGAAATAGAATGCTAGGGATCAAAAAATCACCAGCACGATCTAAACGGCCATCAACAATCAAGTGGGGGTAACCCTCAGGGCCGCACAGCGCTTGAGAATAACGCTCAAACCGCTTTTGTCCTGATTGTGGGTCACTAGTAGTATTACGGGCATTAGCTGCTAGCTCTTGAAAAGCGGGAGTGTCTTTACACGGTGTCAAGTTAGCCCCTAAAGCTTTTGCTGGGGAGGCAAAATTGCACCAAAGACAAATCGCTAAAATCAAAGCAAACAATCGTCGCATAGAGTGTTTCCTTTTATTACAAAACAAAAAGTTCTTTGTACAAAACGAAGCGGCTTGTACAGTCTTTATTTGCATAACTAGGAAGTCATCATACTCTTGGGTGGGAACCGAGTAAAGTTTAAGTAAATAAAAGTTAAAGCTTCTCAATCAGAACTCTCAATGGCAACCGTTTTAGCAATAGAAACCAGCTGTGATGAAACTGCCGTCGCAATTGTGAACAATCGTCAAGTTTGCAGCAGCATCATCGCTTCGCAAATTCCAGTCCATCAGCAATATGGTGGGGTAGTACCAGAAGTGGCGTCCCGCCAGCACTTGGAAACGATCAATCAAGCGATCGCTCAAGCTCTACAACAAGCCAAACTAGACTGGGAGGAAATTGATGGAATTGCTGCCACTTGTGCCCCTGGACTCGTAGGAGCGCTGTTAGTAGGATTAACTGCTGCCAAAACCCTGGCAATGGTACATAACAAACCTTTTTTGGGAGTTCACCATCTCGAAGGCCACATTTACGCAACTTACTTGAGCGAGCCAAGTTTAAATCCCCCTTTCCTTAGCTTACTGGTTTCAGGCGGACATACAAGTTTGATTTATGTTAAAGATTGTGGTGTCTACGAAACGCTAGGACAAACTCGTGATGATGCTGCTGGTGAAGCTTTTGATAAAGTAGCGCGATTGTTAAAGCTCGGTTATCCGGGTGGTCCAGTGATTGACAACCTGGCGCAACAGGGGAATCCCCAAGCCTTTGTTTTACCAGAAGGAAAAGTCTCTTTACCTGGTGGCGGGTTTCATCGTTATGATGCAAGTTTTAGTGGGTTAAAAACGGCTGTATTGCGTTTAGTACAGCAACTAGAGAAAGATACTACACAAATGCCTGTAGCAGATGTAGCAGCTAGCTTTCAAGATACTGTAGCGCGATCGCTAACCAAAAGAGCGATCGCCTGTGCCTTAGACTATGGTTTAGACACAATTGCTGTTGGAGGCGGTGTAGCTGCCAATAGTGGTCTGAGAAAAAATCTCCAAGCTGCCGCTATTAAACATAACCTACGCGTCCTATTTCCTCCTTTGAAATTCTGTACTGACAATGCCGCCATGATTGGCTGTGCCGCCGTTGACCATCTATCGTCTGGTCATACATCTCCCCTGACATTAGGCGTTGAATCCAGATTAGCCCTGAGTCAGGTGATGAAGTTGTATCAATACTGAAGGACTGGGGACTAGGGACTAAAGAAAATTTCTTCCTAATACCCAGTCCCCAATGCCCTATTGACTCTTAACTACTGACCTGATGTAATCAGCTACTGCATCCGGCTGCTCTAACATAGCCAAGTGTCCGCAATTAGGAATTTCTAAAACATTGTCACCACAGTATTGAAACAATCTGTGAAAGCTAGCTAAATGGCGGACATACTTGGGTTCCATAACTTTGTCTTCAGCACCAGCCAAAAAATAAACTGGCTGCTTGAGTTGGGATACCAGCTCGGGTAAACGGTTGATTTCTTCTTCAGTTGTTGAGTCTAACAGAGTTCCTAGCGCCGCTTCTGGGTCAGCCACAACAAAATCAATCACCCGCTGACGCGCCCAGTAGCGCTCTAAAGGACGTGCCACACTGGCTCTGGTAAACAGCAAATCAATCAAAGGCACTTGGGAGAGCCAGCGCGGACGGATTTGTAAAAATTTCTGACCTGCTGAGCGAAACTGTTCAAAAGCTTCTTTAAGGTAAATACCACCACCAGCATTAATACAGATAACTCCCTTAACACACTCAGGTATTCGATCTGCTCCCCATAGAGCGATCGTACCTCCTAAAGAGTGACCAATTAGCCAAGCACTAGTAATATTTAGCTGTTTGAGAAGAATTGCTAAATCCTGAGCATAGCCAGCAGGAGTATAAAGAGAATCGAAAGGTGAGCCAACCCCACTACTGGAGAGCGGCGTCAGACTCACAGACGTTTGTGCCCGACTAAAATCGCTTTTTACCTGAGACTGGGATTCACCAAAACCTCGCAAATCATAGGACAGGCACTGCAAATCATCTGATAGGCGGGAAATMACAGGTTGCCAATATCCACGGCTATTGAGCCAACCGTGGATAAATACTAAAGCATCGGGGCAGGAAGTAGGAGCCGTTAGCTCGTATGCGTGTGGAACGCCTAAGATTTCAATAGTTGCCATACTTATATCGTACCCCTAAGGGTGGGTGCGACTAAATACGAAGTGTCAAGAGTCAAACGATTTTGGATTTTAGATAAACCCCACCTGATTGAAGGGTAGGGAAATAAATCCAGCAGATTTCAACAAGTCTGAAGTACACCATCTAGGTCTGCTAGCTAGGTAGAGAACCTATTCTATTTATTTTTAGGAGTTCCCTAAATCTAAAATTTAGCGAGGAACCAAGAGTGTTTTCATTTCCCTAACAACCTGTGTCGCACCCCTTCAGCAATTTTGTGACCCAGATATTCAGGAATCAGGCTTTCATTGGGCCCCAACAAGTAAAGAATTAGTCGTGTACGTCCGCGCCATACGAGTAAATTGGCATTGACTACCAACAGATCTTCTTGCCAAATGGCGTACATCACTTTGTAAAATAAGCCTGGTTGATTATCAGCTTCAATTACTAACGCAGGTAGATGAAAAACCGGATCGACATAGAACTCAGTTTGTACCTGCTCTAAGCCAGTGTCGAGATTGAATTCTACTGCCAGCATTTCTTCTACCTCAAACCGACCTCCTAAAGCCTCACGAATGGCGCGACAGACGTTTTCTGCGGTTTTATCGGTCAAGGCTTTACTACCACGAGATACCAACAGTTTAATGAAAACTAGCATCGGCGGACGGATCTGACCGTATAGACTCAAACCGTGGATTGTTAATCCATAAGCTGCTAATACACCAAAAATATCGCTGAGAAGAAAAGATTGGTTGCGGTACGCAAAATGCAAGGCACTTTTGCYACCTTCCGGTTTGAGTTCAATCACAGCGCGTCTAGTTTTATACAGACGGTAAGCCAGGCGTAAATTTTGCAGTTGAATCTCACTACTGACAAATTGCTCATAAAACTGGGGAAACGCTCGGTTAAAGCGCTTTAGGAGTTCGAGTGTCGAAGATTTTAAACCAGAAGCCATTGTTAAGGGTAGACTCGCTTGCTTTGGTCACCTGGGGACTAAGAAGTAGGTGTTGGGAACTGGAGAGTGGGAATTTTCCCAGATATTTAAATCTCTGAGATAGTATTCACTCTTAAACTAACGTGCATTTCAGCTGCATACCAAAAATTCACAGGATCTTTGCCATAATTGGGTTTTTCTGTTTTATTTGCAGAAAAGTCACAGCGGCGGCTTGGGTCGTTTCCTACAGAGTCAGACAGAGGAATCACAACAGGGCATAATTTATGAATTACTTATATTCTTCCCTTTTGCTGAATTTTTACTAGGCTTTACAACAAAATGCTAAAGTTGAAAATGATTGGTGTGAAACATGCCCTAACTGGCTGTTACCATTACGAATCTGGCAAACAAGCCAAAAATTTTGATTGCCAAGTGTAGTAAATAAAGCTAGCTATGTTAAGCATGAATCAACACTCAAAGAGAGTGTAAACCAATTCAGTTATATTACCCGAACCACGTTGGCATGGGTTTTTGGAAAACTTGGTTTAGTACTCCTGAGTCTGTAGCGACAACTAGGACAAACTCTTTTGAAGAACATACAGCGCAAACTGCGGGCAACTCCAGCCTTAGTAGTGTTAGCGAAGCTTCTTCAAAAGAGGCTCGTATCGTCTTCAGTACAGAGCGAGATATCGATCTGTATGAACTAGAAGAACTCTGTGATGCAGTTGGTTGGTCGCGTCGTCCTCTAAGAAAAGTCAAAAAAGCCATTGAGCATAGTTTTCTTGTCGCCTCAATGTGGCAAGTCAGAGGAAACCAAAAACGGCTCATTGGTTTTGCCCGCGCTACCTCAGATCACGCTTTTAATGCCACTATTTGGGATGTGGTAGTTCACCCAGATTTCCAAAATCAAGGACTGGGCAAGGCACTAATGAAATACGTTCTCAAAAAACTTCGCAGTGAAGAGATTAGTAATGTGACTCTGTTCGCCGATCCTCACGTTGTGGACTTCTACCGAACTATGGGATTTATGCCAGATCCAGAAGGTATAAAAGGCATGTTCTGGTATCCTCACTAGCACCCAATTCAATAAAACCCGATTTGCACAATAAATCAGGTACAGTAGTGAAGTCTATTATTTTGATCTAGTTTGGCAAGTTCAGCCGCCAAGCAATTTTATGTTTTCTAAAAAGAAGTTGGCAGAAAAACCTTTATTCTATGTAAAGATGTATTTATGTTGTCTATAAAGACAGTAAAGAAAATTATGAATGAGTCCTAATTATGTGATACTATGATTTTAATGCTTATGCAAAAGCGCGATCGCTTTAGTGGGAAGTTAAAACCGAACCGCAAAAAGTAGATAAATATTGCCGGGATGTAGCGCAGCTTGGTAGCGCGCCTGCTTTGGGAGCAGGATGCCGCAGGTTCAAATCCTGTCATCCCGATTTAGTTAATAATTTGATTAATCAAACCCAGACTTATTAATGAATTTGGGTTTAATTAAATGTAAAATTAGAAAAATTAAGTATATTAAATTGCGCTCAGCTACGGAGATTGTTAGCAAATCTCTATGTATGAGTATGTAGAATCAATTATTTTCTTGAGGTTTTGGTATCTGAGCAATCAACTAAATCTACAAAATCTCTGAAAAATTTCTGCCATCTAAAGAGAATAAATTAGAGTTTTGTTGCTAAGGTGTGCAATTAAGTTGTATATTTTTACGCATAAAATCAATTTTCTTGTTTTGCTCTTGGGTTAACTTTTGAGACATAGTAACTAAGTTTCCTCTTTTAAAAATCAGATACTCCTGATACTATTCATTGTATAAATTAAAGAAAATATTTAATTAATCCCAAATGGAACGATTGATAAAGTCATAGCGTCACCCATTATCAGAGAAAGTCAATAAGATGGCATTTATTAGCTTTCAGATCAAATAAAATTTCACTGTTTAACAAGCCATAAAATAGGCATCTACAAGATTTGGCAGTGAATAGCCTCACCAAATCGATAAAAACACAACATTAGTACAGTCAATTTGTAAAGGCGATACTATATCAACGCTAAATAGGTAGAATTATTTCACTTTGACTGTTGACTATTAACACTCAACTGACATACGACTTGTTTACAAATAAATTTTCACAACTAAAATAGATTGCTATATAACTGAAGCTAGTTGGTGCTGTGCAAACCCAACCATTTCTTTAATTGAATTGTATTGTTGATGCGAGGAGCAGTTATGAAATCATTCGTTCGTTGGAGTGCAACATTAGGTATAGCTGGGAGTGTCTTTTTAGTAGGGCTTTCAGGAATAGGCAATTTACCAGGGCTAGGCAATTTAGAGGCGGTAGCTTTACCACAAGATCAGGTAGTGAAAAAGCTACAGGAAGTACCCGTATTCACTCTCACAAATCCTAAAGGTGAATTTGTGGTTCTTTCGAGAAACAACCAATCTAAAACCATCTCTCAAGTAGGATTTTTTATTAGCAAGCAAGATGCTCAAAAATTTCTTGATAGTCGGCTGAAAAAAGAAAATCCTCAACTGGCAAGCACGCTACAGGTAAGACCTTTGTCTTTGGCAGACTACTATAAGATAGTCCTAGAAAGCAAAAAGAAGTCAGATTCAGTAATTTATACTTTAGTGCCGACACAACAACAGGTAGCGTCAGCAACAAGTATGCTGAATCAGAATGGTCAAAAAGTGCAGCAATTCAACGGTATTCCCTTGTTTGTGCCTAAATTTAAAAAAGATAATAGCTATCTGACCATTCCCCTAGCAAAAGGCAACGAGCGCTACATTCCTTTCTTTTTTGAGAAAGAGCAAGCAGTAGCTCTGTTAGACGAATTTAAAAAAGCCGTACCAAAGGAAGCAGACAACACTGAAATTCAGGTAGTGGATTTGTTAGGTGTTATGGAGGCTCTCAATAGTAGCAACGATCCAAGTATCAATAAAATTGTTTTGTATCCATCGCGAGAGTCGATCAATTTTATTCGCTCCCTAGCGGCGAATCAATCAGCTGGTAAGGCTTCGCCTGCGCCAGCTCCAAAAAAATAACGGTTACGCACTCCAAGGTTGAGGCATGGGGGAGAAACATCTGATATCTGGTCTACAACTTTGGCAGTGGCGGAATGCAGCAACTCAAGCAGCGATCGCCACTGATGTTTCACCAACAGAGGTAGATTGGCTACTCCAAGAAGTTGCTGGGTTAGACCGTTTGGCACTGCGTTTGGAGTCTTTTAAAAATTGGCCGCAAATTCAGATGCAATTGCCTCTAGTAGAGTTAGACCAGCTGTGGCAGAGGCGATTAAACGAACGCCTACCAGTGCAGTACATTGCCAAAGCTACACCTTGGCGTCAGTTTAAAATCGCCGTATCGAATGCGGTTTTGATTCCCCGACCAGAAACAGAGTGCTTAATTGATTTAGCTCTAGCAGCTGCTAGCAATAATTCAGGACACTGGGCGGATTTGGGTACTGGTAGTGGAGCGATCACCATCGGACTAGCAAATGTTTTGCCAAAAGCAATAATTCATGCTGTTGATTACAGTCTGGAGGCTTTGGCCATCGCCCAAGCCAACGCCCAAAATTTGGGTTTTGCTGACCGCATTCGATTTTATCAAGGTTCCTGGTGGGAGCCACTGGCATTCCTCAAAGGTCAGTTCAGTGGTATGGTGTCGAACCCCCCTTACATACCCACCAGTACCTTACCTAGTTTGCAACCAGAAGTAGTTAACCACGAACCACATCTAGCTTTAGATGGTGGCGTTGATGGCTTAGATTGCATTCGCCATTTGATTGAAATCTCCCCAAGTTATTTGCAACCTGGTGGATTGTGGCTGATTGAGATGATGGCAGGACAGGCAGATACAGTGCGAGAACTTTTAGAAAATCAAGGTGACTATTGTAAAATCCAAATTCACACTGATTTAGCAGGAATTGAACGCTTTGCCATAGCTTATAAAAGTTAGGAATTACTAAGTTTAGCATTGCTCAAGACTAATGTTATTTATGATGACCGAATAATTACTAATTCGGAATTCGTAATTTCTGGTTACTCTAGCAGACGCTACGCTAAGCAAGTGGCGCTCGTTAGTGCGTTTGCTGTTTTCTGGCGCTTCGTCCGCAACAATAGTAAAAGTTGTGGACGAATATTGTCAGTAAACATGACCCAAGTTTCTCTAGAAAATCTAATAGTCGGCGCACGCAGTGGCTTTTTGGTGAGCTTTCCCACAGATACGGTTCCCGCACTGGCGACGATACCAGAAAAAGCCGGATTAATTTTTATAGCTAAGCAACGCAGTCAGGACAAACCTTTAATTCTCATGGGTGCTAGTGCTGAGGATTTGTGGCCTTATGTCCAAGGTAGTGAGAATGAGTATAAAATTTGGCAAAAAATAACGGATCAATATTGGCCAGGAGCTATGACATTAGTTTTACCAGCAAGTCAGCGCTTGCCAAAAATCATGAATCCTACTGATCCAACTACAATTGGTATTCGAGTACCAAACAGTGTGATCGCTCAAACTATTTTGACGCAAACAGGCCCTCTTGCCACTACTAGCGCTAATTTCTCTGGTCAGCCGCCTTTGCAAAAAATGACTGAAATTACGGCTCAGTTTCCTAACGTTCTGACTCTGGCAATGACAGAATCCCAGGATGAAATGTCAGGATTGGGTATTCCTTCCACTGTTGCCAAATGGACTCAGATGAATTGGCAGATTTTGCGGCAAGGTGCAATCAAGTTAGATTTATCTGATAACCAGATATAGATAGCTATAATGTTGTTTCCCTGGTTTCAACAATTGAGAAATCCGGAAGTTGAATTTGTGCTGTTGTGGTCAATTAACAAGTTAATAATTGCCAAAATATGAATTGGAGTAACTGGATATATTTAGGAGCCGGAATCGCACTAGCTCTGGGTTTTCGTCAACTATTTGCGCGTTTGCCAAACACTTCATCTAGCTTATCGCCAGCAGCATCATTAGACCAACAGCAGATGTCATCAACATCGCAACAGATGCAGCAAACGCAGCTGGCATATTTCATGGCAAAAGAAATGAGCCAGTTTAAAGCTGGTTTTTTAGCGCGGACGACCCATGAATTGCGATCGCCTCTCAATGGTTTAATTGGCTTACATCAGTTAATTTTGTCAGATCTGTGTGAAAATCCAGCTGAAGAGCGAGAATTTCTTGTCCAAGCTCATGAGCGAACGCTGAAATTGCTAAAGCTAATGGATGAAATTCTTAACGTTGCTAGAATTGAGCATGGTACAAATAAACTAGATATTCAGCCCAGATCCTTAGCTGATATTTTGCACGAGGTTTATAACTTAACTTATATGCTGGCAGCAAATCGCAATTTTCCCTTGCAGTTGTTACCCGCAGACCCAKAAATTTATGTTTTGGCAGATTCTCTTTGGCTGCGCCAAATATTAATCAGTTTAATAGACACTGCGATTACTCAGATGGAAGAAGGTAGCATTTATATTTCTAGCAACACTGTCTCTACAAGTAATTTTGTTAATATTTGGCTGGATGTACCAACCCATGCCATACCCTGGAGTGAGCCAATTGACTCGATTAAATCTGAAGAGTTACCAAGTCAAGTTAACTTAGAGAACATTACTCTTTCTCCAGGAATGAGGGTATTAATCAATCAAACTCTGGTGCAAGTTCTCGGAGGAAAACTAGAAATCCTGCCTTCTCCAATTATCAAGGAACCACCTCAGCAATTAAGCAGACTACAAATTTCTATTCCCTTATTCAGTAGTGCTGAGTGTTAAGTGGGGAGTGAGGGAGCAGGGGGAGAATTCCTAGCTCAACACTCAATAGTCATCAGTCAGCACTATTTAGGTGATTGTTGAAGTTCAACTTCTGTATCAGCAAGAAAACTAAGGTTAGCTAAGTTATACAATACCATCGTAGTAGTAGTGTTGGATTGGAAACCAATCTTTTTGTAGAATTCGTGTTGGTGAGTAGTCATCAAATAAACGCGTTCAACCCATCTCATGCGGGGATGACTCAAAACGGTTTCCACTAAATTGCTTCCCAAACCACTACTTCGATACTCTGGATGAATCACAACATCCCAAATCGTTGCGCGATATATGCCATCAGATGTTGCTCTAGCAAAGCCAATCAGCCGCTCACTATCCCAAACACAAATCACTGGCTCGCTGTTGGCAATAGCTATACTTAAATCCTCAATACTGCGGCCTTTTGCCCAAAAAGCTGAAATATTTAACAATTCTTGAAGTTGGTAAAGGTCAATTTCAGACTTGCGATCGCTAAATTGAATTTGAKGATTGTTCATGTATGGCACTCACTTTGGCTGGATCTTAGCTATTCCTAAATCATATTTTGCTAGAAATTGCCGAATGTGTATATGTATATGCAACCAGAGAAAATTTACTCACCTAAGGCAATATTCAATGACAAACCCACTTCCATAAAGGATGAGTTGGCCCTTGCTGACGTATTCGATAAACTTGTTTTTCTAAACGTTGTTTTTCCTGCTCTGGTAATCCCAGTAAAATATTACGACTTTGCCAAACTAATACAGCAGCGGTCATTCCGATACAAAAAGCTAAACCAAAAGTAGATAGCGGGTGATAGAAAAGTCCATATCGCACTGATATCCAAGTAAAATATTGTTGCCATAAAGAAATTTCTGTACGTAAATTCCACAAGCTAATAGGGGCAATGGTGAGCCATAAACAGCCGACAAACAGCCATCTACCATACACTTGAAGCTGATGTAGCCTTTGTACTTGTTGAGCAAACGATGGGTCAGATTTCTCAAAGTCTGAGACAGTAGTTAATGGTTCTTCTGGTTGATCCATAGGGAATAAAATTGCAAGGGGTGAGTGAGTAATTCAAAATACTTTCACCCAATTTTGAAATATATACAAGTTTAAGTATCCTGTGAAGCAGATGTATCAATCTCAGTGCTAAGTAGTTCCTTGGGTTGACTCCTACGTTCTCGCCACCAAGCCAGGAGAGAACCGGCAATGAAAATACTTGAATATGCACCCATTGTAAATCCAATGATTAAGGCAAGGGCAAAGTTTCTCAAGGTTTCGCCGCCAAATAGGAATAGGGCGAATAATGTTAGCAAAACTGTTAACGTGGTATTGATTGATCGTGTTAAAGTTTGATTGATTGCATCATCGACAACTTTATTAATGCCATCGTTAGGATGTAGATTCAGTATTTCCCGAATGCGATCGTAAATTACCACAGTATCTGTCACCGAGAAACCAGTAATAGTTAAAATAGCAACAACGAAAAGGCTATCAACTTCAATACCTGCTACTAATCCCAAGATCGAGAAAGCACCGAGTGTAATCAAAACATCATGGAACAAGGCAAGAATTGCGATTACGGCATAATCTACCTGGAATCGCACACTTAAATAAATAACAATCCCAGCAAAGGAGACAACCAGAGCTAATAACCCTTGGGTAAATAGCTGACGACCAAGTGTCGCCCCAACGATGTCTATTTGAGTGGCTTTTGGGTCAAAGGCTCCAATTTTTTCACTCAAAGCTGTTTGTAACTGGGTGCGTTGTTCGACATTTAATGTCTTTGTGCGAATAGATATTCCCTGTTGGTTTTTACCAACAACTTGGATGCTACTATTATTCAGGTTCTGAGCGTCAACTACTTCTCTGACATCGGAGATATTAATTGGTTGAGTGCAGTTGTTTGGTTGTGCACAATCACGTTCAAATTGTAGTCGCGTACCACCAACAAAATCTAAACTGGGACGTAGCGGTGCGCCTAGTTGCTGCCAAGAAATCAGCATCGCTATAATGCTAATGATCATCAGGGTGGTAGAAATTACCCACCACAAGTTCCGACGTTTGATGACACTAAGTTTCATGACTGCACCTCTGCACCAGACTTAATTGACGTTGAAAGATTGGGACAAAATAACTCTGGCTTACGCAAGTTGGGAAATCCCAATGTTAGGAATAGCAGTGTGCGACTACAAGTAATGGCAGTAAATAAATTCACCCCTAAGCCTAGCGCCAATGTCAAAGCAAAGCCTTTAACTAAACCTGCTCCTAACCAAAACAGTGCGGCACAAGAAATTAATGATGTGACGTGACTATCTAAAATGCTAGACCAAGCTCGGTAGAATCCTGACTCTACAGAACGATATAAAGTTTTACTAGCACGAAGTTCTTCACGGGTGCGCTCAAAAATCAATACATTAGCATCAACTGCCATGCCGATACTGAGGATAAACCCAGCAATACCAGGGAGAGTTAATGTAATACCTAGCAAAGCGAAGGTGGCATAGGTCAATAGCGCATAGATAATCAAAGAAAAGTCGGCAATTAACCCTGGCAGTCGGTAGTAAACTAACATAAAAATCAATACTAATAGCAATCCGCCAATACCAGCGTAAATACTACGTTGAATACTATCTTTACCTAAGGTTGCCCCAACGGTACGGTTTTCAACTATTTCTACTGGTACAGGTAATGCGCCACCGCGTAGCTGTACACCTAAGTCATTAGCTTCTTGTGCAGTAAACCGACCTGTAATTACAGCAGAGCCTCCAGTAATACCAGTAGAGGCAAATTCAATACCGACGGTAGGAGCGCTGATCAGTTCATTGTCGAGAAAAACACCAATACTGCGCCCAGTACCAGCAAGGTTTTTTGTCAGTTGAGCAAAAAGTTCACCACCCTTTTGGTCGAAGCGAATGGCAACATTCCAATTGTTACCTTGAGTGGGTTCACCATAAGCATCCTTGAGGTATTTACCAATTAGCGGGGGATTGGTGCTTTCAAACAATTGGGCGATCGCTTGATTATTTTTGAGTAAATCTTCTTGATTTTTGGTAATTGCGGCTTTATCGTTACTGTTTCTCAACTCTTGTTGCTTTGCTTTCAATTGATTTCGCGATGCTTGGAAAGCTAACAGTTGAGTTTCTGTATTCTGCTTTTGCGTGCGAAATTCTAACTGCGCCGTACCTCCTAGCACCCGTTCGGCTTGCTCTGGGTCGTTGACCCCTGGTAGTTGCACCAATATCTTGTCTGCGCCGACTGTTTGGATAACTGGCTCAGAAACACCCAAACCATTGATCCGACCTTCGACAACTTTCTTCACACCTTCCAATTCTCGTTCAGTGATTTTGGGAATTTCCGCTGATGGTTTCACCTGAATTGTTAGCTGTGAACCTCCCCGCAAGTCAAGTCCAAGAGGTATCGGAATTGTAGCAATCACCGTTATTGCGGCAATTACCAGAACTAAAATCAAGATTAATAGCGATCGCTGTCTTTGCATACCATAACTCGCAACTGACAAAGGCTATAATAGCGCTCTTTTGTAGAGTTATGAATGGGGATTGGGGATTGGTAATTTGTAATTCGTAATGACGCTCGTTCCGACGCTCCTCCGTCGCTAACGCTTCGCTATCGCTAACGTAATTCGTAATTGAAAGTTTACCTCATCTCCAGTCCCCAGGATCTACACCCGCGAAGCTACCATTTTTTCTACAGCTTCCACTATTTGCTCTGGTTGGACAATTGTTAATCGCTCCAGATTACCGTTATATGGTGTGGGGATATCTTGGGAAGAAAGCCGCAGTACTGGTGCATCCAATTCATCGAATAAGCGATCGTTAATTGAAGCGATGACTTCTGCTCCTATACCCGCAGTTCGCATAGATTCTTCTACCACAATGACTTTATGGGTTTTTCTTACTGATGCACCAATGGTATCAAAATCTAATGGTTTAAGAGATATTAAATCAATAACTTCTGGATCGTATCCTTGTTTCTCCAAAGTTTTTACTGCTTGCAGTACATGATGGCGCATCCGGGAATAAGTTATAATTGTGACATCTTTACCTTGACGCACAAGTTCTGCTTTATCTAAGGGCAGCAGGTATTCTTCTTCTGGTAAATCTTCTTTTAAGTTGTAAAGTAGAACGTGTTCAAAGAACAACACCGGGTTATCATCGCGGATCGCAGATTTTAGTAGTCCTTTAGCGTTTCTGGGTGTGGAACAGGCAACAATCTTCAACCCTGGCACCGCTTGGAAGTAGGTTTCTAATCGCTGGGAATGTTCAGCCCCTAGCTGCCGTCCCACACCTCCAGGGCCGCGAATGACCATGGGAATTTTGAAGTTACCGCCAGAAGTATAGCGCAGCATCCCAGCGTTGTTGGATATTTGATTGAAGGCTAGAAGTAAAAAACCCATATTCATACCTTCGATGATGGGGCGCAACCCAGTCATGGCGGCTCCCACTGCCAAGCCGGTAAAGCTGTTTTCGGCAATGGGGGTGTCTAGAATTCGGAGTTCGCCATACTTTTGGTACAGGTCTTTGGTAACTTTGTAGGAGCCGCCGTAGTGTCCCACGTCTTCACCAAGAACAAATACGCTGGAGTCACGCGCCATTTCTTCGTCAATGGCTTCACGCAAGGCGTTGAAGAATAGTGTTTCTGCCATTTAGACCTTTTAGTACGATTATGGTTTTAGAATTTTATCGTGTGGCTGTGGCAAATACCGTGAGCGATCGCACTAGTTGGAGTTTGGTTGTTTAAATTAACCGCCCCAGGCATAGACCTAAGAATTGCTCAAAAGTTGCTTTATTAATTATTTGTAATATACATCTCCTGTAGTATTTGTTTAATTGCTATTTTCCCTCTAAACAGGGATAAATAGCCGAGACAACTATATCAGAGTTGCTACTCAATTCTCCTATGTACGTAAATACACGGTATTAAATGTCTCCTTACTCATCAAATAGATTCGGAGAACTTTGCTGATTTTTTATACTTCAGGTGCGAGAAATTTGTTCATCAAGAGTAAAATTCTATCTTTCAAGCAGTGGTAGAAGCGGAACTCTGTTCACTAAAGCAAAATTAAACTTTAAACTTTAGCTCCATAACAGGGGCACAATGAGTAGCTGATGGTCAAATGCCTGACTAGTGTTGGGTTCATATCAGCTTAATGCACCAATACCTGAGAAACATTAGGTTATCAATACAACTAACGAATCTTAAATTATAAATTGCAAATTAATAAATCTACATTCTTAAGTTAGATTTTTATCGGTTTTTCAAGTCTTTACCCCAAACAAGCCATATATTGAGCAAGTTATGAGCTACAAACTGGGGAATCAGTTACTAGAGATACTTGAGTGTGTGCAAAGCGTCTCGGTCTACCTGGCTTGCGTTTATGTCGCTGATTAATTGACTTTTCACTTGCCGTTGCCAACTCTTCAGGTGTACATTTGAACAGACGCAAGGCATCTAAATATTTTTTTGGCGTCATTGTAGGTTCAGTACGCCCAGCTTCCCAGTTGCGAACACTGGTTTCACTGATTGCAAGCCTGAAGGCAACCTCCGTACGGCTAAGACCAGCACGCTCTCTCAGGACTTGCATATCCATATCCCATGCTCCCCTCGAAAATATTGAATGCTTTTGTTAAATCAATTGACATTAAATGCCAGTTGAGAAAAATTTATTAACTATCTTCTTTTATAAGCGATCGCCTCGCCCTCTAGCAAATGATAAAATCTTTTATTTGTGTATTATCACTTACAAAATGTACATGAAATGTAATTAGTTAACATTTAAAAATCAACCAATTTAGTTATTATTCATCAAAAAAGCCCGAAACATCGTCTAGATAAAGGTTACGTTTGATCCGTAAGCGTGTAGCAGTCGCAGACATCGCAGTAATTGGGACAAATGCGGCTAAATCGGCATCTCAAACTAACTTGAATGATGAATTACAAATTATTTTAAATATGCCTACTCTAGAATAAATGAAAACGTTGTTTATCTTTAGTTTTTAGGCTATTAAAATGTATAGACCTGTGTTTTTATTGCGAATGGATGAAGGAACACAAAATTTTAGAAGAGTTTAGAATATTAAATTTTTAAATTTTGTACTTCATATTTAGGAATTCAAAATTTGAAATTTTGCATCAGTCAAACCAAAATACAACAATCTCACGCCCAAACACCAAAATACAAAAAATTTTGCACCTTCGCGTCTTGGCGTGAGATTTATTAAATCGTTACTATTCAATTGCCCACCCTACTTTAACCATCGCGCTGCATCTTTAGCATGATAAGTCAAAATCAAATCCGCCCCAGCACGTTTAAACCCAGTTAAAGTTTCCAAAACCACACGTTGCTCATCCACCCAACCATTCAGAGCCGCAGCTTTCACCATCGAATACTCACCAGAAACATTGTAAGCTGCAACAGGTAAATTACTCGCTTCCTTCACGCGCCAGATAATGTCCATATATGCCAAAGCTGGCTTAACCATGAGCATATCAGCACCTTCAGCAATATCTAATTCAATTTCTTTAATTGCTTCGCGACTATTACCTGGGTCCATTTGGTAAGTTCTTCTGTCTCCAAATTGTGGCGTCGAATCTGCGGCATCCCGAAATGGTCCATAATAAGCCGAAGCATACTTTGCAGCATAAGACAAAATCGGCGTGTCTTGGAATCCAGCTTCATCCAAACCTTGACGAATTGCTTGTACAAAGCCATCCATCATCCCCGAAGGCGCGATGATATCAGCACCGGCGTTTGCTTGGGAAACTGCTGTTTTTTTCAACAATTCTAGAGTTGGGTCATTTAAAACTCGTCCTGTTAAATCACCAACTTGCAGATAACCACAGTGTCCGTGACTGGTATACTCACACAAACAAGTATCAGCAACTATAATCAAATCTGGTACTGCTGCTTTTACAGCAGTTGCAGCTTTTTGGACGATACCACAATCATGCCAAGCACCAGTGGCATCCACATCTTTATCAGCCGGAATACCAAATAGAATGATTCCAGGAATTCCTAAGTCATAAACTTCTTTTGCTTCTTCGACAATTTTATCTACCGAAAGCTGGTATACTCCGGGCATCGATTTGACCTCATGAGCGATTCCTTCACCTGGTACGGCAAATAGTGGGTAAATGAAATCGCTTGTTGTCAAAACAGTTTCACGAACCATTCGGCGCAGTTGGGGATGGGTACGCAGACGGCGAGGGCGATGTGTAGGAAACATAGATTTTCTTCAGAAAAACAACGCAAATGGACACAAAACAAACCGTCACAAAAGCAGGATAAAACTTTCGTGCCATCAGACAGACTACAAAAAGTGCTTAACTGACATTTGCCCTACTCTTAATCGAGACTGTGGGGCAATTTTGTATTTTACAGCTTTGCTGACCCAATAATTAGTAATTAGTAATTCGTAATTCGTAATTCGTAATGACGCTCGTTCCGACGCTCCTCCGTCGCTAACGCTTCGCTATCGCTACTGCTTCGCTAACGTAATTTGTAATTAATGGTACAAACCTCTCAATTCATTGATGGAGATAAGAATAGCCATTTTTCAAGCCCTCGATTAAAGTATGGGGTGAAAAATTACGAATAACTGTTTTCGTAGCGTTAGCGACATAGAAGCGTCGTTATTAATTACAAATTATTGTGACATGTATCCAACGAACTAAAAAACATATTAAAAATGAAAATGGGCATAGGGCATTGTATCTATAAACAATAAATGATTCAAAATTGACAAATTAAAGATTTTTAGACCCTCTGCTGGTAAAAGCCGGCTATTAGTTGTGTGCATCAAAGTACAACAACAAAAATAAAAAATAACCCATAATTACCAATGCCCAATGTCAAATGCCGAGAATTTATGCTAAAAAACTCGGAAAATAAAGGGATAGCGAAAAGGTATATCAGGATTACTAAAAACCTGGGTGATTGCCCAAATTGTTAGTCCCCAATGCAAAAAATAGCCAATACCTGCTAATGGTCCCAGTAACAATAATGGTAAGACCAACCAACCGAATAAAATGAATAGCGCTCCTAAAATCGCTCCGTAAAACCAGACATTAAAGTGGAAATTGATCGATTCTTTGGCGTTTTCTTTAACAATAGGATCGTCAGATACGAGCAGTATGGCAATAGGTATACCTACAGATACAATAGTGGTACTAAAAAAAATGGCTCCATGAGACAAGGCCGATAAAAGCTTTCGCTTGTCTGTGTCGTACATTCGTTTCTCCTATTTAGTCAGATTATTGGTTATATTACGACCCTATCACGAGCATCGTTGTCTTAAGATTAAAAGACTTACCAAAGTCAAAAAAAATTAAGTTAAGTTACAAACAAATACAGTTATGTCAATTGAACTTGAGCCTGAACTAGATCGCGCAGTTGAACTTCGCCGCAACTTTGCAATTATATCTCACCCTGATGCTGGTAAAACTACACTGACTGAAAAGCTACTACTATACGGAGGTGCGATTCACGAAGCAGGGGCAGTCAAGGCACGACGGGCACAGCGCAAGGCTACATCAGATTGGATGGCAATGGAACAACAACGGGGTATTTCCATTACTTCCACGGTGTTGCAATTTGCATACCAGAACTGCCAAATAAATTTATTAGATACACCAGGACACCAAGACTTCAGTGAAGATACTTATCGAACTCTGGCTGCGGCTGATAATGCAGTGATGCTGATTGATGTGGCCAAAGGTTTGGAACCGCAAACCCGCAAATTGTTTGAAGTGTGTAAGCTGCGGGGTATCCCGATTTTTACATTTATCAACAAGCTTGATCGCCCAGGAAGAGAACCTTTAGAACTTTTGGACGAGATTGAGCAAGAATTGGGATTGCAAACTTATGCCGTAAACTGGCCGATCGGCATGGGCGATCGCTTTAAAGGTGTCTTTGACCGACACAAGCAACAAATTCACTTGTTTGAACGCAGTGCCCACGGCAGCCGAGAAGCTCGTGATACCATAGTAGAATTAGGCGATCAAAGAATAGAACAGCTGCTAGAACAAGACCTGTACTATCAACTGAAAAACGATCTAGAACTGTTAGATGGAGTTGGTCCAGAACTAGATTTGCAGTTGGTACATGACGGCAAAATGACGCCAGTGTTCTTTGGTAGCGCCATGACAAATTTTGGGGTAGAGTTATTCCTCAAGTACTTCCTAGACTATGCCCTCAAACCCGGTTCCCACAACAGCACTGTTGGCGAAGTTCCCCCCACATACCCAGAGTTTTCTGGGTTTGTGTTCAAACTGCAAGCAAACATGGATCCGAAACACCGCGATCGCGTCGCATTTGTCCGGGTCTGCACTGGTAAGTTTGAAAAAGATATGATGGTGAATCACGCTCGCACTGGTAAACTTGTCCGTCTATCCCGTCCGCAAAAACTCTTTGCTCAGGAAAGGGAATCGATTGATGAGGCTTATCCTGGCGATGTGATCGGTTTGAACAATCCCGGTGTTTTTGCGATCGGGGATACAATTTACACTGGGCAAAAGCTGGAATATGAAGGGATTCCGTATTTTTCGCCGGAATTGTTCGCAACTCTCAGAAACCCCAACCCCTCGAAGTTTAAGCAATTCCAAAAAGGCGTTGCGGAATTGCGTGAAGAAGGTGCTGTGCAAATTATGTATTCAACTGATGAAGCCAAGCGCGATCCAATTTTAGCGGCGGTAGGTCAGTTGCAATTTGAGGTGGTGCAGTTTCGTTTACAAAACGAGTATGGTGTAGAAACCATACTAGATTTATTACCCTACAGTGTCGCCCGTTGGGTTGAAGGTGGTTGGGAAGCATTAAATAAGGTGGGACGTTTATTCAATACCACTACATTCAAAGACAGTATGGGACGCCCAGTGTTGCTATTCCGGAATGAATGGAATTGCCAACAATTAGAGGGCGACCATCCAGAATTAAAATTAAGCGCGATCGCCCCAGTGTTTTCTAGTCAACAACCAGTGGAGGAATGAAGAAAAATACAGAATTCAGAATTAGTTAATTCAGAATTAATCAGCCAAAAGTTACGGCCAAGGCTTCCTGCAAGCTGAACTTTTCAAGAGAGTGAAAGTCCCAGTCTTTGATTGATTCAAGAGAATCAAATTAAAAATTTGATGGATCTTCAACTCACTTAATGCATCCGCTAGTAGTACAGAATTCAATTCTGACTGTTGACGAGAGCATTGGCAGTCTGGGGGTTTGCTCCTGAATTCTAACTCCTGAATTCTGACTCCTTTGTTCGCACAGGTGGACTTAGCTGGGCACAGTTGATTCCCACGGCATCTGAGGTTCGCGCTTTTGCCCAAACGTGGATCGTTTAGAAGAGATTGGAGTGCCAGAATTTGTATGCCTTCACATGCCAAATCGTCTTTGGAGGCTGGTTTAGTTGCCCTCAAGCAGGGAAATTACCAAACAGCGAWCGCTCAGTTAGAACCTCTTGCTAGCAGTGAGACTAATGCGACTGCTAATTTACAAGCAAGGGTTGGTTTAGTGATGGCTTATGCCCGCACTGGTGAAGTCTCCAAAGCGATCGCTTTTTCCCAAAGTCTGATCGAGAGTAACAATCCCCAAGTTCAAGAGTGGGCAACACGCGCTCTCGAACATTTGACAAAACGTAAAAAACCTGAAGTAGAATCAAAAAATGTTGAAACTGGATTTGTTGCCTTTGAGAATTCACCCCCAGATACTCCTGCATTAGAGGAGAAGCCAAAAGATGAAGTAACACAAACCAACACCCATAATATCCCAACGATGGTGCCACTAGCTAAACTCAAAGCTACTGTCACACCACCTCCACCTTCGCCGCCTCTCAACGGCTTCATGGGTTCTGTCACCCGCACCCAAGCCAAACTATTCGGCGTTATTTATTGGCGACAAGCACAACGTGCCAGGGCATGGCAACCTTTACGTAAGCCAAAATTAATTCCCTTGCGCCTGTTAGCAGCAGGAACATTCATCGCTCTGTTTTGGGTAATGCGAGAAATCCTCAAATTAATATTGGGATTTATCAACCAGGCTTTAGACAAACTTCCCTATGTAGAACCATTACAATTTTTATACAATGACCCTACGCGACTGTTGCTAATCGTGCTGGTAATTTTGATGGGAGCATCACCTTGGTTGCTGGATTTGCTGCTAGCAAACTTTTATGGTCAACGAGAATTTACCAAAGATATATTGAATGCTCATAGTCGAGAAGCCGTTCGGGTGCTACAACGTTGTTGCCAACAACGGCACTGGCCGTTACCCAAACTGCGAATTTTACCGATGGCTGCACCAATTATTCTTAGTTATGGTAGTCTACCACGGAACGCAAGGATTGTAATCAGTCAAGGGTTGTTAGAGCAATTAGCAGATGATGAAATTGCGATCATTTACGCCACTCAGATAGGGCATATTGCTCACTGGGATTTTGTAGTCATGTCTTTGTTGTTGCTGGTGACACTACCAACTTATAAGGTATATGAGCAAGTATCAAAGTTGGGTGATGGCATATCAGGCAAAATTTGGCGCACTCCTGTGACAATTGTGGCTAGTCTGATTTATGGAGTTTGGTGTTTGCTGACTGGGACTGGATTGTGGTTGTCACGGTTGCGGCATTATTATAGCGATCGCGTTGCAGCCGAAGTTACTGGTAATCCCAATGCTCTAATTCGGGCTTTACTCAAAATTGCTATTGGAATCGCAGCTGATATCCAAAAACAAGAACACACTAGTTGGCAGTTGGAAAGCTTAAATATCGTCGCACCGATTAGCCACCAACAAAGTCTTTCTTTAGGCACTATTGCCAGTAATCTCTCTTTTGAATCCTTTTTGAAATGGGATATTGTCAATCCCTATCGCCGATGGTTTACGATTAATAATAGCCATGCTCTAATAGGCGATCGCATCCAACGCCTCTGCCAAATAGGCGATCGCTGGCATCTAGATACCGAATTACATTTCCCTACCCAACAGGCATTAAAGGTTAAGCGTCAGTCTTTCTTATTACAAATCGCTCCCTGGTTGGGAATTCCTTTAGGGTTTTTGTTTGCTGGTTTGGTTTGGCTAACGTGGCAATTAGCATTCACTTTTCGATTTTTAAATCTCAAGTGGATCTATGAAGATTGGTCTTTCATTACAGGCTGCCTTTTGATTGGCTTTAGTATCGGTACAGTGATCCGGATTAATTCTTTCTTCCCCGATATTAAATCTGCCACTGTGCAAACTGATGACTGCCTGCCCAACTTATTAGCTGACCCTTCTGCCTTACCCATTGACAGCATCAGCGTGCGTCTTGTGGGCAAATTATTAGGTCGTCAAGGCACTAGCAACTCCTTAGCCCAAGACTTAATCTTACAATCAAGCGCAGGCTTAGTAAAACTACACCACGTTTCTTGGCTGGGACAATCACTCAATCACCAAGATTTGATTGGTCGGCAAATTATCGTCACAGGTTGGTTCCGCCGAGGAGCAACACCTTGGATCGATATTCAAACGCTAGAAACTCAAACTGGTAAAACCCTTCACAGCCCTCATCCCATTTGGTCTACTGCTTTAGCAGTTGCAGCACAAGCTTGGGGTGCATATATTTTTCTCACTGGTTAGTCATTTGCTTTGGACAAAGAACAAATGACAAAAGACAATGTAAACAAAAGTTGCAGGTTTTATTCCCAAGTGTTACATTTATTTACACAAACAATAGCAACCGACATAACTCAGCCTCATCGCTTTGTGATCAATTCGGATGCTTTTTCCCCCTTCCATACCTTTTCATCCTCTCAACACAGCAGCAAATTAACCAGCCACTGGCTGGTTTTTGTTTCTATAAATAGCGTCTTGAAGAAAAAATGTATTTTATGTTACGATGCAATAATACTAAAGTCGAAAATGTATGCGCTAAACTAGCTAGGTAGAAAATACCGTGGTAATGTAAAGAATGGTATTTTATTCTGCGAAAAAGGGCATTAAAGAAAGCGTGTACTTTGGCAGACAGTAGGCTATTAAATTTACAATTCTTAGAATTAAGGTGTTATTAGCTCATTATTGTAGTGTGAGCCTTTGGATTAATTAAGCTTGATCCCAACGAAAAACTGTATTGTATAGGTTGATAGTTTGGAACAAAAAAATTGGTTGGTGGCAGTCATTGTCAATAGCATCTATTTAAAAGCCAAAGCCAAGTAATGGTTTTCTCACCTTGCCATGTTCATTCATCTGTTGGAGGTATAGTTCATGTCCGTTCGCCTATATATAGGTAATTTGCCTAAAGAAGAAATTGATCGTCAAGATCTACAAGCAGTTTTTGCCGCTGAAGGTGATGCTGTAACTACTAAATTAATTAAAGACCGTAAAACTGGCAAATGCCGTGGTTTTGGTTTTCTGACGGTCAATAATGACGAACAAGCTGACCAAATAATTGAAAAGTATAATGGTCAGATGTTTAAAGACACTCCCATCAAGCTAGAGAAGGCATTACCTCGTACAAAGGGTGAGGAGGGCGAGGAGCAAGCTCCTAAAGCAGTTAATGTTGCTAGTAATAACC
This sequence comes from Nostoc sp. PA-18-2419, assembly GCF_005869855.1. Taxonomy (GTDB): domain Bacteria; phylum Cyanobacteriota; class Cyanobacteriia; order Cyanobacteriales; family Nostocaceae; genus Nostoc. Next base: position 75,904 of record NZ_SZNH01000001.1, on the reverse strand, counting down.
CTACTCCTAACACTAATAAAGAAGGTAGCCGTCGTGATAAAGGCTCTAAGAAGCCTCGTCGTGGCGGTGGCGGAGGTTCTCGTGAAAGCACTACGACTACAGAGTCAGACGCTATTCGTCCAGATCCCCGTTGGGCTTCAGAATTAGAAAAGCTCAAACAAATGCTAGCTGCACAAACTACAAATTAATCCTTAAGGGAGAGAAATTAAAAATTAAAAATCAGAATTATTTTTTTGATTTTTAATTTTTAATTGTTAATTCTTGTCTAGCTACTTAATTAAAAACTGTTTGCAGATAATTTTCTAACTGCTAGCAAATCCCGTAGATTTGGGTTTGCGTGTTGGTTGCTATTCCTATTTATAAAGCACAATTTGTCGAACGGTACTCAAACCAAAATAACTGGTAGCTTAATGGTATGAGATACTACAGCGCGTGTATGTTGTTTCAACATGAGCATTTTTAATTTTCATTTGACCTAGTGGTAGTAGATTTTAGTTAGTTCTTTCACCTATCATTTTCGCACCGATAGCAAAGCGGATAGTTGCTTGATTGCTTTGAGCAATCAACATTGTCCCTATCTATTGGAAGTACGACTATAAAAGGTATAAATGAAAAACTTTTTTGTGAGTCAGACTGGGGAAGTTGAGTTTTTTGCGATTTTTCCTTTAATCATGCTGAGTTCACCCAGCGTCCGTTAGCTGTTGTAATCAGCCAACTCTATGAAATTTGCTTCCTATTAAAAAATAAAGAATAGAATCTCATCTATCATAAGTATTATATATGTAATAAATATTTAGTATAAAAATAATTAAACATCTGGTACTTAATCTTAAAGCCTATTTCTGGCAGAAGATGTAAAAAAATATTATCTATACTAAATTAAACTCAACATTAATCAAAGTTATTAAATAACTCAGGTCAGCGTACTCTATATATACGTTAACTTGGGATCGGCTAAAACTTTGTTACAATCAGCAACACACAGACTATGAACTCTACCACCGAAAAACGTATTGCCTTAATTTCCGTCCACGGAGACCCAGCGATTGAAATAGGGAAAGAAGAAGCTGGAGGACAAAATGTTTACGTGCGCCATGTGGGTGAAGCATTAGCGCAGATAGGATGGAAAGTTGATATGTTTACCCGTAAGGTAAGTTTGGAGCAAGATTCAATCGTTCAACATAGCGAGAATTGTCGAACGATTCGTTTAAAAGCAGGCCCCTTGGAATTTGTGCCACGAGATGATATTTTTGGATATTTACCAGAATTTATAGATAATTTTCTTGAATTTCAAGGAAAAAACAGTATCTCCTACCAGTTAGTTCACACCAACTACTGGCTTTCCAGCTGGGTAGGTATGGAGTTGAAGAAAATCCAAGGAGTTAAACAGGTTCACACCTACCACTCTTTAGGAGCAGTAAAATATAATACTATAGAAAATATTCCGCAGATTGCCAGTCAACGATTAGCAGTGGAAAAACAAGTGCTTGAGACAGCAGAGCGAATTGTCGCGACTAGTCCTCAAGAAAAAGAACATATGCGATCGCTCGTTTCGACTAAAGGCAATATTGATATTATTCCCTGCGGTACAGATATTCAGCGATTTGGTTCGATTGGACGAGATGCAGCCAGATTAGAATTGGGAATTGATCCAGAAACCAAGGTTGTATTATATGTTGGTCGTTTTGACCAACGCAAAGGCATAGAAACCTTAATACGTGCAGTAAGCGAGTCTAAAGTGGGTGACTGTAACAAAGTGCAGTTAATTATTGGTGGTGGTAGTACTCCAGGTAATAGCGACGGGATTGAGCGCGATCGCATTGAGCAAATCGTTAACGAATTAGGGATGAGTGATTTTACCACCTTTGCCGGTCGTTTGAGTCAAGATGTTTTACCAACTTATTACGGAGCAGCTGATGTTTGCGTTGTTCCCAGTCACTACGAACCATTTGGACTCGTGGCGATTGAAGCGATGGCCAGCGGTACACCAGTGGTAGCTAGTGATGTTGGTGGACTTCAGTTTACTGTAGTTAACGAAGAAACTGGTTTATTAGCTCCAGCGCAAGATGTAGCTGCTTTTGCAAATGCGATCGACAGAATTTTGTTGAATCCAGAATGGCGAGACAAACTCGGTAAAGCTGGTAGAAAGCGCGTTGAAACTAAGTTTAGTTGGGATGGCGTTGCTAATCAACTGAGTGAACTTTACACTCAACTGTTGCAGCCACAACCATTAGCATCAACAGCGAAAGAATTAGTACATTCAGCAGCCGAATTAGTGCAATCAACAGCAAAAGAATTAGTGCATTCAACTGCCGAATTAATGCATTCAAAAGCAAAACAGCCAGTTTTGGTAGCTAAATAATTCTCTGGCGTTAGAGATAATGGTGAATGGGTAACTCGAAAGTCAGCAACAATTTTATTTTCCTAGTTCCTTAGTCACCATATATTTATTATAAATACTTTTCTAGGGTGAGTAATTTCTACTGTTAGTTTAATTAGTAGAATTTACTTACCCTATATATTTGCATAGAAGTTGATTGACAAATTTGCTTTTATATAGAACTTCTAAACGAGAAAGTGAAAATTATCGTTATGGTTGTCCTTTGTCACTTGTCCTTAGTTATTTGGTACAAAGGACTAATGACAAATAACCAATGCTTGACTCGATTAGGACTGCTATAACCGCTATGATAGTTGAGGTGTGCTATGCTTTGACTAAACGAAAATAAAAGCATAGCGATCGCTACCATTTGAATGTTAATAACTAATCGCTTTGCAACCAGTTGACTTTACCACTCTCACAGCTGCTTGTAGCGAAATTCGTGCAAACTGGCTACCATCACGCTTAGAGCAAGTTTATCAGCGCGATCGCTACACTATTGCCATAGCATTACGCACTTTGAAACAACGGGGTTGGCTAGAGATTTCTTGGCATCCTCAAGCTGCACATATTTGCATCGGTGATCCGCCACCACGAATTCCTGATACCTTCACTTTTAGCCAACAACTGATACACCAATTGGCTGGTTTGGCTTTAGTAGCAATTGAAGCGATCGCCCCTTGGGAACGAGTTATTGATTTACAATTTGCTCGGCGTCCTGGAGAAAACGCCCTATATCATATCTACGCAGAAATTATGGGCAAGTATAGCAACGTCATTCTCACTGACGCTAGCAATATAATTATTACTGCTGCCCATCAAGTCAGTCAGCAACAATCTAGTGTCCGTCCTATCCAAACCGGACAACCTTACGAAACACCACCAAAACTTATTGGGACTATCCCCAATTTGAGCGAATCTCAACAACGCTGGCAAGAACGCGTAAGCTTAGTACCAGGAGCAATCAAGCGGCAATTACTCAAAAGTTATAGTGGTTTGAGTGCAGCATTGTTAGAATCAATGTTATTAATAGCAAATATTCCACCAGAAATATCCACCGACACCCTCAAACCTGACGATTGGCAAAGATTGTTTGAGCGTTGGCAAGAATGGCTGCAAGCCTTGGATTCGAGCAAATTTCAACCCGCTTGGACAAAAGATGGCTATACAGTAATGGGTTGGGGTGGAGTGGAAAGCGTCAAAGACACTCAAGAATTACTCAACCGTTACTATAGCGACCAACTCTATCAACAGCTATTTTCTCAATTGCGCCATCAGTTGAGCCAGAAATTAAATAATATTTTGGCGAAATTACAGAATAAAGCTCAAACTTTTAAGACACGCTTGCAACAATCAGATCGAGCTGATGAGTATCGGCAAAAAGCAGATTTATTAATGGCTCACCTGCAAAACTGGGAACCAGGGATGAAACAGATAATTATMCCAGATTTTGAGACTAATCAGCCGATAGCGATCGCTCTCCAACCAGATAAAAATGCCGTCCAAAATGCCCAAAGTCTTTACAAACAGCACCAAAAACTCAAACGCGCCCGTTCTGCTGTAGAACCGCTACTTTTAGAAGCGCAGACAGAAATTGACTATTTGGAACAAGTACAAGCTGCGATCGACCAAATAGACAACTATCAAACAGCACAAGATTTGCAAGCTTTAGAAGAAATCCGCGAAGAACTGATTGGGCAAAAGTATCTTGAAGATCCAGAATACCGCGATCGCACCAATAATGAAACCTCTACAAGTAACTTTTATCATTATCTGACCCCTAGCGGCTTTGAAGTTTTAATCGGTCGTAACAATCGCCAAAATGACCAATTGACTTTTCGTGTAGCTGGGGATTATGACCTATGGTTTCACGCTCAAGAAATTCCAGGTAGCCATGTGCTACTACGTCTTGAACCTGGTGCTGTTGCAGAAGAAGCTGATTTACAATTTGTAGCTAATCTTGCCGCTTACTACAGTCGCGCCCGTCAGAGTGACCAAGTGCCAGTAGTATACACTCAGTTAAAACACGTCTACAAACCTAAAGGAGCAAAACCAGGAATTGCCATCTACAAGCAAGAGAGCATCCTTTGGGGAAAACCACAATTAGTCATTAGTCATTAATCATTAGGCAAACAGAGAGTGTTAACTGTTGACTAGACCTCTTGCATAAATATTTTTTTGTCTCACGCAGAGGCGCAACCGAAAGTCTGAGCGCCAGCTTCCGACGCTCGCAGACTCGCTAACGCTGTGCTATCCGTAGACGCTTTGCGGTGAGGGGGTCGCGGTCTTGGCGGTTTCCGTCGATTGCGATCCCCCGAACCCATAGGGCTTGCCGGAGGCATCAGAACTTTCCAAGACACAAACGCACAGAAGAGAACACAAAGAAGGACTTTTGCAAGAGGTCTACTGATGATTGATGACTGATGAGTGAGGAATTAAGAGTTATTTTCCTCATCCCCCCATCTATACCCTGCGTCGTACCGAATTATTCTTATAGATAGAGGCTTTTAAGTTTTGCTTATATCTTTTTTTGATGAAAATTTCTGAAAAATCTGTGTTGGCTGTTACAATATTGTTAAGAAAAGTTGCCCGTTGCATTTTAGGAACGCGCAATTGGGTTCTAACTCTCTTGAGAAGACAACGCAAAAAAATTTTTTAGGCCAGCTGTGGGAGGCTGGTCTTTTTGTTATTACTAATAAACTTTTTTTGGATTTTAGTTAGATGAATTACTAATTAATTCGTCAAATGTAAATCAAAGACGGCTTAAAATTAACCGTAATGCTCTATATATATCATTTCCAAAAATTATTTGCAAAATACAAATAAAATGTCTAAAGAATTCGCTATTGGTAGTAAAGTCCGTGTTATCGCATTACCACCCTATATCAAAACTGCTGAACCTATGCCTATGCTACGCCCTCCCGATGTGATTCATATTGGTGAAGAAGGTATAGTTATTGACCGTAGACCTGGTGGATATTGGGGTATTCGCTTCACAAGAGGAGCATTTCTTTTAGATAGCCAATATATCGAAAGCACAGATATTCCTCCCCAATCTGACTCAGAGTGAGATTAGTAGCAACCAAAAATTGTAAACTTATGTAAAGTTGTGATTTTGATTTTTACTATGATTTTCCGCCGCACTTTTTTGTGTATATTATTTGCCAGCTGTATTTCTATTATTAGCTGGCTGAATTTTACCCCTGGTGCTAATGCTCTTGGTGGTAAACTTCCTGCAATTAATCAACCCGCACCGGAGTTTACTTTGCCAACCAACACAGGCGATGGCAAAATCTCCCTCTCTGACTTTCGCGGTAAGTGGGTAGTTTTGTACTTTTATCCTAAAGACTTTACCTCTGGTTGTACTATAGAAGCTCGTCGTTTTCAGCAAGATTTACCCCAGTATCTCCAAAAAAAGACGCAAATTCTCGGTGTCAGTGCTGATGACATTGATTCCCACGCTAAATTTTGTGATTCAGAGGGACTAAAATTCCCGCTATTGGCTGACACTGATGGTTCAGTAAGTAAAGCTTACGGTTCGTGGCTCAGTTTCTTATCTATGCGCCACAGTTTTATCATCGATCCTCAAGGCATCTTGCGCCAGACTTTCGTCAAAGTTAACCCGAACATCCACAGTTCAGAAGTACTAGCACGATTAGAAAAATTGCAGTCCACAGCTTCTTAAATAATTAGCCTAAGTTAAAAATTCACTTTTATAGCTTAGGCTAGTAATTAGTTCTGATATTAAAATACTTTGCCATTTTTTAATACGTTAGGTTCACTTTGCTCAACTCAACCTATGAATTAAAATTTTTTTTAATTTGGCAAAGGTATTAATAACAATTTTAAAATTGATTGCAACAGATGAATTTACAAAATGCAGACACAGAAGTTCATTCCCAATCTAAAATATGTCTTTGAAAGGTCTATTAAACTGTTCCACATTTAAATTGCATAATGAGAGCGGGCAAGATGCCCACTCCACAAGAGTTATATAAATTTTAGATATGCAAACTAGATGTGGTTTAGCTTAGGAGTGGTATTATTGCAAGCTATTGCCGATTTTTAGTGGTAAGACTTTCCACAAAATCCTAAATGGTATTGGTTTGATTGTCAGTTTGCATACCAGGAATATTTTAGATTAATTTTTGTAGAATCTGTGTCTGCAAGAATATTGCTAAATTTAAATTATCAATCTAAAACCTCCGAATGTCGCATCCAGGATATTATTACCTAGAAGCTTCAGTTGAATTCCACCGATGATTGTCATCAATTCTAGTTGTGATAGTTTTCGTTCTTCAACTTGATTGTCTGGTTGCAAATCAGTAATTTTGATTCTGGACATATTTTTTCCCTGATATTTATTTCAAATACAAATAAATTTTCGTTTAACTAGATAGCAGTCTCATCAACCAAAAGTTATAAAGTTTAGTATTTCAGGGCTTTTTAAATAGACATTAGTGTCATTATCTCTTTTTAATTACTTATTGTCTCATAAACTCAAGATTACAGGCGTTAATTTGATTGATGTTTCTACAGGACACAGCATAAATCAAATAACTATTTAAAATCTTTAAAAAACCTATTTGATAATAATTTTTCTTTATAAACAGGACTTAGGGTACTAATGAGGGCGAACGTATCACGGTGCTAGTGGTTCATCTCATTGATTTTGTAAGTTAAATGCGTTTCAAGTGAGGACTTTAATTTGGAAATATTTAAGCACTAAAGTACTGACTACAAACTTATCAAAATTTTTGGGATGAACCACTAAGATTTATCCAACAAGCTGCTAGCTATTAACGCACGATAAACCCATATTTTTTGAGTATATCTTTAGCTTGAGCGCCAGATAAAAACTGGACAAACTCCTTAGCAGCAGAAGGATTTTTACTGCTTTTGAGGACAGCCATCGGATAGACTATCGGTGAGTGAAATTTATCATCAGCAGCGACTACAACTTTTACCTTGTTGGAGATTTTGGCATCAGTGGCGTAAACTAAACCAGCATCAGCATTACCAGTTTCTACCGCTGCTAAGACTTGACGCACATTATTAGCAAACACTAATTTGGGTTTGAGGCGATCGTAAAGTTTCAATTTCTTTAAGACTTGCTCCCCATATTGCCCTGCGGGTACACTTCTGGGTTCACCCATCGCAACTTTCTTAATCTTGCTATCTGTTAAATTGTAGAAGCTACTAATACCCACAACATCGTTAGGTACTATCAAAACCAGACGGTTATTTGCTAGATTAGTGCGGGTACCTGGTAAAAGCAGTCCTTTTTGTTCTAAAGCATCGACTTGTTTTTTGCCAGCCGAAATAAAAACATCTGCTGGCGCACCTTGCTCAATTTGTTGCTGCAAAGCACCAGAAGCCCCAAAATTATAAGTAATATTCACATCTGATTTACTTTGTTGGTACAGAGGCTTGATTTCTTCCATCGCATCTTTTAAGCTAGCGGCGGCTGACACAAGTATGTTGTTTGACTGGGCAATTACGGGAGAAGGAGTAACTAAGGGTATAGCAATTGCTACCAGTAATCCAGCAATTGCTATACCCAGGAAGCCAAGAATTTGTCTTCTTTTCATGGAAAAGGTGCTTGAGAGTTTTTTCGTAAAATTGATGCTAGGTAGAATCCTACCAAAAATACCAAAATTTACCCAACTATACCGGTAAAATCTTCATTGGATGTTCATCTACACACCTCATCGAATCCCCAAAACCCCATATTCTTCGTTTAGGTGTGTCGATGGGTTACAGGACAAGGGTTTGAGGTATGTATTTTACTTAATTTCGCACAAGATATATAATCTTTTTCAGAGGTGTGTCGATTTGGTGGCTGAAAGCCTTACGGGGCAAAGGCTCTTGAACGAAATCTTTACCGATTGCTTTAAATCGGAATTAATGGAAACCATTAAACAATAGTTCAACGCTACTGTAGGAATCTTCACTTTACCGATCGCCCTAAATCGGAATTAATGGAAACACACCACGACACGCGGCATTTAGCCGCTGATACGACTTTACCGATCGCCTTAAATCGGAATTAATATAAACATATTTTTTGATAAAGTTTTTTAACTTTGTATCTCTTCAAGAGATTGCTCGGATTTAAGTTGAGAAGCTATAAAGGGAACTTTTGGTGCGAGAAAAAACCCAATCAAACTAGCAAAAAGAATTGGCGTAATCGGACTAAAATTAGCTAATTTTGCTAACAACAAAGTCGTACTTATGGGTGTGCGTGTCACTGCTGCATTGATAGCTGCCATTGTACAAATCATAGCTAGTGCAGGATTCAGCCCCGGAATTAAAATTGCAATTGCTTTACCAATACAAGTACCGATAAAAAATAAGGGAATAATGAAACCGCCACGCCACCCACCAGTAACTGTAATGCTGATAGATGCCATCTTACCCAAAGCTAAAATTAACAGAAAAACAACTGAAAAATTAGTATTTAAGACTGACTCTAATTCTTCATGTCCGAAATAGCGCGTTAGGGGTAAGAAGCTTGCCAAAGTACCTAAGCCTAATCCTGCTAATGTGGTACGTAGATAAACTGGCCCACGAAGCATGGCTAACAGTCTGTCACAGCCGCGAAAAATAATCATAAAAATCCAGCCTGCAACAGCGCCGATGATTCCAAAGACGATAGCCAAAGCAAAATCATCGATATTCTGTAAACTGTATTGAGGAAAATGCCAGGTGGGAGCAATTCCTAAATGGGCGATCAAAGCAAATACTAAATAGCTAGCGCAACTAGAAACAATAGCTGGCATTAAAGCTTCGTAGTATTCAACGATATGCTGATGATGAAGAATTTCTAAAGCAAACATCGCCCCACCTAATGGTGCGCCAAACAAGGCGGTAAAGCCAGCTGCCATTGCTGCTAAAGTCGTAGTTCTCAAGTCTTCGCCCTCCAGACGGAGGCGATCGGCTACCCATGTACCAAAAGAACCTGTAACCTGTACTAATGGGGCTTCTGGACCTGCACTACCCCCAGCAGCGATACTAACCAAAGAAGTGAGAATCATCGCTGGATTTTTTCGTGTATCCAAACGTCCGCCACGGAAATGGATATTATCGACAATCACAGCAATTTCCCCAGGATTGCCTAAAAAATGAATTACCAAGCCAATAATTAATCCAGCTATTGGCATAACTATTAGCAGACTCACACCCTCAAACCTTTCTAACTGGTGAGTCATTATTTCTAAAACATTCCAGTACAAACCAGCAAATAGACCACAAACAGTCCCCAACACTATCCAGCGTAAAACCCATCGTGAAATGAAAAAAGGATTACGTCTTACTATTCCAAAAAGTTGTAAAAACTTCCAGCGTTGATTTTGATTTGCAGGAGTAGGGTTATTTGGTAGCACTGCTGATTTCCTAACTGAATGAATCAAAAATCTATGATATTTGACATTTCTGATAGTAGTGTAAATAAAAAATCTGCGCTCAAGCAAATCACTGTGAAAATCGCCTAAAGGCTCAACTTTAGCGATTTAATTTGCAAAATGAGATTCCTAAATTTAAAGTGCCGTTAAGAACTGGTGAACCCGAACCAATTATCAACTTAAAGGTGTTACTCAATGAGATTTATCACCAGGGCAGTTATGACTTAAGAATTAATTACAGCCGCCCTCCGATTCTGACAAGGTAGGAATCAGATACGGCTTGGATGAATGAGAGATTGTAACAGCAAGGATTGAAGTAGAGTGACATCAATCCTCAGCCATTTCTAATAACTGCGCTTCGCTTAACTGGGTAATTCCCAATGAAATGGCTTTTTCTAACTTAGAACCGGCATCTTCTCCTACTACCAAATAATCGGTTTTTTTGCTGACTGATTCAGTCACTTTTCCCCCAGATTTTTGAATCAACGCCTTCGCTTCATCCCGCTTCAAGGTTGGCAATGTCCCCGTAACTACAAAAGTTTTGCCGACGAACTTTTGATTGCTATCATTAACTGTTTGAGTTGATTCTGTACCAGTAAATTGCAATCCTTCTGTTTGCAACCGTTCAATTAACGTTTGGTTAGCATCAATCCGAAACCACTGATAAACAGATTGAGCAATTTCAGCACCAATACCGTAAATGCCTTCAATATCTGACTGTTTTGCTGTCGCTAATTTTTCTACATTGGAATATTTCTCAGTCAACAATTGGGCATTGACACTGCCAACATGACGGATGCCTAAACCATACAATACCCTTGACCAAGGTTGGTTTTTTGATTGAGCGATCGCATCTACTAATTTCTCTGCTAACTTTTGCCCCATCCTTTCCAATGCACATAATTTCCTTTCTGTCAACTCATATAAATCGGCAACGGAATGCACCAAACCTTTATCAACAAGTTGATATACCAACTTTTCACCCATACCTTTAATATCTAAGGCATCACGACTTACCCAATGTTCAATGGAACCTTTGAGAATTGCCGCACAAGAAGCATTGACGCAGCGAGTCACGGCCTCACCTGATTCTCGCACCACTGGTTGACCGCAGACTGGGCAATCTGTAGGCATAATAAAAGGTTCGGTGTCAGCAGGACGAAGTTCTTTGAGTACTCTTACGACTTCTGGGATGATTTCCCCAGCTTTGCGGACGATTACAGTATCGCCAATGCGGATATCTAATTGAGCAATGCGATCGCTATTATGTAAAGTAGCGCGGGAAACTGTTGTCCCTGCCAACTGTACTGGGCGCATCTGAGCTAACGGCGTTAAAGCCCCGGTTCTGCCCACATTCACTGCAATATTTTCTACACGCGTAGGTGCTTCTTCGGCTGGGTATTTCAAAGCTACCGCCCACCGGGGGAATTTCTGCGTAAAGCCTAGTTGTTCCTGAAGCTTGAAAGAATCCAACTTCACTACTACCCCATCAGTCATGTAGGGTAAATTCAGCCGTTCCGTATCCCAGTATTCATAATATTCTGCTACTTCTGTTAAAGAAGCACACAATTTATGGTTGGGATTTACTCGAAAACCAATTTTTTCTAATAACTCCAAGGCTTCCCATTGGGTATTAGCAATACTGGCGTCATCTCTACCAGGAATATGCAAAGTGTAACCAAAAAAATCTAATCGCCGCTTAGCGACTATGCGCGAGTCTAGTTGCCTGAGCGTACCAGCTGCGGCATTCCGAGGATTAGCAAATAATTGCTCGCCTGCTTTTTGCCTTTCTTCGTTAATTTGTTTAAACACTTCCAACGGCAAAAAAGCCTCGCCTCGGACTTCCACCCTTTCTAAAATTTCTAAACCTTCAAAATTCAACCGCAGGGGAATTGAGCGAATTGTCCGCACATTTTGGGTAATATCTTCACCCATGACTCCATCACCTCTCGTTGCACCCCTGACTAAAACCCCATTTTGGTACGTCAAAGCCAAAGCAGAACCATCAATTTTCAGCTCGCTGACATATTTCACTGAGTCTAGTTTGGGTGCTTGTCGCCGCCAACGTTGTTCCCATGCTTGCAACTCACTGATATTAAATGCATTTTCCAGACTGTACAGGGGAATATTATGCCGCACCGAGGTAAACTGGGTTGCTGGTCTTTCACCCACGCGCTGAGTCGGACTATCTGGTGTCGTTAATTCTGGATATTGAATTTCCAGTTGTTGTAATTCTCGATATAGCTGGTCATAGATTGCATCTTCCATAATTGGAGCATCTAAGACGTAATAAGCGTAGCTAGCTTGTTGCAATAATTGGCGCAGTTCTTCTGTGCGTTTTACTGGAGGCTGAATCTGTGTCATTAGACTTTTTGTAAAATATCTACGAATAAAAGTTAAAGATGATAAAACCTGCCATAAGCAGGTTGTGGATGTATAACCTTAGACTGATAGTCGAGTGGCTCTATCTGAAAATATAAACATCTACTTTTCTAGGTTACTAAATTTAATACCAATAGTCCCATTCATGGATACAGTTAATACCGTCCTCATTAATTGGATAAACTCGAGCTGATTCTTTACAGAAAATTCATTTGGGGCAACTAATGGCGGTGAAAGTGTCATAATTAGAGAATATGCTGTTCAAGCTTTGGATATTCGGCATATTATCTGTCCTCATCCTCCAGAAATATTGGCACTAGACAAATAAATACTACAAACTGTATTATAAATAGAAGTTAAAACTACAAATACTACAGAAGTCAGATGATAACCAGATTCTCTTTAACTATTGATAGCATGATGCATTGTCAACCGAGCAAGGATTCAAGCAGAGTACTTGGTGCATGTGCGTTTGAGAGGACGTATCGGTTATTGGGGGTTAAATCTGCAAGTGAAAGTATTTTCACGATCGCTCTAGTACTCAATTACGAGCGAATAATCGACAGCAGGAGGTGCAACTGTCTGATAGCACCTACGAACAGGCAAAAAGTATCAACTACCTGACCCCCGCTGCTGATAACCAGAAGTGGGGGTTATTTTTTTGAGGAGCTCTTTATCTATGCAAGTTCAGCAGCCGCACATACTACAAAATTCGGTGGTGGTGTTCTCCAAGAACTACTTACCATTGGCACGTATCAACATCAAACGAGCAATAGTACTGTTAGTTACTGGTCAAGCAGAATCATTGAATTTTGGCACTACAAAGCAGTGGGAAGTCCGCTCACCCAGTGTTGTACTACAAGTTCCGGAACACATTCGTTTGACAACGGGTAATCCAGAACGACACTGGAAAGTACCTCCTGTGAATCGTCGTGAAGTACTTAAGCGAGACAATCACACTTGTCAATACTGTGGTAGCGGTAAGCGTTTAACCCTTGACCATGTGATTCCTCGTTCCAAAGGTGGACAGCATAGTTGGGATAACGTTGTAACTGCTTGCGAGAAGTGTAACTCAACTAAGAGCGATCGCTTGCCTCATGAAGCATCTATGGTACTCAAAACCAAACCTAAAGCTCCAATTCACCCCGCCGTTGCATTTGCAGAACATTTTTGGAGCGTACAACGGATGAATGAAAGCGAGTAGTTCACTCGGCTATGTGTGTAGACGGGAAGATACAGCTATCTTAAGCTATTCCAACAGATGTAGAGACGTTGCATTGCAATGTCTCTATTCATATTTTTCGTCAAACTTGTAGAGAAATTATAATTTTTAAAATTCTGGCTAAATGAGAGTGGATTTATATAATTATCAAATCCACGAAATGATTCCCAAGTCAATGAGAATAACAAAAGTATGGCTATTAACGATATTCTTTGCAGTAATAGTAGCAATCAATATTATTGCAGGATATAGTGAGTCTCTCAAAGCTGCTTCACCTTTAGGGAAAGACACCCTAACGATGATTACTTCACCAGATTATCCGCCTTATGAATTTTATGATACTAAAACAGGCGAAAGTCAAATTGTTGGCTTTGATATAGATATTGCCAAAACCCTTGCCCAAAAACTAGGGTTTAAACTTCAAATTATGGAATCGGATTTTAATGGCTTAATTCCTGCACTCCAAGCAAATCGAGCAGACTTTGTAATGGCGGGGATGACTCCAACTCCAGAACGTCGAAAAAATGTTGATTTTTCTATTATTTATTATGAAGCCAAAGATACGATTGTTGCTGTTAAGGGTAGCAATCTCAAGCAGCCAGAAGATTTATTGGGAAAAAAAGTTGGGGTACAACTAGGAACTATACAGGAGCAAAATGCAAAAAARATTGCTCAAAAAGTTACAGGCATTCAAATAAAGCAACTTAATAAAGTTCCCGAAGTAGTTCAAGAAATCAAATCTGGGCGAATTGATGCGGCAATTGTTGAGGATACCGTTGCTAAAGGATTTGCCCAAGCTAATCCAGATTTAGAATTTAATATTATTCCTTCAGAAGAAGCAAGTGGATCGGCGATCGCCTTTCCCAAAAATTCTGCTTTTGTGGAACCTTTTAACAAAGTATTGCAACAAATGAAGGAGAATCGCAGATTAAATCAATTAGTAAATAAGTGGTTTTCTGAGAATATTATCACCGATACTACATCCTCAACTCCTGCCAAAAAAGGATTAAATTTTGACATCAGGAGAATATTTCCAGATATTCCCTTTATTCTGCGGGGCATCCCTTTAACTTTGTTATTTACGCTATTATCCGTAACATTGGGTTTAATCTGGGGAACAATACTCTCTCTATCTAAAATTATCGGGATTAAGCCGCTGACGTGGGTTGCTAATGCTTATACTTCTATCTTTCGAGGCACACCCTTGCTGTTACAATTAGCGTTGGTTTACTACGCAACACCCCAGCTTACAGGCTATAAGATTTCGGCCTTGGAGGCAGGGGTGTTAACTTTTACCTTGAATTCTGGCGCTTATATGTCGGAAACCATCAGGGGTGGAATTCAAGCAGTGGATAAAGGGCAAAGTGAAGCGGCGATGTCTATGGGTGTTCCCTATTGGTTGATGATGTGGGATGTGATTTTGCCCCAAGCATTGAAGAACATTCTGCCAGCATTAGTAAATGAAACTATTGGACTGCTGAAAGATTCCGCCCTGGTGTCAACAATTGGTGTGGTAGAAATATTACGCAGTGCCCAAATTGTCGGTGCAAATAAATATATTTATTTTGAACCCTTACTGTTTGCAGGATTAATTTATTATGTTTTGGTCATGGGTCTGACCTTCGGTGCATCTACTTTAGAAAGGAGATTACGGCAAAGTGAGTAATGCAATAATTCGCACGGAATTTTTGTGTAAATCCTTTGGTCAACTCGACGTACTTAAAGATATTTCCACTGAGATTAATCGGGGTGAAGTGGTTGCCATATTAGGGCCTTCTGGTTCCGGTAAATCTACCTTTTTGCGATGCATGAATTTGCTAGAACAACCCACCAGAGGAAGAGTCTATTTTCAAGAACAAGAAATCACAAATCCGAAAGCAAACATTGCTAAAGTTCGCCAGCATTTGGTGATGGTATTTCAACATTTTAATTTGTTTCCCCACATGACGGTGCTGCAAAATGTCACCTACGCGCCCATCAAGGTGAAAAAAATAGCTCAGCAAAAAGCACACAAAGATGGTTTAGAATTGCTAGCAAAAGTAGGTTTAGAGTCAAAAGCCCATGTCTACCCATCCAAACTATCTGGGGGACAAAAACAGCGAGTAGCGATCGCCCGCGCGTTAGCAATGGAACCACAGATGATTTTGTTTGATGAACCCACCTCTGCTTTAGATCCAGAAATGGTCAAAGATGTGCTGGAAGTAATGAAAGCTTTAGCCTTATCTGGAATGACAATGGCGATTGTTACCCATGAGATGGGTTTCGCTAAGGAAGTCGCCAATCGAATTATGTTCCTCGACCAGGGAATTTTAGCAGAAGATACAGCTCCGAGTGAGTTTTTCCAGAATCCTAAATGTGATCGCGCTAAGCAGTTTTTAGAAAAAATGCTTTAGCATTAATCAGATTGCAGGTTGTTACAGCTTTTTTTATGGATGTAAAGTGAGTGCATCAGCTTGCACTGCTAATGCATCGGCTTACATTGTTGATGCATCTGCTTACATTGCTAATGCATCGACCTGCATTGTTAATGCATCGGCTTGCATTGGCAATGCATCGACCTCCATTGTTAATATATCGGCTTGCATTGTCAATCCATCGACTTGCATTGTTAATGCATAGTCTCAAAGCCATGATAAAGCTTGTCTTATATCCCAATCGGAATGCTTGGTGTTATTTTCGCTGTTAATGGTTTATCAGTTAAAGCCTACTAGAAGTTTAGCGATCGCTATTTACAAAAACAAAGGTTGAACAGTCAAATCCTTCAAAGTGATGGTGAAGTTACGCCGTTCTGTTGTGGCAATAAATGAAACAATCGCTTCACATGCTACAGCAACAGTTAACATTACTAAGTTTCGTGCTAGCGGATAATCACAAACATCATCATTAACGTCGGAAGGAACGCGATAAACATCATTCCAAATTACCTCTGCATAATCAGCCGCTAGCCCAGTATGAAGACAAGGAATGCTAAATTGAGTGGCATAATCTTTTACTAATTGACGTGCTACGCTATTGTCAAAAGCATCAATAATTAATTGACTTTCTTGGAGTAGTTGATTTACATTTGCCGATGTCAATCCTTTGGTTTTGACATCAACTTTAGTACCAATTGCTCGATATAAATTGTTTGCCAATATTTTTGCTTTGAATGCTCCAACATCGGAACGGTAGTAAGGCTGGGTGGAAAGATTACGCTCCTCAATGCGATCGCGATCGATTAGTGTAAGTTTCTCAAAACCAGAGCGAGCCAAATTTTCAGCAATATTAGCCCCTAACGCCCCCGCCCCACAAATTGTTACAGGATAGTTTTTCAACTTTGCCATCACAGCATTGCTGCGATAAAGCTGTTCGTGAAAAAAGATACTCATAATAATTCGTAATTAATACACTTACTACTCTTGTTGTTCCATTACACCAACTAACGATTGCAAGTCAAAGTCGCGATCGTATCCACTCAGGCAAATACCAGAACTGATTACAGTCAAGTCAGTTTTAGCGATCGCACTACTGTGGCGAACACCATCGGCGGTTGTCCAGTCCACTGTCCAGTAATCACCGCGATCGTGAAACTGCTTTAATTCACCGCCACCCATCCGCAATGCCTTTCTTAATCGCTTTTCATCCTGTTGGGGTTGCCCAAAGCCTTGAATTTGCCGTGTTGCTAATTCATAGACTGTGCGAATTTCTGGCGTTATGCCTTTAAATTGCAATTCTTCAACGGGAATCAGTTGCTTAAGAGCTGATTGCAGAGTTTCAACAATAGCCGGATCGGTGCGGCGATCGATTTCCTCAAACCAGCAGGACTGTCCAGTCCAACGGGCAATGATTTGGTCAAAGATGATACCTTCGGTTACTAAATGGATGGCGATCGGTTTAACCATCTGCAACCGTTGACGCATATCTGCTTCATTCACGGGGTATGCTAACCAAGTTTGTCCCCGCAGTTGGTGTGCTAACCGCAGCCGTATTTGGGGAAAGTGTTGCAGGTATTCGGCAATTTGAGGTAAATCTGCCTCTTCCATAACCATTGCTATCTTTTCATCCACCGACTGAAAAATACCCCAACCTTCAAATTTACTAGGCTTTGGCGTGAAGGTATAGACCATCCCTGCTACTTTTGTGCGAACTCGTCCACCTTTTACACAAGGCGCAAGAAATTGAGTGTTACACAACTGTGCTTGTGCATCAGCGATTTGGTTAATTAGTTTACGAATGTTAGTCACAAATTATCGTTTTTTTAAGTAAAATTACATAAATAAGTTTAGAAATTTAAGTATATAAAAAATGTATCTTTTAAGTTCTATAGCTTTCCTACATTATTTCCCCTCAATAAACCCAAAAAAATAGAAAAAGCATGACTACCGAAATACAATCAATGTCAGAGTCTAGAAAAAAGTTAGCATCTGCTTATCGTGCAGTTTACGCAATTGGAATTTTGAGTATTTTTTTAAGTATAATATTCTTTGTTGTTGGTAATCGATTGCCTGATTATCTAATATTAGGAATTGGTTTTTTAGGTTTTGGTTTACTCTATCTAGTTCTCGGTTTTTTTGTACAACGTAAATCAAAAATTGCACTAGGTATTGCAGTAGGATTGATGTCGCTAAATGCGTTAACTGGTATTTACAATACGATTCAAACAGGTAAACCGTTTGGCTTGATTATTCCCATGATATTTTTAGGTCAGACTATAGAAGGATTTAAAGCGATACAAGTATTAAAGTCGAAGACTGAAAGTAAACTTTAATTTTATCGCTCAGTAGGGTTTAGATACCGAACTTTTCAAAAGAAGTTGGGTATCTTGGTTCTAACGAATAATTTAAGATTGCTGTATAATTACGCGTGCAAGTTGGTGGAGCATTGCGTTATCTCAGTTACTAGAGGGACTCCACTGGTGAGTTGTTACACACTCTTTCAAAGATGGCTACTTCTAAGCCCACTTTCCAGGTTCTTCGCACTCCCCGTTCACAAACGCCCACTGCATTTGGCAGTGTTACCTTCCTCTCGTACTAGTATGTAGGCTCCACGAGTTGGGGCACGCATAAAATTATATTACTACATTATACTACAATTAATGCTTGTTACTTTCCGGTAAATATTTTGGCTGCTAGTTATGCTTACAAAGCGGATCTTAAACCCTTGAATTTACGAGCAAAAAATCCCCTACTTGATGGGATACCGTAAATATGATCAGATCATTAACCGTCTAAGAAGCTTATCGCCTGGTGCTTCTGCACTAGCAATTTGGTTGATTAGTTTATAAATGTCATACATAAATAATACCAATTCTTTGAAATCAGGCTACGGCTGAGTTATTGCAAAAGGAATGCTTTTAGTAATTCAATACCTTCGCCAAAATTAAAAGAGTTAAAGAAGAGGACAAGGAGCAGTTCTTGCTGGGTGCAGGGGGGAGAACCCCATAAGCTGTTTCAAAAAAATGGCAAAGGTCTGGTATGTAAATAGTATTATTTGAAACCCAGATATAGAACTCATATATAATTTTTGAACAAGATTTCAGATAAAACGGGCTTTTCAGTCTCAGGATATTTTCACAAATCAAATCGGAGTTTTATATGGTATTTTCAATATTAATTGGTTAACTTTATTAGGACTTACGCATTGATACAGACAACCAACTGTGACTTACCTCTTGTTAGAAGGCAGAGGCTTGTAATACTCTTGTGGGAGGCTCTGCCTCCTGGTTTGACGAGAGGCAGCAGCCCTGTTAATCACATTCTCAGGTAGAGCCGGGGAATCAAGCAGGGCAAGACTTTTAGCTTAACGAGACTACCATCCATATGATGGTCAATGTGTAAAGTGCATAAGTCCTATTTATATACAAAAAACCACTTGAATACTTTGTTTTTTCAAAAAATCTACTTTAACACTAACAATGCAGTCAAAAATAGAGGCAAAACCAAGGCTATCGGGTGTTGATTTGTGCCGAGGAATCGCGGCATACGCAGTTGTCTTACTACATTCAGCCGATCCAAATCGGGATCGTGGAAGTTACTTTTCCCAAGAGATACAATATCTATTTAGTTTTGCTGTTCCCTTTTTCTTAGCTGCATCTTTTTACTTCATGATTTGTAAGTCGAATGCTGACTTTTCATTCGCTTATTGGAAAGCAAGATGTCGGCGTCTCCTAATACCATATATGGTTTGGACAGTTATTTATCTAATTGCCAAAATAATTATGTTTTCAGCATCAAATCAAAAAGAAGAATTAAATCATCTATTAGGAAATCCTTTTTTAATTATATTTTATGGAAAAGCATCATATCAACTATACTATTTACCGCTATTGCTAGTAGGTACTTCGCTCATAATATTTGCAAATTACTTCGCAAAACCGAAAATTGGACTTAAAATATTAGCTAGTTTGTCTCTGTTGAGTCTCATCCTCTACAACCTGCTTTTAATTACTGGAAATACAGTAGATTTACATAATGATATAGCTTTTAAAAATTTATTTAATCTAGTGAATTACGAGCCTTCTAAAAATGAGTTTTTGAGGTTTATATCTATAGAAGTAGCATGGTTAGTGAGGTGTTTACCTTACTTTTTTATCGCAATGACTTTAAGGTATTTACTTCTTAAAACCAACTTTTCATTGTTGCGTGTGAAACTCGTATATGCTTACTTGTTATTAGGTTTATTTCTTGTTGTTAACGTTTATAATAACCCACTAATTACTGGTTTTCGGGAAGTTTTTCTGGGATATTCTCTTTTATTATACGGTATTGTTTTATCGAATTACTTTAAACCAAACAGCGTAATAAAAAATTTAGCATTATGTTCTTTTGGAATTTACTTGATACACCTATTTGGAATTAATATTATGGAAATTTATCTGAAGAAAACTCAACCTCAGTTATTAGATGAAGTAACTTTTTTCTCTCAATTAGTATTTTCTTTACCCACTTTTCTCATGAGTTGGTTAGCTGTATTCACTCTGATGAAAAATAAAAGAATTGCTAAGTACCTATTTGGTGTTTAGCAACAAATTGAATTAGTTAATAATAAGTTGAATTGAAGATTTTACTATAACTTTGTAAATCAATAAAAGTGAGAATATATGATGGAATAAGATCGGGATGCGTCATAAGTAACTATAACGCACCCTGATGTACTCTACTTATCTTCTCGCACCGGCAACGGCATATCCAGAATCTCCATCAGCAAATCCAGACGAGAGGGGCGCGTTAGCAGTGGAACGATGTTCGGCAAACTGTAGTAGTCACCTGCGAAAGTGAACGTATCTACAGGTGCTTGCTGCTGCTTTAGTTGGCTCTCGACCCAGTTGTAATGAGTACCCACACGGACAATCACCACATTGGGCATTACCGCAAACTCTCGACAGTAGGTCTTGTAGACTTCACCGAAGTAAGGAGCAGCATTTTCGCCTTCATCCGTCACCAGAATAATCTGGTCAACAACCTGCTTCTTCTTCCGCATTGCTTCCAATGCAGAACCGATGCTAGTACCACCGCCTGCATTGATGTGCTGGAAAGCACGCTGCCAGTCGGTTAACTCCTTGCCCTTTGCCGTAACAGCGTAAGGAATGGTGTCGAAGGCGTAGACAAACAGTTCTGCTTGAGTGATACCAGAGATTAAGGCAGCGAGTTGCAAACCCGTCGCGATCGCATTTTCCATTGAACCAGACTTGTCTACCAGTAGAGCAGTTGGACGAGCGATCGCACCACGCCGTTTTACCTGTTCGTTGGTTACTTTTTCCAAACGTGCAACGGTGTCTGCGTCAAAATCTGCGGTGTCTGCGGCAATCTGAGCTTTGAATGCTGCCACACGCCCATTTTTAGATGCTGATTCGAGCTTAGAGTCAATCAACTTCTTGACTTCTGGATGATCCATTGCACCTCTAGCCTGAAGTGACTTGAGGTTATTAATCGCTTCTTGGGGAGACATGCTGTTGATTAACGCCACCAGCACAACCGGTGTAACTTGTTTGATTGCACCGATGGCGATCATGTAAGGAATGTTAAAGTCCACAATCAACCGCGCTTGTTCTGCGGCACTTTCTGCCTTTGCAAGGCGCTTGAGGATATCTGCTAAGGAACCTTCTGGAGGAGTATCACCAAACAGAATTGCATTTGCCCGTTCGTTTGGTTTGATGTGCAGCGAAGCATACAGATGCTTCATTGCCTTACGACCCCGCAAGGCGGCGCGATCAAATAAAGCCGGATTGCTCTCCCGTGTCTTCAAGTAACGGCGTACCGCAGTCCTTGCTGAACGAGGCAGTTTATTTTGCTGCTGCTTCATGAAGTCCACTATACGCGCCACCTGATAAGGTGGAAATTCTTGCAGCATGATAAATCCAGCATCCCGGTGTTCAATCAAATTGCTGGTTAACAAGTGACCAACAAATACTTCCTTGTGGTCGCGGACATCACCATGACGCTGATACCAGACTGCCAAATGTCCGTAGAAAATAGGATCGAGTTCAACGATTAACTTGTGAATTTCTGCGACTTGCTCAAGTTTGCGGTGAGGAGTTGTCAGCAAACTGTTGAGCATTTCCAAGCGCAGGTCACGTTCTGCGGTATTCATAGTAACCTCCTCTAATTATGATGGATGAGGAGGCAGATGTTGCACGCGGGGCGATAAAGTCACCATGCAAGTTGTAGAAGCATCGTGTATAACTTGTACAGAGTTATGTAAGCTTCTGCGATCGGGGCGCGGCAACAACTGCCAAGATTGGGGAGATGGGGAAGTGTGGGGAGCAGGAGAGGCAGGGGGAGAATAATCAATGCCCAATTCTATTAGGTCAGAGAAACAACTGCTCCTGTTTCCTCTAGCTGCTGCTTAAGAATTTCAGCCGCTTGTTGATTCAGTCCTGCTTGAACTACTTGAGGCAGGGATTCTACAAAGTCTTTTGCTTCTTTGAGTCCCAGTCCAGTCACCGTCCGGATGACCTTGAGTAAGGCAATCTTTTTCTCTGCTGGAACCGATACCAACAAGACATCAAATTCCGTTTGAATCTGCGCTTGAGTTTCATCCTCATCTCGCTTGTCAATCTTAAGGAATTTAGGTGTGGATATGTCGACATTGAAAGTTGCTTCAATCTGCTTTACTAATTGAGCGGTTTCATTAATATTTAAAGACTTGATTTGTTCTAAAATTTCTAGAGTGTTCACAGACATAGCAGCCTCAAATTATATTAAATTGCAATAAATAGTATTGTTTGTAATTCTATTAACAGTCTTATAATTCAGATTTTTCATTCAAAATTTGTCTTAAAAAGCTTTGAGCAGAGGTTTCCTCGACTCCATCAAAATTTTGCCAAATCCAATATTTATATCACCTCGTGCAAGTTAAAAAAGCTGTTGATTCACACATGGGATTTGAACCCACATTTGCTTGATTTGCATTCAAGTGCCTTTTCCAATTAGGCTAGTATGTAAGCTTTTTCGGTTAGGGCACGAAGTGAAAATTTTAGTTTTAATAAATCAGTAAGGCTTGCTGTAAATCTTAAATAATTGAAATTCCGCACAAGTTAGCAAAGCAGTTTTCACAGTTGCCTTTACCAATTTGGCTACGCTCCCATCAAAGGGAGCGACAGGAATCGAACCTGTATTCCGTTTCCGGATATATGTTTGTATGCTTTACAAGTCAGGGCGCGGAATTAATTCTTCAATAAATCCGTACAAGTTTAAGAAGCTTTTTACAGCTGACGATCGCTCTTACCAACTATTGGCAGTGGGCACGTATGCTAAATCTGCAAAAGATTTATAAATTATAGTTCGCTAATTTGATCGCTCGAATTTTACTACCTTAGGATCGTTATGAATGTATATGTATGCTTCTTCTGTTAGGGCACAGATAACTAAACATTTTAACCGTAGACAGCTTCCGGACGGACAATTAAATCCCCACTGGGACGCCGATCTACTATGTAAGCAGAAAGGCGATCGCTATTTATATCTAAATGCCGTGCAACCTGTTGCTTCACTGCCACATCATTCATACTTGCTGTAATTCCCAGTTGTGTTTCTACAACATCAACAGAACGTCCTTCAAATCGAATATGAACCATTACAATCACCTCTTTTTAATTACGAATTACGAATTATTTAGTGGATCTGACCGGAATTGAACCGATACCTTCCCTGTGAGAGTTGCACTCACACCTCGTGCAAGTTGAAAAAGCTGTGGTTACACCGCAGGAATTGAACCTGCACTTATCGTTTTAGAGACGATCGCTCTACCTTTGAGCAAGTATGTAAGCTTTTTCTGTCAGGGCACAAGTGAATCTGGGCGCTCTACCATTAGAGTTACAGACCCAAACAAGTAGAAGTTAGTGGAGTCGTCGGGAATTGAACCCGAATCCTGCTACCGTCCGTTTGTTGGTTTCGGAGCAGTCGAACACCAATCGCGACCCCAAAAAGTTGTAACTTGCTATTCGGTTTTCTAGGTTCTGAGATGTTTTACCTTAGCCTTTAGAAAGGCTTTTATTTATATATTACATTTGTAATATATAAAATACATCTTGTCAAGGAGATACTACAAATTTTTTCAAAAAATATGGATTAGCGTAGGTTGTGAGAGTAAGTATTAAGGACTTCCAGCAAATAAATTATCTAATTTTGTGGGGTAGGTATCTTACCCGTCTTTTGTTCCAGATAACTGAGACACCCACTTTACAATTAGAAAACCCAACATTCTTATCCATGTTAGGTTTCACGTTGCTCATATAAAAAGCGAAGGAGTATCACTCCCCCGCATGAGCAAAATTATTACAGCATTAGTTAATTTGGAATGTTGAATTTAAGCTGTAATCATCTTTTAGCTAAACCACACTAGCAGCAAAAACAAAGTCATTTGCTGTCAGGCTAGTTGATGTAACTCCAACTAATGAAGCTAACTCTGTATTTCCGATTTTCACTAAAGTGTCACTACCTTGTTGCAATAGAGTTAAGGCACTAAATTGAGTCACACCAATACCACCAAGTCCAATTTTGTCAACACCGATGCTAAAGTCAGTAATAATGTTGTTGCTAGTTGGTAAACTGCCATTGGCTATCCAAAATTGGTCTGCACCAGTACCACCAGTTAGGCTATTACCACCCCCTTGACCAGCAAATAGCACATCATCACCATCGCCACCAAATAACGAGTCATTGACACCGGAGAAGAGTTTGTCATCTCCAGAACCACCATACAGACGGTTATCGCTACCTTCACTCTTGAGGGTATCCTTACCCGAACCACCAAAAGATAATTGACGCGAACCTTCAACTACAGTCAGAGTGTCTGCGCCTGCGCCTCCAAATAGGTTATTACTACCATTGGCTTCAACTACAGTAATTTGGTCATTACCATTGCCACCATCAGCGCTGGTATTGCTAGCAGCACCATTTTGACCAATAAAGACACTATCATCTCCGTCTCCTGCGGATACTGAAGAGTTACTGCCTACCAATACAGTGTCATCACCATTGCCAGTCTGGATTGTGTTACCTGTAGTACCTTCTACAAAGTCTGCTCCGTCGCCTGTGAATAAGGTTTGGTTTGACTTGAGGGTGACATCATCGCTACTTGTAGTACCAAAATCAACATCCAATGTTGATAGTCCAACAGTGCGATCGGTAAATCCTGCTGCTGTAAAGTACTGAGTATTGCCTACACTTTGATAGTTGAGAATTGTTGTTTGACCGTTAGCAGCTTCTTCTGAAGTCAAAGTTCCTTGGGTGAAGGAGACTGAATCAGGCCCTCCCACTAATGCTTCTGTGATGGCACGACCTTTCAAATCGCCATTACTAGGAATATTCAAACCCAAAATCTTAGCGAGTGTGGGTGTTATGTCAGCATTACTGACAGGCGCATAGTCTACATAACCTGATTTGAAATCAGGGCCAATAGCCTCCATGTTATTGAAGGTATCGCCCCGACCAAAACTGCCATGCATCCCCTGCCCTTGTTGTAAGCCTGTGTCAGCAATCTCTACCTCAGCTTGAGGGTTGTTTGGGTTATTTGGGTCGGTGCTAAAGGTTTTGAAGTTGATTACAATCGCTGGAACAGGTGTTTTAGCATCACCTTTTAGCCCGATCGCACTTAGTGGTAAAGCACCTGGAATGTTTCCATAGGCGTCATCTACGAAAATACCACTGATGTAGTCCTTTTGCGAAAGCAAATTCACTACCTGTTTGGCTAAGTCAGCATTACCATTGGGCAAATAAATCAGATCGGAACCACCGTTAGCAGCTACAACTACCTTTGTACCTGAGTCCAGGTGACCATCAATTACCTGACCGCTACCGCCAATTACACCATTCCCAGCTGTCGGGCGTTGACCTTGTGTTGCATCAACAGCAGCATACTGAATGTTATCGATGTCTAAAGGAGTGACTGTATTTTTATCAGGATCGTATAAAGGTAGATTTAAATCGTGAGCCAAATCAATGGCAACAAAACCTGGTGGTAGAAATCCTGGATTGACACCAGTGTAGGTTTGAGTTGCAGCATAACTATTTGTTGTTGTGCCTTGGTTATCAGTAACTTGTTTGCTGATGGTGGAAAAACCGTGGTCAGCAGTAATGAAGACATCAGTAGTCTTGTCCAAACCTGTACTTTTGAGGTAATCAAGAAGCTGCTTTAAGTTATTGTCAGCATTCTTGATTCCAGCTTTGGAAGTATCACCATTAATGCCCGGTGTCAAACTGTTTAAGCTATCACCTTGATTGTGTTGAGTTCCATCAGGGTCTCTCGACCAGTAGACCAATACGAATGGTTTATCTTCTGTCTGAAACTTCGGGAGAACTGCCTTAGTAGTGGCATCGATAAAAAACTGTTGCTGGTCAACATTGGCAACTGTAGTTCCTGGAGTTGTGTTATTACCAGAATTACCATTTGCCCCTCTACCAGGAGTTGTGGTGGGTAGCCCAACTGCTTCTAAACGAGCGGCTATATCAGCATCGAGTGGTACAGCTTGAGGTGAACCTGTTACCGGATTAGGTGCTGCACCTGTGCGATCGTCGATAATTACAGTATCTGGGGTAGGAATAGTTCCATCGGTGCCGCCATCTCGGTTAACTTGTGTGACATCTTGGATGGCAACTGGCCCTAGCTTACCAATTGCAGCAGTGTTAAAACCTTGCGCCCGTGCGTAGGATAGCAGTGACTCTTCATCGAGAAAGTTATTACCAGGAAACTTTTCGTCAATATCTCCGAGAACCGCATCATTTTCGATAAATGGCGTCACACTGCCGTTAGCATTAGGAACAGGAAAACCAGTGTAGACGGTATTGCTAAAGTCCCCCGTATCTCCAAGATAATGTCCTGTGGCGATCGCAGAAGCATTTGGAGTGGTAAATGTCGGAAATAACGAATGACTATTGGTAAAATTAACTCCCTGCTCGCGGATACTAGATAAAGTTGGGGCGTCAGTCGGGTTTACAGAACCGTTACGCAATCCATCCGCTACAAAAATAATGACATTTCTACCGTTGCCGTTTGTATCAGCCATGCCGACTACTCCTTAAATATTGTAAGCTACGAGCGATGCCTACAGCTGGCTACGCCTACGCAGCAGTTTTGTGTCTGAAGACTAGTACCGCAAGGCGTAATTCGTAATCCGTAATTCGTAATTAGCTGTTTGCAAGGGTTTCAGACATTTAAAATGGTTGGTTTATTTCCGTTGCGCTGTACTTAGTAATTAATTACACTTAAATACAGCAAAGATTATTGCCTACAAAAACCTGAGTAGTATTTGGTGAAAATGCTTACTATCCACACAATTTAGTACAGACAATTAAATGAATGTAACTCTGGTCAGTGTTTCAAAAGATAGTTGTTCAAAGTTTAAGGAAAGTTATGAACAAGTTAAAATTTTGGACTTTACAAACATCCAGTAAATCAATTTCTCACAAATATAAAAAGCGAGGGACTATCACTCCCTCGCAATCGCAAAATTATTACAGCATTAGTTAATTTGGAATATTGAATTTAAGCTGTAATCACTTCGATTTAAACCACACTAGCAGCAAAAACAAAGTCATTTGCTGTAAGGCTAGTTGACGTAATTCCAATTAATGAAGCCAACTTGGTGTTTCCGGCTTTTACCAAAGTATCGCTACCTTGTTGCAATAGAGTTAAAGCACTAAATTGAGTCACACCAATACCACCAAGTCCAATTTTGTCAACACCGATGCTGAAGTCAGTAATGATGTTGTTGCTAGTTGGTAAACTGGCATTAGCAATCCAAAATTGGTCAGCACCAGCACCACCAGTTAGGCGATTACCGCCATCTTGACCAGCAAATAGCACATCATCACCATCGCCACCAAACAACAAGTCATTAACGCCAGAGAAGAGTTTGTCATCTCCAGAACCACCATATAGACGGTTATTGCTACCTTCACTCTTAAGGGTATCGTTACCTGAACCACCGAAGGATAATTGACGCGAACCTTCAACTACAGTCAGAGTGTCTGCGCCTGCGCCTCCCAATAGGTTATTGCTGCCATTGGCTTCGACTACAGTAATTTGGTCATTACCATTACCACCATCAGCAGTTGTGTTACTAGCAGCACCATTTTGACCAATAAAGACACTATCATCTCCGTCTCCTGCGGATACTGAAGAGTTACTGCCTACCAATACAGTGTCATCACCATTGCCAGTCTGGATTGTGTTACCTGTAGTACCTTCTACAAAGTCTGCTCCGTCACCTGTAAATAAGGTTTGATTTGGCTCAACTGTAATAGTATCGCTGTTAGGGGAGCCAAAATTAATTTCTTCAGCTTGGGGTTGACCTAAGCCAGGAGCAAGATTAAGTGGCTTCTCCAACTTCAAAAGCAGAATTTCGTTGTTGTCTATGACTGGATTTTGAGGGTCATTCCCAGGACGGCCTGTTGAGAAGGGATAGTTGTTGTCATTGGCGACCAAAATGGTGTTTTTGTCAACAACTAAAACATTTTCAATTGTTTGAAAGGGGAAGTCAAAATTAGTTTTGCCATCTCCATTCAGGTCATTGGGGTCTTGGATATTCAACAAGTCTGCAACTTCTTGTTTAGCTACATAGCCATTAGAATCTGTTTTAGACAAGTCTATTTTGTAGATTCTCTTGAACTTAGCAGCAGCTCCTTGATTGTTATCCCGTTCAATTACAAGGTACTCATTGTCATTAATGACTGCTAAATCTCCGATTGAATTTGAGGGATTGTCCAGTCTGTAGTAAAGTTTTCTATCAGTATACTTGTGACTGGCTAAATCAAATTCGTTAATCCGCAAAGCACTAGGAGTATCGCCTTGGACTGTGCCTTCTAGTAGCATGTAGAGCTTGGTTTTGCTGGCGTTGATTGCTCCGCCCTCAAAACCTTTAGAACTAGCCAAGTTAGCAAAGGCATCACCTGAAAGAACATCGGGGTTTTGTGGCGATCGCACTACATTATATTGAGGATCGTCTCTAAGTTTATCGCGTACTTCATCAGCGATATCTGGAAAATCAGAGAAGAGTGCATCTACCCCTAATTGATAGAACTGCTGAATTTCTAGTGCTAGCTGGCCTTTGTAATCTGCTGCTAAATATTGGTCTTCGGCACGGAAGGTGTAGGGATGAACCTGCAAGCCTGCATTGTGAGCATCTTGAACTAAGGTAGTCGGAGGTAATGTTGTCTTATCAGCATCATTGACTACTCCATCGCCATTGACATCATCGGCTTTACCATCGCCATTGGCATCAGTACCTTTGACGCTAACAATCATCCGCTTCCAAGGGCCAATGCCATCAGCATAAGTAGCAATTTCAGCCAAGCCTTCTGGAGTTCGCAAGTCGCCGTATGTGCGAGTATCACCACTAACTTTCAAATCATAAGGCTGACTTTCGATAATCTTACCGTTGATATCGATATCACTGGCATCTAGAAGTTGGATCAGTGGAATATCTACGCCTGCGGCAGGCATAATGGTATCGTGGAGTTCTTTAAGATTACTTACTTCAAAGGACTGGATGAAAATCCGACTCGGGTCGGTAAAGTTATTTGCCTTGAGCGTATCAATAAGTAACTGACTGATATTTCTGTGTATTTTGTCCGTAGTGCCTACATAGGTAGCTTCATCAGCAAAATAGGTCGGATGCTTAGTTTCCGGGTAGATGCCAATCTTTTTACCTGTCTTGGCTTCCACATCCTTAACCAAATTGATGATTTCCGTGAGGGTGGGAATCTCAAATTTATCGTCAAAGGAATGATCGCGGAAAGGTAAACGTTCTTCTGCGCGTAGAGTCTTGATTTCAGCTAAGGTGAAATCTTCAGCAAACCAACCTGTAATTGTGTTGCCATCTAAGCTTACTGTCTTGAGGCGATCAGCAAACTCTGGATGTTTGTAAACATCTGTGGTTGTATTGCTGAAATTAACAGTGCCATCAGCATTCAAAACTGCTAAAGCTGGCTCGTGGCGAGCAATTAAGACACCATCTTTGGTCACAACCAAGTCAGGCTCAATAAAATCAGCGCCTCGCTCAATTGCTTGCTTATAAGACTCTAAAGTGTGTTCTGGACGATAGCCACTTGCACCTCTGTGACCAATGACTAATGGTGCTTCTCCATCTAAAGTTTTGAAGCGATCGGGTGTAGCAATGGGAGCTTCCAACAACTTACCACTGGCATCAAAATGCAGTAGGTAGGGGCCAAACTCGTCTCCCACCCAAATTGTCCCGTCTTTATCAAAGACAAATGACTCCACATCAAAGTCAGCACCAGTTAGTAATCTTCCAGTACTTCCTTCATTCACAATTTGGAAAGGAACTTTGTGGTTTGGGTCAGACAGTTGAATGTAATCTAAAACTTTAACAGTACCATCGCCGTTTTCTGTTCCTTGAAAATTCGGGTCTAGACGATTGATTCGCAGCAGAAAGTCTGCACTATTATCTTTGCTACCGTAACCGTTGTCTGACAGAAAGTAGAAAGAGTTGCTGTTAGCAAATTGGACACCGCTAAAGCCTTGTATTGGCTGTCCTGGGAAAGGCCCTGTTCTACCATTAGCTGAAACATCTTTACCAGAAGGTGGCCCATCACTAAAAGTATCAGCAGGTAAGGAAGCAAAACCGATTAATTCAACTTTTGKCACTATTGAAGCAAACATTGTTTGGTAAATATGAGTTTGATCATTTAAACCCGTAATTCCAGGAATATCAGAACCATAGGCGTTATAACCTTTACCCACCAAGCTACTTAGCACTTTTGAACCAGCGCCTTGATAGTAAACAGGTACAGGACGGTTGGTGTGACTTCCCCAACCATATTTGACAGTGGGATCTGACCCCCAGTAATGTCCAACTTCTGCTGGAGTATCCAAATTCGTTAACGCTTCGGCACCTTGATTTTCTACTAAAGTTGGAAAATCACCGTTTAGAGTCAGGTAGTGATCGTGGTCAGCTGTAACGATGAGTTGGTTTTCTTCCCAACCACCATTTTTTTCGATCCAGTCAATTGTAGATCCGACTGCCTTATCAAAGTCCAATACGGTGCCAATCAAGTTGTCCATATTATTATCATGGGCAGACCAATCAATATCGCCACCCTCAACCATCAACCAGAAACCATCAGGGTCTTTACCAAGTACATCTAACGCCGCATTTGTCAAGTCATTGAGGGTTGGGTTTTCGTTAGTTTCTTTGGCGATAAAAGACGCGTCCGTTTCTCCAGGAAGTAAGGGACGCTTAGTGTCTACTTTGGCGTTATCACCTTGGTTAGCGAAAACGCTGAACATATCTAAACCAGTGGTACTGTAGTCGCCGTTAGCAGAACTTACAGGCAAGTTACCATTTTGACCGCGAGCGCCGTACAGACCCAAGAGGCGATCGCCTTTTTCCGGATCAAGTGTCGCCGCCGTTTCGGCTAGTTTCTGTGCAGCGTTCTCACCCCGCTCCAAAAAGGTGTAATCGTAGATGTTATTAGTTGGCTTAGTACTAAGTTCTGTGTAAGTAGATTGCTTAATGAATTCATTGCTCCGATTCGGCTCAACCCCGTTTGGTAGTATGTCTCCAGGAGCTGAAAGTGGGTGTCCGCCACCAAGTAATACCGTCGGTTGATAAATACGGAGTTGCTGTTGCAGGATATTGTCTAATGCCGGATAGTCAGCATCATACTTGCTGCGACGATTAACGTTGGCTGCTGCTGCTGCGGGTGTGGCATGGTCGATGGGAACTGAAGTCACTAAACCAGTAGATTTACCAACTTCGTTCGCAGTTTTGAGAATTGTTTCTAGAGGATTCTCAAAAATATCAACGGCAATGGCGTTGTTGTAGGTCTTGACCCCAGTGTAGAGAGTTGTAGCGGTGTTTGCAGAGTCAGGATAGCTGTACTTAATATATTCAGGGTTATTACCGGGAGTCCAAGGATTAATACCACCTCTGGTAGGGTCGTAACCTACGAGGTTACCAACAGCACCATCACTAACTTTTGCACCACCTGTCGGGGTATTACCTGGATTAAAAGTAGGATTAAAGGTGAAACCAGGGCGAACTGGGCTTTTTCCTGTGATGGGGTTAGTACCGTCAACAGCTGAATTACCAGTACTAAAAACTCCATTATTATCAGCGATCGTTGTCCCGTAGGTGGTTACCAAACCATAGCCTTGGAGTGTTTGAAAGTTAAGTCCTTGACCCTTACCTTGTGTATAAAAATCGCTTAAATTAGCACCTGTCTTTCCATTTTGAATCTCTTTATAGATTGATGCAGCACGAGCCATTTCCCAGCCCATACCATCTCCAATCATAATGATGACATTCTTAGCCATAAAAGAGAATCTCCCTGTGTCTAATTATTGAAATGGTCTTCGCTCTAGTGGAATCACAAAAGTCATTTCGTGAGGGTAAAATTAATAGTTTTTGGCTTCAAAGATGTAATTGACTAGTAAATTGTTGAGTCTGAACTATTAAATGTCAACCACCACTACAATTGATTTATCACTAGAACATTTAAGTATCAAAATCGACAATGATAATTACATACTAGTTAACTTACAGAGCCAAAGTTGTGAAAAAATTGTGAATTGGTTAAGAAAACTTGACTTGTAATCTTTGACCTAATGTGTTATGAAAAAATCATATATATTTTTGAGATAAAAAAGTTTTTTAAATCCTGGTTTTATTGCTCAATAAATATAAGTATTTATATCTATAAAAATGCATAAATGTAGCCGATTATAGTGAAAATTCACGACTCCGGAGCTAATCTGTGGAAATACTAAAGCTTCTTACAAGAGTTTGATTAATTCGATTATACAATTTAGATTTTTTCAGCTTATTTTTAAGCACTTTTGGAAAAATTCACTACAGCTCCATTAAATTTTACTGTGTAATGAAGCTGTAATAATCACGTTAGTTAGAACTGACTAAATCACACTGGCAGCAAAAACGAAATCATTAGCTTTCAGGCTAGTCGATGTAACTCCAACTAATAAAGTCAACTCAGTATTTCCGGTTTTCAGCAAAGTATCGCTACCCTGTTGCAATAGTGTTAAACCACTAAATTGAGTAACGCCAATACCACCAAGCCCGATTTTGTCAATACCGATGCTGAAGTCAGTGACAATGTTGTTAGTAGTTGGTAGACTGCCATTGGCAATCCAGAACTGGTCTGCACCAGCACCACCACTTAGGCGATTACCACCTGCCTGACCAGCAAATAGCACATCATCTCCATCGCCACCAAACAACGAGTCATTGACATTGGAGAAGAGTTTATCATCACCAGAACCACCAAACAAACGGTTACTGCTGCCGTTACTGGTAAGGCTGTCGTTGCCATTTCCACCGAATAAGCATTGATGAGAACCTTCAATGACTGTGAGAGTATCATCGCCAGCAGCTCCAAATAAATTATTACTACCACTGGCTTCCACTACGGTAATAACATCATTACCATTGCCACCATCAACTTTGGTATTTTTAGCTGAACCGTTTTGACCAATAAATATCTGGTCGTCACCCTCTCCCCCGGATACTGAAGAATCACTGCCTACGAGTACGATGTCATCACCCTTTCCAGCTTCGATTGTGTTGCCTTTAGTACCTTCTACAAAGTCTGCACCATCACCCGCGAAGAATGTTTGTCCTGGCTCAACTGTGACATTATCGCTATCGCTAGAACCAAAGTTGCCTGGGAAAGTAGGCTCTACAGGTGTCAGATTATTAGGTAATTCTAGAATACCCAGTTTTTCAGCAGGAGTATTGCCCGTAATATTAAAGTCGTTGTCGTTAATCAAAGCTAAGGTGTTGGGTGCTACCAGTGCTAAACCTTCCAATTTTTCGACACCGGTATAACCCAACTGAGCAGCATTAGCAATCAAACTCTTGCTTACAGGGGTAATATTGGCAGCAGCTAATTCCGCAGAGGTCAATTGTTCAATAGTCTTACCTGCTGGCAAAGTAAAATTAGCAGGGTTGTTGATGTTGGTCGCTCTGGCTAAATTAATTTGGTAAATTAGTTTATTGCTAGCAGATGTACCATTATCGTCTCGTTCAACTACTGCAAATTTGCCGTTACCTAAAGAAACTGCATCGCCAATCTTATCAGTTCCCGGTAAACCTTCTAAGCGATATAAATACTCTCCTGTTACCTGCTTAGTGACAGTATCAAACTCTAGAATTCGCAGGTTGATAGAAGCTTTAGAACTTGCGTCATTGGCGACATCTGGATTATCGATCGCACTCTGAATAAAGGCATATAATTTATTACCTTGGAGTGCTACAGCTTCAAATCCTCGGTTATTGCGGCGTTGGGCATAAACTGCTGGCAGTACCTCAGTACCAAAAGTTCCGGCGGGTTGGTCTGGGTCGGGTGCAGTGGCAGTTCCTTGAGGAATAAAGCGGTCAATTAGTTTACCATTACTATCAAAGTGATAAATTGCTGGACGGTACTCATCCACCATCCAGTAGTCACCATTTTGTGCAACTGCAATTCCTTCTAAGTCTGCGCCCAAAGGATCGTTAGGAAGAACATTATTATTTAAGTCAACAGCAATTTCATCTGTGTAGGCAGTACCATTTGCCCCAGCTTGCAAGTTTGGTAGTCCGGTTAATGGCGTTGTGCCATCTTGGCGAAATAATCCTGTTCTGTTGGTGATGGTGATTTCACCTGTGGTGCGATTGAGTTCAAAACTGACTATTTCTGGCTGGAAGTTGGGTAATAAAAATGGTCTTTTGACACCATCAGCATCTCCATTGGGGCCACGGTCTGTGTTAGTGACAAATTTTAGGTTGCCATTTGCCGCAATTCCTTGGAAATACAACCCAGAAAAACCACCTAAGAAAATATCTTGACCTTTGGAGGTGGTGCCTAATTTAGGTAGGTTGTCAAAGTCATAGATAGTCAACTTGGGTTGAGCAACGGGATTGCGAGGATCGTAACTACTGGTATCGATATTTAAAGAATTAGGTAAGGCATTGGCTATATTTTCCCAAGGTACTAGCTTAAAGTTTGAGTTGACGTTTTCGCCATCGATGGTTTTGGCAGGTTCATTAGACCCATCTTGAGTAACAAATAAACCAAATGGGAAGTTAGGGCCCAGTGGTACATTAGTTACATCGGCACCATCTGACTCTTGGACGCTATCAATCGAACCGTTGTTACCAATAGCAAAGTTACCCACGTATTCGTTATTACCTTCACGAGTGTAGGCAACAAAGGTACTATCGCCTTGGCTGGATGCTAGCAGGTAGCCTGTGCCGTTTTTGCCGTAGTAAATGGTCAACCCTTCAGCGTCATCGGTGAGGTGAGAACCACCTTCAAAACGCACGCGGTCAATCAACTTGCCTGTTTTGCCACCATCTGGTTCGGCGTTGAATTTCCAGATGCCGACATCTTCTTGGGCTATGTAGAGAAAGCCGGTTTCTTGGTCAACTACCATACCCTCTGTTTGAGGAGAACGTCCTGCTGCGGTGGGCGAGGGAATGGTGAACTCGCGCACCAGTTCTGCTCCAATTTTGCCATTACCTTTGTCAATTAGCTTGAACTGAGCTATATCTCCAGTTTGGCGACGAGTGGTAAAGACATAGTAATCATTAGTTTCGGGGCTACGGTATAGGGCAAGTCCGTAAGAACTACGAGTGGATGCAGAATAGGGAGGTTGAAAAGGCAATCCTTGGAAAATAGTACCAATATTGCTATCGGTGATATCTTCCAAATACTGACCGGGAGTTGTGGGGTTCGGGTTAATTTTGAAAATTGCTAGTTTATCATTTTGGCGATCGCTAGCTACGGCAATATCGATAGATTGACCGCCTAATTTAAAACCGTATTGCAAATCAATATTGTTGTAGCGAATACCACCGGGATTAACTGTTTGCAACAAATTACCAGACAAGTCAT
Organism: Nostoc sp. PA-18-2419; assembly: GCF_005869855.1. GTDB lineage: Bacteria > Cyanobacteriota > Cyanobacteriia > Cyanobacteriales > Nostocaceae > Nostoc. Next base: position 40,186 of record NZ_SZNH01000001.1, on the reverse strand, counting down.
AAACCCGCAGTCCGGCATTTTTCACTGAGGTTAATACTAAACTATCAGCAGCATTTGTGGCATTAACATAGATAGCAGGGTCATCAGCATCAGCATCTCGATCTACAGCAGGTAATGCTGGATCTTCATCGTCAAATAAATCGGGACGAGTTTCTACTGTCGGTGCAGCAGTGGGAACTAAGTCTGCACCCAAGGTGAGGATTTGGGTGTATTGGGTGCTGCTAAAGTTGTTGTCACTTACCAATACAATCGACTGACGACCATCTGCTAGTTTGGGGCCGAAGGCAAGACCTTCTATATTATCTACTCCTGTAATCGGGTGATTTGCATCAGTGGGCAGATTGAGGTCAGTTAAATTCAACAGCAGACGCTTTTGGGCGGGTTTAATCGCTGCTAGTTGTTCAGCACTCAAATTGTTGAGAGAATCGTCGAAACTAATGTCAGTTGCACCTTGCAAAGAAACTTCGTAGATTTTGATGGTATCGCCCACACCTTGGGCAAAGGAGCGTTCTAATGCCAGGAAAGTACCACGATTATCTATTGCTAATAAATCCGCCAAACCATTGTCAGCCGAGCCTGTGCTGGGGTTTGGTGCTTCGGGAATGGCATCAGTGATGTAGAGGTATTCTTTTTCTGGCTGTCCAGTCACCAAATTATATTGCAGAATTCGGGAAGGGCTGCCATTAGTAAGTGAAGCCTTTAAGCCATCTTGGGACAATGCGTTTTCAGTAGCCGTGAATAAAGTTTTTTGGTCAGGTGTGATGGTGAGGCTTTCAAAGGCTAAGTTATTGTAAACACCTGATGTCTGGGTATCTCCTGCATCGACAATACCATCTCCGTTAGTGTCTTCGACTACTGGTAAGAATTTGCTAGGGACAGCAAGCGATCGCACTTCTTGCCCTGTAGTCAGCGAAAACTCTTTAATAAAGGGATTGGTAACGCGGCCAGCAGCAGGATTAACTTCGCCTTCAGAAGAGATGAATACTGTGCCCTTGTTGGTTAAAGCAATACCTTCTGTGTCCAGGCTGTTGGTTGCAAAAAAGTTGCCGTTGGTATCTTTTAGGGGAGTAACGTTAGTAAAAGTCACTCCAGAATCGGCAGTGAAGGTATAGAAACGGGCAGGGGCAACTTGAGAGCGATCGTCTGAGATAGCGTAGTAGCGGTTATTTGCAGCATCATAGGTAACACCAGACAATCCACCCACCGGAGTCTGTACCCCATTCACAGTCCCTGCCGCGCCAGCAGGAATAAAGCCAGTAGCGAAAGTAGTTTGTCCAACAAATCCTATATTAGGAATGGTTTTACCTGCTGGAGTTGCCCCAGTCTGCACATCTGCAAACACTAAGCGATGGTCAGAACTGGGGAAAGGAAAAACACCTACTGGGGAGAATGTCGGGTCAGTATTTAGCGGCCAAAATACTCCTGAGTCGGTAATTGTTAGGTCAGTGGAGGGTAGCACGTAATCAGACCGCAAGTTTCCGGGAGTAGTATCAGCAAAGTCTGCAGTGTCAAAAGCTGGATTACCTATATGATTAGTGTTAGCACCACTCTGCAAAGCTGCTTGTTGCGGACCACCAAGACTGGTAGGGATGACATTAGTATTAATACCAGGATTTTGCAACAATTGGCGAATAGCATAGTCATAACTATCACCATCTAAAGGGTCAGCATTTTGGTCGCCCATAATTACAAAGCTTGAACCAGCAGTAATCCCGCCTGTTTTACCTTCATCATCGTAGATGTAATTGCCTTTACCAGGAGTAATATAGTCTGCCCAAAAACGGATTTCGTCATGGTTGCGTTTACCGTTGCGGTCTTCTGACCCATCAAATGTTGGGGGTGTGGGATGGCTAACAAGAGCATGAATTATTTCACCGTTCACTTCGATAGGTACATCCCAATGACTTTTAGAGGAGAGGCGTAGAACCGCTAGTTCCTGCGGAGAATACCAATCATTTGGCTCTGGTGTCGCCGGGTCATCCGGAAGCAAAGCATTGGGCATATCCTTCCAGAGAAAATTTTGGAAGGTGCGGATATTAGCTGTATCAATGGGATATTTGGATAGCAGCAACATTCCGTATTGACCAGGAAAACTACCGAATCCTAAAGCATCATCACCATATCCGGCTGTACCTGAGGTGGTAACGGCTGTACCGTCGTTGTTCAAGTCAAACCCAGAAGCAATACCCGTATTGGAAGGAGCAATGTAAAAGTAGGGATAATCAACCGGACTTGCACCATTCTGACTGACTGCAAGATAATTTTGCTTGAATAGTTGAACCGCCTGTGGCGAGTAATCAAACTCATTAATCAGTAGTACATCTGGGTTATTACGCTGAATGATTTCCGCAACTGCCTTTGCCTGAGCATTATCAGGAGTAGATAAATCAGTTACTAATTGGCCTTCGGCGTTCCGATTCAGGGAAGCATTGAACTGGGAAAAACGAATTGTGCTTGTAGTTACCATAGTTTAATTCTGAGGTAGATTCCAGGAGAATTGGAAGTAGCAAATTCAATACCGTTTAATTAAGGGTTATTGGTGTAGATAATTGGTCTAGAGAAGACGCAATAAATCCTTACTCTGTGCGACTCTACGTCTGTGCGTAAGCCAAGCGATCGCTCTTAAGTTTTCTCAGGAGCGATCGCTTGAATCAGCTTTAAACAAAGACGAAACGAGTATCTGTTGCCAAATTGCGGTTTAATCCGGTTTCCACAACCCCAATTAACTCTAATTGCGCCCCATTCTTGGTGAAAATGCCCACAGCCGACCTGCTAAATCCAGACACTGGTGCTGATCCCAAGAAGTAATTGTCAACAGATCCCTTAAGCTGAATCCGATCACTTGCTTTGAAGCTAACAATATCGGCGTAGTCACCATTGCCGGAATTGGCATAGAAAACTGAATTGGTATCACCCAAAATGTAAGTATCTGCACTTTGAGCGCCGTTGAGTTGGTCAATTTCGTTTGTGCCACCTCCCCAACCAATCAGGTGGTCTTTGCCACCACCTCCAGAAAGAATGTCATTGCCGAGCCCACCTAAAAGTGTGTCATTGCCAACTCCACCATTGAGGTTGTCATTGCCAGCTCCACCATCGAGGCTGTCATTGGCTGCTCCACCTAGAAGTGTGTCATTGTCAAGTCCACCTAGAAGTATGTCATTGCCAGCTCCACCATCGAGGATGTCATTACCTGCTCCACCAATAAGTGTGTCAATGCCATCGTTCCCCAAGAGGGAGTCGTTACCGCCCTTGGCATCAATGTAATCATTGCCTGTACCACCACTGAGTGTTTCATTGCTATCAGTGCCGATTAAGCGATCATTGCCACCTAAGGCATTGAATGTATTCACGCCAACAAGTTGGTCGAGAAAGACAATGTCGTTGCCAGATGTAGCCTTGTTATTGGCCACAGTCAAGTCAAAGGTGTCGCTCACATTACCGCCTTTACCATCAGCAGCAGTGACTGTAACTGCAAAAATGCCAGCTTGGCTGATTTTGCCGGATATTACACCTGTGTTTGCAACGATACTAGAACCAGTAGGCAAACCTGTAGCACTGTAAGTAAGGGTGTCAGCTTGGTCGATGTCAGTGAATTTATTACTGACATTGAAAGAGAAAGCTTTATTAGTAGAAATGATTTGGTCGTCAAGCGGTTGCACTGTGGGAGCATCGTTGACACCGAGAACAGTGATATTAACAGTAGCAGTAGACTGCAATCCTTGACTGTCAGCAAGTGCATAACTAAAACTATCAGTTGCAGTCTGCCCTTGGGATAGAGAGTTAAAACTTGAGGCTATGTAAGTTAGGGTTTGAGTGTTCTGATTAAAGGAGACTGTGCCTTTTGTGCCTGTGGTGTTAACTGCAATAATGTTTTTAGTATCTCCAGCATCCGGGTCAGTATCGTTACTTAGCAAGGTGGTGTAGAGATTAGATGTAGTTGCGTCTTCGGCAATGCTGACTGCATCATTTACGGCTGTTGGGGCTTCGTTGCGATCGTTAACTTGGATAATTAATACCTTTTCTACGAAAAGTCCACCATTATCGGTGCTGCGTACCCGAATGCTATAAGAGGATTTGGTTTCAAAGTCTGGAGAAGCTTTGATTTCTAAGCTATTGTCATCAATTGCAAAGGCAGCGTTATCTGTATCGCCAGTTCCAGCAACTAAGGTGTAAGTGAAAGTGTTGCCAGCGTCAGGGTCAGTAGTAGTAAATGTACCTATAACTGTGTTAGCTGGAACATTTTCGTTGACACTGGTAGCATTTAATGATAAGTCTGTGGGAGCATTGTTTGCAGGCAGATTAAAGCGAGCTAGGCTGGGGTCATGGTCGCTATCCTGGTCGGCAAACTCTGAGTTGATATGAACTACATCATACCCATCTAGCTTGTTGAGCAAGCTATTACTGACTAAAACTTGATCAAGTGTTTGGGCGTTGCCTTCAAAGTTGTAGGTGTAGCGCTCGTTTTGAGGCAAAGTTTCAATCAAGGAAGTCAGTCCAGCGCTTTCTAAAATGCTGACAGGGTTGGAAAACTCAAAGTCATTTAAATCGCCCACTACCGCTACATTGGCATTGGGGTCGATCGCTAAAATGCTCTGAACAAAGTTTTTCACCACCGTAGCTTGTTGCTGGCGCTGAGTTTCGCTACTGAAGGTTGGCGGTTGATTTGGTCCGTATAGCGGTTGGTCGCCGCCCTTAGAATTAAAGTGGTTGCCAACTAGATAAATATTTTTGCCGTTGAAAGTAAATTCACCAACTAATGGCTTGCGACTGGTAGTAAAAGCCGAGTTGGTGGGGTCAATGCGACCGGGACTTGCAGAAAGTGTGGGCACACCATTGACATTGCTAACTGTGGTATTAGTTAAAGTACCGCCACCAGGGATGTCTACAAACTGAACTCGGTCGGGATTAAATAAGAAACCTTGGCGAATATTACCACCGGGTTCACCACCATCTTGGTTGTTCTGTGGGTCAATTTCCCGATATTGATACGTGGGACCACCAGCAGCAGCGATCGCATTAATTAATGTTTGGAAGGTGGTGCTAGCATCAACTGTGCCGTTATTCGTCGGCCCGTTATTATCTTGAATTTCTTCCAAAGCTATGATATCTGGTGATTTGAGGTTGTTAACAATGCGGCTAGCAAGGTTGTTAAACTTGGTTGCACCATCACCAGGGTCAAGATTTTCGACGTTGAACGTAGCAACTGTTAGTTGGTCAGTAGTGGGAGTTAAATTAGTGACTTCCTTCGTCAGCGTGTTGGAAGTAACTGTCACCGAGGTCGGCAGAACTTCGTAGTTGCTGAAACTATAATCCACTACACCCGTAATCGTGCCGAAAGTCGCACCAACGTTAACTTGGGGTGAGCTACCAGAGGTAAACAGGGCATCATCTATTTGGATACGCTCTGGATTAAAATCATTGGGGCTAATCTCGATACCACCGCGTGCTGTGCGTCCGGTGGCATTAACCCCATTATCCGCCAGTACCCAAATTTCCCCAAAAGAATTAGTCGGGCTAACTGCTACAGGATTATTCACCTGTACTAGCATTCCTTCCAAACTTTCGTAGAAATCAATGCCATCTTGGGCAGGGTCAAAGGTGGTCGTTCCAGTTTCGATGTTACCAGTGGTATCATTATCGATTACTGAGGTGGGAATGGTTCTGCCGCCATTACCGAGAATCGTGGCAGCTGGCAAAGCATTGCCACTGGACAGCTTGGCAATTGTGGGGCTAATAATTTCTGTGGTTGTCAAGTTATTAGTACCACTAGCACCACCAGGACGGAACTCGCTCACCGTACCGCCAACTAGTACTGAGTCGCCCACTTGCACAGTTGGGGCTGATGAGGTAAAAACGAAAATGCCTTCAGAGGTGCGAACATCGTTATCTGGATTGGGGTCTTGTAAATAAAAGCCATTAGATTTGACAACTGTGACAATTCCCGGTACATCTGCGACATTTTTGGCATTTAGTGGAGAGATGTGAGATGCACCTTGGATGTCGTGAATCCGAGGAGTGAGAACTACACCGCCAAGGGTAATGCGATCGCTGCGAAATTTTTTAAAATTGTTCTGTGATAAATCTTTGGTTGCTGTGCCGTCGTTGTAGAGAACGGTGTTGCCATCATCGCTGACAAATTGAATTTGAGATGTATCTGTTAAATTATCAGGGATGGTGATAATTCCTTCCGGGTTGAAGCTGGCAGGAAATGTAGCCGCACGCAATTGTGGTTGGCTGTTGGGATTGCCATCCCAAGTGTAAAGGCGAAAATCGTTGGGTGCTGTTCCTGCGTCTCCTGCTGGGCCAGCAATAATCACGTACTGGTTATTAGCATTCTTGCGAATTTCCCGAATTCCCCGACCGCCTAAATCTAATTCAATGGGAGCGCCAAACTGTGCTGAGCCTTGTGTACCACCACCGCTAGCAGATACCAGGCTAGCAAAGTTAGTCACAGGAACGATGAGTGCGTTGGAGCGTCGAGAGGGGGGAACTTGGGGAGCGCGGAAGGCGATGTAAGCTGTAGTGTTATCCGGGGCAATTTCCAAGCCTTCTATATTGTAGCCGTTTGATTGCTTTGACCCGACATTAGTTGCAGCGCTGGCAGCCAAGCCGTAATAATTAGCTCCCTTACCGTGACCATTGGTGACATCCCAGTTGATGATGTCTTCCTTTAAAAAGTCATAACGGCCAACATAGCTGAGTGTGGTGGATGCTCCTGTACCAGTAACATCTGTGGCAAAAACGCGATCGCGGTTAGGACGATTCTTGCCATCATCGCTATTGCTTTGCGACCCTAACCAAAAAATGCGATTGCCTATTTCGGTTGCAGCTTCGAGATCCACTTCTCGCAACACCCCAGAACCATCACTCTGGGTCAGTCCTAAAGAGTTTGTAAAGTCAAAACCAGTTACCGGAAGTCCCGATTTGCTAGAGTCATAAAGGCGCAAAACTTGATTTTCGTCATCCGCTTCTAAGAAAAACGTCCCACCCACAGGAATGGCTGTAGAAGCATCACTCGTACCCGTTAAAAATTGAGTTGTCGCAGTCCCATTATTCGCTGACGCGGCATAGGCGATCGCATAATTTGCAGTACTATTACTATCACTGACGGTAACTGTAATATTGGCAGTACCAACGCCTACAGGATTGATTTTGAGATTGCGACTATCTCCAGTGCCAGTTAGGGTTAAGTTTCCATTAGGAACCACTGCGGCATTACTACTGTTGACTGTGACGGTCAAATTTCCTACAGCAGTATCCGGGTCAGCGATGGTAAAGTTTACGCCTAATGTTTTTGCTGGGTCGTTGGCGTTGTCAATTACGCCACTGATTGCCCCCGTTCCTGTGGTAGGCAAAGCACCGTTAGCATCTAAAAGGTCTGTGGTAGTAGCTGTGTCTAGTTGAATAGTCGGCGCTTGTCCTACTGCTACATTATTAACTGTGGTAGTAATTGCAGCAGCAGTATTGTTAGTTTCGCTGCTTTCAGCAATGGTGTTGTTGGGGTCTACAATTGGTGTGCCACTAGTGAGAGTCCCGGCGGAATTTGGGGTAACGCTAACGGTCAAGATAGCAGTATCACTAGCATTAATGCTGCCACCAGAGAAGGTTACGACACCACCAGATTGGCTAGCAGTAAAACCGTTGGCAACAGTTGTACCATTAAAGGTTACCCCACTAGGCAAGGTATATTGTACTAAAATGCCACTGGCATTAGCAGTACCGTTGTTATTCACGGTGAGAGTGTAGGTAAGGGGGTTGCCTATAATTACCGGATCGGGGGAGTCTGCCAAGCTAATACTCAGGTCTGGTTGAGAACCTGCACCACCAGAAACAGTAATATTGCCAGTCGGTAAACTAGTTGCACTACCAAATGTCCAGTTTGCTGGATTGTTGATTGCCGCTAACCATTGAGCTTTTGTACCACTACTGAGTGTGTTAAGATTAAACGCTGCGTAAGTAGCAGGATTACTCGCAGTATTGCCAGGACTTGTATTGGTAATAACAGCCGTGTTATCAGCCTGGGATAATCCTGGAATGACGTTACCACTACTAGAATCTGTAGCGTTTTCAAATACCCCTGTATAATCAATCTGATAGATAGCTGTGAAACCCGAATTAAGCGGGTTTGAGGTATTGGTAGATTGAAATGCCGCGATTTGGTCGCCACCTTGACCTAAAGAAAGGTCATTATAGCTACCTGCACTAGTGGTTCCAATTTGTCCTGATTTCGTCCAGGTATAGTTAGCAGATGTATCAATGCTACGGATAACTGTACCAGCTGGAATATCATTATTAGCTGTGAATCGAATCAGGTTTTCATTGCCATCGCCATCAGTTGCGGATGAACCCCTGAAGCCGCTACCAGTCCAGCCGTTATCAGTGAAGTAAATAACTGTACCTGAACCAATAGGTACTAAGTTAACGAAAGAGAAAGAATCAGGGCTACCGTTATTGATATAACCAGCGATCGCTATATCACCAGGAGTAAGAATTGTTGATGCCATAAATGTGTATTTACAGAGAAGTTTTTTGTAGTGAATTTAACTTAAAGCGCCTATTGAAGAATTGGTGGCGCGATAGGCGTCTAGGTAGTTTCCTAAATAATTGAAATCAGATAGATGTAGATTTTATTAGTCAAAAGCTGGCAGTGCTAATACTTGGGAATGTCAATGCCATTTTTTCTTGACAGTAAAAAAATTTAACTCCAAAGGTAAAATTTACAGTCAGGCAGTAGACTGTACTGAGGCTTTGAGCGATCGCAAGTTCAGCATGAAAATAAAGTATATAGTCAAAAAAAAACTACATTTTATCTGAGTATTAATTACTATTCAGCAAATTCAACTTATCTCAGTAATATTAAGAAATAGCTAGCAAAAGGTTAAAACAAATAAATATTTAGCATGAGATTGCAAATACATCTTCTGTTGTTTGGCTTAAGTTTTGCTCAAAATTGAAAACTCAGTAGTGMGATATTTTGTCATTGCGAGCGTAATGAAATGGAGAGAAGCAATCGCAATATTTCAGATTTTGCGATTACTACTCTTCAGAAATACCAAGGGCGAACATTGCACTTCGCTGCATTGGCAATAACTATCTACCATCTTGGTAAATTTGCTTACATTGGGATGCTCTGATTTTGCATGGGTTAACCATTATCTAATTGATAACAGCAACCCATTACTCCCACTTACACATTAAAGCGGAATAACATTACATCCCCTTCCTGCACAAGATACTCTTTACCTTCACTGCGAACCAATCCTTTCTCCTTGGCAGCATTCATCGAACCAGTAGCTACCAAATCTTTATAAGCGACAGTTTCAGCACGGATAAATCCCCTTTCAAAATCACTATGGATTACGCCTGCGGCTTGAGGTGCAGACATTCCCGCATGAATTGTCCAAGCGCGAGTTTCTTTCGGGCCACAGGTAAAATATGTCCGCAAGCCTAAAAGGGTGTAGGTTGCACGAATTAATGATTTCAAACCGCCTTCTTTCACACCTAAAGACGCCAGAAAATCAGCTTTATCTTCATCTGGTAATTCGACTAATTCAGCTTCAACTTGAGCAGAAACTATGACAACTTGAGCATTCTCTGTTACTGCAATTTGCCGTACTTTTTCCACAAAATAATTGCCTGTTGCCAAGTCATCCTCAGATACATTGGCAGCATAAATAATTGGTTTATTAGTCAGTAGTCCTAATCCTTTAATAATTTCTGCTTCTTCTTCATTCAAACTCACCTGACGCACCGATTTACCTTCATTTAAAGCCGCAGCTAATTTTTCTAAAACTGTGACTTCAAACTGAGCATCTTTACTGGTGCGAGCTTGTTTGCGAGTGCGCTCAATTCGCCGTTCAATTTGTGCTAAATCTGATAAGCCTAACTCTAAATTAATGATTTCAATATCTCGCGCTGGGTCAACAGAACCAGCAACGTGGATAATATCATCATTCTCAAAACAACGTACCACATGGACGATCGCATCAACTTCCCGGATGTGGGACAGGAATTGATTACCTAGTCCCTCACCCTGACTTGCACCTTTAACTAAACCAGCAATATCCACAAATTCAACACGCGCCGATACAATTTGTACCGAACTGCCAATTTTGGCAAGAACACCTAACCGCTCATCCGGTACTGCGACAACGCCGACATTCGGTTCAATCGTGCAAAAAGGGAAGTTAGCCGCTTCTGCTTTGGCATTAGCAACTACAGCATTAAATAAAGTAGATTTTCCGACGTTGGGAAGTCCGACAATTCCGGCTCTTAACATTTTGGATTTTGGATTTTGGATTATATTACCAAGTTAATTCAAACAGGTTCCGGTATGGTTTGGGGAATTGGTCCTGGAACTGTTTGAGGAATGGGAGCGGGTACTGGCTCTGGTACTGGCCCCGGTACTGGTTGAGGAATGGGAGCGGGTACTGGTTCTGGTGCAGGCCCCGGTATAGGTTCCGGAGTCGGTAAGGGATTCGGCCCAGGAGTGGGAATTTGTGGATCGGGGTCGGGTATATAAATATCTGTGGAATTAATCATGATCAGTCTAAATTTTAGATTATTCAACGTTCCCAAACTAGATGACAAACCCTGCCCTTGACATCTCCCCAAAAGACTATACCCGCAAAACTTGGGCAAAGTTTGGGTGCTTATAGCAACTCCAAAGGGCAACGGAGGAAGTCTTTACTCCAACTTCTTTGATTGTCTCCCCATTACCCCTTATCCCCAGAGGGGGCTCCACCTTCCCCACCTCCCTATCTCCCAGACTACTCTTGTCTCACTTTTTCTACCACTTCTGGCACCGGATCGTAACCTCCTGGATGAAACGGATGACAGCGCAAAATTCGTCGGGTTGCCATCCAGCTACCACGTAAGACTCCAAATCGTTCAACAGCTTGAATGGCATACATCGAACAAGTCGGTTGGAAACGACAACTGGGAGGAAACAATGGGGAGATAAACATTCGGTAGCCGCGAATCAGCCAAATTAATAATAGTTTCATTACAGTCACCGAAATCTTATAAATTAGTTATAGAGGTAAAAATTTTCATCTTATTCCATCTTTGTTGATTACATTTTCTCACTTCACCTCAATTCCAGTTTTATGGCTGCAAATTGCCTTGACAAAGCCTACCGTAGGCATTGCTGCAATTTGGGTGTTATTCATCCTCCTGATTGCATGGCTGGTAAACCGCTTCGCTAATGGCGAACCAGAAATTGTCCGCAAGATAGTTCATATTGGCACTGGTAACGTAATATTACTCGCTTGGTGGCTAGATATTCCTGCTAGCATCGGGATTACAGCCTCAATTTTAGCAAGCGCAATCACTTTACTATCTTACCGATTTCCCATTCTTCCAGGTATTAATAGCGTTGGACGCCAAAGTTTCGGCACATTTTTTTACTCTGTTAGTATCGGTATTTTAATTGCCTGGTTCTGGTACTTGCAACAACCGCAATACGCAGCACTAGGAATTTTAGTTATGACTTGGGGAGATGGATTAGCAGCTTTAATCGGGCAGCGTTTTGGTAAACACAAGTACAAAGTCTCTGGGACAGAAAAAAGTTGGGAAGGCTCTTTGACTATGATGCTTGTTAGCTATCTTGTCAGCAGTTTGATTTTAGTCGCAACTCAAGGAAATAGTTGGCAAACTTGGACAATATCACTGTTAGTAGCATTGATTGCTACTGCTTTAGAAGCTTTTTCATTTCTGGGTATTGACAATTTGACAGTTCCTTTAGGAAGTGCAAGTCTTGCCTTCTTTTTAAGTCAGTTAGTCTTTTATAGTAATCGGCTTTGATTTTTAACAAAACTCAGCTTTGCTGCGTTATGCTTGGCTAACGCAATATTTCAGCTTTACTACGCCACTACAATACCTAATCTTGTTCAAAAATCAAATATGATTCTTATAGTTAAGCTGTTCCACATTTAACTTGCATAATTAGAGTGGGCATCTTGCCCACTCCACAAGAGTTATATAAATTTTAGATATCCAAACTAGATGTGGTTTAGCTTAGCCAAAGACTGAATATTGACCGTATCTGCTCTACGTATTGCTACATATAAAATAGATAGAAGATTTTATATCTATCTTGAGAAACAAAAATGCAATTTTGAATTATGTCTTCAGATTTATGAAATCCTGACAAACAATGCCTATAGTTGGGTCTTAGGTAGTGAAACACCTGATTTCGTCAGTGAGGCTAACAATCGTGTTACATCAAATAATTACATCTGAATTGTTGCTTGAGTTATTAGATAAGGAACAACAGTAAATTTAGAATTGTTCGTTCAAAACTTAAATTTAAAAAATTATCATTATTATCTAAATTCGTTATCAAACGAAGATGAGTGCTACTTTTAAAATACTCAAGAGTTAACGATGAATTTTGGGATTTTGCTTCTTTTTTTCCTCACGTAAAATCTCTAAGTTAATAGCTGTAATAATTAAATATTTCAAAGGTTTATTGAAATCTTCACTTAAACATGTGTAAGAATTTTGCTGCACCATTCAGATGAAATTCAATCTGCAATCAAGTAAATTGATAGAATTTTAATTTGAAAAAAGAGTAGTGAAGTAAAACTTTTTTAGATGGAGTTGTAGAATTTTTTGTTATTGCTGTTTTGAAAACAAAAGGAAGTGTTTGAGAACGGTAAATTGCTAACTACGAACCTGGCAAAATTGATCAAACAGCTCGCTAAAGTTCGCCAAGATAATTTGGCGGGATAATGAATTTGCAAATTTTGATGTATCCATTAAAACAAAAGGTGTAATGTCGTGAACTCCTTACGCCCCGAAGAAAACTATTTTTGGAATAGATTTAATGAACCATCACCAGAGCAACTTAATTTGGTCGAAGGTAACGAGTTTCTCCCTGGTATTAGCAAATGGACTAACATCAGTACGGGAGTTTTACTGACTACTTTTGTAGTAGGAGTGACTTTAACATCTGTTCTCAATTACAACGTGACGGTGAAAGTTCCTGCAAGTATTCGACCAGTGGGAGAACTACGGGTTGTTCAGTCTGCAATGACTGGAAGTGTTCAAAACATTGATGTTCAGGAAAATCAAATAGTAACTCAGGGACAACCTATTGCTCAAATTGATGATTCCCGCCTCCAGACTCAAAAAAGTCAGCAAGAAAGTAGTATCAGGCAAAGTCAATTACAACTCACTCAAATTGATGCTCAGCTGCGTGAAATTGAGACTCAGATTGCAGCGCAGACAAGCTTAAATGACCGCTCAATTCTAGCTGCACAAGCCGAGTTACATGATACCCAACGCAACTATGAAGACCAGCAAATTATAGCTACAGCTGAGATGGCACAAGCACAAGCAGGCTTGAATTTGGCTAGGGTACAACAAGAGCGATCGCACCAACAAAAACTCTCAAAGGCAACTATACAAGAAGCTGAAGCTGCTTTTACTTTAGCCAAAATCCAACGTAAGCGATTACAACAAGAAAAAGTTTTAACCGCAACAATACAAGAAGCCGAAGCTGCTTTAACCTTAGCCAAGGTGCAACGCGATCGCTTGCAGCCAATAATTGTATCAGGAGCTATTTCTCGCAATCTCTTTGAAGAAAAACAACAAGAAATTATATCTGCCCAAGCAAAACTAGAACAAGCTAAAGACAACGCGAAAAATCTCCAAGAAGAAAAACAACAAGAAATTATATCTACCCAAGCCAAGCTAGAACAAGCCAGAGACAACGCCAAAAATATTCAAGAGGACAAAGAACAAGCCTTAAAGGTCGCCCAAACGAACCTAGAAAAGGCTAAAACTGCCATTAATCCTAGTAATACTGCTGTAACCGTTGCATCTGAAAAAATTAAGCAGGAACAGGCTAGAGGTGAAGGTAGCCTAGCTGCTTTGAAAAAAGAACGAGAAACTCTACTTCAGCAACGCCTCGAACTTCAAAAGGAAATTGCTCGCAGTATCAAAGAACTGCAACAGGTAAAAACCGACCTCAATCAAAGTGTGATTCGGTCGCCAATCACTGGCACACTACTGCAATTGCATCTTCGCAACCCAGGACAGGTAGTGCAATCAAGCGAATCTATTGCTGAGATTGCTCCTCTAAATGCACCATTACTAATTAAAGCTCGCGTGCCAGCTCAAGATATTGACAAGGTAAAACCAGGACAAAAAGTCCAAATGCAAGTTTCTGCTTGTCCGTATCCAGACTACGGTATCCTCAACGGCAGTGTGAAAACAATTGCCCCAGACGCCCTACCACCTGCCAAAAACACTGCAAATTTAGATGTAGCCGAAGTAGCGGGTTACGAAGTAACTATTGAACCACAAACTCCATATGTAGGTAGAGGCGATCGCCAATGTTATCTCAAATCAGGCATGGAAGGTAGATCTGATATTATTTCCCGCCGAGAAACTGTACTTCAATTCATTCTCAGAAAAGCCAGATTAATTGGACAATTTTGAATTCAGAATCCACAAGAGTTTTAAAGCCAAGCTTAGTTATTTCAATAAAAATAATACACTCTAGTACCCTGAATTTTGAACCATTCTAGCTCTTTACTTCTGAATTCTCCTGGAATTACAAATTATTAAAGATGAACATGTTTAATCTATTTAAACTCGGTCAAAATTATCAATGTGTTGCCCAATTGAATGAAGAAGACTGTGGGGCAGCTTGTCTGGCTTCAATTTGCAAACATTATGGACGTTTCTTAAGTATCAGTCGCAGTAGAGATGCCGTTGGGACTGGACAGCTAGGAACAACTTTACTGGGTTTAAAACGTGGGTCTGAGGCTCTGGGTTTTAATGCCAGAGCAGTTAAAGCTGCACCTGCGATCATAGACAGAATCAAAGAAATACAATTACCAGCAATTATCCATTGGCGGGGTTACCATTGGGTTATTTTATACGACAAACGAGGCAATAATTACGTTATTGCCGACCCCGCAGTGGGCATCCGTTATGTCAACCGAGAAGAGTTGACATCGGCTTGGAATGGGGTAATGTTATTAGTCGAACCAGATACAGACCGCTTTTTTGAGCAACCCCAAGAAGAAGCAAAAGGTGGTTTAACACGCTTTTTTCACCGGATATTAGCTTATCGTGGGTTGTTGACTCAGGTTTTGACGATCAATATTGTCTTGGGTTTACTTGCTTTAGGTACTCCCGTCCTCATCCAACTGCTCACAGATGATGTGCTTGTGCGTGGGGATACCCACTTACTTACTGTTGTGGTTTCAGCCGTTGTGGTTATGAGCTTGTTCAGCAGTAGTCTGCAAGTATTACAAAGCACGATGATTGCTCATTTTGGTCAACGACTGCAATTAGGATTAGTTTTGGAGTTTGCCCGAAAAATTCTCCAGTTACCCTTAAATTACTACGAAGCTCGACGCAGTGGTGAAATCACCAGCAGACTCAGAGATATTAATGAAATCAACCAATTGGTATCGCAGATTGTAGTTCTTTTACCCAGCCAATTTTTTATTGCAGTCATATCTTTCTGCTTGATGCTGTTTTATAGCTGGAAACTGACACTAGCAGTCATTCTATTTGCGGCTTTAATGGGGTTGTCTACCCTACCTTTTTTGCCCATCCTCCAACAAAAAACGCGCAGTCTGTTGGTTTTGGGGTCGGAAAATCAAGGCATTTTGGTGGAAACTTTTAAGGGAGCGCAGGTGATTAAAACCACAAATGCTGCACCGCAATTTTGGGATGAATTTCAAAGCCGCTTTGGTCGCCTTGCCAATTTAAGTTTCAGCACCATCCAAATCGGAATTATCAACGGTACTATTGCTAAACTTTTAGCTACTATCGGCAGTGTGACTTTACTTGGACTAGGAAGCATTTTGGTAATTCAAGGAGAGTTGAGCATCGGTCAAATGCTGGCTTTTAACGCCTTACAGGTGAATGTTCTGACTTTAATTGATTCTTTAATTAACTTCGTCGATGAATATTTTCGCTCTCAAACAGCAGTCTCTCGCCTGCTGGAAGTTATCGATGCTACGCCGGAAGTAGTTGGAGGTAGTGAAAAGCCAGTTGTCCAAATCTCTGGTGATGCAGACATTCGCTGTTCTCATGTGCAATTTAACCACGCTGGCAGAGTTGATTTATTAGACGATTTTTCTCTCAAGCTTCTAGGAGGAAAAGTAACTGCTTTGATTGGTAAGTCCGGCTGTGGAAAAAGTACTTTGGCAAAAGTAATTGCAGGTTTATATCAGCCTAATTCTGGCAATATTCGCATTGGCTTTTATAACATCCAAGACCTTTCCCTGGATTGTTTGCGACAACAAGTGGTTTATGTGCCCCAAGAACCTCATTTCTGGAGTCGCTCGATTTTGGAAAACTTCCGCTTAGGAACGCCTTACATTTCCTTTGAAGAAATTATCAAAGCCTGTCAAATAGCTGATGCAGATGAGTTTATCAGTCAACTTCCGAATCAGTATCAAACTGTTTTAGGGGAATTTGGGGCAAATCTCTCTGGTGGACAAAGACAACGATTAGCGATCGCCAGAGGCATCCTCACTAATCCACCTATACTCATTTTAGACGAAGCAACTGCCGGACTCGATCCAGTCAGCGAATCTCACGTACTAGACCGACTCTTGGAATATAGAGAAGGCAAAACTACGATTTTGATTACCCATCGTCCGAGTGTAGTTAATCGAGCCGACTCGATTGTGCTACTAGATAAAGGTCAAGTGCAAATACAAGGTACCCTTGAGACTTTTCTCTCTCAACAAGGAGAACATTTAAAGTTTTTGTCACTGTAAAAATTACGCTCTGTATGAGCAGATAAAACTATGTCTGAAAATCCCAAATCCCAAAATCCTGAATGGTTCAGTTATTTGTCTGAAGAAGAACAGAAAACCCTAGCCGCTGGGCAAATCACAAATATGCCAGGTGAAGGCAATTTTTTCTTCAGCAAACTAATATTACAACCAAGGCAGACAATACATTAAATCTTGCAAATGGTGATGTCTCTTCACAAAAAAGTTCTACAGCGGTAAAAATAAACAGCATACACTGAAGTCACAAGTAGTGGTAGACCAAGTGAATGGTCAAATTATCTGCACTGCTCATGGCAAAGGTAGAGACCATGATTTTTGTATATTTAAAAACAGTAAGCTTAGGTTGAGATAAGACATAGAATGCTTGGCAGATAAAGGTTATCAAGGTCTTGAAAAATTACATTCTAATAGTCGCATTCTCAAGAAAAAGTCCAGAGGAGGTAAGTTAACTTATGAAGATAAAAAGAGTAATCAATAATTAGCGAAAATTAGAGTTTTAAGTGAGCATGTACTTCTGTTGCTGAAGGTATTTAAAATTTTGTCCTTTACTTATAGGAATCGTCGAAAAAGATTTAGTTTGAGGTTTAATCTGATTGCTGCTCTCTACAATTACGAGCTTCATCTCTCCCAAACCGAATTTGCCTGAGTGACTTTTGTAAGAGGTCTATTCTAATCCATTCAGGAGTAAATTTAACAACTTTATCGCTAATAATATATTAAATAATTTATTGATTTGAAATTTAGCTATTTTCTAATAATTCACTCAAGATAAATGAAATTTTGAGACAGATTCTGGGCATTTTTTTATATTGTATTAAGAGATTAAATCAATTGTCTACAGATAAAAAAGGTAGGCAATAGAGATAGCAATTACCTTTTTATTTCCCTTTTAGTTCAAATACAAATAGTTTTAAATGTGCCAATTTTATATTATTTTGATTTATCCCTGATTAACGTCCCGCTACGCTAACATAAGAAAGGGGTGACACAAATATAAAATTAAAAATCTTTGAGCTTAATTGGTTAATTGATGGGGTTAAACTAAAATCAAAAAATTAAAATCTAAAATTTGTTAACTATTGGACAAAGACATTTCTTATTTAAATTTTGTAACTATTAAGGATAATACTGCTAATAGATTACTCAAGAAAAATTAATTTTTGAGCAATATTTTTATTTGTCTTTTATCCAGCCTTAACGTATGATTTTAACAGTCTATAAATATAGAAAGATAGATACTATTTTTAGCATCTATCTTTCTATATTTATAACAGTCATTAGGATGAGAAAATGACAAAAATATAGCTGATTAATATATAACTTTAGGATAAGTTAATATATAAAAAATATATGTACAAATGAAAGCAAAGGTACTATTCACTTAGGTTTTCTTACTCATGTGTCTAATACCTGTGTACCAAAGTGAGGCAAACAATTATGTCAGATCAAATGATCGTGTCTGATTTGCTTGTGGATTTACCTACACAAGAACAGCAGGTTATATCTGGGGGAATATACGGTTTTGGTTTTTATAGACCCCCCTTCTTCGGAGGTCGCTTCTTCGGAGGTCGCTTGTTCGGAGGTCGCTTCTTCGGAAGACGCTTCTATTGATCTTAAGTTAGCAAAGCTTAAGGATTGGGTAATCCTTTAATTTCAACTTTGCAATTAGTGGAGAGAGTATAAGACTCATATAACTCGCTAAAAATAAATCAATTTCAAAGAGAGTTTGAGCCGTCTGCTATATTCTCTTCATGCATGAAATAAAACGACTGTAGCTAAGAAAGATAGATGCTCCCGATAGCATCTATCTTTCTATTTACCCTTTAATTTATTGTAATAAAAGAATCAATTTCCAATGTGTGTTCTAAAAATTTTTGGATTAGCTTGATGTAAATTATATCTTTAACTTTCCGAGTCTATTACCGATTTTCGCTCGCAAATCCAATCTTGTAAAATCGGATTAACCAACTCTGGCGCTTCATCTTGCGGACAATGTCCCACTCCTTCTAAAGGAATAAACTTTTGTACCTGCGGGAAGTTAGCTAATTCTCTACCCAATTTAATAGGTTCCCAAGGATCGGCTGCTCCCCACAAAATAATTGCCGGACAGGGTAACTGTGGTAGAAGGTCTTCCGGTAGCGGCCCTGTAGAATAAGAAGTAAATGCCAGAAACACAGCCACAGCACCAGGATCGCTTGCTGGAGAAGTGAGAATATCTACCAATTCATCTGTCACTACTTCTGCGTTGGCATAGGCTTTGAGTAGAATCTTCCGTACTGTTTTTGGTTTAGCAACTTGGTTGAAAAAGAATTCGCCAACTGGTTTAACAGACAACATGCGTTGCAATAAAGGCGCTCCTACACGACGAATCCAAGGTAAAGTTACCCGTTTGCGATCGTGCAACAACCTTAGAGAACAGTTGAGCAAAGCAACTCCTAAAGCAATATCTGGCTGACTCACTGCTGCTTGCATCGCTACAATGCAGCCAATGGAATTTCCAACTAGAAAAGCTGGCTCACCCACTACTTCGCGGCAAAAATCTGCTACTTGCTGTCCCCAGGTTTCTAGAGTATAGGCAATTTTTTCACCAGGTTCGGGTTTGGCTGAAGCTCCAAAACCAATTAAATCAATCGCATAAACACGGCAATTCTTTGCTAATGCAGGAATATTTTTCCGCCAGTGCCACCAAGAAGCGCCAAATCCATGCACCAGAACAACAGCTGGGCCAGTGGTTCCTTCGGTTTGATAGCAGATAGGGAAACCTTGCCAAATCCAGGTTTTTGTAGACGTAAGTGCTGTTTTTGAACTTGAGGTAGTCATGGGAAATTTAATCCACGCAAGGGTAAAAGATTTTTGGCACTGCTGAGTAGAAATATGAATTAGTCTCAAACAGAGGCAACAATGGTGCAAAGAGTAACAGTCAAAAAGAGTTTATTTTTTAATTTTATATTCTTATTCAACTACACCAGATTTCCAGTAGCAAACTTCAGCAAAATTCTGTTGATTTTACCTAAATTTTATGAGGTTTTCAAACTAAATTTCTTGTGGTAATAACTTAGACATATACCACGAAAACTTCTATGCGTCTAATACCAGCGTTATCCAATGTGCTGTATCTATCATAGGCAGTTTAGAGCTTGTTGATATAGCAATTCCCAGTTAAGTGAGGTACAGAACTAATGTTTTGAAACGCAGAGTAGCGCTGAGATTGCCCAATTTTATTAGCGCTGCACTTAGTACCTCAGCAGATTAGGAAACGCTATAGAGCTAATTTACTCACAACTTAGATGATGTCAGTATTAGAAACCAAAGCTTCTGTCATCTGAATCAGATTTTTGCTTTGATAACAATGCTACTTATAATACTTAGAATTTAGTAATATTTACTAACGCTTACCAAGTAATATATACAGTATACAGATGAATATATATGTGATGAAATTAACATAAATGTTAGATTCAGTAGTTTCACAATTAACGATCGCCAACTTGATTTATAAAATTATTAAACATGAGGCATCGGCTAAGAGGTGGTTTGCAACTGGAAACTGACGCTGAATTTAACAATATTTTTCTTGTTCCTAGTTCTGCGAGCCAGAATAATGATGAATATACTAGAAACAATTGATACTCCTATCGGCAACTACGCGCCAGATTTTGAACTCCCAGGAATAGATGGTCAAGTACACCATCTTAGCCGTTATCTTGAGAAGTTCCGTGCGGTCGGCGTCGTTTTTATATCTAACCACTGTCCTTATGTAGAGTGGTATCTAGACAGATTAAAAAACATTCAAGCGGAATTTGCTCCACAAGGCTTGACACTAATTGGCATGAATGGTAGCGACTTAGGCTCGAGCTTTGAAAATATGAAAGCTTTTGCCCAGCGCCACGACTTGAACTTTCCTTACTTATGGGACCCGACTCAAGATGTGACGCGCAGTTTTGGCGCGACAAAAACACCAATGGCCTTTCTAATAGATAGTACAGGTACAGTACGCTACAAAGGTCAAATTGACGATCGCCCCCAAGATCCATTATCTGTGAGAGAGGATTATTTGAGAAGTGCGATCGCGTGTTTGTTTGGGGGTCAAGAAATAGCCATACCACAAACAGAGCCAATAGGTACTACATTGATTTGGCGCAACTAGACATAGATAGTCCCCGTAACTGTTATCTTAAATTGGAGGCAATTGCAACTTTTTTGATAAAGCGTAACTTCATGGGAACGAATTACCGACGGGTTTTACTCAAACTGAGCGGTGAAGCTTTAATGGGCAACATGGGCTATGGCATAGATCCAGAAGTGGTGAAAGAAATAGCTCAGGAAGTAGCAGAGGTAGTAGCCACTGGGACTCAAATCGCCATCGTTGTTGGCGGCGGCAATATTTTTCGTGGCGTCAAAGCAGCATCGGCGGGGATGGACAGGGCAACCGCTGACTACATAGGAATGATTGCCACGGTAATGAACGCCATGACGCTGCAAGATTCGCTGGAGCGAATAGGAGTACAGACGCGAGTGCAAACTGCGATCGCGATGCAAGAATTAGCAGAACCGTATATCCGTCGTCGTGCCATCCGTCACCTTGAAAAAGGGCGGGTGGTAATTTTTGGTGCTGGTTCTGGAAATCCCTTCTTTACTACAGACACCACTGCGGCATTAAGAGCCGCAGAAATTGATGCCGAAGTGATTTTTAAAGCTACCAAGGTAGACGGAATATATGATGCCGATCCTCATATTCATCCTGACGCCAAGCGTTATAACACCCTCACCTACACGCACGTTTTGGCTCATGATTTGCGGGTAATGGATAGTACTGCGATTGCCTTGTGTAAAGAAAATAATATTCCAATTTTGGTATTTGACCTAACGGTGCGAGGTAATATCCACCGAGCAGTCATCGGAGAATCCATCGGCACCGTTGTGGGAGGTTCTTGTGAAATTAGCTGAAGCTGAGAGTACGATGCAAAAAACTGTTGAGGCGACTCAACGAGCTTTTAACACAATTCGCACTGGTCGCGCCAATGCGAGTTTATTAGATAAAGTCTTGGTGGACTATTATGGTTCGCCTACACCCCTAAAATCACTGGCAAACATTAGCACGCCAGATGCGACAACCATCCTGATTCAACCCTATGATCGCAGCAGCTTAAACATCGTTGAGAAGGCGATTTCCCTCTCCGATGTAGGTTTAACACCTAGTAATGACGGTTCGGTAATTCGGCTGAACATTCCGCCTTTGACAAGCGATCGTCGTAAAGAATTAGTTAAACTTGCTGCTAAGTATGCTGAAGAAGGTCGCGTTAGCATTCGTAACATTCGTCGTGATGCCATAGACTCGATTCGCAAACAGGAAAAAAACACCGAAATTTCTGAAGATGAAGCACGCGATCAGCAAGACAAACTACAAAAACTGACAAACAAGCACACCGCCAAAATAGATGAATTGTTGGCAGAAAAAGAAAAAGACATTACGACTGTTTAAAGTCTAAAGTCTAAAGTCTAAAGGCTGAAGAATGATGGATAAATTCTTCAGCCTTTATCTTATAGGTACAAATTACTATTAATCTGCTTTCACCACTTCAAATGTCAAGTAGGTTGGGTTAAGCGTAGTGCAACCCAACATTTCAATCGCAATACTCAAGGCTATTGTTGGGTTTCGTTCCTCAACCCAACGCACCTAGTACAGCAGAGCGGAAATAAACCAACCATTTTAAATGTCTGAAACCCTTGCGAACAGCTAATTACGAATTACGTTATCGCAGCCTTAGCGAGTCCTCGTCCCTTGCGCGTCTCGTAGAGAGCGTCATTACGTAGCTTGCTTCTCGCCGGAGGCGAGTATTACGAATTACGCCTTACGGTACTAGTGCGATCGCTAATTCATAAGCAGCCAAAGTATGTTCTGGACGATAGCTGCTAGCACTTCGATGTGCAATGATAATTGGGGATTTACCTGTGAATGTTTTAAGCATTCTTCTTTTGAAAGTCTTAATTATTTAGCTCAATTTATCACTCTTTTTTCTTTGTAAATCGATAGATTTTAATATAAAGCCAATTTTCTTCCGCTTCTAAGTTATATAATTTACTCATTTCAGTTTTAAAAGTATCTTTTAGTTCCCAGTAAAATTCCCGATTAACTATAATCAATACTGTATTTGTATTACTGCTAGCTGTGTTAACTTTTTCTGCCAAGTTTTTTCCATTTATTTTTTCGAGACGATATTCAGGTAGATATAAAGTCGATGAATCTCCGTAATATTTTAATAACCTAGGCTGTCCTAACAACAATAGAGATTTGACAGATTCATCTTGATTTTTTATCAAATACTCAACAGCTGAACGATAGTTATCTTTTCCATATTCTGGTTTAAAATAATAGTTAAAATTAGAATAAAGATTCATCATTATTAAAAATATAGTAGCTATTTTAGCAACTTGTGACAGAATATGAAGTTGATTTTGAGGTTTATTTTCCAGATAGTATTTATGCAAAAAACTAGAAGGTATCAGAATAAAAAGTGGTATAGTTAGATAAAAAGAATGACGTGGTAGCCAATTAATTTTTGTAAATAGAGCAAATATAAAATCTAGTAAAAAAGATATAATAAAAATCAGTGCGAATAAGCGATCTGCACGTTGGTATCTTTTCTTTTGATCATCACTTAATAAACTCCTTATTAAAACCACAAAAATTGCAATCAAGACAATAAAAAAGATTAGTAATTGAACCCCGTAATGAAGTAAAACATCTATTTTATTATCACCGCGTAATTGCTCCAGTGGTGGTCCATAGGATGTCCMGACTAATATACCGTAGAGGACAAATATAATGTTTTCAACTATGGGTAATCCACTACGAGTAACTGCTGTGGCTGTTGGATCAGATGCAGCAGGCGAAGACAAATAGAACCAAATCATTGGCGAAGAAAAAATTACTGGAGGTATTGACCATTTGAGCCATTCTTTTAAGTTTCTAAAAACGATAGCATGAGATAAACTAAGAGCTAACGTAAACATTACTGTTAAAACACTAGCAAAACTTGCTATCGCAGTAAAAATACCGAAAAATACTTGGAAAAGAATTTTATTAGTTTGATCGTTCTTGAGTGAATAACTAAAGAAATATACCTGAAGTGACGCTATGAATATTAATAAGGAGTAAGGTCTGGCATCTTGGCTATAAAATACGCTAAACGAACTAACCGCTAAGATTAATGATGACCAGAATGCATGTTTTTTTCCATAAATACGTAGGCAAGTAAAGTATATAGTAATTACCGAACTGACTCCAAACATAGCTGAGAGCGATCGAATAGCAAATTCACTATCTCCAAAACCCGAACGCCAATAGAACAATAGCAAGTAGTAAAGTGGTTGGTATTTGTCCCCAGCTTCTCTATTTACAATTCTAGAAAAATTTTCTTGAAGACTTGTAGCATCAGATAAAGATAGACTCCAGCCTTCATCAAACCAAAGACTTTGATTTTGTAATAAAAAGAAACGAGTAAAAATGCTAATTAAAATAATAATAAATACGAAATAGTATTTTGACTGTTTCATGTAAGCCTCCCAATAACTGATCTACGCAATATCGAACTTAAAAACTATCAAAATCCCATCTTATACTTGAGCAATCTCTGATAATTAATACTTCTATATTAAGATAGGAGTAATATGAACTATGGAAGACCTTATCATATGAAGGGTATTTTTGTTATATTAATTATTCTGTTCAATAAAATAACCTGTAGTCAATCGCTCAGCTGCTAGCAAACATCGCATTTTGGTAAATGTTGCTGCCTTAGCAAACTCGAAGTGATTAGGACACGGAGCCAAACTCTATTTGGAAAAAGAGACTAAGGATTTGAAAATAGGTATATTCCTTTTTTATGCTTGGTGATAGGTTTTTACCATAAGCGACTGTCTTCAATCCAAGGAGTACAGAGTTACGAGTTTAGTATCACTAAACTCTTATAGGGTATAAGAGTAAAGAAATTTTTATGCTCTTGTTGTCTAATTTATTATATGAATTTGTATTGGACTCGTATTTGATTGCGTAAAAAAAACTCCATACACTTTGAAAAGGCTGATTCCCTATACCCTACTCCTTACTCCCTATCTAGCCAAACAAGTTCAAAAATTAAAGCCCATTACTATAGCTTGAGTTTAGGACTTTCTGAATTGGTGATATTTGGCAGTGCCAAAATTACAATTCCTGATAATCGTCCTGATACATTGACTTTTAAGTAGCATACTTTGAGAGCATCAATACTGACAATTGATTTACTCCAAACTCTTGTAAGCATTTCTTGCATAACATTAAACCTTTAAAATCTTTAGCAGATAAGTAGGTAAATTGCCATGAGTGAAAACACAGAAACGATTTTTAGCAAAATCATTCGTCGGGAAATTCCCGCTGATATTGTTTATGAGGATGATTTGGCTTTGGCATTTAAAGATATCCACCCCCAAGCACCCGTCCATATCATTCTTATTCCTAAAAAACCTATTGCTACACTGACTGATGCCGAATCTCATGATCATCCTCTGCTAGGGCATCTTTTGTTAACTGCCAAACGTGTTGCCCAAGAAGCTGGACTGAAAAACGGCTATCGAGTTGTGATCAACACTGGTGATGATGGCGGTTCATAAACAAACAACCGCACTTATAAAGCAATGACAGCAACCATTCAACGCGCTCGTAGCGCCAACGTCTGGGAGCGGTTTGCAAGCTGGATAACCAGCACCAACAACCGCCTCTACATCGGCTGGTTCGGAGTATTAATGATACCCACCCTGCTAGCCGCCACCGCTTGTTTCGTAATCGCCTTCATCGCCGCACCACCAGTAGACATCGATGGCATCCGCGAACCAGTAGCAGGTTCCTTACTTTACGGAAACAACATCATCTCCGGAGCAGTAGTACCTTCGTCAAACGCCATTGGTTTACACTTCTACCCAATTTGGGAAGCAGCATCATTAGATGAATGGCTCTATAACGGTGGTCCCTACCAATTGGTAATATTCCACTTTTTGATAGGCGTATTCTGCTACTTAGGTCGGGAGTGGGAATTATCTTACCGCTTGGGAATGCGTCCTTGGATTTGCCTAGCATTCTCCGCACCAGTAGCCGCAGCAACAGCAGTATTCTTGATTTACCCGATTGGACAAGGTTCATTCTCTGACGGTATGCCTTTGGGTATCTCTGGAACCTTCAACTTCATGATTGTCTTCCAAGCGGAACACAATATCCTAATGCACCCCTTCCACATGTTAGGTGTGGCTGGTGTATTCGGCGGAAGCTTGTTCTCTGCAATGCACGGTTCTTTGGTAACCTCTTCTTTAGTTCGTGAAACCAGCGAAAACGAATCTCAAAACTACGGTTACAAGTTCGGTCAAGAAGAAGAAACCTACAACATCGTTGCTGCACACGGTTACTTCGGCAGATTGATTTTCCAATATGCTAGCTTCAACAACAGCCGTTCRTTGCACTTCTTCCTCGCTGCCTGGCCTGTGATTGGTATCTGGTTTACGGCATTGGGTGTAAGCACAATGGCGTTCAACTTGAACGGTTTCAACTTCAACCAATCAATCATTGATTCTCAAGGTCGCGTAGTCAACACTTGGGCTGATATCATCAACCGCGCTAACCTAGGTATGGAAGTAATGCACGAGCGCAATGCTCACAACTTCCCTCTGGACTTGGCTGCTGGTAATGTTGCTCCTGTGGCAATCACCGCTCCTGCTATCAATGGTTAATCATCAAGCTTAGCTAAATTAAAAACGCTCTCTGCTAACAGGGGGCGTTTTTGTTTTCAGAAGTATTTGGTAAAAGAGAAATTCAAAAAGTATCTTCTTCTATCTTCAAATTAAAATCCATCCCTTCAACGCGCAAATTATTCACTTATGGTAAGTGCCTCTGCTCGCGCTCGCAAAGCTAGTAATAATCTTTCATAACCATCTTTGCTCATACAAATTTACCTACTGCCATTGGTGTAACCTTTGAGGAATATTACACTCTTCTAACTTTGCCGGAATAGTAACGGTGCTACCTTCGGGCTGTTCTTGTTCATGTGTCAGGTATCGCTGAACGCTTTGAGATAAGCTAGATGTTCTGCTTTAAGTGGTTTATCAAATTGGAAACTTCCTTGAAATTCTGTATGATAACCCATTTACAAACGTCTATCCGCTACCAAGATTGCCATTTTAGCTGTGATCAATTAAATGACTACTCCAAAATTCTGTAAGAATGTCATCATAGTTAAAGTGAAAACATTCTGGAGACAAGACAACGGTTTACGCACGTCCTTTAGCACGATTAATTGAGCAATTGCAACGCTTGCCGGGAGTTGGACCTAAATCTGCCCAGCGACTAGCTTTGCACATTTTGAAGCGACCAGAAGCAGAAGTAGAAGCTTTGGCGCAAGCTTTGGTGGAGGCAAAAAAACAGATAGGCTTGTGTTCAGTCTGCTTTCACTTATCTGCTGAGCCAGTTTGTGAAATTTGCCGTAATGTCAACCGTGATAACAGTACTATTTGTGTAGTAGCAGATTCTCGTGATGTAATTGCTTTAGAAAAAACTCGCGAGTACAAAGGCAAGTATCACGTTTTGGGTGGGGTGATTTCGCCCATTGATGGAATTGGACCAGAACAATTGACCATTCAAGCTTTGGTGCGCCGAGTCAGTAAGCAACAACCTCAAGAAGTGATTTTGGCAATTAGTCCAAGTGTGGAAGGGGAGACAACCACACTGTATCTCGGCCAGCTGCTGAAGCCATTTACCAAGGTGACACGAATTGCTTTTGGTTTACCTGTAGGTGGTGATTTGGAGTACGCTGACGAAGTAACTTTGGCAAGAGCCTTGGAAGGACGCCGGGAATTGGATTAGAGTAACAGTCAAATAAAGTAATTTATTCAGCACATTCTGCTGGTGAAAGATATTTTTCAAAATTAAAATTTGGTTGCAAACTCCATACTTCTATTTCGGCTTTTAGATGTTTAGCTTCAAGAAACTGAATTTTCAACTAAGTTTTTTCTACTTTTGTTGTTCAATTGGATGGGCTGTTGATGTGTAACTTTAAAACTCAAGCGATCGCTACACTATTAAGGCTTTAACTCACTATACACTGCTAACGTTTCCTGATGAACGCGGGCAACACTCAGCCACTCTAGGTTTTGATTTGCCCGCTGTTT
Source organism: Nostoc sp. PA-18-2419 (assembly GCF_005869855.1). Classification (GTDB taxonomy): domain Bacteria; phylum Cyanobacteriota; class Cyanobacteriia; order Cyanobacteriales; family Nostocaceae; genus Nostoc. The sequence continues at coordinate 12,224 of NZ_SZNH01000001.1, read as the reverse complement.
CCACTCGTGCAGCATATCAGCATTACTGAGTAATTGTACTAAAACCCCAGCTAGAGCATTGCTGTCTTTTACAGGCACTAAAAGACCTGCTTGCCCATTGTCCAAAGCTTCTGGAATTCCATCTACCTGAGTGCCAATAATCGCAACTCCAGCTTCTCTAGCTTCCGAAAGCACCAGGGGACAAGGGTCGCGGTGGGAAGCCAGCACAAATATATCACAAGATTTGAGGTAGCCCTGAGGTTCTGGTTGGAAGCCTTCAAAATGAATGCGTTCTCTAGCAGAAGTTGCTTGCGCCTGTGCCTCAAATAGCTGTTTATCAGGACCATTACCTACCAAATAAAGATGCACTTCGGCAAAATCTGAGGCAATCTGCTCAAAAGCAGCAATTAACTCCCCAATTCCCTTACGTTGATACATCCCAGCTACAGTGGCGATCGCTGGACGCTGTAACGGTAAGGTTTGATAATCTCCTATTTGCCGAGTGCGGGGACTACCCAGTGTTCCATTGCACACTACCCGTAACTTGTTTTTTGGGATACCACGCCTTGCCATAGAATCTCGCACAGCCTGACTGACAGCAATTACTCTATCAGCCAAACCCATCAACAAGCTAGTACGCTGAAATTCATTGTGTACTGTGGAAACTAAAGCATATCGACCTTGAAAAATGCGTGCTAGCATGACTCCCGTCATCATATGTGCATGAACGATATCCGGCTGAAATTCTGCGGCGATCGCTCGGTAACCAATAGCGGCTTTTATAATACTTATTGGTTTCCTTGTTTGATCTAGTTGGTAATGTTTGACGCCAAAGTTATTTAGTAATACCTCGTATTCACCACCAGCAGAAATAACTGCTACCTCATGACCAGATTTTGCCTGTAAACAAGCCAAATCTACAGCTACATTTACAATACCGTTACCTATTTCTTGAACATGGTTCAAAATATGTATGATTCGCATAAAGTTTGAGATATATACAAAATCAAGATAAGTAACTGACTAGAAATCAACACAACTGTTGAAATCTTTAGTGACAACTCAAAACTAGTCAGTAGTATGTAATGACCACTTACTTATCACTGACCGCTACCGTTTTTAATCAGCCACTTAGCTTTAAAGACTTATTCAGTAATAGCTGGATAAATCGGGGTAAAACTCCAAAATTATGATATTTTTTCTAGACAGCAACTTGCTTGATTTAAGCAAAAAAGTGAGCAATATTTTCTAAATAATATTAAGTTTGTCATCCTACAAACTATCGTTAACCCTAAAAAAGCTAAGATTCAATCAATATGAATTTACGAATCCGAGAATTATTTCCCTGAGCACGACGTGATGAAATAGCAGTTAGCAAAAATTTCCAAGCCAGAGGAGAAAATACAGATGGTTCTACCATTAAGAGAAAACTTTTGAGATTTTTTTGTTTCAGTGCTACTAAAATCCAATGTAATTTTAGATAATTTTGGATATCCTGAAAGCGGGGAATCTTCAGACGATGTTGTTCATTTACCAAAGCGTAAATTTTCTCTTTCATCAAGATATTTGTCGCCAATCGTCGAGATAAAGAAAACTTTTGATTATAAGCACCAGGCCAGATAGTGCGATAAGCAAGACACTGATTCAAGAAAATAGCATCACCAAATTGAGCAATCCGAATCCAGGAATCGATATCATCACAATTAGCATCGAGTGTGGAGTCCCAACCACCAGTTTGTAGAAAAGCATCACGCCGACAAGCCACTTGTGCAGGTGTACCAAAGGGTACAAGCTCTAAAAGCATACCGTAGTGAATATCGGCTTGAGGGATATAAAAAGCTAAACCAGGACCAACTTGGGAAGTGCGAGAAAGTTCAACTTCATTAGCATCTACTTGAGCCGCTACACAAGAGCAGATTACAGCATCGGGACGAAGGGCGATCGCACCCGTCATTTCTTCTATACAATTGGCAGCCAAATAATCATCATCATCAAGAAACTTAATCCAGTCGCCGCTAGCTTTAGCAACTCCTGCATTTACTGTCGCTGCATGGCCTTGGTTAACTTGGTTACGATGATAAACAACTTTATTGCTTAAGCTTTTGACATAGTTTTGGGTATCATCATCAGAACAGTCATCAGCAACAACCACCTCACATTCAATTGTTTGGTTACAAGCCGAGTCAATTGCTCTTTTGAGCAAGTCCAAGCGATTATAAGTAGTAATAACGACGCTAAATTTCATAAATTCATACTTGTGGTACAGTATTCTGCAATATAACTTCCATTTCTAGGGTGTTGTATCAGTAAAATTATCAATCTGCAATAGGTAGACTGAAATAGGATTATCGATTTATGATTGATGATTGTGAGTTTTTTTAAGCAGACAGAAACACTATGAACGCTCAAGAGGTTATCCGCTCGATTGAAGCGGAACAGCTAAAATCAAATTTGCCCGATATATATGTGGGCGACACAGTCAAAGTAGGAGTGAAAATCAAGGAAGGCGATAAATACCGCGTTCAACCCTACGAAGGAGTGGTGATTGCCAAGCGCAATGGTGGCATTAACGAAACTATTACAGTCCGCAAAGTTTTTCAAGGTGTGGGCGTTGAGAGAGTATTCCTGTTGCATTCTCCCCGGATTGACAGCATTAAAGTCTTACGTCGCGGTAAAGTACGCCGTGCTAAATTGTATTATCTGCGCGATCGCGTCGGTAAGGCAACCCGGATCAAGCAACGCTTTGACCGTCCTTTGTAATTCCCTTTTAAAAGTATGAGAGAAATCTCAAGCCTGAAGCGGCGTCTGCCGCTGACTTGTTTTCTCGATTAAATTGAGCTATGATATAAATCTCATATTGCTTTAAGCTAAAATTTAGTTCAACGCAATCACTGAATCAAAAACAGCTTGTGCGCTCTTAGTTCAGTTGGTAGAACGCAGGTCTCCAAAACCTGATGTCGGGGGTTCAAGTCCTCCAGGGCGCGCTCAAGAGCAAAAAACAAAGCCCGGAATAATTACGCAGTTGCTAAAATAGCAACTAGTGTTAATAATTTCGGGTAAAATTGTTGCATTTGCAGTTGTTTTACTAACAGTTAAGTGGAATAGAGTCGAAGCTGCAAACCAACACACCAAATTGACTGACAAACGGGGGATAAAGGACTGTGAGCAAAAAAAATGAAGCAGAATTGCCAGAAAATACAAACGGGTTTAGCTTTGGTAACTTTATCCAAGGAACCAAAGAAGAACTTGAAAAAGTAGTCTGGCCTAGTCGCAAACAGATAGTGAGCGAATCGGCTGCCGTATTGTTGATGGTAGCACTCTCCGCATCTTTGATATACTTGGTCGACGGATTGTTTGGTTGGGCAGCAAAACAGGTGTTCTAATGAGTTTTGCAACAGATGAACCACGCAACTCAATGTTGCAGTCAGAGGAAATAACAGAAACACTAGAAGCAGCGTCAAAAGAAGCACGCTGGTATGCGGTGCAGGTTGCTTCAGGCTGTGAAAAGCGGGTAAAGACTAACTTAGAGCAGCGCATTCAAACTTTTGATATGGTTGACAAAATTATCCAGGTGGAAATTCCCCACACACCAGCGGTAAAAATCCGCAAAGATGGTAGTCGCCAGCATACAGAAGAGAAAGTTTTTCCAGGCTATGTGCTGGTGCGAATGATGATGGATGATGATACGTGGCAGGTGGTACGCAACACATCTCATGTCATTAATTTTGTTGGCTCGGAACAAAAACGTGGCAGTAGCAAGGGTCGCGGTCATGTCAACCCCATACCACTAAGTTCTTCAGAAGTAGAGCGGATCTTCAAACAAACCAGTGAACAAGAACCGATCGTCAAAATTGATATGGCCACTGGTGATAAGATAATCGTGCTTTCTGGTCCATTTAAAGATTTTGAAGGCGAGGTGATTGAAGTCTCTCCAGAGCGGAGTAAGCTCAAAGCTTTGCTCTCGATTTTTGGTAGGGATACACCAGTAGAATTGGAATTTAATCAGGTAGAGAAACAGAGCTAAATACAAATGGCGAAGAAAATAGTGGCGGTCATTAAATTGGCCTTAAATGCCGGAAAAGCCAACCCAGCACCGCCAGTAGGCCCCGCCTTGGGTCAACACGGCGTCAATATCATGATGTTCTGCAAAGAGTACAACGCCAAAACAGCAGACCAAGCTGGAACGGTAATACCCGTAGAAATTTCCGTTTTTGAAGACCGGAGTTTCACCTTTGTACTCAAGACACCACCAGCGTCAGTACTGATTCGCAAGGCGGCGAAAATTGAAAGAGGCTCGAATGAACCCAACAAAAAGAAAGTTGGAAAAATTACCAGAGCGCAACTGCAAGAAATAGCCCAAACGAAACTTCCTGACCTCAATGCCAACGACATAGAAGCGGCGATGAAGATTGTGGAAGGAACAGCTAAGAATATGGGTGTAACAGTTACGGATTAATTATTGGTCATTAGTCATTGGTCATTAGTAATTTGCTTTACATAAAGAACAAATGACAAAGTGCAAAGTCTGAGCCGCGGCTTCCAGCGATCAGAACTTTGGAACAGAGGACAAAAGACAAAATTGTATCGGGGGAGAAGCAAAGCTTCGGAATTACCCCAGGAGAAAAAATGACAAAAAAAGTATCGCGTCGTTTGCAAGCGCTGCAAGCAAAAGTAGAAGAGAAGGATTATCAGCCTTTAGAGGCTTTAGCCCTTTTAAAAGACACAGCAACAGCTAAATTTTCTGAAGCCGCTGAAGCGCATATCCGGCTAGGAATTGACCCCAAGTATACAGACCAACAGTTGCGGACAACGGTAGCACTACCCAAAGGTACAGGACAGATTATTAGGGTAGCAGTGATTGCTAGAGGTGAAAAAGTAACAGAAGCAACAAATGCTGGTGCTGACATAGCTGGTTCAGAAGAACTAATTAATGATATTCAAAAAGGCATGATGGACTTTGACAAGCTGATTGCCACACCTGATGTCATGCCACAGGTGGCAAAGTTGGGTAAGTTGCTTGGTCCTCGTGGTTTGATGCCATCGCCCAAAGGTGGAACCGTGACATTTGATATCGCAAGTGCGATCGCTGAATTTAAAGCTGGTAAATTAGAATTCCGAGCTGATCGCACTGGCATTGTCCATGTTATGTTTGGTAAGGCATCCTTCTCGCCTGAAGATTTGTTAGTCAACCTGAAGGCGTTGCAAGAAACAATTGACCGTAACCGTCCTTCAGGCGCTAAAGGTCGCTATTGGCGGACATTTTTTGTATCTGCTACGATGGGACCATCGATAAAAGTTGATATCAGTGCCCTACGAGATTTGAAACTCAGCGAAGCAGCATAATTTTAGTCATTAGTCATTTATAAAAATAAGGACAAGTGACTTACGACAAAGGACAAAATTAAATAGTCAAAGCCGGAGACAGCAGGTGCTAATAGCTTAATATCCTGCCGAGGTAGAAAACTCGAATTGCCAAAATTACCACTGATATCAGTGTGATAACTATGGCGTCAAAGTTTTTACTAATACAACCCCGGCTATGTTAGCTGGGGTTTGTTGTTTTCGATTGAGTTGAGAAAAACGCACAAGTAGGGAAATCGCTGATTGTTTTGAGGAGGTGAGATTGGAATGGGTAGAACGATAGAAGATAAAAAAGAGATCGTAGCTGACCTCAAAGAAACTTTGAGTGAGTCAACTTTGGCACTGGTAATCGAATATCAAGGGCTAACGGTTGCTGAAATTACTGACTTACGGCGGCGGCTACGTCCTAGTGGCACTGTATGTAAGGTAACTAAAAATACCCTAATGGGCATTGCCATCGAAGGTCAGGAAAAATGGCAGCCCTTATCAGAACTGCTCAAAGGTTCTTCAGCTTTTTTGTTAGTCAAAGAAGATTTTTCATCCGCAATTAAGGCTTATCAAGACTTCCAAAAAGCCACCAAGAAGACAGAACTTCGCGGCGGTGTTATGGAAGGTCGCCTACTCAAAGAACCGGATGTCAAGGCTCTAGGAGACTTGCCATCTAAGGAACAACTCATGGGTCAAATTGCTGGAGCGATTAATTCGTTGGCCACCAAGATTGCTGTGGGTATCAATGAAGTTCCCGGTTCACTGGCTCGTGCTTTGCAGGCTGTGGCCGATGCAGAAAAAGGTGATAGCACCGAAAGTACTGCCGAATAAAGTTAGTGGTCGCTCGGTTAAAAGTCTACAGCTAATGACTAATAACTTAATCACCAATGACTAAATAAATAATCACCCATTACAGGAGTTATATCAATGTCCACTACAACCGATGAAATTTTGGAAAAACTCAAATCCCTGACTTTGTTGGAAGCAGCTGAGTTAGTCAAGCAAATTGAAGAAGCCTTCGGTGTGAGTGCTGCTGCACCTGTTGGCGTGGCGATGGCCGGGCCAGGCCCAGCCACCCAAACTGCTGAACCAGTAGAAGAAAAAACCGAGTTTGACGTGGTTCTCGAATCAGTTCCAGCTGATAAGAAGATTGCCGTACTGAAGATTGTCCGCGAATTGACAGGTCTGGGTTTGAAAGAAGCTAAAGACTTAGTGGAAGCTGCACCCAAACCAGTTAAGGAAGGTGTTCCTAAAGATGCTGCCGAAGACGCTAAGAAGCGTATTGAAGAAGCTGGCGGTCAGGTGACTGTGAAGTAATCACAATTACGTTACTTGTTTTTCATTAAGAAGCTTGACTGACTCAGGCTTCTTTTTTTGGTATTGGTAAAATTAAGCGATCGCTCTTTTTCTATCCTTTTGTATCTCCAACAGCTTGGCAAATGTACAATTAGCTTCTCATCGCTGTTGATTACTGAATTGACAAAGAATGTCTTGTTTCACTAGATACGGTAATGATGTACAGTTTCCGTAGCTCTTAGAGTAAATGAAAACAACGATAATCCCGGATGTTAGTCATTCCTTTCAAACATTGTGATTATGGGGTTAAATTGGTTATCAAGAAAACATTTTATTCATCAAAAGTAGAGCTTTGCTCAATCCTTGTTATGTCTGGCTAGTTTTTGCCAACAAGGTAACACTTCGTAAAGTCTAACTTAAAAAAAAGAATGGGTATTTCACCCATCCTTTAAATTTCACCTTGACTCAAAAACTTTTATTGTACTTGCGCGGGGAAAGCACCAGGCTGCACCGCTAGGGTAATATTCTGCCCATTACGACGTAACTCTAGGCGTAAATCTCCCCCAACTTGACTATTTTCTACAGCCTTTTGGACGCTACTGGCATCTGTAACTGATTGACTGCCCAGCTTTTGAATAACATCACCAGCACGTATTCCAGCTTTAGCCGCTGGGGAATTTGGCATAACTTTTACAACTAATACACCTTTATCTTCACTGACATTCAAACCACTATTGGGATCTGAGTTGATATTTTGTTTGAGTTGAGGCGTTAAGCCCACCATCTGAATTCCTAAATAAGGATGTTGAACTTTGCCTGTAGCTATTAATTGACTAGAAATGTGTTGTGCTGTATTAATGGGAATGGCAAAGCCTAATCCTTGTGCCCCTTGGATAATGGCTGTATTCATCCCAATTACCTGGCCACGGAAATTTAGCAAAGGGCCACCAGAGTTACCAGGATTAATTGCAGCATCGGTTTGAATATATTCTACTCGCTTATCGGGAGCGCCGATTTGATTGCTAGTGCGTCCAGTAGCACTGATGATTCCGGTTGTTACTGTATTATCTAGCCCAAGGGGATTGCCGATCGCGATCGCCCATTCTCCTGGTTGCAGTTGGTCTGAGTTACCCAAAGCTACTGTCGGCAAATTATCTGCTTGAATCTTCACCACAGCCACATCGGTTAACTCATCTTTTCCTAGCACCTTACCTTGCATGGTGCGTCCATCCTTGAGTGTCACTGTTACCGTATCCGCCCCATCTACTACGTGGGCATTTGTGAGAATACGACCATCAGCACCGATGATAAAACCTGAACCAGTACCCCGTTCTACCCGGTCTTGTTGTTGTGGGAGTTGGGAACCAAAAAAGCGCTGGAAAAAAGGATCATTAAATTCATCTGGTAACTGACTTTTTATAGTTCGGGAAGAGTCAATCCGCACTACAGCAGGTCCCACCCTTTGCACTACCTGTGTCACAAAATTAGGATCTGTGCTAGCTGGTATTGGAGGGGCAGCATTGACTCGACCGACTGCCAAATTAGATGCAGTATCAGACACCTGCTGCGGGTGTCCAGCCAGATAGCCGCCTGCTAATGTCATACCCGATCCCAGTAGCACCAGTGACAGAGAGGCAGCAGCCTTCTTCCACGGTGCTGGATTATGGTATTTGGTGTCAGCAGTATTAGATAAAATGCTATTTGATGGGTGTTTTCCTTCGTGAGATTGGTTTTGCATTGCTGTTTGGAAGCATATCTTAGTATGTATTAATAATGTAGATATTATTTATGACAGTTTTGTTGCAGAGATATTGAGTTATTGTGAAAGGTTTGATTTTTTGTACTAAAGAACTCAAAAGCTAGAATGGCAAGTGTAGCATATTGAAATTTATGACTTTAGTCATAGGTATCTTAGGTATTTCCTGTGTCAATTTTAAATTTGGGATTTTGAATAATAGAATTTTTTGATACTCCCACTAAACAAGCAAGCTAGATGTCTCGTGGCTTGTAGCTGGAGTAAATCTTATAGATGTTTCTTTCTAGCTAACCCTTGACAGCAAATTTAAAATTCTTGCATTGGTTAAACAATACAACAATTTTAACTATTTTTCGTATTTGTGATATTATTTTATCAGAAATACATGTATAAAAGTTAATAAAAAATTAAAATATTTCAGCATACTTAAAAATGTATAGAAATGGTAGAAAATAAAATATTACTTAAGCCTAATACTTTATGGTCAAGTGTCAAACAGCGGACTGAATATGCTTTAAAATGTAGAGCACTGTTATCGATACCGACAGAATTTGAGTTTGTGGAAGACGATGATGTGCGCTTTTTAGTGCGGATTTTGTCTAACTTGAATCGTAAAAAGGTAGCTAAGGAAAAACAAGAAAAACAATCTACTTCAGGTCAAGAATTTAACCCTTTCTTACCTTACGAAGAAGATTTATTTGTGGCAAAGATCTCCGATACTCATATATGTCTTCTAAATAAATTCAATGTTGTTGATTATCATTTGCTAATTATTACCCGCAAGTTTGAGGAACAGGAAAGTTTACTCACCTTGGAAGATTTTACGGCGATGTGGGCATGTCTGGCTGATTTTGATGGTTTAGGATTCTACAACAGTGGCAAAAGCGCAGGTGCCAGTCAGCGACACAAGCACTTACAATTAGTTCCACTACCACTTGCACCTGAAGGATTGCAGATACCTTTTGAACCTTTGCTAAAGGAAGCACAATTTCAGAACTCCATCACAATACCAAAACTTCCTTTTTTACATGCCTTCGCACCTCTAAATCCTTACTGGGTTGAGTCTCCATTGACAGGAGGTCAAGCAACACTGAAAATTTATCATACCTTGTTAGAGGCTGTGGGTTTGGATGCAACGCAATTGAGTGCTTATAATTTGCTAATCACACGAGAATGGATGTTGATTGTACCGCGATCGCAAGAGCATTTCCACACCATTTCTGTGAATTCCTTAGGATTCGCTGGTGCTTTGTTAGTCAAGAATGCAGCAGAAATGCAACTTCTCAAAGAACAAGGGCCAATGACTATCTTGAAGAGTGTTGCCATATGTTAATTATCATTTGTCATTGGTTATTTGTTTTTCTCTGTATCCTCGCGTCAATTTAAACAATAAGCCTACGATATTACAGAAGCCTGACTTTTCTAAAAAGTCGGGGATCTGAATTTTTCAACTGCTTATCGCATTAAAATCTGACAAATTAAAATACTCATCACTTCGTCAGCATTGCCAATTGGCACCAATGGACTCCAGTCGCCAACACTCGCGTCGGCAACGACTTGCAGATCATAAATTGTTTGGTTAAGGCAAGAGACGGCGATTTATTCAGTCTTTAATATGCAAATTCTGTATTTTTAATTCTTATTCAAGAAGGTATTAAAGCATCTAATCTCCCTAATACTGCCATATCTTCTGCATCTAATTCGACTGGAATTCCACTGCGAATTAATTCAGAAAAGTCCTCATTTGGAACCATTACAGTTAGGGTATACAAGCGAGAAGAACCTGTATTTTTAATTAAATGTGTCCCAGTAGGAGGGACTAATAAACTATCTCCAGCTTTGATGTTAGCAATCTTGCCATCACACATCGCTGTTCCTTCACCTTTGAGGACAAAAAACATTTCTACTGCCCACTGATGGCGATTTGGTGGTGTTTGTCCGCCGATATCGAAGATTTCTACGCAGCAAGTTAAGGAAGTATTTGCATTAGTAGAATCAAAGATAATTGCTAAGCGATTAGAGTCATTAGAACTTATGCGATATACTTGGTAATCTTCGGGAGATTTGATAATAGGAATTACACAACGACTAGCTTGCATTTATTTATCCCCTTAAAGTTATTGATGGTTATGAAAATTAAATTTATTAATCTCACGCAGAGGCGCAGAGACGCAGAAATGAGAGCTATTATCCTGTACAGACGCAATTCATCGCGTCTCCCCACTTAGCACTTTTAAAATCGCTTGAGAATCTGTAACAAAACCGAAGCATTGTTTGACGTTGTACAATGTCGCCAACCAACAATATTCAGGTGATGTAGTGGCGGTGCAGTCTTTAACTAATATGCAGTCATATCCTAAAAAATTGGCATCAGATAATGTAGTTAGGACGCATTGATCAGCGTTGACACCAGCAAAAAATAGTGTCGTCTTTCCCAGATTCTTCAAGATACTGTCTAAGGGAGTGTCCCAAAAGCCACTCATCCGGTATTTGTCTATAAGAATATCTTCGGGTAGCGGTTGTAGTTCGTCTATCACTGCTGCTGCCCAACTACCCGCCATGAGTACTTTAGCACCGTTTTTGGGTAAGGGATCGCCCAAGCCTACGCCCTCGCCTGTAGGATTGTAGACGTGAAGCGAAGCTGCACTAACGTTGAGTAAGTCGGGGCGATTCCCCCAATTTAGCCAAATTATTGGAATCCCAACAGCACGCAGTTCTGGCAGTAAGCTATTTAAAGGTTCGATGGGCTGACGGGCTGGAGTGACATCGACACCGATATGCGCTAACCAACCGTCAGGGTGACAGAAGTCGTTTTGCATATCAATGATGACGATCGCAGCTTTTGCCAAGTCTAAGCGCAGGGTTTTGGTTTCTGTTGCTAAGATAACGGATTGTGGAGTCTTTTGCGGACGAGTGATATCTGCAATGGCGTCATTCACTGTCCACGCATTTGGCAAAACTCCCAACGTCCGTAATGGTAAGTTCATAAAATTGCAATAGCCGATACCATTTTCTCTGTTGTAGCTTGAAATTCAGTTTGGAAGACGATTACTAAATCAAGATATGTTAAGTTTCATTATTTTGCAGCAGCAAAAAGTAATTACGGCGCCTATTCTAGATATCCACACAGCAAATCATCTGAGCTTCAGCTACCTGCATCAGGTGAGTTAAGTTCAATAAATTACGAAGGTGATTAGGCTCGTTGACGAAATAAGCCTGTCATACTTAAACCAGTAATCAACAAGCCCACTAATCCCAAACCATTTAAAAGCGGATAAATTTTCTCTAAATGCAAGATTTCTAAGGTGTGTAATCCCAAGATAAATTCGCCCAACTCATCTTGGTGCAACCATTCATGGGCAATGGTAAAACTCATACCAGTTAGCACAGTCAGAAATAATGGCAAACACAACACGATCGCAATCTGACGATGATACCGCCGAAACATCCGAGTCATAAATAATTCCTGAAAAAGTAACTTTTAAGTTATCAGTTTTACACTAAATTTAAATCTACAGCCGTAGTTACACCCTTTAGTACATAATAGACCTCTTGCAAAAATATTTTATGGTATGATATTGGGTTTTGTCGCTTGAATCAATCTACTTATGCGATACGAGCAAACAAAAAAGTTATCGAATCGGCAGTTCAAACGTTTGGTTGGGGTGCAACAACGCACGTTTGATGAAATGATTAAGGTGTTAAAAGATGCAGCTAATTTGAAGCAAACACGAGGTTATCCAAACAAGTTAAGCTTGGAAGACCAAGCTTTAGTTTGCTTACAATATTGGCGGGAATACCGAACTTACTTCCACATTGCTAGTGAGTGGGAAATATCAATATC